>JAWKTL010000010.1:0-185883 GCA_041399105.1 Pirellulaceae bacterium | reverse complement strand
TTGCCTTCCGTTATGTTTCAAACGCAAGTAGCAACACTCGTAGCGAAAGCTTTAAGCGGACGCTGCCGCCAATAATGCCAACCTAGCGATAGGCAAAACAACTAGATTCCGTACGTGGGGAGTTCGCGGTTCATACGACCACCTAGCGCTATTGCGCGTCGATAAAGGGCGATCACCGTTTAACAAGGTCTTCAAGCTCCGTTGCCGAAGATTGAAAGCTACGTCTGATTCAGCAACATCGGAGATCAACGGCCTTCCATCGATTCTGGGCGGTGGAAGAAGCTTCGCGATGCTAATCGCCAAGCCTCGACTCAAAAGAGGATCTTGCATCGGCGAGACTACGAGCCACAGCTATGAGACTGGACTTTGCCGTTTCATCTAAAGTACTAAACAACTGCAATAATTCTGCTTGCTGAGTATCCAGGATAGCACATGATTGCCCCTCCGATTGCCCCTCCAGGCACGTACTTTCGCTGTTCGTTAACGTATTAATTGTTGGTCGCGAATCCTCTGGGGTGTATTCGGCTTACGTCAATTCCTTCCAACAATGCAGGGAATTTGTGCGGGAAACTCCCTCCTGTGCGAAAGTGAAATCCCGAGCAGCTCCACACTGCCCGGCGGGGCCACCAACAAGACCTTTCACCTTGCTGGCTTGTCTTTTATTACGCCAAGCGGAGGGTTAATCATGTCCGGGCTGCGTAGACCATCGTTTCGTAGGTCCAACCAATGCTGGTACGTCGAGATCGACGGGAAGCAATTCATTCTTGGGCCAGACAGGGAAGAAGCATAACGTCGCGTTGAGCCCAAAGGCGAAAGGATTGCGTTGGCGGCACGGCCGGTCACCGCAGTCTCAGTTTGCAATTCTAGCGCCGCTATGATCCCAGCTTAATGGCGGCTTCGAAGAACGCATGGCTGGGAGAAATGAAGCGTCTATCGCAACGAAATCATCGCCGTCAGGCTCGATGGCATCTGGAGAGCTCGAATCCTGCGCCGCCCGGCCGTTGAACGAATTGTGCTCAAAAACGTGACATCGGCGTTCAAGATCACTTCGGCAATGGGTTCCGACGCGGAAGTCCGTGTGGAAAGGCGAAGCGTAAATGCTTTGGCTGAGCATGTATTCCGACGCCGTGATTTGACTTTGGGCGTCACGGAGAAGAGACTATCGCTGGGAATCGAGTTCCCTTCCATGCTGTTAGCGGATCGAATGGTCGTTTGCTCGCTGCGCTTGAGGTGCCGAGATCGCAGAATATCGGTTCCTCTCGCGGCGGATCTATCGATTGGGGAAAACGATCGCAGCATTCGTACGCTATTCAAAAAAGAGGTTTCATTATGCTACAGAACTATCTCAAGTCGACGCATCAACAGGACGCGATGTCTTGCCGCCGAGAATTTCCTCGTCCGTCGCAACTTTGTGTGACGGTCATTGCTTTTGTTGTTTCCTTGGCGTTCTCGACGCGAGCGCTCGATGCAAAACCTCTGAACGCCGACCCCGCCAATCCACCCAACATCATTTTGATTATGACCGACGATCAAGGGTACGGACCGATCGGTCGACATGGGCATCCATGGATCAAGACACCCCACTTGGACGATCTGTATGATCAAAGCACTCGCTTCACGCGGATGCTCGTTTCGCCGACATGCTCACCAACGCGAAGTGCTTTGATGACCGGTCGGCATCCGATGCGCAACGGCATCACCCATACGATCCTTGAACGCGAGCGGATGACGCTTGACGCGACGACGCTCCCACAGGTGCTCGGCAAGCAAGGATACCGTTCGGGGATTTTTGGCAAATGGCATCTGGGAGATGAAGATCCTTATCAGCCCCAATCGCGCGGATTCGACGAAGCCTTCATTCATGGGGCGGGAGGCATTGGGCAAGCCTACAACTGCAGTTGCGCCGACGCGCCTGGCAACAAATACTTCAACCCGGTTCTGCGGCACAACGGAGAGTTTGTTCAGACCGAGGGCTATTGCACGGACTTGTTTTTTGCCGCGGCGCTAGGCTGGATTCGGCAGCAGAAGGAGAAGAATCAGCCGTTCTTCGCCTACATCGCCACCAATGCGCCGCACGGTCCGTTCATCGCTCCGCCGGAGAATGAAAAGCGTTTCACGGACTTGGGTTTTACGAAAGAACAGGCTGGTTTCTATGGCATGATTGAGAACATCGACGAGAACGTCGGCAAGCTTCTCGACAAGCTTGATCAATGGCAATTGGGTCAGAACACCTTCCTGATCTTCATGAGCGACAACGGCATGACCGGAGGCGGGTCGGGGCGACTCGGCAAACCGATGGGAACGCTTCCCGACGGAACAAAGATGTTTCCATACAATGCGGACATGAAGGGACTCAAAGGGAGCGTCGATGAGGGAGGAGTGCGTGTTCCCTTCTTTGTTCGCTGGCCTGGGCACGTCGAAGCTGGGCGGGACGTTGATCGGATTGCCGCGCACATTGACGTCTTTCCGACTTTGGTCGATCTTGTTGGAGGGAACCTCCCCGAAGGTCAGGTTGAAGGGCGAAGTTTGTTGCCTTTGATTGAGGACCCGCAAGCCGACTGGCAAGACCGATACCTGTTCAGCCACAGGGGAAGATGGGGGACGGGAGAGGACCCCGATGCATGGCAGTGGAAGCTTTTTTCGGTTCGTAACCAACGCTTCCGCTGGGTCGGTCCCGATGCCCTGTTTGATATGCAATCCGACCCATCCCAGACGACGAATGTCATCGACAAGCATCCCGAGGTGGTCTCGGAAATGCGGCAAGCCTACGACGCTTGGTGGAAGTCGTCCCGTCCGCTGATGGTCAATGAAGACGCTCCGATGTCGCCGACGCGACCTTTCCACGTGGCTTTCGAGCGTCAGAAGGCAAAATCAGGCATTCCGAAGTGGAACTCGCCTGCATTGTAATGTCAAGCATTTTGTCAATAAGTATGCAAGCGTGATGCCGTTTTTCGCGGATGGATGATTTTTCCGGCAAATTCGATGCTTTAATCAAAATGTCTGATTAAGTTAGGGAGTTGGTACTTCAAAACCACTGCGAATAGTGAACTTATCAGACAGGCAACAGACGTTATGTCGATCAAGCATTTTGGAAAAATGGTTCGTCAACTGAAGACTCGTAAGTCAAAGGCATCTCGAAGTTTCAAACATCGACAAGTCCGCAGGCTGATGAGCGAATCGCTGGAGACTCGGCAATTGCTTGCCGGCGATTTGGTCGCCACGCCCTTGCGTTCGCACCACAACTATTTGGCGGCGGAAGATGTCAACGCGGACTTTAAGATCACGCCGACCGATGCGCTGATCGTTTTGAACGAAATCGCCAAGCAGGGTGCCGGGGAGCTGAATCCAGGCAACCTCGCGGCGGAGCATTTTACCGATGTCAATGCGGACGGGTCGTTGACCCCTTTGGATGCGTTGGTTGTGATCAACCGCTTGACCCGTGGAGAGGGAGAGCTTGATCCGATGCTTTCGCTGGAGCTGGACGTCACCCAGGATGGCGTTTCGATCTTGGAGCCCGGCACGCGAAACTTTGAAGTCGTCGTCGGAGAGCGATTCGATCTGGAAGTGAAGTACAACGATTTGCGCGACGCGTTCAATCAATTCGGTGTCTTCTCGTTGTACGTCGATATTTTGGCGACCGGCATCGACGCGTTTCGGCCCGTGCTCAGCGAAACGCAGATTCTTGAATTATCTGAAGAACTTGAAAACGTATCATCGGGCTCGTTGCGGCTGTCGTTTGACAACGCGCCGAATGTGACGGTTGATATCCCGACATTCAGTGCGGACTCCACCGTTCCGACCCTGACGAATCGTCCCGAGGTCGCCATCAAGAACGCGATCGAGCAAGGACTTGGACGCGGCCCCAACTCGGTATCGGTCAGTCAGCTCACGCGTTCAGCCAACAGCACGAATCAGCAGGATGAACAGGGACCGTTTCAGTATGTGATTCGCTTCGTCGGCGAGACCGATTCATTCACCGATATTCCGAATCTGATTGTCGATACGTCGTCGCTCACCGGAGCGACCGTTACCGGCAGCGTGTTCGAAGTACCCGTGTTCAGCAATGTGGACGGGACGCAGATCAATCCCAACGCCTTGCTCTACAACGTCGACTATCGCAGTTCGACGCTCAACGATCGCATCGTTTACAACGACGTTCGATCGGGTGCGTACAATCCCGGGAATGTCGAGACCTTTAACGAAGTGGGAGCCGTTGGACCAGCCGCTGCTGGAGGATTGAGAGGCGAGGAAGGGTTTGATGGCACGAATGTGGAGGCCTTCAGCATTCAACTGGAAGCGGTCCGCGCTCAGGACAACGTGACGTTTACCCTTGATCTGCCCGACAATCCGATCGGATCGGAGATCTCGTTGTATGGTGCTTCGGAAACGGCGGACTTGGCGCTGACGTCCGAGATGATTGTGATCGACTTGACGGATGATCCCGGCGAGAACGGCGATGATCGTCCTGGACTTGTCGTCGGAAAATTTGTGATCGAGGCCGAACCAGTGATCACCGCGGTGTTGGATACGCTGACGATCCAAGAAGACGCGGACGAAGTGATGATCGACGTTTTGGCAAATGATCTTCCCGATGATGGCACGTTGACGGTGCAATCGGTGGGAGTCGCCGCCAATGGATTGGCTCGGCTGGAAAATGGTCAGGTCTTCTATGAACCGTTTGCGGATTACTACGGCAACGACACGTTCACCTATCAAATCACCAACGGGGTCGACATTGCAACCGGTCGGGTCACGGTCGCCATCGGCTCCGTCAACGATCCCCCCACCGGCAATCCGATCACGGTTTCTGTTCGGCGGGACAGCACGCTCGGCATACCGTATCGTTCGTTCTTGAACCAACAGCCCGACAATGAAGAGCGAGGTATCACGATCTTGTCCGCCGAAGCGGTTGACGGCACGGTCTCATTTGCAACCGGCAATAATCTGCTGTACCAGCCCGATGCCGATGGCGATGATGTCGACACCATCGAAGTCGTCTTCTCAGACAATGATGGAGCCCAGGGGAGTGTCATCATCACGGTCGATATCCTCGACGCCGCCGTTCCCACGGCCAATCCCGATACGATTGAACTGAATGAAGACACGCCGACGACCTTCAGTAACGACACCGCTCTGTTGGCCAATGATTCGGTTCTGGCGGGCACGAAGCAGGTGGCTCGTTTCGATACCACTCAGACGCTGGGAACGTTGCAGCCCAACGCCAACGGAACATTCACTTACACCCCTCCGGCAAACCTGTTCGGTGTGGCCGCGGATCGTTTTTCATATGTGATGACCGATGGCGTCGAGGACAGCCAGCCCGCGTTGGTGACAATCAATCTGCTGAACCTGAACGATCAGCCGACCGCCGACAATGTGACGTTGGAACTGGTTGTTCCTCCCATTACCTCGACGACGACAATCGACTTAAGCGAGTTCATCACCGCCGGACTTGGTGAAACGGCGGGGCAAGATGGCCAGACCGTTCAGATCACGGGGGTTTCGGGCGGAACCCTTGGTGGTGAGTTGAATCTGACGGGGAATCCACTGCAGCTTCAGTACACATCATTCGGTGATCAAGGAACCGATACGTTCACCTACACCGTTACGGATCAGGGAGGGCTGACCGACACGGGGACCATCAACCTGATTCTGACCGTCACCGGTGTTGGTGGCACGGCATCGATCAGCGGCGTTAAGTTCGACGATGCAAACGACAACAATCAGCGTGATACCGGCGAAGGAACATTGCCCGGCTGGACGATCTATCTCGATCTCAACAACAACGGAACGCTTGATGGTGGCGAGCCAACGACGGTGACGGACGCCAACGGTGCGTACTTGTTCGAGAACCTTACGGCTGGCGACTACGTTGTTCGCGAAGTCGAACAATCGGGTTGGCGTCAGACCTTCCCGCTGATGACGACAACCCAAGCGATGGTCGTTGAGACGGGGGATTACGCCGGTTTCGTGACGACGGCGGATGTCGACAGCGATGGAGACATCGATATTCTGGTCGCCAATGAATACGATAGATCGACCGATCGCACGTCGAACATCTCGCTGCTGATCAACGATGGGGCGAATGGTTATTCCGAAATCACTCTCGCTTTGCCCAGCGACTCTCGACCGCAAGCGATCGTCGCCGATCAGGATGTCACTGGCGACGGAATCGCCGATATCGTTGTGGCGTCGGCCGGAGCGTTCAATAGTTCTTCTGGCAACACCTCCAACGGCCTGCATTTGTTCGCGGGGGCCGCGACCGGTTTCTCCAGTTCCGCTGTTCCGCAATTCATTCGCACCGGCAATGGACCCTCGGACTTGGTGGTTCGCGATCTGAACGGTGATGGCGTCGCCGATATCGTTGTCGCCAATCACCGATCCAACGATGTCCGCGTTTTGATCAGCAATGGCAACGGCAACTTCAGCGCTTCGCAAACGCTTCCGTCGGGGGACGAACCTGTCGCTTTGGCGATGGGACAGACGGCGACCGGTGGACAAATCATGGCGGTTGCGAATTACGAGTCGGGAACGGTCTCCATTTTCACTCGCACTTCCAGCAGCTTTGTTCCGAGCCCTGTCATTATGGGATTCGTCGCGCCAACGGATGTTGAACTCGCCGATCTCAATGGTGACGGAAACGATGACTTGATCGTCACCGATTCATCCACGAATGTTGTTCGGGTCTTGCCGGGCAATGGAGCTGGGGGATTTGGTATCGGCACGTCAACCTCCGTGATCAGCAAAGGTCGATCAGCCCCCGAAGCGATCGCGATCGTCGATGCCGATCGCGATGGTTTGCCCGATATCATGATCGCCAATCGACAGGGGGGCGAAAGCCTGTTGCTCAACAATGGCAACGGCACATTCCGCGATGATCCCTCGCGACCGCTGGCTCCCATTCCAAACTTTTCACCGGCGTTGGCTAAATCGATTGCGGTCGCCAATCTCGATGGCGACAACAACTTCGATTACGTGATTGCTTACGCGGCCGAAGGTATCAGCATTCACACCAATGGCGTTTCGAATGCTCCCGGTTTCCACGCGATCGATTTGCAGAATGGCGAGGCGGCGACGGGTAACGATTTTGGTAATTTCCAGTTTGGAACGCCCGTCAATGCGACGGTCACTTTGTCGGCGTCGCGCGTCGCCATCACCGAATCGGGAACGAACAACAGTTCGGTGGTTAGCGTCAACTTGTCCCAGGCGGTCCCCCAAAATGTCGTTGTCAACCTTGGTCTGGGTGGAACAGCGACACGCAATTTGGATTACAGCTTGGGCTCGCTGCAGTTTACGATTCCAGCGGGTCAGACCAGCGGGTCGGCAACGATCACCAGTCTTCCCGACACGTTGGACGAAGGTGTGTCCGAGACAATTGTTGTTTCCATCGAAACGGTAACGGGGGCGACGGAGAGCGGCCAACAACAGCAGACGATCACGCTGCTTGATGACGATGATCCACTGCTGCCAACGGTGCAGCTTCAAGCGACACCGCTGGTTCTATCGGAAGGACAGTCGGCGACATTAACCGCTGTCTTGTCGGCACCTGCGGCGCAGCAAGTCGTTGTCACACTGGATTACGCCACGGGAAGTGCGGTGCGGGGAACGGACTTTACCGCGCCTCTGCAATTGGTGATCGCGGCCGGTCAGAACAGTGCGTCGGCGACAATCGAAGCGTTGACCGACAGCCAAGATGAACTGGATGAAGCGATTATCGCCACCATCGCCAGTGTCAGTGGCGCGACGGAGTTGGGCGTTCAATCGCGGACGATCAACATCCTTGGCTCCAGCACCGCGCCTCCCGTTGTGACCCTTACCCAATCAGCGACGTCGATGGACGAAGTCGGTGGATTCGTCGTCTTCACGGCGACGATGTCCTCATTGTCCGATACCGATGTCATCGTTGATCTGGCGTTTCCGGCAACAAGCACGGCGGTCCGAAACGCCGATTATATTGCTCCCGCTCAGATCGTGATCTCCGCCGGGACGTTGACCGGCGCCATTTCGGCCAACAGTGTCGACGACTTGCTGGACGACGACGGCGAACAATTCAGTGTTCAGATCTTTGAAGTCACCGGCGCGACTGCGGCGAACACAAATCCGTTGACCGTCACGATTATCGACAATGATGCTCCGACGGTCACGCTGACATCCGATCTGGCCACGATCACCGAAGATGGAGGTATCGCGCGACTGACCGCCGAACTTTCGTCTCCGGTCAACGTTGATACGGTCGTCGCGCTCGAGTACGGCGGGACGGCCCAGCTTGGACGAGACTTCACGGCACAAAGCAATCGAATCATCATTCCCGCTGGGCAAACGTCCGGCTCGATCCTGCTGCAAGCGATCAACAATTCCATCATTGAAGATGAGAATCGATTGATTCTGGTTTCCGTGGTGAATTCAACCGCAACGACAACGATTACGATTCGCAATGAAGACGGTACTTTCTTCCCCCTCAAAGCGATCGGTACGCCGACGGAAGGTTTCGGTTCCGAAGCGACGGAGGAAGATGTTGCGATGCTCTACGCTGCATCGCTGAACATCTGGCGGCAGGCTGGATTGAGTGAAGCGGGGCTGCAAAAACTACGCGAAGTCGATGTCGTGATCGACGACCTCGAAGGGGACACGCTCGGCTTGGGTGAAATCGATACGATCATGATCGATGTCGATGCTGCCGGCTTCGGTTGGTTCATCGATGCGACACCGGAAGAAAGCAGTGAGTTCAACGCGTTCTATTTCTCCGACGCGGCTGTCACGATGGATCTGCTGAGCCTGATTCTGCACGAACAGGGACATATCCTCGGTTTGCCGGAAAGCTCCAGCGAACTAATGATGGAGCGATTAGCTGTCGGGACACGACGAATGCCAAGCAGCGCGGATGTCGATGCGGCGTTGAATGCGTTGTTCAATGACTAAGCGGTTTCGATACACGATGTTGCCAATCGCTCACTAAACCAGTGGGCGATTCGATCCACCGTGATCGTCCGGTTCGCGCATAGGCGAAACGTATGAGAGGCCTTTGCGTAGTATTCCACCTGAACCTGTTGATCGGGTCGGCGTCGAAACATTTCCACGAATTGCTTCTCGCATGCGATGTCTGGATATCCGTCGGTGTAGATGAACAGCATTTGCACGCCACGGCGAACCAGCGTGTTGATTTCGGAACGCGCTTCGTGGGGAATAATCTCCTGGTCGAAAAAGACAGCTTCGGCGAGCTGTTCACCCTGCGAGCGGTCTGACTTCGACATCGGCATCTGATTGCGCAGCCGACGCAGCATCATGTTTCGCCAAAATCGAGGTCGCATGAGACGCAAACCGTAGTGTCGAAGATAGAACCCTGGCGTGCGAAATGCGATCCCGTCAATAAAGACCGTCCCCACCACGCGCTCGTCAACGACGCTTGCCTTGTGTGCGTTGAATGCACCGCTGCATAGTCCGATCAATGCGAAACGAGTTCCCAAATGTCGAGATTCCAATGCGTTCATGCAGTCTCGCACGTCGAGGACCGTACGTTCGCGAATACTCAGTTTGTCGACGCGCGGACCGCTGTCCCCCAGTCCTGACAGGTCGATGCGAAGGCTGCGAACCCCCTGGGACGCCAAGCGACGCGCGATGTCGACATGCAACCGAAATGGCCCCACGCGATGCACAATCCCGGCATTGATCAACACCGCGACGGGACTGTCCTCCCTTCGGACGGCTTCATCCGGTTCCGAAAGAATCCCCATCAAGCTGTTTCGAGGGCCAAAGTGAAATACCGATTCCTTCATGTCGTTACCCCCGCCAAGCTCGTTTGCGCCAGGGCCGAGATGGATTCCTTGGCGGCATTGATCACGACCGTTTGCGAATGCGCGGGGAGCCACGCGGTTTCGATCTGACGCAGGTCATCCCAGTCGCTTCGATCAATGGCTTCCACGACACTCGTTGGGCACGAGAACGAACGCTTTGCATTCGTCAAACGCTTGGCAACGTCTGTCGGCGACTCGCCCTGTCCGTCAATGATGGTCAATCGATTGCAGTCGGGAGATAATTTCACCGTATCGATCGCTGCGATCTCGTTGAGCAATGCCCTTGGATAGGTAAAACCCAAGATCTCTTCCCCCAGGTCATCGTCCTGCGTCGTAACCGGGCAAACCCACAGATCGATCATCCGGTCGTGCATGTGACGCAGTTGGCGGAGATAATCTTCACCGTCGAGGACAGGTTCCCAAAGAATCAAGTGATCGACAGACAACGGATCTCTTGCCGCAAGCATGGCCAGTACGGTGCCAAATCGCAGGCCAATCATCGATAATCGCGAGCAACCCGATTCCGCCAACAGGTCATCGGTGGCAAGCTGAACATCGTCGACCCAACGGTGCAGGGAATCGACTTCTTCAGTCGAAGCGTATGAATCACCAATTCCGGTGTAGTCAAATCGCATCACATCAAATCCTTCCCGCGCCAGACGCTGCGCCAATAGACGAAGCGCCCAATGTGTCCGCAAGTGTTCATGTGCGATCGGGGCACAGATCAAGACAGCGTGGTCGCGCGATGTTCCCAATCGCGGCGGATGATGAATGCCCAGCAATGGCTGTTGAGACGATCCAAAGTAATGTGTGTTCATGCTTGAAGGATTCTGAATGTCGTTACTTAAATCAATGATGAACGCATTTGATGTTATCTTGCGTCAATGTCTTCCCGTGGATCTTGCGACTTAGTCGCTCCATGGGCTTCGTGGATTCGGTTCGCTTCATCGCCTGGTCAATGATGGATCAATGGCGAAAGGAGCTTGCTGAACCAACCATTCGATTCGGGCGTTCGCACGTCAGGCATCAGCGGGACGGGCACGGGATCGGTTGATGAACCTAGCTGCGCTGCCAGCCCACCCAACGATTGCATCAAGAAATCTTGAGGGCTCAAGCGGACTCCGGTGTCCTGTTCCACCCGCGAGATGACTTGCACAACCATCAACGAATGCCCGCCGACATTGAAAAAGTTGTCGTTGACGCTAACGGCATCCAGGTCGAGCACGTCGCACCAGATCTCCGCCAACAATCGTTCCTCGGATGTTTCAGGCTCGGCATAGTCATCCGTGTCCATCGTCTGAACCGTTGGGCTCGGCAGACCCTTGCGATCGATCTTGCCGTTGCTGGTCTCCGGAAACTTCGGCACTTCAACGAAGTGCTGCGGAATCATGTACGAAGGCAAACATTGCGACAGGTGCCGTCGCAAGTCGGTTGATGTGACGGTTCGACCGGTTTCCAGCAACATGTATGCAACCAATCGAACGTCGCCTGGAACATCCTCTCGCAGCACGGCGACGCACCTTGTCACATCGGGATGCGACGCAATAGCGGTCTCGATTTCGTCCAGTTCGATACGGTATCCGCGCAGCTTCACTTGCTTGTCGTTTCGTGATAAATACTGCAAGTTTCCATCGTTGGTCCAACGAACGACATCGCCCGTTCGATACAGCTTGGGATTGACATAATCGGCGCGCGGCTCCGACCATGGATTGGCGACAAACTTTTCCTCCGTCAGGTCCATGCGATGTCGATAACCAAGCGTCACACCAGCGCCGCCGATGTATAACTCTCCCGCCACACCCGGCGGAACGGGAAGCATATTCTCGTCAAGCACGAAGACTTGAGTATTGGCAATGGGCGTTCCGATCGATATGCGTGCATCACGTTGCACTTGCCACAACGTCGACCAGACGGTCGTCTCCGTCGGACCATATGCGTTCCACACGACGGCGGCTCGGTCCAGCAACAGACCAGCCAGATCAGCGGGCATCGGCTCGCCTCCGCAGATCAGCGTCAGAGACTTGCTTCCCATCCAGCCGCTATCGATCAACTGACGCAGACGCGACGGTGTCGCTTGAAAAACGGTAATCTGATGACGCTGAAGTGCATCCGCGATGCGACGTGCATCGGAGGTTGTCGCCTCGTCCGCGATGACCGTGCGCCCGCCGCATATCAACGGCAGGAACAACTCCAGAACGGCGATATCGAACGATAATGTGGTTGTCGCCAGAATGCGATCATCGGGACCGAAGCCAGGCTGTTCCCGCATGGCAAACAAGAAATTCACGATCGCGCCATGAGGAACCTCGACACCTTTTGGTTGACCCGTCGATCCGGACGTATAGATCACGTAAGCGATGTCCGCCGGCGAGATCGCGACATGAATCGCCGAATCGGATTGCTGACGGATCAACTGCCAAACGTCATCCAAATTGAGCATTGGCTTGCCGAACGTTTCCACAACGCTGGTGACCGACGCATCGCAGACAATTTGCTTCAACTCCGACTGTTCGCACATGAACTTCAGTCGATCGATCGGATAGGCGGCGTCCAAGGGGACGTACCCAGCTCCCGCTTTCCAAATTCCCAACAGCGTTGCGAGCAGTTTCTCCGATCGCTGCATACAAACACCGACCAAATCTCCCGGAACGACACCTTGCAATTGCAGTTGTCGAGCAATTTGATTGGAGACGCCCTCCAGATCGGAATGTGACCAGCAAGCATCGCCGCATTGCACGGCGATTGAATCGGGAAACTGCGCCGCCGACAAGCTGATCTGCTCGTGAACACACGTCTGAATCGGAAAGTCTCGCGTTGTCTGATTCCACTGCTTCGTTAATCGGTCTCGCTGGGGGGCGTCAATGATCGGCAACTGTTCCAACGGCGTGTCGGGGGAATCGACGGCGGTCCGCAACAACTCAATCCAGCCATTCAAGTAACCTTCCATGGTGGCCGCATCAAATATGTCACTGTTGTATTGACACTGAAGTTCGATCGTTCCGCACGGCAGCAACACACCGTTGATCGACCACTCGAAGTTTTCCATCGCCCGCGGTTGAACAATAATTTCTAGACTACTATCGACGAAGCCGACTTCATCAGCGCACATCGCCGGGTCGATATTAAACGTTAACGGAAACATCGTCGGGCGCGTGGCGTCACGAGGAGGCGACAGATCACGCACCAGGCAGCCGAAGGTATATCGTTGATGCTCCAAGCAATCCAGCACGGCGGACCTTGTCTGCTTTGCCGCGTCAAGCAAGTTTCGAGAACGATTGCACCGCGACCGGTAAGGAAGTGTGTTAACGCAATGACCGACGACCTGATGCATCTCAACAGCGTTTTGTCCGGCCGTTGGGATTCCGATAACAAAATCATCTTGCCCAGCCAAGCGTCCGACAAACGCCTCCAGGCTTGTCAGCATCATATGAAACAGACTGCAACCAGACTTCGCGCCCCAATTCCGCAGACGATGCGCCAGCTCCGCGGGAACCATTACATCGCAGCGTTTTGATGCGAACGATCGAGGCATCTGACGCGCGATCAACTGGCAAATCCAAAATCGGCACGCCGTCTGAGAACTTCCCCGTCCAAAACTCTCGATCGTGCGAAGCCGATTCGCTTGCATGATAGTCACGCATTGCCGCCGCATACTCAACGAACGACTGCGATTCAGGTAAACATTCGCCATCATACAGATGCCCCAAATCACGACAGATGACGTTCAATGACCATCCGTCAAGCACCAGATGATGCGCGGTTAAAGTCAACTCATGAGATGTCGGTCCCCGTCGATGCAATGTCGCGCGGATCAGCGGTCCATCGCAAAGATCGAACGGCAGCAAGCCTTCCTGATGAATGAACGCTTCAAAAAGTTCTGTTTGCTCATCCGGCGGCAGCCTCGACAAGTCGTACTGATGCACGATTGGGAGCAAATTGTGGTGAACATGGACGTGTTGGCCGTCGGCGGAAAACGTACTCCTCAGCATCGGATGTCGTCGACAAACCGCGCGGAGTGCTTCCAGCAAGCGATCCGCGTCAAGCTCCCCATCAAACTTCAGCGTCGCACACTCGTTGTAGGCGCAGCTCGCTTGAGGGCTCAGCGTGCAGGCAAGCCAGACTTCCGACTGTGCCTCGGTGGGAGTAAAACGTGTTTCCACGAAATCTTCAGCATCGATCGGCACCGACAATTCGATCGGTCCACGCGGACGAATCGGCTTGGCAGTAGAAGCAACATCGTTCACTTGCGGTTGCGTCTTCGCGAGACCTTCCGAAGCCGTCGCGACAGAGCCGTTTGCATTTCCAGGCAAGGTGTCCTTCGTCGGCTCAGTCGATCCCGTTTTGGACCCCATGGACGATAACGAGGTGACTCCCATTCGATGATCCGAGTGTGTCGTTTCGGTTCCGGCGAGGAGCAACAAGCGTCCGCGTAACATTTCATCGACGGTCTCACTGAAAGCATCGAAGATAAAGTCGATGTGCTGTTGTGAATGCTCCAGCGTGATCAAACATGGTCGATGATCCCAGGCGAAAACACCACGCTGACGCAGCATGGCGAAAAAGACTTCACTGAAGGGCTGTTCGATCGTGAATTGGGTTTTGAACAATGAACCAAAATGGGCCATTTGGATCGGAACCGACTTGTGTTCAAACATTCGGTTCAATCGATCCGCCAATTGACTTGATAGATCGTTGATGCGGTCATAGATGCCACGACCTTGGCTTTTGATGAACGTCAGCGTCGCGTGCGATGCGGCTAACGCCAATGGATGTCGCACGAATGTGCCAGCGAAGTAAGTCATGCCCACTTCCGGCCGACTGTCATCGTCGAACCGCCAGAACCCACCGTCCAATGCGTCCATGAATTCCGCACGGCCAGCGATCACACCAATCGGCATGCCGCCACCGACGATCTTTCCGTAAGCAGCGAGGTCCGCCTGAACACCGAAATACTCTTGAGCACCACCGGGAGCGATTCGAAATCCACAAATCACTTCGTCAAAGATCAACGCTGTCGGTTGATCCGACAACAGCTTGCCAAGCTCCCGCAGAAAGGCGACCGGTTGATGTTCGGGGCGTCGCGATTGAACCGGCTCGACCAGGACAGCCGCCAATTCATCAAGATGTTCCCGGATGTAAGCAAGCGATTGGGCGGCTCCATACTCCAACAGCACCACATTCTCCACCATCGACGCCGGGATACCCGCGGCTGCCGGAAAGCTGCGTTGGCGATCATTTCCACGAACCACCACTTCATCCAAAATGCCGTGATAATCCCCGTGAAACATCACGATCTTGTCGCGACCGGTAACCGTTCGGGCAAGCCTGCAACAACCGAGAACGGCTTCGCTTCCGGTGTTGCAAAATGCCATCCGCTCGGCACCCGTCAGCTCGCAAAACAAACGGGCCACCTGTCCAGCAAGCGGATGTTGCGGCCCGATCTCGTATCCGCGAGCAGCCTGATCGGCGATCGCGTCAACGATCATTTCGGGTGTATGGCCGAGAAAGTTCGACCCAAAACCGCAAGTGAAATCGACGTACTCATTGCCGTCAATGTCCCACAGCAACGCTCCTTTGCTGCGGTCGACAACAATCGGGTAAGTCATCTGTTTGAGGTCGGGCCGAAAGCCCGAGACCGTACGAGGGTCGGCGAGACGAGCCCGATGGGTCTGAGCGTAGGTCTTCGACGCATCGGTCCGCGAATTGTATCGCGAGACAAAGTTGTCAAGCGATCGCTGCTGATGCGCATCCAGCCCAGTGGCATCGAGCGATACTCGAGCCCCCGCTCCAAAGACTTTCTTTGCGGCAGAGGGCTGATCGTCGCGACATTGCAGCGTTAACTTAGTTGATGTTGTCGATGATGTCGTCTCGGTCGATCGATTTTCGTCAGGCGAGGGCTTCACAACCACTGACTGATACGTATCTGCCGATTGCCGTTGTTGAGCGTTCTGTCCCGCAGTTCCCCCGAGTACGGCAAGTTGGTTTCGCATGATCTCCAATTGTTGGTTGACGATGTCGCGGATGTCGTCTCGACCAATCTCTCGATGCATGATCGACGGGCGATCAAGCGGATGGCTGTCCGTCGAAGCCACTGTCTCCGCCAGCATCCCGTCGGCTACGGAATCGCTTGCCGTATGCACGCTGGACGTTTGAGCCGCATAGCGATCGGTCGGCAGCCTGTGATCCAACAAATCGACCAGCAACGACGCGGAGGTGACTTCTTCAAGCAACTGCCGGAAACTGACATCAACACCGAAGGTTCGTTTGATCGCAGCGGCTGTCTGCGTCAGAATCAGCGAATCCATTCCCATCTCGAAGAACGTTGCGTCGGACCCATAGGCTCCGATGTCGATTCCCGATGTTTTTTCAAAGATGTCGGCGACCTCTTCGGCAATCAATGGCTTTCGATTCGTCTGATTCATGCTCTGTACCTGCGTTCTCGACTGTGAACCATAGTTGTCGCTGTTCCGCTCCTCTTCGATGTCGAACATTGATCGCTCCGTTTGCTCGTACGGGTCGCGTACTGTCGGTTTGGCTGACGTGGTCAGCTTCGTCGGCTCGATCGGTTTCGTGGATCGCTGATGATCGCGTGACGGCGGGTCAATAAAGTGGCGATCCCTCGCGAATGGATAGCCTTTCAAAGAAACGATGCTTCGCGGTTCGTTGTGCAACGCCTCCCAACGAACATCTTGCCCATTAACCCAGAGCTGACCGACGGCTTGCAGCAGACAGCGATAGTTTGTGTTCCACTTGCTGCTTCGGCCAAGCGTTGCGATGGCGGTTTGCGTCTGAGGATCGGACATCGACTGTCGAGACAGCATGGTCAGCACATCTCGAGGACCGACTTCCAACAGAATCCGCGTCGGGTCGGCTTCCCAAATCGTTTGCACTGCCTGGGTAAAGCGGACACTGCGTCGAAGGTGTTCAGACCAATAGCGTGCATCGGTCGCCTGTTCGTTCGTCAAGGTTGTTCCCGAAACCGTCGAGACGATGGGAATCGCCGGAGGCTTGCACTCGACAGACGCGACAAGTTCTGCAAAGGGTTCGACGATCGAATCCATCATGCTGCTGTGAAAGGCATGGCTGGTAAGAAGCTTTCGCGATACGATCCCAGCCGATTCAAGACGCTCCGCAAGTTGATCGATCTGTGCCGTCGGCCCTGACGCCACGCACGACTCGGGCCCGTTGAATGCCGCGATGTCGACTTCGCCGCCGCCAAAGTGCGCTCGCAAGGTATCAGCGTCGGCACGAACCGACAGCATCGAACCTTCAGGCAGTTGCTGCATCAATTGGCCACGGGCGGCGATCAGACGACATGCGTCGGGCAGTTCGAAGACACCCGCGATTGTCGCGGCTACAAATTCGCCTATGCTGTGACCGATCAGTGCGGATGGTCGCAATCCCATATCGAGCAAAGTTTGCGACAAAGCATAGCTCACCGCGAATGTCGCCGGTTGCGTCCATTGCGTTTCGGCAAGCCGCTGTCCCTTCGCGTCGATTGCGTCCGAATCATCCTCCTCGCCCGAAAAGATCAATTCCCGTAAGTCACACCCAATCAACGGTCTGAACAAATCGCAGACCTCGTCAAAGGCGGCTCGATAGGCGTCGCACTGCTGGTACAATCCGCGTCCCATATCGACCGATTGCGATCCCTGGCCGGGAAACATCCAGACGACTTCTTTCGGCCTCGAAGGTGCGACTCCCGTTAGGCTGTTGTCCGTTTGCCCAAACGCAAGATCGCTCATTCTTCTTGTCGACTTCAGGGATGCACCGTCGCGTCCTTCTCGCCCCGCGGAACTCAGCGGCGGATCTACCGGCGCTTCGACAATCACGCAGCGACGATGATTCCATTCGCGGCGACCGGTTTGCAAAGTGAACGCGATGTCGGCGATCGGATATCGATCCGCCACGGACGCCATATCGCTCGCCATCCGATCAAGAGCACTCGGATCGGACGCGGAGAGCGGCAGAAGATGCGCGGCGCATGCTTCGGAATCGAGAGCGTCGCGAACCTCCTCGCGCGGAGCTTCCTCCAGTAGGAGATGTGCGTTCGTACCGCCAACTCCAAATGAGCTTACGCCCGCGCGACGTGGTCGATCCGAAAGCCACGGGATGTTCCGATCGGCAACTTCAAATCTGCTCTGATGCAAATCGATCAGCGGATTCAAATTTTTGAAGTGCATCGTTGACGGAATCGTCTGATGATGAAGCGCCAGCGCCGTCTTAATCAACCCCGCAACTCCAGCGGCGGCGACGCAATGGCCGATGTTCCCTTTAACGCTTCCCAACCAAGTTTTTGTCGACGTCTCGAGTTCGCCCAACGCTCTGCTGATTCCCTCAATCTCGATTGGGTCCCCCATCGGCGTCGCGGTTCCATGCGTTTCAATGTAGCCGATGCTTGTTGAGTCGAAGCCACTTTCCCGCAGTGCCATCTGAATTGCTTCGGCCTGACCTTGGCCGCTCGGAGCGGTGAAGCTCGCCTTGTCGCCGCCATCGTTATTGATCCCCAATCCGCGAATCACGGCATAGATCCGATCCCCGTCGCGGCAGGCATCTTCCAGACGTTTCAGGACGACAAGGCCGGCACCATCGCTGAATACCGTTCCAGCGGCTTGTTCATCAAATGGTCGACAATGACCATCGGGAGAAAGGATGCTGCCCGTCTGATACAAATGACCGCTGGCTTGTGGGAACTGAATGGAAACTCCACCAGCGAGCGCCGCATCGCAGTGTCCCGCCGCTAAACTCTTGCATGCTTCGATCACCGCGACCAACGATGTCGAACAGGCCGTGTTGACATTCACCGCCGGGCCGCGAAGATTCAATCGATTCGCGATCCGGGCCGCCAGATAATCCTTTTCGTTGTAAACACCCAGTTGAAATCGCCCGACCGATTCGACGACGTCGGCGTCAGGCAACAAGTTTTCCGTCAGATAGCTCGTCGAATACGTTCCCGCCCAAACACCGATTGCTCCCGCCGGACGTGTGGGACTGATACCGGCATCCTCGATCGCATGATACGCTAGTTCCAGCAGAACACGTTGTTGGGGATCGATAAGATCGGCCTCGCGAGGCGAGATTTGGAAGAATTCGGCATCAAAACAGTCCGCGTCATCAATGACGCCTCGCGCCGCCACATAACTCGGATCGGTCGTATGTTCAGTTGGCAGACTTCGATCGAGTTCTTCGGCTGAGAAACGACGGATGCTTTCAACCCCTTGAACAAGGTTGTTCCAGAACTGCAAAAGGTTGTCAGAACCTGGAAATCGAGCGGCCATGCCGATGATCGCATATCCCGACGATGGGTGCATGCTCCGACCAGCGAAGCGAGAGTCGTCGCTGTTGAGATGACGTGATGCTCCCTTCAAACCTTTCCCAACGGGCAATGCCGGTTGTTTGTCAGAATCAGTTTGCGACTGTGTCAGTTGCGCGATTGTCGGTCGATCAAACAATTCCGCGACCGATATCTGAATGTCGAGTCGATCACGCATGTTCGCGATCAGACGATTGGCACGAATCGAATTGCCGCCGAAATGAAAGAAGTTGTCCGTTATGCCAACTCGGTCCAGATCGAGCACGTCCGCCCACAGGTCCGCCAAGTTTCGTTGTTTGTCGTCGACGGGGGCGACATAATCGATGCTGCTTTCGCGACATTGTCGTGCCGGGGCGGGAAACCCATTCCGATCCAGCTTTCCACTGGGAGTCAACGGGAACGTATCGCAAAAAATGATCCGCAGCGGAACCATGTACTCTGGCAAGCGCCTGCGCGCGTGCTCAATCAAATCGCTGGCACGACAGGATTCCGAAGTTGGGATCACATGTGCGAGCAGTTGTGCATCCTCCGTCTTCCGCTGATACACGACGACCGCCGCGCGACGCACGCTGGAGTGCTCGGCTAGGACGGCCTCAATCTCCTCCAACTCAATACGGAATCCGTTCACTTTTACCTGCGAATCGATCCGTCCCAAACATTCGAACTCGCCCGCTTCACGGACTCGCGCCAAATCTCCTGTTCGATAGAAACGCTGATCGTTCCAGACGATGAAGCGTTCGCGCGTCAATTCGTCACGGTTGAGATAACCTAACGCAACACCGTCACCGCCGATCAACAACTCGCCTTCCTCGCCGTTGGCGACAGGGTTCATGGAAGCATCGACAATACTTAGCGTTGTGTTGTCGATTGCTGTTCCGATCAAGACCCTTTGCTGATCCCGCGGAAGACTTGCCCAGTTAGCAGGCACGCGCCAGCGCGTGCTCCAAACCGTCGTCTCCGTCGGTCCGTAGAGATTCCAGACCTCGGCGGCGCGGTTCAACAAAGGCGCAACCAAGTCGCGCGGCATTGCTTCCCCTGTGCTGATGGCCGTCAATCCGGTCTTGCCTGTCCAACCCGATTCAAGCAGAAACCGCCATGTCGGAGGAGTCGCTTGCATCACGGTGACATCATGCTGGTCGATCGCATGCTTCAACAGGCGACCATCCGTCGCCGTTTCCTTGTCGATGATCGCGATGCGCCCACCAGTGATCAGCGGGACGAAAATCTCTGCGACGGAAATGTCAAACGACAGCGTCGTCAGTGCGAGAAAACAATCGTCTTGCGTAAATCCTGGTTGATCCGCGAAGCTTTTCAATAGATTAATGATCGAACGATGAGAGATGCGGACACCCTTGGGACGCCCTGTCGATCCGCTGGTGTAAATGACGTAAGCAACGTCATCCAACCGTGACGATTCCGGGCCGGCGGGCGAAGGTGCGTCTGCTGAACAGAGGGCGATGCGTGCTGCATTCCGATCGATCGGGATGATTGGACACTGACCAAAGTCATTCCTTTCCGCCAGAGCGTCCTCTGACAGGATGGCCCGCAAACAAGCATCTTGGCACATGAACGCAAGTCGTTCGCCGGGATACTCCGGGTCGAGCGGGACATAGCCCGCCCCCGTTTTCAAGACGCCCAACAGGACGATCGGCAACTCGATCGATCGCTTGACGCATATTCCCACCAGATCGCCACGGCCGATCCCCGAGTCGATCAAATAATGAGCTAGCTGATTGCTGCGAGCATGCAGTTCCGAGTACGAAAGGCTCCGATCATGGCAAACCGCCGCAATCCGGCTCGCATCTGCCGCGGTTCGGGCATCGATGATCTCATGCAGTAAGGCATTCTCGGGCAAAGAGGAATCCATGATGGTCTGGCTTGGCTGGCGATTGACGTGCGCAACGTCGGCGTGGCGACAACAGACGTGCTGAAATATCGAAAGTGTTGGTTATTTCTGACGCGCTGGCGCATGCAATGACGCGAATCGAGATTGCGTCATTGGTCTGTTGTGTCGGATGTTCCGGATGTTCCGGATGTTCCGGATGTAACGAAAAGCGGGTTTTGCTCAACCAAACTTTACAAACAAAGGAATGCCATTTGCATGTTGGCGATCAACTTTGATGGTTATACCGTGCGCGGTCCGAAATGATGCCTTCGCGTTAAATGAAGCGAATCACCTCATTACCGAATCACCTCATTTATGACCACGCGACGTATATTCTCGTTTTAAGCATTGAATCAGGTCGTCTGATCCGTGTGGACAACGTTCCCCCAATCGCTCTCCTTTGATGGTCGCCGTGCTATGAAAATTGAATTGAAAGATCGCGTTGTTGTCATCACCGGCGGCAGCGAAGGGATCGGTGAAAGCATCGCGAAGTCGGTTGCCGCATGCGGGTCCAAAGTTGCAATCATCGCTCGCGACGAGGATGAACTATCCTCCGTCGTCGAGTCCATCGAGTCCGATGGCGGAGTCGCCATGTGGGCGTCGGCTGACGTTACCGACAACGACGAAATGAAGTCCGCAATGCGTAAGATCGTCGACCAGTTTGGACGCATTGATGGACTTGTCGCGAATGCGGGAACGAACGGTACGTGGGCTCCAATCGATGAACTCACGCCGGAGCAATGGAGAAGCACGATCGATGTTAACCTGACCGGCACATACATGGCGATTCACCACGCGGTTCCACTGATGCGCAAGCAAGATCGAGGAAGCATCGTCATCATGTCGTCGATCAATGGCACACGAACATTCAGCAACGAAGGAGCCTCGGCTTATGCCGCCAGCAAAGCCGGACAATTCGCATTGGCAAAAATGTTGGCCCTGGAACTCGCCCCCTCCAAGATCCGAGTCAACGTGATCTGTCCTGGAGCGATCGAATCGGAGATCCATGATAAGACCAGGCGAAAAGATCTCGATGAAATTGAAACTCCCATTGAATATCCGGCGGGACAAATTCCGCTGATCGACGAACCATTCGGCGATCCGAAGCACGTCGCGAATCTGACCGCTTTTCTGCTGAGCGATCTGAGCGGCCACATCACCGGCTCACCTATCTGGGTTGACGGCGGGCAATCACTAATCGTCTAGTACGTCAACTCACTTTGACAGACAACCAAGAAACGACGGCAAGCGGATTGATTGTGCAGCACGTCAAAGGCGTATGATCCGGCTGAGACGCTGGAATGTCGTTGTGTTCTTGTTTGAATAGGTTGAATTTGATGCGTTGCTGGGAATTGCGAACGTTGCATTTTGAATGGTAACGTCCTCCGCGTGCATTTCGTTGACCTAAGACGCGAAACCTCGCAAGGCCAGACGCCACCATGTCGGATCATACCAACACAAACCACGCCGTTTGCCGGACATGGAGGCTTGGCCCGTCCTCGGGTCAGCCAATTCGTTGATCAATGCGCTGAGATGTCGTCCGTTCCTTCGCGACGACGGTGTACAGCGCGGGGACCATGAACAGCGTGAACAGCGTGCCGATCGCCATGCCGATTCCGAGCGTAAAGCTGATCGCGAAACGGCTGGCGGCACCTGGACCGCCGGTCGACACCAGTAGCGGTATCAGACCGACGACCGTTGCTGTCGTGGTCATGACAATGGAACGTAGCCGAAGCGAAGCGGCTCGCTGCATCGCATCGCGACGATTCAACCCTTCGGACACTTGTAATTCACCAGCGAACTCAACCAACAGGATTCCATGTCGGATGATAGAACCGATTAAGGCGAGCAGCCCGATTTGCGTGTAGATGTTCACCGTGACGACACCCATCGCAAAGAACAGCAGGGCTCCGGCCAATGACATCGGAACGCTCAGCAGCATCACGGCGGGATCGCGAAAGCTTTCATACTGAGCCGATAGGGTCAGGTACATCAACACGATCGCCAATCCAAAGGCCAGCAGCAACGAAGAGCTTTCGGAAACGAACTGACGCGAGACCCCTTTCCATCCCGTTACATAGCCGCTGGTTAATTGCTGATCCGCTTGTTCTTGAAGAAAATCAATCGCTTGCCCCAACGACGTCCCCGGTGCCGGAACACCCGAGAGAGTTGCCGAAGTCAATTGGTTGAACCGTTTCAATTGTCTTGGCTGCGATTGATCAGAAATCGTGATGAACGATGACATGGGAACCAGCGTGCCATTTCGCGAGGCAACGCGATAGTCGAGGACTTGCTCCGCGGCAAGGCGATCCTGGCGTCGCACTTGAGGAACGACGCGATAGCTTCGGCCATCGTAGCTGAAAAAGTTGACGTATCCGCCGCTGAGCATCGTCGAAAGATCAACGCCGATCGTGTCGATGTCGACACCAAGCGCGGCCGCCTTGTCCCGATCGATCTCTAGGCGACTCTGAGCCTTGTCAAACTTCAAATCGGATTCGATGAAGGTGAACTTGTTGCTTTCTCTGGCGCGACGCAAGATCTCTTGAGCGGCATCGTGGACGACACGCGGTTGGTCGATCGAACTGAGGACAAACTGGATCGGTGGGCCTCCCCCCGACCCAGGTAGGACCGGTGGCGAAATGACGACCGATTGCAAACCCGCGACGCGATCCGCCGCCGTTTGCAATTGCGGTTGCAATCGCATTTGCGTTGTTTCACGTTGCTCCCAATTCTTTAATTTGATCCCGCCGAAAGCACTGCTGCTTGATCCAGCCCCACCAGCGCCGGCACCTCCGTTGACACTGAAGAAATACCTCACTTCGTCAATTCCGCCTATTTGCTCGGCCAATTTGGCCGTCCAACGCTCCAGATGGTCCAGCGACGCATTGGGGTCGGCGTTGGCGGTGACGATCAAAAAGCCATCGTCTTCCTGCGGGGCAAGTTCAAACTTCGCGGCATTGAACAGGAAGTAAACGCTCACCAGGATTCCGACTCCCAGTGCCAGCACCGCCCAGCGGGCATCGAGCGCCACCGACAGCGCGCGACCATAGCCGCTCGAAAGCGATCGAAAGCCGCGATCGATCCACTTGGCCAGCCAGCGTTTTTGCATATCCTGTCGCAGCAGTTTGGCGCACATCATCGGTGAAAGTGTCAGCGCGATCACCCCCGAGATCAGGGTCGCTCCCGCCACGGTGTAGGCGAACTCCGTGAACAGGCTGCCGGTCAATCCGCCCATCAACCCGATAGGCGCAAAGACGGCCAAGACCACGATGTTCATGGCGATGATGCTGCCGGCCAGTTCCCGTATCGTCCGCTTTGATGCTTCGATCGCCGTCGCGCCTTGTTCGATGTGTCGCGTGGCGTTTTCCACAATCACGATGCCATCGTCGACAACCGTGCCGATCGCCAGAATCAACGCCAGCAGCGTCAAAAGGTTGATGGAGTAGCCAAGCATCTGCATCAGAAAGAAGGCACCGACAATGGCCAGAGGCATTGCGATCGCCGGGACCAGCGCTGATCGAATCGAGCCGAGAAACAGAAAGATGACGACCGTTACGATGACCAATGCTTCGATCAACGAGCGAACAACCTCTTCGATGGAATCCTCCACGGCGATCGTGCTGTCGTAGACAATCAGCCCTTCGAGACCGGCGGGAAGCTGACGCTGGATACTGGGAAACAGATCGCGAACGCCCGAGATCGTGTCGAGCAAGTTTGCTTCGGGAGCAATTTGAACGCCGATGAAAACGACGGTCTTTCCTTCAAAGATAAGGCTGCTGTTGTAGGATTCCGCTCCCAGCTTGACGTCCGCGACGTCGGCCAAACGGATGATCGTATCCCCTTGCTCGCGGACGACCAACCGTTCGAAGTCCTCGACCGAATCGAGGTTGGTTTCCGCTTTCAAAGGAATTGAAAGCGTTGAGCCTTTCGTCTCGCCGACCGCCGCGAGAAAGTTGCTGTTGGCGATTGCCGCGCGAACGGCTGATGGAGTCACCCCGACGGCGGCCATGCGTCGCGGATCGAGCCAGATGCGCATGGCGATCGTCTGCGCTCCGATCGGCTGGGCCTGCTGGACCCCCGCGACCGTTTCCAAGCGAGGTCGGACGGCTCGCGTCAAGAAGTCGGTGATTTCGCTGGCCGAGAGGACCTCGCTGGTAAACGCCATGTACATCGCCGCTTGATCCCCACCGGTGCTGACGGTAACGACGGAATCCTCGCTTCCCGGCGGAAGACGATTGCGAACCTGCTGGATCTTGGTCAAGATCTCGGCGACCGCTTCGTTCGGCTCGTAGCCCAACACCAGCCTCGCGGTAATCGTACTGGTCCCCAGGGTGCTGCTGCTTTCCAGGTAATCGATCCCCTCGGCGGTCGCAATCGCTTGCTCCAGCGGCGTCGTGATGAAACCTTGCACCAAATCGGCGTCGGCACCGATATAGGGCGTGACAATCGTGATCGTCGTCGATGTCGTTTGCGGATACTGGCGGACCGTCAACCGTGTCATCGCTTGAATGCCCAACAACGCGATCGCCAGGCTGATGACGCTGGCAAGTACCGGACGATGGATAAAGACATGAAGAAAGCTCATGGCCTCCTCGGCGTCTCGGCCACGTCGCTCGTCACATCGTCATCGCTGATCTCAACAGGAGCATTGTCACTGAGCTTCAGTTGCCCCGCCGTAACGACTCGCTCTCCGGCCGCGAGTCCTTTGGCGATTTCGATATCCAAGCCTCGACCTTGTCCGGTTTGCACAAAGACTCGACGCGCGACAAGCTGTTCGTCCGGCGAATCATCAACCGCATCCGCGTCGGTCGATGTGTTGGCGTCGTCGCTCGCGCTCCCGGTTGGTCGGACGACAAACAGCGACTTTCCATAGGCGTTGAATGCGATCGCGGTCCGCGGCACGGTGACGACATCGCGACGTTCGGGAAGCAACACCACCACATCGGCGAACATGCCGGGTTTGAGCTTTCGCTGATCGTTGGCCAATTCCCCTCTTACCGTGAAACTGCGCGTCGCCTCTTCAATCAGAGGCGTCACGGCGACGACTTTTCCCATGAACGTTTCATCCGGAAAAGCGGTTACGGAAACTTTGATCGATTGACCTGCCGAAATCCGCCCGGCGTTCTGCTCCGGCAAATCAAAATCGACGTAGATCGGCGTGATCTGCTGAAGCGATGCGACAGCGGTTCCAGGCTGAATGTATTGTCCCAGGTCCACCATCCGAATTCCCAGTTCGCCGGAGAACGGGGCGCGGATCTTCTTCCGCTCGATGATCGCCTGTTGCTGAGAAATATCGGCCTGTAAGCGTTTGGCTTCCGTATATGCTTCCTCGTACGCTTCTTCGGAAATTGCGTTCGACTGGATCAGTTCCTGCGCACGCGTGGCGTCCGCGGTTGCCTGCTTGAGCTGCGGCACTAAAGAATCGAGTTCCGCTTCTTCACTGGAGGTGTCCAACTTGACGAGCAACTGATCATCTTTAACTCGATCCGCCGAATCGAACTCGATGCCGACGACTTTGCCCGCCATCTCGCTTGTCAGTTCGGTCTGCCGCACCGCGGTGATCGTCCCTACCGCTTCCAATTGCGACTGCCACGTCTGATTCTTGGCCTCGGCGACGACAACGGTCGTCATCGGCTGCACGGCTTTTGCGCCTTCACCAGATGGTTGGCTGTAAGCTTGGTATCCGAAATAGGCTCCGACACCAATCAGGATGATGACAACGCCAACGATCGTATAGCTCAGCCAAGTGGGAAAGCTATGTTGTTGATCGCTATTTCGAGGCTCCGCTGATGAATCGTCCAATCGTCGGTTTCCGCGTCAGAGTGTAGATGTCGTCTATGCCAAGCGACGTATACCGACACACTCACAGCAAACCTTGTTCCGTACCGACTCGACATCGTTTCAGGAAAAGGTCTAGCCACCCGTACGAAGCGTCCGGTCGAGCCATGCTCGAGCCTGTCGACGGTACTGGCTGTCTTTATGCATCCATCGATCCGTGTGCGGGTGGATGACTTGGCCTTCGGGAATCGAGAAAAGTTCGGAAACGGGAACTTTAAGAAATGTGAACGTTGCAAGTTCTCGGTGTCCTTCGAGATAATCCGCGGATTCCCCGCAGACCAGCACTGGCCTTCCCCTTAAGCGTGCGAGCCGTTTCAATGCGGACGGACGGTCGCTATCGGCGTATCCCCAAGTTCGTTGACCATCGAAATGATCGTGTGTGAACATTCCCTTCCAGAAGCTTGCGATCTCGTCGTCGGCGAGGCCGATGTAGCTGGTCGCAATTGCTCCGCGTGAGAATCCGCAAATGAAGACGTTATCCATGTCGCCTCCAAATCGATTGCAAATGCGTGGCAGATTCACTTTGCAGTAGTCAACGGTTGCCTGCCGATCTCCCCACCATGTGACCGCATTCCTGGTGCCTCCTTGCTCAACGTAAGGCATGCAAACCCAAATGAATCCGCGCCCGCCGCTCATGCCATAACCGAGATTCGCATCCTTGACTTCTCCTGTGGATCCGCATGCCGACCACTTGTTGCCGGTGTATTCGACAATCACGGGATACGTTCCATTTGGCCGCCAGTCGACGGGCAGGTACAAGGCGTGATAAACATCCGTTCCCGCATACTCCGGTGCAACTTGGCGAACACGTAATCCGGCGGCTGGCTGCTGATCGGTCATATCCGGCGTATTCAAGTCGAAAGCCATTGCTTGGGAGAACGCAACGTTTTCGCAAACGGCAAACAGCAACAAGAACCACAACGGAGAAGCAGGCTTGGATTTCATGCAGCGGCGGGTCCAGGATGGGAAGCTTCCGAAATTCACGAGCATTTCGATGCGACGGTAGAAAGTCTTCAGTCCGGCTCGTCGATACTAGGTCGTCAATCGGCGGAACCTGTCGGATGCTTCGTCCCACGGATCGGGATTGATCGGCTCGTACACAACCGGTTGAAAACTGTTCCGAATCAGTTGTCTTGCTTCCACGACCGACTCAAGTTCCCCTAGCCCGATCATCTGCATGACGATATTCCCGATGGCGGTTGCTTCCACGGGGCCGGCAACAACACGACGTCGGCAGGCATCGGCCGTCATCTGACACAGCAATTCGTTCTGCGTTCCACCCCCGACGATATGAATCGTTTCGATCCTCGATTCCGTCAACGATTCAAGCCAACCCAAGCAGGTGCGATACCGAAGGGCAAGTCCCTCCAGAGCGCCGCGGCAAAGAATGCCCAGGTCCGACGCGGGGTTCGCTTGCCCCGTACGATCGGCGTAAGCGCCGATCGCATCGACCATCGACGTGGGAGCGACAAAATCGGGATCGTCGGGATCGATCAGCAACGAAAACGGCTTGGCCGTTTCAGCCGCACGCACCATCTGCGGCCAAGTCAGTGATTCCCCTTTCCGTTCCAAAGAGGCTTTGATCTGCTGAAAGATCCACAACCCACCAATATTCTTCAGCAAACGGGTACTGCCCTGGACTCCCCCTTCGTTTGTGAAATTCAATTCCGCGCAACGATCATTGATCAATGGGCCGGGAAGTTCACATCCCATCAGCGACCAAGTGCCACTGCTGATGTAACACCAGTCGGGTTTTTCGGGGGCGAATCCTTCGGCGGGAACCGACAGCACGGCCGATGCGGTGTCGTGCGTTGGAGGCAAGACAACCGGCACCCCCTCCAAGCCTTCGATGCCCGCTGGGGCTCCTAGGATGGGGCCGAGCACCGTCCCGGGCTGCAGCACGGGTGTAAATGCATTGGCCGGTAATCCAAAACGTTCAAGCAATCGTTGCGACCATCCTTGCTGACGCGTGTTGTAAAGCTGCGTCGTCGATGCATTGGTGTATTCAATGGATGCCTTGCCCGTCAGCAGCCAGTGAAAGAAGTCGGCAATCATCATGAACTGACAACCGGCATTAAGAATCGGCGAATCTCCCAGCTTGGCCGCGTACAACTGGTACAGCGTGTTGATCTCCATGAACTGCAAACCGGTTTCTTCAAAAATCGTGCTCCGATCAACGACATCAAACGCTTGACGCAGCATGCCGCGTGTCCGCGCGTCACGATAGTGATAACCGGGACCAATCCAGTCGCCGTTTCGATCCAGAAAGACATAATCGACGCCCCACGAATCGACGCCCACGGACAACACTTGCGAAGGTCCCCCCGCCGCGATGGATAGCCCTTTGCGAATCTGTTGCCAAAGCCCCAACAGATTCCAATGCATCCGATTTTGCACGTGGACCGGATCGTTCTCGAAGCGATGAACTTCACCCAGCGTCAGTCGACCGTCGACCACGCCACCGGACAGAACGCGTCCGCTTGAAGCCCCCAGATCGACCGCCAAATGAACCGGAGCCTTAGACATGCGTTATCTCCCAAGCAGAATCAAATAAAAGAATCTCTCCAAGCAACTTAGAGCCTATCCGGAAAGGCTCTTCGTCATTTGGAGGCGTTGCAATATCAAAGTTTCTTGTCTTCGGACGAGCCGTTCTATTTTTGCGCCGCGAAGCGTTCCGCGTATTCAACGATCCAGGCGTCAATCAGTCGTTCAAACTCGGCAATCTGAGCTTCAGACAACTCGACAAAGTGACTTCGATTGAAAACCTCTTTGTTGGCAACCGTTCCCTTCCCCTTCAGCTCCAACACCATGTACTCATTAAGAGGCCGGATCGTCAGTTCCAAACGACTGAAACGATTCGTTCTCCGCCCGCGTTCCAGGCTCAGGTCATCCCGTCCACATGCCGCTCCCCAGCCCTTATCTCCGAACAGCGTCTCGGTTTGGAAACCGGGAAAGTGGCGAGCAAGTTCGGAGATCGCCTTTTCGATCTTTTCGCTCAGCGCCAGACGATAGGAACTGTGAAGACGACGGAGTTCCTCCTCGCTGAGAGCCTCCTGTCGAGCCGCTTCCTGTTGGCTCAGTCCCCGTTGACGCCCTCGCTCAATCGCCGCATCAAGTCGCTTCGATAGATCATCACCGCTCATCCGTTCTCCTTGCCCGCTCCCGCATCCGCATGCTCCGACGAAGCGTCGTCACCATGCTGAGTCGGCATCTTCGTCGCATCCGTCGATTCCGCGTTTCCCTTCACGCCCGATAGATCCGCATCGCTTTGACCGGGTGCTGAAGGAGCCTTTGATGGTTCCACGGCAGCCGATGAGGCGTTGTCGGGAACGTCTTGCGGCGATTGCTTGTGTTCCGCCACCGTCGCGTCGGATGCCTCGGCGGCTTGCGACTTCGGTGCTTCCGTCTTCGGCGGTTCCGTCTTCTCTTGATAGAACTGCATCAACGCGCCGAACGAACGCAACGGTTCATCTCCGGACTTCATCGAATCAGAGATTTTCTTCGGTGGCTCCTTGGAACTGGTCACCGTGAACGTTCGCGGCTGCGGATCGCGTCCACGTCCGCCACCGTCGCGACCTCTTCCACCACGACCGCCATCTCGACCACGCCCGCCAGCGGCACGCCCGCTCTGTTGACCGGAACGTTCAGCCGGCTTGCCACGGCCTCCCGTCGAAGATCGTTGACCGGTTCCACCTTGGGTTCCGCCTCGTGCTTCACTGGGTGCCGACGCGGGCCGTCCCTGCGAACTGGCGGACGCTCCCGGTCGTTGGCCGCGAGCTTGACCGCCACGCGATCTTCCTCCCCCGCGATTGCCGCGTCCGCCGCGTTCCGCGTCTCGTTGCGCTCTTGCTTCGGCGGCCTTTTGTTCTTCATCAGGGGACATCACCGACAACGCAACCCGACGTCGTCCGGTTTCGATCGCCGTCACGTAAGCATTCACGACATCGCCAACTTGCACCACTTCGTGCGGGTCTTCGACAAATCCCTTCGACATCCGGCTGACGTGGATCAGTCCACTGCAATCGGGGCCCAGTTCGACGAATACGCCGAACTTTGCGACTCCGACAACGACCCCAGAGACCATATCGCCCGGTTTCAAGTTATCCAAACGGGGAATCGCCGGCATCAGCGAAACGGGAGCCAGATCGATCTTGGGAACCGAAAACGGCTCGCACAGCCAATGCACAATTTGCTGAACGCGATGCCGACCAACCTGCCATTCCTTCACAACCTTATCAATCTTGGACTGTTCGGGAATCGGATGTTTTGGCATCGGCAAGGGTTCCGCCGTGGCCGCGGCAACCTGCGAATCGGCCGATGGTTCACTCGATACCGATGCAGCGGCCTGCTCCGCTTTCGCAGCCTCGAACGAAGCAAGCGGATCTTCCGCAATGCTTTCTTCCGCAGCCGTCTGGTCAGCATTATCCGAAGGTGAAGACTGCTCGGATGCTTCGGGTTCACTCTCCTGGGACGCAGCCGCCTCCGCATCGCCCGTTTCCTCCGCAGTCGCGGAATCGTGATCGTCGTCGGAACTTGACTGTGCGACCTCCGATGCGTCTTGATCACCGACCGCAGCTTCAGCCGCCGTCTCATCGGATGCCAACTCCGCCGCGGCATTGTCGTCTGTGTCCTGATTGCCGCTTGCCGATGCGGCATCTTCCGCAGCGGAACTTTCGGCAGCCGCAAACTGAGGTGGTTCATATCCAGGGGGAGCCGAATCGGGCGTGGGGATTCCCAACGCACCGCAAAGCTTCTCGGCAAGCTTGTAGTCATCGGGGTGGATCAACGTCGCGTCCATTGGTTGCGACCCACCGAAGATGCGCATGAAAGGAAGCATTTGACGACGCTGGGCGTCCGTCAAATCGCCGATTTGTGCGAGCTGATCACGCGAAGTGAAGAGTTCCTCGCGACGTCGCTGATCGACCAACTCCGCAAACGCTTTCGTGACGCCGGGAAGCTGCGTCAACCAAGCGACTGAGTCGGCATTCAGGTCCGCCCCTTTGGCCGCAATGCCGCTGGTCATCACATGCGAGAGCGATTGTGTTAACGAATCGTCATGCAACTCGCGTTGATACGAAGCAAGACGAAGACGAGGATAATCAATCTTCGTGAAGGCCGTAATCGGATCGAGCAATTGCATGCCGATCCATGCCGCGGCTCGGAAGCGTCGTGGCGTTTGTCGAATCAACGGATCACTGGCGTCGGCGGCGGCATAGAGGTCCGCTCCGCTACGATCGGCTAGTGTCCAGTGCAAGCTTCCTTCCTGAGTCTGCTTCAGCAATTCGGTGAGCCCGATCAAGCAATTGCGTCGTGCTGGTCCGTTGCTGATGACAATCTTGTCAACATGAAACTTGTGGCACAGTTCGCCCAGCGTCGTGACCATCTGTTCGCGCATCGTCTTGGATAACTGACACGGCACGTCTTCGGTGTGCAGCAGTTTTCCCGAGCCGTCAAGCACAGCGAGGGCGGCCGTCCGCGGACCGACCGCATCGATGGCGATGACACCGCGAGCATGCGTCGGTTCGCGAAGAACGATCGAGCGGAAGCTGTCCGAAACGACTTCGACCAAGTGCTGCGAGGCCATGTCGAGCTGGCGATCCCAGAAAGCTTCCTCGGCAACCGAGATCAAAGTCGGTTCCACTTCCGCGGCCGCCGTCGCCAGACGATCACCGATCGCGGGATTCAAACGCGACGCCGATTTCTGCAGTTGCTGCATCAGCTCCCGGCGGTCGTAATCGAAACTTGCTTCCACGACGCTGGAACGCAATCCACGCGCCAGCATCAAAATCTGGAACGCCGACAACTTATTGGGCGCAAACTTCTTGTTCGCCAACACCTCCAGCACGCCAACCAGCCAACGACGACGTCGTTGACGAGGCGAAATTTTCTTCTTCGTCCGTTTTCCTTCAGCCCCCTGCTCCGATCCGCCTCCTTCGCCGGACGATCCCTGCGACTTGCTCTTCTTCCCCTTCTTCTTCGGCGGAGCATCGCTGGACCAAGTCTCCAAGACAGGCGTTGCCGCATCGCTGGACGTAGAGTCAGCATCCGATGCCGCTGGTGTCGATTCCGTCGTTTCGCCGTCGTTGTTCAATTCCGCGTCGGCAACTTCGGCGGCCTTTTGCGGGAGCTGTTCGACAGCCTCGGCGACCATTGAACTTGAGTCCGACGCCGATTGCGATGTTTCAGGCGATGTGGCCGATTCCGGAGCATCGACTTGTTGTGAAGCTTCCGCACCATCGGATGGCCGCGGAGTCGCTTCCGGTGCAACCGAAGTCTCCGCGTCGGCCGGAGAAGACGCATCCGATGAAGAAGACGCATCCGATGAAGAAGAATTCGCCTCTTGTGCCTCCGCCGAAGAAGATTCTTTGGAGTTCCGCTCAGTCGACGCGTTCGACCGTGCGGCACCGGGAGTTCCCGATTGATCGGCCGGTTCGTCACTTTCAATATGCGGATCGAAAACCTTGCCAATTTTGATGCGTGCATTCCGCATCAACCAGTTCGTCGCGATATGCACCAGGTCTTGGTTATGGCTCAGTTCGGCTTGCAGCCCTTTATCCAGATGGTTCACCGCCGTATCGACACGCGTGGCGTCGTTATCGAACAATACACCGGCGACCTGAGCGGGATCTTTCGGATCATCGGCCATCGGATTGAGCAGCCGAATCGCCAACCGCGAGGCATCATCCAAATTACCACCGCGATGACGAATCAGGCGGGACAGGCGATCGAACTGACGCGGCGTCTCCGCATGACGAATGGCCTTATCGAGCGCCGTATCGACGCATTGATTGCGCTGATACTGTTGCAACAAATCGTTTCGACGACGCTCGATTGTCGCGTCGCGATCGACTTGCCGGGCGAGTAGCCATAAAGTCGACTCGGACAATCCGCCCAACTCGTCACGACGATAGCGTGCCAAGAACGGAGGCAGATAGCCTTGTTGGATGAGTGGTAAAGCGTTTTTCAAGCTGGCGGCATCGCAACCGGTTTGGCGAGCGATGGCTTCAATTTCAACAGTCATGCCTGGCAGGCTCTTTCAGGGCGTGTGGCGAGCCCATCGCCACCGGGAAAGTAAGTGAAAACGAATGGCTTCATTCGTCCGTCGGGCTACCGCGAGAGCACTCGGAATCTAGGGTTTCTTAGACGAAATGTCAACCGTTCAATTGCCGGTATCCTTCTCGTGTGCGGAAATCAGGTGATTCGATTCCTAGAGCGACCATGTCGCACGATCAATTGAAAGACATTTGCGCAAGACAACATCAAACGCGCTCAACATTGATCTAGGATTCAAACGTATCATTTCACCGCACACTAGGTTTTGAACTCCAATCCTTTCATCGTTGTCGTGCCGCTGGCGAATTGGTCAACTTCAAATCCTTGATCTTGCAACAGGCTGACATAGAGATTCGATAGCGGATAATTTTTCTTGACGTCAAAGGCCAAATGCCGACCGTGCTTGAAGCCGCCACCAGCCAGAAGAACGGGCATGTTCTGATTGCTGTGATTCGATGCGTTCCCAAGATTACTGGTCAGCAAGACCGCCGTTTGATCAAGCAGAGAATGTCCTTGATCATCCGCGCGACCCAGCGAACGCAAGAAGTCGCCCCAGGCTTCGATGATGGCCGTTTCGATCACCGCCAATTGTTCGAGCTTCTCATCGTCGAGCCCATGATGGCTGAGGGAATGATAACCTTCGTCGACACCGGGCAAAGGAACGACGCCCCCACTTCCACCAAGATGATAAACAACGTATCGCGTCGAATCGGTCTCCAACGCCAAGCGGATCATGTCGCTCATCAAACGCTGGCGGCCAATAAAATCACTGCTATTGCCGATATCGACCGGTCTCTTGGCGTCCACCTTGGGCTTGGGGCGAACAGCCCATTGCTGCATGGCGGCCATGCGCGTCTCCAAATCGCGAACGCTCGTGAAGTACGCGTCCAGGCGATCGCGATCGACCGCGCCGACGGACCGAGCCAATCGCTTGGCGTCCTCGGAAACCAAGTCCATGATGCTTCGCCCCTCGCGAACACGGTTGGCTTGCTGCTGCTGAGCCGATTCCGATTCATCGACGAACAATTGATCGAATAAACGCGACGGACGATCTTGCGCCGGGATCATTGACCCGTTTTCGGTGTACGAAGGACTGCTGCTGCCGCCACTGCTGAGCACCAATGACGGGAATCGGGTTTCCCCGCCGCCATGTTTGGCCATGTATTGGTCCAGCGAAATGGAGTTCTTTCCGTTGCCATTGGATCCCAGCGGCTGAGCGGTCAAGATGCTGGCTTCGGCGCGATGTCCGCCAGTGACGCCCGGCAGCGAACTGCCCGAGACAACCGTGTACGAAGATCGCATATCCTCCAACGCTTTCAAATATCGACTTGGCTTGAACTGTGTTCCCGCTTCGTCGGGATTTAAGTTCGGTCCATGCAGTCCCAGCCCAAGAGTCATCGCGACAAAACGTTTCGGCGGTCCCTGCGATTCCCCTGGGGCGGCAAACGCATTCTGCATCGCCGACAGGTACGGAATCGCCATCGAGACACCGGCACCGCGAAGCATCGTCCGGCGGGGCAACCGTTTGCGAAAATTGAATTGCAGTGATGAAAACATTCGTCAGATCTTTCGTTGTTGTGTTCGTTATTTGCTGAGAAACAGGTCGCTCGAAACGGTTGCTTCAATCAACGATCGGAACCCGTAATCGCTTGCTTCGGCCTGATCGACGATTCGATCCACGGCCCGCCGGTCGGCATAGCCAACGGTTGCCCCCGTCCCATAGGCGACCAACTTTTCAACCAGATTCCTCGCCAAGCTCTTCGGATCAGCGAGCACCAACTCTTTAAAACTCTCCAAATCCGAAAATTCACGTCCATCGGGCATCGTGAACCCCGCATCGATCGGCGGCAAAGCTTTCTTCTTCTTCGACTTCGCCGTTGCATACGTCTTTCGCCAACGCCCCGAGGGATCAAAGTTTTCCAGCGCAAACCCGGGTGGATCAATCATCCGATGGCATGAAGCACACGCCGCGTCGGCGTTGTGCTTGGCAAGCAATTCGCGAATCGTCGTCGCTCCGCGAACATCCGGTTCGATCGCTGGAACGTTTTCCGGCGGCGAAGGGATCTGTTGACCAAGTAAGCGTTCGGAAACCCAGACACCGCGAATCACGGGCGAGGTTGTTGTCCCATTGGCGGTGACCTTCATAATCGACCCGTGCGTCAACAGTCCCCCCCGATGTGAATCGTCCGCCAGCGAAGCTTTACCAATTGCATCATCGAAGTCTCCCGTGACATCGTAATAACGGGCAAGCCGACTGTTGAGGAACGTAAAGTCGGCATCGATCAACTGCGTCACCGAAAGGTCATTGCGAAGCAGGTGCTCCAAGAACCAATGCGTTTCATCGAGCATCGCTTGTTGCACTATGATATCGAAACCTGGGTAAAGTTTTCGGTCGGGTTGGGTAAAGTCAATCAAATGCAGGTCGAGCCACTGATTGGCGAGGTCGCGAACGAATCGCTCTCCAGCGTCCCCTTCGAGCAAACGGCGCGCCTGCTGAATGACCTGTTCTGAACTGTGAAGCTTTCCCGCCGACGCCAGTCGCATCAAGGTTTCATCGGGCGTCGTGTTTTGCAAGAAGTAGCTCAATCGCGCCGCGATCGCGTGATCGTCCAACCGACCGGGTGATTCCTGGAAATACATAAAGCGAGGCGAACAAAGGATCGCCCGATATCCGGTTCGTAACGCGGAAATCGGATCGTTCGACTCTTCGAGGACAGTGTGCGCCATCGCGACAAACGGCGTCAGATCGGCGGCGGCAACAGGTCGTCGAAACGCCCGTCGCGAAGAGATTCATCAGTCCGGCGATCTCCGCTTTTGGGTCGTCGAACCGCACGACCGATTGGTCGAGTTTCTTGGCGGGACGAACATCCAGTTTCCCAAACAGAAACCGACGAACCTTGTCGTCATCGCCGCTGGGATAGAAACGTTCCATTTCGATCCAATCAATCCCCACACCGGGTACATTTTGCGGTGCCCCTTCCCCCGTACCAATTTGGCCACCGTCGAACCTCGCCTTCTTCAAGGTGACATCTGCTGGACGAATTTCCAGCATGTCTCCTTCATCCATCCAGGTGACGAATTCCACATCCTTCGCTTGGTTGTTTGCTTCAAACGCGTCGACCCAGGTCAGCAGCGGAGCGCTCGATACACAGCGACCGCGAAGCACCGTACACCAAACGCCATGCTCCTTCGGCTTGTTCAATGCCGAAGCACGAAGCTTGAACCGATACCAGCCCGACTGTTTTGCTTCGGTCGCGGGGACACGCCCATAAAAGGTTACCGTGCCGGACCAAACGACCGCCTGACCCTTGATCATCTCCGGTTCGCGACATCTTCGCTTGGGGTTGTTGCGAACAATCGCTTCGGCTTCCAGACGCTTCGACCATCCATCCGATGGGCTCAACGCACGTCGAAAGGCCTCGTCCAACGCCAAATCGACCACCGATAGATGCTGCTCCAATTGAAAGTGCGACATCGATTGACCCCGAGCAATGGACGTGAAGCCTTCCGTTCGAGGTTCGTCCGGCATCGTTGAGGCCAAGGGGATATCGATTCCAAGCAAATCGTGCAGTGATCGTTCCAGTTGCAGATGAGTTAACTGACGTCCAGCGACGCGACCCGTGCTGGCGTAGCGCGCCATCTGTCTCGTCCGAATCCATTCATCGATATGCCCAGCGAACGAAGATCTCTCGTCCTCGGAAAGATCGCCCGCTTCGGCCGGGGGCATTTCTCCAGCGACGACACGGTCCATCACCCGTTCCCACCGCTGGGCCTGCTGCGAATCAGCCACATCGCGAGACAACGTGTTCAGGTCCAGCCCCCCTTCCGCGGAACCGGCCTGATGACAATCGATGCAGTGACTTTCCAAGAACGACTCGATCTTTGCTGGCGTTTCGGCCAAACAGAAACCGCCGACGAGCAACACGATCGAAAACAATGAAGAAATGCGAAAGATGAACATTCGTTAACTGGAAGGGATAGGCGAAGGTGGGAATGTCGATGCCGAAATTCAATCGATTGAATCGTTCAAGAAACGACGTCCCCCTGGTTCATCCAGTGTCCATTCGTTTATCGGCACCAAGAAACTGAACCCAAATCGTGCAGAACCGACTACCACGCATTATAAAACGGCAAATGCTTTGATAACAGACGTATCGTCAAATTGCGTTGGAGGAACAGGCTTGCCAAGTCTTCGGTCGAATCTAGACGTTGCGTGGGCAGAAAGGAGGTGATTCGCTTCATTTAACGCGAAGGCATCATTTCAGACCACGCACGGTATATGTCAATAACAAAAGCGATTGATGTTATCTTGCGACGTGTTCGCTCGAGATCGATGCTTCGTTGACCCACCGGCTCAGCCATCGATCTTCGATAGCTTTCCAATTATTGTGGTTCCTATGCATCCATATTTTTAAAAAAATTGTTGAGTCCGAACACTAAGTTCTACACGTTCGCTTAGCGACGGTTACACTAGGCATTGATAAATCAAGCTTTTACTGTGCGTGTTCTTCAATGGCGGCTCTTGCAATCCGGTCAAGCGAATCACGTCGATTCCCGCCATGCACCTTGCACCAAGCTGTTCAATGCGGGAATTGTTTCGAGTATTAAGAACCCATCCGAAAACAGAGAGACGCCAGCGCTAGCTGCGGGTCGTTATTGGGTTGACGGAAAGGTTAAATGGCGGGAGTGATCAGGCATATGCGGAATCCTTACGTACGCTCGCACCGACGACACCACGGGAAGTCCTTTCGCAAGCGACGCTCGGAAGTGACGCGGCTTTGCACGAAGCGTCCTCGTTTCGAGCAACTCGAAGCACGGCAGATGCTCAATGCCGAGCCGATTATTGAATTGAAGCTTGATGTCACCCAGAACGGTCAGTCGATTGTCAACGATCAGCGACAGTTTGTTGTCGAAAAGGGAGACCGCTTTGACTTGGAGGTTCTTTTCGACGACGAGCGTCCTTACATCTTCAACGATTTTCACCTGGGGGCGTTCACCGTTTATGCCGATATCTTGGCGGACAACTCGCACGCATTTCGTCCCGTACTCAGCGAAACGCAGATCATTGAAATATCGGAAGACTTGCACGACGCCACCGATGGATCGATTGTCTTAAGTCTGAACGGTCAAACGGCAACAATCCCTCTGTTTGGTGCAACCTCAACAACTCCCAGCTTGACCCACCGTCCGGCATTCGCCATCCAGCAAGCGATTGAAGGGCCCGAGGGGCTGAACTTGGGGGCCGGCAAAGTCACGGTCTTCGAGCTGTTACGCGAGCCGCGCGACAAAGACGGGACGGTTGGCTCAGGGGACCCGTTTCGATATGTGATCCGTTATGTAGCCGATGAATACGAGTTTGTCGACGTCCCGGATATCTCGGTCGACACGTCGGGCGTTATCAAAGGAGGAGGGGGTAGCCCGCCGGTTGGGCAAGTGCATTCTGTTCCGGTCTATTCTGATCCGGTTAACGAGACGTTGAATCCGGCCGCGTTCGCATTCAATCTCGATGCCCGCAGCAAATCGCTGGGCAATCGAATCGTCTACGGCAACATCCAGTCGGGAAGCTACACGCCGGGTGCCGACGGAACGGTTGTCTTTGATGAAGTGGGTGGAACCGGTCCGCTGGAGTCCGCCGGCCTGGAAGCGGTGGCCGAATCGGTGTTCGGTCGTCAGTCGCAAGAGTTCGACGATTTCATGAATCCAATTTCAAATGTCGAAGTCTTCAGTATCGAACTCGAAGCGATCGCTGCTTCAACGAACGTGAACTTCACGCTTGACCGAGCCGATGATGAAAACAATGAGATGTCCGCATACGGCATCGATGACGCATTGACTGATGATCAGGTCTTGATCGATGTCGTCGACAGCCCCACGCAATCGGGAGATGATCGCTTTGGAATGCTGTTCGGCACGATCGTCGATCATCCAGGGATCACCGTCACACCGCTGAGCGGATTACAGACGAATGAGTCGGGGACGTCGAAGACATTCACAGTTGCCTTGGATACGTTGCCGTTGGCCGATGTGATCATTGATCTTTCCAGTTCGTTGCCAAGCGAAGCAACGGTGTCTCCGGCTCGGTTGACCTTTTCACCGACCAATGGCACCACGCCACAGACCGTGACCGTGACCGGAGTGGACGATTCGGTTGACGATGGCGATTCCCCATTCACGATTCTCACGGCACCGGTCGTCAGCAACGATCCGTTCTACAGTGGTCTCGATGCCGACGATGTGGCAGGCGTAAACATCGATAACGATATCGCCGGTGTCACCCTGTCGAAGACGTCTGGCTTGGCGACATCCGAAGCGGGGGGAAGTGACTCGTTTACGATCGTCCTGAACACGAAGCCTTCGGCGGATGTGACGATCGCCGTCTCCTCGTCGAAGCCGACCGAGGCGACGGTCTCTCCGCAGCAGGTCGTGTTCACCCCAACGAATTGGAACCTCCCAAAAACGATTTCCGTCTCTGGGGTTGACGATCAAATCGACGACGACGCGGTCAGTTTCTCGATTGTTACGCATGCCGCCGTTAGTGAAGACCCGAAGTACAACCAGCTCAATCCAAGCGATGTGACAGGCAGCAATGCTGATGACGACGTGGCCGGCGTCACCTTGACGGGAACCTCTGGATTGACCGTCGATGAAGCGGGGCAGTCGCCTGCGACCTTTACGATCGCCTTGAATACAATCCCCGTCGCTCCCGTGACCCTCAATCTTTCGCTCAGTGACTCCAGCGAAGGAACATTGGAAACGTCCAGCATTACGTTCACGCCTGCTAACGGGACCGCACCGATTTCCGTTCGCGTGTTTGGCAAGGATGACTTGATTGACGATGGGAATGTCGCCTTCAACGTCATCACCGCCCCGTTGACGGGTGACTCGAAATATCAGCAGATCAATCCACCTGACGTAACCATTACGAACATCAACGATGACACCGCCGGCATCACGGTTGTTGCGCCTAGCCTCCGGGAGACGTCCGAGTCCGGCGGTTCGTTCACGTTTACCGTCCAGCTCGATACGGTGCCGACGCAATCGGTCGTGATTCCGCTCGTCTCTTCCGATACATCCGAGGGAACGGTTTCTCCCAGTTCGTTGACCTTCACGCCCGGCAATGCGATGACGCCTCAAACCGTTACGGTGACCGGTGTCAACGACACGATTGTCGACGGTGATGTCCCGTTTGAAGTCCGGTTCGGACCGATCGTGACGGCGGATCTGAAATACCGCTTGTCGCCGCAGGTTGTTTCCGCTCTGAACGTCGATAATGATTCGCCTCCGCCAACGTTGGACTTCGGCGACGCCCCCGCTGAATACCCGGTGCGATTGGAGGACAATGGAGCCCGTCATACGACCAGCAACCTGTTCTTGGGAACCGCTCCGTCGCTGGAGTCGACCGCCCGAGTCAGCGATGCGGCTGACGGCGATGATAAGGATGATGGAGTCAGCTTCATGACAACCTTGGTCGCGTCCAACGCCGGAGCGTCCGTGGCGACAATGCGGGTGAACGCTTCGACATCCGGGCGACTTGACGCTTGGATCGACTTCAATCAAGACGGCGATTGGTCCGATGCCGGCGAACGAATCGCCAACGCCATCGCGTTGCAGGGAGGAGATAACCTTGTTTCGTTTACGATTCCCAGCGGAGCCGGTGTGGGAACCACCTTCGCCCGTATGCGCGTTAGCGCCAACGGAGGCTTGTCGCCAACGGGTGCGGCGCAGGGAGGGGAAGTGGAGGATTACGCCGTTACACTGGCCGATGGCAATGTCGGCGCGGAAGCTTCAATCTTGCTGACCCCCGGTGAAAGCCAGGTTCGCCGCAACGGTAATGCTGTGGTCGTCACACAGGGAGGCGTCACGCGTTTTTCGTCCCCCGTGAACGCGATCGAATCGTTGGAATTGCAAGGCGGCTCGGGCGATGACGTGTTCACCGTTGGGAATCTGGGGGATGCTTCGTTTCCGTTGAAACTGCACGCGGGTGATGGTTCCGATTCGCTGGTGTTTGACGAGCAAGGACAAGTCGTCGATTTGATCGGCGGTCAAGATGTCTATTCCGACTTTGAAACGATTCATGTTGTCGGCTCCGGTGTGAATTCGATTCGTCTGGATTCGACGACCTTGCTTAACGCCGTCGACTCCAATGGAATCTTAACGCTCCACGTGGACAAAGATGATTCTCGCGACTTTGTTGGCGATTGGCGCGTGACCGGCTTCGACATCGTCGACAACGTCTTTTTCCAAGTCTTAACCCTGGGCGATGCAACGCTTCGGCTGGCCGGTGCGGGGGATTGGACCAATCCACTTGATTCGTTGGACGTCAACAACAGCGGCGAGGTCACGGCGATTGATGCCCTTCAAATCTTGAACCAGCTCTTCCGCCGAGATTTCATGGAAGGTTCGTCCGGTCTGGTGGCCGCCAACACGCTGGCGGGGACCTTTCCGATGCGATTCTTCGACACGAACGCCGACGGATCACTGACACCTCTGGATGCGTTGCGCGTCATCAATCTGTTGGCTCGCCTTTCAAGACCGAACACCGAAGGCGAAGCCACGCCCCCCGTGATTCAAGCGAATCGACCCGCGGAAGACTCGGAACTCGATACTTCCAATGTGACCGACCTCCAGCGATCAAGCCCAACTTCGCGGACAAACATCGTCGTCTCGGCAACGAATTCCCAGTGGCAACATGCAACGGTCGCCCAATCTCCATCCGTTGAAACGGACGATGAACAAGAAGATTCATCGTTGCTGGTCGACCTCGCAATTGAAGAATTGATGAAGCCGAACGAGGTCTGAATCGACGGCCACGTGGAAGCATCATTGTGTCAACGGACATCAACCCTTCGGCTTGCGGTTCCATCCGCCATTGACTTCAATCGTTTGGCCGTTGACGAATGATGCTTCGGGGCTGCATAAGAAAGCGATCACCGCCGCAACGTCTTCCGGTTTTCCCCAACGCAGCATTAGCGAACTTTCAACCGCTCGGCGATTCCAAGCTTCATCGGTTTGTCGGCCCCACGCGGTTTGAATCCAGCCCGGCGCGACGCAATTGACGCGAACATGGGGAGCCAACGTTTGCGCCATGCTATCGGAAAACGCCATCACAGCCGACTTGATTGGACCGAACATGTTCCCCGCGTCACCCTCCATTCCCGCTGCCGCTTGATCCCAGCCGATAAAGACCATTGATGGAGCGACCGATGCCGGTGGCTGGTTTCGCATGCGTTGTCCGACAGCGCGGGCCAACAACATCGTGCTGCGAACATCGACGGACCACAAGAGATCAAGCTTTTCAGCGAAACTCAACTTTGAGTCGGTTCCCGTCAGCACGTCGGCACCTGCATTGTGAATCCAGGCATCAATGCGTCCCCAGTGCGAGAACGAGGTTTCGATCAAGTGATCTCGATCGTCCGCGTCACGCAAATCGGCTTGGTGGAGCAAGGCCGTCCCACCGTTGCCGGAGATATCCGCAACGGTTTCCTCCGCCCCTGTCCTGTTCTGATGAAAATGAACAACAACCCGCGCGCCCTGTTCAGCAAGACGCAAACAGGTTGCTTTACCGATCCCGCTCGATCCGCCCGTGACAACGATATTGAAACCGTCGAGCGAGGCGAAGCGTCGTTGTTCATGAGGCATTGCGATTATGCATATCGTTTAGCGCGAAAGTCGGCAGCCTCCGAACTGTCCGAAGCAACGCAAGGATTCGTTAACGAACCGATTCCTTCGATCTCCACCGTGCAAACGTCGCCCGGCTTTAAAAAACGTCGCGGGTTGCGCGCCGCGCCCACTCCCGGAGGCGTCCCGGTGAAGATCAGATCGCCGGGACGAAGCGTGCAAACTTGCGAAACATGCGAGACCAATTCGGCAACGCTGAAAATCAGTTCGCGGGTTGTTCCGTTCTGCAAGCAGTCTCCCGAAACCCGCATCTTGACGGACAGGTTTCCCGGATCGGAAAGTTCCTCGGCGTCCACGATCACCGGACCGATGGGTGCGAAGGTATCAAACGTCTTGCCCAGCAACCACTGTCCGCCGGGAGTTCCTTTCTGCCAATCCCGAGCCGAAACGTCGTGGCCACACGTGTATCCAAAGACGCTCGACATGGCTTGATGTTCCGCGACGTCGTGGGTTGTCTTACCGATCACGATGACCAGTTCGGCTTCATAATCGACGCTATCGCTGATCGATGGCAGAATGATGGGATCGCCGGGCCAATGACCGTCGAAGGAAACTTGCTGAACACAACCGGTTGTTCGGGGATCGGACTGTTCGTTTCAATCGCATGATCACGGTAGTTCAGACCGATGCAGATGACTTTCTCCGGCTGCGTGATCGGGGCCAGCAAGCGTACGCTCGACGCCTCGATGCTTTCCGCTTTCGCCGCCCCCGCCAGCTTCGACTTCAAATTCTCAACTTGCATCAACTCCTGCATGGTCGACGGGAGCTGGGGATCGATCGAACGAAGTGGTATGATTCGATCATCCTGAAACAGACCAAGCTCGATGGCGTCGGCGGATTGAAAACGGCAGTACTGCATCGTTATGAACGACCTTCTATCAGTTTGACCATGTGTGATGCGTTGGCCTTCGCCTACCGTTGGCGCGTCGTGCAGCGAACCCTTGCGGTGTCGAAGCGCAAACGATGAAACCTCTGCGAAACCAAATCCCATCGGAAATTATACCGTGCGTGGTCTGGAAAGATGCCTTCGTGTTAAATGAAGCGAATCACATTATTCCTGACCAAGCGACGTATTAACGCTATCATGGTAAGCGAATTGCGATGCCTGGAAAAGCGGCTGAGCAGCGAAGATATCTGGCATTTGGGACCATCATTGGCATCAATGCCGATCAAAAAGGAACTCGACAATGAAGATGCCGATACTGCTTATCATTTTGATGTTACCGATCAGTCTAGGCTGCATCGAATCGGTCTATGAACTGGAGTTGACTCCGCACGGTGAAACAATGGACCGCAAGTTGACCGTTTGGCGTCAACGTTCGGAAAACCAATCGGACAATACGCCGATTCCGGATGCTGAGATTCAGCGTCTGAGTCAGATTTATAAAGAGCAATCGTTCGACAACGAATCCCGGAAATGGACGTTTCAAGATCGTTTCCAAGGATCGATGCCCGCCGACTTCGACGATGCGGGCGGTTTTCATCGCTTTGCATCGCCTGTGGGATCGCTGTTTGTCTATCGAGAACGGTTTCGGGGCGACGACGCCTTGACGGCTTCGTTGGCGCAGCGACAAGCAAAGGTCGATCGTCTGGTCGATCTGCTGCTGCGCTTCGTCCAGGAACATGTTGAGCTAGAGGGAGTGCGGGACAAACTGACCGCGTTCATCGATTCTCAGTTTCGCAGCGATTTGAAGAACTTGAACCTGCATATCTGGGTCTATTCGGCCGATCCGAAGACGTCCGAACAGCCGCGGATGCATGACTTGATCGCGCGAGCGGTGCAGTTTCTGATCGAACGCGACTATTTTCAGGTGCGCGATCTGCCGACCATCATGCGTTCCCTGTCCAGTCCTCAGCCGCAATTGGTCGTCGATTTGATCGAACAGGTGCTGATTCGGAAAGTCCGCTTTCCAGACGACGTCGACTTGACCGAAGCCCTTGCTTGGATGAAGGATATCGAAGCGATGAATGCATCCCTGCGGCGGATGTTGCGTGAAACGGAGGAGTACCAGCAGATTCTGGAAGACTGGAGGGAAAAGAATCCGGGTATCGCCAACAATGTGTCGAGCCATCCCGATCCGACGAATGTTGTTGGACAACTGGTGTTCGGCGCGGTCTTGCCGAACTTTGGTGATTCGACATCGACGATCAAGGTTCAACTGAACTTGCGACAGTCGCCCGTCGCGACCAATGGCGATTGGGATGCAAGCAAACAAGTCGTCGCCTGGGACCAACAACTCGGCAACGCGGTGTTGCCGACCTTCGCATACGCTCTGTGGAGCGAACCGGATACGAAATTCCAGCAGGCAACATGGGGCCACACCTTGTTGACCGACAAGCCGTTGGCCGAATATGTCATCTGGTACGCGGCGCTGACCGAATCGGAAAAACAGCACTGGGATGCGTTCTTGAATTCTGAACGGCAAACGCTTGAGAAATTCGCGGGGGATTTACGGAAGTTCAGCTTTGACGGCAACAACCAACTGGCTGACAAGCCTCGTTCGTTGTTATTGAATGCGATCGAGAAACAGACGGAGAATTAGCGATCAATGGCTGCTAGCGGATAGACGGGGCGCGCCGAACGACGGCCGATGCACGCACTACCCCACTTCGGAAAGGCATTTCAACAGTTGATCGTTCAACGGTTTTGTGGCGGCGGCGGCGAACTGAGGCCGCCAGACGTCAAAGGTTTCGCCGCTGAGGTGCCGAACGTCACCCCCGGCTTCGCCGACAATGACCGCTCCGGCGGCGATATCCCACGGTTTCACACAGGTTGCCCAATAGCCATCAAGTCGTCCGGCGGCGACATAGCACATGTTTAACGCGGCCGATCCGAGACGCCGAACCGATTGCGAGCGATCCAAAACGGCGGCGAAGCGAGCCAGTTCGAGTTCATCATGTTTCGTCCCGGCGGAAAAGCTGCACGCCAGCAGTGATTGATCGAGTCGTTGCGTTTCCGCAGCGCGAATCGGTCGATCATTCAGGAATGCTCCTTCGCCATCGACCGCCCAGTAAATCTCGTGGCAAATCGGATCGTGGACGACACCCAACTGAACGCGTCCGGCATGATACAACGCAATCGAAACGGCGAAACTTTGAAGTTGATGCACGTAATTGACCGTTCCATCCAGAGGGTCAACGATCCAAATTGGCGGATGATCCGTTTGCTTCAACAAGTCGACGGGAACGGCGTCATGCCCTTCCTCTTCGCCGACGAAAGCGTGATCGGGAAACGCATCGATCACGATCTCTTGAATCTTCTTCTGCGCGGCGACATCAGCCTGCGTAACAAGATCGCGCGGAGCTTTCTCTCGGACGGTCAAATGACCGCGATACGACATCAAGACATCCGCGGCGGCGGCGGCGGCGATTCGAGCGACAGTCAGATACGAAGCATTCATTGGAGGCTCGTGATTCGGTAGTCAAATAAAACTTAGAGCGACCACGTCGCAAGATCAACTGATAAACATTGCTGCAAGACAACAATCGAGAACGCTGGCCGATCATTGATCGGCTGGTTCCGCCCCTTCGAGTCGCGTGACCGACAAGCCACCAGAAGCGCGGACGGTGACTTCCCAGACCTGTCCGGGAATGGCTTTGAACGACGGTGCCTCACCATGTGCAGCGCGAATGCCTTTCTCGGCGGCTTTCTCCCGATCCGCGGCGAATTCCCAAAATTGAGCCCAGATCTCCCGTTCGAAATCGCTAGGTTCACCTCCCCGCAGGTAGGCTTGGGGCATCGAACCGACTTCGTCGAGAAGATAGCCATCGGTCGGCTTTTGGTTTTCGCCGAAGACTCGACGGAACAGGGCCAGCGAAGTACCCCGCGCGATATCGGCCGACTCGACGAACTTGTCGTCAAACTTGACCACCCAACTGTCCAGATAGATGATTTCCCCTTGCACACTGAAGACCTTCGGTTCCCCAACTGGCTCGCGCTGGGGCGAAAGTTCGGTGAAGCGAACCGTAGTGACGATCTGATCGCTATCGGGCTTCTCTTGTTGGCTAAGGACCTCCAATATCGCGAGTCGATGATCGACTTTCAGCAGATGCATGGCCGTTTCCATCCGCGTAATCTCTTTGGATTGACGCTCGATCTCAGTATTGGCTTGATCCAATTCAACTTTTGTGGACGCTAGCGCTGCTTCGGTTTCGGCCGCTTTGCGTCTTTCGGCATCGAACGCTTCGTAAGTGACGTATCCCGCGCTTCCCAGGATGCCGGCTAGGCAAACCATCAAGAAGGTGCGAATTGAAGTATTAATGGTGTTCAACGTGTCGCTAATGCGTCCCATCGATCCAGTTCCTGTTGTACGAGCACCCAGCCGCAATGAACGGCTTCGTTTCGGAAAGAGCGCCCTTTCGATCGATCACCGCGAACGATCCCTTTGGACAAACAGTCTCTTTCCAATCCATCGACTATTTTGCTTCATGACGCGAATGCTACTAGGTGGAAGGCTGAAAGAATCGAGCCAAAACGGAGGATTACGCACGGGGCAAACCGAGCGGACCGCCGGCCTCGCAGACTTAAAGTCTAACTGTCGGACCAGCAAAACCGCTTCTGACAAAATTCCGAGAAGAAAAAAGAAGATTCCCGTAAGTCTCGCGGCAGCATGGCTTTGTAATTTAGATTTCGCCGTCGTTTGCAAGATTTTTGCAGAGTGTGGCCATTCCAACTCCTATAATTGAGACGTGCCTTGAAAGCTGTCAGTTTTCCGATTAGGCATTCTGTTTGCTTTCGTGCATGTTTGACGGTCAGCGAAAAGCGTTCGGTTGGCGTGAACCGAGAGATACGTTGAGTGTCCATTTGGCTTACCGATGGTGAACCTTTTCTCTCCCGCCGCTTGTTTTTCATTCCAGCGACAATCGGGTGTGCGGGAATCACGATACCGTGTGTCCACCTTCAACGATAACGATTTTCCTGGCAGTCGACGATCGTATTGATTGATCGGAACCACGTGATACCGAAACTTTTGCGTAATGGGAGTTCGCATATGGCCGACACAAATCGAACGGACATCGTACAGCTTTACTCGGAAAGCTATTCCAAGCACAAGCAAGTTCGCATGACGCTGAAAGAGTTCCTGGAATCCGCGCGGAACGACCCCAGCTTATATGCTTCGGCGGCGGAGCGGATGGTTAAAGCGATCGGTTCGCCACAGCTTGTCGATACTTCCACCGATCCGCGATTGGGCCGAATCTTCATGAATCGGACGATCAAGGTTTATCCGACGTTTCAGCATTTTTATGGTTTGGAAGAGACCATCGAGCGGATTGTTGGCTACTTCCGCCACGCGGCTCAGGGGCTCGAAGAACGCAAGCAAATCTTGTATTTGCTGGGGCCGGTCGGCGGGGGGAAGAGTTCGCTTTCGGAAGCGCTCAAGCGATTGATGGAGAAGGAGCCGGTCTATGTTCTGTGCGCTGGCGACGAAGTGAGTCCCATTTATGAAAGCCCACTGGGACTTTTCGATCCCGTGACGATGGGACCGGTACTTGAAGAGGAATACGGCATCCCGCGTCGTCGGTTGGCCGGTTATATGTCGCCTTGGGCGATCAAGCGACTTGATGAATACGGCGGGGACATTGCAAAGTTTTCCGTCGTTCGCATTTTGCCTTCCGAGCAACGAGGCTGCTGTGTTGCCAAAACCGAGCCGGGGGACGAGAACAACCAAGATATTTCCTCGCTCGTGGGCAAGGTCGATATTCGCAAGCTGGAATACTTCGGTCAGGATGACGCGGATGCCTATTCGTACACCGGCGGGCTTAACCGCACAACGCAGGGACTGCTCGAGTTTGTGGAGATGTTTAAAGCGCCGCTGAAGATGCTGCATCCGTTGCTGACCGCGACTCAGGACGGAACGTACGTCGGCACTGAAAATGTCGGAGCGATGCCCTATCAAGGGATTATCGTCGCCCACTCAAACGAATCTGAATGGGAGACATTCAAGGCGAACCGCAGCAACGAAGCGTTTTTGGATCGCATCTGCGTCGTCAAGGTGCCGTATTGCTTGCGAATGACTGAAGAGACGCAGATCTATCGAAAACTGATTCAGAACTCGCAATTGGGCGAAGCACCGTGTGCTCCCGATACGCTCGAAATGATGGCGCAGTTTTCGGTCCTGACGCGTTTGAAGGAACACGAAAATTCCAGCCTGCACGCCAAGATGCATGTTTACGATGGCGAGTCGCTGAAGGACACCGATCCCCACGCGCGGACGGTTCAGGAATATCGCGACGCCGCTGGCGTGACGGAGGGAATGGATGGCGTTTCCACTCGATTCGCTTACAAAATTCTGTCGGAGACGTTCAATTTCGACACGGAGGAAGTGGCCGCCGATCCGGTGCATTTAATGTATGTGTTGGAGCAATCGATCCGACGCGAGCAGTTGCCCGAAGAGACCGAGCAACGTTATCTCGAATTCGTGAAAGAAGAACTCGGCACACGCTATGCTGAGTTCATCGGCAACGAGATCCGAAAGGCCTATCTGGAATCGTATCACAGCTACGGACAGAATCTTTTTGATCGCTACATCTCGTATGCCGACGCATGGATCGACGACCAGGATTACAAAGATCCCGATACCGGACAATTGATGGACCGCGATCTGTTGAACGAAGAACTGGAAAAGATCGAGCATCCCGCGGGAATCGCCAATGCGAAGGATTTTCGATATGAAGTGGTGAAGTTCGCGCTTCGCGCCCGAGCGAAGAATAACGGTCGCAATCCGGATTGGACGTCGTACGAGAAGATTCGCGAAGTGATCGAAAAGCGAATGTTCAGTCAGATCGAAGAATTGCTGCCCGTGATCAGTTTCGGCGCGAAAAAGGATAGCCAGGCGGAGCAGAAGCACAACGAGTTCGTGCAACGCATGACCGAACGAGGCTACACGCCGCGTCAGGTTCGTCGTCTGGTAGACTGGTATATGCGGGTAAGCAAATCGAGTTGACGGTCAAAGTCTTTCCGTTTGCTTTCCATCCGAGGGAATTTCAGCAATGCATGTTGTCGACCGCCGTCAAAATCCGAAATCGAAAAGCCTCGGGAATCGCCAACGGTTCTTGCGACGCGTGAAATCCCATATGCGCAAGGCTTTCACCGACTCAATCCGTAACCGCAAGATTGCGGACCTGGAGGGAGGACAGGAAGTTTCCATCAGCAGCAAGGACTTGCACGAGCCAACGTTTCACCACGATTCCAATGTTGGTCATCGCGATTATGTGCTGCCGGGAAATCACGACTATCGTCCAGGGGATGTGATCGAAAAGCCCGGCGGCGGTGGTCGAGGAAGTGGTGCGTCGGGAAGCGCCGATGGTGATGGCGAAGACAGTTTCGTGTTCGCGCTCACCAGCGATGAATTCCTGGATCTGTTCTTCGAGGATCTTGAACTTCCCAATTTGGCGAAGAAGAAGCTTAAATCGATGGCCTCGCCGACTTGGGTGCGAGCGGGATATTCAGTCGATGGTTCGCCGCAACGCTTGAATAAACGCGAAACCATGCGTCGCAGCTTGGCCCGCCGCATTGCTTTAAAACGCCCCACCATCAAGGAAGTGCAAGCTTTGCAGGACGAACTGCAAGAGGCGATCGATGGCGGTGACGCGGAAGCAATCGATCGCGCACGCAAGCGAATCGCCGAACAACAAGCTCGCATGCGGGCCGTTCCTTATTTGGAAACGGTCGATCTGCGATACAGTCGCGTGGAACGTGTTCCCAAGCCGACGACGCAAGCCGTGATGTTCTGCCTGATGGACACTTCGGCGTCGATGACGGAGCAGTTGAAGGATCTGGCGAAGCGTTTTTACATGCTGCTGCATCTGTTCTTGAAGCGTCACTACAAGTCGGTCGAACTGGTCTTCATTCGGCACACCTACACCGCTCAAGAGGTCGACGAAGAGACGTTCTTTCACGGTCGCGAAACAGGGGGAACGGTTGTATCGTCGGCTCTGGAGGAAATGTTGCGTGTCGTCAAACAACGTTATCCGCTCGATGATTGGAACATCTACGCCGCTCAGGCATCCGACGGTCACAATTTCGATCACGACATGGGGCTTACCCTGCGGCTGTTGCAGCAACAGATCCTGCCAATTTGCCAGTACTACGCTTACATTGAAGTGAACGATGATCAATGGCCGGGCGATAGCGTGCTTTGGGATGGCTATCTGAATTTGCTGTCCCAGCATGCAAACTTTGCAATGGCGGAAGTCAACCAAGCGGCGGATATCTTCCCGGTGTTTCACGACCTGTTCGATGGCGGTCAGAAAAAGAAATTGACGACGAACTGACCAATGATCGATGAAGGATGGCCAAGGTTTCCGGCGGTGGAACGAAATTGATGACAACGGAATCGACGACATGACCAGCCAGTCAAGCAAGCTCCTTTACAGCGGATCGCAATGGGACTTCGATTTGCTTCATCGCGTTTATGGCGCGGTGGAAGAGATCGCGTTAAACGAACTGGGATTGGACGTTTATCGCAATCAAATCGAAGTCATCACGTCCGAACAAATGCTTGACGCTTACGCGGCCATCGGAATGCCGCTGCTGTATCGGCACTGGTCCTTCGGCAAGCGGTTCGCTCGCGAGGAATTGCTTTACCGAAAAGGGGCGCAATCGTTGGCTTATGAGTTGGTGATCAATTCCGACCCTTGTGTTTCATACGTGATGGAGGAAAACACCATGACGATGCAGACGCTGGTGATCGCCCACGCCGCATTCGGACACAATCACTTCTTCAAGAACAATCATTTGTTCCGGCAATGGACCAGCGCCCGACCGAGTTCTCGATGAATTGGCGTTCGCGAAAAGCTTTATCGCCGACTGCGAACAACGTTACGGTCTGATGGAAGTCGAATCACTGCTTGATTCCGCTCACGCCCTGATGTCGCACGGCGTCAATCGCTATGCCATGCGTCGACGGTCATTGCGGGAACAGCAGGCACGCGCCGACGCGGCGTCAGCATCTCGAATCGACCTACAACGATCTGTGGCGTACCGTGCCACGGGATGCGAGTCATTCACAAGACGAACGATCTTCGGAACAGATCGACAACGAGGCCGAAGCCGCTTCGTTGGAGTTGCCCGAAGAGAACTTGCTCACGTTCCTAGCCAACCATGCACCGAAATTGAAGGACTGGCAGCGGGAAATTCTGCGCATCGTCCGCACGATTGCCGCAATACTTCTATCCGCAGCGACAAACGAAGATGATGAACGAAGGCTGCGCGACCTTCACGCATTATGAAATCATGAATCGACTGTACGATCGGGGTCTCATCGAGGAAGGGGCGATGCTGGAGTTTCTGCACATGCATTCAGCCGTCGTTACCCAGCCCAGCTACGATGATCGTCGATTCAGCGGCATCAATCCGTATGCGTTGGGATTCGCCATGATGCAGGATATCGCTCGAATTTGTGATCACCCCGACGAGGAGGATCGGCAATGGTTTCCGGAGATTGCTGGGAATGGTCAGTCGTTGGCGACAATCCGCGATGCCTGGATTCACTATCGCGACGAAAGCTTCATCCTGCAATTCCTCAGCCCACGCCTGATTCGCGAGTTGCGGCTGTTCAAAGTCAGCGATAACGCGGATGACATCTATATGACGGTGAAAGCGATCCACGACGAATCCGGTTACCGCGAAGTGCGACGACAACTTGCCGCACCGTACGACCTTTCCAAGCAAGAGCCCGAGATTCAGATCACCGATGCGAACCTTAAGGGGAATCGTCGCCTTGTGTTGACGCACCGCGTACGCGATGGCAAACTGCTGCAAAAAGCGGAGGCCAACCGTATCCTTCGCCACTTGGCGAACCTGTGGGGATACCGCGTCCGCATGGTCGAAGTCGATGCGGAAAGCCATCAAACGCTCAGCGAGTATGACGCCGTATCGATGCCTTGAACGATCCCAACGAACCTCGAGCGAACGCGTCGCAAGATCAACGGAGAAATGCTGACGCAAGGTATACGTCGCGTGGCCGAAAATGAGGTGATTCGCTTCATTTAACTCGCAAGCATCATTCCAGCCCACGCACGGTATAAATTGCCCAGACGTTGATGTCTAAGTCGGACAGCCAAGACGGTCGGCCAATCTTCACTGGTTCAGGCGGGATGTCCCCACCGGTCTCCTTCCATCGCGTGATCGTTGCAACCTTCCTCGAACGATTCCGGACGCGACGACAATGCATGAATGTATTCCTGCCGTTCGCGATCGCTGTCGAATTCGAGCGGACGCTTATCAAACAATTCAGGCAACGAACACAATTGCTGTGTCCGCATGAAGTTCTTCAGGCCGTCAAGGAACTTGCGAACCACGTCCGGGCCTTCACGATATATCGCGGAGGTCACCACGGCGACGTCGGCCCCCGCAAGCAAAGCCTTAATCAAATCGCCCGAACTTCCGATGCCGCCGCATGCCGCCAGGGGCATTGCGGGACAGTGTCGATGAATTCGCATGATCGGACCGATCGATTGGCCGATACCGCCGCAATGTGTCAAATCCCAGTGGCGCTTCAATTCAAAACTATCCAAGCAGATGTCCAGATTCGGTTGTCGTCCAAACAGGATCAAACCGTGCGCCCCCGATAACAAACGATGGGCAAGATGGCTGTGGCTGGTGTGTTCCGGTTCCAGTTTGACAAACAGCGGAATCGCGACCTGCTGTTCGATTTGCGAAACGGTCGAAACAACCATGTCTTCGATCGTGTGAGGATGCAGCGGATGCCCCGGCGCTGGATGATGGAGCAATATCTCGATGGCGCTGGCCCCGAATGATTGCAGTTGCACGGCCAGTTCGGACCAATGGCCCCCCACCTCGCCATTGATGCTGGCAATGATCGGAATCGTCGATTCATTGCTTGCTTTGCTAACCAGAGATAAATACGATTCGACGTCGCCGCATGTCTTTTCAATGTCGGTTTCGTCGCTGAGCGACAAGAGACGCTGCTCGCGTGTCGTCAATTGATTCCCATTTCGCTTCGACCAAGCAATAACCTGCTCCTCGAACAATGAAGGCAAAGTGATCGCCCCCGCACCCCTGGACTGAATCGCTAGGCGTGTCGGCCCGTCCGCAGTCAAAGGACACGATCCGACGATGATCGGGCTGCGTAATTGCAAGCCACCAAAATTTATCATCAAGTTGATGTCCATGATTCTGCTCCTTGTATATTCTTGACAAGATCGCTTGCGATTCCATACGCAAGTCTTTGCACACTGAAAAACACTAACGCAAAATAACATTCAACGCATACATCGTTGATGTAAGGACGTTTCGTGCCGCCCCGACAACCTACCGCACACATCCGCGACATATTCGCACGGGAGGTTTGATCGCTTTGGGCAATTCACTGATCTTACGCGATCCATGTTGCAAATAGCAAACGCTTCGGTCGCGGCAAGCACCAAATTGTCGAAAGGGGGATAGTGCCAAGGCGCAAGGCCATCACGAATGCAATTGCAGTGCCAATGGATGTGCGGAACAAAATCAGATCTACAAGAAGCATCAGTGGTCGTTGACTCTTTGTATACCGATCGTTATACTGGCTTGCGTTCGGACCACGCACGGTATATACGTCGCGTGGCCGAAAATGAGGTGATTCGCTTGATTTAACGTGAAGGCATCATTTCGGACCACGCATGGTATAACGCTTGTCGCAAGGACTTTCGAGAATGAATCAACAACGGATCGCCGGTTTGTTTTGCCTGTTAATGTTGTCGTTGCAGACAAGTACCGCGGAAGACGCCAAAAAACACGCTTCAGAAGCAATTTCCAAGATAGGCTTTGACCTTCAGGACCTGACCGGAAAGACGCACGCCCTGTCACAAAACGATCACCAACGGACGCGTGTCTTTGTCTTTCTTTCGACAACGTGTCCGATATCGAATTCCTACGTCCAGGAACTCAATCGACTTACCACTGCGTTGCCGACTAAGGTTGAACTGTACGGAGTCGCGGAACCGACAGCATCACGTCAGGAAGCGGTCAAGCACTTCAAGGATTACGACGCACACTTTCCCGTTCTCTTCGATGGCTCACGGCTGTTGAGCGAGGTTCTAAAGCCCACGCATGTCCCCGAGGCGTTCGTTTTGGACGCGCAGGGAACCGTTGTCTATCGTGGTGCCATCGACAATGCATACGAATCGATTGGCAGGCGTCGCGCGAAGGTCGAAGAACATTACTTACAGGATGCAATCGATGCGGTTTCCCAACGAAAGCCGATAACTGTTTCGAGGACGCAACCTGTTGGCTGCTTCTTCCCACGAGATCGCGCAAGCGTCGCGGGGAGCGAAGTGACTTTCACCCGCGATATTGCTCCGTTGATTCAGACGCGGTGCCAGAATTGCCACCGCCCGGGGCAAGTCGCGCCGTTCGCATTGACGAACTACAACGAAGTGGCACGGCACGCCGAGATGATCTTGGAAGTGACCAAGCGAAGGATCATGCCCCCTTGGATCCCTGGTCCAAAGTCGGCTCACCGGTTCGTTGGTGAACGCTGGTTAAGTGATCGTGAGCTGATGTTGATTGATCGATGGGTGGAGCTTGAATGCCCCGAGGGTGACGTTGCGAATTTGCCGCCAAGCCCGCACTTCGCTGAAGGCTGGCAACTGGGTCAGCCCGATCTTGTCGTACGGATGGATGAACCGTTCACCATTCCCGCCGACGGACCAGACCTTCTTCAAAACTTCGTGTTGTCAGTGAAAATTCCCGAAGACAAATTGGTCGCGGCTGTCGAATTCCATCCAGGAAACAAGCGTGTTGTTCACCACGCGGTCTTGTTTCTGGACGATAAGGGGGCGGCGAGGAAACTTGATTCGGCAACGCCCGAGCCTGGGTACAGCAACTTTGGTGGGCCAGGTTTTCTGCCCAGCGGTGCCTTGGGTGGATGGTCCGTTGGCAACACCGCGCGGCGGCTTCCGAACGAGATGGGACGCTACCTCAAACAAGGAAGCGATCTGGTTGCGCAAGTCCACTATCACCCAACGGGAAAGGAAGAGACGGATCAGTCGGAAATCGGGTTGTACTTCGTGAAAAAGCCGGTTGCCGAGTCGCTGAAGGAACCGGCCAAATTGGTCGGTAGTATTTGGATGGCGAACTACGAGATGGATATACCGGCCGGCGAAAGTGATTACCGCAGATCGACCCGATATGTCTTGCCTAAGGATGTGCTTTTGGTGGGAATCGTACCGCACATGCATTTGCTGGGCAAGTCGATGCGTGTGACGGCGTCACAACCCGGCAAGCCCGAGAATGTGCTGATTGATATCCCTGAATGGAACTACAACTGGCAAGACGAATATTACTACGAAAGGCCGATACGACTTGCCGCGGGCACGGAACTCGTCGTCGAAGCATCGTTCGACAATTCTTCCGATAACCCATCCAATCCGTCGTCCCCTCCGCGGCGGATGACTTGGGGCGAAGAGACGACGGACGAAATGCTGTTCTGCTTTTTCCTCATAACTTCCGACCGAACCGAGGATCTAATATCGACGATCTTCGACAACCTTCATCATGATCTGAAGCAACCCCGGAAAGATGTGAGCCAACCACAATGAGTAAGCGTTCGGAGACCGCGATTCAAACGCGGGAACGATTGTTTGACGAAGCGCTCACGCTCTTCTCGCAAAAAGGATATGCCGCGACAAGCATCCGCGATATCTTGGACGCGGCAAAGGTCACGCAGCCAACGCTGTATTATCACTTTGCCGGCAAAGCCGATCTGTTTCAAGCATTGATTGAACGGTACTACGACGAAAGCCACACGTGGATGTCGCAGGTCATGGCGGCCGAGTCGACGGTCGAAGGCAAGCTCTTGGCTTTTGCTGTCTCATCCTTTGAATACTGCGGCACCGATCCTCGCATCCCCAGACTGATGTTTCAAACGTACTTCGGACCAACGGTCCCCGAGATTGACGGAATCTTGGATAAACTAACGGAGCGACGGTTTCGGATCGTTGTCGACATCATGGATGAAGGAATTCGCCAGGGGATATTGCAAGCGGCATCTGCCGACTTGCTTGCTTTGACTTTCTGCAGCCTTGTCGATCAACCGATCAACTTGTTTTCAAGGAAGGCGCATCCAAAGCGATATCTAACGGTCGAATTGGCAAATGCGATCATCGCCATCTTTCTTAACGGCGCGTCGACGCGTTCCGAATTCAATGCGGCGGAATGACGTCATCGCACGACGTTCCCACTTCCACGCCGGATTATCGAGAATGGTCCAAAGCCAGCCTCGAAAACCGTCGCGTACTTGAAACGGATCTTGCGGATGAATACAACCCGCTTAATCAACAGAATCCCTGTTTTCCGTAAACTCTGCATGGAGGAGGTGGATTGCTAGAAATCCTCCACACATTTTTTGAAGTCCACCTTAAACGTAATTAAAGTAGGTGTGAGACGCGTATGGAATACGGATGCCGAACTTAATTGACTACGAGGAAGACCAAGGTGAAATTATACTCTCTGGGATTGCTATTGGTGCTGTTTTGTTGCATTCAGCTTCGCGGGCAGGATTCAGCAAGCGAACGCTCCGTTTTATTGCCACCCGTCCCTTCAAAGTCGCGTGACCTATCCATCGATCCATCCCGTACCAAACTTTCTCGACGAGAACAAGCAACTTCTCAGTCGTGAGAGTATGGAACAGGGAAGATGCCTCCCCTCGCCTCCGAGGTCCACGGTCGGTGAACGATACTAGTTCGTTGCAAACTCCTCAAAGCCCCGCGCCGGAACAGATTGCACTTCCGGTCGCCGATGGAACCGGCACCTCTGATCGACAATGGAGCGAACAGCCACGAAGTTGTACTCCCTTCGCAGATGATGTGATTCCCAATGAGCCAACGCATCACATGCCATGGGAGTCGGCAATAACTTTATGCCACGGACATCATTGACGGCGGTATCGAACCGCCGTTCTTGAGTTTCGATTCACTGATGCACCGATCTCTTCACCGTTGGAAATGTTGCGAGCCCCCGCACGGCTGCAACTGATGTCAGCATGATCCTGGAGAACGGACTTCGCTTGTCAATGGTGATCTGCCTCAGCGATGGGGGACGGTTGCCTACGGCCCGCTTCAATTCCGCCTGCAGATTCCGTGGATGCGAGACGTAGCTGTTGATTCCATCCGTTTCTGGATGGATGGTAAACAATCTCATCCGGATGTTTTCCGCAAGACCAATGAGCAACTCGGCTTCTTCGAAGGCTCTACGGCACTGGAACTCGATTATCAATGGTCCTGCCCTCCCCTCGGCCGTCATATTGTTCAAGTCACCTATCTGCGCGCGGATCAATGGAGCGTCATCAGTGCTCCTCTACGGTTTGAAATCCTCCCACCCACAACGCCTGAGATCATCGCTATCGGCATCGATGAGCAAGCGCCCCGCCCGATATCTGAATTCCATTCCGACCGAGCCAGCGGAAAGGTTAAACTGAAGCTCGCGGGCGTATATCCAGGCAACCGAGTCGCCATCGAACTCAACGGAAAACAGTTGGAATCTGTGGTTCTAGATCAGCAATGCTGCGCGGTTCTCAATCTTAAAACCCTCGTTCCTTCGGGACGTTACAAACTGTCCGTGCGAACCGAGGCTGAAACAGACTGCGGACTGACCAGCGAACCTTCTCGCCCCGTATGGATCGACTATTACGAACATGAAAGTCAAATTTCGCAAGATAACCTGATCACGAACAAAGACCTCAAGCTAAAAATCGACACGGTTCTCATTCCACCTTTGATGGCGACGACGCCAGTCGAATACTACATCGCAAAATCGAAGGAATGTGCGAGTTGCGGCAAGAAGGCTTGTCACTGCACTTCACTTCAAGAAAATCCGCAATCGCCCCGTTCCGTTAACGGAAAGTCTTCAAATGTTTCGATGGGAGAGGCGGTTAGTCCTCCACTTCATGCGAGTGTCAATGCGGAACCTGCGATTCCCGTGAATGTTTCGACGTCGAGCGTACTGCAAGAAACTTCGACGGTGCAAGACACGGATGTTCGGATCAAGTCATCTGAAACGCAGCTTGAGATTGAAGTACAGAACGCGATGGATCGCAAAGCGACTGCGAAAGAAAAGCGTTTGAAAGCCTATGCGGAATGGGTTCAGACGCAGCGAATGCTCAATAGCGCTAGCGATTCCTTTTCAAGAGCGGAGTCACAGCATGCAGCGATTCATAAAGAGCTGGAAGGAGCAATTTCGGTACACGCTTCCGCCAACAAGGCTGCGAACATGAAACGCGCTGCGGCAGCAAGCGAACGCGCGATCTACCGCAACGATGTCCAGGTACATGGAAGGGGTGACGAAACCAAAGCAAAGACCGCTGAGCGCGAGATGTACGACGCGGAAAAAGACGCCCAAGCCGCGGGACTTGTGGTCTCAAATCTGCAAACAAAGCTTCGAGAAGCTGATAGGCATCTCAAGAACGACGCAAGATGCATGAAGACGCGATCAAATGGTGCGGAGATAGAGAAAAGAATTACAGACAACGCGAGGCTGAGGAAAATGCCGAGATAGCTCGTGCGGACGCAAACGTCAATCGCTTAAAAGCAAATGTTGAGTTGGCGAAAGCGACCGCAGTTGCGGATAAGATCAAGAGTTTGAAGGCAATTGAGGTGATGTCAACGCAGTCAACTGCGTTGGAATCTCATGCTTCACCTTGCGCGAACTGCGGTGGGACGTGCAGTGTAGGGTACTTATGCACCGCGTGTTGTTCATCTGAACTTTGGCTGGGGAAGAAACCCGAAATTGCTTGGCATGACCACATCGACAAAACATTGATTCGACATCAGGCCGATGCGGCCGTGAATCGTGTAAAAACCTTAACGGGACAAGTTGATTTGCTGCTAGCGCATCTTTCCGCTGTCAATGAAAGGAACGTTTCCATACGCAAACACATCTCTGAGCAGATCACGGAAGTCGAGGGGGGATCCGTTGAACAGTTTCGCCTTATATTTGAAACGACGATTGCATTGGCGGAGCTTCGTGAAGCCCAAAGGCAATGGCACCAGATCAAGTCGGTTGATGTACCTGATGAAGTTCGATATGCGATGGATCTAGAAGATTCAACGATTTGCGACCGAATTGCCTTGGTGGCTCCGTTGAATGACAAACTTCTCAGCCGTGAGGTCGTTATGGGTGTTTCCAAACACCTATCCCAGATCGAGGCTATGATTGGCGACCCGCAGAAAGCTGAAACCCTATGCACGCAGATTACCGAACGGATTCTAGAGGTTGTGACGGAAAAAGATAAAGCGAATGTGGGTGCGTTTGTCATTGGCGTATCGGACACCGTGTTGAGCAGTGCTGATCTCGAATTGAGTTCGCTTACCTTCCCAGTTCAGATGTTGTTCCGCAAAGAGCCATTCGCTGCGACAAAAGGTAAACTGGACGAAATAGCAAAGTTGCGCCGTCAACTTGCTGCGGCAATGATCCGATGTGAAAAAACACAAGAGTTGCTCATGCGTGGCGTGGCCGAGATCAAAACACACGCAGCGAATGATGGTATTCAGGCGGCAAAGGTGTTGGAATCGTTCTACGTAAGTCGAGGAGAAGTTGCACGCTATCAGAGCGCTGTCGCGAATTCACTTGAGGAATTGAAGAAAGCCGAAGCAGCGCTCGCCAACAATCCGAATGCTCCAAATCTTATTAATGAACGAATCGTTGCCCGCAACACACTAAATAATGCTAATGAAAGCCTTGCTCAAGAAAGGGTTGGGGATGGAGACCTTATCAACGACACCACCGTTATGCGTTCACAAACGCTAGCGATCTTTCATGCACGCGATGAGTTGCGAGAACTCATTAATCAACTGTCATCTTGTATCGCGGCTCACGCGGAACGGCATCAGCAGCTTGTTAAACTGGACACACAACTCAATGTCGTGACGGTTGAAGTGGCATCTGTACTCGACCAACTTCGTTCTCAACTTGAATATCTCGAAGAAACTCACAAAGCCGTAAAACAATCGGCAGATCGCTGGGCTCGCTCAATACGGAGGCTGGTCGTCAAGTATGGAGAGCTGCTGCAAGCCCAAGGGCGACATCGAGAATTGGTTCAAAGACTACGGCTGGACGAAAACGCCGCTAGCCGACGACTTGAAAGTGAATTGGCTGTCGCGTGGTCCGCCAGCGAAAACCGAAGTTCTATTGGAAACAGGTTGAAGCCGAGCGTTCCGAAACTGCGTTGCTTCGTAATGCTCCCGCCACCCGACCTATTTTCACTCTCCTGCTCATTTTCGGTTCCTCGTTCTGGCGGCGGGGGGCTTGACGTGCCCGCGACGGGATGACGATCGTGGAAGGGATGAAACTCGTGACAGAGCCGATGGTTCCTACTCGATCGAGTACCGCGATGCCTACAGTCTGCTTTACCTGCTCGGCTGACGCTGCAAATTCAATTCAAGACGCATCCTGATGGGGCATGGGAAACAATCTCGCTGAAGCCTCAATCCATTCAAGCTGCCGGGGAACCGACGTTAATGGATTGGGATATCTCACGGCAAGCGTCCGACTCGTCTGGTAATGGCTTTGTGTCGGTGGAAGATCGTGGAATACATCCAGCGCTTCGTGGTCGAGCCGGACAGGTTGTTCAGGTACGACGAAAAGGCACCGCGCGGTTCGGCTACGGATTTGATGGACTGAACATTTATACAGGAGCGGCTAGTCTCCGTTGATGCCAGTTGATGACATGCGATTTTGACCAGTTGAATTCGTGTGATATCAGAACGAAACGAGGGCAGAGTGTTCAAGGGTGCCTTGATTTTCCAGGGCAACGCATGTTGTCTAAGTTGCCTTTCTTTGTCAGGCGATTTGCCCGAAATAATCTGAAAAACCTAGATTAACGGCACAATTGTTCCGATCATCACTAGGTATCTATTGCGATGCAGTCGTATGTGCGTGTTCGTCAGATTGGCTGATAGGCCAGACGTGCAAGCCGCCGTCTTGTCAACAGATCACTCTTGCTATCGGGAATGGATTCTCTCATGAAGCGAATCGTATTGATCAGCCCAACGCTCCTCCTCATGGCGCTTGCCGGGTTGTGGCTTTCGCAGCCAATCAAGTCGCGGACTGAAGAAGCGGCTAGCACTTCACAGAGCGAACTTGAAGTGGCCACTTCGATCCCCGATTTTGAAGCGCCAGGCGATGAAAAGCCGAGATCGGTATCCGCCCGCGTGCCCGATGGTTCCATTCAGCAGGTGGCGTGGCTTCAGAATTCTCCATCCATCGATTCCATCAAGCAAAGTTACAGCATGGGGCCCAGTTTAGGTGAGTCTGCACAGGGAGTTTCCCTTACATGGCCGGTCGTCCCCAATTTAGAGATTCCGTTAATGAGCGGCCACGACGTTACAGTGAAGATCGTGGTTCCGAATTCCGCTCCGCTCAGTGGCTTCAAGCTGTCAGTTGGTGGTTCTCCTGAGATATTAGGAGCTCCAACGGAACTTTCCGCCGATGGCAACAAACGGTACACGGTCGTATTCAGCAATCTTCAGTTCCAGCGAGATGGTGACCTAACAATCAAAGCAACGGTCGATGGAAACGGAGAAAGAGCGCTGACACCGGCGATCAAGATCCGGCGAATCGCGGATGATGGTGCGAACCCGGTAATTGAGGGCGCGACGCACAGTCAATTCCGGGAACCAACTGCGACATCGCCCACCAACATCTACAAGCACGACACCGGAGCCTTTCTTCGTTTCCGAGGTCGCGATTCGGGATATGCGTTGAAAGCATACGTACTTAAAGCAAGCGTCTGCTAACGAATTTGAAGTACTCGGTTATTCCAGGTCCGATCGCGTTGGATAACTCAGTTTCCGCACCGTCGTTCCTTGGTGCCTGCGATATCCCAAATTGAACTGATTGATAGATTGACAACTATAGATGGTAATGAGCGCACGGCAAGCGGCAGATTGTTGATCGTGACCGACCAAGGGACGAGTTCAGGTTTCAGATTGCCAAATCGATTGATTCATTTCAATGTCGCTAAGGATCCCGGAACGACTCCGTCTGGCCAGCGATAACCAAGCTTTGGGGCATGGACAATACGATGAAAAGTACGGAAGTGATGATCCCATCAGTCCAAACGTTGACTACCCCTTCTCGAACTCTTACAAAGGTTGAGGTTGGTTTTAACAGCGGTGACAGCGCATTTGACATTGTCCTACTTGATGGAGATTCCAAGATAGCTGGGAAAGATGTAAGTTCTTCAACTGGTCCTTCTGTGATAGAAGTCAATATCCCTGGGGGCATCGAATCCGCGAAACGAGTGTCGCTTCAAGCCCAGATTGTACCTCGGCAAGAAGCCGGTCGGATCACGCAGTCCGGCCTACAAGATTGCATTGTTGAATCGACCGCTGAAAGTAATTGACTTCCGACACGACGATATCGGCGTCGTCGCTGGAGCCAATGTCATTACCGTCCAGTTTCCGATTAACCAACCTTTCTTGTATGAAGAGGGTAAGGACATTAAAGATCAGTTTGACGGCGGCGGTGAGCTGGCAATAGTGCTGAGGTCCGAGCCATTAACCGAACCGGCTACTATTGAACCGACTTCCATCCAGTACATCAAGTCGAACAACACTCTTCGAATCACTTACTCCTGCCGAAAGGCTCCTTGTTGGAAACTACGAATTTACGATATCTGACAAACTGGCCGATATCTTTGGAAACACTTTGATTGGGGACGACATTGCGTTTGCAGGTTTCAAGGCATCGTTTGGTTCGACGCCTGGTTTAGATACCGCAAATGCGCTTCCTGGGCGAGTCCTTCCCGGAATCCATGGACCAACGGGAGCCTACGTTCGTTATCAGGAGTGGACACCGCCAAGGGAGGTGCCCAATGGATTCAATCCCAACGACAAGGTCGAAACCCGCGTATCGAGGTTGTACTTTTTCCGCGATGCCCATCGAGTTTCTCAGATCATCAATCGCAAAGTCAAGTCGCACAATCGACACGGCGTTTCGATGGCCCGTCAGGCGGCCGACCACGCTCGTTCCAAGGCCGATGAACTGACTGCGGCGCGTCAACAAGCCGAACGAGCAGCCATTCGGCAAGCTCAGGAAGCCCGTCGACTCGAAGAGGAACTCTCCGACACACGTCGCAAGTTTGACAACACGTTGCGTGATATCCAGAATGCGGGCCGGGCACAGCAAGCGACCGAAGATGAAGGACTACGGCAGAATATCGCGTCGCAAATACAAACGATGGACGCAGTGGCACAGACTTTGGCCGCGCGGATGAAAGAGCTTGAAAGCCAAATCGACATCGCCCGACGCGACGAACTGGATGCACGCGAGAAAGCTGCTCAGATTGAGTCCGACGAACAACTGGCCCGTCAGGATCAGTTTCGGCGAGAGGTCGCCGCCGCCCATGCCGATCCCGATACATATGGCGAAGGGGTCCCGGATAGTCCTGATCCGGTGGAACAAGTAAGCATCTCGGTCATTGGTGGGGGCTTGATCCATTTACGAGGGCCACTTAAAGGCGTGAACCAAATCCGGATGATGATCGATCAGATCGACACACCGGTCGGTCAGGTGCGAGTGAATGTGCATTCGACGCAAATCAATGGAGATGAAGCCGAAAAACTTGAGGTTGTCTCGGCACGAATCCAGGCCTATGTCGATCAAGCGAGATTCTTAACTGTCCAATCGGGAGAGATTCTTCGAAAGGCTGTCGTAGTGGTCGCCGCTAATCGCGCCGAAATCGCCCGTGGAATGTATCCCGGGACCACGCAGAATGAGCGGGATCAGCGCTATCTGTACTCCTTTTTTGGAAAAGACTTCGTTGATGAACTGCAGGCAATCGACTCCGAGTTTTTGCATACGGGAAACAAATTGATCTCGTTGCACTCGATGGATGTCACGAGCCTTTCCTCCGCGCTGATGCTGCTGGCGCTGGCAAACAACGGAACACGACAAATGATCTTGGATGAGTTTCGACGCCAACTACAGGAAGAACTACCAGTCGCCGAACAAAATTATCTGGATGCGGGAATGCACATGGATCAAGGAGATTGTTTGCTTCCTGATAAAGATTGCAAACAGGGTCCGGTGGAAAGAAAGTTTCGCAAATGGTGGGACGAATGTCATGAGAACCCGCCACCAATCTATACGCTTTCACAGAATGCGGCTTTTCAGTCACTTACGGGATTCTTCGATTCCAATCTGCAGCATGATGATACGATGACACCGTTGCAACGTGAATTTGTGCGATTGGCTCAGATTTTCAAAAGTCGACTTATCACAGAACTTGAATACAAGCAGCGTGTTATGGAACGCGCTCTGATAGAAGACCGTTTGGGCGACCGCATTCAAGATTTAAAGGATGCAAAAACGAAGGAGGAACAGGCGAAAGCTGAATTGGCCAACGCGGAAAGCCAAAAGTCCGCTGCCATTGAAAAGGTTGTCATTGAGCTAACAAAGGCGCAAGCGATCATTCGCGATAGCATCGTTCGTGCTCACGAAGCGCAGCGATGGTTCGATGCGAACTTTCGCGAATTTTTCAATGACATTCAAGACCCTCAGCAGCAGCAACGCATCGAAGCATTTCGACAAAGCAACGCACGTACAATGCCTGAAAAGGTCCAATACTATGGTACGATCATTGACGGCGCTGCTTTCCAGATCGTCAAACAGGAGCCCAGTCGGCCAGATCATGAAGTGATTATGGTTGTCCTGGACACGGCTCACAACAGCATGGTTGAGAACTCGCTCCAATCCGCGTTTGACCGTGCGTTACGGTTTGCGGAAGCTCTCGTGGAGTTTCAATTTGGCCCTGAGACGCAGGCATTGTCCAGGGTTCAGGGCAAACTTAAGGAAGCGCGAAAGAACGTCATCATTCCTAGTCCGGCCACGGCTCCGATGCTGAGAATCGATTATCGATCCCTTGAACACCTGGCCGATTCTTATTCCCAGTTGGTCCGTCAAGCCGAAACGATGATGCAGCGACAAGAAGAATTGGCGCGGCAACGGATGGAACTGCTTCGACTACTCAAAGATCCTGATTCGCGATTTGAATCGTACTTTGCGCTTTGGAACAACTATCGATCAAGGGTCCAGCGCGTTTTTGAAACTCATGAGGACGGCAAGGACATTTTGAGTCGACTCACACGTGTCGATGAACAATTTGATCGACTGCTGGAAGTCGATGTCCGAGCCAACATCCGATTGCGAGAAGCAAATGAAGCCCGCCGTCCTTTGGATCATAAAAAGTTTCTTGATATGTTGATCGACGATCTGGAGGAAAAATACATCGAGTTGTTGGAGGGAACGCGGGCGCATACCGCCAATATCGACAACTACCTGAAGCGATTGACGACAGCACTGGACGATGACTTCAACACGCAATTCTACTTCACGACATTCCGCAATGTCCGCGAGGCGAGTCAGTTCCGTAACGACGAGTTTGGCCAGACGGAAACCACGAATGTGTTGGCGAACAATCGCGAGTTTGCCAAAGTGTCGCCGAGCGCGACGATGGAGTTCGATCTGCCCAAGCGTGATATCTTGATCAAGGAAGGATTGGATGCGGCATTGGCCATTTATAACGATGTCGGAGCGCTCGTCAACGATCCGAACCTACTGGCGCTCGCATCGAGCCAGAGCGGTAACTCCGCGGCTGACATTGGTGCTGGTGCCGCTGGTGGGCTAAGCTCGGTCCGCAATGTTCTGCCAGGCCTTTCCAGCCAGACCGAGGAAGGGATTCTCGCTCAGAACGCTGGTTCGCGTCCGCGGTTTGAATCGAATGTGGAAAAACTGATTCCCGATCCAGCGATCTATAAATTTGAAACGGGAACCGGTTTCGAGATCCGTCCGGTCATTGAACCCGATGGGCAGGCGGTGGTGATTGATTTTAATTATATGTACACGACCAACGTTCGCGAGCCGGTGCGCGCCGATGAAAAGCACCTCGGACGCGTCAAACGTCACTTCATTGATACGGATGTACAGTTGTCGAACTTCGAGTTACGCGAGGTCAGCCGCTATGTCGTGGCGCTCAAAGCGGAGCGATCGGGTCAGGGGGTTCCGTTGTTGGAGGACTTGCCTCTGGTTGGATTCTTGTGGCGACCGGTGACCGAACGTGAAAAATCGTTGCAGCAGAACATCATCATGGCTCAGGCGACGATCTTTCCCACGCTGTTCGACTTGATGGGATTGCGGTGGGCTCCCGCCGTCGCGGATCTCGATCCGCTGCGACTGAGCAATCGCGAGTTTATCGTCCGTGGCCGGCATAAATTCTTGGAGAACCGCGTGTACGACGTGAGTAGTTCGCGTGTCGACGAGTTTCTTCGGGTGCCCGAAAGCGAGCGTCGATCGGATCTTTATCGATCGCAATCGACGATTCCATCCGTCCATCCGAACGGTTATCGAGGGCCCGGGTTGGATTTGCGAGACAGCGAACTTCGGGAAGGCTATCAGCCGGAGAGAGCGTATCCCAATTCAGAATACGTCCCGGACGAATCGAATGAGGGGTCGATCTACTCACCAGGCCGATCCGCTACGCCTCACGTGCTGCCGGTCGCGCCATTCACTATGGAGCAGCTTCAGCCGCCTCGACAGCAGCCACCTGCTGGCCAACAGGAACAGTTACCCATTCCGCTGAAGTTGCTTCCAAACAACTGATGGTGTGATCTTGGAGACACGACGGTCCGTAAGGATTCGATGACCATTGCTGGTCGACAATTACTTTCGCAAGGATGAAGGGAAGGAATGAATCATGTCTAAACCTCAGTCAGAACCGATCCTGCATCGACGGTGCCTTCTGGCTCGCTTGGCGGCGATTTCCTTGATCGGCGGAGCCGTCAATTCGGCTTGCGGTCAGTGGCCGTCGGTTCCGCGTTTGAGCTTCACGTTCAATGGGTCGATGCGGCGATTGCCACGACACGACTACCAGCACAAGGGACGTTCGCCGTCGATCATCGCTGGCGGATTGCCGGTGCAGAGAATCGATTCGGCGGCCAACACCTTGTTGCTTCAATACGCACAGTCGCCGATCAATCCGGTCCATCTGCCCTATCGCAAACGATTCCGTCCCAACCGCGCCCAGTTGCGGATCGATCATTGCCGCGTCAGCGACATCGTGTTGGATATCGAAAGCACTGGGGCGTGGGTGATGTCGCTTGTCGCGGAACAGAATCCGCCGCTGGAACCTGAGGAAACGCAACGCTTTCGCGAACACCTGTATCTGCGGCGAAACGAGTTTCACATTGAAGCGAGGTTGCTGGCGTCCACGACTTCGGGTTTGGCCGATATCGTCGAAACCGACATTCTCGACCGAGAGCCCGATCCGGGGCGGATTGTGGCCGTCAGGATTCGCCCGCGTGATTTCTGGGTCCAGCGAGAGCAACCTCGCACCATGCAATGGCACGGACATTGTCGAGATGTGATGAATGCTTTTGACGACGTTACGTCCGTCGAGTTTGAGTTTTACTACTTCTTGGATCCGGTCAGCGCAGCGGGCGAGAACGTTCGCCGACTCGATGGTCCATGACATGGGGAATGTTTGGACAATAGGAAGGCAAGCAATGCTCCTCCGTGCGTGGACGGAAGAGTCACATCAACAACACAAGAAGCGAATCAGCACATTTTCCCACGCGGCGTCTAAGGCAGAGGGATCATTGATGAAAAATACACGTCCTCACTTTCGGTACGGATGCAGTGCGTGGTCCGAAATGAAACATTGGCATCGGCTAAAAAGAACAAGCTCACTTCCGACCACGCGGCGCATCGTTGCCGTTGGGGTTCAGCTCTTGGTGGCGGTGTTGTTTTCGCGTGTTACCGTTGGGGATGAAACGTTGTATGCGCGCGTTCCGCCGACAATGGAGATTGAAGTGATCGATCCAGGTGTCGATGCGCGCGGCAATCCAGCCGTTCAGTTGCATCCCATGGGATCGGGGACCATCGTCGATATCCCGCCAACGGTTCTGGTCCACCGATACTATTACACGGGTGATCGTTCTTTCCGGGGACCGAACCTTCCCGGAGGTCCTTCGATCGTTGTCGCGTCCCATCCCAAGACCGGCGAGAGGACCTATGTGCCTGTGCAACTGCTTCCCGGTTCCCCCATGGTGCATTACACGTCCGGTGGGATCGAGTTTGATTACGGTGACTACGGGATCAAGGTCGTTTTTCCATGCTTCTGTGAGCCTAAAACGAAGATTCGCACGGGGCGTAGGATTGCCGATCAAGTTTCCGATGCTTTGTGTCTTGATGAACTCAAGCAACTTGCCGAACCCAAGATCGAAAGTCGCGTAAGTCCAGCCAAACGCGTCGGCATTGCGGCCGAAGGGGTTCTTCTGTATGCAAAAGACGCTGTCCAACCGGTCACACAACCCGCGATACATATCCTCCGCATGGTTCCAGGTGTTGTCGCGCTCACCGATCCCAATACCGAGATCGAGAACGCTCGTCGTGTTCGCGAACACAACCTGGAAACCGCGCGAAAGATTCGTGAGCACCGAACATTGTTGGACGATCTGGACCGAAGCACAATCCGATAGACTTTCAGTGCTCGTGATCGCCGTGGGCTTGTTCTTTGAAATCGCCCGAGTATGGCGTTCCGTCGACGACACCCGTCAACGTGCCGGAGTACTCTTGTACGACGCTCAGTTTCTCATGTGTTCCGACGAAACGCGAAGACATGCCTTCCGGATCGCCTTCTTGCGGCGCGGCCGACAGAGTGACTTGCATTTCCGGGTCGGTGATGCTCAGCTCGATCGATTCGGCATCAATGGGAGTGGCGGTTTTCTCGTCATTTCCTAAAACATAAACCGTGGCCTGTTGTTGATCGTGGTCCACCGTGAATTCGACATGGAACTTGCCACCTCCCCAATCGGCGATGGTGCCAGCGTGCGGTCCGACGCCGTGAGCATGGCCGATGGCGGAATGATGATTGTGGATTTCCGATGGCTGATTGTCAGAGGATGCATTTCGATTCTCGGTCGATGCCGTCTCATCGGTCCGTGGCGTTCCCGAGTTGCATCCAAAAAAGGCGAAAATGCTTAACAGAAAGAGTGTGAGAATTGTTGCTTTCATCTTGTAAACCTTTCGAGGTTCGGTCCCCTGCGTGAGTTCGGCGACTGAGGCCCGAAGCCAGGAGCCCAAGTTAAATATCAATTCAGTCTTTAGTCAGTGGCTGGATCTCATCAATCGTCAATCATTAATCTCCGATCGGCAATCGACAAATCCTTCCCGCTGAACTTCCAAAGAGTCCCGGATGAATCAGGAACTCACAAAACGTGGACGTTGTCAGGCCACCAAGGATGACCGTGGCGACCGGGTACAAAATCTCGCGACCGGGCTCTTGCCCTCCCAAGACCAGTGGGATCAATCCGATCCCCGCCGTCAGTGCGGTCATCAGCACCGGAGCCAGTCGTTCAAGGCTGCCGCGTAGGATCATCTCCTGTGTGAAGCTCTCACCCTCTTCACGCATCAGATGAAAGTAGTGCGTCACCAGAAGAATGCCGTTGCGAACCGCAATGCCACCAAGCGAGATGAAACCAACCAAACTGGCGACGGTCAGATTCTGCTGCGTGATCACCAACGCCAACACGCCACCAATGAATGCTGTCGGTAGCGCGTTAAGAATCTGCAGGACCACTCGAACCGACGGGAATAGAATCATCAGTACGGCAAACATCCCGACGACTGCGACACCCGCCAGAACGAGGATCAACCGTGTCGCACTCCGCTGGCTTTCAAACTGCCCACCGAATTCGACGTAGTAGCCGACTGGCAAGTTCAATTTTCCATCGATCTGTTGCTTGATCGCCTGGACAGCGCTGGCCAAGTCGCGGCCTTGCGTGTTGCATCGGATGACAATCCGCCGACGGGCGTTTTCGCGATTGACGGAATTGGGGCCCGCCCTCGCGAATTGTGGCGACGTCACGCAGTTCAATTTGTCCGCGTTCGGCTTGGCCTTCCAGATGCGGAAGATCAATCCGAAGCCTGCCCAGGTTGGCGTAGTCGGTTCGATACTGTTCTTCCAGTCGAATCAACAAATCGAATCGTCGTTGCCCTAGTAGCACCTGCGAAACGACTTCACCCTGCAACGCGGTTTGAAGAACATCCGCGACGTATTGGCGAGTTAAACCGTACAATGCCAGATCATCGCCGCGCAATTGAATATGCAGTTCCGGAGTCATCCGTACCGGTTCGATAATCGGAGGCGTGATTCCTGGGATGTCATGGATCGACGTTTTCACCTGCTCCGCCAGTTCTGAGCAATTCGTCTAAATCATCGCCATGAATCTTGATCGCGATCTGCGCATAGACACCGGAGACCATGTGGCTGATCAGGTGCGCCAGGGGTTGCTCCACTTCGATTTCGACACCAGGAACTTCGTTGTGGATACGATCCAAGAGTTCGGCAAGCATCTCCTCACGGTTGTGATCGACCATCGGATTCATGCTCAGGATGTACTCACCGAAGTTGACCGGCGAGGCGTGTTCATCCATCTCGGCTCGCCCGGTTCGACGAACGAAGTTCAAAATCTCGCCATCGGGATTCGAGGACGACTTCCGCATCGCAAGAAACACGCGATCGATACTGTCGGAGACTTGGTTGGATGCCTGCAATGACGAGCCCGGCGGAAGCGTAACGTTGACCTGCACGCTTCCTTCGTCAAAGGCTGGCAGAAAATTCCGTCCCAGATGCGCCAGTTGCCAACCGGCGATTCCAACGAAAATCCAAGTGACCGCGAGGAGACTGCTTGGGATTGCCATACTCGTTCGAATCAAAGGTGTCGCCATCGCCTTCAGGCGGCGTAGCACCGGACCGTCCGATTCGTGGTGCGTCGCTTCCGCATTTGGCAGCAGAAAGTAGGCAAGAACCGGCGTCACGGTGAGCGAGACGAAAAACGACGACAAGATGCTGACGATATAGGCGAACCCGAGTGGAGCGAACAGCCTTCCTTCCACACCCGACAGCGCGAACAGAGGCAGAAAGACGAGAATCACGACGGCGGTTCCGAATAGAATCGCGCTGCGAATTTCTTTACTTGCCTCAAAAACAATTTGGATTGGCGAAGACCGATTGTTGAATGAAGGAGAGCTGTGGTTTGATGGATGCAGATCGTCGATGGTCGATTGCTTGTCTTCCTCATTCTTCGATCGCAAGCTGGCGATCTTTAATCTCCTGTGGATGTTCTCGACATCGACAATTGCGTCATCAACAAGCTCGCCCATCGCCACCGCGATGCCGCCGAGCGTCATGACGTTGATCGAAAGCTCCGCGCCACTCAGCCAACTGACGATGCGGAACACCAGCGTGGTCATCACCAAAGACATGGGGATGGCGGTGAGAGTGATGAAGGTCGTTCGGAAGTTGAGCAGGAAAAGAAACAGAACGATGATGACCAGGGTCGCACCAATGACTAAGGCCTCGCCGACGTTGAAGATGCCTCGATCGATGAAATTTTTTAGACGAAAAAGCTCGGAGTTGACGATCATGTCCGGCGGTAACGATGCCTCGACTTCCTCGAATGCGGATGCCACATCGTCGGTCAACCTTCGCGTATCGACGTGCGGTTGCTTCACGACCGTGAAGACGATTCCACTGTGACCGTTGACACCCCCATCGCCACGTTTGAACTCGGGACCTTCGGCAACCGTGGCTACTTGCTCCAGCAATACGCTTCGTTTCGCATGTCGGCCGACGGGGACTTTTCGCAAGTCTTCCAAAACACTGCTGGATTCGGTGCCAAGTCGTCCCAGGATGCGGATAGGCCTTTCGGTTTCGCCCGTGGTGGCGAAACCACCGCTAGTATTGATGTTGCTCTGGCGAAGTGCTTGTTCGACGTCTTGCACCGTCACGTCGTACTCGAGCAGTGCCGTGGGATCGAGCAGGATCTGATACTGCTTGCGGTCGCCCCCTTGCATGAAGACTTCGGCGACGCCGCTTACTTTCAATAGACGTGGCCGTATGACCCAATCGGCGATCGTGCGGAGTTCGAGTCGCTGTTTCGCTTCGGTAGCAAAACGTACTTCATGCGTTTGATCGCCAACGCGAACGGTTGCGATTGCCTTCAGTCCCGCGTCAATGGTTTTGGACTCGATTCGTATCGTTTCGCTATCGACACGTTCCCATCGCTCGAGATCGTGACGATCACCCGACATCCAGACATTCACTCTAGGTTCATCGTTTTCAGCAACCAATTCCGCGACCCAACGAGTCCGATCAACGGGGGCAAGCTGTCCTCCCGCGGGACCGAGTTGTCGATATATTCCCGCCACGATAATCTGACCCATGATCGAAGATGGTGGTGTCATTTGGGGTCGGATTCCAGAAGGCAGAACTCCTTCCAGCGTTGCCAGTCGTTCGCTGACCGTTTGCCGCGCGGTCTTGATTTCAGTTGACCAATCAAATTCGACATACAGGACGTTCAGTCCCGCCGTCGTTTGACTGCGCACCGCCTGCACGCCGCTGGATCCCATCAATGCGATTTCGATGGGTTGCGTCACCAGCAGCTCGACTTCCTCCGTCGCCAGTCCAGGCGCTTCGGTGATGATGACCACGCGCGGTCGATCGAGATCGGGGAAAACGTCGATCGGCATGGTCGAAGCGAGATACGAACCGTACAACAGCAGGCACACGCTGGCGATGAGTACCAGCGAGCGATAACGCAATGACGTCCGTAGAATGAAGTCGAGCATTTATACCAATGATGAACGCGTTCGATGTTATCTTGCGTTGATGTCTTTCAGTTAATCTTGCGACGTGGTCGCTCTAGGATTCTCGTTGCCGATTAATGATTTGTCTTGTGCGGATCTTCGAGTTGCAAACTTGATGGCCGTCAACAGTTGGCCTCGTCGAGCAGTGGAGCGGATCTTTCCTTTGGCAACATATCGCCTCCGGTAATCCGTTCCATCCGGAAACTGCCCTTGCAGCCTCTTGGATCGCACGTCCCAGCTTGGCGATAGTGTTTCGTTCTCATTTTTCAATTCATTCTGTTTCATGGATGTTTCCCAGGAACCGACAATCGCGAATCATCCGTCGCAATGTCTTTCAGTGCGCGGCATGCATGGTTCCGTCCGCGTGGATATGAAGACCAGGTTGTTCACCGCTGGCCGATTGGGACTTGAGGATGCGCCGAAGTGATGCGCCAGCATTTTGTGCAAGGAAGGTTCCCGGAGTGATACTGCCGTCGTTGGCGATCACGACATGCCGACGATCTTCATGAAGCAGATGGACGGCGATTTGCTTGAACAGATCGCCGTTTTGCCGATAGACAAACGTTTCGGCGTCCTCATGCGCCACTGCTTCGGACGGCAGAACGAAAACGTTCTCCAGTTTCTCCACCGGAACCTGGATTCGCGTTCTTTGCCCGGGTCGAAATCGCCAGACGAGAAAGGTTTCGCCGGCTTTGTCGTAGGTTCGGGACTGGTTTTCCAGCGGAATATAGAAATCAAACGTTCGGCTTTCCGCATCGATCGTGTTGGAGAGATGACGGATCTGAAATTCTTGATCAAGCGGTGGCCAAGCTTCAGTGGAATCATCGGCAAACTCAATTTCGATGGGACGTCCTTCTTGGGCGGCTTTCTCCAACCAACCCGCCTCTCGTTTGAACGCGTGGCCGACCGCGTACAGATTTCGATGGTTGGAAAGCTCGGCGATCAATTGCCCTGCCTGGACCGTTTGCCCCAATTCGACTTTGAGCCCCTGGACTTCATAGGCAATCGCGCCGGTCGATTGATCATCAAGGACGAAGCTGGCTTGAGAAACAGACGGCTGAGTCGCACGACTTTGCTCCGGTTTCATCGGTCGAGGTGGTGGTGCCCCGACATCAATGGAGGATATGAAAACGCCCCCCGTGATCTGTTCAACCTGAGCGGGAGTCAGGCCGCGATTGAGAAGTTCCTGTTTGGAAGCCTTGATCAATGTTTCCTGGCGGCGGACTTCGTTATTGAGTTCGATGATCCTTGATTTGGAAATTCCGCCAGCGGACGCGACACTGGACAAACGATCGATCTCTGCTTGCAAAAGTACGATCTCCTCCGACGCTTTGAATAGCTGTGTCTGCGTCGATTGAAGGTACTCGCTGAACAACTGAATGGTCACCAATCGTTCTCCCGGCCGAACCGTATCGCCCGGGAAAACGTGGATCTTCGAAATCACGCCAACCGCCGGAGAGGTGACGCCTCGATCGGAAACTCCAGGCCGATCCTGAACAACGCCTGGGATCATGATGGTTCGCCAGTAGTCGGTTGGCCGAGCCGGTTTGGCGACCAACTGGAGGTTCTTTCGCGCCTGGGCACCCAACTCCAGGATCTCAAGTTCCGACGCTGGTTCGCTTGATGTGCTCGACAAAACTTGTTTCGTTTCCGAGGATGTGGCGAGTTGCTCACGCATCACCCAAGTGGAGCCCAGGACCACGCCTATCAACAATGGTCCAACGACGACGATTAGTGTTTTGTACTTTTGCATATGCGTCATCGCCCGTTCGGTCAGCGCGCAACGATTTGAGCGCGGACTGGAACGGGATTCCGAGAGGTTGCTTGCGATGGGGGTGTCGTTGAAGCAAATCGCGACAACGAGTCTGAGGTCAAATGAAAGAAGGACGACGAATCAGCGAACCTGACGTTCGCGATTCCGTCGGCCTACAATCTCAGCGCAGCATGCAGCAGAAAGAGAGGTGGCCCTGATCGATTGGGTGGATCCGGTAAGGCGGTGTGATAATATCGAGTAATGGCCTCCCGTCCCGGAATGTCTCTGATGCGACCGACGCAATCAGAGCCGGAATCATCTATCGGAATCGGCGTCGTTGTTAAAAAGGGATCGTTCGTCCCCAAATAGATCGCATCGGAATCGTGGTCGACCGGCGTTGGATTCTCGGTTCCATGCTTCCGCTCTTTCTCATTGCTCCCATGACTGTGATGGTGGCCATGCGGATGCTCATGGTGGCCTTTGAGAACCGATTCTAAATGAAGGTGCGGACGTTCAGAGGGGTCGCCATAGGCATGCGCCGCCCCGGTTGCGTGAGGGAAAGCGTTCCCAAACGCGAAGAGAGGAAGCAAAAGGATGGCGGAAAAACGATTCAAATGAAACTCCCGGGCTTTGGATATTGTGAAGACTAGCATCGCAGCCCGTCAATGGCATCGTGTCCATTGTTGATATCGAATGACAGCAGTCGCGGAGGCCGCCAGGCCTACCTTGCAGAGCAGTCTATGCCTAGGATCGCATCATTGCCTTAGCGTCGTTCTTTCGGTTGGATCAGCCGTTAAGCACCCGTGCATAACTTCTTGAGCATAACTCGTTTAACGGCAAGCCGAAGGCGACTGCGAAACACTGGAAAACGTCGCCTTCGGCTTGCCGTTAAACGAAAAAACTTATGCGTTGGTGCTTAAGCGTTAGCTCATGGCTCCGAAGAATCGGAGGCTGGTGCGTTCCAACTGATTCTGTTTTGTCAAGCAACTTAATTACGTCGCGTGGGCAGAAATGAGGTGATTCGCTTCATTCAACGCGAAGGCATCATTTCGGACCACGCACGGTATAACGCGGTGCTTATCGTTGCATTGCAGCAACCCTCTGCCAGATTGTCAGCGAGAGTCGGGGGGCGATTCCGAAGCAACGTCTTCAAGATTTTTAAAAGCTTTGCAGGAAAGAGCTTACGACCTGAAATCACTCTTTGGCACGAAGCTTGCTGAAGAGGGGGTCTTTAATGGCGGGCTGCCATTTGGAAGCGATCGAGTTGATTGACGTCGATGGCTTTGGCGGAGCACAACGCGACGGCAGCCAAACATTGGTGTAAGTATAACCGTTCACATTTCATGGGTTCGCTGGGCCAACTGGTACCGGCAGCTCGAACACAATGACGTTCACAGGAGAGACACGACGTGGCAAAACAGATCGTGTTTGATGACGATGCTAGGCTACCGCTGCTTGCGGGTGCAGAGAAATTGGCTCGGGCCGTTCGCAGTACGCTTGGTCCTCGCGGCCGCAATGCGGTGCTTGATAAGGGCTGGGGTTCGCCCAAGGTGACAAAGGACGGCGTGACTGTTGCCGAGGATATCGATTTGGACGATCCAAACGAGAACTTGGGTGCTCAGTTGATCAAGGAGGCCGCCAGCAAGACGAACGATGTTGCGGGGGACGGCACGACGACGGCAACCGTATTGGCCGAAGCCATCTTTCGCGAAGGCTTGAAGATGGAAGCGATGGGTGCCGATCCGATGGCGCTCAGTCGTGGTATCGCAAAGGCGGTCGAGGTCGCCACCAGCGAAGTTCATAAGCTGGCCACTTCGATCAGCGAAAAGAGCAAGGCGGAAATTAAGCAGGTCGCGACAATCGCGGGCAACAACGATCCGGAAATTGGCAAGGTCTTGGCGGACGCGTTCGCTCGTGTTGGCAAGGATGGCGTGATCACCGTCGAAGAGGGTCGCTCCAATGAGACGACCGTCGATGTTGTGGAAGGTATGCAGTTTGATCGCGGATTCCTTTCGCCTCACTTTGTCACCAATCAAGACGACGTTACCGTCGAACTGGATAATCCGGCGATCTTGGTGTTCGAAGAAAAGATCAGCGGCAACAAGAAGATGATTCCGTTGCTGGAGGCGATCAGCAAGGCGAAGAAGCCGCTGTTGATCATCGCTGAAGACGTTGAAGGCGAAGCGTTGGCGACTTTGGTTGTTAACAAAATGCGCGGCATCTTGAACGTCTGTGCCGTGAAGGCGCCTGGATATGGCGATCGTCGCAAGGCAATTTTGGGCGATATTGCTGTGTTGACGGGTGCGACGCCGATCTTCAAGGATTTGGGCATCGATCTCGAAAACGTCAAGCTTGATGATCTGGGAACCGCAAAGAAGATCAAGGTCACCAGCGAAGAGTGCATCATTGTCGATGGTGGCGGCGAGAAGTCGAAGATCGAAGGTCGCGTCGCTCAGATCCGCAACGAGATCGAAGGAACCGACAGCGATTACGATCGTGAGAAGCTTCAGGAAAGGTTGGCGAAGCTTGCTGGTGGTGTTGCACAGATCAGCGTTGGTGCCGCGACCGAAACCGAAATGAAGGAACGTAAGGCGTTGATTGATGACGCGCGTGCCGCGACGCATGCGGCGCTGGAGGAAGGCATTGTTCCCGGCGGTGGTGTTGCGTTGATTCGTTGCGAAAAAGCGGTCAAGAAATTGGAAGACTCCTTGCAGGGGGACGAACAGCTTGGCGTTCGCATCATTCGCAACGTTCTCGACAAGCCGCTGCGAGCGATCGCGGCAAATGCGGGTGTCGAAGGGGGCGTTGTTGTCAATCGCGTACGCAACCTCAAGGACAAGAACGAAGGCTACGACGCCAACAGCGATAAGTATGTGGACATGATCAAGGCGGGTATCATCGACCCGGCGAAGGTTGTCCGTACTTCGTTGGCGAATGCGGCGAGCGTCGCTTCTTTGTTGCTGACCACCGAATCACTGATCACCGATATTCCAGTGGAAGAAGAAGCCGGTGGCGACCACCATCATGACCACGGCATGGGCGGCATGGACCCGATGGGTGGCATGGGCGGAATGGGAGGCATGGGCGGAATGGGTGGCATGCCCGGCATGATGTAGTCTGCTCGAAGAGTACGCACTGTAAAAACAATCAAAACAAGAGACATTTTTAAGGATTTACTTACATGGCAAAATTAAACATTCGCCCATTGGATGATCGTGTTGTCGTTCAACCGGCATCGGCTGAAGAGACCACCGCTGGCGGCATCGTGCTTCCCGATTCGGCTCAAGAAAAACCCCAGCGTGGAACTGTCGTGGCGGTTGGTCCCGGCAAGCTGCTGGACAGCGGAAGTCGTGGTGAGTTGAGTGTTGCTGTCGGCGACGTGGTGATTTACGGACGTTACGGTGGCAGCGAAGTGGAAGTCGATGGCGAGGAGCTGAAGATTCTTCGCGAGAGCGACATTTTGGCGAAGGTTGTTTGAGACAACGCTTCGCGCTTGAGATTTTCAACGTAGCGCGGCCGATCTGGCCGCGTGATTTAGGACGAGCTTTGCTCATCCGAATAGAAAGGGCGGGCTCTCCGTCCGCCCTGTTTTTCCAATACATTCACCGCAACGCTTAAGGACACAATACAGTGGCAAAGCAATTGCTTTTTGATGATCACGCTCGAGCGCGTATGCTCGCCGGCGTCGACAAATTGGCGGACGCCGTCGCGATCACGATGGGACCAACCGGTCGCAATGTGATTATCGACAAATCATTCGGTGGACCGACCGTCACAAAAGACGGGGTAACGGTTGCCAAGGAAGTCGATCTCGAAGATCGCTTCGAGAATATGGGTTCAAAACTGGTGGTTGAAGTCGCTCAGAAGACCAGTGACTTGGCTGGTGACGGCACAACGACGGCGACCGTCTTGGCCCGAGCCATCTTTAAGGAAGGCCTTCGTAACATCGTCGCCGGCAGCAATCCCACGGCGATTCGCCGGGGCATTGAAAAGGCTGTTGAAGCCGCTTCGACGAAGCTTCACGAGATGGGTCGCCCCGTCAAGAGCAAGGATGAGGTTGCCAGCGTCGGCGCGATCAGTGCCAACAATGACAACGAGATCGGTGCTCTGTTGGCGGACGCTCTGGAGCGTGTTGGCAAAGACGGCGTGATCACCGTTGAGGAAGGCAAGACGCGAGAGACCGAAGTTTCCTACGTCGACGGTATGCAGTTCGACAAGGGATTTGTTTCGCCGTATTTCATCACCAACCCGGGGACGATGGAAGCGGAATTGGAAAACGCGTTGATTCTGCTGTACGAGAAGAAGATCAGCAACATTCGCGACCTTGTTCCCATTCTGGAAAAATCGGCTCAAAGTGGTCAACCGTTATTGATCATTGCCGAAGATGTCGATGCTGAAGCGTTGACTTTGTTGGTTGTCAACAAATTGCGTGGTACGCTGAATGTGTGTGCGGTGAAGGCACCTGGATTTGGCGATCGCCGCAAGGCGATGCTTGGCGACATCGCGGTGCTTACCGGCGGAACGCTGATCAGCGAGGATCTTGGCATTCAGTTGGAGAATATCTCTCTGGAGCATCTTGGACGCGCTAAGAAGGTTTCCGTTGATAAGAATTCGACAACGATCGTCGAGGGGGGCGGGAAGCGTCAAGACATCGACAAGCGAGTCGCGCAAATCCGTGCTCAAATCGAGCAGACGGACAGCGAGTACGATAAGGAAAAGTTCCAGGAACGTTTGGCGAAGCTCGCCGGTGGTGTCGCCATCGTGAGCGTCGGAGCGGAAACCGAAGCCGACATGAAGCAGAAGAAGGCTCGTGTGGAAGATGCGTTGCATGCCACGCGTGCGGCGGTCGAGGAAGGCATTCTTCCCGGTGGTGGTGTGGCGCTGGTTCGCTGCAAGGCCGCTGTTGAAGAAGCCAAGAAAGCCGCCAAGGGTGATGAAAAGATCGGAATTGACATCGTTCTGCATGCGTTGGACGCGCCGATGCGGCAGATCGCCGACAATGGTGGAATCGACGGCAGCGTCGTTGTCGACAATGTCGAACAGATGAAAGAGAACCACGGGTACAATGCCTACACGGGTGAGTATGGCGACATGTTTAAGTTTGGCGTCATCGATCCGGTCAAGGTTGCGCGAACAGCGCTTGCCAACGCGGCAAGCATCGCGGGCCTGTTGTTGACCACCGAGGCTTTGGTGACCAATTTTGACAAGGAAGACAAAGGTAAGCGTGCGGTCGAAGGCGTCGTTTCTTAACGATCGTTGTTGCCGACTTATTCATGCTTGAAATTCGCAGGGCCACTTCCGCATCGATTCGGCAGTGGCCCTGTTTTATATCAATGATGAACGCGTTGGATGTTTGATCTTGCGACGTAGTCGCTCCAAGAATCAATGAGATCGATCGCTGAAACGACACATGCGGGCCGCCGGCGGCAGATGTTCGTTGGCGGTTGCTAAATTTGAAGTGCGATATCGGATGAAATAGGATGGCCGAACAGATCTGCTATTACGAATTGCTGGGTGTCTCCAAAGGTGCCGGCAAACCGGAGATTGACAAGGCCTATCGACGGCTTGCGATTAAGTATCATCCCGACAGCAACCGGGACGACGACAACGCTGTGCAACGGTTCAAGGAAGTCAGCGAAGCCTACGAAGTTCTGAGCGATCCGGATAAGCGAGCGCGATACGACCAGTTCGGACATGCGGGTGTCAGCGGCAACAGCGGACCTCAGTTCACCGATGTGGAAGATATCTTCGAAGCGTTTGGCGATGTGTTCGGTGGGTCTGTCTTCGGCGATATGTTTGGCGGCGGGCGAGGAGGCGGTCGTCGAAAACGAGTCCGCCGCGGCGGGGATGTCCGTTGCGATGTCACGCTCACCCTGGAGGAAGCAGCGACGGGCGTTCGCAAGGAAGTTAACTTCAGTCGTCGCGTGACCTGCGGTGAATGCGAGGGGAGCGGAGCCGCGAAAGGAAGTCAACCACAACCTTGCGTCGCTTGTGGCGGCGTTGGACAAGTCATTCAATCGGCTGGAATCCTGAGGGTGCAGACATCGTGCCCACACTGCGGTGGCGCTGGTAAGGTCATTCGCGATCCCTGCCGAAAGTGCAAGGGGCATGGTTTGGAGGAACGCCAAGTCAGCTTGGACGTCGACATACCAGCCGGCGTTGATGACGGGATGCGAGTGCGTATCACCGGTGAAGGAGAGGCCAGTCCCGATGGAGGGCCGCCGGGTGATGCCTATTGTTTCGTCAAAGTGAAGGAACACTCGTTGTTTCATCGGGACGGTCCAAACTTGATCCTGCAGTTGCCGATCGGATATTCGCAGGCAGTGCTGGGAGCTGAGATCGAAGTTCCAACGCTTGATGGTCCAGAGACCCTGACGGTTTCCAAGGGGACGCGCAGTGGCGAGGTCTTTCGGTTGCGAGGCCGAGGGATGCCCGATCCTCGCGGAGGACGTCGAGGAGATTTGCTCGTGCAAACCTTTATCGAAGTCCCCAAGAAGGTTAACGAGAAACAAGAAAAACTGTTACGCCAATTGGCGGAACTTGACGATGAGCATGTGATGCCTGAACGTCGAAGCTTTTTGGAGAAGATCAAGCATTTCTTTGAACCTGAAGAAAGCGATGTGAAATAGATGAACGACAACAATGCCAACGATGAATTGAGTTTTGAAGACGAACATGACGAAGCCTTCGCCGGAGACGTTCGGCGCAATTCGGACGACGTGATCGACGTCCAATCCTTCGACAGTGTGGAGCAGCTTGACGAAGGGTCAAACCCCGCCAAGGCGGAGCCCTCGTTGGAGCAGCAGGTTGCGGAGTTGAAAAACGCCAACTTGAAACTGCATGCCGATGTCGAAAACGTTCGCAAACGTATTCGTCGTGAAGCGGAAGACCAAGTTCGCTTTGCGTCGTTGCCGTTGATCAATGATCTGCTGCTGGTGTTCGACAATTTGCGACGTGCGTTGGACGCGGCGGAGTCGGCGGGGGGGCCGTCGGCTGGTTTGACCGAAGGTGTCCAGATGGTCGTTAAACAGTTCGAAGACACGCTCGGTAAGTATCAGTGCAAGCCGATCAAGGCGTTGGGCGAGGTCTTCGATCCGAATGTTCATGAAGCGATTTCGCAGATGCCCAGCGAGAATTTTGACGCGGGTGTCGTCATGGTGGAGGCGACAAAAGGTTTTCAGTTGCACGACCGAGTCGTCCGTCCCAGCCAGGTTGTCGTCAGCACCGGCAAAGCATCGTAGCGATCGGCCTGTCATCGAATTGTTTCAATGGTTTTCCATCAGGAATGCGTGAATGCCAACATATGATTATGAATGTAATGCATGCGGTCACACCTTCGAGCATTTTCAAGGGATCAACGATCCACATTTGAAAAAGTGTCCTGAATGCAAGAAGAATAAGCTGACACGATTGTTCGGCACCGGGGCCGCCGTGGTTTTTAAAGGTTCTGGATTCTATCAGACGGATTACCGCAGCGATTCTTACAAAAAGGGAGCCGAAGCGGACAAGAAGAAGTCCGACAGCCCCAAGACTGATAAATCCGAAACAAAGACGGAATCGAAATCGGCGGAGAAGCCGGCGGCTACGAAAAGTGAAGTAAAGTCGAAAAAGACGACCGACTAGGTGTCGCGTTTTATATCCTTGGGCTTGCGATCACGGACATGCCGTTGACCAATCACAACGAACTGACCGATCCCGACGCAGCGGCACAGTGGCTTCAATCCCTCGGGGTTGAACAATCCACGCACGGTGTTGGTTGTCTTGCGTCGATACGGGACAACTGCGGCAGTCCGGAAATGTTTGGATTTGTGTGCGGTCAAATCAGCCGTCACCTGCCCGACGCGAGCGATCCCGACAGCGCCTTGAGCAATTTGGATCGCTTCATCGCGGCGACCCGTAATCCCCAGGCGTTGATCGCTTTGTTTGAACGCGATCGATCGTCGTTGCCGACGTTGCTGCGCATCTTTTCAACCAGCCAATACCTCGCCGATCAGTTGATCCGCAATCCGGAATGGTTCGATTTGGTTCGTGTCTCCGACGGGAAGGCGGTCGACCGTCAGGTGATCATCGACGACCTGTTGGCCGATCTGCGGCCCGCGCGCGACGAAGAATCGGTGATGCGAATCCTGCGGCTCTACAAGCAGCGAGAGACCTTGCGAATCGCGTACGGCGACTTTATTCGCGAAGCCCCTTTGGACCGGGTGACTCAGCAGATCTCCTTTCTTGCCGACGCCATTGTTCAAGGGGCCGTTGTTTCGGCCCAACGACTGCTTGAAGATGAGCGAGGTTATCCCCAGCGACGGGACGGGGCGCGTGCTCGCCTGGCGGTTTTGGCGTTGGGAAAACTCGGCGGCAACGAATTGAATTATTCAAGCGACATCGATCTGATGTTTGTTTGTGACGAAGCCGAAAAGACGAATGGAACACGTTCAATTCCGGCGTCGGAATACTTTGAACGATTGTGTCGCTTGATCGTGCGGTTAATCAGCGAGCCGACGGAACTGGGACCCGCGTATCGGGTCGATCCGCGGATTCGTGCGTTTGGCGAATCGGGACCGACCGTCTCGGATGCGGCATCGGCGATCCGATATTACACCTCTTCAGGACGCACTTGGGATCGGCAGGCATTGATCAAGGCCAGACCGATTGCCGGCGACCATGATCTGGGACAGGAATTCTTGTCGGCGCTGAAACCTTGGATTTACCGGCGGTTTCTCAACCGGGCCGACATCGCGGGAATCCGACACATTAAACGTCGAATCGAGAAACGCGCCAAACGAGCCGGTGACGAAACACGCAACGTCAAAGCAGGCCACGGCGGAATACGCGATATCGAGTTCTGCATCCAGTTCCTGCAATTGCTCAACGGTGGCGATCTGGAACCCATTCACACCGGCAACACCCTTTCAGCCATTGATGCTTTGGAGCAAGTTGGTTGCTTGACGCCTCAGGAGGCGACCGCGTTGTCGGAGAATTATCGGTTCCTGCGAAGTGTCGAACATCATTTGCAAATCATGTTCGATTTGGAAACCCACACGATTCCCGAAGACCCTAAAGAATTGAAGCGATTCTGCTGGCGACTGGGATATCGAGACGCAACTGGTGATTTCTCCGTGCAAGCGTTCGGGAAGAAACTGGCCGAGATGCAGCGCGTCAATCGCAGTATTCTCGATCATTTGCTTCATGACGCCTTTGGTGACGACGAACAGGTTCCGATCGAAACGGAATTGGTTCTCGATCCCGATCCCAGCCCCTTGCAGATCCGAGAAGCGTTGGAGCCATATGGCTTTGAGAATCCCGAATCCGCTTATCAATTGTTGATGGAATTGTCGCGTGAGAAGATTCCGTTTCTCTCGACGCGACGATGTCGCCATTTCCTCGCGGCGATCGCGCCCAGATTGCTGGTCGCGGTGTCGCAGACGCCCGAGCCGTCATTGTCGCTGGAAAACATGGTTCGGTTTAGCGACTCGTTAGGCGGCAAGAGTGCTTTGTGGGAACTGGCAAGCTTTACTCCGGCAACCCTTGACATGGTGGTCCGCTTGTCGGCCGTGGGGCCCTACCTGATCGGAATCCTGACCAGCAATCCGGGCATGATCGACGAATTGATGGATTCATTGATCCTCAACCGGTTGCCGTCCCATGATGAATTGCAATCGCTGGCGGCCGAGATGGTTCGCGGAGCGGATGATGTTGTTCGTATCTTATTCAGTTTCCGGAACTCCGTTCATTTGCGAGTCGGAGTGCGCGATGTGTTGGGAAAGGACGACATTCAAGCCACGCATGAATCACTGGCGGATTGTGCCGAGATATGCCTGCAAACGATTGTGCGTTCTCAGTACGAAGCGTTAGCGCGACGGTTCGGCGATCCGCAAACACGCGATGGCCGACCGTGTGAACTGGTTATCCTGGCGGTTGGTAAGTTGGGAGGGAGAGAGCCGAACTATCACAGCGATTTGGATCTAATGTTCCTTTATGAAAGCGAAGGGCACACGCAGCCGCGACGTGGCCAACGCGCCGAGGGGACGACCAACAACCATTTCTTCAACCAACTGTGTCAACGGGCTACTCAGGCGGCCAACGCGGTTTCGCCTCAAGGTCGGCTATACCATGTCGACACAAAGCTTCGTCCCAGTGGCGGCAGCAGCATCTTGGCAGTGCCGTTCGCTCAGTTGGCGAAGTACTTCGAAAGTGGTGCGGGGACACTCTGGGAAAGACTGTCGCTGTGCAAGGCACGCCCGATTTACGGTTCCAAGCCGGCGCAAGATCTGGCGATGCGGGCAATCCATGATGTGATTCGCCAGTCGCAAGCGTACGGTTATGCGGGTGATCAGCTTCAGCAACTGCGGATGTCGACTCAGCATGATGCTTCACCGGCGAACTTGAAGCGGGGCGTCGGCGGCACCATGGATGTGGAACTGGCTGTGCAGACGTTGCAATTGCGGCACGCGGGAGAACATCCCGAAATCCTCGTTCCAGGAACGCTTGCGGCGATTGAAGCATTACGCAAGGCGAGCATCATCGACGGAGAAACCGCGAATCAGTTGGAAGATGGTTACGCCTTCTTGCGGCGTGTCGAATCCGCGCTGCGTCTGCTCAATACCGCGGCCCGACACGATCTGCCATCCGAACGCGAGGCGTTGGAAAAGCTTGTCTATCTGATGCAGATCGACGACGCGGACACGCTGTTGCGCGAATGCAACGCCTATCGCAAAGCAAACCGCACGATCTTCGAGCGTCTTTGCAACGGCTAAGAACCCGGACGCCAGCGAATCTCGGCGTACAAAAGCTCGCTCAGGAAAGGCTTTCTTCGACAGCCGCAAGCGCTGCCGGAAGATCGAGGCATCCGTCATACAACGCGCGACCGATGATGCAAGCATGCGTTCGCTGCGCGGCAAGTTGACGGACGTCTTCGATCGTGGTCACCCCACCGCTCGCAATGACGGGAATATCGGTCGCCATTCGCATTTCGGCCAAGGCTTCCAAGTTGGGACCGGCCAACATGCCATCCTTCGCGATGTCGGTGTAAATGATCGCGGCAATGTTTTCCGTTCGACTGCGCAGATCCTTCGCCAAATCGACGGCTTTGCGACCGCTCGTTTCCAGCCAACCATCCGTTGCGACCATTCCATCGCGGGCGTCGATTCCCGCCGCCAAGCGATTGGGATACCGGTCGCACATTCTGGCGAACCATTCGGGCTGCTTGACCGCGGCGCTGCCGACAATCAGTCGCGTCAGTCCCAAGCCGAACAATTCTTCGATCGCAGCCAAATCGCGAACACCTCCGCCAAGTTGGCAAGGAACATCAACCGCATGCAGAATATCGGCGATCGCTTGTCGGTTCTCGGGCACCGGTGCGCCGCGAGCGGCGTCGAGGTCGACCAAATGCAGGCCGCGAGCACCAAGGCTAATCCATTGCCTAGCCATCGTTGCCGGTTCGTCGCTAAAGATGGTTTCGCGTTCGTAATCTCCCTGCTTTAAACGAACGCATTTTCCCCCACGCAAATCAATCGCTGGCCAAATCTCCACGCACGGCTCCTCGCCTGTTTAAGGTCATCGTTGCTCGAGCATTCAACCATCGGCGGAACGCACGATCACTCGCAGCCCACCCATTTTAAGACTCCGATGCGTCGTTGCGAAGCCCTCGCATGGTTCACTTTTCCGGGTCGGGAACGATGAAGATATTGTTAATCAAGCGATTCCGCCCGCCCCCCGTTTCCTCGATCGCTTGCTCGGGCTTTTGCATGTCGACAAGCTCGAAGCTGCAGTCCGACACGGCACAATGCGACGAATTGTTTAACAGAACGGCGGCCACGGGAAACCCCGCGAACGTCGATTGACCAATAAGAACTTGGCTCGAATTTCTTAGTTCCAACGCGGCCTTTCGATCCCCCACGCCATTGACCGTATTGGCGACAAGCGTGCAGCGTTTGCATTGGTCCAGCAAAATTCCCAGCTTCGCATCGGGCCCATCTCCATAGTGATAACGCGGGTTTCGATCCATCGTGTTTCCGGTCATCGTGATGGCCTCGCAATCTTCCAACCAAATGTTGTGCGTGTACCCCTTCCAGATGGTGTTGCCCGTGATTGCGACTCCACGCGAGTGCGCGACGCGAATGTTGTACTGAACATCGGACAAAATATTTCCGGAGATCGTTACATTCCCATGTCGCAACTCGTCGGTAAATCGTTGCGGATTGCTTTGCAGGTCAATCCAAATGTTCGCGGATTCAGCGGCCGAATGTGTGTGCTGGATCGTACAGCCGGTAATCGCGACCTCTCCGATGCTTCCATCCTCCGAATCGAGCAGGACGTTTGCCGCCGGTGGATCGTCGGCGGTTCCCATGTTGCCTTCAATATCACAGCCGGTAATGTGAACATTGCGGACGTCCCCGCCGCGAACCACGATCCCCCCGGCATTGCAATAACTGATATGGCATCCGGTGATGTTTGATTGATGCAGACTGACATGATCATAGTAAACGCCGGCACCACGATTCTGATAAAGGTGGCAATCGGCAATATTGACGTTGCGATTGCGTTTCACCAACCGGATCGCATGCCTTGTTCGCCGGATGGTCAGGTCGGTCAGCGTCGCCTGCATCGTTCCGGTGAGCTCGATGCCATCGGCTTCGGGATGCTCGCCGACAATCTCGATTCCGGAAATGATCGGCGCGTTCTCTTTTTGCCAAACTTCGTCCTTCACCGTCTCGGGCGCTGCCGTTCCCTCATGCGTTCCAACGATACGAATTGCCGGGCCGCTTCCCGCCATGATCAGTCGAACACGTCCTTCACCTTCGATATGCATGACCCCTTGCCGCGACAGATCGATCTGGATGGTTTCGGTCAATCGGTGCGTTCCCGCCGGAAAAACAAGCCGACCAGGACCGCGTTGAACAGCGGCGACGGAAGGCTCCGACGCAGCATCCTGTTGTGAACTCGCAATGTTGGAAAAACAACCAACAGCCATGAATAAAGCGAACACGAATCGAACGACCATGGTGAAGCACCTCCTATCAATAATGAACGCATTTGATGTTGTTTCGCCACAGTCTCGTGCGGTCGATCTTGCGACGTAGCCTTTTTAGAAAGAGACGCCGTCAACGAAAAAACGCGGTCGTTTGACCGCGTTCCATTTTAAGCACCAACGTGATGTTTACGCCTTGGCGGTATCCAAAGCAGCTTGGAGCGCCCCTTTCGGACGAGCCCCGACGAAGCTTTCAGTGATCTCGCCATTCTTGAACACCAGAATCGTCGGAATGCTGCTGACACCGTATCGCTGCGCCGCTCCGGGATTGTCGTCGATGTTGACCTTGCCGATCTTCATGTCCGGGTTGTCGTTGGCAAGCTCTTCAATCATTGGTGCAATCTGACGGCAGGGGCCACACCAGGGTGCCCAGAAGTCGACCAATACAGGACGATCGGATTGAAGGACTTCGGTGTCGAAGTTGTTGTCGGTAAATTCGGCTACTTTTCCAGCCATCGGTAGGTTACTCCCGTGAAAATGTTCAGACGCCATCGGACGCCTATTGATCTGACTTCCAGTCCATCCAGAGATTCTAGTGGTTATACCGTGCGTGGTCCGAATTGATGCCTTCGCGTTAAATGAAGCGAATCACCTCATTTCTGACCACGCAACGTAAAAGAACCGGACGCTAACGCGCTGCGGCTGATATTTCCGGATAGAAACTTATAAATTATTCCATTCGACACGTGCCATGACACCGATCGAACGTCAGAATTGTAGCGCAATGCAGTTCGCTGTCAATTTGACATACCCATAAACCCGTCCGCTACGTTTCGGGAAGGAAAGCGAATCCTGTGCCTTTAGAGCGACCACGTCGCAAGATCAACTGAGATATATTGACGCAAGATAACATCAAACGCGATCGCTATTGATATAGGGTTGTCATCATGCGCGGTTGCGGCTTACAGTGGCGGAATGCCTTTGTCAATGGACACCGATTGAACGCCTTTGACGCTGGCTGATAGATGATGATCTTCTTCTGTTTCTCGGGAGCCAACCGATGGATATCAGCACCAACAGCGAATTGATCCAAAAAAAGTGCAAGCCGTGCGAAGGTGGAGTCGATCCCTGCACTCCGGACGAAACCCGTCAACAGTTGACAAAGCTCGACGGCTGGCGGGCTTCCGAGGATGGTAAGTGGATCTTTAAAGAATGGAAGGTCAAACACTTTGTCGAAGGGATGGACTTTCTGAACCGTGTGCGAGATGTCGCCGAAGTGGAAGGGCATCACCCCGACGTCCATTTGGTCGGATATCGTAAGGTCAAGATTGAACTGACCACCCACGCAATCGGTGGGCTCAGCGAGAACGATTTCATTCTTGCCGCCAAAATCGATCAAGTCGCATCACGGGAATAGCCCAATTCCATGTGATCATTGATGCGGCATGCAACCGGACGCTGAAGTTCCATCGGCAACGAACAACGTGCGAATCATGCAAGAAGGTCCGTGGCGACTGTGCCATGCACGTCGGTCAGGCGGAAGTCGCGTCCGGCGTAACGATATGTTAGTCGCTCGTGGTCCAAGCCAAGCAAGTGGAGGATCGTCGCGTGCCAGTCATGAATGTGACACTTGTTCTCAACCGCTTCATACCCATGTTCGTCGGTCGCGCCATAACTGAAGCCTCCTTTGACGCCTCCCCCGGCCATCCAAGTCGTGTACCCTTTGTTGTTGTGGTTCCGTCCGTCGCCACCCTGCGCGGCCGGAGTGCGTCCGAATTCGCCACCCCATATGACAAGCGTGTCCTTCAACATGTCGCGTTGTTTCAAGTCTTGCAACAGCCCGGCGATTGGCTTGTCGCAAGCTTCCGCACGCGCTTGATGGTCGCTCGACAAATTGACATGCTGATCCCAATTCCCATGCGTTACCTCGACGAAACGAACTCCTGCTTCAACGAAGCGACGCGCTAACAAACACTGTTTGCCAAAGCTTTCCGTCGGACCACTGCTTGCCCCATAAAGATTCAGCATCTCGCTGGTCTCTTGCGACAGATCCATCAGCGCGGGCATCGCATCCTGCATCCGAAAAGCCAATTCATACGACTGGATCACTCCCTCCACACCCGGTTGAAAATCGGCGCGGGACAGTTTTTCTCGATTGAGTGTTTGAATAAGATCCAGTTGGCGGCGTTGTTGATCCGTCGACATCCGCGCGTTCTTGATATCGTCGACGCTCTGGCCAGCGCCGAAGCGAGAAAATCTCGCGGCCAGCGCGCCGCTGCCGACCTTCGCGCCACCGTAGATTGCCGGCAAGAACGCGCTGCCGTAATTCCGCGAGGCACCCGCCGGCGGGCTGAGGGAGACAAAGCCGGGAAGGCTCTCGTTTTCCGTTCCCAACCCATACAGGGTCCAAGCTCCCAGTGAAGGCCGAATGAACTGAGCCGTTCCGGTATGCATCTGCGTCATTGCACCGGGGTGAACCGGTTGGTCACATTGCATCGATCGGATTAACGCCAAATCATCGGCATGACGGGAAACATTCGGGAATAAATCGGATATCCACAATCCACTTTCGCCCCGTTTTCGAAACTCCCACGGCGACTTCAGCAGCGTTCCCCCGTACTTGCCTCGCTTCCCGTGATCCTTCGTCAATTGCGGTTTGTAATCGAACGTGTCGACATGCGACGGCCCACCCGCCATGCACAGAAAGATCACCCGTTTCGCGCGTGCCGGAAAATGAGACCGTTTCGGCGAAAGGGGATTCGCGGAAACCGACTCGGCGTCGGCGGCGGAGCTACTTAAGCCGGCGAAGGCTAGGTACCCAAATCCGGCGGAAACTTGTTGAAGGACTTCACGTCGTGAGAACATCTTCGTCTCCCAAGGGGAATGCTGATTAATCGATGTAGCGGAATTCGGCGGATGCGAACAAGCTTTGGCAAAGTGCGCTCAGTGCTAGTTCGCTGGCGTTGCGCGATCGACCATCATCGCCAACGGCAAAGTTGCGGACAAAATTCGTCGCCGCGGATCGTTCGGTCGACGTGGGGGAGCGTCCGAAGCAGAGCAAGAACGCCCGCTCGATCCGATCGTTCAAATTGGAAGCTTCCTTCGCGACACGGCGTGCAAAAACATCGCTTTGCTGAATCACGAAGGCGTTGTTCAACATGTACAGTGCTTGATTCGCCGTATTAGACGTTTCACGCTCGCCAACAATCGAACTGCTGTCGGCGAAATCGAAGACGGCAAGTGAGCGAGGTTCTTCATCACGCACGATCGGCAAATAGACGCTGCGGAATTTCGCATCTTCCATATCCAGTTGATTCTGAACCTTGCGGATCGCATCCTGCATGGCCGACTGACGAGAGCCTCGCTGTGCGAAGGCAAAGAATCCCCGACGGCGATCATTCGACATGCCGCCACCCTCGCCAGCGGCAATCATCATCGCGTTTCTAAAAACTTCTCCGGGATTTCCCAGCACACCTCCTTGGACGCGAACATAGCCAGCCTTCGCAACTTCCGATCCTCGGGGACGCGATAAGTCGATTTCTCCACTGATGCTCAACATCGCATCACGCAGGACTTCGGCATCCAGTCGTCGCACATTCGCTCGCCAGACCAAAGCGTTATCGGGGTCATACTCGTGATACTGTTTGTTGAACGTCGATTGCATCCGATAAACGCGTGCGTTCACAATGTCGCGTATCAACGACTTCGTCGACCAACCCGATTCCACAAAGCGGACGGCAAGGTGGTCGAGCAATTCCGGATGGCTGGGGGCTTGCCCCGTCACACCGAAGTTGTCGGTCGATGTCACAATCCCCTGGCCAATTAAATGTTGCCAAACTCGATTCACGTAAACCCTTGCCGTTAAGGGATTCTCCGCGTCGGTGAGCCATCTGGCCAATTCCAGTCGTCCGCTGGAGCGAGCGTCGACTTTGATCGGAGCCGAACAAAGTACTTGCGGGAAACCACGTGGGACGACCTGCGCTGGCTGATCGATCTCACCACGAACCAGCAACCGTGCGTTCTCGAATGTCCGTCCGTCTTGCACCCCCATGCAGTAGCTTCGCGGGTTTCCGGCGTCATCGACCACCGCAAGCTTGTTTGTCAACAGCGACAATTCATTGGTGATTCGAAGCCGATCACGCAGCGCGTTTGCGTCGCTATTTGCCGTGTCACGCACAAAGTTGCGACGCAGATTGGTAAGCTCTGTAAGCTTCTCCTTCACGGCATCCTTCAACTCCGTAAGCTCTCGTTCGGAATACCGCTTGTCGTACGGGTTTGGGTCATCGACAGGCAAGATCATTAGACTGCTGCTCTGCCGAGTCTGTGGTCCGCTGAACGCACCGAACTGCGACGGTGGATTGCCGAAGTAGGTTGTCGTGTTGCTGAAAACACCCGCCAACGCGTAATAGTCGGTTTGCCGAATCGCATCAAACTTGTGATCGTGACAACGCGCACAGGCGACCGACATGCCGAGGAAGACGCGCGTCGTGGCGTCGATCTGTTCATCCGCCAAATCGGCGGCGAACTGGACGCGATTCTGTTCGTTCAAATTCTTCGGACCGATTGCCAGGAACGTCGTCGCCACCAAGTTCTCCGTCCATTCCTGATCCGTGCTGACCGGCAGCAGATCGCCGGCGACCTGCTGTTGAACGAAGTGATTCAGCGGCTTGTCATTGTTGAACGAATCAATCACGAAATCGCGATAACGCCACGCGTGAGGAAACGTCATGTTGACTTCGCGACCGGTCGATTCGGCATAACGCACGACATCCAGCCAGTGTCGTCCCCAACGCTCACCGAACTGATCCGAAGCGAGCAATTGTTCGGTCACCTCGGCAATCGCCGCGTCCGGATCGGTATCCCAACGTTCGCAAAACGTCAATAGTTGTTCAGGGCTGGGGAAGTCCGATGAGATCAAAATAGAGGCGACGCAGGAACGGAGTCGCTTCAGCATCGAGCGCCGGTACGAGCTTGGCCTCTTCAAGTTTCGCCAGCAGAAAGCGGTCAATGTCGGACTTCGGCCATGTCCCGTTTTCGACAACGGGTGGAGCCTGCTTGACCGGCTTTTGATAGGCCCAATAGTTTTCTCTGGCGTCAACAATGTCTTCTTCCGTAATCGATGAACGAATGTCGGCGATGTCGTTGACGCGCGGATCGGGAGCCCCCATTTCGATCCACCGCCTGAAATCATCGATCTCGTTTTGGGCAAGTTTTCGCTTCGGGGGCATTACAAAATCTTGATGCACGATCGCATTGTAAAGCCAACTTTCATCAGGCTCGCCAGGAACGATCGCCGGCCCCGTGCTACCGCCAATCAACAGCCGTTCCTTGCTGTCCACGCGAAGTCCACCACGCACGTTGCCCGCCTGGCTGGAGTGGCAACCGTAACACTCACGCACCAACACAGGTCGGATCTTCGTTTCAAAGAACTTCAGTTCCTCCGGAGTCAACGTTTCCGCTCAGAGGCGTCATCATGCCGGCGCAAATGACGATAATCAGATTTCGATAAACAGACATGGACTTGTTCCGTTTTAACGTAGCTAATCAAACAAATTGAGATCGGGATGAACAAACAAGCATTGTTCGTCGCGCATGATGAACGCACATTGTTCAGCGAATCAAAAGATATGTGGGACATCACAAACGCATCATTGCCGTTCGGACAGCGCGACGTTTATACCGTGCGTGGTCCGAAATGATGCCTTCACTTTAAATGAAGCGAATCGCCTCTTTTCTGACCACGCGACGTTTATTTGGCGGGCGGCCGTCGCGGAAGATCACCTCCCGGTTTTGCAGCCTGTTCCGACTGCTGACGTCGCAACTGCTGCATCCGCCGAACCTGTTCAGATCGACCGGCCTCGGCTCTTTGATCCGCTTCGGGTCGTCGACCTTCGTCATTGCCCTCGGGACGCTGGGTGCCTCGTCCCTGTCCAAATCTTCCGCGTTGATCACGCAGCATCGAGAAGAGCGCCGTCAACTCGGTGGCGTCCAACTTCTCGTCACCATCCTTGTCGAACTCGCGGATAAATCGATTGACGATAAAACTGGGATCCATTTGTCCCCGGAATCGCTCCGCTTGCTGGCGGTTGGGATCGCGTGGCTGAGCGTCGGGCTGCTGGGCGAAGCCGACCGAAACGGTAACGCAGCACCAAATTGCCAAGAAGATCGTCGTGTGGTGTTTCATGATTCGCCTTCGGTGTATGGGTGATGAGTACAAGACGCACATGGGTCGACAGAACAAGACGTGAATGGTCTTTGGATGAAGCTAATGTTTCATCAATGACCAGGCACGTTAAATGTAACCCCGTCAGTTAGCGAATGTCCCGGCCGATAGCGGTTTTTTTGGAACTTTTAGGCCGCACGTTTTGCGAGTCGACGCTGAATCTTTTCGGGAACCTCGCGCCAGCGACGGTGCATCCACCAATATTGTTCGGGACTCCCCGCAATCGCGTTCTCCAACCGCTCGTTGTACCAGCACGTTAATTCGGTGACGCCCTGCAAATGGGGGCCGTCTTCCCGAGGGTCGGCGATCCCGTTGCATCCGATTTCGAAGTGCATCGGTTTGCTGGTCCGTCGGGTGTAGAAGACCGCCATCGGCGCATCGTTTGCGAGAGTGAACAACGCCAGCGCCTTGTGGCACGATGTCGGCTGGCCAAAGAAGTTGACCCAACATCCACGCTCACCGGCAAACTGGTCGGCAACCAAGGAAAGCGTTCCGTTGGACTCCAGATGCCCTTGAATGATGTCAGCGGTTCCATCCTTGTCGACCATCACCTGGCCATGCATTTCACGAAACTGCGTGATGTATTGGTGCAAGAAGCGGTTGTCCAAAGGGCGAGCGACGGTGATTGTTGGGATTCCGAACAAACCGGTGGCGTAGCCGCCGATTTCAAAGTTTCCAAAATGACCGGTCACCATCACCATCGGTCGTCCTTCCAAGAACGGTCTCAGAAAGTAGCGAGATGTGGAGAAGTCGAGCATCTGCCGCCAGTTGCTCAAATGCAGACGACGCCTTGACCAAGCAACTTCGCAGGCCATCATAACCAGATGCGCCCACATTTGACGTCGCGTTTGATTAATCTGCGATTGCGTCGCGGTCGGCGATGCAATGCGTAAGTTGTTGTCAATCACACGATGGCGTAACTTCAAGACGTCTGACAACAGATAGGCCAGGCCATTACAGAAAGGTTCCATTCGTCGAACGGACAATGTCTGAATGACAGCAAACACGATGCGCACCACAAGGTAGACGGCATAGTCGATTATCGTTTGCTTGGTCACCTGAACCCATCCTTGATGCTGCGATCGGCACTCGATCTCCCACAGGTGGCTATTGTGCCAAGACTTGTCGCGCAGGCAAAGATCATTCATGCGAAGCAAACGAAGAATACAATGCAAATGAACGCGATAACAGAACTGATCCTATTAACGTCGATCGCTGGAGGCGCGATTCCGCTCGGCGCGCTGATAGCATCGATCGAACACATTCAACCCAAGTGGTTGGAGAGTGAAGTACGTCACACGATCATCGCATTTGGCGGAGGTGCGTTATTGGCGGCCGTGGCGTTCGTTCTCATTCCGCGGGGGACCGATCAGATCTCCACGCCCGAGTCGGTGCTGGCGTTTGCTCTTGGTGGATTCACGTTCTGGGGATTGCAACTGCTGCTTGATCGTTCCGCGTCCCATGCATCGCAACTGGCGGCAATGATGTCGGATTTCATCCCGGAAGTGATCGCATTAGGGGCAACGATTGCCTTGGGCGAAGGAGGGACCATCTTGCTGGCCGCGATCATTACGCTGCAAAACGTTCCCGAAGGATTCAATGCGTTTCGCGAACTTCAGCAAGGCGGTTTACGCAGCCGAACGATTCTCAAATACTTTGCCGCCGCAGCTTGCTTCGGCCCCATCCTTGGTGCCGGCGGATATGTATTCCTTGCAGGGCAACCTCATCTGCTTGGTTGGATGCAAGTCTTTGCCGCCGCCGGCATCTTGTATTTGGTTTTTGAGGACGTCGCACCGCAAGCTCGCTTACGCAGCAGCAGTTTCCCGCCGCTGGGAGCGGTACTCGGTTTTTTGCTCGGATTGCTTGGGTATTTGTTGGAGGGATGAGAGGCTTGCGACATTATACGTCGCGTGGTCAGAAATGAGGTGATTCGCTTCATTTGACGCCAGGGCATCATTCCGGACCACGCACGGTTTAACTCGCATCACCGTTCAACGAATGGAACTCACCTTCCCTTTGGTTGTCCTGAAGAATCAGTGCGATACTGCGTGAAGTCGGCAAGATTCATTAGATAAGCTCAGGCAACGGCTGGTAATTATCGACCAAGTAATGAGGGCGTCCCGCAAAGTCACGCACCGTTGCTTGAAGAGGATCGATGCCCAGGTTGCGATAAAGCGTTGCATGGACTTCGCCAAAATGCACGGGACGGGAATCAATTTCACCTCCCAAGCGATCGGTCGAACCGATGACTTGCCCCGTTCGCATTCCGCCTCCGGCAAGTAATCCTCCGCCAACGCGCGGCCAGTGATCGCGACCGGCATCTTTGTTGATCGTGGGTGTTCGACCGAACTCACCCCATGCAACGACCGAGACATCATCCGCCATGCCTCGGTTGTGCAGATCTTCGATCAAAGCGGAGAGCCCCTGATCAAACCAGGGCAAGTGCGTATCGCGAAGTTCGCTGAAATTGCGAGAGTGAAAGTCCCAGCGGCCAAAATTCAAGGTCACCACACGCGCGCCGGCTTCAACCAATCGTCGAGCCATCAAGAAATGTTCAAGGTTGCGGGGGGCACCGTCGCCGTATCGGTCCGGACTCCCTTTGCCATAGCGCTCGCGGACCTTGGTGTCTTCCTTGGACAGGTCCAACGCGTCGGCAAGCTTGCCCGACGAAAGAATATCGAGCGCCTGTCCATAGAGTTGATCGACACCTTCAATGGTTCGACTCGCGTCCGCCTCGCGCCGAAAGCGATCAAAGGATGTCAGCAAAGCGCGACGGTCGTTCAATCGATCCAGGGTGATATCCGATAACACCATCGACTTCTGTGCCGGTCCCGATGGTCGAAAGGCGGCATTGCCAACTCCCAAAAATCCGGGCAGTCCGGGCGATCCATATGGTGGATGTCCCGCATCGGGAGCGAGACCCACAAAAGGTGGAATCGACGGATCGGCGGGACCTTTCAATTGCGAAATCGTTGAACCAATGGAAGGCCAGCCTCCAGGCGGTTGATTCTGCGTCGGTCGCCCCGTGTAACAGATGAACGAATCGTGCGCACCGTTGGGTGAACCGTACACGCTTCGCAACGGAACGCACTTATCCATGATCTTGGCGATTCCCGGCATAAGCTCACTGATCTGAATTCCGGGCACGTTGGTCGCCATTGGTCGCGACTCGCCGCGAATCTCCGCCGGTGCATCCATTTTCAGATCGTACATGTCTTGATGCGGCGGCGCGCCGACCATGTAAATCATGATGATCGACTTTTGCGAACCACGGATGCCAGCGGCTTCCTCTGCACGCAGAATCTGCGGCAACGAGAGCCCTCCCATTCCCAGAGCACCGATTTTCAATACCTCACGTCGAGGCAGACCGTCACACAACCGATCGCATTGTCGAAGTTTGGCGGATTTGATGGAAAGCATGTGGTGATTCCGAAAGGTGGGAGGGAAGGAACGGGGACTGTTGTAATCCCGGCGGGAGCGGTTTCACTTCAAACCACGTACTGTATAACATATCTCGGTGCCGATTTCCAGCAAATCCAGCGTGGTTCCGAACTCTCAGGCGGCTAGACTTGCAAAACGGCTCCCTCGTTTGCTTCGTTTGCTAGCATCAAAACGCGAAATTAATTTTCGCGAAGTCGTTCGGATCGCAAAACACATCTTGGAATAGAATCCGAAAATTCGTTAAACTCTGCGACTGATAATACCGACATCGCGTCCGCACGGTATAAACGTCGCGTGGCCGAAAACGAGGTGATTCGCTTTGTTAAATGCAAAAGCATCATTCCAGGCCACGCACGGTATAAATGTCGCGTGGCCGAAAATGAGGTGATTCGCTTCGTTAAATGCAAAAGCATCATTCCAGGCCACGCACGGTATAAACGTCGCGTGGCCGAAAACGAGGTGATTCGCTTCGTTAAATGCAAAAGCATCATTCCAGACCACGCACGGTAAAAACATTGGCGCAACTTAAACATCAAACGCGTTCATCATTGATATGAAAACGTGTCGGACCAGGGAGGGGACCGATGACTGGCGAATCTTTTCGATTTATTCACGCCAGCGACTTTCATCTAGAACGTCCGCTGAGCGACTTGGACGAGATACCGCAACATTTGCGCGACGCCATGGCGGTTGCGGCATGGAAGTCAGCCACATCGGTGTTTGAAGCGGCCATTATCGAGAATGTCGATTTCGTCCTGCTCGCCGGTGACCTGTTTCATCCAATCACGGCGGGGCCACGCGGCATGTCGTTGTTGCTGGATCAGTTCGAACTGCTTCAGCAAAACAACATTCAGGTCTTTTGGACCACCGGACAAGTCGACGATCTATCGAAACTGGGGGACGGCGTGGCCTATCCGCCGAACGTGACGATCTTTCCCAAGGATCGCGCCGAACAAGCCTACGTGCGTCGCGCGGGGGAGACAATCGCCGTGGTCGTGGGACGCAGCAGCGACGGACGAAGCAGCTTGCATGCTCCCAGTTACCGGCACGATCCGGTCGACGAATTCACGATCGCGCTCGGTTATGGAAGCAGCGACGCAAGCGCTTTGGCCGAGGGACGCTTTGACTATTGGGCGCTCGGCGGCGAGCATCAACGTCGCGAACTGGCCGGTGCCGGTGGTGTCGGTGCTTACTACTGTGGGTCGCCGCAAGGTCGGTCGCTCGCCGAGCCCGGCATGCACGGCTTCTATCTGGTGGATATCGACGCCGACGGAACCAGCCGCGTTCACTTTCATGAAGCGGACAGCTTTCGTTATATCAATGTCGAATTAGCCGGAGCCGACCTGGCGTCGACCGGCGATATCCGCAGTCTTCTCTCCCAGCGGATAACAAGATTGCAAAACGAGAATGGTGATCGTCATCTGCTGATCGGATGGGAGATTCATTTGGGAGAAGATTCGCCGATCAACGCCGGCGATCCCACGGAGTTGCTGTCGTGGTTGCGACGCGAATTCGGACATGGCGGTCCCGCGGCTTGGTCGGTGAAACTGGACATTGTCGCGCCGTCACAATTTCCCAAAGCATGGACCGAAGAAGACACAATTTTGGGCGACTTCCTGCGGGCCGCGAAGACACACCGCAAGAACGGTGGCCGTGATCTCGATTTGGTTTCTCTCACGGAGGAACATTTCGATCTGTCTCCCGCATTGCAAACAGCGCTTGCCGAAGCCGATCCGACAAGTCGAGCCAGCACGCTCGATCGCGCGACGCTCTTGGGCGTGGAACTGCTTCGCGGCGGCAAGCCGAAGCTGGTGGTCGGTGGTGAGAACAAGAAGTTTTAAGGATTCAAAGCCATCTCGTTTCAACAACGCGAAGCAAGCTTGAAACGATACAGGGAGGCATGGAACAGTGAAAGTAAAAGATATTCAAATCGACGGGTTCGGTGTTTGGAGCGGTTTGAGCGTCGACAGTTTGCCCGATGGGATGACCTTGTTCTATGGCCCCAACGAAGCCGGCAAGACAACGTTGATGCAGTTCATCCGCGCGATGTTCTACGGCTTCACCCCTGAGCGCCGCCAACGCTATCTGCCTCCCGTCAATGGAGGCGCTCCCGGCGGAGCGCTCCGCGTCACGGGACCCGGCGGCGGATACGAGTTGCGACGTCGCGCTCAATTGACCGACGCCGACGGCGGGGGAAACCTAACCGTTACCGGCAGCGATGGAATTGTTCAGGGCGAGCACCGCTTGAAGATGCTGTTGGGACAGATCGACGAGCCGATTTTCAAGAATGTCTTCGCCATTGGTTTGCGCGAGTTGCAGGAACTGGGCACCCTTGATGATACATCCGCCGCCGACGAACTTTACAAACTGTCCAGCGGATTGGATCGCGTATCGCTTGTCGACGTCACGCGTCAATTGCGCGATGCGCGAGCTCAGGTCCTGGGAAATGAAGGCTCCCGTCGCGGGGGACAGCAGTTGGCCGACTTGACCCTTCGCCGTGATCGCTTGCGCGATGAAGTTGATCAGTTGACGCGCAGAGGACGCCGTTGGTCGGAACTGGCGGCGCAGCGACGCACGCAGATCCAGGAAATCGAACACCTGCGAGGCAAGCTGAGCCAATGGGAACACGACGCTCGCGTTACCGAAGTCGCGTCAACGGTGCGTGAAACATGGATGAAACGTCGGGAGTTGCATGATCAGATCGATCGGACGGAACGCGGTTTGGATCTTCCCGATGACGCGCCGATGCAATTGGTTCACATCGAAGCGCAGGTGGAAGAACGCAAGGCGAAGCTGGAAGGGGTCAAACGTCAACGTCGGGAATTGCGCGACAAAGCGGCAGCGCTTCCGCTGAATGCGCGCTTGCTGAGGTTGCAGTCGAAGATCGAAGCGGCGTCCCAACAAGCGACGTGGATTGAAGCCCTTCGCGATCAGATCGCCAAGCTTGAAAAGCAGGTCGAAAAGGCGATTCAGCAACTGGATGCCGACGCGCAAAAATTGGGACTCAGCGAAGAAGAACGTCAAGCATTGATTGAAGGGCATCGGTCTGAAATGCCCGATCTATCTCGAGCGACGCTGGCGACGCTTGGCGGACCAGCTCGCAATGTGAAGGAATTCCTGTTTCAAGCGAAACAGGCGCGCGACGAAAGCTTGAAGGATCGTCAGGAGATCCAGCGTCAGGAAAAACAACTCCGCGAGTTGATCGGGCATCTGAAAACTGACGACCTGCACGAATCGATTAAACTGCAAGGGGCGGTGATCGCGACGTTCCGTAAAGCGATTCAAACCGAAGAGCATCTCGACAAACTGCGTCGGCATCATAAGGATCTCGAAAACGAGGCGATCAATCTGACAACGGCGGAGGCCTTGCCGGTCGATCGTTCGATCTTCATGGCGGCCCCGTTCTTATTCGGCGGCGTCGGCCTGATCTATGGCTTTGTGAAGACGACCGGCATCTGGAACATCGCCGAGAAGGATCCCACCTTCGGTATGTTCAGCATGTTGATTGGCATCGCCTGTTTGGCGATGTGGTACATGGGACGCCAACTCTTCGACCGTGGCACGAGCAGTGATCTGCACGACACCGAGCGGCAACTCGATGTCGTTCGCAAACAGATTCGTGAGACGGAACGGGAGTACGACGAGATTCAAAAAGGCTTGCCTTCAGGAGCCGGCTCGCTGGAGACGCGGTTGCGCGAGGCGCTGACGGAACTTCAATCGCAAGAGGATGCCTTGCCGTTGTATCACGCCAATCAAGCAATGGTGCAACGATACAAGGCGGCACGCAAGCGAGCCGAAGAATCGGTGGAAGGGTTGAAGCGAGCCCGAGCCGATTGGAAACGCACGCTGTCGAAGTTGGGACTTTCCGAATCGCTGTCCCCCAAAAGCATTCGTGACATGAGCGACGGCTACGAGACGTTGCAGGCGTCGCGGCGACGCGTGGATGAACTTCGCGATGAACAAGCCGAACGAAAACGGGAACTCGCGGCGTTGGGGAAACGGGTGGAATCGCTGTATCGCGAAGCGTTGGCCGAAGAATCACCAACGAACACATTTGCGTCGGAATCCGCAAAAGCAACTCGGGATCCAATCCAAGCGGTCAAGGACTTCATCAATGACGAAGACGATGCGGACGATCGTCGCCAATCTCGAAGAAATCGCGACCAGCGGCGTGGAGCAGATACTTCACGACATCAAGACGCTCGCTCGGCGGACGATCATCGTCCGCTCCGTCGCCCTCCCAGCGATCCGTTGGAGCAGCTCAATCAACTGATTGAAGAATTGCAACGTCAACAACACTGGATCAAAAAGCGTCGTGAATTGAAAGAACAGGATGCCCAGTTGCGAAAGAGTAGCGGCTCGCATGCGCGTGCGATCGAACGGTATGAACAAAACCGTCGCTCGTTGTGGGCGCAGTGCGGCGTCGCCACCCAGGAACAGTTCTATCAATTGGTCGATCGCAAAACCTCGCTTGTCGAAATGCGTCAGAATCTGGACGAAACGCAGAAAAAGTTTGATGCGCTGCTGGGAAACAAGGTTGAACCGCAGGAGGTGATTGGCCTGCTCGATGGTGCGAATTCCGACGATTTGGACAAACGCTGGGAGACGCTGAATCAAAAGATCGAGCAAACGAAGGAACGAATCGGCGGCCTGCAGACTCGCCAGGGAGAATTGACGGCGGAGATGAAGTTGCTGACCGAGGATCGTCGACTATCCGAAGCACAACTCGAACTTGGCTGCATCGAGCTGCAGATTCATCAATCGATTCAGCAGTGGCAAACGCTGGGTATGACCAGCAAGTTGCTGGACGACGTTTGTGCGACATTCGAGAAGGAACGGCAACCCGAAACACTTCGCGAAGCGTCATCCTTCTTGGTTCAGTTGACCGACGGAAAATACAAACGCATTTGGACTCCGCTGGGAACAAATCGTCTGAACGTCGACAATCGCGATGGCAAAGCGTTGCCAATCGAAGTGCTCAGCCGCGGCACTCGTGAAGCCGTCTTTATCGCTTTGCGGCTCGCGCTGGCGGCGGCCTACGCTCGACGTGGCGTCATGTTGCCTCTTGTTCTTGACGATGTCTTGGTCAACTTCGATCGTCGTCGCGCTGTTCACGCGGTACGCACGTTGCAACACTTCGCGGAACTAGGGCATCAAGTGATGATGTTCACCTGCCATGAACACATCGTCGACATCTTTCACGAGGTTCAGGCGGAAGTTCGTTTGCTGCCTCGGCAAGGCATCCCCGGCGTAGCAACCGTGTTGCTCCCCGAGCCCAAGGTTCACATCGTTGAAGAGACGATCGAAGAACCCGAAGAAGAGACGATCGAGGACGAAGTGGTCGAAGAAACCGAAGTGATCGCGGAAGCACCACCCGAGCCCGAGCCCGAAGAAGAGATCATCGAAGAGGAAGTCATTGAAGAGATCATCGCCGAAGAGCCGGATCCCGAACCCGAACCGGAAGTTGAGGAAATCGTCGAGGAATACTTCGAGGAACCCGAACCGGTCGTCACCACCAAAGTCGAGCGAACGCATCGTCGCCCCGTACTGATGGTTGAAGAGGAGATCGAACCTAGCCAATTGGATTGGGTCTGGTTTGACACCGATCCTGGTGCCAGGTGGAACGACGAATCGCAGGAAGACGAAGCATTACCGCGCGAGATCTGGGATCGCGATGATGCTTGGTGGGCAAACAAGCCCGCAACCGTCGGTCGCGACGATGATCGCGATTGAGTAATCAGGTCGGCTGCGCGAATGGTGCGGTTATGGAATTGATTGGCGGTTACGATTTCTGCCTGGCAAACCGTACGGTATGTTCACTGCGTCAGGTCTTCTGGGTATCAATGCGTTGCACATCGCTTACTCACGCCCCAGCTCACGGACGGTCGCTGCAATGGTTTCTTCAAAATCCAGAGTCGTTGAAGGACTGACATCGGCCTTCACGAAACGATCAACGAGGGAGACCAACTTGGCCTTCGCTTTATCTATTACACTCTCTATTGCGTCGCAAATACTGGGTTCTAGGGTTGCACCCGCAGGAGGTTTCCAAGGGTAAGCTGGCCATCCATGAGGGCTTCCTTTGTGCTGTTGTTAGTTTTGACACCAACATTTTTGCACAAGGAAACCTCTTTTCATATATAGCAATCCCGAAAATCACGCTCGCAAATCCCATTACGCGGATCGCACCCTCAGCAAACTGGCAATGTAAGCCATACCGCCGGATGGAAGTTGAGCGTACATCACGGCAACCGGGACCTAATGAATATGACACCCTTTGTCCGCTTCTGTATTGATGCATGTTTGGCACTCTTAATCATCATAAGCAATGGTCAGTTTGGCCAAACTGACGACGGTCTGCGATGGATGTTAAAGCAGGCATCGGATTCGGACGAATTTCATCCCAAAATTGGGATCACACTCAGCAAACACGAAAACGGTCCCTGGGTGATCCGGCAAGCGATTCCCTCGAAAGATCGGCGTTATCTTCTAATGGTTTTGAGTGAGCGTGAGAGCATGACAAAGCTGGGCCGAGTCAGTTGGTGTGCGATTGTCTTGAGATTCAGTACCTTGACAGGTATGGCTTTTCACTCTGGCCTCTCGGAGATCTGCATCATTGATTCTTACGGGGAATCCGGCTTCGTCGTTTCTACAGTTGGGCAGGATGGAAAGGAGGAGGTTTGGGAAGTCTCGTCAATGCAGAATAGCATAACAAAGTTTCAGGCAGATCAACTTCCTGGATCGCCGAGAATACCACTCGCCACTAGGTTGATACTTCATGAGTTGCGTCAGTCATCAGAGGATCGCAGCCTTGCGATAAAGACCATCCCAACGCACGCTTGTGTCCGGCGGTTCCTATGGACATGATGCTTTGCTCGCCCAATGCACCGTTTCAGAAAGGAATTCAGGCGAACCAAATCCTCTTTGTCCGAAACAAGCCATTCGAGTTTGAGTGTTGGAACGTGGAGACTGGCGTACGTGAGTGGGCTATTCAACAAAACGCAATCGAACCCTTGTTGGAACAAGATCCCGATCCGGACGCTATTTCATGTTGGATTCCGTACGCACAGTCGTTCAGAAGGAGCTTACAGAAATCCCGGTGCTCATTCAGAACTACGAAAAGTACCGTCGTTGCAGCAGTCAACAGTGCTGGCAGTGTTCGGCATGTAAGCAAATCAATTGTGAAATATCCTAGCGGCTCCCCCGTCATCTCTTGCCAAGGTGAATTGCTTTGCCTGTGCTATCGTCGGTGGGAAACGGTAGAGAGCCCGTTGATGGCGGCACATGCAGGTACGATTTGGCAGGTCAGAATGTTAAAGAACATGAACGACACATGAGACAGTTGGTGCTGATCGACAATCGCAGCGTCTATTGCAATGCCGGTGTCGCTCTGGTGCGAGTAGATTTGGACACGCTTGCAGGCGGAGATGTCATTTGGCCTAAAACACGCCGGGAGAATTAGGGACGGCAGAAGAGGGACCGGCAATGATTGAGTTCAAGTCAGAGAGCGAGGCAAAAGGGTCAGGCGTCTTTGTCTAGTTAACATATTGTTGTTTTTGCACTGGGAGTTCAGCACCACCGATCCGGCGGGTAAGAAGTCACGCACGATCAGCGACGCCATGGGGCGAACGATCACGCAGATCGACAATTATCAAGCCAGTGGTTCGGGAACGGATGTAAACGTCACCACCGAGTACACTACACCGCCAATGGCCAAATCAAGACGCTGACCGCTTTCTCGTTCCTGGTAACACCTTCGATCAAGCGTCAGAGAAGCTGCTTTACGTGCATGTCATTGGTCGATCTCTTGGCTGACCGAGGACGGGCCAGCCTACATGTCAAGCGACCGATAAGTGACAACTTAAGCGAGGCAAAAGGGCAGGCGTCTTTGTCTAGTTAACATATTGTTGTTTTTCGCACTGGGAGTTCAGCACCACCGATCCGGCGGGTAAAAGTCACGCACGATCAGCGACACCATGGGGCGAACGATCACGCAGATCGACAATTATCAAGCCAGTGGTTCGGGAACGGATGTAAACGTCACCACCGAGTACCTACACCGCAATGGCCAAATCAGACGCTGACCGCTTTCTCGTTCCTGGTAACTTCGATCAAGCGTCAGAGAAGCTGCTTTACATGCACGTCATTGGTCGATCTCTTGGCTGACCCGAGGACGGGTCAACTCTGTCGCTTGACCGAGAAGTGACAACTTTCTGTGGCGTCTCCACCGGCAACCGGGATCTGGACGCCAATGTGTATTGGGCGATCAGGCTCGAAGACACGTCGAGCAAGCGAGAGGAATACGCTTACAATCGCAAAGGAGAACGGATATCCAAAAAGATCAGAATGGCACGGTTCACAGCTACGATTTCGACGGCTTGGGTCGCCAGACGCAGGACCGCGTCACAACGGTTGGCAGCGGCATTGATGCCAGTGTCAAAATCCGAATCCGCGACCACATTCACAGATTCGCGGGCAAATCTACAGCATCACCAGCCTCGATCATGCGCAATGTTGGCAGCGGCGCCTGATGCCCAATCAAATCGCGATGCAGTATAATGATTTTAATCAACTCAGCACCGAATTCATCGCACACAGCGGCATGGTTAATACCTCCACCTCACCGAAGATTCAGTACAGCTACGCCAGCGGTGCGTCGGGCTCGAACCAGATTCGGCAGACTTCGGTGACTTATCCTGGTGGTCGTGTGATCGATTTGGATTATGGCACGTCGGACGGTGTTGACGATCACTTGAATCGTGTTTTCGCGATCGCCGAAGGAGCGACTGATCTTGCCCAGTATCGCTATCTCGGCGGTGGCTCGATCGTTCAGGTCGATTACACGCAGCCAGATGTCACGATGGACTTATGGGGTGGCACTGTCGGAACCTACACCGGACTCGATCGGTTCGGTCGCACGATTAACTTGCCCTGGATTCAAGATCCCAGCAGCACGCCAACCGATCTTGCCGTATCAAGTACGGCTACAACCGAGGCAAACTCCAACCTACGCTCGTGATGAAGTCGCTCGTACTGCGGGAGCCGACTTCGATCAGCTTTATTCTTATGATGGCTTGCAACGGTTGGTCGATCTTCCAGCAAGGATTGCTCAACAGCAGCAACACGTCGATCAGCAGCACGACGCTGACACAGGACTGGAATCTGGATCAGGTTGGCAACTGGGATGGCTTCGACCAAGGTGTTTCCGATCCCTTGAACCAAACGCGCACTCACAACCGCGTGAACGAGATTACGGTATCAGCAACGCTTCTGGCCAGCCGGTCTGGTTAACCCCGGCTACGACGATGCGGCAACACAACGCTTACTTCCGCGTCCCAACGATCCGACCGAAGGGGCTTCACGCCTCACTTATGATCCTTGGAACCGTATTCCAAAGTCGAAACGACCGACAGCACGCCCAAGACCGTCGCCCAGTATGCCTACGATGGTCGTAACCATCGCTTGGCGAAGGACGTTTGATGACGGCTCAGGTTTGCTCGAATCGACCGTGAAGTTCTTCTACAACTCGGCATGGCAATGTCTTGAGGAACGAACAACACCTGTCGTCGGCAGTCCTTCGACGGCAACCTACGTCTGGGGCCAGCGATATATCGACGACCTCATTTGCCGCGACATCTCCGCTCAACGCATCTACGCGATGCAAGATCGCCAGTTCAAAACGATCGGCCTCATCAGCACAACGGGCACCGTTCTCGAACGCTACAGCTACACCCCTTACGGCCAGTCAACGTTCTACGACGCCAACTTCACGATCCGCACCACATCAGCCATTCGACTGGGTCTACCTCTACACCACCCGCCGCCTCGACCCGAAACAGGCTCTATTACTTTCGGAATCGATACTACGATCCATTCGGAGATTTGTGAGGAAGATTTTGATTGGCACTGGTTAATGTTTATTTTTTGCACGTTCACCGATCCGTTGAGTTTTGATGGTCACGATTTAAACCTCTATAGCTACATGAGTGGATATGTGTTGACGGCTCAAGCTCCTTTGGCCTTGACTGGAGACGCTGGTCCACCTCCTGGAGGCATGGGCGGACACCAGCCTTTTGGCCCTCCAAATCAGGTTCCCTTTCTCCTCCAGCCTTGGTGATTTTTGACACGATAAGTAGATACCTGCTTAGTCCAGGCAGTTTCGAGTTGAGTTTCCCGGCCACGCTTCTGGGACTCCTCGCCCCGTTCTGTGACTTTTTTGCGACCCTGACGATTAAGGATCGTAAGCCGGCTCCAAATTGTTGCATTCCCAATGACTTGGCTGGAGGTGTTTCTTGTAATGCTGCGAAAATTGCTCTGAGGGTAACTCGTCTCTTGCCACGATGGGTTTATCGGCGACTGCGACCATACCTTCGAAGATTGCAGCGTTTGGCTAGTGCTGCAGGGGCGTTGTTGTTTGAAAGCCAATGGTGCCCGCAGACAGGATTTCAATGTGGTCGAATCTTGATAATTGGAGCGGGTACTATGGTGACAGCGCAGAGGAGCAGGGATGCTTAGTCAGGAACGTCGGAATAGAATTATGGTGCGATATCGGGCGTACTTGAATTTGGGATCGGATGGAATTTATGCGAAGGCAGATTGTTGGTGGGCTTACATTGTCAGGCCATTTTTGGAGTCAATGCGTATTGGACGTTGGCAACTGTCCTATACGAAAGACTATATTTACGAATGTAAGACAGACGAAGCCTGCGAGTTGCAAATATGACGCTATACGCGAAGCGTGTGCATTACTATAAGCGTGGTAATGCGACTAACATATACTAACTATCGATATTTCGCTGATTTCCGGCGATTCTTCCTGCGTTAACGGATACCACCACCTGAATCGGTGATCTAACGTCTTTATTCAAATGTGATTTATTAAACTCCACGTTTCTTTGATTATGAATGGTTTCATTTAATTTCTTACACTCGAGTTGTGTGCGGGTTATGAAGGTCATTTGTGAAGTCGATCGGATAATACGTCTGGTCGCAGCGCATGGCCTCAAACATAGATTTATGGTTTTGGGGCCCATACATGCGGTGCTTCATTAAGGTGCATCCGTCACAGTCGCAGTACCATCAAGAACTCATCGAATCCTTTATTAATGATGTTCAAGGAAGTGCCAATCGAAGTCGGTTAGACTCTACATTTTCTGACTCTAACGCATTTCAAGCCCAGGATTATCGCGAAAAAACCGACGTCGCAACGAAACAAATTTGGTAGCTGTCAATTTTAGATTGGGTTGCATTTAGCGGATGGTTTTTGCTACCTGTTGGGGATGACCAGCGAACATTTAACCACAATCAGCGACCTGAAGGCAGTTATCGCGCAGCAAGCCGAGCGAATCAAGCAACTGGAGACCGAGCTTGCGGCGATCAAGTCGCTCGTGGAAGCCAAAGCCGATGCGAAGGCGGCGAAGAAACCAAGCTTCACCGAAAACTATAGTCTGGGTCGAAACAAGAACGCGAAAAACAATAAAAAGCCAAAGAGGAAGTCGACCGGGAGAAAACCAAGCGCCGACAAGGAGAAGCTTGCCACCAAGAGCGAGAACATCTATCCAGATGATGTTTCGCCGCATCAATGTCAGCGTCGCAGAACTCAGTTTGTTTGGCGACTCGTTGACGGCAAAGCAGTCTACGTGGCGTATCATTTGTTCGCGCCAGCCGATGCGTCGAAAATCCAAAGGGTCAGGCGTCTTTGTCTATTTTACATACTGTTGTTTTGCACGCTATCCGCCTAAAAACTACAGTCAAATTCGCTTCTTCGTGATGCGTTGATTTGCTAGATCGCAATGCATATAGTGAGATTAATCAGCTCAGCACCGAATTCATCGCACAGCGGCATGGTCAATACCTCCACCTCACCGAAGATTCATTACACCTACGCTGATGGTGCGTCGGGGTCGAACCAGATTCGGTAGACTTCGGTGACTTATCCTGGTGGTCGTGTGAGCGATTTCGATTATGGCACGTCGGGCGAATGACTCAATGATCATTTAAGCCGTGTCTTCGCAATCGCCGAAGGAGCGACGAATCGTGCTCAGTATCGCTATCTCGGCGGTGGCTCGATCGTTCAGGTTGATTAATCTCGAAGACCTTTCTTGCAATTTTTACGCTTCGTGGGGCGTTTTGCCTGACGCTCCTAACAACTTCAGATTGAGCATCGCCCCCTTGAAAAGCATTTCGTCGAGAGCTTGGTCGACATCATTTCGGTCGATGGTTCCACTGCCGTCGCGTTCGATGTGGTACTGCTTGCAAGGACAACAATAAAGCGACTGGAGTTCGGATGGCGTGTGTGAAAAAGGAAGGCAAGGGCAGGCCCTGCGTTGTGTTCTTCTGCGGTAATGGTTGATACAGTGGAACCGATCGACAGTTTGCCCGGTTGCGCGAGTCTTGCGCCAGCCGGGGCTTCAAGGCCGTTAGCTTAGACCAATCATATGAACAAACCAAATCAAACACTGGCCGCAGTCTGGATGCTGCTTCTCGCCACGTCGCTGACCCAGGCCGGTGAACGGCCCAACTTCGTGATTATCATGGTCGATGACATGGGGTATGCCGGCGTCGGTTGCTTTGGGAACCCGTATTTCAAGACACCGGAGATCGACCGTCTCGCTGCGGAGGGAATGCGGCTGACCGATTTCCATTCGTCGGGCACTGTCTGCTCGCCGACGCGGGCCGGACTGCTGACAGGACGCTATCAACAACGCGCTGGGATCGAAGCTGTGATTCATCCGAATCGCGAGCATCCCGAGCACCGGAAAGGATTGCGGAAGGCGGAAGTGACCTTTACCGAGATGTTGAAGTCGGCGGGCTATGTCACGGCATTGATCGGCAAATGGCATCAGGGATACGTTCACAATTCGGAAGACTATCATCCTCAGAATCACGGTTTTGATGAGTTCATCGGCTACCACAGCGGCAACATCGATTTTGTTAGTCACGTGGGCGACCACAACAGACACGACTGGTGGCATGGACGCAAAGAAACAAGGGAGGAAGGGTACGTCACCGATCTGATCAATCGGTATGCGATTGAGTTCATCGAGCGAAACAAGGAAGGACCGTTCTGTCTTTACATTCCGCATCTGGCCATTCACAATCCAGTGCAAGTGCGCGGCGACGCGGTTCGGAGGACTGAAGAAGAAGGTTGGAAACGTTGGAAACCCGCAGGCGAGGCAGAGCGTATTGAGAAGTATCGCGGCATGGCCCTGCCCATTGATGAGGGGGTGGGGCGGATTCGCGAAAAGCTCGTCAGCCTTGGAATTGATCGTCAGACGCTGGTGCTCTTCTTCTCAGACAATGGTGCTTCAAGCGACTTTCCCAGCGGCAGCCCGGAGTTGCGAGGCAACAAGGGGAGCGTCTACGAGGGTGGACACAAGGTGCCGTTCATCGCTTGGTGGCCAGGTAAGATTGAAGCAGGTGGCCAGAGCGACGTCGCTGGAATTACACTGGATGTCCTGCCGACGTTGCTGTCTCTGGCTGAAGTAACGCCTCCGGTGGATCGACCGCTCGACGGGATCGATCTTTCGCCCGTGCTGTTAAAGCGGCAACGCCTTCCGGAACGTCCGCTGTACTGGGCCTCACTCGACAATGGCGGCAATCGTTCCGAAGCGATGCGTGACGGACCATGGAAGCTGGTCGTTCATCATCCGAAAGCTCCGAAGGGGAGCTTTGAGAACGAACAGATGGAACTCTACCGGCTCGACGATGACCCATCGGAAAAGACCGATCTTGCTGACGAGCACGCCGATCGAGCGACCGCGATGCTGACGCGTCTTAAAACTTGGTACACCGACACTCAAGACAACGCCACGCTTCAGGTTGGTGGCTGGCAAAAGTCGGGACGACAATAAAGAAGGCAGATGCTAGAATAAAGATCATGCGACTCCAAATTCAACTTATTCGCCGGGCCGTGACTTTATTGCTGGCTGGTGGCTTGATCGCCAGCCTTTTGTCGGGCGCTGCCGCTGTTGCCATTGCTGAAGAGCGGAAGAAAGACAGTCACGACCCCGCCGTTCCGCTGGATGATGCCCGGAACGAAGCGGAGCTCCGAGCCGATGCGGAGAGGATACTCAAGAAGAAGGTCGAACCCTTCGTCAAAAAGTATTGCATCAGTTGTCACGGCACACGTCCCGAAGCGGGGATCAACCTCCAGTCGGCGATCAGTAGTCCTGGTGCCACATCTTCGTCCCTGCATTGGAAGAAAGCGGTCGCGAACGTCAAGGTACACGACATGCCGCCTGACTATGCGGACAAGCTTCCGACCGAAGACGAGCGCCGCCAATTCATCGAGTGGATCGGCAACCTCAAGTATCTGGCTCCGCGAGACCCAGGCCCGTTCGTGATCCGCCGCCTGAGCAAGGTGGAGTACGGCAATACGCTCCATGATCTTTATGGTGTGGACTCGTCGATCGCCGCCAGCCTGCCCGAAGAGGTCGTCGGCGAGGGTTATCTCAATTCGATCTCTCCACTGCAGTCGGAGTTGTTCCTCGACATCGCCAACAAAGTGCTCGATCAAGTCGTCGCGCCCGAAGGCCAGCCGCCAACCGCCGTTCAGAATCGCCTGTTCGGGAAGTTGCCGTCCGACGACGTCGATCTCCGCGAGGGGGCGAGAAGCGTTGCTCGTTCGCTGGCTCGAGATGCTTACCGTCGTCCACCCACCAAGGCGGAGCTGGATGTTCTGGTGGGCATCTTTGATCTTGGCCGCGAGAACAAACTGAGTTACACCGCTTCGCTGAGTCTGATGTGGAAGGCGATCCTCGTCTCTCCGCAATTTTTGTTCATCACCCCTGCGGGGGAAGCGGACACAAAAGGCTCCGTCGTGCCGCTGGACGACTATCAGTTGGCTTCGCGTCTGTCCTACTTGCTGTGGTCGGCCCCGCCCGATGCCGAGCTGTCTGCTTTGGCCGACAACGGCCAGCTTCACGAACCCAAGGTGCTGCGGGCGCAGGTGGAGCGGTTGTTGGAGAACGAACGCTCACGGGCTTTATTTGACAGCTTCGGAGCGCAGTGGTTAGGCATCGGTGGACTGCGAGACCAGACGTTTGACCCAGAGCTTTTTCCTCAGATGACCGCCGAATTACGGGGGGCGATGATGGACGAAGCACGCTTGTTCTTCGATGGCATCGTACGAGAGAACCAAAGCGTATCGCGGCTGGTGGACAGTGATGTCACTTTCCTTAATGAACCCCTCGCCGAGTTGTACGGCATCGAGCAGTCCGTCAAGGGTCTGGCGATGCGGCGAGTCAAGCTCGAGAACCCAAACCGCGGCGGCATCCTCGGAATGCCGGCCACGTTGGCGACCTCCTCGCTGCCCAATCGAACCAGTCCCGTCAAGCGAGGCGTTTGGGTGCTGGAGCAGGTCTTGGGCGAACGCGTTCCGCCACCTCCGCCCGATGTCCCGGAATTGGATGACCAGGAGGAACAAAGCATGGAAGGCTTGACGCTCCGCGAGCGGACCGAGTTACACCGCACGGACCCGAATTGCGCCAACTGCCACAAGGTTCTCGATCCGATCGGTTTCGGTTTGGAAAATTTTGACGCGATCGGTCGCTGGCGCGAACTCGATGATGTTGGCGTCGCCATCGACTCAACCGGAGAACTCCCCAGTGGCGAGCGTTTCTCGACGCCCGCGGACTTAAAACAGATCCTGGCCAAACGGGAGCCAGCCCTCGCAAGGAACCTGACGCAGCGTCTGATGGCCTTTGCGCTAGCACGTCATTTGGAAGGCTACGATGAAATCGTGATCGATCAACTGATGGTTAAGATCGCCGAGGATGACTACCGCGTCCGGTCAATCATCACCGAGGTCATTACAAGTTACCTGTTTACGCATCGGAGAGTCCGCTAACCAGCCATGAACAAGAACACATTCATTAATCGTCGAACCTGTTTGAAAGGCATGGGAGCCGCTCTCGCATTGCCTTTGTTGGATGTCATGGGCTGGGCCGAAGCCAGCGAGAACAGCTCTTTCAAGCCGCCCGTGCGACTGGGTTTCATGTACATGCCGCATGGCGTGATCATGGATGAGTTCTGGCCCAAGGACGCAGCGAACTTTCTGACATCACCACCGCCGGCTCTCGAGTCGCTTCGGCCCGTGATTGATCAGTGCTTGATGATGAAAGGCATCTCGGGAGTTGACAACGGACCGTTCAAAGGCGCGCCGCACGCGCTCGAGTTGTCGACATGGCTCACCGCTGCGTTGCCCGACCCGGATAAACGTGACCGAATCAATATTTCCATCTCCGCCGACCAGATTGCCGCCAATGCTCTGGGAGTTCACACCACGCTGCCATCGCTGGAGTTGGCAACGATGCCTCAGACTTGGAAGGAGAATCAAGCGGGGCTGAACGAGGCCTACTATTCGCACTGCAGCTTCCGCTCGCCGACTCAAGCCGTGCCAGCCGAGATCAACCCTCGCACCGTGCTGAACCGTCTTTTCAACAAGCAGGAGCAGGGGGCCAGCTCGGCGTCGTTGCAAATTGGTCCTTTGGACCGCAATCTTTTGGATCGAGTGCTCGCAGGCGCGCGAGATCTGCGACGCACGCTGCCGCCAACCGATCAACGGAAGCTGGACGAATATCTGGACAGCGTGCGTTCGGTGGAACGACGCGTCGCGGCCATCGAAATGCGACAGAAAGAGGCCGCCTTGGAGAAGGGAGGCGTCCGCTCGGCCCGTCGCCACGACTCCGACTCTCCACCGATCGAGATCAAGATTCCAGAGGGGGACAAACGCAGTGAGTACATGCGGGTGATGTGTGACCTCAAGGTGCTGGCATTTCAGACCGACACCACTCGCGTCTGCACCTACATCGGCTCGACGCCCAACGGTGTCTCCTACCCCGAACTGGGATTCACAAACCAGCATCATTCGCAGACGCACCATAACAACCAACCGGAAATGGTGCGAAAGGTGGCCGCCATCACGAAGTTCAACATCGATCAGTTTGCCTACATGGTGAACAAGATGGCCGGCCTGCGCGAAGGTGACGGTTCGCTGTTGGATAACTGCATCATGATGTGGGGTTCCGGTCTTGAAGACGGCGATCGGCATACTCGAAAAAACCTCCCGTTCATCATCGCCGGCAAGGGGGGAGGTTCCATCAAGACGGGGCGATTCCTCCCCAACACCCAGGGCAATCAAGGGGACCTGCTCACCACGCTGCTTAGCTGCGCTGGCGTGCCAATCGACCGGCCCGTAGGCATCGCGACCAAGCAGATTGACGAAATCAGGGCGTAACCGCAATCAACAAGTCGCGAAGTCGTTTTAGAGCTCACCCTTAACGCCCATTTCCGGATAGGCTCTCAGTGGAGAAGCTGAACATTGGCCTCCATTTGCAGCCATTAGCCCATAAATCCAGCGTCTTCCAGAAGCATTGGCATTTATTTCTACGACGATAGAAAAAGCGGTTGACGAAAAGGCCTCTAGTCGTTATTTCTATGGAGTTAGAAATCAGTGACGCACAGAGGGTCTTGCGATGAAGCGTGCTACTTCCAACCAACCGACCGAGCTTGAACTTCAGATTCTGAAGGTTCTTTGGGGAAAAGCTCCCTTGACCGCACGGGAGATTCGCGACGCGCTTGTCGGTCATGGACGAGATTTAGCCCACACGTCGGTGATTACAACGTTGCAGAAAATGGTCGCCAAAGGCCAGTTGAAGCAACTTGATCCGATCGAGGGCAAAGCACTGCGGTTCGAGCCGCTGGTTTCGTCCGATGCCGTGTCGAAGAATATGCTGGGCGACTTGGTGAATCGCGTATTTGATGGTTCTGCCGAGGCTGTTTTGCTGAATTTGTTTGATGTTTCGGAGCTGGACGCGGAGTCGTTGAAGCGGCTTCGTCGTGCATTCAACCAGAAGATGCGGGAGAAACAGCAATGAATGTCCTGTGGCATAATTGGCTAGGCGGAAATTGGGCAAATGTCGTCGCCATTTCGCTTGCCCATTTTCTCTGGCAAGGCGTATTGGTAGGCTTGGTCGCGCTGAGCTTGAATCGGTTGCTGCGCAAGGCTTCGGCTAGTTCTCGATACGTGTTGCAATTGGTCGCGCTGATCAGTTTGCCAGTGTGCTTCGTGTTGACGTTGGCGATTGTGGAGGGTACCGAGCGAAAGCTGGAAGCTGCCGTTGCGACCGTTTTCATGAACAACACAAAGGTCGCTGCTCGGTCGGCTGCGGACGCGTCACCGTCGGAACAATCGAAGAATGAACTTTCAACTGCCGGTGATCGACGACCGCTACTGGGGAATGCCGACGCCATCGGCTCGGCGTTAAGCGACGTTGGCGATGTCCAACACAGGCAATCCGCAACAACCGAGGCCAGCGACAGGGGCCCCGGCGAGTCAATTGTCGCTCGGAACGAACAGGCTTGGCTGCCTCGTCTGGCACCGTTGATTGTCGCGTTCTACTTGTTCGGTGTTGCGACTTTTTTCATGCGATTGACGCTGGCCATCCGGGGCGGGCATCGACTGCGCAAGGCGTCGCAACCGATTAACGACTCGAAACTGCTCGGCATCGTTGCCGATCAAGCGCGTCGCGTGGGCTTGCGAATTGTTCCCGTCGTGGCGTTCTGTGAACGTGTCGCGGTGCCAACCGTTGTCGGCGTGGTGCGTCCGATGGTGTTGTTGCCCGCATCGCTGATTGCCGGGCTCGCTCCTGAACAGTTCGCTGCGATCATCAGTCACGAACTGGTTCATATTCGGCGTTATGACCTGCTGGTGAATCTGTTGCAACGAGTGATCGAATCGCTACTCTTCTTTCATCCAGTTGTTTGGTACCTCAGTCGCAGCATCAGCCGGGAGCGGGAAGTGTGCTGCGACGACTTGGTTGTTATTTCGGGCTATGAACCGATGGATTATGCGGGAGCTTTGTTGCGGATGGCAGAGCTGTGTGCTGCGGCGAATCCATCGAGCCCGATCGCTGCGGCTGCGACGGGAAACAATCCGTCTGACTTCGAATCGCGGGTTACGAGACTGATGACGATGACTCGACAAACGCAACTGCGATTAACCCGAGCCGGTGCGATTCTGTTGGGTTTGCTGCTCATTCCGCTGATCATCGTGCCGTCGCTGATTGTGGGCGTTGTTCAGGCCGAAGAATCACAAGATGCAGAGCAGATCAATGGTACGCTTCAGTTTCAAATGGCGGTGCGGACTCCCGGCCCCATGTCGAATGAAGATGTCAACGCGGGGAAATGGCAAGTCGCGGTCGAATGGAAAGTTCCGATTCGCTCCGACGGCGGCTCGGGGAAGTGATTTCCGAAGTTGACGAGCGTGCAGTTGCGAATCGAATGGGACGCCGTCCGACTGCACAACGATGGCCTTCAGTTCGATGGATTCAACTGGACCATAGACAACCCGATCGAACGTCGTGACGGGGTGTCTCATGGAGGCATTGGTGGTCGGCGGATCGAACCGGAGTCTTCGTGGTTCGGGAAAGAGTTTGCGTCGTTGGCTGCGGTGCAGCTCGATACGGCGGCAAGGCAAAAGTCCGACCGTATGCTTGTTTTCAGGGCAAGGTACCTGTCGGGCGGCACAACGTTGAAGCGGTTGATTCTTCCCGAACTGATTGGATCGGAAGCGATGGAAGAGACCGAGTCCGAATCACATTCAGACGGAGCAACTGGAACCGTGTCGGTCGAAACAAAACAGCTTTTCCAGACCGCCTACGACAACGAATTCTCCAGCCGCGTATCCATCAATCGGGCCGTTCAGCAACAATCGATCGAGAATTGGAGTCGAGTACTGCGGCAAAAGGACCTGACTCGCCAGCAACAGATCTTCGCATGGTGGCGGATCGGCTCCCTCGCGGCATACAACTTCAACGCCGAGGAAGGCGAAACTGCGGACAATGACCTCGCGGCTCGAGCGTTCGGGCGAGTCCTTTCAATCGGCCATGATCTGATTAGCTGGGAAACACTCAACGCCGCCACCGTTTATGCGACACTTGGCGAAGACACCGGTCAGCAGCGAGCGGTCCGACTGGTGCTTGGCGTACAGTGGTTGGCGACCCGGACGGAAGCGATGGTCGAGCAAAGTGCAAGGTTGGTCAACCACAATGGATTTTGTATCGATGACCGCATGATGCTCGGCGGCATGAACTTGCAGACGGAAGCCGAGAAGCGGAGGTTCATAAACCAACAGCTTGCCGAAGCTCGTGAACGATTGGCTGCTCGTGCTGACATGCCGATCATGTCGCGATTCGAGCCGGTGCTGTCGCCAAACGCAATTCGTCGCTCGCGAAACCAAGTGGAATCGATTCTGAAATATCCGTGGGTCAGTGACCGCTGCCGGACGATGGGACTGGCGTTTCTGGATGCGTGGGACAAGCTGCAAAACGAGGCACCTCCGCACATTCAAGCTGAATTGAATGCTGACGTTGCAGCCAAAGTAACGCAATTGCAGAACGATCTGGACAGGGAGCATTTGACCATCGAAATGAAAGATGCGATCTGCACGCAGCAGTTCTATTCCAATGCACGTAGTCTATTGCGATTGGTTGGCGTTGACTGGCCCACGCCGGATGAGATTGGAAGGAACCGAGAGACCTGCGAATCCTTGCTGTCCGACTTCGCAGGGCGTCTTGCGTCGAAGACTTCCCAAATCCCCTTGTGGACTGCCGAAGAGTTGCTGGTCGCCACCATCGAGCGTTTGAATGAATCCAGCCTGCAATTCTTCAAAGACAATGGATACCGCATTCTGAACAACGAGGACCTGACGCGGATGCGCGCCTCTCTGAACATCGCGTTAACAGCGACGGAAGACTACTTTCAGGACGGCGAACACATAGGCCTTTGATGCCGGTGCCACCGAATTCGTCGACACTATTGTCAGGCAACTCCATTCGATTCCGCTTGATGTGGAGGCCATGTCGCCTGAGATGAAAGAAAGCGAACTTTCCATCGCTTTCGTTGCCAAGCACAAGCGGGTCATGGACGAAGTCAATCAGCGGATCAGGGAGTTGACGCAAAGAGAGAGGGCAACGCGCAACGCTGGGAAGGCAACTTCGATACCGAGCCCTTATTCTCCTGGTATCAGCACGCCATCAACACCTTCGGTGAACGAACCGAAGCCCTACAAAGAAGCAACGGTCCGCGCAATGCAAGAATTGCAAGAGAGGATACGATCCGAACCGAACCATATTCACGCCATGGGAATCTACGAACGCAACAGTCTGGGTTGGAAATGGAGGTTGTATCTGCCGAAGGGAAAGAGATGGCAGATAAAAGGTAAGGTTGGACGCATTCCTCGCAACCGCGACTTTCCGGAAGACAATAATGCCATGAAAGCTATCGATATCAACCCGGATGCAACCGGCAAAATTTTGGAGTTCAGTGGATATGTCACCAAGACAGCATCCCAGACCGACTGGCTGTTGCAAGTTGAAGCGGACACGATGGCATTTAAGGGTGTTGATTTCGCAATCTGGTCCATGCGTCGCTCACCCCCCGCCAGCGTAGAGCAGAAGGAAGCGGTGGATTACATACTTGGAGAACGGAATGCGTCGTTCATCGGAGGCGGAAACAGTTTGGGTGTTGGGAATGTCACAACCAAGCTTGACGACCGGCTTCAACTGGTTCGCTGGGTTTTCCAAGCTGGAGATCAAGCTGACACGCAGGAAGGCCCTGGTCTTATTCTTTGGATCGAAGAGAAGAAGCAGAAGGAAGACGCCGTAGCGTCGCCGATCGAGTCAGCGGTGAAGCGGTTGTTGAGTTCCGCGGGCGAACCGGCGTGGCGACTTGCATCTTTCGGCGAAAGACCGACGGTCGCGGTGAATGGTTTTCGAGGTCATCAAGTCGTGCTGCGTCGGACTTGGAATGAATCCACCGATCCCACACAAGTTAGACAAGTTGAATTGCCCGGCGGAAGCGCCGAGCCACTTGACGAGAAGCACGAGGATTGGCGATTCATACTGATTCCAATCGCTTCACAACCAGCTCCAGCCAATTTGAAATCGCAGATACCGTGGGGCCAGAGCAACAGCCCCCACCACACGCAAGCGGTTTGTATGGGCGAAGGGTTCGGCTTCGTCTGGTATTCCAATGGAACGATCTTTGGTCAGGAGACGATCCGCGAGAAACTCAATCTCACCGGTGGCGATGATCGCATCGAATTGCTGCTCGCGGGAATGCGAATCGAAGACAAGGGCTCCATCACCGCCAACACCTGCCAACAACTTATTGCGCGGTTTGGCGACGAGGCTCTCGGGCCGATTGAAACAGCGATCGAGAATGCGTCTGAGCCCACCGCGCTCCGGAGATTGATCGGATCACTCGCGTTCATTCGAACGGACGCTTCCACCGAACTACTCATGCGGTTGCACCAGTCTGAAAAAGAGGAAGTCAACGCGGCTGCCGACTACGCCCTGATCGGAATCGAACTGGCAACGTACACCGCCAAGGGACCTCAGCAGCGAGTCAACGAGGCTGGGATCGATTTGCTGTTGACCCGACCTCGAGATGAAGTAACAGAGTACCTCCAAAGCGTTAGCAAGGTTATGTCTGCGGAGAATGCCGAGCAAGTGCGGCGGTTGCTTCGCCGGATGAAACAGCAGGAGCAACTCCAGCGATTGAAGTCCCATGGCATCCTGGTGACGCCCGGCGGAATTGGTGACACGAGCTATCGTTACGTGGTGTCTAGCGATTTTCGCGGAGGAAAACCGGTAATCGACGACTTGTTGCAATACTGTGTAAACTTCAATCCGAAGTCGGAAGTCGTCTTCTTCGGGCCCGTCGTTACGGATGATCAGCTTCGACAATTTCAATTATTGATACCCAAGTCGCACGTTCGTCACATGGCCGCCGTTTGGCTGAACATCGTCGCTACTGTGTCCGACGATGAAAGCGAACGCAAAATCCTGCGAGTTTCCGATGTCGGCTCACCGGCACGAGAGATCGGGTTGCAGGTTGGCGACGTCATTGTTGGCATTGGCGATTTTCGCTGGCCCGAGTCCGAGTCTCGCGACGCATTCAACGCCGCCATGCGAACTCAGATTCCGGGACAGAAGTCAAAGGTTGTCGTGAGCCGCGATGGTGAAAACATTATGTATCCGTTGACGTGGGAAGAATCGACGGCGCATCGCTTGTTGTGTGGCAATACCCAAGCAGCAACGCAACGACATCCAATTCAAGCAGCAAAACCAGACGTTGATCAAGCTTCGATGGCCGACAATCTTCAGGCACTCACAGGAAAGTGGAAAGCGACAGAGGCATCCCACCACTTGCTCGAATCCAAACTGGTCGAAGCAAATGAGACAGGTTTCGAGATAACGATCGACAAGCAACTCGGCGAGTCCTATCGCAGAACTTCGGACACTTACGAGAACCAGTACAAGGCATTCCTGAAGAAAAAAGGACATGCTGCCGTTGCGTCGGGAACGATTAAGTTCGATTATGGGGGCGAATCGGAGTTGATGATCTCTAGGAAAGGCGGTTCGTTCTTCCTCTGGTATGGAGTCGTTAACGGCGGAAACCCACGCATCGTCCTGCACGCCGGAGCCGACAAGTCTTCCTTGGATTCGTTCGCGATCGAATGGACATCATTGTGCAGCGACAGCCCCGTGGATTTGGACAGAGAATCCGCGACGGTCGTCTACCAGCGACCTCACAAGACAACTGTTTCGCAAACGGACTTTCAAACGTTTGCTGATCAGGTTGTCAATGTCGCTGTTGCCACCGTGCGCGAGGCTCATCCCACATTCGCCGAGGCCGATTTAGCCGACCGACTTGCGAAACGAATTCGAATGATTGTCGAAGACGCTCGGGCGACGGTCGAAAAGCGTCCCCAGCAATGGCGCACGAGCTTGGTTGAGAATCTCAAGAGTGAACTTCACAGCGTGTGCGTCGCGAAATCCTTTGGTGCCGAGTATCGAGAGCGTTTGGATTTCTACGTCGGCCTGAAAACCGTGGAATGGAAGCTCTGGCAGGCTGTGAATCGTGAACCGGCTGAGGAAACGACAAGTGAGGTAGAAGCCCAACTCCAATGGCTGCGCGACTATATTGTCTCATTGCCCGAGACTCCGATTCCGGGCACTCAGTACCCAAGCTACATGGCCATTCTGGATCAGCTTGCGGCGGAGATTGCGAATCCAATGCAGCCTATGTTTAAGGTGGCGTTACCGCGGGAGCAGTTCGCGGAGGTGCGGAAACAACTCAAGGCGGAAACTGGCGAGCATCGACCTGTCGGCAAGGACAGAGTATTCAACGATTCGTTACTTGTCGTATTGCCATTCTTCGTCCGTCATGAACTACCGTTTCGCTGGGGGCTTCGCGCTGCGGATACGGACAAGTCCCGGCTTCCTTTCTCAAAAGAAGAGCCTTTCGTCGGGCACTCGAAGACCAGCATCATCTTTCAGCACCTGACTGAAGATTATCCGTATCCTGAACAGATCGAGCCGTTCAGACTTGCTGAAAACTTGCGATAACACAGTGGAAGGCTCATGTTTCAAAGGCCGTTGGTCAAATTGCTCTCGAAGTCAACAAGCGTATGAACCGTGAAACTAACGTGTTGAATGTTTCGTGGTGACGGTTGCGATGCGGTTTGCTAATACGCCAACCGTCTGAGAAAGCCGAAGCATTCCGATTTGCATGCTCGTTGCTTGGGCAGACTGCTACGTTTGCACCGTGTCCGATCCACGCCATGACTTCGTTTTGGTGGACTGGCCAACTCGCGACTGCGTCCGCATCGCTGGTTGCAAACGGAAACAACGTCCAATTTATCGCGTCATTCCAAGGAAAGCATCTGCTTCATGACCTTGTTTCCCGCCTGCTTTGCCGATGTGTGCTAAACAGCGACGGCGCTGATCGCTGACACAGCAATTCAACATCGGTTCGTGGACACGACCGAATCAGCCACGCCAATAATAAGAGGCGTCCGGCGGGATCTGATACTGGATGTTCATGTCGGGAGTTGGGACCGGTTGGCCGGTGTGAAGGGATTCGACTCCCGCGATCACCATGCCGGAGGTCAACAAGGTGCGTTCAACGGGATACGGTTGCTTGCCTGTCAGGATCATCTCTTCGGCATGTCGTATAAGGGGATTGAAGAAATCCGCGGTTGATGACCCGTGCCCAGGCATCGGCAGATACATCTGGCATGTCAAGATTTTTCCTTCATCGCCGATCCAACCGGCGTAGTTGAAGTCGCGAATACCCGTCAAGAAGATCGCTGTCCGAAATCCGTCGACGTGTTCGATAAAGTATCCGACAATCTCCGGCAATGCTTGGCGCGCCCAGTCGAAAGAGACTTTGGCCGTCGGGTAGCCACCGACAGACGGCAGGTTGTGGCTGCGACATAGCGCGGCGACAACCAACTTCCGCGTCGTTGCCTGAGCGGGCTGCGAAAGGTGATCCCAAACCTTCGCATCACGCAACGCGAGGACGTTCTTGATACCAACCTCCCCTCCGCGACGACGTTCGCTCATGCATTGCGCCGTTTCGAGGGCATGAAAATCGTAGCTGTCGACGCCGCCAAACGCGATGCAAACGCTTTCTCGCAGATCGGCATCGGTCGGCATATCAATATCCGGCATGCGGACGGTGACGGGCAACGAACTGCCCGCATGCAAGGGAAAGCCAAGTCGCCGCGCGTCAGCGACCATCTCCCGACATTCCGACCACTGGGTCGACAAGTGCTTGTCGTTGAAGACCGGTACGGAACGTCCGCTTCTTTCAAAGACCTTGACGATCTCTTTGAACCATTCGTAGCGTGGATAAAGAGTTTGGCCTTTCTCGTTGGTTGGGTAGTCACCGTGCTCGCCGATCAAGAACACTCCGTCGACGGCCAGTTGGTCGCCTCCCAGTGTCAGCGCGTCGGTGACCGATTCGAATTGCTTGAGCTGATAACGCCGCAGACGCTTGCGTCCCAGATCGGATCGCTTGGGAAACTGAGCGATATAGGTTCCGGCAACCTCCAACCGAGGCTCTTGCCAACCGCCCCGCCATGTATAGCCTTCGCACAGGCGATCGAGGAAATGCTGGGCATGGGAATGTTTAAAGATGGCCGTTCCGAGAAACGCGATCTTTTTCTTCTGTCCCGATTGGGCTATCGCCGGGGACTGCCCGGTCGCCAACGAGAGAGCGCTCAGGCCAAAGACTTTCTGAAAGGTGCGACGATGGAGCATCATGGTTCTCGCTCAAATTGGTCGTTACGAAATGGCGGGATCTGGTGATGCTTACGTTTTATCAGATTTTGTTTGCCGTAGCTCAGCGAATGCAGATCAAGCAGTTGCCAACGCGAACGACGATGGAATCGTTGGCGATTGCGGTGCCATACAATGTCGGCTTGCTGAACATCGCCGCGGCTTGTCGTCGTTCGGCCGTGGATTCTTCTCCCAACATGGCTTCGGCGGGGAGCGTCTCATCGGTCCATGTCTGGTTCTCCGCCAACACCTTGAATTCGCGTCCAGCCGCCAAAACGGTCACCGTTCCCGATTTGCCGAAGAAATAAATGCGATCACCAACGCCGATCGGAGTGGCCCACGAAGAATCTTTCAATCGCTCCGCATAGACCTTCTCACCGTTGCTTGCGTCATAACAAAAAACGACACCCGCGCGATTGATCCAGTAGGCAAGGCCTTGATGAATGATCGGTGATGCCCACGTGGGAGTCGCTCCTTCGGCCACCCATTTGCGTGTGACATTCCAGTCATTCCCTTCACGCTCGACCTCGATCAGGCAATTGGAATCGACCGATGATGCCGAGTTCTCGCCGTTTCGACCGGGAGACGCGCCGACCAGAAAGCGACCGTCGCCGTAGTCGATCGGTGTCGTCGCGGTGTTGCCGCCGATGTCGGCGAACGACCACAGAAGCTTTCCTGATTCGGGATCGTATCCGTCGATACTGCCGGCCGAACTGACGACGATCTGCGGTGCTCCGTCGATTCGCATGGTGACCGGTGACGTCCAACTGCGACGTGGTGATCGCTCCGACTTCCACAACGTCTTACCGGTCTGCTTGTCAATCGCGAGCAGGTAACTGGGGCCATCATGCTCCAGCAGAACGAAGACTTTTGTCTCCGTCTGACACAGCGATGCACCGAGGTCGAACTCAGCCACGAAAGGGCCTTCATCAATGCCGAGCGTTCGGCTCCAAAGTTCTTCGCCATCGTGAGCGTAAAGCGCGACAATCACCACTCTCGAACAATGCAATGACGCGTTGGTCATCCACAACGGGTGTGGGTGCCGCTCGACTGACGTAGTAACTGTTCTTGACCGGAACCGAATTTTCAAACGTCTTACGCCACAGTTCTTTCCCGCTGCGGGTATCGATACAAAGCGTGTGATACTTGTCCTTGTCGGGGCCTTCGACACTGGTTGCGAATAAACGTTGTTCCCAAACGATGGGGCTCGATTGCCCGTGTCCAGGTAGAACCGCTTGCCATGCAATGTGGTCCGTGGGAGACCAGGTCAGCGGCAAATCAACGGCTTGCTGAGCATTCCCTCCAGCCCCGAGAAAAGCTGGCCAACGATCTTTGCCCTGGCAATGGTTCGATACGAGGATACTCAGCAAGAGAAGTGTCGTTGGCGGAGCGATTGTGCGTTTCATCATGGCATTTATATCAATAATGAACTTGTTTGATGTAATCTTGCGCATCTGTTTTTCAGTTGATCTGCGACGTGGTCGCTCTAGGCAAAGGGCTTGAGGTTCGGTGGTTCTTGCATTCTGTGGTGCAAATGAGTCATTCCTGGGCAGTCATATTTAAGGCTATTTGGTCAGTATCAGCTTACCTTGTCTCGTTTTTCGCAACCGATACAGTTGGCCGCCATTGGCAATCCAGACTTCGTCGCCGCAATGGGCAAGCTCTTCAAATGGAACAATCTTCGGCTGTTTCTTCAAGTGCGGCAGGTTTGTCTGTCCGTCGATCGCTTGGCTTTCGTCGCTCAAGTTGGGAACGCCTCGGCTGGGTCTAGACTCGTCCATCAGAAACCGCGAATTCTTTCTTCAAATTGGCCACGCACAGGTTTGTCCAAAAGTCCTTGACGCATGATTTCCATGCGACAACAATACAGGCAACTTTAACTCAACTGAGTCTCAATAGCAATAAGGTCGTGGGTGTGCGGTCAGGTTTGTTCGATTTAATATTGCGTCGCGCGGGCGGAAATGAGGCGAAACGTTCGATATGATGCGGATTTGTCATCGCCGCCCATGCGACGTCGATTGTCCCGCTTGTCGAAAGACGCTGGTACGAATCCGGCATTATGCGTCGCGTGGCCGAAAATGAGGTGATTCGCTTCATTAAATGCAAAAGCATCATTTCAGACCACGCACGGTATAACGCACAAAAAGTGAAACTGCATTCCTACTTCCGTTCGCTACGTTTTCGACTGCTGATGCCGATTGTTTCGGCAGCGCTGATGGCTGCGATCGTGGTTGCATTCGCGTCGTCGTATCTGGGGTCGAAGTGGGCGACCGACGAACTGGAGACTCGCTTCGACGCGATTAAGGCGTCGTTGTCACGCTCGAATTTCCCTTTAAATGAAATCGTCTTGAATTCGCTGGCCAACATCACTCAGACGAGCTTGGCCAGCTTTGATGAGGAGGGTCGATTGTTGCATTCCACGCTGCCGCTGGAACGCGAGATCTCTCTTGTGTTTGGTAAGAACGCAGGCAACGAGAATCTGCGAAGCTTGTCGATTCGCGACCCAAAGACGGCGAAGCGTTATCGGGGATTGACGTTTCCCATCCGCAACTATTCCGCCCGCTCGGATCACGTTGCGACCATTATGGTTCTGTTCGACGAATCGCAGATTGAGGCAAGCCGTCAGCGAGCGGCGATTCTGCCTCTGGCCACAGGACTGTCGACCATCGCCGCACTGAGCAGCATCACGCTTTTGATGACGACGCGTTTAGCAGGTCGCATCGAAAAATTGCAACGGCAAGTGCAGCGTGTGGCGGCTGGCGATTTTGAATCTGCAACATCGGACGGAGGCGGCGACGAGATCGGTCGGCTCAGTAACGCGGTCAATTCGATGGCCAGCCAGCTCCAGCGGCTTTGGGCTCAGGTCAATCGCGAACAGAGCGAGAAGTTGCTGCACCAGATTGCCGGCGGCATGGCCCATCAATTGCGTAACAGCCTCACGGGGGCGCGGATGGCGGTCGAATTGCATGCTGTTGAATGCAAGACAGCCGACGACGAAGGCCTTCAAGTAGCGATCCATCAAATTGAACGATCCGAAGACTATGTCCGACGCTTGCTGCTGGTGGGTTCAGGTCGGCAGGATGAAGATCGAGCCACGGAACTGGCGACGTGTTATAATGATCTTCGCAACAGTCTGTCGCCAATCGCAAGGCATCTCCGAATCGATGTGCAATGGACGTTTGACCCACGGATTGGGGACCGCTGCGTTAAGGATGGACCGACATGGACTGCTGCGGTGACGAACTTGATCAACAATGCGATGCAAGCCGGAGACGCTGTCCAGGTCGATGTCGTTTTGCTCGATCATGATCGTGTTGTCGCCCGCGTTTGCGATAACGGTTCGGGAATCGATCCTTTGGTCGCCGAACGACTATTCGAGCCCTTCGTGACTTCCAAACCGGAAGGCATGGGACTCGGGCTCCCCGTCGTGCGTCGAGCCGCCGAACATTTACAAGGAGATGTTCGCTGGTTGCGGTCCGATGGTGAAACCCTTTTTGAAATGACCTGCAAGTTGATGACATAACGCAACTTTGATCGACACAATGATGAACCCACAACAGACCGTATTAGTTGTTGACGATGAACCGTCGATCTGCTGGGCGTTGCGAAAAATGCTGACCGCGGACCAGCTCGACGTTGTCACTGCGTCGAACGCTGAGGACGGCTTGCTATTGGCGAAGCAGTTCCAACCCGACATGATCATCCTCGATGTTCGGTTGCCCAAGGAGGACGGTTTGACCGCGCTGCCAAAGTTTAAAGAGATCACCGCCGATGCGCCGGTCTTAATCATCACCGCATTTGGAGACTTGGAAACAGCGGTCGCGGCGGTCAAGAAAGGAGCGACCGATTACCTGACCAAGCCGTTCAAGTTGGAGGACGTTCGACGGACGTGTCGGATGACGCTCGAAAAAGCAACGCGTGGCTCCAAGCAGCAGATCGTTCCGGCCTCGCCGCTGGACAACACTCGGTTGGTCGGTACCTCGATGGCCATGCAAAAGGTGTTTCGGCAGATCGCTCTGGTCGCTGAAAGCGACCTTTCGGTATTGATCACCGGCGAAACGGGAACCGGAAAGGAACTGGTTGCCGCGGCGATCCATCGGCACAGCGGACGATCGGCGGAACCTTACCTGCCGATCGCCCCCGTTTCCTTCAATCCCGATTTGATCGAAAGCGAGCTGTTCGGCCATGTGAAAGGTGCCTTCACGGGAGCCAATGATGATCGCAGCGGACTGTTCGAGCGCGCCACCGGTGGGACGATCCTGCTTGACGAGATCGGCGACTTGCCGTTGGGAACCCAAGTCAAGCTGTTGCGTGTGTTGGAACAAGGGCACTACTGCCGTGTTGGAGACGTGCGACCACGCACCGCGAATGTTCGGATATTGGCGGCCACGAACTGCGACTTGAACGATGCGGTCGCGTCGGGAGCGTTCCGGGAAGATCTGTTCCATCGACTCAGCGGGGTTCAAATCCAGCTTCCTTCGCTTCGGGACCGGACCGACGACATCAAACCTTTATGTTGTCACTTCCTGACGGCCATGGGCTACGCCGATCCGGAATCAGCGATCGACGACACACTGCTTCAGCACCTGTGCGCGCGACCGTGGCATGGAAACATTCGCGAACTCAAGAACGCCGTCAACCATGCGGCGGTCGTTGCTCGTGGACGCGGACTGACAATCGAAGACTTTCCGCCGATCAAGCCTGGGCGCGAGGGGCATCGGACTTCGGTTGCCGAGTCATTACAAACCAGCATTCAGCAATGGGCGGAAGAGAACATCGCTCAGGCCACCGGTGATTTGCATTCCCTGCACGCCGATTTTCTGGCTGCCGGAGAACCGGCTTTGTTGAAAGCGGTCCTGCAACACACGGGCAGCAATCGCGTCAAAGCGGCGGAGATGCTCGGCATCCATCGCGGCACGCTCCGCGATCGTCTTCGCTTGTACAAGATCGACGAGAGCGAATAATTGCGGTGCCGCGCGAATGCCCGATTTCGCCCTCTCGCCGCCGACCGTGCCACCGAGTAACGAGGCGGTGTTGATCTCTTGACCAAAGACGCTCCGCTCGTCCTAATGATTGGAACGTGCGTGGCCCGATGTGACACATTCGCGCCGTTTGCAGCGAACCGCCGCATTCCCGCCTACGCCACGTCATTGGGCGTTTGTTTCACGTCGATTCGGTTTCACAACTGCGAGGACTTTATGTTCTATAGCCATTCTTTCGGAACCTTCTGCATCCTATTCTCGGCGTCTCTCACACTGTGCTTTTGTAGCCGGGAATCCAGTGCACAAGATTTTTTGCCTGGAGAAGTGATCGAGTACAGGGTGCGAGGAGAGTTGCCCGAGCGCTGGGAACGAGGTGTGATTGTTCGGGAAGTTGATGGTGGAAGTACGCGGCAATTCTTGATTCGAGAGAAACCGAATCAGTTCTATCCCGAGGGCTTCGAAGTTGCATTTGACGTCAAACATCTACGTAAAACGACCGCGAAGCCGCGTCCTGCGGTTCTCTCCGGCGTCAATCCGTCGGCTCCGATCGTTCTCAATAACGACCCCACAGCAGTTCGACCTGCACCAGGGATCGCACCCAATGTCGCTGGACCTGCCGGAACCGGTCTACTAACCAAAGATGAAATCCGCGCCTACGCGATGCGTCTTTTTGGAGAGGGAGACCCCTTTGCGAATCCGCGACGCGAACTGCTGCTCAACCATCTGCGAGACTATATCAAGGCTCGCGGAACCAACTTCCAAACGGATGCGGCATTCTCGAATCAGATGTCCGAACTTGGCGTTTACTCAGTGCATATGGGCTACGCGATCGCAGCGAACTACGGACCAGCACCCTCATTAAAAAGCTACTTCGGAACATTTTTGCTAAGAGCAGCCAACCGTGGATCGCGTTCGGTTTCCAGGCAATGGGCCGGAGTGATCGTCACCACCGAAGACAGCCACAGAGAGCGGAGAATTGACGATCAAACCGGAGGGAACGTATTCTATGGAAATTGTTCCGCAACGATCCGCCGGAACTCTGGTTGCAAGGGAACTGCGCGAGGTCAAGGATGGCGAGAAACCGCTTTGGGAAGCTGGGCCGGCAATTTGGCTGGAACGCGCAAAGCAGGGCCAAGATTATATGGTTCGTGCATCTCGCGAGCCCGGGTACAGCGGATGGATCGATGTCGGCATGGGCGTAGCCAGGACGCCCGTTGAGTACGGACGCCCCAAGTAAACGCCCGTTACCATTCGATCGAACAGGTCTTGTTATACCGTGCGTGGTCTGGAATGATGCTTCGGCATTTAATGAAGCGAATCACCTCATTTTCGGCCACGCGACGTATAAGAGCGGGTCCGCATCGTTTCCACATTTGCTTCCGCACCGCCTTGCGGAATCTTGATTCGACCCGCTTGAACATCCTCCGTTCTCTCCATTGATTTCGTTGCCTGTACTCTTCCGCCTGGTCCAAGGTCAGAGTCAGTCTCCGGCGCTAGCCCGCCACCAGTCATATAGCGGATGGCTGGTTGCCGGAAAGAAGCTTGCGAGGTTTTCGATGAGCGAACTCAAGCCGAAGACTTGAAAATCGCCACGACTATTCGTAACGTCAAAGTACTGGCGTCGCAGCCCGGAGCGGGCATCAGGAAGCACATCGCGAAAGCATCGCCAAAGCGTTCGCCTGCGGGGATTCGCTCGGCGTATCGCGTGTAATCAACGCCCGGCTTGCGTCGGTCCGCGAGAAAATGTCCATATTCGTGCGTGAGCGTCCATCGCTGCCGAGGATGAGGATGTTCGCGTTCAAGAGAATGCAGAATCCCAAGTCGGCCACGAAGGCGTACATTCCCGCGTTCATGGATGCCGCGGGACACAAAACACTCGGATTCCCACGTTGATCTCAAGCACCTGCCGAAGTTCCAACACTGGACCATCGCCCAAATGAAGTCGCGATCGCTCGCGAGCCGCCACGTCCACCATCACGAGGATCGAACAAGGTGTCAGGATCGAACACGCGTCAGGCGTCTTGTTCGATCGTGTCTGGATGTTCAATCTGACACCTTTGTTCTTTGGCTCCTTTTTCTGACCTGCTGTTGCCGACAAACGATTCACCATGTCGCTTGGAGAGTCTTGGCATCCGCTTTTCTTAATTGGAACAATCGTTGCAATCCGAACGCCGGGATGCCGCAGTCCGCCGGGAAGCGAGCATTCGTTCATCAATCTGGATTTTGTTTGTTCCGTGGTGGGTCGCTACTTACTATGGACTACAAGCTTCTGTTATGTCAGGAAACCCATGAAACGATCGAATCACGCTCATCAGCTTCGTCAACGCCAACGTCGCAGGTTGCTGTCCGAAACGCTTGAATCGCGAGCCATGTTGGCGACACTAGGCTTGGGCGTCGAATTCTTTGAACCTCAAACCGATACGCCCGTTGCATCGCTGGTCAGCGGAATGCTTTACGATGCAAAGGTCGTCGTGCAGGTAACGGACTCCAACGTGGGCGTTATCAGTTTGCCTTTGAATTACTCTTGGGATCCGAATGTGTTGGAATTGGTTGATATCCCCGATCCCAACAATGCCGGCCAGTCGTACTTCAACGAAAGCAGCTTCCCGAAACTTAGTGCGAATGTACTGAGCGATTTGGTGACGCCGAGCTTCGTATCGCAGCGACGTATCAGTGCCTATGATGCCGATGCGCCAAGATTCGATTCGTCCCAAGTTGACCCGACGGATCTTACAACGGCTGATCAGTTCTACAATTTGCAAGGGGTTGCGGGGGAGCTTGCTGGCGGCGAATCTTGGTTCGGCCATCGCAGCCAATGGTGTCAAAGAGGCATTTACTTCGCGTCTTCAATTTCGAGTGAAAGAGGGATTGAGCGTCGGAGCATCGGGCGCAGTTTACGATTGGCTTGGATGGGTCGATGTCTTTTGGCAGCGGTGAGATACTTGAGCGTGTGGTCGGAATATCGGGCCAATGCATTGAATTTTGCTCGCCGCAGTGACGAATCAAATCGTTCAAGCGACGCTGCCGGTTCAGCTTGAACCGATCGTTATTGGGGGCACAAAGACGGAACGAAACGCCGACGATGTCGCAGGTCCTCCCGCCACGCCCGTGACCATTCAACTCGACTTCGGCAATGATGGAATCTTCGATGGTTCTAACGATCAGGCGGTGACGACCGATCCGGCGACCGGAGGTTACGCTTTCACCATTGATCCCAACAGCTTTGACCCAGGGGCGTTTCCGCTCACTTACTCCGTGCAGGAAGTGTCCCAAAGTGGCCGCGTGTTCTTTTCGCCGGCCGATGGAAAGTATACGTTCAGCATCGCCGCTGATGGAACGGTCACGTCCCTGCGCCAACAACATCGGCTCCACCTTTGACTTTGTCAATCGCGTGGTCGTTGTCAGTGGCACGAAATTTCTTGATCGCGCCGATGCGGGGACGATCGGAGTCAACGATCCCACCGATCCAAGACTTGCCGATGTCGTTATTAACTTGGACCTGGACAACGATGGCGATGTCGACCAAACGGCAACGACCGACGCCAATGGCGTCTATCGATTCACGGAGCTGCCCGTCGGAACGCATCGGATCGCGGAAGCGGATTCCGGCAATCAAACCTTTCCGCTGACCGGTACCGGCGACCCGGATCATTATCTGATAACGGTGACCGCCGGCGGCGTTGTCGTCAGTTCATCGCAAAACCCCAATGTTGCGATCGACGCGCTCGACTTCGGCAATGCGGTTCCCCCCAGCGCAACCATCGAAGGCATCAAACGTATCGATTCCAATGAAAACGGCGTCTTCGACCCCAATATCGATCAGCCTCAAGAAGGTGTCGAAATTACGCTGGATTTGAACGACGATGGAGCGATAACGCCCGATGTGACCGTGCTCACCGATGCTCAAGGACGCTTCGTCTTCACCTCAGTGCCGGATGGAACACACCGTTTGCGTGAAACGGTTCCAAATGGCTTTGAAAACTTGATTCCAGGCGATTCGGGATATGTTATCAACGTCGTGAATGGACAAATCACGTCGACCAACAGCTTTAACTTCCTAAACGCTCCCATCGTTCAGCCGGAAACGCAATCGATTGCGGGCTATGTTTATACTGATACCGATGTGGATGGCGTGCGTGAAGCAGGCGAACTGGGCATTCCTGGCGTGATCGTCCGGTTGCTGCCCAGCGATCCAAACGGGACGGTTCTGACAACGACCAGTGGTCCGGACGGCTGGTATCAATTTACCGGGATCGAGCCGGGAACCTACAGTATCGAAGAGGTCCAGCCCAACAATTTTGTTGATGCCTCCATTTCGCTGGGACAGGTTTTCCCAGGGGGAGCGACCGTTGGAACAACAGCAGGCCTGAACCGATTCAACGGCGTTGTGATCGCGGCGGGGGAGAACGCGGTTGACTACAACTTCGGCGAGAATGTTGGCCGCGTGACCAAGCGGTCGGTCCTTGTCAGGACCGACGTTCGCCAAGAACTTAATTCGATGCTGGGGCTGTCGTCAACAACGATCAACGCCACCGAGGCGAATGATCAAATCCGTATTGAACGAACCAATAACTCTTGGCGAGTCAGCGTCAACGGCTCGCAGCGAGACGTCCCATTAACCGAACTGTTGATCGTCAATGCGGCAGGCGGTAGTGATCAAATCGAATGGATCGGCGGCAGCGACGACGAAGTCGCACACCTGCAAGGGACCCAGATGGCGATCACGTCGGCGACCGGCCAAGTCGCCGGTTTGCTGGTGCTCAACGGTGAAGACTTCAGCGTCGACGGACGACTTGGGAATGATCGCGTCGTGATGGAGGGGACAACGTCGGCTGACCAGTTCAATGGCAACGGCGAATCGGCGCGACTTCGGTTGGGCAATTCTCCGGCATCCTACGAAGCGTTGGCGTTCGATCACGTGCAGGTCAACAATCCCGCTGGCTCGCCGACAAATCAAGCGACGGTCGCGGCAACCGATTATGCGTTACGTTTGGTCGGCGACTGGAATCGTTAGAAGTGGCTCAGCGGTCTCCAACGAGACTTCAGCATGTCTTGCCGTTAAACGACGAAACATTTGCACGGGTGATTGGGCTTTTCATTGTCGGCCAACGCACACGGACGCGGGTTTGTTGCGAGCGCTGGTGATTTCGATGGCAAGCGATTCGTGTGTGCAGTTCTGCCGCAAGCGAAGGCGCATCTCGCGGGCGGCGTCCTCGTTCTGGAAGAACGCAAAAATCGTCGGTCCCCATGAACTTTGACCGACACCGCGACAACCCTGATCTCGCATGAAATCGACCAGCGATTGCAACTCGGGGCCGTTGTAGGCACCACCTTGCACGGAAGCAAACAGCAAGCCGGATCGATAGTTGTAATCCGCAATCGATTCGCAGAAGGAATCGAAGTCATGCCTTCGGACCGCTGGAACGATTTCGCGGTCGATCGTGTTCAACAAGCGTTCGTACTCCGCCGCCGACGTGGCACGCAGTTCGGCAAAGTGCTTCCGTTCGGCACTGCCATAGACATGGGTGTGAAACGATTCGGGACGCACCAGCATGACGCTCCATTCGCTTGGAAACGGTTCCCGCGCCGTCAGCTTTCCCAGGGCTTGACCTTCGGGGACACCTGCTTCGGCGATGAATCCACCACGAGCGAATCCATGGACACCGATTGCGGAACGCTTTCCTCGCGCGGCAATCTTCGCCGCCAAGAATTCGTCGGACGTCGACAGCTTCAAGAATCTTACCAGTCCCGTCGCCACCGCAAGATTCACCTGCGTACCCGATCCGAGGCCGAAATGCGCATCGGTGGCGGTGTTCAGATCCAAGCGGCACGTCGGCGGTGCGCCGAGTCGGAAGTGTGTGACCAGCCGATTGATGACCTCATCGCACCGCTCAGCGAACGGCCCCGATATCGTCAGCCGGTCGGCCGGTTCGACCCGTACGTGAATCGAGGGACGACGCAGCATCAAACCACATCCCCCGAAGTTCATTCCTCCCACCGGACGAATCGTCAGCAGACCGAAATGGAGGCGGCTGCCGGTCACGACATTGACGGCTGTGAGATCATCGTCCGAGGCAGCCACGACATGCCGACAGGTCGTCACGTCCAGTTCGTCAATCGGCTGGCCAGGGGACATGAAACCTCGATAATGAAAATGGTGGGAAAGCCCGCGTCCACGATGGATCACGCGGTATCCGTGGCAATTATAGGCGGGCGATGTTGATTGTTCCATAACAGACAATGATTCGATCAACCCCCATTGCACGGTCCGTACGGGGCTTGAAGCCTCACATCGCACCTCGAATCGATGTATACTGAACCGTTCCAGCCTTCAGAGCGGCTATCGACCTCTCTGCAACTTCCCCGCCTTTTTGTTCATTGAAGAATCAATCGTCGTGAAATCTTTAGCCGAACCACAGCAGAAGCCTTTCCTCGATGTTTTGCCGAACGTGGTCCGAAACGATGCCATCGCGTTGAGTGAAGCAAATCACCTCATTTCTGACCATGCAACGTCTATTCGACCGATTGACCGTGGGATCGTAACCCGTCTGTGGATGATCGTGTTGATTGCCGTTGGCTCGACCTGTGTTGCCGATGACGCGACCGATGCCGCCGGGATCGAGTTCTTTGAAAAGCACGTCCGACCAGTGCTGGCCGAACATTGTTATTCATGTCACAGCGGAAAAGCGGCCAAACTGAAAGCGAGCTTACGTGTTGACAGCCGTCAAGCGTTGCTTGATGGCGGGGATTCAGGGGCGTCGATCGTTCCCGGGGTTCCCGACGACAGTCTGCTGATGCAGGCGGTTCTCTACGAGTCCTACGAAATGCCCCCCGATGGGAAGCTCTCCGACGACAAAATCGATGCGCTGCGGCAATGGATCGCAATGGGAGCGCCATGGCCCGAGGAAGCCGTTCATGATGATGCGGTGGATCGTCCCACTTTCGACTTACAACAGCGTGCCCTGGAACATTGGGTGTGGCGACCAATATCCGCCCCCAGCGTTCCTGAAGTATCGGCCGCCGATTGGCCCTTCAACGCGATTGATCATTTCGTGCTCAAGCCGCTTGACGAAGCGGGGCTTCAACCGGCTGCCGACGCGGATCGGTCGGCACTTGCCCGTCGTCTGTATTTCGACCTAACAGGATTGCCACCGACGGCGGAGCAGTTGCAAATGTTCCTGAACGATGACGACGCCGACGCGACCGAAAAATTGGTTGATCAATTGTTGAAGTCTCCGCGGTTTGGTGAACGATGGGGAAGGCATTGGCTCGATCTGGTTCGTTATGCGGAATCGAGAGGGCACGAGTTCGACAACGACGCTCGCAATGCTTACCAATATCGTGATTACGTCATCCGAGCCTTCAATGCTGACGTTCCCTATGATCAATGGGTCCGTGAACACATTGCCGGCGATCTGCTGGAAGACCCGCGATTGCATCCCGAGCAGGGCTTCAATGAGTCGATCTTGGGCACCGGCTTTTGGTTTCTCGGCGAATGGGTCCATTCGCCCGTCGATATCCGCAAGGACGAATCGGATCGTTTCGACAATATGATCGATGTGATGTCGAAGACGTTTCTGGGTGTCACGGTCGCGTGCGCACGATGTCACGACCACAAGTTCGATGCCATTTCGACAGCCGATTATTATGCGTTGTCAGGCTATCTGCAAAGCAGCGACTACCGTGAAGCACGTTTTGAATCGATGTCGCACAACAACGCCATCGCCGAACGCATCGACGAACTGGACGGTCAATATGAATCGAAAATCAGGTCAACGCTTGAAGGTGCCGGAGTGGACGTTTCCCCGTTGACGACAGCGACCATCACAGACGGTCTGCCTGAGGCAACGGTCGCCATCGACTATTCATCGCTCGAAGCGGGTCGGTACCTTCAAGACGGCTTTATCTTCGGCAAACGACCACGCTATGCCGGCGAACTGATGCTTGCCGACAACGAGGCTGACGCGAAAGGGCCCGACGCACTGAAAATTTGTCAGCAGACAGCGGCCGTGAACGATCCTGTCTGGAACGGACTGAAGACGATTCACGAACAAGGGGTTCATGCTCGCAGCACGTTGACGAATCTGCCGCGAAGTGGTCGAACCTTGCGATCGCCCACCTTTGAACTGACGTCCGGAAACCTGAAGTGCCGGGTTGAGGGCGCGGGGCATGTGGTCGCTTGTGTCGACTCGCATCGTCTGGTCGCCGGACCACTGCATGGTGAAACGGTCGCCGCGATCAAGCCAGGACAGACCTGGGTATCGATGCGTTTGGATCGTTACGTTGGACATCGTGTTCATCTGGAATGGACGCCCGACGAAAACCAGTCGTTGAGCGTCCACGCAGTGCTTCAAGATCCGACGGCCGATCAGATGAAGCAGGTAGACCAAGCGCTGACGCGGCAAGCCGCCGACGCAACAACGAGACAAGCGGCGATCGACGCGTGGTTGCAGTCCGATTCGGATGCCGTGCAGAGCGTAAAGGAAATGGTCGCCAAGTGGTCCGAGGAACGAAGCGCTCTGCAACAACGGATTCGATATGAATCGCAGGCCGCGATGGCGATGATGGATGGGACCGGCGAGGATGATCATGTGCTGATTCGCGGCAATTCCAGCAAGCCGGGCGATTTGGAGCCGCGTCACTTTTTGACCGCGATCAGTGGAAACAAACCGATGCCGATCGAATCTGGAAGCGGTCGGCTGCAACTGGCGGAACGAATCAATGACCCGGAGAATCCGTTGACACATCGCGTGATCGTGAATCGGATTTGGCACCACCTGATGGGGCGCGGTATCGTTCCAACGACCGATGATTTCGGCGTACTCGGGCAACGACCGTCGCATCCCGAATTGTTGGACCATCTGGCAACGGAGTTTCGCGGTCGCGGACGAAGCATCAAGCAGATGATTCGCTATATCGTGTTGTCGCGAACATATCATATGTCGAGCTTCGCCGATCCGCGAGCCAATCAAATCGATCCCAATAACGTGCTGTTGCACCATCGGTCTCCTCGCCGCCTGGAGGGGGAGGCGATTCGCGATGCCTTGCTTTCCATTTCGGGACGCTTGGACGAAACGATGTTCGGTCCGCCTGTCCCCATTCATCTGACCCGATTCATGGACGGACGCGGGCGACCAGGTGTCAATGGTCCGCTGGATGGTAACGGACGGCGATCGATTTACATTTCCGTTCGACGCAATTTTCTTTCGCCATTCATGTTGGCGTTTGATACCCCGGTTCCTTTCAGCACAATGGGACGACGAAACAACAGCAACGTTCCGGCCCAAGCATTGATTTTGATGAACGATCCTTTCGTTGTCGAGCAGGCCGGGAAATGGGCCGACCGAGCAATGTCACAGATTGTGCGGGTCGAAGGCGCGAGCGACATCGACGGGGCGATTCGCTGGATGTATCAGACCGCGTTTGCAAGAGATGCAACCGCTCAAGAACTCGATGTCGCGAAGTCGTTCTTGACGTCCTCCAGTGTCGCGACCAGTGAGATCGAACGTCAACGTTGGGTCGATTTCGCGCATGCGTTGATCAATACGAAGGAGTTCATTTTCTTACGATGAATCAGACATATCGTTATCCCTGTCAGCGAGCACATGCTCGGCACAACGTTTCCGTGAAGCAATCGACTTCGATCGGGACATCGTCATTGTCCGCGGGACTCTCGCGTCGACAGATGCTCGCCCGATGTGGCAGCGGGTTCGCGGCGATAGCCTTCAATGCGTTGATGGCCGATTCCGCGTTCAGTCGCGATGCGACCGCATCGCCTTCTTTGAACGCGATGCGAAATGCGGGACACGGTCCTCATCATACGCCACGGGCGAAGAACGTGATCTTTCTGTACATGGATGGTGGGCCATCGCAGGTCGATACATTCGATCCAAAGCCGCTGTTGGCCAAGTACAACGGTCAGGATCCCGGGCAGTTTTTTACCGTCGAGCCGACGCAGTTCAACAACAACGGCAAGGTCCTACAAAGCCCTTGGTCGTTCAAGCAATATGGTGAATCGGGAATTCCGATCAGTGATCTCTTCCCACATGTCGCGACGTGCGCCGACGAATTGGTGGTGATTCGATCGATGGTCTCGGAATTTCCCGAGCACACGTTCGCAAATTATTTCTTGCACACCGGCAGTGGCCTGCAGGGACGCCCGAGCATGGGAGCTTGGGTGAATTATGGCTTGGGAAGCGAGAATCAAAACCTGCCGGGTTTTGTCGCGATCAATGGCGGTTTGATTCCGCCGGGTGGCTTGGACTGTTTTGGCAGCGGTTTTCTGCCGGCGAGTTTCCAAGGTTCGGTTTTCAAACCAGCCGGTTCGGCGGTGGCCAACATCCAGCGGAGCGAAGCATCGAAAGCCCAGCAAATCGAAAAACTGGACCTCGTTCGTCGGCTCGATGCGTTGGCGGAGGTGCAATTTGGTCAACATGACGCGGTTGAATCGGCGATCAAGAATCACGAATTGGCGTTTCAGATGCAAATGGCGGTTCCCGATTTGATGAACTTCGCCGAAGAGCCTGAGTCGATCCGCTCGATGTACGGTTTGGACAGCAACGATGGCGGAACAAAGACCTATGCGGCGGAGTGCTTGTTGGCCCGGCGATTGGTCGAGCGGGGTGTGCGTTTTATCGAATTGACCTGTCCGTCCGTTGGGCATGACCGTTGGGATCAGCACGGCAACTTGAAGGATGGTCACGAAAAGAACGCGTTGGCGGTCGATCAACCGATTGCCGCGTTATTGAAGGATTTGCGGCAACGCGGTCTGCTGGATGAAACTTTGGTTGTCTGGGCCGGCGAATTCGGACGCACACCATTCGCTCAGGGGAGCAACGGTCGTGATCACAATCCGCAAGGGTTCACCATTTGGATGGCGGGGGGCGGAACGCGAGCCGGAACCATTTATGGAGCAACGGATGAATTCGGTTACAAGGCAATTGAAAACCGTACGGAAATTCATGACCTTCACGCCACGATGCTTCACCTGCTGGGTGTTGATCATACACGATCGACATTCCGTTTCGGTGGGCGTGACATGCGGCTGACCGATGTCAAGGGACACGTCATCAAAGGGGTGATCTGAACGGTTTCGGTTGCGAATGAGATGTGAGTGTTCGCACGTTATATCAATATTGAACGCGTTTGTTGTTATCGTGCGGTCATGTTTCTCAGTTGATCTTGCGACGTGGTCGATCTAGGCTTGTCGGAGAACTTCCGTTTCCTGTTCGTGCAAGAAGCTGGCGTAGGTGTCTCGCAAGCCTTGCGTTAGGTCGATCGAATGTCGCCATCCGGTCTGACGCAATTTAGACACATCGGTCACCTTTCGCGGCGTGCCATCCGGTTTGCTCGGGTCGGTTAGAATCTCCCCTTCAAAGCCGACGACTTCAGCCACCCGTTGCGCCAATTCCAGAATGGTCAGGTCTTCTCCCGTGCCGACATTCACCCAGTCGGGCGGCTGGTCGATTGACATCAGATGCATCACGGCCGATGCAAGATCGTCAACATGCAAGAACTCTCGTCGAGGGGTTCCGCTTCCCCAGATCGTCACGCTCGGCAGTCCAGCCTGCTTTGCTTCGTGAAACCGACGCAACAAAGCCGGCAGAACGTGACTGTGCTGAGGGTGATAGTTGTCCCCAGGCCCATACAGGTTGGTCGGCATTGCCGAATGAAACAGGACGCCGTACTGATCCCGATAATATTGGCAAAGCTTCAAGCCCGCTATCTTGGCGATCGCATAAGCCTCATTGGTCTTTTCCAACGAGCCGGTTAGCAATGCATCTTCGGTCAACGGTTGTTGAGCGTTACGCGGATAGATGCACGTGCTGCCCAGGAAAAGCAGCCGTTTTACATTGTGCCGGTAAGCCGATTCGATGCAGTGCATGGCGATCTTCAAATTCTGTGTCAAGAATTCGACCGGATACTCACTGTTGGCGAAGATGCCGCCCACCTTGGCCGCGGCGACAACAACCGCATCGGGCTGATGATCCGAAAAGTACCGATCGACGGCGACGGCATCGGACAAATCGACCTCGCGACGATCGGCCGTCAGCAACTCGATTGAATCATCGGATTCCACCCGGCGACAAATCGCTTTGCCCACCATGCCGCGATGCCCGGCAACAAACAGACGTTGGAACGATTGAGAAGATGCATTCATGCTCACTGAACCTATATCAATAATGAACGCGTTTGATGTTATACCGTGCGTGGTCCGAAACGATGCCTTCGCGTTAAATGAGGCGAATCACCTTATTTCTGACCACGCGACGTATATCTTGCGTCAATGTTTATCAGTTGATCTTGCGACGTGGTCGCTCTACGATGATGGCTCCAGCCGCTGTCGCTGCTGGTGAACGTGTTTTAAGACACGTGCGAACTGTTCGCAGCATATCGTTTTGTCGTATGTTGCTTTGGCGCGTTCTAGAGCCGCCCGCTGGCATGCGCGTAACTCTTCGGGATGTTCGATCGCCCAGCGAACCCGCTGCACGATACCAGCAACGTCGCCAGGCGGAACAGTCCAACCAATTTGATTCTCGGAGACTTCTTGTGAAACCGAGAACGAGTCGGGAGCGACCACGAGAACGGGCGTTGCTGTCGCCAAAATTCCGTATAGCTTGCTTGGTGCCAGGCAACCTTGGATGCATTCGTCCATCGAAACGACATGCAGGTCGGCGGCTGACAGGCTTTGTGAAAGCCATTCCTTCGGTTGATAGTCGACAAAGCGAACATTTTTTGCTTGGCGGTTTTCCGCATATTCTTGAAGCGCGGCTCGGCGAGATCCGTCGCCGACAAGGACCAGCATCGCTTCCGACGGCCAGTTGTCGGAGCAACTTGCATCGATCAAGGTTTCCAGTCGCTGAGTCATTCCCATGTTGCCCGAATGCATGACCACGAACCGATTGGTCAAATCGAACTGTTTGCGAAAAGCGTTGTCTTGCTTGATCGGCTGAATGATCCGCGTGTCGACCCAGTTCGGAACGATCTCGAATTTTTCGGTGGGCAGGCCCCATCCAACCAAACGGTCACGCATGTCTTCATCCAGCACAACGATTCGGTCAGCCGATCGATAGGCCGCCAGCAGGCGTCGACGAAGCTGACGCACCAACGGGTGATTGCGCACCACTTTCATGGCGACGGCGATATCGGGATAAACATCTTGTGCGTAAACGATAAAGCCGCTGTTCAACCGTCGGGCCATCGGGGCGGCGACCAGTGGCAAGAAAAACGGATCGGTTTCGCTGACGATGACATCGAACGCCGAATCCGTTCGCACTTTTCGAGCCCATCGCTTGGCTTGGTGGGTGAACGTCAGCAAGTTCGTCAACCGTCCCAGCTTCGACGATTTGTGAAAGGTCGTGTGCCGAAGTCGTTCCACGACGACACCGTTGTGTTGCTGATGGCCCCGGCGAACGAAGCCGTCATCGCTCAGGATATGGTTGGGCTGCCCAGCCACCACGGTCACATCCCAGTCCGCGACAAGTGTTTCGCACAATTCCTGCAGCAATTGGCCCGTCGCTTCGACATCGGGCCAGTAACATCGATTGAAGAATAGGACGCGAGGGCGATTCATCGGAGCTTTCACGACGCCTCCGCCAACAGACGTTTGCGACGTCGAAGGCGATAGCGAAATGTCAATGCGATCCCCAATACGATGCATAAGGCCAACAGTCCCATTCCCAAACGCTGTGATGTCGTTGAATAGAACACCATGTAATAACCCAACTTCAAATATTCCGATGCGATCATCTGCCATCCTACCTGAGATGTCCACCAGCGAGTCCATTCAAACCCATCGGCCGGGCAACCAATAAAAGAGATCTGTTGCATTCGGTTCGGATGTATCGATTTTGCGGCCCACATAGCCCGACGCGTGTGAAAGCGATTTGTCACAACAATGATCGTCGCTTCCGGCTGTCGATCCCATATCGATTGCAGCAGGCGAATGTCCTCGTGGGTCGTTCGGCTTTCACCATCGAGAAACGTGATTCGCTCGTCCGCGATTCCGCGACATTGAAAGATTCTGCGCGTGACCTCGTGGGTCGGCAAGGCGAGCCCTTCGTTGACGGCGCTCGTATTCGGATTCCGAATGATCGCTACCTGTTTCGCCAGTCCCTCGCGAAGGATGACGACGCCGGCGAACGTTCGGGTTTCATTGCTTCCAGGCAATACCACCAAGTAGTCGGCGGGAAGGTGCGGATCGGAAACGTCCAGCCAATCGGCCGCTTGCCGTAACAAGAAAGCATGGCTAGCCCAGGCGATGCCGACCAGCAACAACGTAAGCAATCCAACGCGACGAATCACAGTGATACCTCCAACGTCGGTGATTCGCTTTTGACTGAAACGTCGAAGGATTTCAATCGTTCCTTGAACGCATCTTCGTAGGCCTGCGGCGTCGGGTAGGGATTCGCAATCTCCGACTCTTCGTCCGACCAACGCACGATCACCTGAACAAGCTGCCCAAAGAAATCCTTGCATCCCGATCGCGAACGCCACCACCGATCACTTCGGTAGTCTTCCGGTTCCAGTGGATAGATGATGACTCGCCGTGCATTGGCCACTGCATATCGACGGTCGATGCGACGGCGAAGCGGCCCGCTCCCCAATGCCTCGACGAAAACACAGAGTACCACGTTGGGGTGCGCGTTGAGCCAATCCTCCAATGGTCGCAGAACCGATTCGCCATCCTCCAACGTTCCCGGCAACCATTCCAGTTGGTCCGGCCCTACACCCCTGGTACTCAAGAGTTCAGGAAGCAATTGATCTTCCGATGGGACCGCGCCACACTGTTCGCTCCTTGACGGGGATTCGCGAACGAGCAACAGCTTCCTCCCGGGGCGAAGTTCGGAGAGCGTCGTTTCCAACAGCCGATCACCGTCCCGCATCAACAAGTGTGTAACGCGGGAGGTGTCGAGCGGCACGCGATGGATGAACGGACGCGTAATCCAACTCAAGACGAGCGAATGCGTTGCGAGACAGAACGCCAACACAGCAAGAATTAAAAACGTCCATTTCCGTCGTTTCAGCAACGCAGCAGCCTTTCTATCAATAACGAACGCGTTTGATGTTATCTTGCGTCAATGTTTCTCAGTTGATCTTGCGACGTGGTCGCTCTAAGGTTGTATCACTTCAACACAAATCGACAATTAACGAAGAATCGATGTGGCGACAACGGCTAATGAGGCCCCTGCCGTGAAATCGTATCTTAATATACGTTGCGTGAGCGGAAACATACGAGGGGGTTTGCGTGAGCGGAAATGAGGTGAGTCGCTTTATTCGATGCGATGGTGCCGTTTTGGATCACGCACGCAGCCGACGCCTACGGCATGTCGTTAAACGTGTCATGCTTGATACGATCCGCTACAATAAAGCCGTTGATTCAGCGGTATTGGAATATGCCCCGCTTCGAACAGGCCGATTACACATGCCGCGATGGTACCCTGAAAACGCTACAACGATCGTAACCGGCGCATCCAGCGGAATCGGAATGCAGATCGCGAAGCAACTCGTCGCCCAAGGTGCCGTCGTAATCGCGGTGGCCCGTCGCGAGGAACGCTTACAGGAACTTGTGCGAAGCGCGACGATATCTCCGTCGAACACCGAACGCATTATTCCTGTGGCCGGAGATATCACCGATCCAGGCTTCCGCGAACGGATCATCGCATGTGCCGCCAACGTATCTGATCGCCTCGACCTACTGGTCAACAATGCAGGCGTTGGTGGAATCGGCCCCTTCCGCGAAGCGACGCCGGAGCGGTTGCGACGGATTATGGAAGTCAACTTTTTCGCCAGCGTTGAATTGACACGCTTGGCTTTGCCCATGCTGCGTAAGGGCAAATCGCCCGTCATTTGTAACGTTAGCAGTGTTCTGGGGCATTTCGCCGTGCCCGACAAAAGCGAGTATTGCGCCAGCAAGTTCGCCCTGCATGGCTGGAGCGACGCAATGCGCGCTGAATTGGCCGAAGAAGGGATTCAAGTGACACTGATTAGCCCAAGTACGACGTCGAGCGAATTTTTTGACGTGGCCATTGAGACGCAAGCCTCCGCAGTGCAAAAACGCCGCCAAGCGATGCCGCCCGAACGCGTTGCTGCGCTGGCCTTGCGAGCCATCACGCGTCGCAGGGACGAAGCGATTCTCAGCGCTGGCGGCAAATTCATGGTCTACGCCGATCGCCTTTGCCCGTGGCTGGTCAACCGCCTCGTGCGACGACATCGGTCGGGTCGAACATGAAATCAAGACGCATCGCTCTGGTTCGCCAAAGCGTCATTATTCGCGAGGCAAATCGGCCCGATGGTCCATGACACTGGAAGTCCGCCCTACGGTACGCTTTGATCCGCCGCTCGCCAAAAAAGTATCTGGGTGGATCGATCGGTAAGGTTTGCGATCAAGACGACAGAACGAAAATCAGGACAACAATCAAGAGGAGGCTGATCCCGCCGAGAACCGCGATCATCTGGGTGCGTTTTCGTCGATGCTTGCGAACACGCCGTTCCGTCGCGGTCTCATGCTTAGCGGATTTTGGATTCGCATCCTGCGTTCCGAGGAGGTCATCGTCGAAAGCAGAAGCATCAATCGTGGATACTTCGGCGACCGGTTGTGTTTTCGGTTTCGGACGTTCAGCAACGGGTGCTTGTTTCTGATCGGCGACCGACGCGGAAGGAAGATCGGCTTCCAGATCGATTGCCGATGGGGCGGTCATGGCCAATTCGGAAGCAAAGACCTCGGAGGCCAAGCGCCATTGTGGCCAGCCGTCGCGCCAAACGTATGCCGCGCTCGGCACCCGGTTTTCTGAAATCCATTGCTTCATCAACGTTCCGTCGGCGGGACCATACTGGCCTCCAGCGGGTGGGCGAACGTACCAAACAACGTTGTCGGGAACTTGAGCAGTATCCACTGCGGAGGGTGTTTGCTGATTCGGAAGGCGATTCTGATGGTTTGGATCGACGTGCAAACCGCTTTTGTTTACCTCGGAAGCCATTTGCTGCTGATATGCATTACCAGCTTGAGAGGGAACATCGTTCGGCGACGTGTCGTTATCGCTAAGTTGATCTTCGGACGAAGCGGGTGCGTCATTTTCCGGAAGGGGTATTGAATGCTCTTGACTGGTCGTGGGTATGCGGAACGAACATCCGCATTGAGGGCATTTGCCGCGTTTACCTGCCAGGAAATCCTTCACGTTCAAACGGTGCTGGCATTGGTGGCAATGAAACCGAATTCCCATTCGTCTTCCGAGTCAAAGATGGCGTCTGGCAGTTGATTATTGAGGGTCCGTGAACATGACGGTCGGTTATCGATACTGTTCGTGACAGGCATCGCACGACTGATTGATCGCCCCCACTCCCTTTCTCGCCCCATCCGCGTCTCCGCGCATGGCGGCCTCGCCAACCAGAATCGCGGCGTCGCGCATTTGTTTGGACAACTTGGCGTATTCTTCGTCGTCCGCGTCGTCCATTCCTTCCTGCGTCAGAATATGTCCCACGAGGGCGACCATGTCACTGAATTGCTTGACGCGTTCGGGAGAATCCTTGACGCCGTCATCCGTGTTGGTCAAATCGGGAAGATGCTTATTGGAAAGACTGTCCAAATAGTCCATGAGAATGGAGCGATCCGCGATCATGGACCAGCGTGATTCATCCGCCGCCGGGGGGCTGGAAATCGACGATCCGCTGAGCAGATCATCAAGATCCTGCTTACGCGTCGTGCATTCCTTGTAGACGGCAATGTCTCCCGAATTGCAATTGCCGGCCGACCGAGCCAACAGGTTGCGAGCCGCGACGGACTCTTCCTTCCAGCGTATGTCTCCTTCAAACATCGACACCACGCTGAAGAGAGTCGCCATGATCGAAAGTTCGTTTCGGGCGTTGACGTAGCCACCGCTCTTGAATGGTCCAGGCTGTGCGACTTCGGAATCAAACAGCAATTTCTGTCGCTTGATTTCGTCTTCGATGCTTTGTGCGGAGGCGAGTTTCTTCCATTGTCCGGAACTCTGTTCGTCGCTTTCCTCCTCAACCGTCGTCGACTTGCCGCCGCCCGGTTTAATGCCGCGCAGCGCTTTGACATCGGGACGGCTGGGATCGACAACGGTGGACAAGTCATCGAAAAACAGCCCTCGAAACGAATTCATGCCGAACTTCTCCGGTTTCGCTCGACGTTCCTTCGCCAAGACGGGAACGACAACAACGGCCAGGACGCCCGTCAGCAGCAATGCGGTGGAAAGTTTCATAAAGTAACCTCGGCGGAATCGTTTGACCGGAAAAAATGAAGATGGCGGTGTGAAAAGCACTTTCCCTAAGCCTATTATGGAACGAAAAGTGCGTCAGCACAACACTTCAAGTTTTTGGAGCGTAGCCCATACAGCAGGCTTTGACCTTGCGTCGCGTTGTTTCAACCGATTTTAATGGAGGTGACGTTTGAGCGTCGCGGAAACAAACAGCAAAGAAATATCGCGGGACAGAGGCCCCGCCACCGAAGCGTCGAGCAACGGTCGCGCGGTCGATCCGCTGATCGACGCCTTTAACGCCGTTCGTCGCTTCACGCTTCGATTAGCCGAGCCGCTCAATGCGGAGGATATGGTCGTTCAGGCGATGCCCGATGCAAGCCCGACCGTTTGGCATCTGGCTCACACGACTTGGTTCTTTGAAACGTTTATCTTGAAGGCGTTTCAAGCCGATTACGAGCCAATTCATCCACCGTTCGCCTATCTGTTTAACTCCTATTACTACGCGATTGGCGAACAGTTTGTCCGGGGGGATCGTGGATTGTTGACGCGGCCCTCCGTGACTGAGGTCCTTGACTACCGCGAGTCGATTGACCATCAGCTTTCGCATTTTCTTGAAGAGCTTCCTCCAGACAAGTCGTCTGAGGTTTGTCAACTGGTTCGCTTGGGGATCGAGCACGAACAGCAGCATCAAGAATTGATTCTGACCGATCTGAAGTATCTCTTTAGCCGCAATCCTCTGGCCCCTGCCTACCAAGATGTTTCAGCGACACCATCCTCGCGGGCGGCTTCCTCTTGTCAAACTTCGTCGTCACGGTATGTTTCCGGTGACGAGACGGAGCGAGGCAGCTTTCACTCCACTTCAGAGCAACTTGCATGGATTGGGTTTGATGGCGGACGTTTCTGCTTTGACAATGAAACACCGCGACATCAACAGTTCGTTCGCGCTTTCCAGCTTGCCGACCAATTGGTGACGTGCGGCGAGTACCTTGAGTTTGTCGAATCGGGCGGGTACCAGCGACCTGAGTACTGGCTGTCGATGGGCTGGACAACGGTTTCGCGGAATCATTGGCATGCGCCGTTGTACTGGACCCGTCGCGATGATGCTTGGATGGAATTCACGTTATCCGGCCTGCGTCCGCTCGATCTTAAAGCTCCGGTCTGCCACGTCAGCTATTTTGAAGCGGACGCCTACGCGCGATTTCGCGACGCGCGTCTGCCGACCGAAGCGGAGTGGGAGATCGTAGCCAACGAGTGTTCGATCGACGGGACTTTTGCCGATTCGATGCTGTTGCACCCGCAACCGACCCTCTCAGGTCACGCCAATATGCACGATCCAGTCCAACAAATGTTCGGCGACTGCTGGCAGTGGACGGCCAGTCCGTACGTCGGATATCCGGGCTATCGTCCACCCAGTGGCGCGACGGGGGAATACAACGGGAAATTTATGTGCAACCAGTATGTGCTGCGAGGCGGAAGCGTCGCGACCAGCAAGTCACATATTCGACGAACCTATCGCAACTTCTTTCCTCCGGAAGCACGCTGGCAATTCACCGGCATCCGCTTGGCGAAAGATTGAATCGAACAAGCGAATCAGACCCCAACGGGCTTGCCTCGTTCGGTGAATCAGATTGTTGGCTAAGGACGCGTTCCCCACACCGCTTCTTTCCGCCGTCCGCCGCCTGTAGGCGGCGGACGGCGGAAACGCGGGGCATCTCGGGGCCTTCTTTCTAGCTTTCAATCTACTTCACCCATGAGGCGAGCTCATGGGGGTCGTTCACAAAGCTCAGAACGCCAATACTGTGAACAGTCCAGCGTTGGCCCCGGTTTATGCGGGAACAGACGCTAACGCATTTCGGCTAATTCGGCAACTTATTTGCAAACGTGTCCTAAAGGCTAGACCCACGCCTCAGATTGATCTAATGTGCGTGCTAGTACTGCGTGTCGACATCAACGTCGACATCGACCGGTTCGGTCGGTGGGGCAGGTTCCGTCGTTTCGGACGCCCTTTCCTTCAGGTCGTTATAGGCCTCCTCGGTCTTATCGATCGCCTCGGACGTGTCACGTTCCATTTCGGTTCGGTCGATTTCAATTCGGGTTGTTCCCGCGTCGTGGGAAAAGCTCATCCAGCCCATGGCAAATGCGACGATGACGAACGCAACGACCAGAAAGCCGATGATTGCGAAAATCGTGCTAAGTTTGCTGGCTCGTGAATGCGTGTCGGACATAACTGATAACCTCCCAGTGGTTGATTGACTTGCCAGCATACGACCCTCGTCAAAGCAGATCGCGAACTGGCGATGCGAAACAACAATCTGGTCCGCATTCATGTTTGATCAGCAGTTGTGATGCATACCTCGTGCCAATACCGCGTAGGTCGCCATTGTGTCGACGCTCGTTAACGCTCGAGCAAACGCAATACAAATGCATGATTGTCACGATAAACGGAAGCTTTGCCTTCTGAGCGATCAACGTGAACGCTCGACAAGCGACGTCTTGCGTTAAGACTCGCGTGAAAGTGGATCAATCAACTGTTGTGCTACGTCGAGGGGGACTCCGTCGCTAATGAAAACTTCCGGCCAAAGGATTACGGCAGGTTGAGCGATGACATGTTGCGGCAGGTCAATAATGGACAGATCGTCGTGCAGATACGGCCGTCGGCCACAGTGTTCCGCGTCACAACGCGCCCGATAGCCTGGCCCACACAGTTTCTTCAGGCAGCTTCGGCCAAGATATTCGCCCGAGGTGTTTGCAAAAAAGACATCGCTGCCGGCGCTATGGCTCGACATACGACCGGAAAGCTGTCGGGCGAGGCGAGCCAAAGCGGATAAGTCGCAATGATCCTCGACCGTAACAAGCAGATCGATATCTTTGGGAAACTCTTTGTTGGTTGTCAACGATCCGATCAACGCGATCCTCCGCACGCCTGGAAGTTCACGAGCGACGCGGACGAATCGTCGTGTTTCCGCGAACATTATCTTTCGCAAGTCGGGCAACGGGGGCGGTACCAGCCGACCCTCATCGGGATTCAGCGGCTCGACGCCAACGCTGGCGAGCCATTGAATCATGGCTTCGAGTTGTTGAGCATGCTCAAAGACCTGCCATTCCCATTGCAATCGACGGTCTTCGTGGATCACCTGATTAAAACGTCTTAACGGGTTGCGTTGATGGATGGCCGCTTGCAGGCGATCACGTGCTTCTTCATCCTGAATCGTGTCGATGAACGCTTTCATCGTTTGACGCGACGTGGTGGAATCATCTTGCTTGATGACCACGAAGCGACCTTCGTCCTGATACAGGACTTGGAACATTGCCACCACATCGGCCTGTTCGCCTTCGGAAAGACGCAAGAACGCGGCTGTGCGTTGGATGTCGCTCAAAGCCTCGATTTCGAAGCGGTCCGCGTCCGACTGCTCTTCAAGTTCCGCCACGATGGCGTCGAAACTCTCCCTGATCGCCTCCCCCACGAACACGACGCGACCGGTTTCCAAATCCAAATATCTGCAGCACTCATCCGTCAGTTCCCATCCATCGAGGGTTTCGTCAAATGCCATCCTCAAATCTGGCCAGTTGATCTTCAGTTTTTTCATGATCCTTGTATCTCAACATTCTTAACGCAATGGTTTTGACAAACGGGTGCAATTGCAGGAATAATAACAGGCTTGCGAGCGACACCAAGCACGATGCGATTCATTCCAAGCACCAGCACGCGTCATGATTCAAGTCCGATTCATTCTCATCGCTATTTTGTTCCCAACAAGCATGCCCAGTTTCGCTGGCGACGGGGACGAGCGTTCCAGAAACGATGCCCTGCGAGGGCTGGTGACGGAGCATTGCCTGGCCTGTCACGACAATGCAACCGCCGAAGGGGATGTCGACCTAACAACCGTATCGGCTGAATCGCTTTTGCGTAATGCCGATTTGTTGCGACGCGTAGTCCACGTGTTGGACACCCGGCAAATGCCCCCCGACGATCAACCGCAACCATCGAGCGAGCAGATTGGTAAGGTCGTCGATCAGTTGCGGTCACTTCTTCATCAAGTGGCGAATCATCCAACATCACGCATTCGAACCCCGATCCGTCGAATGAATCGGTTTCAATACAACAACGCGGTCATCGATCTGTTTGAACTGAAGTGTACCGTCTTTTCACTCCCCGAACAGGCAATGCGAATTCACAATGATTACTTCGAACCAGCATCCGGCAAGATGCCCCAAACGGTAACGGTGGGGAATCGGCCTCTGGGTAAGTCGCAGATGATCGAACCACGGTTGGATGGTGTCGCCGCCTTTCCGCAGGACTTGCGAGCCGAACACGGATTCGACAACGCGCCGACCATCTTTCACTGTCTCCGTTGCTGATGGATGAACTACTGAAGCTCGGCCAATCGATCACGCAGAGTCCAGACTTCAATCCGAGGCGGGTTGGTGTATGGAAGAGACTCTTCGCGACTCCTGATTGCGACCGCAATGCGACGCCGGAGGAATACGACGAACTGGTGCGCGAGCGTTTGAGGATCTTTCTTACCAAGGCGTTTCGTCAACCACCCGATACCGAACTGCTGGATCGTTACGCGGACTTTGCGATCGAATCGATCGTAGGGGGGACGATTATACGGAAGCGATGAAGGGAGTGACGGCGGCGGCGATCTCGTCTCCTCGTTTCCTTTATCTCCATGACGGGCAGTCGACGGACTCGGAAGAGGACGGGCTTTCGCCGATCAATGACCTGGAACTTGCACAAAGACTTTCGTTCTTTTTGTGGGGAAGCTTGCCGGACGAGAAGCTGTTGTCGTCGGCAATCGACGGACGGCTCAATCAACCGGACGAACTGAACCGACAGATCGACCGCATGCTGAAAGACAAGAAGCTGAAACGCTTTTGCGACAGTTTCCCAAGTCAGTGGTTGCAGTTGGATCGGATTGTGTCGTCGGTTCCCAACCGTCAGACGTTCCCGGATTTCTATTTCTCCAAGTACCGCGTCAGCATGCATATGATGATGGAGCCGTTGCTGCTGTTTGAAACGGTCTTGATCGAAGATCTTCCGATTACCGAGTTGATCGATTCGAGCTTCAGTTACCGGTCGACAATGCTGGACCATGCCTATGGCGTACTCAAGAGTCAGCCGGATTCGTCCCCGGCCGGAGAAGTCACCGTATTGAAGTTTCGACGTGTTCCGATCGCGGATCGTCGCACTGGAGGAGTGATCACAAACGCCGCCGTCATGACGATGACGTCGGGGCCTGATCGCACTCAACCCATCACGCGCGGAGCATGGATTGCGTCCGTCGTTTTCAATGATCCTCCGAAGCCGCCCCCTGCGGATGTTCCGCCCCTTCCTGAAACGACAGAGCACGAGGCCGACCTGACTCTGCGTGAGCGTCTGGCCGCACATCGCGAACGGTCGGATTGTCGCGGATGCCACGAACAGATCGATCCACTCGGTTTCGCTCTTGAAAACTTCGACCCAGTTGGAAAGTGGCGAGAGCAGTACGGCAACGGAACGGCGATCGACCCCTCGGGCATGCTGTTTCGGGAATATCCGTTTTCCGATGTCGTTGAATTCAAGGACGCGATTTTGACAAACAGAGATCGGTTCTGCCGAGCCTTTGCATCTCATTTGCTCTCCTTCGCACTCGCCAGAGAACTGGGGCCCGCCGACGAGGCGGCGATCGACGAGATTGTTCATGCCGCAGCATCGGACGGTTACAAAATGCAAACGCTTATCCGTCAAGTCATTTTAAGCAAACCCTTCAGGACCAATTAATGAGCATTTCCCGACGACATTTTTTACGCGGCGTCGGTGGTGCCACGCTCGCAATCCCATGGATGCAAAGCTTGGCCGCGGCTCAGCCGAACCGACCGGATGCCCCGCCGTTGCGAATGGCTCACTTCTATGTCCCGATTGGTGTCGTTCGACGGGGCTTCTTTCCAGGTGAAGCGAACGATGTGATCCCGAAAGGAAACCTCGGCAACGTGATGAAGTCGCTGGGGAAACAGGATCCTCGTCACGCCGTTAAGCCACTCGACGACTTGACGCCGACAATGGAGCCACTGCGGGAACTGAAGCAGCATATCAACTTAATCACGGGGATGGACCGGACTTTTCAGCAAGGAACGGACGTTCATGCCCAATGTGCTTCGTGCTATCTCAGCAGCGCCAAGCCATACACGATCGAGGGTTCGGCATGGCCTTTGGATCGCACTCTCGATCATGTCGTCGCCGATCATGTCGGCAACACGACACCATTCCGTACGCTTGAATTCAGTTGCAATAGCCATCGCGACAACAAGGAATCGATCTACTTTGACAACATCTCCTGGTATGGTACCGGCCATCTTGCGCCATCGGTGCGCGACCCGCGAAAGATGTATCAACGTTTGTTCTCCAATCATGAGATCGGTCGCTATCGCGACGTGACGAGCCTCGTCCTGGAAGATGCTCGATCGATGCGAAAAGAACTTGGTGCATCGGATCGCGAGAAGTTTGCTGAATACTTCGAATCGATTCGCGCGATCGAAATGCAAATGGATCGATTGGAGAAAATGAAATCCGAACTTTCCAAAGTGGACTTCGAGGAGCCGCCCGAAGCATATCTTCCACGAGGGGATTACATCCGACTGATGGGCGACTTGATGATCATTGCTCTGCAAACGGGACTCACCCGAGTCACAACCTTCATGGTGGGTCCCGAACGCTGGGACACGCCTTACATGTTTGACGGCCTGTTCGACAAGCCGCGAAGCCACCATCAAATGTCGCACAACCAAACAAAGATGATCGATGATTTGCTGAAGGTCGATCGCTTTCACATGGACCAGTTCGCTTACCTGGTGCGGCGAATGAGCCAAATCGAAGAGGCCGACGGAACGTCGCTGTTAGACAACACGCTGTTCACCTACGGATCGGGACTTGGCGATGGATCGACGCACCAATACAACGACTTGCCGATCATCATGGCCGGAGGAGGAACTCGCCTGAAGAAGGGTCTTCACATCCATTTGGAGGAAGGGACACCGCTGGCCAATCTTTGGCTGACGCAAGCCAAGCTGATGGGGCTGGGATCCAACATATTCGCCGATAGCACCGGTCAGGTGGATGACCTGCTCACCTGACGTTCTTACGCGGCGAATACCCAGTCGCCAGCAATTCGTACGACGCACCGCAGTTTCGATTCATACGTCGCGTGGTCAGAAACGAGGTGATTCGCTTCATTTGACGCGAAGGCATCATTTCGGACCACGCACGGTATAATCAGCCGTTGAGCGTAAGTTCACGGTTCCGGGAAACCGGACGCTGGCTCGCTGCGGCTGATTCCGTTTTGTTCGATGACTTATGCCGAGATCTTACAGACGTTGCTTTTCTTCAAACTCAGCAAACGCGGGATTATCGACCACTTCCCATTGACTGGGATCATTCCATGGTCCTTGTGAGTCTTGCCCCAGGTCGCCGCTTCCGGTCGAATCATTGAAGTATTTGTTCACCCATTCGTCTTCGACATCCATGTCCCCGATTTCCAAGGGTCCTTTGTCCATCGTTTCAGCCGCCAAGCCGAATGCCTTCAAGTGGGCAATCTCACGCGTCATCAAGAACTTCTGCCGCATCAATGCTTCCAGGATCGTCGGTAAATTGCAGCAACCGCTCGTAAGTGATCTTGGCGCGTGCTTCGGCGGCCATGTTGGACCGCAGATCGACTTCCAGTTGCCCCGAAATTTTCAAGTAGTCGGCGGTCCAAGGATTGCCTTGCGAGTTATTCAGCGAGACACCCCCGCCACCAACAACAGCAATCAACGGATCACTCTCGGCGGCTTCGCCTTGCTCGCGCAATGGTTTCAAATGCGCGCGAGCCAGAGCGCCGATCACTTCCAAGTGGCTGAGTTCCTCCGTGCCGATATCCATCAGCAGGTCTTTGCGTTTGGGATCTTCGCAGTTGATGCCCTGCACGGAATACTGCATGGCCGCGGCGAGTTCACCGTTGGCCCCACCAAACTGTTCCAGCAACATACCGCCAAACTTTGGATTGGGATTATCGACTCGAACGGTATACATCAACTTTTTGACATGATGGTACATCTGTATCTCCGTGGGGTTGGCAACAAGAACTGGAACCGTTGGTCCTCGGACAAGCAATCGCTTGAACGAAGCAATCAGTCGTCTTGGCCAACCGATGAGCATAAGAAGTGCCAACGGAACCGATTGCGGAAGAGAATTGGCTCGACTAGTCGCGGTCGAGTCAATGAAGCCCACGATTTTGCCGCGACGACCGCAGCGGCTTGACAAAAAGCATCACGTCAGCGGCGAGCGTTGTCTCCATCGATTCGACACCTTCCAATCGGGATTTCTGTGAATGGCGAACCCCACGGTAAGTCATCGCCAGAGCATCGTCGATTCCTTCACGATCAAGCTGAACCCTTTCCCTCCAATCGTGGGTTTCGACACAGCGAAAGCCGCACTGCGTCATCTGATCGACAATCGCCGTCGAACGCTTTCGGCGTCGTCCTTCCTGTTGCATCCGCTCGCGCAGTTCAATCAAGTCATCCTCGCCGGGGACGGCGACGATGCAATGTCCCTCGTCGCATAGCGTCCGGTACATTTCTTCAATCGGTCTTCGTCCAAACAACGACACAACCCTATCCACGCTCGCATCGGCAACCGGCAGCATTCGATCGGCGTTTGCCATCACCCAGGTCGCTGTCGGCCAACCTCGGGCGGCCAGCTTGAGCCCTCGGCGTGAGAGATCGATTCCACAGAAGGAACTTGCATCCTCGGGAAACAGCCTTGGGGCGATCGAGCCATCACCGCAGCCTAAGTCGATCGTCCGTCGCAACGACTTCTCCAATGCACGTGGAAGTGGTTCGATCCACGATCGCAGTGTCGCAATGAATCCATCGGCACGTCCATTTCGCAGCCAGCGATGACGCGCCAAAACGGCGACGTCGGCATCACCCGCATTCAGCGACTTCCGATGCTGTGGCTGTAACAGCGTCCAATAGCCATCCTTCGATCGATCGAAGTGATGTCCCGCCGCACACCGCAGCGACGTTCCTTCCGCTCTCAATACCCGATGGCAATCACGTACGGTGCAGCAAAGTTCAAACAAACCCACCTCGAACAGATTCGATTCATCTCATCGTCGCTCAAACTGATCCCAATCAATGGCGTTGCCATCATTCCGCAACAACAACAGTCGCAACTGCTCCGTGTCAAGCGGATACGGAATGAAGCGTACAGATCCATCCGCCAACGCGGCGTTAAATCCACCAGCAATGTTTCCGACGCGTTCGTTTTCAAACCGTGCAATCAATTCGTCGACGGTGATGTCTCGCGGTTCGGCCCAGGGGACATTGAGCCCTTCAACTTCGACCACCATGATTGTATTGGCCGTTCCGTCCTTGATGTCGCGCAATTGTGTTCCCAGAGTTCCGTCTCCTGCAAGGGGTAACTGTTCGGGATCATCCGAGACAACCATGAAGTAGCTGGTATTGGTCGGTGGTTCGAGGCTTGCCGACGCATGATAGATCTCCATCGGCCAAGACAAGGTCCATGAGTTCACAGGACTATCCCACGGTTCCAAGTGATCGTATGTTTCGAACTCGTCCAGATGATCCACAAATGGAAGAATCGACGTTCGCCAACTCATTCGCGGTGATCCGTCGTCATTGCGAAGCTGTGCCGCCGGAAATCGAGCGTAGGTGTCATGGTAGTTATGCATGGCCAAGGCGATCTGCTTCAGGTTGTTCCCCGACTGCACGCGCCGAGCGGCTTCGCGGGCCGCCTGCACAGCGGGGAGCAGCAAGGCGGCCAGAATTCCGCCACAAATCAGCAGGCCGAAGAAGCCTCCGGCGAGCAGCGCGATGATCAGCGAAAAATTGCTTTTCTGATAGTTCGCGGGGGCAAATTGGCCTCCCGAGACATTATCCGGCACAAAACGTCGCCCACAAGATTCGCAGTAAACGGTCGCCAATGGCGCTACGTTGTGCATGACATGGCTGCAATTGGGACAGACCGCTTGATTTGACACCGCCGTTTCTCCGGAAATGAAAAGAAATGTGATCCTTGGTTCCAACCGAACCGTGGCAACATGGTGCTGCCGACGCGTTTCCGCAGACCTTGCACAGTATAGCATGTCAGACCGATGCGGAATGACGTTTGAACATCAGAATAGGTTGCGATGCTCGGAGTTCGACAAATGATTGAGCCGATGTGCTAATAGAGCGGCGAATGCGTCCCCGTCGGACCTACGGAACAATCGATGGGTCGGGCTGCCAGATGTACATGAACGTCGGCAAACGTGATCGCATCATGCCTGGAATGTTCGGCAATGCCAACACGGCTGTTGGCTCGTTCGGCGTCGTCGCATAAGGAGTACGTGCTTTGTCCTGCTCGCGATGAAGCATCACGACGCATGCCATCGGGTCCCCCGTCATTGTGCGGGCCGCCGCGATGGCGTCGTCGATGTACCCGACACCATCGACGAAGCCGAGCTCTTGTGCCTGTTTCCCGGTGAAGATCCGTCCGTCGAACACGTCGGCATCCGACTTCACACGCTGACGCGATGCCAGGATGATTTCCTTGAAGCGTTCGTTGTATTGCTCGGCGATCTCCGTCAGGATTTCTTCTTCGTCTTCATCCAAGAAACGTTCCGGCGATCCAATGTCCACGAACTTTCCAGCTTTGATGGTCTGGCCGCTGACATTGAACTGCGCCATCGTGTCCTCCAGGTTGTACAAGTTCAGGATCACCCCGAATCCGCCAACCACCGTCGTCGGGTGCGCAATGATCTGGTCGGCGGCCGTGGCCAACAAGTATCCACCTCCGGTGCCGATGTCCATCAGGATGGCAATGACCGGCATTCCCGTCCGTTCTCGGAAGCTGACCAGTTCGCGACGCATGATGTCCGACGCGGTCACGCCTCCACCATAGCTGTTGATGCGAACAATCACCGCCGAGATCGAAGTGTCTCGTTCCACCTGATCGAGCTTTTCGCGAAACAAGTCGACTGGATTCTCGCCCATCGATCCGATTCCGGATTGATTCTGATTGACGAGCAAACCGTCGACGTCGATCAAAGCAATCTTGCGACTGGTTCCCGACTGCACCGGCATTGCTTGCAAAGGCGAACGATCACGCAGCACCTGCGGCAACATGCCGATTGGGTCGGCCGTCACATGCACCCTGGCTGGCAACAAACGAATCAGATTGCTCGTCTTGATCACATGCTTACCGCACCCGGATGTGCAAGCAAACAAAACACCAAGAATCAAAAGACGTGACATCGTTCAACTTTAGTCAGCGGGTTCAATGGCGCGGCGGTCCATCGCCAACGCATTGCCTCTGATTTCGGCAAACACCTCGATTCGACTGCCAGGAAACCTCTTCAACCAAAGCGCTTTCCACACCGGATGTTTCGATCAAACGCCTTACGAAAGATTTACCGCTTATCCGCCACCGCAACGCTAGCATTCGCCACCCGATTTCGACACCTCGTCAGGGTTCGCGAGGCGAGCCAATGGCCTTGATTGCTGGCGGTAACGACACCTATAAGCGGGCCTATGAATCGTCTTTGTCATCAACGCCCCTGCCCGACGGCAGCGCTCGCTCCGGCGATCGTGCTATCGATCATCTTATTGACCGGTGGCTGTGCGGGCGCGAAGCTTGGGTGATTTGCGTAAAAAGGCACCGCCACCGCTATCGGTTGGAGGCGAACTGGCCACTCCGATCGATGGTGGCTTGCCTTTGATGATCCCCTGTTGAATGCTCGCATCAACGAAGCCCTGGGACAAACTTTTCGCTGGCGGCTTCTCAGCAGCGGCTTCGTCAAGCCAGAGCGATCGCGCGACGTGAAGCTTCCATTTTCTGGCCTCAGGTTAACGCCATCTCTGATTGGCAACGCGTCTTCGGACCCGGCGACGACCAGTATTCTTCGGTGATCGGATTCGACGCTTCCTATCAAGTCGATCTTTGGGGACGCATCGAATCGAGCGTTCAAGCGGAGCGTCTGCGAGCGGCAGCGACTCGCGATGATTACTTGGCGTTGGCGTTGACGTTGTCCGCCGAGATCGCCCGTACCTGGTTCTCGCTCATTGAAGCCAATGCACAGGTCGAACTGCTCAAAGAGCAAGTGGAAACGAACGAAACAGGGTTGGCCCTGCAGGAAGCTCGATTCGGTTTGGGATTGATACGCAGCGCCGACGTGCTGCGTCAGCGCCAGTTGCTCGAATCGACGTTGGAACAGACGGCGGTGGCGAAAGGGCGAATCGAAACGCTGGAACATCAATTGGCGGTCTTGCTTGGGGAGTTTCCACAAACCGCGGTCTACTCGCCGGGGATTGTGTTACCTCAATTGCCACCTATCCCGAGCACGGGGTTGCCATCGGAATTGTTGCAGCGGCGTCCTGACGTTCGTCGCGCGTTCCTCGCGTTTCAAGCGGCGGACCGCGATTTGGCGGCGGCGATAAGCGCACAGTATCCGCGTCTCACCTTGACTGGGTCCGTCTTGAACATCGCCGACAGTCCGGAAACCCTTTTCCGAGACTGGTTTGTCACGATCGGAAGTCAATTGATCGCTCCTTTGATCGATGGAGGTCTGCGTCGGTCTGAGGTTGAACGGACGGCCGCCGTCACTTGCGAGTTGTTCAATGCTTATGGCCAAACAACCCTGGTTGCCTTTCGCGAGGTGGAGGATGGTCTTGCGCGTGAGCGATATCAAGTGGAACGCTTGAAGCACTTGGATGAACAGGTGACGTTGGCGCGCCAGTCGTTCGAGCAACTTCGCGAGCAATATCTGATCGGCGACACCGATTATCTTTCCGTTCTGACGGCGATTCAGGCACAGCAACGTTTGCAGCGCGAAGCCCTCTCGGCCCAATTAGAATTAAGATTGATCCGAGTCGACTTGTACCTTGCTTTGGCAGGTGGTTTTAACCCGCGGCCTGAGCCGATTATTATGGATTCTGCAAATATCGAAACGTTGCCACCCGCCGTGAACATCCCACCCAAAGACGAATTGCCTCGACCAGCTTCCGCGAATGACGAGGCATCCGATTCCGAACCTCAGGAGGTTCAATTGAAAAAAATTGATTTCTCCAAGCTGAATCCAACCCAATCAAATTCCAGTCCCATCGATCCAAATGACGATGACCGAAGGCCGCCGATCATTCCTGTTCAGGTGGCACCGGAGCTGATGATCGATGAATGAAGCTCGTCCACCCCGGACATGGTGGCGCTGGGTGAGCTTTATTGCAACGATGCTTGTTTGTCTGTTGATTCTCGGCGCTTCGGCTGCCGCGATTGTTGTCATCAATCGTACCGAACCAACGGCTTCGAAAATCAAGACGACTCGAAAAAGCGCGGCCTTGGTTCAGACGATGATCGTCGAGCGTGGGACGCATCGCCCCGAACTGGTTGTCTTGGGTACCGTTCAACCGGCTCGAGATATCGTCTGGGAGCCCGTGTCAGCGGACAGGTGATCGAACTGTCGCCGAAGTTCGTTCCCGGCGGGAGGATTTCGGAAGGCGAACGGCTGTTGCGGATTGATCCCGCTGGACTTCGAGAACGCTTTGTCGATCAGCAACAGCGAACTGGAACAGGCGCTCGCGTCGTTGCAGATTGAAGAGGGGCGTCAAAGCCTGGCCAAAAAGGAACTCAAGCTGCTGGAAACAACGATCGACGACACCAACCGGTCGCTAGTCTTACGCGCCCCGCAGATTGCATCGATTCGTGCCGAAGTCAGCTCGGCGAAAGCGGCGGTTGAGAAAGCTCAGTTGGATCTTGATCGAACCGTGATCGAAGCTCCATTCGACGCACAAATCATCAGCCGGTCGATCAACGTCGGTTCGCAAGTTTCAACCGGCACGGAACTCGCCAGACTCGTCGGTGTCGACGAATACTGGGTTACGGCGGCGGTTCCCGTCCGCAGTCTGCAATGGATTCAATTTCCGTCGTCCGATCAGCCGGGGTCCAAGGCGATCCTTCGCAATCCCGACGCATGGCCAACCGACGTACACAGAACCGGAACAGTCGCCCGCATGATCGCCGCCGTCGATCAGCAAACCCGCTTGGCCCGTGTCATCATCACGGTCGAAGATCCGTTGGGTCTGCGGTCGGATGCGCCACCCTGATTCTCGAGTCCTTGATTGAAACGCGGATCGAAGGTCGTCCGATCGAAAACGTGGTCCGTTTGAGCCGCGAATACGTTCGCAATCAAGACACCGTCTGGATCATGAAGGAGGACAAATTGCAGATCCGCGATGTCGATGTCGTTTTTCGGGATGCGACCTTCGCTTACATTCGTGATGGCTTGGACGATGGCGACGAGATCGTTATCAGCACGTTGGCGACGGTGGCCGAAGGAGTTGGGCTTAAACGCATCGAAACGTCATCGGGGACGACGCTCAAGCGCGGAGGTCGACAATTGAACGCAACCTCGTCCGACGCCTCGGCTTCCGGCGGTCCAATCGCATGGATGGCCACAAATTCCATCGCGGCAAATCTCTTGATGTTGCTGTTGTTGGGGGGCGGAATGTGGACCGCTGCGGTGATGCAGAAGGAGGTCTTTCCTCAGTTCCAGTTGGACGTTGTCGAAGTCTACGTTGGTTATCCCGGTGCCGCTCCCACCGAGGTTGAGCAGGGAATTCTACGTCCGATCGAAGAAGCGATTCGGGGCGTGGAGGGGATTCGCGAGATCGTCAGCGAAGCTCGCGAGGGACGGGGCGAAGTCTTGATCGAACTGGTCGCCGGCGAGCAACGAATGAAAGCGTTGCAGGACATCGATCAGGCGATCAGTCGAATTCGCACGTTTCCCGAACAGATCGAACAACCGGAAGTCAGCTTGCAATCCCGCCAGCGCGAGGTCATGCAGATCGCATTGTACGGTCCGGTTGACATCTGGACGCTGCGAAAGCTGGCGGAGCAACTGCGTGACCAGTTGCAATCCAATGAACAGATCACGCAAGTGGAACTGCGTCGCGTCCCCGCTTATGTCACGCATATCGAAATCCCGCGTCAACGACTGCGCGAATATGGATTGACCTTAACCGATGTTGCCGACCGAATTCGATCGGCCAGTCGCGATGTCGCCGCCGGAAGCGTGCAAACAACGGCCGGCGAAGTCTTGCTGCGAGTCAAAGCTCGCAAGCAGGGGCCGAGGAGTTCGCGGCGATTGAAGTTGTTTCCGGCGCGCAGTGGACCATCGGTCAGGCTGGGCGATATCGCTGAAATTCGAGACGGCTTTGAAGAGGTCGGTTTTCATTCTCAGTTCAGTCAGACGCCATCGGTTGAACTGGACATCTTTCGTGTTGGCTCCCAATCCCCGATCGACATCGCCAAAGCGGTGCACGAAACGATGGACGTCTTCGAAGAATCGCTTCCGCCGGGCGTCAAATGGCGAATCGACCGGAATAATGCCGAGGAATTCCGGCGACGGCTTGTCTTGGTGTTGGAGAATGCCGCCATGGCGGTTGGCATCGTGATCGTCATCCTGGCGTTGTTTCTGGAATTCCGGCTAGCCTTTTGGGTCATGTCGGGAATGGCGGTGTCTTTCATCGGTGGCATATTGCTGCTGCCCGTCGTTGGCGTCAGCATCAACATGATTTCGTTGTTCGGTTTCTTGGTCGTCCTGGGAATCGTTGTCGATGATGCGGTTGTGGTGGGCGAAAACGTTTATGAAAAGCGGCAAACCGAAGGTGATAACGAAGTCTCGGCGATTGAAGGGACGCGTGAAGTCGCCGCGCCGGTTGTCTTCAGTATTCTGACAAACATCGTTGCTTTCGTGCCGCTGCTGTTCATACCCGGCGAGACGGGCAAGTTCTGGGCTCCCTTGCCGGTCGTCGTGATCATTGTCCTCACACTTTCGTTGATCGAATCGCTGTTCATCCTTCCCGCCCACTTGCCGCACGCTCGCAAAGCGGTCGAAGCGACGAACCAGCGTTGGCGGTTCGTTGCATCGTCTTCAGCAGGGATTCAGTCGCCTGTTCAATCGGTTTGTGCAGTTGACGTTTGGTCCCGTGCTGCGGGACCTGTTTGCGTGTTTTCGATATATCACGACATCGATCGCCATCGGCCTCTTCGCGATCGTGGCCGGCTACGCCACCAGTTCGCATATGGGCATGATATTGATGCCGACGGTTTCGGCGGATGAAATCGAAGCGGGGGTGCGAATGCCTGTCGGCACGACACAAGATCAAGCGGCGGAGATCGCTGACGCCGTCACGGCGGCCAGCATGAAAATGTTCGAAGAGCACGACCTGTTCCGCGTCGCCGAAGGAATCAAGACGAATGTTCGCGGGCAGGATTTCATCGACGTCGAAATCGTTTTGCGACCTCCCGATGAAAGAGACATGACCGCCGACGACGTGATCAATCTTTGGCGTGAGTCGATCGGCGATTTGCCTGGTGTTGATCAAGTGACGTTCGAGGCGGAAAGTGGGCCGGGAGGCTATCGGCGCGCGATCAGCATCGCGCTCAGCCACAGCGATATCGACGTGCTGGAACAGGCGTCCCAAGCGTTGGTTCGTCGCACTGAACAATTCTCCAACGTACGCGATGTCAATGACAGTTACGATCGCGGCAAGTCTCAGTACGACTTTCGCTTGCGACCTGAAGGGACCGCGCTCGGGCTGACGGATGAAGAATTGGGCGAACAGCTTCGCGGTGCCTTCTTTGGATCGCTCGCCCTGCGATTGCTCCGCGGTACGAATGAGATCGAAGTTCGCGTCAAGCTTCCCGAAGAACAGCGTGAAGACATCTTCAGTGTCGAAGACCTCATCATTCGCACGCCCAATGGCGCGGAAGTTCCATTGTTGGATGTCGCTGAGGTTCAGCGAAATGTCGCGTTTTCCCGAATCGATCGCCGCGATGGTCGCCGCGTCGTCAATGTCTCGATGGATGTCGAACCCAAGAGAGCGACCGGTCAAGTCATTCAAGCGCTTCGCAACGAAGTCTTGCCTCAGCTTCGCACCGACTACCCCGGCATCACCTGGACCTTCGAAGGAAGCGACGCGGAAATGCGGCGGGCCACCAGTTCGTTATGGGGATCTTTCGGTCTTGCCTTAGCCGTCATCTATTCGCTGCTGGCGATCGCATTTCGCGGATACGTCCAGCCGCTGATCGTCTTGGTCGCCATTCCGTTTGGAATCGTTGGGGCCGTGATCGGTCACATCGTTCTTGGCTACGATCTCTCGCTGGTCAGCTTGATGGGAGTGATCGCGTTGTCTGGCGTCGTGATTAACGATTCACTGATCATGATCGACTACGCCAATAATCGTCGGTCGCATTGTTCCGCCATGGAAGCGATCACTCAAGCCGGCTTGCGACGGTTTCGTCCGATCATGCTCACGACGTTAACGACGTTCGGTGGGCTGATGCCGCTGATCTTTGAAAAATCGCTGCAAGCCCAGTACATCATTCCGATGGCGATCTCGCTCGGCTTCGGGATTCTCTTTGCAACAGCCATCATTCTAGTCCTGGTCCCCTGCCTCTACCTGATCCTCGAAGATATCCGCATGCTGTTCAGTCCGAAAACGGATTGATCGCGTGCGATGTTCACGGTTCCGAAGAACCGGACGTTCGCGCGTTCCGACTGATTCCGTTTGGTTTAATGACTTATGCCGCGATGCTTACTCGTTTTCAAATGCGGACAATGGATCGGTCGAAGACAATGCCTGTCGGGTTTCTTCAGTGAGCAGCGCGTAGTCCTCGACACTTGGATCTCGAATCAGTGTTGCCGATGCGTTGGCCAATTTCAAGGCGAGCTTGCAAAGACTTTGCTGGGCCTCTGGAGTCAAGTCTTCCTCGGGCCATACGATTGCCTCCACGACCAGTTTGCCTTTGTGCGAGGCAAACGCGGCGTTGACTGCTTCATCGCCGAAGTCTCCGACATCCGGTCCGGAATGAGTTACGCCGGCTTTCGCCTGCACACAGAACTGATGCCCTTGTGTTGAAACAAGGAAGGCTCCTTCACTGAGCGGAACCAAGCCATCTTCATGCTGATCGATATCCGCAAGATCTTGAACCAAATGCAACTGAATTTGCCAAACCGACTCAATCGCCGAGATCAATGTTTGACTGGAAATCTCCACAGGCGCATCCGTTAACAACATGACTTGATGAATCGGCGGGTCGATTAACTCCCGTCGCAACAAGGCAAGTGGGCCATAGAGGATCGGTTCGCAATCGTCGTCATAGAGCAAGTATTCCAGGTCATTCCCGGCATCCCGAAACGTGATCATCCGTTCGCGACATTCATCCAGTTTGTTCAAGTTCGCCAATACGTTAAGCAGCAATCCGATCCTGTCCTCTTCGTCGGCCAACTGTTGGGCGAATGGCCGAGCCTCCGCAAAACGCTGTAAATGAATCAATGCGCGACAGACGTTCGCGATGATTTCCGAATCGCCATCGGATTCGCGTCGTTCCGATGCTCTTGCGAATGGCAACGCCAGTTCAAGCCATTCCTCATATTTTTCTTCGTGAAACAGCAGCGCCGCCTCGTATTGCAGGATCTCAGCCTGATCGATCTCACGCGTCCGAAGGCTATCCAGCACACGACGCGCTGAGTCTGTATCATCGCGGCTCATGAGGATCCAAAAGAGATTCGCAAGTTGATCGGGAAACGATTCAATCGCTTCGTCAGCTTTCCCCGAATAGGCTAAGCACGTCAATCGCGAACTTTTGATTTCATCGATCAAGTCTTCGTCGGGTTGCTTGGCCAATGCTTGGCTGTAGAACTCGCCTGCCTCCTGAAATTGGTCTCGATAGTAAAACGTATTGCCGAGCCAGTAAAGAACCGTGGATTCGTCCGGATGGGATTTCAGATGATGTCGCAGCAGCGTTTCAGCTTCGGCATACTGGTCCATGTACGAAAGCTCTTGATACAGTTTCTCCACGGCGAGTTGCTTGTCGTCCGCAGCGTCGTAGGCCTCCATCGTTCGATGTTCGGCGACGACCGATTCGTAGTACAGAACCCACAGTCGATCGGTGACGGAAGGCCCCGCGTCCAATGCATCTTCTTCAGCATTTTCCGCCGTATCCGCTGCCTTTTCGTCGGAATCTTCCTTGGCTGATGTGTCGGCGGCATCGTCCGTCGTTGACATGGTCGCGGCTTCAGCGATGGTTTCGGTCGCCAACTTCATCGCCTCGTTGTGCTTGTTCTGAATCTGCAGGGCGAGCACCTGATAATACATCGCTTCAAGGTGATCGTCGGGTACGGTCTTGTTCCAAGCATCGGCTAATCTTTCCAACGCAATCCCGGCATCGTAGGAAAAAAACGAATCGGCCAAATATGGAAACGCCGCCTGCGGGTTCCGCAGCCGCTGGATATGTTCGTCAAGTTCGGAGAGTTTGTCTTCCGGCAACAAGCTTCCCAGCAAGGCAAGGTTGTCGAGCAGATTGGGCGTATCGACAAGACCTTTGCGATACCACTGGATCGCCTGTGCGAAATCTTCCTTGGCCTCCCAGGCAGCCCCCATCTGCATGCATATTTCCGCATCCGCACCGAATCGCCGAATGTGATCTTCGCAAAACTCGATCGCTCGATCTGGTTGGGCGGCCAAATTGGAGACGGTGGCCCACAGGTAACTCGCCATTGGGAAATCGGCTTCAAACGCGGTCAGCTTCTCGAGCGATTCGGCACCTCTGACCGTATCTTCAATATTTGCGAAGACGATCGCGTCGATCATCCATCGAGGCCCCTGCATCACGGGAGGAATGCGTTGTCCCCGAAGTTCCTGCATGGCCACGTTGGCCGCGTAAAAGTCTTCTTCAGTCAATGCAACCGTCGCCGACGAGAGGGCCTGCGTTGCGGCGATGTATTGCTGCGCGTTGGGTGCGTTCAAGATTTGCATCATGCCCACGGCCGTCATGTATGCGTAGTTCATCCCGGACGACAAGTCCTCCAAATCATGGAACCGCCACTCGTTGTCCGCGGAGGCCTGCGCAAGCCAAAAGCGGAAACGAGAAGAATATCCCTCATCATCCCAGAAACGAACCGTCGCGACGGCCGTCCGACCATCGGGTGGTGAAAACAGATGAACCACCTTTACGCGGCTGATGTGCCCAAAAATGAACTGGAGCTGCGGTCCTAAACCAAGTTGGAAGCGATCGACCAACACGGGTTTAAGTTCAGGCGGAAACGGAAGTTCGACGGTGCGGACGAGTTCGTCAACAAACCGTTCGACATCCATGAATTCGACGACTCCCTCTCCATTCTCATCCTGGGTCGATTTTGAAAACTGCTCGAAGAAAGCGACGATCTCTTTTTCTCGAACACGCTCCGACGCGTCTTGGCCATCGAGTCGCCCCGATACATTCAGCAGAATGATGAAAACAATGGCGATGTTCGGAAAGCGAACTAGCATGACGAACTCCACAGCGACAAAACAACGTTGACAACCATACGCCGGACGTCAACAAGAAACGGCACACGTCACATCTTATACCGTGCGTGGTCCGAAGTGATGTCTTCGCGTCAAATGAAGCGAATCACCTCATTTCTGACCACGCGGAGTCTATGCCGCCCGTTTTCTGAAACGAGACCATGGTATCGTTTCGAGCAAATGACTTCAGTTCCGCTCACCCGAACGATCATCGTCGGATGGGCGGTGCCGCTGGACAATTTCCGCGAGCGCTCGATGAAGATGTGTGTTGCTGACGATGACGCCGCCATTCCGCAGTCCCAGCGCGGCACCGTCCAAAGTCGTCGCGGTTCCACCCGCTTCCCGGACGATCAACAGGCCGGCGGCGAAGTCCCAGGGCGAAAGATAATACTCGAAAAAGCCGCCGAACTGGCCAGCGGCGACTCCGCAGAAGTCGAGCGCCGCGGTACCCATGCGTCGAATACCGTGAATCTTGTGTTCGGCAAAGAGTTCTTCGATGCAGTTGAGCGTTGCCCGCATCATCGCTCCGCGATCATAATGAAAGCCGCAAGCAATCATCGCTTCGCCAAGCTGTGATTCACGAGAAACACGCAGCGGCTGGTCGTTGTACCAAGCCCCCATGCCCGCTTGTGCGGTGAACCAATCGTCCCGAATTGGATTGTAGACAATTCCGACTTGGGGCTGTCCACGGTAGCAATAAGCGATCGACACGGCGAAATGGGGCACTCCGTGGGCGAAGTTGTTCGTGCCATCAAGCGGATCAATCACCCATAAGTGTTCCGCATCGATCGACCCTTCCAGTTGCTCTTCGCCCAACAACTCGTGCTGAGGAAACTGATCGCGAATCACTTCGGCGATTTTGCGTTCAGCATCCACATCGGCGTCCGTCACCAGATTGTGACGACCGCCTCCAGCTTGCGGCTTGCTCCGCATTTGAACGCCGGATTGAAAATAATTCCGCAGCACCTGGCCAGCGGATTCAGCGGCGCGGCGCGCGGTCGCCATGACGAGATCGACTTCTTCTGCTGACATCCGTAACAGTCCTCTTGGAGATTCGGGCCGATGCTTGCCTGCACGCCGCGACCGACAATCGTTTAAGCCGAATCGTTTCCAATCTTGACTTTGATGGAGCCGAGCGTCTTGGTGAGCTGACGTTCTTTGTCCCCCACAAACAAGATGTTGTCCAGAACGATCGCGCGACTTTCGGTTGATGGATGCAGGATCAATCGACCGGCACCCAACAAGATGTATTCAAAGACATCGTTGATTTCTTTGTCGACCCGCAGGTTCGGTGAAGGATAACGCTTCAGGTCACTTAAAAAGCCGTGATGATGCAGCAATTCATTGTTGGACAGTTCCCAGTAATTAAACCGCACGGTGATGAACACGGCGACATACAACAGCAACATGCCGACCGTGACGCAGCCGAAGAATGTTGAATTGGCAACCGGACCCAATGCTCGGACCCAGTCTCCGACAACGGGAATCAGATCGGGGTAAAAGCTGCTGGCCACCCAAATTCCCAGAGCGGCGGTTGTCAGAATGAAAATCAGCGTCAACGACGTGGCTCGCGGAAAATCAAAGATGATCACGAACGTGTTCAATGCCAGAACGCCCAAGAAAACCCCCGTCATCATGACGGCCAGGGAATCATCGGGACCGACGACCTTCAGTCCTTTCCAAGCCAACGCAACCCAAGCCAACATGGAAACCATCAATGTTGGATACATGAAAATAAACTTTGGGAACGGAACCAAATATATCCGCTGACTGCCGGATGATTGCTTATCGTCCGCGTTATTTCTTTCTTCGTCACTCATTGTTGATTCTTTCCCTTTCCCGGTTCAAAGTTCCAGCCAAAGACCCGCTTGCTGCCACAGTGTTCGACAATGGTTCGCGATTCTTGGATTGATAATGTAGCTTGCCGAGCATCGTCGCTCAATCGCCGTGCCCGGTAAAACGTTGCGTCCTTGCTTGGGCATGGTAAATTGTTTCCGATGGAATCCAAAATAAATAGCGCCGAATTCGATCCGTATCATACCTGGCTGGGAATCCCGCCGGAGCATCGCCCTGCGGACTTTTATCGCCTACTCGGGCTGGAACGCTTTGAATCGGATGCTGAGGTCATCGACATTGCCGCCAATCGACAGTGTGTCTTCTTAAAGCAAGTCGCCAACGACGCCACGCGTTCCGCGGCTTTGCAATTGATCGCGGAAGTGACCGAAGCACGGCGGGTTTTGATCGATCCGCGGCTGCGCCGACAATACGACATCGAATTGAAGGCCAATGCGTCACCTTCCGCAACAAGCAAGCAGGAGAGAAAGGCGGTCTTTGCTCCGTCGATCAATCCATCCGATTCAATGGGATCGGCACGTGCGAACCCTTTCGCCTCATTTGAGACGACCAAGCAGTCGACGTCGGGAAAGCGAGCCAGCAAGCCGGAACCGAAAGGCAAACCGCTCGGTACGCCGAAGAAAGGCAAGCGGAATCGACAGTTGGCGATTGTGATCTTGGGAGCGGGGGCGGCGATATTGCTGTTGTTGACCAGCTTGGTCGTCCTCCAGCAGCGCCAGCCAGCCGTAATCGATTCGACGACGCCGACACAATCGACATCAGCGATTAGAACTCCGTCTGAAAAAACCAACACCTCACCAAACGCACCGGCGCAGCGGAAAGCAACCAAACCGTCGGCGGCGGTGGCGAATCTCGAACGCTTCACCGGATCGATGCAGCCGCGTTCGGTCTTCGAAACCGGCTTGCCCGAAGCGATGGCGCTGCCGGTGCAGATTGATTTCCAGGACGCTTCGTGGAAGGACGGACTTACTCCCGACGATCAAACAGAGTTCGGTACCTGTTATGAAGTCAGCGATGGCCAACTGCGAGTGAAACATGGTCCGAGCGAAGGATTCGATGGCTTATCACTTCACGTGGTCAACGCCCATGTCACTCCCGTTTTGTCTTTTGCTCTCGATGTACGAATGCCTCGAGGCCTTGGTCAACAGAGTGGGATCACCCTGCAGGCTGGAAAATTTCGATTAAGCTTGCGTGTAGCGTCGACGGATGCGTTGACGGTGCAAACCGATTGTGGCGATCCGGCCCAAGCCACTCGCACACAGGTCGAGTACGAAAGCGTTTCTGATGGTCAACAAAGACCGTACACTCTGTTTGTGCAACAGGTTCCCAGTCCGGCGGCATCGGGACCATCGGCAACGTGGCGTTGGAAATTGCTGTCCCCCGCAAACCGGACCTACGGTGGTGAGCATTCAAATTGCATGCTCGATGAACCCGTCAAATTGCTGATCAAAGCGTCGCGAACCGACAAGCGTCGATCCTATTTTTGGATTGACAATCTACGATATCCTAATGAATCCTCAACACCATGAAGCCATTTGCCTCTTCGCTGCGTCGACGTTCGCTCGCGTTTGCGTTTTTCGCCCTTGTCGGCGGCATCGTCCCATCAACGAAACCGCTCCGTGCTCAGCCGATACCGCCCGACGCGAACGAGCAGATTGCAAACTTCTCGATCCCCGATGGCTTTGAGATTCAACTGGTGCTCAGCGACCCCGACATCGGCCAACCGATGAATCTGAATTTTGATGCGCGCGGACGATTGTGGGTCACGCATTCCATTGAATATCCGTACCCCGCCAACAGCGAAGGGGTGGAACCTGATCGCGGTCGCTTCGCGGGAGGGGGCGAGAATCCGCCTCGTGATCGATTGACCGTCGCCGGCATTGGCGAAGATGGTCGCGCCTTCGATGTAAAGCACTTCGCCAGTGGGCTGAACATTCCCATCGGACAGACGCCACTGGGTGATGGCGACGCAGCGCTGGTTTATGCGATTCCATCGATCTTTCATGTGATTGATCGCGATGGCGATGGCATCGCGGATCAACGCGATCCGCTCTATTCCCGCTTCGGCAACGTTGATGTTCATGGAAACGCGAGTTCATTCACGCGTTGGATCGATGGCTGGGTCTACGGATGTCACGGGTTCTCCAATCAAAGCGAGATCGCTGATTCCAACGGAGGCGTGACGCGACTACGTTCAGGAAACACCTATCGCTTCCGATCCGACGGATCGCGTTTTGAAAAATTCACCTCCGGACAAGTCAATCCTTTTGGAATCACCTTTGATCCTTTGGGAAATCTTTTTGACTCCGACTGCCATTCCAAACCGGTCTATCAATTGTTGAGGGGTGCGACCTATCCGCACTTCGGTGACAAGCCTCCTGCTGTTGGCTTTGGTCCAACGATGATCGATCACGCGCACGGCTCGACGGGAATCTGCGGCCCAGCCTACTACGCCGCCGACCACTTTCCCGCTGAGTATCGCGACAACATCTTTATCTGCAATCCGGTCACCGGTCGCGTTCACCGCGATCGCTTGCGTCGGGTCGGCTCGACGTTGTTATGCGATACGCAACCGGACTTCATCACCACGCCTGATCCCTGGTTTCGACCTGTCGATGCGATCGTCGGTCCCGATGGAGCACTTTATATCGCCGATTTCTGCAACCTGATCATCGGCCACTACGAAGCCCCGCTGGATCATCCCGATCGCGATCGAACCCACGGTCGGGTTTGGCGAATTGTTTGGCTGGGCGATGCGCAAACTCAACGTCCAGGCGCGCCCATCGACTTGACGAAGAAACCGACGGACGAACTGGTGGAATTGCTCAACCATCCAAACTTGCAGGTTCGCACGCTGGCAACCAATTACTTGGTCGATTGTCGATCGGATGAAGTCACCGAGATTCTGAAGAAACGCATGCAGGCTTCCGAATATCCAGCCATGCGCGCTCATGGGATGTGGATACTCGAACGCTTGGGCCAACTGGATGACTCGCAACTGCGGCGACTTGTCGAAGACGTGTCCCCCTTGGTTCGCGTCCATGCGATGAAGGTCATCGCGGAACGAGTCGAATGTTCCGCTTCCCAACTGGCCACCGTGCGCCAGTGTTTGAACGATTCGGATGCATTCGTGCAACGTGCGGCTGCCCAAGCGCTGGGTCAACATCTTCATGAAGCGGGATTTGAAGCATTGATGTCCGCCTTGTCGCAGGCATCGACGGATGACACGCATTACGTTCACGCCATGCATTTGGCCGTCAACCGACATTTTGCGGATCCATCGATCGTTGCCGCGATTCGAGACGGAACCTGGTCGGATGAATGGAAGGGGCGTGTCGTCGAGCGAGCCGCCGCCAGCGACGCTGTCGGAGCTGCGGAGATTGTCTTGGCGCTGGCCGATCCGAAATCGATGTCTCCCGAGTTGATTCTGCGAGCCGCATCTCAAATCGCGATCTCGGATGATTCCAAAACTCTGAATCGGCTGATCAATGAAGGACGCAATTGGTATGCAAACGACACGACGCTTCAACTGCGGTTGATTACGGCAATCGTGGACGGGTTCGTTCGCAACGGTTTGTCCGTCGACGAGTATCCGGACTTGCGGGATTGGTTGTCGGCGATCGCCGGTGATTTGCTGGCCCAGTTGCAGCAACGACCCGCATCGTGGTCGCGGGAGCCGATTGCCGGGCTGGTCCCGGTATCCGAATCACCATGGGGAATCCGGCATCGAGCGTCAGCCGACGGGCATCCGGATGCGTTGTATTGGGACAGTATCACGCATGGCGAATCGTTAACGGGGATCCTGCGCAGCGCTCCGCTGGTTATTCCCGAATCGTTTACCTTTTGGATGTGCGGACACAACGGACATCCCGCCCAGCAGCAACCCGCGGTCAATCATGTTCGCTTGCGATTGGCTGACACGGGTAAAGTTATTGCTCGCGAAGAACCGCCACGAAATGACGTCGCCCGGAAGTATGAGTGGAATCTGAGCGAGCATGTTGGAAAACGGGGGATTCTGGAAGTTGTCGACGCGCATCAAGCGGGAGCCTACGCTTGGTTGGCGATCGGCCGATTCGATCCGCCTGTTTTGCAAGTCGCTGAAGACCACGCGTCTTTGCGTGTCGTTGAATTGGCCGGTTTGTTTCAGCTTACGCAGCATCGCGATCTGCTGTTGCAAATCGCCGCCAACAGCGATCAATCAAACGCGGTCCGACATTCCGCGATTGAGGCATTGAACGAAATGAAGGCATCCACGGAACTGCGGCCCCTGGCGACCGCTCTTCTGAACGATACCGATGCGGCTGCGAACCTGCGAATCCTGGCGATTGAAACCCTTGGGAAAATTCGCGACCGATCGTCGGAGCAGGTCTTAACCGAAGCGATCGCGTCTTCTCCCGCCCAATTGCAGTCGCACATCGCACTGGCGTTGAGCCACACGAATTCGGGACTGGAGCAATTGCTTTTGGCCATTGAACAGGGAAAGGCTTCAGCGCGACTGCTGCGGGAACCGCGGATGGCCGAAGCAACGGCGGATGCTTCATCCACGCAGCGCCAACGGATCGCCGGCTTCATATCGGCACTTCGTCCGGTTAGCGATCAGATTGCCGAACGTTTGGCGTTTCATCAACAAATTCTTAATTCGCGTGCCATGTCAACGTCTTCGCAACGTGGGCGCGGTGTCTTTGAAAAGAACTGCGCGGCATGTCACCGAATTGGCGACCTCGGGCAATTGATCGGTCCGCAGTTGGACGGTGTTGGCAACCGTGGCGGCGAACGACTGTTGGAGGATATCCTCGATCCGAATCGCAATGTCGACGTCGCCTTTCGCGGGATGACGATCGTGACCATTGATGGGTCGGTGATCCACGGACTCCTGCGACGCCAAGAGGGAAAGTCGATCGTTATTGCCGATCAAACCGGTCGCGAGCATACGATTGCTGAAGCGGATATCGAAGTGCGAAAGCCGTCCGATCAGTCGGTGATGCCGGGCAATTTCGCCGAGATCCTCAATGACCAGCAAATGCAAGATTTGCTGGCGTATCTGTTGGAACAACGTTCATCGGCGACAAGCGATGGAAAACCCAAGTCGTGACCCGTTGTTAAAACGGAACGTCTCCTTCGTCGTACGATACTTCGGAGAATGCATCGTTCGCTGAATCAACATCGCTGCTCTTGTTCGCTCCGCCGGCACTGACTTGCTTGAAGCCCATTGCTTCGGCGCTCAAAAAATACTTCACTTCGCTGTCCGCATCACGCTGCCATTTGCGACCATTGAGCCGATAGGTGACTTCGATTTCGTCGCCAACGTTCAGATCATTGGCAAGATCACAGTTGTCACGCGTAAATTCCAGCGGAACATAGTTCGTGAAGCTGCCAAAGTCCTGCGTCAACACGACCATTCGTTTGCGAAATCCTTTCGCACCATATGATTTGGTTTCCTCGACCAAATGGACAACGCCTTTGACCTTTGCTTCACTCATGCTTTCAATCCCCCAACACAAACTTTCTACAAAAAAACGCATTCTCTGCCGCGGAGCGACCGGCTGAAGTATAACCTTAGAGCGACCGCCTCGCGAGATCAACTGAAAAAACCTTGGCGAAAGATGGAAGTCGCGTGGTCAGAAATGAGATGATTCGCTTCATTAGGCGAGCGGCCGATAAAAGCGTACCGTAGGATGGACTTCCAGTCCGTCCTTAAGTGTTAAGGACGGACTGGAAGTCCATCCTACCGTCAAAACGGCAGGCATACTCCTGTTGGCCGCTCGCCAAACAGTGGTCGAACTGATGCGTCAAAGAGGGTTTAAATGGATCACGGTTGAACCAGCGGGCCAAATTGCGACGGATTCGGCCCCGACCGAATCCCCCAACTCCCTCCAAGTGAGCCGACACGATGAGAAACTTCCGAAACTGTGCCCCTGTTTTTGTTTTCTTTTGCATTTGCGTGGGGAATTCCCCGCTCCCGCGCCAGACGGTATTGAACGTTTGGCCCGACATGGCGCTGGCGGAAACGACGGCATCGACCGGCAACAAGCTGCCGCCTCGCGATACCGATCGACCAACGATCACTCGTGTCGAAGGCATCACCCAACCGACGATTCAGGTTTTTCCCGCCGCGGAGCCATGTGGAACCGCTGTCCTGATTCTGCCCGGGGGCGGCTTTCGGTATGTTGTGCCCGATTTGGAAGGTTCGGAGGCCGCCGCCTATTTGAATGATCTGGGAATCACCGCGTTTGTACTCAATTACCGAACGACGAATGGTCCCGACCCGCGCCCGTGGTATCGCCCGTTGCAGGACAGTCAACGGGCAATTCGGCTGATTCGCGGCGAAGCAAAACGCTGGAAGATCGATCCAGAACAAGTCGGCTTGTTCGGATTCTCCGCCGGGGGCCAAGTGGCGGCGATCCATCTGACCGATGCGGAAGTCCATTATTCCAACATTGATGATGTCGATGGCCTATCGGCGAAACCGGACTTTGGGGTATTGATTTATCCTTGGAACATTTACGATGCGGACAACGACCGTTTGATTGATCCCGTGCGTATCGATCAGCACACCCCAAAGACATTTCTCGTTCACACGCATGACGATCGAAGTTCGTCGCTGGGAGCGGTTCTGTTTTATACTGGATTGAAGCGACTGAGCATCGCATCGGAACTGCATGTCTATCAAAACGGTGGGCACGGTTATGGAACGCGGGCGCGCGAAGGATCGGTGATCGGGACGTGGAAAGAGCGGATGGCCGATTGGTTGCAAATCAACGGTCTGTCCCATCAGAAATGAGAATCTGACGACGCTGTAAGATGCGGCGGCTGTGCATCGATTGTCCAGTTCATGTCTTTATGCGTCGCGTGGTCCGAAATGAGGTGAATCGCTTCATTTAACGCGAAGGCATCATTTCGGACCACGCACGGTATAAATATTCACAAATTGGAAGGTTTCCGCTTATGAACGCATTGTCTGTCGGCAGCATCCTGTTGGTGCTGTTTTCGGGAATGACATCCATCGCGGCGGACAAGCGGATCGCCGTCGTCTGCGCGCTCCGATTTGCGTGAGGCGATCACGCCATGGGTTGAGTATCGCGAAAGTCAAGGTTATGCGGTCGATATCCTTGATAGCAAACCATTGCCGAGTGATGTGCTGGCTTCGTTGCGTCATCTTGCGGCGGCGGGGGATCAGCCGATCGATGCGGTGGTACTCATGGGAGACTGCGAAATACGTGGTCCGAACTGGCCGGTCGATCCCAAGCGGCATGTCCCAACGCACCACTTGCCCAGTCCGGTGGCTGCATCGTTGGGGTCGTTGCCGACCTTGGCGACCGATTGTCCGTACGGTGACTTCGACGATGACGGAAAGATCGATGCGCTCCGTTGGCCGCATTCCATTCGATCGATCCGATCAGGTCGCCCCTTCGTTCAGCGACTGAAGCAATACGAAAGCAGTCAACATTATGGCCCATGGCGACATTTGGTCGACCTGACCGCCGGTGTTGGTGGTTTCGGCGTCATGATCGACACCGCATTGGAATCGGTCGTCCGCGGCATCATTACGTCGAAGTTGCCCGCCACCATGCAGACGCGTCACGTATGCAAGTCCGACAAGCCCATTCTTTCCCGGCGCGAAGTCATTCTGCGAAACGGTGATCAATGATTTCAATCGCGGAGGTTTGTTTTGGGTTTACGCGGGACATGGTCAGGTGACGCAATTGGATCGCGTTCCCGCCACGGCGACCGGTACGCCAATTTTGGATCCGCAAAGCGTTTGTCGATTGAATCGAGATGCTTCGCAGGCCCCAATCGCCCTGTTGCTGGCTTGCTACACCGGAGCATTCGACGCAAAGGACGACTGCTTGGCGGAGACGATGCTCATGCAACCAGGTGGTCCGATCGCCGTGCTGGCGGGCTCGCGCATGACCCTGCCGTACGGAAATGCTTCGATCGCCACGTCGCTGATTCAATCCTGGTTTGAACACGAACCCGCAACGCTCGGCGATGCTTGGCTGAAGACGATTCAACTGTCGACCGCCGAAACCGCCGCGTCGACGAATGCGATTCCCAGCATGATCGACACGCTGGCGGCCTTGATGAGTCCAACGGCCGATCGACTGCCTGAGGAGCGAGCTGAACATACACGGTTGTACAACCTGTTAGGCGATCCGACGTTGAGGCTCTCGCATCCCGACGTCGTCTTGCTGGAATGCCCCGCCAGGGCAACCCCTGGATCAACCGTCACCGTTCAGGGGACAACTCCAGTGGCTGGCAAACTGACGTTGGAGTTGCATCGGCAGGGGAACCAAGTCGACGTGACATGCAGGGGCTAAGCGAGGCGGAACGTCATCGTTTGGCTGGACGTTCCCTGTTGCAAAGCACATCCTGCGAAGTCGAACCGGGTGAGTTTGCCGTTGAACTTCAACTTCCGCTTCGCTGGCCAACAGCTCCATCGTGCTGGCCCGTATTGAATCGAGGGGGAAATTTGCATTGGGAACCAGCCGAATCTTGACTGACCAGATATCAAAACCCGATAAGTGACCGTGTGCAACGGCGATTTCCGAATGAATGCTTAAGAACCGGTTATGCCGATTGGGTAATTTGTCATCGTTCATGACTGGATTGTATATGTTGCGTGGTCAGAAATGAGGTGATTCGCTTCATTTGACGCGAAGCCATCATTCTGGACCACGCAGGGTATAACGACCTCTGAATCTTGGCCTGCAACCAGTCACGCAAGAATTTTTGTTTTTGAGCTGCAACTTTGCTGGATTCATTTAGCCGACTGTGCAATCAAGCCCGATGGACATGGTGGGCGGATATACCCGCGTGGTCCGAAATGACACACTTGCATGTGAAACGGCGAGTTCCTTCATTTCCCTCGCGTGACGTATGACACAATTCTTCACGATTCTGGTGCGACTGATCTGAATTCGTTTCGCTCAGCAAAGGATTCTGGTCTTGTTCCAGGGCAAACAAGGCATTAACGATGGACGATGCGATGACAGACCATCTCGGAAACGAAGACCGCGAAACACTGAGAAACGAAATCTGGGATTTCGTTTACCGCTCAGGCCAACCGCAAACCGTCGCATCCATTGTGGACGATCTGCAATTGAATGACCAAACGGTCCGTGAAGTCGTTCACGATGCTTGGTTCAAGTTCGACGGCGAGAACGTCGCCATCGCTTGAAGTGCTCGAATGTTCACCATGTGGCGATTCGCTTTAGCTTGCGTCGTCGCTGTTGCTGACCACGATCGGGATGACAATCGCCGCTGCGATCACCAAACCGATCAGAAGCGGATGGAGCAGGACGGATGCTGGTTGTTGGCCTCGCGCGATCATCGCCCCTCGTGAGACGAGAACCTGCGGGACCGCTCCTTCCGGGGCGACCGAGCGTTGATAGCAGCGGACGAACGCTCCCGCTTCGGCGGTCGCGATCTGATAGTCCCCCGAACGCATCGCAGTGAATCGAAATCGCCCGGTGTCGTCAGCAAACGTCTTTGCGATCATCTTTCCATCGCGACCCAAGACGACAATTTTACCCGCCGCCGGTTTGCCATCGTTGTCAAGCGCGGTTCCTTCCAGCGATTGATTCCGCGTCAACACGACAGCAACGGGAACAATGGGCTGCTCGGCAACTTCAGCAGATTCCGACGCGACGGATTCCTGAGCCCGCAAACTCGTTACCGACACTTGCCACAGAACGATGGTTGCGATTAACAAGTAATGGAAGGGACGGGAGTTCATCATGCGACGCGTCCTTGCTGCTCAACGATAGCAAAACGTAGCTACCTGGAAGGGAAAAACTTGGCCGGGACAAAGCATACTTACTTGCTTCGACGATTCTGGCGCTAAAGGTAGTCGATTCGGGGCTTCCGGCTAAAGACTAATTGGGCCCGATTTTCGCGAAAACTTGGCAAAGTTTCTTCGCGATCGAACGCCTCTTCACGTTGGTTTCAAAAGCTGAATTATTGCAGGTCACGGCCGAAATCGACCATGCGGCAAGCTCATGGCGGTTATGCTATACGTCGCGTGGCCGAAAATGAGGTGATTCGCTTCATTAAATGCAAAAGCATCATTCCAGACCACGCACCGTATAACACGAAGGTATCATTTCAAAGCAGGCACCCTATCGGTTCGCCGGCGGATTGATTCTTGATGGAAAGGCGGAAATGTTCAATCGACGACAGATGATCATTCGGCAAGGGCAAGGCTTCGGAGGCTTGGCGCTGACATCCATGTTGCAGCGCGATTCGCATGCCAGTGCATCCGGAGCCGTCCAGACGTTACACTTCCCCGCCAAGGCGCGTCGCGTTGTGCAACTGTTTATGGCGGGTGCCGCCAGCCACATTGATTTGTTCGATCACAAACCGATGCTGGAGAAATTTCACGGCCAAAAGTCCGACTTCGGCGAACCTGTTGAAGCCTTTCAAAATGGATTGGGCCCGTGGATGAAATCTCCCTTTCGCTTCGATCCGTATGGAGAGTCGGGAAAGATGCTCAGCGAAGTGGTTGCGCCCCTTGGGGAATGTGTCGACGACATCGCGTTCGTTCACAATATGGTCGGCAAAACGGGAGTCCATTCGCAAGCGACCTATTTGCAGGCGACCGGCTTCCAACGTCCTGGATTCCCCGGCATGGGCTCGTGGGTCAGTTACGGTCTCGGGTCGATGAACGAGAACCTGCCGGACCTTCGTCGTCTTGCCGGATCATCGCGGATACGCGAGCAACGGTCCCAAGAATTGGGGCTCCGCGTTTCTGCCCGCCAGTTCGCAGGGAACCGCCATTTTCCCGCAGCGACAGAACCCGATCGAAGACCCGCACCACACGCCGACTTTGTTAGCCCGGAAGGGGATCGAGATGGCCTGTCGTTGTTGCGAGAGTTCAACCTGCGGTATCAAGCCCAACGCCCCGGCGATTCACGACTGGACGCCAGAATCCGTTCCTACGAATTGGCCGCCGCGATGCAGCTTAGCGCGCCCGAAGCCCTCGACATTTCAGGCGAGTCCCGGCACACGATGAAGATGTACGGACTGGATCGCCTGGGGGCCACGTATCCCGACGAAATTAACCCGGCGGAGGAAACGGAATACTTTGGTCGCAAGTGCCTAATCGCTCGGCGGTTGCTCGAACGGGGCGTCCGTTTCGTTCAGATCTGGTCGGGAAATGATAACGGGTTTCCACGACGCAATTGGGACTCCCACGAGAACATTGCTCGGGATCACGGCCCCTTGGCCCGAGGAATGGCGGTGGGCACGGCGGCATTGTTGAAGGATCTCAAACAACGCGGCATGTTGGAGGACACGATCGTTCTGTGGACCACCGAGTTCGGTCGCATGCCCAGCACGCAAGGGAGCGTCGGTCGCGATCACAATCCTTACGTCTTTACGAACTGGATGTGTGGGGGCGGAATTCGCGGAGGAATCACCTACGGCGAATCGGATCAATGGGGATACAAACCGCTCGATCGCAACCGCCCCACTCAAGTTTACGATATTCACGCCACCATCCTCCATCAACTCGGGATCGACCATACGCGGCTGACCGTTCGACACGATGGCATCGATCGCCGCCTGACCGATGTTCACGGGCACGTTATCCGCGAATTGATTGGGTGAGTACCAATGCCCAAGTTCGCAATGGTAACGCGAAGGGTAAGCGAATTCTTTTTCAGTGTCGCTCCGCGCTTGCGCGACTTGAAGCTGCGCTTCGTCGATGTAATTCGCACCAGGGGACCAAAAGTTTGCCTAGCTCAGTCCAGCGGGCTGGATCGCTGCTTCTTGGAACTGTTCGCCCGCTTTGCTCCTTGCCTCGCTAGCGGAGCGATCGACGCGAGTCTACCGTGGAACCCGTGCCAACCGTCCGCCCCTAGTATCGAATTGGCGCATCGTTTGTCAACACTCGAATCATATGCGTCCGTCAACACGAAAAGCCGTTGTCCGCTCGAACCCGAATAGGTATCGCGAACGTACGCCATTCCATTGTGACGGACTTCAAACGCTTGGTCGCCGAGACCGCCAGTGGTACTGATTCCACGGAATTTCGCAATACCATCTCTGTCTGTGCGACGCGTAAGCAGCTTTTGGATGTTCGGTGGCACTCGATGTGTCAGATCCTCAATCCCGCACTCATGCACGATGACATCAGCCTCAGAGACAGGTTGGCAATTCTCGTCTCGAACATACACGCTAGTCGATCCAGGTTCGAACTGAATATCCGCAACACCGCGATCGACGTACGCTAAACCAAGATAGCCGTCGGGATGCGCCGCCCACGCAATAAGCGTTTTCGAGGTGACGTCACTGAATACACCATATGTGCCGTTGTCATTCGTCGTTGTGTGCAGCCAGCGAACGATACTGCGTCCGTTTCTAGGAATACCGTGTTGTTCAATCGTTACGAGTGCGTCTGCACATCCTTTGCCATCGGGGTAACTTACGCGGCCGGAGGCAATTTGCAGCGTGCCTGAATCACCAGGGATTAACTCATAAACGAGTCCCGGGGTTTCATGGGTTATAGGGTCAACCATCAGCGTGGCTGATGGTTCTCCGGCTGCTCCACACCCTAAGACAATCACGACCACAAGCACAGTTGCAATGGAATTTGGAAAATGAAGCATAGTGTGGCACTCCTGCGGCAACTTGACACAAGCTAGCACAATCGAACATATTCAGCAACGAAGGTTAGGAAACTGTTACCGGAAAGAAACGGGAACGGGTCAAGTAACTGGCGAGATGGGCAACTGAAACTGACCCGTCGCCTTTCGCAGGCTTGTGTTTTGCCGGTCCTCGCTTACGTGTCGGGCTTGCAGTTTTTCACGGCTTGTTGGCGAGTCGGCAGGTTTGCTAGACGATTTCAATCGCACACTTTTCGCTCACTCAATCCACTTGCAGAGGTATCGATATGCCGGCGTTCGAAGTGCAACGAACTACACAAATTAACGCAACTGCCGATGCCGTGTTCGACGTGATTTCCGACTTCGGAACGTGGACCACGTGGTCGCCCTGGCTTGCCGCCGATCCCGATGCACAGGTCACCGTCACCGACGATGCCGCTTCGGTGGGTTCGATTTACCGTTGGCAGGGCGAGATCGTCGGGGAAGGCGAGATCGAACACAAAGTGCTTCAGCGACCCGATCGGATCGAAGATGAGCTACGATTCATCAAGCCCTGGAGGTCGCAAGCAAAGACATCGTTTTCGATAGAGCCTGCTTCCAACGCGGCCCAAGTGACTTGGACGATGAAAGGCAGTTTGCCGTGGTTCATGTTCTGGATGGTGCCGATGATGAAGCGAATGATCGCCATGGATTACGATCGCGGATTGCGTATGCTGGCCGAGCACGTCGAAACGGGCAAAGTGCTTTCGAAAACGGAGATCGTCGGCGAGGTCACGTTGCCCGCGATGGACATGATCGGCCAGCATGGTGCGTGTGATTTCGCAGATATTGGACCGGCAATGGAACAGGCTTTTTCCAAGGCATGCCACAGCGCGGACGCATCGGCAATGGAAGAAGGTGATATGATCAGTGTGTATCACAAAACGGATTTGAAATGCCAGCGATTCGAATTCACTAGCGGCTTTCTTGTAGATGCCGCCAACACAATCCCGGTGGAACTGGAACATTGCCATTTGCCCGCTGGCAAGGCCTTGCACGTTCGACACATCGGCAGTTATTCCAACCTGGGAAATGCGTGGAGTGCGGCATATCAATACGCGCGATACAAGAAGCTGAAGCCTTCTCGAGCCAAGTCGTTTGAAATCTACCGCAATAACGCTGCGATCGTCCCAAAAGAAGATCTCATTACCGATGTCTACATACCGCTGAAGTAGCCGCTGCTGGGGACATGCCACGGGTTGCCAGTGAGTGTTATACGTCGCGTGGCCAGAAATGAGGTGATTCGCTTCATTTAACGCAAAGGCATCATTTCGGCCCACGCACGGTATAAATGTTTCTCAGTTGACCTTGCGACGTGGTCGCTCGGGTGCAATGACAATTGTAATTACCCCCCTGGCAAATGTCGGTCATCCAATCCCGGCTTGGGCGACAGCCGGTTGATCCGCAAACATTTCCATAAACTGGTCACGCACATAACGCCGTGTGTCGACGTCGTTGTTGTGCGGGTTTGATTGATCGTCCCCTCGCTGCAATATTAAACGGGCCGATACGGTTACTTTATCGCCCTTCGCTGCTTGAGCCTTGACTGTCACTTCCGTTCCGTCGTCCTTAAACTTCTCGACGCGAATCTCCAACGTTTCGCCGGGCGACAAAAAATCGCCGAACTTGACGGTCTTGGCCTCCGTCAGAAAAACATGTGGATACGCAAAGTTGTCCCCTGTTCGCACCATCCACATGGCGGCCTGATACAATGCTTCGAGCATCATGACGCCCGGCATGACCGGAAAACGGGGGAAATGGTCTGACAAATAGTCCTCCGACGCGCGCAATGTGCGACGAGCCACCAAGCGATTGCCTGGATCAAGCTCAACGATTTCATCGAGCTGGCGATAACGCATTTTTGACAACTGGAGGTCCCTTCATCGTTTCGGCACGAAAAAAATGGATTTGTCGAGTCACGATAGGATAGTGTCGCGCGTTTTTTACCTCAACCGCAGATTTGCCCTAATCCGCCCACTTCACAACAAGTTCTGGTACAAAAAGAGAATCGATTTCCCCGCTATCGGGAGATTTATACGTCGCGTGGTCAGAAATGAGGTGATTCGCTTCATTGAATGCAAAAGGATCATTTCGGACCACGCACGGTATTTACGGCGCGGCCGAGAATGAGGTGATTCGCTTCATTGAATGCAAAAGGATCATTCCAGACCACGCACGGTATAACTGTGCAAATGTACCGTAAACAGGCCAATGTTCACCTTTGATCTGTCTCAACCCAAACGCTACGTTCTGCTCTGGCACGAAGTACCGGAAACTTCGGATCGCCGCTCGCATTTTGACCTGATGCTCGAACAAAGCGATTCACTCGCCACATGGGCGTTCGGACGACTCCCCGGAGTCAACGAGTTTATCGATGCAAAGTTATTGCCGAACCATCGTTTGAAGTACTTGGACTACGAGGGGGAAGTCTCCGACAATCGTGGATCGGTTCGCCGGATCGACGCCGGTCTGTTTGAAGTTATCCAGTCCCAACCGCACGACATCATCTTCCGTCTGAATGGAAGCCAACTTAGTGGGTTGTTCCAACTCTCCGCTTGCGAAGACGATCAGTGTGGTTGGGTGATCGTCCGTCGCGAGGACTTCGCCAGACGATAGATGGGCCCATCGGGGTTCCACACCACGTGTGCCTGAGGTCCGGTATGCCCCGACAAATGGACTTCGCCGTCATGCAGCTCCAGCTTTTCAATAATGACGGGCGTTTTGATGTATCGATCGTGTTCGCTGGGAACCGTTAACAGGGCAATTGGATCCTCATTCTCGATTTCCCAGCGAACTTGAAGATCTCCCTTGGAAGCCGCCTTTGAGATTCTGTCCGAAAAATGGGTGATCGGTATGGGGAGGGCACCGGCGCGGAGATGATGAATTTGCAAAGCCACGACATTCGGTTCGTCAGTCAACCGCGCATACAACTCAAACGAGATCACTGTGTCGACTCGACCTCGTTTGTATCGCGCAGCAACAAGCACTTTTCCGTCCTGAACCAAGACGCGCGGGTCTTCGGTCCCTTTTGGCAGAACATTTGGAAACTGGTCCGACAATTCCGAGGCTAGCCAGACGTTGATCTGATCGGTGGTGAAGGT
>JAWKTL010000009.1:0-203147 GCA_041399105.1 Pirellulaceae bacterium | reverse complement strand
GGTTGCGATAGACTATCCATTCTTAGAATGGCACGAGCTGGTTAATTGCTATTCCGCGATAGGATACCGATTAAAGGCTCGCGATCTTGACTCCAAAGGTTACACGCGAGACACAGTCTTCGACCCCGTTAGAGTCGTATTTGACTATGAAGACCGACTTTCGGCGGTTCTATACTTTAGCGAATTCCATGCAGATGGAACGTCCGTTCCGCCACCGAAGCACGGCGCTGGCAGTTTTTGGAATCTGAGGGATCGATTTCAGAATGCTTATAGGCTTTTTTTTCAGTCTTCTGAAAGGTTTTCAGCGACTTACCAAACACAGGTTTTTTTGAAGCATCAAGGCGAACTTTCAGAAGAAGAAAATATCGCACTTTTGGATCTGCATTTGGCGACAAGTGAGATCTTGCTTGCAGAGATACAGAGAGTTCTTGCCCAGTGAAGAGCCAACTCCACAAAGATAGACGCATCATTCGATTGCTGAAGCAGATTCCTCTGTATATAGAGACTCGTCCGTGGCGAGACATCCTCCCTGCTCTTCCAGCCATCCTTGCCGTACTCTGTATTGTTCTTCCGGTACTCGCTTCTCACGCGTCGAAAGACGAACTGTTGCGACGGTACAAAGATGCTTTCCATGTCTCGATGGAAGCGGAGGATTATGATTCAGCCAACATGTTTTTGGCAAAGCTTCGGACGCTTGCTCCAAGTGGAGATCCGCGTATCGCGTATGAAGGTGCAATGCTTGCTCAGGCAGTTGGCGACATCGAGCATTGCCGCGCTGAAATGCGAAGGCTGGCTTCACCTGAAGGGGGCTCGTTTGGAGACGCCGCGCTTTGGGTCGCGGAGGATCTTTACGCGGACGCCTTACGAACCAAAGACGATTCGGAGCTTGAGGAAGTCGTTCGATTGTTGGAAGTTGCCAGTAATGGGACAACGAATGCCGAACACATCGAGCGCATGTTGGCGACAATCACGTTTCAGCAAGGGAATCTACGCAAGTCAATTGGGCACTGGACCAAAGTCGCTCGTACGAATCGCGATGCGCACCTGAACCTGGCATATTTGCACAAGGCTTTAGGAGAAGATAGCGAGTCAAAATCAGAATTTGTACGGGCGATCGATTTTCTGAAAGAACGTTTGATACAGGCTCCCGACAATTTGAACGTGCGACTGCAGTTGTCCGCTGCGTTGCAACAAGTGAATGAGTTTCAAAGCGCGGAGCGTTTGCTGCTTGAGGTTTTTGATCCCCAAGCCGCAGATCCGCAGGTTGTTTCCGCGTTATCAAACTTGTACGCGGTCCAGTCAGATTTGCTTCGGCACGAGAATAAGCCCGCATCATTGCTGGATAGTTTAAATTTGCTGCAACGTGCCCTCCGCCTAAATCCGACGAACACGCTGATACTCGCAGAGATTGACCTTCTATCTGGACGCTGAGAACGAACTTGGTCAAGAAGTCGATGGCACGCTGGAGCACATCCTTGCATCTGGGAACGCGGTTCCGACGGTTCATTTACTCTTTGGGTACACGCGCAATTGTTAAGAAGGATCATGAAAAGGCGAAGTGACACCCAAGTGCTGGCTTACCGTCAGGATCCGAATATGCCGGCTCTGTTAAATAATATCGCATGGCTGATTCTTCAGACAGAGGATCCGAATCTTCATCGTGCTCTCGATTTGATCAACAAGAGTTATGAGCTGGCATCTGAGAACGACCCCATGTTTCCCCTCTCCATTCTTGATACCCGGGCGTCAGATCTATGCAAAGCAGGAACGCTGGGAAGATGTACTGGCCGACTCTGAACGGGCGTTGCCGAGAATGAAACGAAAGTCGGACTTGCACCCGTGGTACTGCTGAGGCTTACGACGCCTTGGGGAAGCAGTCTCGCCGAAGAGCACCGTCGTTTGGCTTCGATTCAGCAAACGGTTCCGCCGCGGGAGTCGGTGATTAGCCGTTCTCGCAATCAATGAACGGGACATCTCGTCTCTGCTGGTTCTCCTGGCCTCTGCCAGAATCGTTTTCCGCATTTGCGGAAGATAGCCGAAGCGTAGAGATTGGTTTTAGTCGACGTCGTCACGCGCGCCGACACTTCACATTGCCCACCGCTGGGTTTGGTCTCACGGAGTTGACCGGTCGCCACCCGACCGGATTTCTAGCTCACCAGCTCACGCGACCGAACCATAGGTCTTGTCCCAGGTGTCGGTTGCCTGTCAATGCTGGAGCCGATGTTCTTCCCCATATGCTGTCGTGTTGGGCAGCGACCTTCCATCCTAAATCGAATGGGCAGTTCCGTTGTTTGTCGAGCCTATTTTGTCGCTGTTGTCTGAAGTACACCCAATAGCTCCGCTCGCCAAATGCCAGTTGCAGGTGATGGACAGACGCGAATGTGACTCGATAAGGATAGACTCTATTCTGGGCGTTTCGGAGAAAGATTCACGCCTCGTTGTGAGAGAGTTTGATAGTGAACGAGATTGATCAAGAAGATTCCTGAACGCCGATTCCGTCGACGGCAAGAGATGTTCGTGGAAATGGTGCGACAGGCAATCAAGCCGGGAGCGACTTGGCGGCTGTATCTCGATTTCGAGGAAGTACACGACGATGGTCGCGTCGATAGCCGGGCGGTGGCGAACAGTCCTATGTCGACCGATTCCGAGTCGTTGCTTCGCTACTGCAGCCAACTTATCGACCAGGGCTTCACCGTCGAAGTGGCTGTCGATGAATCTTGGAATCTGCATGTGGTGTCTTGGGAGAGCCGGGAACCGACATGGCCGACCGAGTTGTGTCCGGTATTCCGCCTTCGGTGGAATGCGATTTCCGACCTGGCCGGTTACCTAAGACGCAGAAGCCGACGTTATACCTTGCGTGGTCTGAAACATGCTTTTGCATTTAATGAAGCGAATCACCTCATGTTCGGCCACGCGACGTTTATTTCTCCGTAAACTTTCCCGTCCAGGTTGCCTGCTGCTGCGATAGGATCGACGCAGGCAATCCGTGACATCGTCAGCTTCCCGCATCATCCTGATGGGGCGATCTGGTTCGCCATCAGCGTGTTGAAGCGAAAAAGCGAGCATTCGTTTGAAGAGGATTTCGAGCAACCTTCAAACCTTTGAAAATTTCGGTGTCCACTGGGGTCGACACGATGCTTCGATTTAGCGTAGGAGATGCGAAGAATATGTTTCGAGCATTCGTTTGATCATCATGCGGATGTTCGATGACCGAGCCTGTCAGGAGAGTGATTTCGATGTCGAGAAAAGCAACGCAACCGTGTCGTCGCTATTTGGACATGGGCGATGCCCGGTATCCATCCGAGCAACGTTGAGATTCTGCAGAAGATGAAAACGGCGGATACGAACCACTACAACACGCACATGGACACCGTCGGCACCGTGTCCGAGCAGGACGACGAAACGGGCGAATGGTCACAAACGCATATGATCGGTTTGCGTACGGACGCTTGGACGGTCGATGAAGAAGAACGTCAACACGCATTGTCGGCAATACAAACGCAGCGTCGGCGCGAGCTGAAGAAATCGATTAAACGATCGGGACGATTGAACGCCAAGCAACAAGATGTTCTTGAGCAACAATTGGCTGACGACGCCATCATGGCCATCGATTCGGCGGATATCGAGAAACGTCGAATGGTGCTGAAGCTGTTTAAAACAACGACCGAGCGAGTGCAGTGGCGCGGTACGATCGAGCAGGTCACGATGACCGAGGTCCACAATTCGATTGGATCGGGATGCAATCTGCTGACACTGGTTGTCGTGTTGCCGCGTACGCAGCATGTGACCTATGTTCAGCAGAATCATCGAACCTTTCGTATTCCATCAATCTTTACGGCCGGCTACTACGACGGTTCGCAGGTTCATCACCTAGCACTCAAACGGCGATGGTTTTCGCTTGGTGCCGATTTTGACATCGAGGTCGACGGGCGAGCGATCGGCCAAATCGATGGCCGACTGTTTTCATTTGGTGCCGACAGCTATTTGGACATCGAAGCGGGAGGCCTTAGTTCCGACCAGCGCTTTATCGATCTGATGACGCTGTTTACCGCGAGCATCGGTTACCACAAAGCGATGCGCAAAAGTGTTGGGCGACGCGTGAAGGCCGCACTGAGCGGCAAGTCGCAATCGCACTTGGTTGATAACGAAGAACTGCGGTTGCGACACAACGGTCGGTCGGCGGCCTAGTCGACTCGTTTGCCGTCTCGATCTTTCGCAATGATGGGCGAGTTTATACGTCGCGTGGTCAGAATTGAGGTGATTCGCTTCATATAACGTGAAGGTATCATTCCGGACCACGCACGGTTTAAGGTTTCGATTCGCTGGCCAGAGCGAGCGGATCATCAAGAAACGCTTGTGGAATCTGTTCAGGCCAATCGCCGGTCATGAGTATATTTCGCACTTTGGCCCCGCTGGCGCGCGAGGCTCGATACAGGCCGAAGGTCGTATCGGCTTGCGATTCCAAAGGACGCCGATAGACCAGTTCATCGTTCAGATGAACCAACACATCTCCATTTTCCACCTTCACGCGGACCTGGTTCCACTCGCCTTCTTTTACCGGCAACGGACGAGGCCCGCGACGGTAGAGGGGCTCCAACGCAGCGTTGTCCATCTCCAGGCCCGACCAATCAGAAGGACCGGTTGTGATCCAACGCAAACGCACGCCGCCCGGCTCAAGCAAGAAAGCCAGTCGCCCAATTGCGGGATGCACGATCGCTGCTTCATCCCGATGCATAAACTCGTAGGCGATCGATTCCTTGTCCAACAGCGGACGTTGATATTGCAACAAGCCGGGCTGGCGAGCGTTCGTGGTCGTCGTCTGTTCCGCACCGATGAGCGTCTGCGATTGAAGACTCCAGTCATACACACCGTCGCCAGCGGCCCCGGCTTGATCGTCTGCTTGCATTCTCAGGTCGTGGAACGGTGGAATCGATTCGCCATAAAACGATCCCATCCAACCTCGCAATTGAGTTCCCGCCAACAGATCGATTTGTTTGACAGTGCGTGGCTGGCCGACAAATCGAAGATTGCGAAAGACGGGACGTTTCGTACCGGAACTACGAACCCCAAGCCACGGACTGGCGAGCACTGTGGCGTCATCGAACCAGATCGGGTGGAAGTTCGATTCAAACTGGCTTTCGGTTTCGCTTGAACGAATCGAAACGTGGTTGAATTCTGGGTCCGTCCCCGACCGCGCAAATGGTGACGGTCGCACGAACGATTGCAACGCGTCCGCATCCCAAACGGTCAGTTGATTTGTTCGACCAAGTGCCTGAAACTGAAGCCCTCCGTACGCCAGGCCACCGTCGGTTCCGACCATTCCGCCCTCCTGCGTCTCGCAAATGAAATCGAACGAACCGGTCAATGGGAATCGGCAAAACAAGATATCCGCGGTTCCCCCGGCAAGGTGAAGCAAATGTTGTTCGTGTGTCAGCCAGATTCCTGACGGTCGACCACGTTGAATCGCCTTGGCCGATCGAATGGTCGTCGGCACCCAATATTTCAAGCGATTCTCAAACAGGATGCTTGGTGACGATTCGCCGCGATACGCTTGTACCGCAACGGCGTGGGCGATGCGCAGTGACGGTCGCAAATCGATTGACTGTTCACTGATTGCTCGATCCACCAAACTCGCCAAGCATGCTTCCGCGGCCTCTTGCGTTTCCGAATGGCTGATGGCCGCCGCCGCAACCGCCGCCACATTGATATCGTTTGGTGCGAGTTCCATTGCGCCATCACCGCCACTGCGGGATTCTCGGCGCAGATATTCGTTCGCCTGATCCAAATCGCCACGTGCGCCCAACAGTTGTGAGAGCGCATACAGCGGTTCGGCACCAGCAACTTCTCGATCGGTCAAGTCTTTTAGCTTGCTCCGCAAACTCGGCAGTTGCCCCAAGTCGTTTGCCGCCTGCAGGAAGATCCAGCCGCTGCAGAAAAGGCCCGGAACCGGACCGATCGAAGCGACTGCGAACGTGGTATCACGCGGGCGCTCGCCGATCGATCGGGCGAATACTTTGGGCGGAGCGGATGTGGGGACGGGGACCGAGAGCATCCGCACGCGATCTCGATCGTTCGTGGGCAACGTCCATTCAGAAAGCAGCTCAAATATCTCGCCGCTGCTTTGTTGGGCCAGCGATCGATACAGCGCTGCAGCAGCCGACGGCAAGTCGCTGGAGGTCAATTCTTTCATTGTCAAGGATTGATCAATCAATGCATCAAAGACGATCATTGCTTGTTGAAGATCGCGATCTCGCAGCTTTGGCACGATCTGATCAGCGAATGATTCTGTTGATGCCGATGTCGTCACATTCGGTGCGTCTGGCTGCTCTTCTTGGATCTGCGCAGAGAGGTTGAACGCCCAGTGACAGCCGAAGATCAGGGCAATCGGAACAGACTTCAAATACATGTGCGTCATGAGGTTCAATTGAAAAGATTTCGAAGGGAATCAAAAAGCCGACCAGGCAACGACCTGGGTTGCCGCGTCGGAACGGGAACGCTTTTCGACGGAGGTGCGGGAATCATTGCCGCCGCAGGCACGCTGTTCGATTTCATCGTCTGGGCCGCATGGACTCGAATCGACTTGACAATTGTTTTCGCCGTGCGTTCGGCACCTCCCGTATGCAGAAGCACACGGGTTCCTCGCTGCACGATCGAAGCATTGGACAACTCCGTCATTCCAAGCAGTGTCTGCATACCTTTCGCATGCGAGCCAGCGATGCCGTAGACAACATTGCCGTTTCGAGAGAGCCGTAGCCGATCCGCATTCTCGACAACCTGGTTTCCGATAGTCTTGTAATTGTATTCTCCGTCAATTCGATAACGCACCTGCATCTGACAAAAAACAGAGTTCCTTTCGTCCTTCGTCAAGATGGCGCTTACCTGCGTTTGGCCGGGGTCGGTCAGTTCCAACTGCAAATAGACCTGTGTCTGCTTTCCCTTCTTGGGTTTAGGAAACTGAGTCGGCGAAAAGTCCAATGCGATGTCGAAGTCTCCGGCAAAACCATGGGTGATCGCCATGCCGGCGCTTGTCCAATTGTCCGCTCCAACCGAAACAACCTCCAATCCTCTATCGGATGGAGTCCATGTTTGATTATCGCCCCACATGTAAAAGTCGTCGCTGGAGGCCGTTCGCTTTGAAAAGTCGTGTGCGAAGCCGAGTGGCAACTCATCGCGTTGCATGTTGAGCTTTGCCATTAGCTCTTCGCGATTGCTGATGGCAACTCCGCTCAAACGTTCCGATCGGACGAGCAGTTCCTTGAAACGCACCGATGCGGAACCGCCGGGGCCCTGCGCCTGCACGCCCAGACGAATCCCATACTGTTCCAAATCTTCTTTGGGAAACGTTTCCTTGCCGACAACGCGAAAACGATCGGAGTCGTTATCGGCGGCAAGGTAATAGATCGTTTCGCCGCGCCGAGAAATCTTGAGTCGTCCACCATTCCCTTCTGCCGGCTCGCGACCGAAGTACGTTCTTCGCTCGCTCTTGCCAGCGGTCAACATCCGCAAACATTGCACATTCCGGTCGTTGCTGCGATCCTGAACGCACTGGATGGACGCACGGTCGCGCGTCCGCGTAGCGGCATAGATATCAAGATGCACCGATGCAATCATCTTCAATTCGGACTGAAGTTCAATCTGGTCAAACGCAACCATAATGTCGAAGTCTCCTCCGACTTCGACCACGGGAGCGACCATCGCGCCGCGGTATCCATCCTCGCTGATTTGCCGCAGGCGCAACCCTTGCGACGTCGCGTTGACGGTCTCTGACGGACTTCCCTGAACCGACAACATTGCGCCGCTCGTAAGCGAAGTCTCGTCGAACACATGATGGAAAGATTCGGGGGGATGCTCCACAGTCCAGGCAAGAAGCCCTTCCAACGGTTCCGCTAGCTGTTGAGCGGCGAGTTCCGGCAAATCTCTTGGCCACTCGCCGTTCCAAGTAAGATTGCGAACGAGCAAGGCTGTTTGATCCGCATAGTGAAACAGTCCGAACTGCGGCGACGGAGCGTCCAGATCTAATCGTTCCTCGCAAACTTTGCTCCCATTCAGGACCAGAGAGACGAGATCGTCACGTCGCGTCACTTCCATGCGATTCCACTGATTGGCGAGCAGCGGAAGATTTGTGCGATCAACAGCTTTCAGCGGGACCGCATTATCCGGTCGCATTGTCTGGCGACTGGAACGCCCGTCGGTAAGCTGGTGATGTTCAACGCCTTCGGTCGTCAGAAGAAAGACGCTGCGTCCAATCGCCGGATGAGCAATGGATTCTCCTGGTTCATAATAAAACTCGAACGCGATCGTGCCGTCGTCAACAAACGGACGCAAGTATCTCAACAAACGCTCCACATTGCTGCCGCGTGGCAAATGAGGCAACCGTGGATGACTGATCACAGCAACTTCGTCGCCATTCTCGTTGGTCTGAATTGTCGCTTCCCATTGCCCCAGACGGTCGGGCGTATTGCCGGGCGGTTGATAGTAGTCGTACCAACCGAGCAACTGCGACGATTCGACAAGCGATAGACTGTCGGGAATGATCGGATCGCCGGTGATCCGCAAATCGTCAACGCCCCCTTGGATGCGATAATTTGAACGCACCGCCAACCACGGCGAATCGTCCTGCGCAATCGGGGCCTGATGAACGAAGCGACCATTCATGAACGTCGATGCGGTCTGGTCTTCAATGTCAACCTGAGTCCGAATGAATCCATACCTGGTCGTATCGTTCAGCGGAGGGGCAAGCGGCTGCCGCGACAACTCGCTACGCGGGTCGCCAAACATCAGCTCTTTGTGGTTGTAGACCAGGCCGGTCCAGTGGCCTCCAACAATCAAGTGCGACTCGCGATAGCCAAATCCCGTTGCAGTCGCTTCGACCGAAAAATCGCCCAGCAACGGTGATTGAAAGAAAAGCAGCGCATCGCCATAGTTCGACAGATTACGGTAACGGCCTTGTTGCAGTTCCCATAACGTAACGGGAAATCCTTCGCCATGTTCGAAGGCTCGTTCCAATTCCACCAAATGCCACTGATTGGAATCGTCGTTGCCTGTAGTCCCGATATGAAACGGCATCGACTTTTCCTCCGCTTCCAGTTTCGCCGCAAGGGCGACCAGATGGCGCAAGTCGGCTTTGCGGTTGTACTCGGCGCGGTGTGCATAGACCGCAAGTCGAAGAACTTCACGAACCAAGGGCAAACGATTTTCATGATCGATCGCCGTTTGAGCGAGCAATACCAAGCCGGCGGTTGAATGATTCAGCAATTCCGGGCTCGCTTGCAGCTTCTCCAACCACTGCGTGAGCAACGTGTTAACGATCTCGTCATCATCCGTTTCGATTGCGAGTAAGGCCAGCAAGACGTTGCGATTTAGCTCTTCGGTCGGTATCCCGGGCGGACACGCTTCAATCATCGACCGCAGCGAATCGGCGTGATTCAGCTCGCTCGCCAACCGAATCAACTCTGAAGCTGGGGAAATCACACGAGCATGCTTGTGAGTCGATTGGTCCCCCTCGGTTCCCAGCAGTACTGCGTCCGCTTCACCTGGAGCAAAATCGACCGTGACTCGAAACCGAGCCGTCGACCGATCGGGGACAACCCAAGCTTGCAAGATTTCATAACGCTCCTGAGGCGAGGCTGAAGCCGATCGCTGAAACACCGAAAAGCCCGACTCGGGAACGTGCTGTTCATTGAACAATTTCGCCGCAACAGCCGAATCAGATTTCGCTGGAACGGAAGCTGACGTCGGCGATTCTGACAAGTCCTGGCTATTGCAGTCGATCGTCATCAACAGCAGTGCGCCGGCGACGCAGTTCCAACGGCGTGCTATGGCGAGCATCCTTGTCAGCTGCATCCAAAATTTTGTATCAAATCCTTCAATCATCGCACTACTTCGTTGTTGGTTCGAGCAGCCACTGGGAGAGACGTTTCAAAGTCGTCTTTACGCCATCGGTTGCCGAAGATGTCGGTTGATTCGCTCGAACTGGATCGATCCGACGTCCTGGTAGCCATAAAATTGCATCCGCTCTAACCTCCAAGCTTACAAGCGTCACCGAACAGAGTCATGTTTTCTCCCGCGATGTTGTACATGCGAAGGCCTCCGGCGGCGATCTTTCCTGATTCGATCTTCGCCCGGTCGAGATAGCGAAAGCTGTTTGAATTTCCGTCAGCGAACAGCCCATAAATAACGTCGTCGCGGCGTAGGATTCGCAGGCGACCAGCGGTCGATTCATCAACGCGTGTCGTGTCGCTCACCCAATCGACACCTCCATGCTGATTGACCGTGTTGCGTGCGAACACAATGTGCTGATGTTCATTGAGGCGGTCGCGACGTCGGACGACATCGAGTCGATCACGCGAAGCATTCGCGAGCGTTATCGCCACGCCGACACCGCTATGCCAGGTCGGTTTCTCGTCGCCGATATCCAACTCTTTAAAAGTTAAGACGATATCAAAATCGCCCTGAATCTGTCCCGTCAAATCGATGGTGACGGAGTTGACATCGCCGTCATGTCGCAAGCGAATGCCATCTGGCTGCTGTGCGAACGACGCCACGCCTCCTGATGTCAAAAAGGACGATAATGGCACGCCTCGTCGAAAATCGTGAGACCATGATGCGGGCAAGCGTTCGGCCGTCGCATTCCATGAGGCCAATACTTGTGAAGCCAGCGGTTGTTCGTCGAGCATCGGCAATGCACGCGGCCAATCGCCTTTCAATTTCGCATTGCGAACGCGAACGCGAGACTGATCGCTGTAGTGAAAGAAACCGAATGTTGGCGATTCGTCCAACTCAAAATTGAACGCCGCGACCCGCTGATCGTTCAACGACAGTCCAACATGGTTCGCCTCGATTTGCAGTTCAGCTCGATTCCAGCCTTCCGTTAAAACGACCGAACTGTTTGTATCAGCGGAAAAGTCGACCAGTCTGACGGCATTGTCGGGACGCAATGTCGAGCGTTCATATCGACCATCGGTTAATTGGTGCAGCCAAATTCCCTCGGGTCGAATTAAAAACACGGATCGCCCCAAGCAGGGATGCACCATGCACTCTCCCTCTTGATATTCAAATTCGTACGATACGGTTGCGTCCCATGTGAGGGGCCGAACGTAGTAGAGCAAGTTTTCGTTCCAGCAACCCAATGGATCGTCGGAGCGTTCGCTGGTTACAATCGAAACTCCATCGGCATCGACTGCCGTCGTCCACGTTCCCAGCCCCGAATTGGATTCCGAGTCGTAGTAGCTTGACCAACCGCGCAGTGAAGGCCCAGAGATCAAACTCAGTTCGGTGGGAATCGTGGGAGAGCCGACAATTCCCAACTCGGATATCTCCGCCTTCGTCCGTCGCCAATTTCGCACGGCGACCAGGTGCTAGGCCATTTGCCGAATCGACAAATATTTCTGATGAAAAGGGGATTTGAGCTTGACATTAAGCCGCAAATGCTCTTTGTTGGTAGTAGGGCCTTCGCGGGCTTTTCATTTCATTCCTCAACTTCAAGGAGCTGTTTTGACTTCGGAATTTGCAACAACCAACGTCTATACCATCGTTCAAATGGATTCCAACAAGGCTGTTTTGTCTGAGAAACAAGTCGAAGCGGTCAGCAGCGAAGCTGCCGCGAAACAACTGAAACAAGTTGTTGATGACACCGACCGAATCGAGGTCACCCTCAATGGTGAAACGGTCAACGAAATGGGTGTCTCTTACTGGAAGCAACGTATGCGTCGTCGTTAGCATACGGTTTCTGCCTGGTCAATCTTTCATTGATGAATGGCGGAGGTCGAGCATTCTCTGCCATTCATTGTCGCGCGGCGGTTATTAGGTCGTCGATTTATCGATCAGATTCGATGCCAAACCCGGCGCACCATGCAGGTAGATTGCTTCGCCATCCCACGACTGACGCAGACGCTCCACATTCCATTGGCAACGTCCCGTCGCTGGATCACCGACATCCAACGTTCCATTCTCATTGACGCCGAAGACGACAATCGCGTGTCCTTGTCCGCCGCGACGCGAGACACGTGTTATCAAGGACTGCCGCCAATCTCTGGGGGGCTCGCTGAATCGCACCATCACGATGGAGGGAAACTGCCCGTACTGGACGAAATGATCAAACGAGCCACAGACGACCCGAGGCTGGTATCCTCGCGGGTCTCCAACATTGTACAAGCCTCGATAAATGCCAAGCGACGAAGTGCCATCGGCACCCGTCAGACAAACCGCATTCATGCTTGCCTCGGTCGTGAAAAATTGATAGCAACGAAGCAATGTGGCCGCGGCGGCCGGACCACAGGTCGATTCATGCGTTTGCAGACAAACACCGTCAACCCAGTTGGGGGTCTCCTCCATGTCAGCAATGGGACGCGTGTACGGTCTGACGATTGGAGCAATCGTTGCGGCGACGGCCATCATTCCGACACAGGCCGCAAAAACCCGTTGTCTGGTTTGAGAGGGCTGGTTCAATCGAAACGATATGCCGTATGCGGCGGCAAGGAAAAGCGGGGTGGCGTTGGCCCATACGATGATTGCCGAAGATTCAGGCAACCACTGCGTCCAAAATAGGCGATGAGCCAGCAAGCGATCGAAGAGTACAGCGCTGGGTAAGATCGCAAAAAGGAGCCATCTCGCGGTTCTTGGATTGGTCGCCCAGTGATGTCCAAGGACAGCAATGATCGCGGAAAATGCGGTCATTCCCAAAATGGCAAATGTCAAATCGTGCATTGACCCCTCGCTTTTCGGTATCTGAAGCCTAGAGCGACCACGTCGCAAGGTCAACTAAAAGACATGATCGCAAGATATGCGTCGCGTGGCCGAAAATGAGGTGATTCGCTTCATTAAATACAAAAGCATCATTCCAGACCACGCACGGTATAACTTGGCGATGGAAAACGGGATTGTCCCTTAGTCATGTCGCATCGATCGATCAAATCACGCGGGACATTTCCGTGTTTTTCCTTCAGCCGTGCGTTGGCTATCATAGCAGACCGACAGAACGTTTGAAACTTTTCAAAAAATACATCGCGTGTTTCCACCGCTCAGTGCGACTAGTAGTGCAAAGAAGGCATTCAGGTGCCACTGAAGCGATGTTGCCGATAGGCGAGGCTAGGTTTGAATAACGCCGAATTTATTGACGGATTGCGAAAGCGGGACCCAGTCGCGGCGCGGCACTTGAATGAATGCTTCGTGCCGTCGATTTGGCGGTTCGTTTACTTTCGCGTTAATCGCGACACTCATTTAACGGAAGACATTGTCGCTGAAACGGTGCTCAACTTAGTTTCGGCGGCGAATGAGCAGACGGTCATCGAAAGTCCGTCGGGATGGCTTCGGACGGTTGCTTTGCGGCGAATTCAGGATCATTATCGCGCCGCGGCACGCGTTCAGCATTTGATCGAGCGAGTGGGGCAGTCACCCAGCGGCAGCGACCAGGATGATCCAGCGGTTCAACATGATCAAGCTTTGGATCGCCAACGGGTGCGAGATGCGATGGGGACGCTCCCGGAGCATTATCGGCTTGCTTTGGAATGGAAGTACGTTGACCTTTTGAGTGTTGCGTTGATCGCCGAGCGACTGGACACGACCGAGAAGGGGGCTGAAGCCTTGTTGTTTCGAGCGCGTCGCTCGTTGCGAAAACAGCTTCAGGATGAGCCGTCGCCTGATTCGTCAGGTCAGCGATCACGAGAAACAACGGTGCCGGGAACCGTGGTGGATGGTCAGATGGAACCGACTTCGTCACCGCAACCGACCCAGGAATCAACGGAAGAAGTTTTTAGAGATTCGCGTTCGCACGACATGGAGCGAACAAGCGTATCGGTCACGGAAATGTTTCGAAATTCGTAGAGCGACCACGTCGCAAGATCAACTGAAAGATATTTGCGCAAGATAACATCAAACGTATTCAGCATTGATGTAAGCACCCGTGCATAAGTTCTTGAGCATAACTCGTTTAACGGCAAGCCGAAGGCGATGGCGAAACACTGGAAAACGTCGCCTGCGGCTTGCCGTTAAACGAAAAGACTTATGCGTTGGTGCTTAAAGCGACCACGTCGCACGATCAACTGAGACAAACTTTGACGCAAAGTAACATCGAACGCGTTCATTATTGATAGAACTAGCTGAGGCAGTGACAGGTCGAACCATGACATCGGAATTGACACTCAACGAATCGCCCGACGACTCCGAGATGCCTCTTGGGTATCAGGCTGGTGGTGAGGACGAGCAAGCGATCGCCGCCATTCTGGCCGAGGCTTACGATGCGCCGTCGGTTCCGCGTGCTTTGACTAAGCGGATTGACGTGGGGATCGCGCAGCAGTGGGGGCATTCTCCCGGCTTAGTCGTTTCCGGCGGTAAGCTTTCCGCGGCGGCGGCGAGGACTCGTCGGATCGCCACCAAGTCGTTTTGGTTAGCCGGAGGGCTTGCCGCCACGGTTATGTTTGCTTTTGTCGTCGCCGGTGGATCAAGCCGTTATGCTTGGGCGGCGGTGGTCGCGGCGATGCGGGAGCACGGGCTTGTGCGGATTGCCGAGGATGGGGGTGACCGTTGGCTCGATGTGGCAAACGGTATCGCATGCGAGCAAAATGACCAGCAAACAACATGGATCGACTTGCGTCGCAACGTCGCGTTGTCGTTTGTCGATGTGAAGCAGCCGCCTCGTCAAGTTTCTTTACGTCGCGGCGATGGTTCAAGCCCAAGTGCGGATGATCTTTTGGCCGTCTTCTTGCTCGGCGAACCCCTGTCCGCCGAATCACTCAATCGTTTTGGCGGTACGCGTGTCGTCGAGCAAAACGCTCAAGTGGTCGGTGAAGGGACTGCATCGAATGTCGAGTTGCGGGTTCGATTGAGCACGTCGGGCAACGAACAACATGACCTATCGCTGCTGCTTGATCCGCAAACCCAGTTGCCTCTTTCCGTTATTTCACGAGATTCAACCGCAGCACGATCGCGGGAGGGGATAGGCCGTCGTTCACTGATTTATTCAAAGGAGACGACCGATCAATTGCGCGATCGAATCTTGCCGACCGACGGTGTGATCGAGTTGGCGAGTGGCGAACAGACGAATGAACAGGCGAACCGCGGAAACGAGGTCGCTGTGGCGGATGCGTCCCCGGCGGCCAACCCATCGTCAACCGCCGCCTCAGGTACAGTCTCGGGCTCTGCCACCGACATGCCGGCGGTTTCGGCCAGTGATTCGTCAACACCTGATTCAGCACCGACGGCGACCGAGTCTGTCGCATCGGCTACGGTCGGATCGCTGCCGATCGGGGCTGCGAGTCGGTGGAAGCCGGTTGCGTTGGTCCGTCGAAGTGATGCGGAGGTGCAAGATCGCGTTGACGAGATACTCGATGATTTGTGGCAACGCGAGAACCTTGAACCGGTCCAGCGGGCGAGCGACGTGCAACTGCTTCGGCGTGCATACTTGGATCTGGCGGGCCGAACGCCGTCGGTGACCGAAGTTCGTGCTTATCTCAACGATACGCGGGATGACCGATATCCGGCGCTCGTCGAACGTTTGCTGGACAGTCCCGACCATGCGTCGCAGATGGCCGCCGTTTGGCGATCCTTTCTGATTCCCGAAGGCGTTGACCTGGAGGCGTTTGGTGGTCGCGAAGCGTTTGAAAAATGGTTGTCGGAGCGATTCGCTGCGAATGAGCCTTACGATCAGACTGTCCGCGCGTTGCTGCTGGCTGAGGGGCGGCTTTCGCAGTCGGGACCGTTGTTGTTCTACAGCGCTTTGAAATTGGATGCCGATCAATTGGCGGCTCGCACTTCGCGGGTATTCCTCGGGATGCGGCTGGAGTGCGCCCAGTGTCATGACCATCCGTTTGAACCGTGGAGCCAGAAGGATTTCTGGAGTTATGCGGCTTTCTTCGCGAGAATCTCTCGACCCAAGGCTGCTTTGGAGAATGTTTCAACGGTGATGCGGGTGCAGGATGTGGAGCGAGGCGAAGTGATGTTGCCCGAATCCGAAGACGTCATCGAACCGCGTTTCTTGGGGCAATCGGCTGCGGAGAATCATCCGTTGGATGCCGACAATCAATCGCCACGTCGGCAGCGTTTAGCGCGCTGGCTGACCGGTGCCGACAATCCTTACTTCGCCCGAGCGACGGTTAATCGTGTTTGGAGCCATCTGTTTGGTCGGGGAATCGTTGACCCGGTCGATGATTTTGGCGAGAACAATCAGCCGGTTTCGCCGGAGTTGCTCGATACGCTTGCCAGTCAGTTTATCGACAGCGGCTTCGACCTGAAAACGCTGATTCGGACGATCGCATTATCGCAAGCCTATCAGTTGTCCAGCAGTTCCAGCCGCGAAGGGGATTCGCCTGAAGATGTCGCTCGGCGTCTGAAGATGTTCGCGCAAATGAACGTAAAGACGCTAACCGCCGAACAGCTTTATGATTGCATCGCCGTGGCAACTTTATTGGGTCCACAGCCGGAATCGAATACGCCGTATGCCTTGTCTCGCTTCGGCAACAGTGAACGGGAACAATTTCTTCAACAGTTTGCGGCACCGTCGACAAGTCGTTCGGAGTATCTGGCCGGCATTCCTCAAGCCTTGATGCTGATGAATGGAACGCTGATCGCCCAGGCGACGGGTGAAGCAAGCAGCGGATTGATTCAATCGCTCGATGCGCCGTTCTTTACCGACCAGCAACGAATTGAGGTGTTGTTCATGGCGACGCTCTCGCGACCGGCACGCCCCGATGAATTGGATTTGATGAAAGAGTTCTTACCCAGCAGTGCGACCGACGCCCAACGGCGCGCCGGGCTGGCGGATTTGTTATGGGCGCTCGTCAATAGCTCAGAGTTTACCTTGAATCACTGATGAATCGTTTGGTCCGTCCGCTGGAACCCAGCGACGGTTTCAACGATTGACGCATTTAATACGTCGCGTGGTCAGAAATGAAGTGATTCGCTTCATTTAACGCGAAGGCATCATTTCGGACCACGCACGGTATAAGTCACCGTGTTTTGAATCGCTACAATTTTGCATTCGCCATTTTTTTCGCAAGGGTTCACCAATCATGTGGTCTCAATCTTCTCGACGACAGTTCTTCCAATCGATGGCCGCGGGCTTTGGGGGGGTGAGCGCCAGTGGGTGGTTTCCCGCATTGGCTCAAGCCGCGGCTTCCGATCCGAATCGTCGGCGACATTGCATCTTGTTGTGGATGAGTGGCGGACCGACGCAAACCGACACGTTTGATATGAAGCCCAATCATGAGAACGGGGGCGAATTTGAGGAAGTGCAGACAAGCGTCCCGGGCTTACGTTTCAGTGAGCACCTTCCGAAGCTTGGCGAGATGGCCGACAAACTGGCGATCCTACGCGGATTATCGACGAAGGAGGGGGATCACGGTCGCGGTACCTATCTGATGCGGACCGGTCAGAAGCCAATGGGGCCGATCCAGTACCCGTGCTTGGGTTCCGCACTCGGCAAACAACTGGGTGGAGACACGCTGGCGTTGCCGACCAATGTCAGTATCGGAACCTATCGTTCGTTTAATCAAGAGGCGTTTAGTCCCGGCTTTTTGGGGCCAAGGTTTGGTCCGCTGTTTGTCGGTGCAACCGATGTCCCTGGTGCGGTCTCCTCCGACGAAGCGGGCTATCCAAATTTGAAAGTGCAGTTCTTGGATCGCCCCGCGGGCATCACGGACGATCGTATGGATCAACGTCTGAAGATGTGGCGTCGCCTGCAATCGCAATTCGTTTCGACACGTCAGTCCGGGGCGGCTGGAATGCATAACGAGGTCTACGAAGGGGCCGTTCGACTGATGAACAGTGAAGATGCCAAAGCGTTCGATTTGTCCCAGGAACCTGACGAACTCCGCGAGGCATACGGCAAGAATGTTTTCGGGCAAGGTTGTTTGATGGCGCGTCGCTTGATCCAACGTGGTGTCCCCTTTGTCGAAGTGTCGCTGGGAACAGGAAGCACTTCGGTCGGCTGGGACACGCATTCGGACAACTTCAACGCGGTTAAGGAATTGTCGACGGTACTCGACAACGGCTGGGGAACATTGATGCGGGATTTGGAAGCAAACGGACTCTTGGAATCGACGACGATTCTTTGGATGGGGGAATTTGGACGCACTCCAAGAATTAATCCGACCGCCGGTCGTGATCATTTCCCCGCCGCGTGGACAAGCGTTCTCGCCGGCGGTGGAATTGCCGGTGGCCAAGCCTATGGAGCGACCAGTGACGACGGAACCGAGGTTGTTGACGGAAAGATCGGCGTTCAAGACTTGCTCAGCACACTCTGCAAAGCGATCGGCTTGGGAAGCGCGCCAAGCAACATGGCACCCAGCGGGCGACCGATCCCAATCGCGGAAGGACGTGTGATTGAGGAGATCCTATCGTGAAGAATCAGCATGAAAACCCGGATGTCGTGTTGTCGCCCGACTTGGTCCGATATCACACACGCTCATCCTTTCGAGCGAATCGTCGTTATTCCGTTCATGCGGCGTTATACCGTGCGTGGTCTTGGATGATGCTTTTGCATTTAATGAAGCGAATCACCTCATTCTCGGCCACGCGACGTATATTCATTGCGTTTGCGTTCGGCTTATCGTGTGCCTCCGCCGATGAAGGGACGTCGACATCGGTCGTAAGCGTTGCCGTAAAGCAAGTTGGGCAATCGACTCAGGCCAGTCAGTCAAACGAGGCGGCCCAAATGATGTCCATGGCCCCGACTCCACCTCCATCAACCCTTCCCGCCGAACGTCTGCCACAGTATCGCATTGGATACAAGCTGACCGACGGAATGTTAAATTCGCACATCACAAAGGGGATCGCTCGCTTCGTCCTGACCGATCCCATGATTCTGGAACATGTTGGTCGCCCGGTATTGCTGGAAGCAACCATTACGATCGACGGCATCCCTTTCACGAAACTTCGTGAACAAAAGGTTTCAACGCTCTTGGCGGAAGCACGACGACTTTCCGATCCGCCTGAAGATGGCGTGGTCGACGAGACGGCCAGTGTTGCCGAAACGGACATTGCGGAAGCAACCGACGAGTCGGAGTCAACCGATCCGTCTGAGCCTTCAGACAATTCGGAGTCGAATGACGAGTCGGAGTCTCAGGGCAATTCCGACGAGCCGGAACAAGCGGACCAGCCGCCGAAGAAACCGGTATCGCCAGCCACCGTGCAGGCATATCAGTTGACCAGCAATTCGGCGGAATTATTGAAACGTTATGCCGATGCGATCGGCGAGAGCATCGACGAAGCGGAAGCCGGCTGGCTGTCGACGCACTGGGATACAGGGCCGGCGTTGTTGGTGCTGCGTCCCTACTTTCAAAGCTTTCGTGGTCAACAGCGACCCGCATTCGTTGTCCTCGATCGTGACCGCGATGGCGTCATATCGTCCAGCGAGTTGAATGTCGCGGAAGACTCGGTTCGACGGTGCGACGCCAATCGTGATGACATTGTCGATGTCCTCGAGATCGCGAAGGCCGCAGAGGGGCTGCGTGATCCTACGGTGACGGCCGAAGCGACCGGACCGCTGCTTTGGATGCTGCCCGATTTGATCGGTGTCTCCGAGCAAGATTTACATTTGTATCAGGCCTTGAGCCCGTATGACACCAATCAAAACGGACACATCGAAGCAGCGGAAGTCGACGCGTTGAATGAACTTCCGCCCGACATTCGTTTCACGGTTGCGTTTGATCGTGAAGCGTCGAAGTCCTCGGTGCTGCAAGTCGTATCCGTCAACGAAGAATTGAACATGACCGCCAAAGGAAATACGCAAGGAGACAGCATTGACGTTGCGACGAGGGGTGTAACCTTCTGTTTATCGGCGATTCAATCGGCGTCCGTGGGGGAACCCTCTGATCAGGTTGCGATGGGGGCGGTCGTCGATGGATATCCGTTGCTTCCCGAACTGGACCCCAACGATGACGGACGGCTTACGATTCGAGAACGTCGCGGGTTGACCGAGCATTTGCGTTCCATGGATCGGGACAAAGACGAAGCAGCTCCAGTCTTCGAGAATGTTTACCGCCGATCCGCGTTTGCATCGGCCTCGGGGCAATGGTTCATGAGGAACTGGCGAACGTTCGCGCCCGTTCCTCAGTGGCCGTTTCGGATGCGACCGTAGGGCCTGATTGGTTTGTTCGGATGGATCGAAATCAAGACAGTGATTTATCTCGCGGCGAGTTCCCGGGAACGGACGAACAGTTCGCGGCTTTGGACGCCGATGGCGATTTGCTGGTCAGCGCCGCCGAAGCCAACACGTATGAAAAGCAATCTAACAAAGAGTAAGGGACACCTATGACCAATCGCCTTGAAGACGTGGCCAAGTCGAGCCAAAACGGTCCGCTGAACCACCAGTCGCATGCGTCGATCGATGTGGCCGCGGCTGTCGACCGATTGCATGATCAGTTTAAGGAACTTCGCAAACAGTTGAGCGGTGTGATCGTTGGCCAACACGCGGTCGCGGAGCAATTGTTGATCGGAATCCTCTGTCGGGGACACTGCATCCTGCAAGGCATGCCGGGTTTGGCGAAGACGATGTTGGTTTCGACCCTTGCATCGCTGACCGACCTGTCGTTTCGTCGCGTGCAGTTCACTCCCGATCTGATGCCTGGCGACATTACGGGAACGGAGGTTTTGGAGGAAGATCACACGACGGGCAAACGTATCTTTCGATTTGTGGAGGGGCCGCTGTTCGGCAACGTGATCTTGGCCGACGAGATCAATCGCACGCCACCGAAGACACAAAGTGCCTTGCTGGAGGCGATGCAGGAGCGTCAGATGACCGTTTGCGGAAAAACCTATACGTTGCCTGATCCGTTCTTCGTCTTGGCGACACAGAATCCAGTCGAAACGGAAGGGACGTATCCATTGCCCGAAGCACAACTGGATCGCTTTTTGTTGAAGATTCACGTTCGATATCCATCGCGTGAGGAGGAGCTTGAGATTGCTCGTCGTCAGACAACCGATTACTCGTTTCGCCCCAAAACGGTACTCAATGAAGAGCAGATTCACGAGATGCAAGCTTTGGTGCGGAGTGTGGTCGTCTCGGATCATGTTTATGCCGCCGCGCTGGATCTGGTCCGCGGAACGCGTCCGGAGGAAGGCATGTTGTCAGCGGAGCTGAAGAATATGATTCAATGGGGAGCGGGGCCGCGAGCAACGATTTCCTTGTTGATGGCCGCAAAAGCAAGAGCGTTGTTGAATCGGCGTTGTCACGCGACAACGGAAGATTTGATTGCGGTCGCTCCCCCCGTGCTTCGACATCGTGTCATCTTGACCTTCAATGCGGAAGCGGCGGGCGTCGACGCCGATTCCGTGCTGGAGAAGATTATCCAGCAGACGCCATCGCTCAAGAACAAGGCCGCCGTCTCGCCATGAGGCATCATCGAAGCCAAAGTTTCGACGGACGAAACAGGCTGGTTCGGATTCGTTCACGATTGTCCTAGAGCGACCACGCAACGCATAAACGTTCAACCCTTTAAGCTGTTCGGCATGTTCAAACTCTTTCGCAACACCCGCGTGCAACCGCCAACGCCTTCCGCCGAATCAACCCGACGGGATGTCGCTGGCCTTGTTGATCCGGTTGTGATGGACCAGATCGGACATCTCGAGTTCTTGTCGCGAACGGTTGTCGATGGCTTGCTGGCCGGCAAGCATCGCTCGACGACAAAGGGCGGATGCTGCGAATTCGCTCAACATCGCCAGTACGCTCCGGGGGACGAAATCCGGCAGATCGACTGGCAGGTTTATGCACGAAACGATCGATATTTCATTCGTCAGTTTGAAGAAGAAACGAATCTTCATGCGATGTTGGCCGTTGACGCCAGCGGATCGATGCGTTTTGGTTTGTCGACGATCAGCAAGCTCGATTATGCAAAGCGGGCCGCCGCATGCCTATCGCGTTTGTTGTTGCATCAACGCGATGCCGTCGGACTGACGATCCTTCATGAAAGCGCGGCGAGGTTTGTCCCGGCAAAGCAACATGCGGTCCATTTGCGAGCCATTTTGGCGGCGTTGCAGAGTGCGCAGGCCGAAGGGGCGGGCGAACTGAGTGCTCAGATTCAGCATTGCATTGCCCGACAGCGACGTCGCGGCGTGTTTGTGTTGTTGTCCGATTGTTTCGGTGATCTGCGGGAACTCGCCACGGCATTGCGGATTGTGCGCGCTCGGGGGCACGATGTCGTGGTGATGCACGTTCTGGCACCCGAGGAGTTGACGTTTGATTTCCGTCGTTGGTCCGCGTTCGAGTCGCTGGAGAATTCTCCGCAACGGATTCATTTGGATCCGCCAACGGTGCGGCAACAGTACCTGCAACGTGTGCGAGCATTCGTCGCGGAGCTGGAGGATTTGATCGTCGGGTTGGGAGGCGATTATGTCCGCCTGACGACCGCGACCGATTTGGGAGATGCGTTGGGATGGTTCCTGCGGAATCGGATGGCTAGACGAGGAGGCGGTCGGGCATGAGCTTTATCGGAACCGCTTTTTTGTTTGCATTGCCTCTGGTCGCCACACCATTGTTGCTGCACCTGTTTGATCGACGCAGGAACGAGGTGATCCAATGGGGAGCGATGCAGTTTCTGGTGGAAGCGTCCACGCGGAAGACAAGTTCGAGACGATTGAAACAGTGGTTGCTTTTGTTGCTGCGCTGCTGTGCGATTGCCGCGTTGATCTTCGCGCTCGCGCGGCCTTTGCTCCCGGCGGGCTCGTTGGGCGGTCACAATCAGGGCGAAACCATTCTGGTGATCGACAATTCGATGTCGATGTCCCGAAGCACCGCATCGGGGACGATGATCGAAGCGGCCTTGGAGCGAGCGAAGAAGATCATCCATGAGTTGCCCCACGATGAAGACGTTCGCATCGTGACGTCGGCCCCCTATCCCATCTGGATCGACACCGGGTCGACCCGAGTTGACCGTCGCAACCGCACTCGTGTTGTCGAACGATTGGAGGAAGTGGAGGCGACTGAGGGCCGGAGCGATCTGCTTGCCGCATTGTTCACCGCGGCGCAAGCGGAGTACGAACCGATGCAGAACGCACGACGAATCGTCTTGCTCACCGATGGTCAAGCGACCGATTGGCGGTTGGAGGATGAAACGGGCTGGAAGCGTCTGCAGGAGGTTTTGCAAGACGCGACGGTTCGCACGCAGGTTGAAACCGTTCGTCTCGATGAGTCGGTGACGCTGTCAACGGTCGGAAATCGAAGCATCGATCGAGTGTCGGTCGACCGCTTTGTCGTTGGCGTCAACTGGCCCGTGGAGGCTGTGGCGACGATTCATAATCATGGACCGGGCGAGGTCACCGCCGCGAACATCGTTTGGCGTGTCGATGATCAGCAATACGATCGGCAATCGATTGAAACCATCCAGGGCGAACAAATCGTGGAAGCCCGTTGGACGCACACGTTCCCTTCGACGGGAATCTATCGAGTCGGTTGTCGGATCGATCAAGACGACGACTTGGTTGCCGATAATGAAGCCGCGTTTGTTGTGGAGGTTGTTGATCGTATCCCTATCGTGATTGTCGATGGTGCGACCGAGTTGGCTGAAATGCAGCAGGACGGTTACTTTGTCCAAGCGGCATTGGGCTGGATCAATGGGGAACCGCTAGACGCGTCGTCGATCTATGTTCCAACGCTCGTCTCGCCGGATGTTCTGCCGACGATCGACTTGAGCCATCAGAGGGTCGTGGTGATTCCGAACTTGACGGTTTTGCCGGAGGACGCGGTGCGTGTGCTTTCGGAATTTGTAAATCAGGGGGGAGGTTTGTGGATCGGTTTGGGGCCGCGAACGGACATCGATTTCTACAACCACCATCTGTTTGCCGACGCCGCTGGATTGGCTCCGGTACGAATCGATCGAATCGTGGATGCCGGCTTGAACGATGTAAACTCTGAAATCGACGAACAGGATGGCAACCCCCAGCAAACGCGTATCGATCCGTTTCGCAGCGATCATCCGGCGACCCGACAGTTGGCCGACAATAGCCAACTGGATTTGATGGATGCTCGGATTGAGCGACACTTCCGCTTTGTTGGTCACAACGATGACGCGGGGCTTTCGGTTCTCATCCGATTGAACGATGGTTCGCCATTGGCGGTGGAGAACTTTCTGGGGACGGGACGCGTGATCGTTCAAGGCGTCCCACTACGTTTGCAATGGAGCGATTTGGCGAGAACGCAAGCGTTTGTCGTAATGGTCCGAGACTGGATCGAGTATTTGGCCGAGCCTCGAGCAACACGGTACAACCTCGAACCTGGCGAGCCGATCATCCACCGGATTTCCGCTTCCGATCCTGGGGGGGACGGTTCAACGGAGATGGAAGCTGCCGCGACCGGTTTGCTGCGAACGCCGCTCAACGAATCGCTTGAATTGACGGCCCAGCCGCATGACGAATCGATTGAGTTCCGCTCCAGCCGAACGCGACTACCCGGAGCATATCAACTGGAGATCGGATTATCGGATCAAATCGTTCCGTATCAGGTGATGCGGTCACCGGAAGAATCAAATCTTGTTTACGTCGATTCCGAAGTTCAGCAACGGATCGAAGGCATGCTGGCGGTGGAACCATCGACGGAGCGTTTCACACAAGCGGACTCGACGCACGCGGATCCTGTTTGGCCGTACCTGTTGATCGCCTTGATCACGTTGATCACGGGCGAGTTGGTGTTGTCGGGCGTGATGGCGCGCGAGCGTTTCGGAACCGCCGGCATACCGGAATTCTCGGAGGTTGCGGGAACCACTTCCGCCAGTGATCCAAACGATTTGAAGCTGGAATCGACGTTTGCGAAGTCAAGCGATCCCGCTTTCGCGGCTTCTCGATCTTCATCGGCCCAGAGCGAGTTGCAATCTTCCGGGGAGGTGAGGTAAGCGATGCAGGCAACCGAAACGGAAACGAACGCCTTTGTCTCTTTTGAGCATCCCTTTCGCATTGAGTTGGTCGTTATTTTCGGCTTGCTGTGCGCGGCGGTTTTAATTTGGACATTGTTTCGCGAACGGTTCGTCTTGGGACGCAAATTGACATGGTTTTTCGGAGCGTTGCGACTTGTCGGGTTGGTTGTCGCGTTCTGGATGTTAATCGCGCCGACCCACGTTGTTGAACAATCAACGACGACGCGGAAAGCGGTGATGTTGTTGACCGATGCGAGTGCCAGCATGACAACCGTCGATCCGGCGGGGACTGCTGACGATCTGCGATGGGCTTCGTTCGCGACGGTTGAACCGAAGCTTGGCGAAGATCAGCAGCCAATCGAGTTGGCTGATCGAGCGATCGCCGCCTTGGGGATTGCGCATCGCGAGTTGGCCGACGCGGTGGAAGCGATGCAACAGCATGGCACCGCAACGCTTGTCGCGGCGCATCTAAAAATGGCTCATCAAGCGATCGCGCGGTCTCAAGATCACCTCGAACGTTTGCATCAACGATCGTCCGAGTGGGCCGAACTGGAGCAAAAACCAGCGATTGATTCACTGCTGACACGGCTACAACGATTGCTCGTTAGCGCGGAGTTCGATTCGCTGGAGGAGTTGGTTGTGATGTTGCAGAGCGGACGGACGCCAAAGGAAAGCGGTTGGAGAGAGGGGCTGCCTGATTGGATCGGACGTATCGATACCGCATCGCGTGTGTTCCGCGAACTCGCTGATCAACTGGTGCGGTTCTCAGCCAGTGAAGAGATTCAGCGGGAGGCCGAATCGGTTCGCTTCGCCAGTCGATCACGCACCGAACGCGTGGCGGAATTCCTGAAGCAATTTGATCGTTCGGCGGTGGAAGCGATTTCGTCAACCGCCGATTTGCGGTGGTGTGTCTTTGATCAAGCGGCTCGCGATTTCAATCAGGGCAAGGACGCGATTCCCTATCTGGCGACACTGGGAGATCGCGAACGGATTGCTCAACAAACGAACCTGACTTCCGCTTTGCAACATGTCGATCGGATGCGTCGGGATCAGCCGGTTGCAGCCGCATTCGTCCTTTCCGATGTCGCCCACAACGAACGCGACGGACTCAAGCCGACGAACGTCGCCGGTCAACTCGGTTCCGTGCCGGTCTATGTGATCCCCATCGGAAACGAATTGCGGCTGCGTGATATCGATTTGGTTTCCGTTTCCGCGCCGACGGTCGCGATGCGCAACGACGATGTCGTCATCGAAGCGCATTTGGGAATCTATCAATGTGCGGGTGAAGCTTGTACCGTCGAACTGCTACGCGGGGGCGAAGTTGTCGATTTTCGGAATGTGCTGATAGAATCAGACGCCGAAACACGGAGCGTTCAGTTCGAGCAACGTGTTGCGGAGATCGGAACAGCCGCCTTTCAGATCGCGGTTCAGCCGGTCAGCGGCGAGATGACGACGGAGAATAATTTTGACGAGATTGAAATCAATGTCACTCGCAGTGATATCAAGGTCCTGCTGGCGGACGAAATGCCTCGCTGGGAATATCGGTATTTGGCCCAATTGTTTCGCCGCGATTCCAAGATCGAACTGGACGAATTGCTGTTCCGTCCTCGCTTGATTGCGACGGGGCGGCGACAAAGCAGTCGTGTGTTCCCGGTGACGGTCGATCAGTGGGACCATTACGATGTCGTCATTCTCGGCGATCTCCCCGTCGAGCGTTTGCCCGTCGCGTCGCAGGAGTCATTGCTGCAATACTTGCGCACGCGAAGCGGAACGTTGATCATGATTGCTGGCCAACAGGCAATGCCGCAAGCTTATGTCGATCATCCTCTTGAGGAGATAATTCCGGTCCGGCGGATCGATTCAGCGATCCAAAGCGATGCGAACCAGTTCGCCTTCCAGGTCACCGATGCTGGGAAATCGCACGCGGCACTGATGATTGGCGAAACCGAACAAGCGACGCGAAGCGCCTGGGAGTTCGTCAACCAGTTTTCGCCGTTGCATCAGGTGTCCCCCTGGCGGACTCCGCTGCCGACGGCGCAAAGCTTGATTGCCGTCGTGCCGAAAAACCAACAGCTTTCCGGTCAGGACCGCCGGTTGACGGAGTCCAGCTTTCTTTGTTGGCAACCGGTTGGGCGCGGTCGCGTTCTCTACCTGTCGGGTCCCGATACATACCGCTTGCGATTTTTACGAGGCGACCGTTTGCATTACCGGTTCTGGGGACAATTGATGCGTTGGGCGATTGCCGCGGACCTTACAACCGGAAACCAATTGGTTCGAATCCGAACGGCGAAGTCGCTTTACGAAACGGACCAGTCGGTCGATGTCGAAGTCGCTTTGCTGGATGCCGCCGGCGATCCAGTCATTGAAGAAAATCACAGTCTTGACACGCTGCATCTGCGATTGGCGATCGGCGACCGACTGCGAACGGTTCCGCTCGCGCATGATGCGGATCGACCGGGACACTATCGGGCGAGTATCGATGATTTAACGCCGGGCGTCTATCAGGTGCAGCCCGCGGGCGGTTTGATCGAGACGTTGTTGCTGACGGAGCAAGAGACGCAAACCGGTCGCGACGAGCAGGCGGTCGCCACGTTCACCGTTCAATCCGATCTGCCGGACGAATTGATCGATACGCGAACCAATCGAGTTCTGGCGCATCAGATCGCCCAAGCGACGGGAGGCCAAGTCCTACCTCCAACAGCAGTGGAGGAAGTCTTGTCGCTGACTGACTTGGAACCGGTTGTGACTCACCAGATTCAACGTCAACCGCTGTGGTCGCGATGGCGTTATCTGTGGCTTGTTTTTGGTTGTTTACAAACTGAGTGGATCATCCGCAAATGGAGAGGCCTTTCGTAGCCATGTCAACAATAACCCCGCATCGGTATCCGACTGCAATCAAAGGCAAACTGCAAACGATTCGCTTGCGTCATGCGGCCTTGTCGCTGAGCTTTGCATTGGCGCTCGGCTTCGCAACATGGATGCTCTTCATGGTCGTATCCATGGCGATCGACTGGATGTATCCGTTCGCTTCGTCCTGGCTGCGAATCGTCTTGACCAGCACAACCGGAATTGCGGCGTTGGCCGTCGCGGGGTGGCTGGGGATCGGGCCGATTCGACGTGCGTTGCAGTGGGCGCAAGCAGCGGACGCCGTCGATCGCGAAATCCCCGAACTGGAGGAACGTTGGCTGACCGTCACCAGCCTCTCGGCAACCGACGACTCGAAGCTTTCTCCGATCGAGAGGGCAATGGCGGCACAAGTGACCAGTGAAGCGGTTGCCATGGAACGCATCGTTCAACCGCGTCGCGTCGCATCGCCTGTCGCATTGCGTCCAGCCCTTGCGGCGGTCATGGGCGGTGGTTGCTGCCTTGCGTGCATGTTCGTTTTGTCACCAGAACAAACGTCCGTCCTGCTTCGGCGTTTCTTTTCGCCGATGTCATCGGTGACTGCGACTCAGTTGGAAAGTGCTACCGGCGACGCTGTGGTTCCACGCGGTGAATCGATTGATTTGGTCGTCAACATGCGAGGTGTCCAGCGGTCTTCCGCGGTCTTGACGATTGCCACTGCGGACGGTCGCGTTCAGAACCATCGTTTGCAACCCGATCCCTCATCCGCGGGAAGCTTCCTGCATACCCTGCGCGTCGATGAATCGATGTCGTATCGCATCCGCGCGGGGGATGGCCAGACGCCCTGGCATCAGATTCAAGCGATTGACTATCCAGAGCTCGAGCAAATCCAGTTAACGATCGAGTTTCCAGAGTACACCGGCAAGGAAAGCGTCCACCGCGATCGATTCCCGCATCGGATGAAAGTCGTTCAGGGGAGCATTCTGCGACTGGCGATGAAACCGGTCGAGCCGCTGCAACAATGTGTGTTGGCCTTGTCGTACCCAAACCGTTCGGGGACGGAAGTCGAAAACGAAACAGCGTCCGTATCGATTGCCGAATATGTTTTGACGGGCGACGACCAAGACTGGTATTCCTTCGAGATGCAACTGGTCGAAGATGTCTTGTTACAGCCAAAGTTGCTGAGCAAGCATGGTCTGGAGAATCGACGGCGACAGTTTTCACGCATCGACGTGATTGCGGACAAGGCCCCCGTGGCGCGGGTAACGAAGCCAACCGATGAGATGGCCGTGACGGAGGACGCAACGATCGACATCGAGTTCGAAGCGCACGACGACCACGGTATCGCATCGGCGGAGTTGGTGATCTTTGACGAAAGCCAACTTGATGCCGAGGGAAAACCGATGGTCTTGAAGGTGCAACCCATTCCGTTGGACCAGCAAGCGATGCAACGGCACGTCCTCGCAAAAGTTCAATTGGATTTGAAGGAGTTAGGGCTAACCGAAGGCCAAGAAATCAGCTATGCGGTTCGTGTTACCGACAACCGCGATGTCCGGTTGAACGACGATCGGATGGTTTCTCCGCAAAGCGTTCTCGCACGACGCGCGGATGAAAAGCCCGATGATGCGGACCCCGCTTCGCCGGAGTCTGAGGCTGCGATGGCCGAAGGTTCTTTGCCGAATAGTTCAATCCCGGAAGGGGCGTCGACCAGCAAGTCGACGACTGACGAGCGGGAGAGCGATGAATCGGTCCCCCGTCAATCGGAGACAAACAACATGTCTCGCGATAATGGGTCGCCGGAAGATGCAACGGCGGAGAAAACATCGAGCGGAAACGAAACAAACGAGAAGGGATCAAACGAGAAGGGATCAAACGAGAAGGGATCAAACGAGAAGGGATCAAACGAGAAGGGATCAAACGAGAAGGGAACATCCGAGAAGGGAACATCCGAGAAGGGAACATCCGAGAAGGGAGCGTCCGAGAAAAGGAACATCCGAGAAAGGATCATCCGAGAAAGGATCAAACGAGAAGGGATCAAACGAGAAAGGAACATCCGAGAAAGGAACATCCGAGAAAGGAACATCCGAGAAAGGATCATCCGAGAAAGGATCAAACGAGAAAGGAACATCCGAGAAAGGAACATCTGAGAAAGGGAAGATCCGAGAAGGGGAACATCGAGGGAAGGAGCGTCCGAGAAGGGATCATCTGAGAAAGGATCATCTGAGAAAGGATCATCTGAGAAAGGATCATCTGAAGACTTCCGAGAAAGGATCTTCCGAGAAAGGATCTTCCGAGAAAGGATCTTCCGAGAAAGGATCTTCCGAGAAAGGATCTTCCGAGAAAGGATCTTCCGAGAAAGGATCTTCCGAGAAAGGATCTTCCGAGAAAGGATCTTCCGGAGAAAGGATCTTCCGAGAAAGGATCTTCCGAGAAAGGATCTTCCGAGAAAGGATCTTCCGAGAAAGGATCTTCCGAGAAAGGATCATCCGAGAAAGGATCATCTGAGAAAGGATCATCTGAGAAAGGATCATCTGAGAAAGGATCGTCTGAGAATCGATCGTCTGAGAAAGGATCGACCGAGAATCAATCGTTGAAGCCTGGAGCATCGGAAACTGATCGTTCCACACAAGAAGAATCCAGCGTTCCGATGGAGCGACAATCCCAAGATCGAACAGATGAGGAAGTCGATCCGCCAAACTCGCGGATGCGAAAACGACTGGACAGTGAATCTTCTTCGCGGAACCAACCTGCACCATCGCAGGTAGCGATATCGACGATGAACAATGAAGCTGCTGTGCCGCTCCATCAACGCAACCTTCAACTTCAACGCAACCTTCGACCTCAACAAAACGGTCGCCCTCAAGGCAAACTTCCGCAATGACTAATGTCAGCAGCGGACAACAGCTTTCCGGACAACGCAGCCGTCAAGGACAGAACGTACTTACGAACCGTCGTCGCCTGAAAATCACCTCCACGTTGTCGGCGATTGCGGAGGCGACCGACCGTCCTGGTGATGAGCAATCGATTCGGGAGTCGGTGGTGGAAATTGATCGCATGTTGGCGGAAATCGAGACGGGCCTGAAGCGATTGGTTGATCGTGCGATCGCCGACGCGGATCGGTTTGAGCAGTGGAGGCGACTCATTCAGGTTTGAGAATGTGGCCGCTGGATCTACGCGAGCAAACGAAGGACAATCGTTTCGCATTCGTCGGCTTGCAGATGGTCGACATCACGCGCACGCACATCACCCCGGCGCGGGACCGAGTCTTCGCGGGATCGCAACGTCCCGAATCGAGCGATACCGACGCAAAGATGGCGCTGCAGCATATCGAGCGAGCGAGGGAATTGCTGGCGGCATTGCTGAAGCGCTACGACCGCGTCGAACAGGAGAACAAGCTTGAAAAAGAGATGAATGAAGCGATCACCTTTTACGAGGTCTACGTTAAGAAACGCCAGTTACTGATGCGTGAAGCGCGACAGAATCTCAATCCGCTCGAACGTAAAATGGGCATCATCGAGACGGACCAAGCGTACCTGGATCGGCTGGCCGAAGTTCTGAGATTACGTCGCGAGATGATGGACGAATTCGCTCAGATGCTGGGGGACGATCCGCGGCTGATGTCACGTTTCATGGAGCTTTCCAAGCGGCGTCAATCGTCGCTTCGCGACCAATTGACGGAGATTGCGCAACGGCAGTTCGATCTCACGGAAGAAGTGTTGAACTGGTTACAAATCGACGAAGCGCAGCGAACCGATTTTTGGTCGGTCATCATCGACTTGCGACTAGCGGTCGCGGACGATTTGGCGAAAGATGCGTCTGAGTTGGCTGAACGCGTTGAGAAACAGATGCCGTTGGAGATCGAAGTGACCACCGGCACGCCAGCCGAGATTGTCGCTCAGGCTAAGCAACTCGCAAGTTTCGCGCGGACGATACGCATGGATGCCGACGATGTCGCGGCGGAGTATGGAAAGTCCACCGATCCGATGCAACTTCGCGGCAACGCGCGTTTTCTGATCGCACAATGCGATCGATTGTTTTCCTTGCTCGATCGCTTGCAGTTTGAAAACAGCAGCAATGGAGGGATCAGCCAATATGTCGAATCGAGGACTCAGGAAACGCGTGCCGTGGCCGATCAGTCGAACTTGTGGGCTCATCTGAGCGCAAGTGTCTCGGACGGAAACTATCCGAATTTAGTTGATGTCGAGCAGAATCGTTTGGCGATCTCAACGCAGTTGCTGCGAGTCGGCATGTTGGACATGGAGGATGATCTCGGCGCGCAATTTCGTAGGCTACTCGATTCCGAGATGCCTGGTGAGATCAAAGACATGATCCGAAACCTGCATCGCTTGATGGAATCGATCACATACAATCAGTTGGCCGCTTCGTTTCGATCGGGGGAAGGTCGCCTGGAGCCTGCTTCCGCTCAACAACAAATGGCCTCGGAGCGACTGGTTGAAGCGGAAGAATTGTTTGACAAGATTCGCCGATCCGTGATCGAGCATCTGGACGAAAACGATCCCAACGATCCAAATATCAGCGACTTGCAGGATCCGACGCTCGACGCTTTTCTGGCGCGTTTGGAACGCGAACCGAGCATTACGGCACAGTTGGGCATTCCCAACCGCCCGACAAATCTTCGTATTCGTTCGGATACGCTTTTGGCTCAGCAGGCCGCGGAAGGGGCGCTTGGATTCTCTCTCAGCGCCGCCGGCCAAAGGGCACAGCAGGCAATGCGGATGGAACAGGGGAATGGCGAAGACGAATCGCGGCAACGTCGCGAAAAGAAGGAACAAGAACGCAAGGAGCAGCTTGCGGCCGGCGAACTTACCAAAGAGGAGGAGCAGCAGCGGGAAGAGGCCAAGCGAGCACAGGACAAACTGACAAAGACGCTTGCCGAGATCGAAAAACAGCGAGAGAAGGAAGGCTTGCCCGCAGAGCAACGCGAACGTTTGGAACGCATGGCCAAAGAACTTCAAAAGTTAATGGATTCACCCGACGGAGACGAATCGGCCGAACGGGTTTGGCAGCGCGTTGTCCAAGCCGATCAGGCCGAAGCGTTGATGCGTTCGGTTGCTGCCGGTGAGGCGATCCCGGACGAGCAATGGAATCGACTATTATCAAAGCTTGACGACGGGCTGTGGCAAACTCGCGGAAATCGACCTCCCGAGGCCTACCGCAAGGCGATCGAAGAGTATCAAGATCGGATTCGCGACCTAATGCAGACGATTGAAGAGTGACCATGCCTTTTCCGAATTCTCTTTTTACGAACAGCCGATCAACAACCGCTGTACTTAACGTGGCTCGGTGGTTCCCACCGAGACTCTCGGCGGGGACCGCTGAGCTGGTTATTGATCGACCATTGGTTAAAGTCGCCGCCATCGCGCTGCTGAGCTTCAGCATGTTCGTTGCAAGCGGGTATGCGCAAGAGACTCCGTCGGACTCGCCAGAGCCCAGCCAGTCAAGCGATGATTCACGGGCTTCCGCTGGGGATGAACCAATGGAGGTCATTGCCACAAGCACCAATCTCAGCGCCGCTCTGCCGGCAAGCGATTGGGGACGCGTGGAGACGTCGATCGATCAAGGCCTGCATTGGTTGGCCAGTCAACAGGCCGAAGATGGACGGTTTCCCAGTGAAGACGCCGCACAGCCGGCTGTGACCGCGTTCAGCGTGATGGCCTTTTTGGCCCGTGGACATTTGCCCGATCAAGGTCGCTATGGCCAACAGATATCACGAGCGATCGATTTCGTGCTCAGTACCCAGCGACGTCGCGGCTATTTTTCGCTGCAGCCGGTGTTGCCGCCGGTGGAGCATGGCGGACCGTCTCAAACCGTGATCTATAATCATTCGATCGCCGGGTTGATGTTGGGCGAGGTCTATGGAATGTGCTCCGAGGAACGATCCCGAAGAATTGAACAAGCAATGTTGCTGGCGCTCGCATTTCATCGCGAAGTCCAGTCGCGCACCAAAGGCAAAGAGTCGGATATCGGCGGATGGCGATATGGCTATCCCGAAAGCCCGGACGCGGCATCGGACATGTCGGTCACCGGATGGGCGTTGATGTTTTTGCGGTCGGCGCGAAATGCGGAATTCAACGTCCCCAAACTTTATTTCGACGAAGGTTTGGACTTTGTTCAGCGATGTTACGAACCCGATCCGCAACAACATGAAAAGGGCGTTTTTCGCTATCGCCCGCACGTGTCACAGTCCGATCCGCAAATTACCTTGGCCAATACGGCATCCGCCATTTTGACACTGATTCTGGGCGGGCGACATCAGCACGAAGGGGTCGCCACGGCGGTCCGATGGTTCCGCAGTCACGATTACCCGAACCCATGGCAAAACAATTACTATTACCTGGCGACGTATTACAGCAGTCAGGCAATGGCTCAAGTGGGCGGCGAAGCATGGGAACAGATCTTTCCGCAAATTGCGGCTGGCCTGATGAAGGAACAGACCGACAGCGGTGCTTGGCCACCGGGAAGCGCCAACGAGCGTCGCTATGGATCGACGTACAGCACGTCGTTGGCTATTCTGGCTTTGACTCCGGCTTACGGCCTGTTGCCGATCTACCAACGATAACCTGACCTTCATCGCTTTGCATGCCCACTCGATCTTACCGCCAGTGCGACACATAAGCCTCCGAAACGCGTTTCTGATTTTCGTTGGCGTTTTGTGCTGGGAAGGGAACACCTGTCTCGGCGAATCGCCCTCGAAGCGACAACGTCGCTCGCCGAGCGATCTTCGGCAGCGAGTCGCTACGAAACACCCTTGCCTTGTATGCAACAGCTTGCGTCGCTGCCGATTGATGAACAGCTAAAGCGATTGCAAGACAACGTTTTTCCGCCGAAAACAGGTGCGATTCACATTGAATTCCTCTCGGCACCACATTCGTGGAATCGTTCTGGAGCCCGTCCGCCGGGAATTGCGTTCCCCGCTTTTCCTTCGCTGAACAAAACTTTGTTGAAATCCGGGTTTAACGACACGACGCTGCTGTTGCCCGCCGCTACGTTGGTTGATGTGGCGGCTCAGTTGGGACGCCTGCCTGAGATCGAAGCTTTGTTGTCCGACCGAGTGGAAGAAGCGAGCCAGTCAAACGTCGATCGACGACTGCTGCGGGCATTGCTGGCGATTGCCGGGAATCGCACGACCGAAGCGAGCGAACAAATGTTCCAGCTTCTGAACTTGCTCAGCGAAGACGACCAAGTCAATCAATCGATCGGTGCGATTTTAGCTTTGATCTGGAAAGCGAGTCCGAACCCTTCATTGCGTGAAGCCAGCATGTCGCTGTCGCTGCGTTGCTATGAAGTTGTCGGGTGGGCAATTCACCATTGGACGAACGATGGAAACGTCATTGCTTTGCGACGCAGTATCGACTGCAATCTTTGAACGCGAACGATCCGGTGGGCGACGTCTCAAACCGACTGAACAAAACGGAAGTCGCGGTTGAAGACGAACACTCGGTGAGGCAACTCAGTGAGGCAACACTCGAGGCAACACTCGGTGACAGGCTGGCACCCGGTAACGCATGGCACACCGCAATCCAGCGGTGAAGGATTCCCGCTCGCCATGTGGCAATTGTCGTCCGGACAAGCGGCGAAGGTCGTCTCGAGTGGTCGCGATTTTCTTTATTTCGATGTTCTACTGCGAGGCGACTTTGTGGTCGAGGCGTTTGTCAGTGGCTTCAACTACCGCGAGACACAACTCGGTTATGGAGGAACCTGGGTGGGTCCGCATACGATCACAAGACCCTTCTGCGCGGCCACTTCGCTCGGAATCAGTCGACGAAAAACATATCGCCGCGGATGGACGAGATCTCCGACGGAACGAGGGTTCGCTTGAACGTGCGGGATGGTCTCACGACGACATCCATCAATGGCCGCGACGTGAATACGAGTTCCGTCTCCGCCTCCGATCCGTGGCTGACAATCTTTGGCGATTGGTTTACGCATGGCTGGGTGAAGAATCTTCGAATCTTCGGTGAGCCGCAAGTTCCCGATGCGATCGATTTATTCGCCGATGATCGCTTGCTTGGGTGGGATGCGTTCTTCGGAACGGTCGAGGGCAATGATGCTGACTGGGAGATTGTGAAAACGGAAGGCACGGAAGAATCGAGCGATGTTGCTCCCTTTGTTCTTCAGGGAAAAAGACGGGACATGGTTAACGGTTGCTGGTGCGAACGACTGTTGCGATACCATCGACCGATCTTTGAGGACGCCACGTTTTCATACGAGTTCTTCTATCGCAACGGCTCCCATGCCGTCCATCCGACGATCGGAGGACGAGCATTCATTTTCGACGCGGAGGCTCGGGTGATCGTTCACGAAGTGACCAATGGCGTTTACGAACGAACGATAAAAAGGCCGCAAACGCAGCCGGCCGCGACGACATCGGCAAAGAAGTTTCCGACGAATCCGTTGCACAGCGATCAATGGAATCGCATGACGATCCGAATCCGAGACGATCAAATCGAGTTCGTTCTGAATGATCACCCAATTCACGAAGCGACGCTCGACCGCGAAAGCGACCGCTGTTTCGGATTGTTTCATTATTGCGACCAGTCTGAAGCTCTGGTTCGCAACCTTCGCTGGGCAGGCGATTGGCCAAAGACACTCGATGCCGCCACGTCACGATCGCTGCAAGACACCACGCTGGAAGAAACAATCGCGGGCTTGAATCTCGAACAGTCTTATCATCACGAATTCGCCGACGGCATTCCTTTGGAAAGCTTTGCGGTTTTGGGGGGAGACTGGAAAGGAAACATTACCAATACCCAGCGCGGAGTCCACATGGTCCGTCCAGGCGGCAATTTCGTTCAGTATGTCATCGTTCCTCATTTGGAAATGGACGGCGACTTCGATGTGATTGCTGAATTTGAGGACTTTCAATCGACGATTGCCTCGGGTGGTGACGCCAACATTCAATTGATGCTTGGTTTCCCGACCCAGACCGCCGACTATCGGTTCTATCGCAAGTTCTCGCGATTCGCGGAGAAGGAACTTGGGCGGCAAATCATCCAAGCGGCACACTTCTATTCGCGTGAGGGACATCGGACTTACGAATTCCCCAAGCTTACCAGCGAAGCGGCTACGGGAGGCAAGCTCCGATTTGTTCGTCATGGCGATCGCTTGCTTTATCTGTTTGCAGCCGGTGAGTCAGCCAATTACCGCCTGCTTCATTCAGAATCGGTAACACCCGAACCGACCCGCCCGGGAGGCATCTCGTTGGTGATTGAGACAACGAAACAGGGCGAAGCGCGGGTCGTTTGGAAGTCTCTCGATGTTCGTGCCGAACGCTTGACTGGGAAGGCATTGGAAACTTCGCTTTCGGTGGAGCAACTTGACGCGTCACGCGATGCCCTGTCCAGTCGCTTCGAACTGAACTTTTCCGATCCGGTTAGCAGTCGACGGGTTCAAACATGGGGGACTGGTGCGAACTTTGAACAATTGAAGGAGGGCCTGCGCGTGACGGCTCCCGGCTACAAGGATTGGCATGGTCATGGATTGTCTCCCAGGGTCTCGATTCACGGCGACTTTGACATTCAATTGGAACTGCAAGTTGAGCATTTGGAACGTCCGCAGCCGGGCGGGGAATGCGTCGTCTACCTGGAAACCGAGTTTCAGGACCGGCTGAAGACGGCCCTTCAATCCAAATTCGCCATGTCCTCCGGCGGCGCGACGAACGGCGAGTTCACACATCGCTTTTTGCGTGAAACGGGCGAGCTTGATTACCAAGAACTTGTGAATTATCCACTTGAGTCCGTTCATGCGCTGCGGATCGCGCGGCGAGCGGAAACAGGGTATGTTCTGATTCAAGAAACCGCGAATAGCCGTCCGATTGTGCTTGGGCGAGTTGATTTCGAGAGGGTCCCCGTTTCCGTGGGGAATTTGCGTGCGGTGCTGCATACCGCCGGCATCGATCGCAAAACAATCGCCCTATTTAAGCGACTGACGATTCACGCTGAGATAATTCAGCGCTAGCCAAGCCGACGAATGCATCAGGGCAACCACCATTGATCCAGCAAGCTTTGGAGTTCGTGCTGAATTCGGCGAAGCTTGGTCCTCTCGGTAACATCGTCGGACGGTTCGCTCAGCAAGTCCGTTGATTCTTCCGGATCGCTGGTGATGTCGAACAATGCGGGGCGATCGAGAAACTTCCCCCATGGCGGTCTGCCGTTGTGAGCATGTGGGACGATAAGCTTGTATCCTCCTTTCCGCACCCAGCGATAGGCGATGTCTTGTTCCGGTTTGCCGAGTTCGCGCGCATCACCGGGATAGAGTTCACCGAAGACAGCCCGATCGGGATCTGCCTTCGCTTGACCGGTGGCGACTTGCCATAAGTTTCTTCCCGGAAGCGGCCTTTCCGGCATCGGTGTGCCTGTCGCCGCCAAGATCGTCGGCACCAGATCGATGCTGCTGACGACCGATTGATGGGTCGCGGCGACGGTTGATCCCGGAAGGCGGAACAAAATTGGCGTTCTCAGGCCGGCATCAAATGGGGCGCGTTTACTGTTCTTCGTGTGATCCCATTCCTCCTTTTGCCGAACATAACGGCGGGCGTCGGGAACCCAACCGTTGTCGACAGCGAAAACGAACAATGTGTTGTTTGCTAAGTTCCGACGCTCGATCGCGGCTCGCAAAAGACCGACCGTTTCGTCAAACTGCGCGATCGACGCGAAATAAGGCAACTCGTGGGGCGCAACACCAGGTCTTGAGCGTGCAAGTTCGACGAAACGCTGGGGCGAATCATGAGGCACATGCGGCAGGAAGGGTGCATACCATATAAAAAACGGAGTCGACGGTGCATCGTTCGGCGCAACTTCGTCCAGAAAGGCGTTGATCGGCTGCATCGTCTGGCGTCCGATCGCCAGTCCGTGATCACCATTGCCATGGGCAACGAGATCTCCGCCGGGAAGCCTCAAATCGCCATACTTGCCACCCGAGGGACTTGCGATCGACATGCCGTCGGTAAAGCCCGCGTTCGGAAAGCTTCCCTCCCAAAACTTTCCGGTTTGCAAACATCGATAGCCGTTCGCCGCCAGCATGCGTGGAAGGCTTGGAGCATCTTGAATGAAGCGTTCGGCCGCGCGACGATGCGAATCGAATTGTTCGCGTCATTGTCGGTGACTTCGAAAGTTCTGAAAAACCTGGCGGAGGATGGTTGAAAAAGATGCCGTGTTGGTGAGGGTAAAGCCCCGTCAACATCGTCGCCAACGATGGCCGACAAACACTTGACGGGACGTAGCCGTGCGTAAATCGGGCCGATTGGGATGCAAGTTCGTCTAGATGCGGCGTATAAACCCTTGGGTTTCCCATGAATCCAAAGTCCGTATACGCCTGATCGTCGGCAATGATGAGGACCACGTTCACCGCGGCTTCCGCATTCGCGGGAGGGAAACTTGCGGTAACGATTAACGCCAACAGCAGCAGAATCAACGAGCGTTGATAACGGGCGGGATATGAAAGGGAAAACGGGGAAACCAACGAGGTAAGCTTCGCCAAACGAGTCAAACTGGGCGATACAGACGACTTCGGTTTTCCGGAGAATGTATCCTCCCAAAAGTGGTTGGGATCAATTAACATCTGCATCCTAGGCGGTATCAGGCAAAATCACTCCGTTCAATTCTCTTCTCAATGAGGCGAAATGTGTTCCGTTCGATTTCTTTGATCTTGTGTTCATGCATCCTATTAACGTCGGATGCATCATTGTGTCAGGCACAATCCGACGAAGCAACCGTTGATGACGTTGTCGTCACGGAAGCTGCCGAAGCCGCGTCCGCTGAGCCGACGATCGCTAACTTGCAGGCCGACATTGATGCCGCAAAGTTGGCGGGGCACAACGCTTGGATGCTGACATGTTGTGCGTTGGTTTTGTTCATGACCGCGCCAGGTTTGGCATTGTTCTACGGCGGGCTGGTGCGGCGAAAAAATGTGCTCAGCGTGATGATGCAGTGCATCTTTCTGATGGGCTTGATGACGGTCATCTGGGCATTGTACGGATACACGCTGGCCTTCGGCGGCACGCCGGGAGAGAACTACGTTTCGCATTTGATCGGCAACGGCGAGTTCTTGATGATGGATAATGTTTCGCGCTTCTGGAACGAAGAAACAGGAGCCCCTGAAACGCCGATGGAGGGGGCAATTCCACGATTGACGCATATGCTGTTTCAAGGGATGTTCTTCATCATCACCCCGGCATTGATCTGCGGCGCGTTTGCCGAACGTATGAAGTTCAGTGCAATGGTGGTCTATTCCGTTTTGTGGGGCACCTTTATTTATTGCCCGCTGACGCACTGGGTTTGGGATGGTGGCATTCTCGCTTATGGAGGCGACAATGCGATCATGGGTGGGGCTTTGGATTTTGCCGGCGGGACGGTTGTTCACATCAGCAGCGGGATCTCCGCGTTGGTTGCGGCAATCTTGATCGGGCCGCGAATGGGCTTCGGCAAGCAACCCCTTCCACCTCACAATCTGACGTTCACCGCAGTCGGATCGGCGATGCTGTGGTTCGGTTGGTTCGGCTTCAATGCGGGAAGTGAGCTTGCCTCGGATGAACTGACCAGCAGCGCCTTCGCCGTCACTCACTTTTCCGCAGCCGCCGGCGCGGTTGCTTGGGCCGTGTGCGAATGGGTTTTGCGTGGAAAGCCAACGGTCCTGGGGGCCAGCAGCGGTGCCGTCGCCGGGTTGGTGTGCATCACTCCCGCCGCGGGTTTCGTGCAGCCGATGCCTTCGCTGATCATGGGTGCAATTGCCGGTGTCGTTTGTTACTGGTCATGCGTCAAACTGAAGAACATCTTCAAGTATGATGACGCCTTGGATGCGTTTGGCGTTCATGGAGTGGGCGGAACGGTTGGGGCCATCTTGACCGGCATCTTTGCAACGCGAGCATGCTGGGATATTGGCGAAGGCGCCAAGTTGGGTCTGCTGGAAGGAGGAGATATTCTGGCGGGGCAAATCGCAGCCGTGATCGTCACTTACTTGTTCGCTGGAATCGGCAGTATCGTCTTGTTGCTGCTGATCAAGGCGACGATCGGTCTTCGCGTTGAGGCGAACGACGAGCAGCAAGGTCTGGATATTTCACAGCACGGTGAAGAAGGCTATGTGCTGACATAGCAACAAGCTCCGCAGGAGCCAGAATTTCGCGTCACCCGAAGCTATGCCCTGTTGAGTCAGGGCATGGCTTGGGTAACGATCGAAATTGAATCGAGAAGGTCTCGATTACTTCTTGCCAGCCTTTGCTTTCGCGGGAGCTTTTGCAGTTGCCTTCGCGGGAGCTTTCGCTGAAGCCTTGGCGGGAGTCTTTGCTGCTGGTTTCTTTGGAGTAGCCATGGTGTAAGTCCTTTCACAATTGAAGCAGGATTGACAACCGTTCGATCGAAAACGACTCTCGATCACATTCCCGTTGTCGCCCGCATCACTTAGCACGGTCTGTACCGTTTAAAACGACTGTGTCGATTTTTTTGCGGTTTTTCGCAAATCGTCACACGCGTCGTGCGGAATACTCAGCTGATTGTGAAAGATTTCCCGAACGGAGACTTCCGTGGAAACATCGAACTTCCATCCGCGATCAGCTCGGAAGTGATCTATTCACCGTCCGATGAATGACGCTTGGCGGATGAACAACGAGTCATATTTATCCAGCCTGGATAGTTCTTAGCCTCTATCGGTAGCGTTGGTTGTTCTGTCTGGCGAGCGACGTGTTCGATTCATCGAGTCCGACGCCGCAGGTGGCAATCATGAATTCGTGCGCTTGTTGCCGATTGCCGGAAGACCAATCACGGCTGGCGAGTATCCAGTACTCTCGATCCGTGGCAAGCCAAGCGGCAACGCGGTCGGGCGTGTCGACGCGGGCGGATGACAGTTTGCGTTCCAACTTTTGAATCAACGATTTTTGTTCGATATCCAGTTGTCGTTGGTCGATTTGTTCGAGCAACGGCAAGATGCCTACACCGGCCGAGACGAGTTGCCGCTGTGCGTCGATCCGTTCGCTGCGGCTGGATGAGGCAAGTCGCTCGACTTGTCGATCAACAAATTGCTGGGTGATCGAAGGCGCACCTTGACTTTGCGCTTTCAGGCGTTGCTGGATCGCATCCGCGGAACGTTGCAGTTCGCATCGATGAAGCATCAACGACAACAATGGTCGAACGTGCTGGTCGAACCAATCGGGTTCTTGTGCCATGAGGTGCCAGAAGCTGGTCGATTCGAACGTTCGCTTTGATGAACCGATGGCGTGGACGATCTGAATAGGCTGCGTGGCTTGTTGGTCGATCAGCAGCGTTTCTTGCACGCCGGAAGAGTGTGAGGTTTTGGATTCGATCCGCACAATGTCGCATTGAGTGGTGTCGATCGTCACTCGCGTAGATCCCGATTGACGCAGGTAGTGCAGCGAAGGGGTCGCCTCGTTGGCGGTGACACAGACGAATTCTTCGTCGTTGGGAGAGTGCTCGCACGTGCGATGCAAGCGAACTTTCTTGTAGTGGAAGCTGTCGAGGTGAATGCGTCCCAGCACCAGATGAAAGCGACCGCACTGAGTCAAGAGAATCAGACTCGGTTCAGCGGTTTGCTGAGCACTTGCGTTTTTTGCTAGCAGGATCAAGCCGATCGCGACGGCTCTTGCGACGGACAACCTCATCACCTTCCCCTCCTTGAATTGGGTTGTGGTTTATGCTGGCATCCGGCGAGGACGTGATTATACCGTGCGTGGTCCGAAATGATGCCTTCGCGTCAAATGAAGCGAATCACCTCATTTCTGACCACGCGACGTATGTTTGCTCAACTTGATGAGCCCTGCTTCGGACATGCGCCGAACCGCCTGTGACCACATCAAGCCAAATTGATGACTTCTCGTTGTTTTACCGCGCGTGGTCTGAAATGATGCTGCTGCATCCTATGAAGCGAATCGCTTCGCTTTCGGCCACGAGACGTATACTCAAGGTTGGTGACTTCCTATTCTCCGTTCCATTTTGCCTGAAAACACGCCCTCGCTGATTGCTGTTCAGCAGAGAACTCCTAAATCCTGTTATCGGATTCCCGATGGTGCGTACAGTTCAATTTCGGTATTAAATCGGAAAACATCAAAAAATCGGCAAATCTTCTTGCCGTTTCGGGGACCGCGTCATTGAAGCTCCGTGCGTCCATTGAAAGGATTGCTTTCCACGAACAAGCACTGCGAATCGAATCGTTTCCGCCGACGCGACGTATATTTGTCGGTTTGTTGGCTCGATTTACAGAACTCGACTTGTGACGCAGTGCCTCAATTGATTAGTTAACCTTCCGAGTCCGAATTCCATTTGCCCTTTTCGGTCCTTGATTGATGGGTTGATCGAAAAGAAGGCAATGGTCGTTGTGCAGGGGCTGAAATTCGGAATACCCAATTGAAATGCGCAGAGGAAAGGAATCCATGCGTCACCATTTTTGCCGTGCGTTGTCCGAAACGACACTGATGCGTCATTTGAAGCGAATCACATCGTTTTCGCTCACGCGATGTCATTGCCGTTCGTGGTCCGAAACGACACTGGTGCGTCATTTGAAGCGAATCACGTCACGTTCGCTTGCACGACCATCGGTAGTGCTTCGTATGGGCGTCAGCTTTCTGTTGTTCGTGCTGGCGACATCGCCGATTGCTACGGCGCAGTTCGGTGGCGGCATGGGAGGCGGCGGGGGAAGTGCGCCCGCTCCGCCGGGAATTGAAAAACCGAAGTTCCGCGATCATCTGTATCAGCAGGGCTCCATGCGTGTTAATCGCGAAGCGGGCGATAAATTGGTGGCCAGCGTTGGCGTGCAAGGTAACCGCACCGTCGGACTGGATCGGATCATGTCGCAAGTGCAAACGCGGGAAGGACGCGTCTACGATTTAAATCTGGTGATGGAGGATGTACGGCGATTGCACAAGTTCGGAGCCTTCGGACAGATCAAGCCTCAAATCGAAGAGCGTGAAGACGGCGTACATGTCGTGTTTGTCGTCGAGGAACGTCCCGTGGTGCAGGCGGTCGAATTTATGGGCAACCGCGGCATCAATGATCGCGAGCTGAAAGGCCGTGCGGGAATTGATCCAGGGGATCCCTTGAATCAGTTCTCGATCGAGTCCGCCCGCTCGCGGCTCGTCGACTACTATCGCGAAGAAGGATTCAACCAAGCGACGATCGAAACCGTCATCGGCAAGCCGGGATATCCCAACGCGGTCATCTATCGAATCAATGAAGGCCCGCTGGAGCGGATCGGTTCAATCGAGATCATCGGCAACCATTTCGTCAGTTCAGCGCGGCTGGAAAAGATCATCAAAAGCCGCGATGCGTTCCTGGGGGTCTTTAACTTTGCGAATCGCGCGAAGATGGACGTCTTGCAAAGAGATCAGGAGTTGTTGACCAGCTATTATCGCGACCTCGGATTCTTCGAAGCGGAAGTCGGTAGGCAAATGCGATACGACGAATCGGGCAAGTATATGCATTTGCGGTTCGTCATCAAAGAAGGCCCTCGTTATTACATTCGCAATATCGAAATGATCGGCAACCAGTTCGTTGATCCACAAAGTCTCAAAGAGCGGTTGCGGCTGAAACCAGGTGATCCATTCGATCGTGGCAAGTTGCAAGCCGATGTAACCGAGATCCGTTATGCCCTTGGATCGCTCGGATTCATCTTTGCCGATGTCCAGCCACGCCCCACGGTACTCGATGAGCCAGGGCAGCTCGATCTCGTTTTTCGAGTCGCCGAAGGCGATCAGTATCGATGCGGCGAGATTCGGATTCATGTCGAAGGGGACGATCACTTGGTCGCTGAGCACGTTGTCGCAAATCGACTTGAATTTTCCGAAGGCGAAATGCTCGATCGCAAGAAGCTCGATCGAAGCGAGCGATTGCTGAAGTCGACGCAGATCTTCACGACCAATCCGGCAGAAGGTCCGGTGCCGCGAATCGTTGTCGAACAACCAACCATGGTCGATTCGGAAACCGCTGCGGATGAAAATTATTAAACCACTTCTCGCCTCTTTTGGGTTGGGCAACTTTATGAATCGCTGTTGCTGCTTTGCATCGACGTGCATGTTACTGCTTGTTGGCGCCACGGTGCTGTCGCTGAGCGGTTGCGCGCAGACGATGCGACAACAAAAGCTGTCATCCTCCGAGAACCGTGTTCCCAGCTCGATTGATTTTGGGTCATTGGACATCGACGCGGGAACGAACGTTGCTCCGACGAATCGATCCGCTGATCAAAGCGTTGAGAAGAGGAACGACGAAAATACAGTCACCGTTCGGGGCCAGGACGCCGGATATGTTCTGCCGCCCGAAATCACGAATACGCCCCCCACGCCATCGCCGGGCGGAGGTGGTTTCACGCGAGGCCCTGTTCCCGTAAGTGGCCAAAATGTTCAGCCGCCGTTGGTGCAACCTCAAATGACCAATCCATACGGCAGCTATCCCAGCGGCAACTTGCCTGGTGGGAACGCTGCCGCCGCGAGCAACACGCGGCTTGCGCAAAATGGCGTGTCCGACCCATATTCCAATCAGACACTTCCCGCCCCAAATTACGGCGGCGCGGTCGTGCAGCCAACTTATCCCAACAACTCCAGCGTACCAAGCGTCACGAATCCGCAAGGCTTCGGGCCGCCGACCGCGATTGGCGGGACAGGCATGGCGCAACCGATGGGCGCTGCTCCGCAGCCCCCCGGCTTGGTCGGAGCACCGATCGAACCGATCAATCCGAACTTTGTTGACCCTTTAAGCAACGAACCGCCCCCATTGGTGATGCCTCGCGTGCGAACGGTTCCCGTCGATGTGTACGTGACGCCGACGCGAACAGGTCGTTTCATGATCGGTGGTGCGGTCAATAGCGATGCGGGCGTGACCGGGCAGATCGTGTTGGATGAACGCAACTTCGACATCATGCGATTCCCGACCAGTTTCCAGCAGCTCTTCTCCGGCTACGCATTTCGTGGCGGCGGACAGACCTTCCGCTTGGAAGCGGTTCCAGGAAATCAGTTTCAACGATACATGGTATCGTTCGGCCAACCGTACCTGTTCAACTATTTGCCTTTGAGCCTTTCCGTGCAGGGCTTCTTGTTCGATCGACGATATCGCGATTGGGATGAATCTCGGTTGGGCGGTCGTGTTCAGTTGGGCTATCGCGTCACGAATGAGTTGTCGCTGTCCACCGCGATCCGAGCCGAGAATGTCGATTTCTCGGATGTCCGCGTTCCCGGAACGCCCTTCGTCGATCAATTCGTCGGGCAGCACGATCTGTTCTCCGGCAGCGTTCGGCTGTCGCATGACACACGCGATATTCCGTTCGCCCCCACCGAAGGGCATCTGTTCGAGGTGACTTACGAACAGACATTCGGTTCGTTTGATTATTCGCGACTGGAAGCCGACCTTCGAAAATATTACCTGTTGCGAGAACGGGCTGACCATTCGGGACGTCACACCATCGCCATCAGCCATCGCGTCGGTGTCAGCGGCGAAGACACACCGATCTTCGAAAACTTCTTCGCTGGTGGTTACAGCACCTTGCGTGGTTTCGACTTTCGCGGCGCCAGTCCGGTCCTCAACGGCATTCAGGTGGGCGGACGATTCAGTGTGTTGGGATCGGTTGAATATCAGTTCCCACTGACGGCCGATGATGCGACCAAAGGCGTCTTGTTCGTCGACTATGGATCCGTGGAACGCGATATCGAACTGCAGCGAGAGAACTTCCGCGTCGCTCCTGGCTTTGGTTTCCGCATCAGCATGCCCGCCTTGGGTCCTGCGCCGCTGGCGTTTGACTTTGCCTTCCCCGTTGCGCATGCCGACACCGACGATCGTCAGGTCTTCAGCTTCTTCATGGGCTTCTCGCGGTAGACAACGTTTCACCAGCGCGACGTCGCGTTTTCCGCGACGTCTGCTGGATTCTCGGTTTGTGAATGTTTATGTTGTGCGTGGGCCGACGCCAAAGCTTGGATGTGTTTTGCCGCCAACGTTCACAAACTGAGATTGATTATGAACAGACGATTGCTTGCCGGATTACTGTTGCTGGGACTGCTGGGTGATAAACTGTTGGCGCAACCGCCAACCGACCAGAATGGGACGGGTGACACGAATCGAGCGGCGAGCGAGGAACCCGCCGATGCCCCGACATTGGTCCCATCATTTGACGAATTTCCCGACGATTATGATTCGCTGGTAAAAGTCAAATCGAACTTGATCGAGTTGTTTCGCGAAGCCGATTCGACACAAGCCAAGGAACAAGCCATCAAGCATTTGGGACGCTTGTTCGCCGTCGAACTGAAACTGCTACGAATGGCGGAGCAAGAACTCGACAATGAAAACGTCGCGTTGGTCGAGACCTTTCGCCAAACACCCCAAGAAGATGGCGGTCTGCTGGCCTACAAACTTTATCAGGCTGGTGATTACGTGCGATCAGCCGAAGTCTATGACACGGTGCTGCAGATTGCGAAGCGACGCAAGGATCTCAGCCTGGAAGCCTACAATGATTTGCATTGGTTGAAATATCGATCCGAACAACTGGCGGAAGCGGAGCCCGCACGGATCGAAGAATATCAACAGGCCCTTAAGACACTTGTCGAAGCGGAAGCCTTGTTGGCGGCGGAACAGTTCGACAAGGCCGCCGATCGCTTCAACGAATCGGTTACCACACAACGAGAGATCGCCGGCATTGCGCCCAAACTGGCGAGCGAGTACGCCAGCTTGGCGACAGCACTGAATCGAAGCAACCAGTTTGAAGCGGCCGAACAGGCGTACATGACGGCGCTGGATATCTACGACCAAACAATCGGCAAAGAGAACAATCGGTATGCCGCTTCGCTGTACAATCTGGCAATTTTTTATCGCGATCAAAAACGCTTGGACGAAGCAGAGGCCGCATTTTCTGAAACCAGAATGATCGAGAGCCGGTTGGGCATCGATGTGCCTTCGCAATTGATGACGCTCAACGAATTGGCTGGCATTTATCGTCAGACCGAAGAAGCTGAGAAATTCGACAACATTGTTTTTCACTATCGCAAACTTGAACGTCAATCGATCTATGGGCTTGAGGCATTGCAACGTTACCTGCCGTTGGAAACGTATGCCGCGGCAAGCTTTGACCCAGCGGCGTTCATCGAGCGTCCATCGCTGAAGCATTTGCCGCATGAATTGCTTCTATCCGCGGCACAATCTGTTTTGGGGATCGATCTGTCGGACGTTCAAACAGCGGTCGGTTTCGTGATGCTTGCGAGCCCCGATGACCCTTTCGGTTGGGGTGTGTTGTTGAAGCCCAATGTTGGCGTTGCGTTGGACGTCCGGTTGCCGGAAGACATTCAAGAGCTGTCGTCGGGGGGAATTGCGTACCAAAAAGCGACGACGTCGGATCTGAAGGACACGTGTTTCGCGAAGCTGCCCGATCGGACGGTTGTTATCGGTCGCGAACGCGCGTTGCGTAGCGTGTTGGCGATGTCCAAGAAGGAACCCGACGCAATCGCGGATAAGAATAAAGCCTCCGTCGAATTGCATTCGCTCCACGGGAGCGGTGATATCGTGACCGTTTTCGATGTCGCCAAGGTTCACTTCTTGGCAAAAGCAATCGCGGACGAGGCTCCTCCCTTGCCCGAACCCGTGGCCAAATTGAAAGCTTTGCCTGATCATCTGGACACGGCAAGCCTGACGTTTTCATTCGACCGTTCACCTTACGCAAGTTTGCGACTCACTCCTCGCGCCGATTCCTCATTGGAGGAGCTTGATGGTCTGCTTCGACCGGCCATCGACTTCGGTATCAATGAAATGACGGCGGTCATCATGTCGTCGATTGGAGAACGGACACCTCTGCAAAGTGCGATACAGCGATTTTTGAATCGAATCATTGAAGGCAAACGTGAGGAGATGGCTCCCAAAGTCGAAGGCCGACAACTGGTGATCGATGTCGAGCGGATGCTGGACGTTGAAGCCGCGCTCCATGCTCCCTTGCTGTTGCCGGCCGTTGAAGGTTTCCAATCGGCATCGGATCGCACCATCAGTTCCAACAACTTGCGACAGATCGGTTTGGCGATGCATATCTATCATGACAGGCACGGCAAACTTCCGGCTCGGGAACTTGATGCCAATGGAAAAGCCTCTCAGCTCAGTTGGCGTGTCCACCTGCTTCCCTATTTAGACCAGGAAGAGTTATACCAACAGTTTCATCTGGATGAGCCGTGGGACAGTGAACACAACAAGACATTGATTTCAAAGATGCCCGATGTCTTTGTTACCCCCGGAACGAACTCGACCGAGGGAACGACCAGTTATCTAACGCTCGACGGGGACGGTACTTGGATGCAAGATCAAAAGGAGATAACTCTGAGTGATGTTCGCGATGGGCTCTCCAGCACGATCGCCGTCGTCGAGGCTGATGAAGATAAAGCGGTTGTTTGGACGCGTCCGGTCGACTTGGCGTTCAGCCCATCCGAGCCGCTTGAAGGCTTGGGGAAGGCGCGACCTGAAGGCTTTCAAGTCTTGCTGGGAGACGGCGCGGTTCGGACGGAACCAGCGGACGTTTCCCCTTCGAGAATCGCCGCGATGGCGACGATCGCGGGTGGCGAGATCGTTAACGAATAAGCGTTTTTCGCTGGGATAAATGTCGCGTGGCCGAAAATGAGGTGATTCGCTTCATTATACGTCGAGTGGCCGAGAATGAGGTGATTCGCTTCATTTAATGCAAAAGCATCATTCCAGACCACGCACGGTATAAATGCAAAAGCATCATTCCAGACCATGCACGGTATAAACGCCGTGCAAGACTGGCATTTGCGTTCCCGGTCGACAACAATGTTTGTTCGCGGCTCAGGCTGCGAGTCGTGCGATCGATGAAGCGGTCGCACGACACTGGTGTGTTCTTCGTCCGTTCCCTTCCATTTATTGAAAGGCCCGCCATGTCTATTTTTCAACCTTCTTCGCGACGACAATTTCTGGCTCAGGCAGCCACCGTGTCCGCCGGACTTGCCGTTTCCAGCAGCACGACGCGGGCGGCGGCGAATGATCGCATGAACGTTGCGTTCATCGGTGTCGGAGGGCGTGGCGGTGGCAACCTGCGAACGATTGCCGGCGATGGTTCGGTGAACGTTGTCGCCCTGTGCGACGTCAACCGCCGCAATCTCGAGGCTGCGCGCAGCAGCATCCCAAAGCACGAACATACGAAGATTTCCGCAAACTTTATGATCAGGCCGACGACATTGACGCTGTTGTTGTATCGACCAGCGAACACACGCATGCGTATGCCACCATGCCCGCGCTTCAGTTGAAGAAACATGCCTATTGCGAGAAACCTCTGACGCACAACGTTTATGAAGCGCGAGCGATCACGAAAGCGGCGGCGGATGCCGGCGTGGTCACTCAGATGGGAACTCAAATTCACGCCACGTCGAACTATCGTCGTGTGGTGGAATTGATTCAGAGTGGTGCGATTGGCAACGTGGACGAAGTTCACACCTGGGTTGGACGGGCGTGGGGATTGCAGAGCCCCGAGGACGCAAAGGCAAACGGCGATATCGTTTCCGTTCAAGAAATGCCGACCGAAGGAATGACGCCGCCGGATTATCTGAATTGGGATTTGTGGCTCGGACCGGCTCAGTACCGCCCTTTCCATGAAGTTTACTTCCCCGGCCCGAAATGGTATCGCTGGTGGGACTTCGGAAACGGCACGATGAGCGATCTAGGCAGTCACTGGAACGACCTGGCTTATTGGGCGATGAAGTTTGATGCTCCGAAAACGATTGAGGCCTTTGGGCCTGAGCCGCATCCGGAGATCGCCCCCGCTTCGATGACCGCGGTTTACGAATATGACGCGCGCGGCGACTTGCCGGCTGCGAAACACTACTGGTATCAAGGGACGCATAAGCCGGAAATCTGGAAGGAGAAGGGGATTCCGCAATGGGGAAGTGGAACGTTGTTTATTGGCGAGAAAGGCATGCTGTTGTCCGATTACGGCAAACATGTGCTTTTGCCTGAACAGGACTTTGCGGATTTCGAACGTCCGAAACAATTCATTCCCGATTCGCCCGGTCATCATCAGGAATGGATCAACGCATGCAAAGGGGAAGGCGAAACGGGCAGCCCGTTCAGTTACGCCGGTCCATTGACGGAGGCGAATCATTTGGGGAATGTCGCCTTTCGCGTGGGCGAAAAGCTTCATTGGGACAGCGAGCAATTGAAAGCGACGAATGTGGATGCCGAACGATTCTTACGCCGAATCAATCCACGCGAAGGCTGGACATTGGCGTAAATCCAGCAATTTGAAGCAATCTTCGGTTCAGCGAATTATTCTGGTTAAACGATGAATCCTGCTTTATTGAATGACATCGATTCGCGATTGCGTCGGGATTGGTCCACGTTTACGCAGTCCTGGCAACAGGCGAAAGAGCATTGGAACGACGCCCGATGTCGACAGTTCGAGCAAGAGGATTTGCAGCCGATGCCGGGCGTTATGAGTCAAACGTCGGCGGCGATTGCGGAATTTCGAAACTTTGCTTGGAAGGTGTCCGAGCAGTTGCGTGACGAAGAGAGCGAAAATGAATTCTTCGTGTGAGGGTTATCGCCGTGGTTTGTTCACGGCAAAGCGTCAAGGCCTGCTGCTCAGAGGTCTCTCGCGACGCTGTCTCGATGGCGTCAAACAATGGGAGACGCTGGGGCGGACACATGCGCAGCAACTCGCGACATTACTGCGTGAGCAACAGGAACAGAAATCGACGTTGCAAAAACAGTCGGAATCGCAACTGCGCGAATTTTTGCATCGCTGGGACGCTTCCGATGAAACGACGACCTCGCAATACGAACGGGAGGTACTCGATATTCGCAAGGAACTCAATCGACTCGATGCGGAATACAAACGCAACAAGCGACAGGGATTGGCGGACATCGAACATCAATGGATCGAATCAAAGACAAAAGCCAACGAAGCGTATGCGGCGAGGAAGGATGCGCCGGGCAAGCAGAAGAAGCGTGATTTCGCTCGCTTGAATCAAGGTTGGGAGGCCGTCAAAGAACGTTTGGAAGAAGGGCGGGAGATTGCTCTAAAACGCTTGCATCGACTTGTCGATTCACCGCAGGTTTCGGATCAATATGCTCGGCCTTCCAGTGTTGACGAAGCACTGCGGAACATAACAAGGGCCGTCGAGCAGTGCGATGAAAACCTCGTCCGTTTGAACGACGACTTCGCCATTCGCTATCTGGAATCGATCTACGTTTTCTTCGTCATGCTGTTGGCATTGATTGTCTGGTGTCTGTCGGTGCTGTTCCTGGGATTGCAACCGCCTCTGCTGTGGTTGGCCGCTGGAATCTTTGCCCCAATCCTTGTTGGGATTTTGTCGTTCGCCTTCTTTGCCCCTCGAATCAAACGGCTGACCCGAGAATGGTATCCGGGAATTGAACAGCAGGCGAGCGATGCCCTGGCGATGCTCAAGGATGGACAAGCGTGTGCGACGACCGCCGCCAATCAGTTTGCCCAGCAGTTGAAAGATCAACATGCCCATGCGTTGCAGCAGGCGGATCAGTTGCGACAACAACAGACGGTCGACTTTGAACGAAGACTGGCGCAGGAACGAGAACAGCGTGAAGCTTCGCTAAGGATGCGGCTGAGCACTTTGGAACGCAACTTCAACGAGGCCTTTGGAAATTTGGAGGCGAAGTACGGAAGCGAGTTTGCGGACGTCAGCGATGTTCACAAACAGCGATTGGCTGAAGCGGGGCGATTGCGAAATTCGGTACGCGCGCAAATGGGGGAACAGCATTGCGAGGAGGATCGAGCTGTCGCCAAGCGTTTGCGTGACGGGCTTCAACGCGGATTGAGGCGGATTGAATCGGCGTGCCAATCGCTTGACCAGAGCTTTCCTGAATGGCGGACGGTGGCGTCGGGAAAACTAGGGACGTTGGCATCCCTTTCGTTGGCTCCCGTTGGTTATTTGGATGTGGCGGAATATTTGAAGAAGTCGGTCGAGCACGCCGCATCGGCAACATCAGAGCACGAACTGAACGTGCATTCATCCTCAGAGGCTGAAGGGAACGGAAAGTTATACGTGCGCAGCGGGCTTTCGATCCGTGACACGTTGCCCGAACAATTGCCGGAACGTTTGCCGATCGCGATGACGGCGGCTCAGCATTGTGGGTTATTGATCGACTGTCCGGGTGGAAGCAGTCCGGAAGTCATTGAACTTGTCCGAGCCGTCTTGTGGCGCTTGGTGTCGGCGATCGCCCCCGGCAATTTGAGGCTGACATTGTTGGACCCGATCGGTCGCGGACAGACCTTTGCTTCATTGATGGCGTTGGCTGACCACGACCCGACGTTGGTGGGGCATCGCGCCTGGACGCAGCCAAATCAGATTGAATCGCGATTGGCCGAGTTGACGCAGCACATGGAGGATGTCCTGCAAACGTATCTTCGCGATCACTATGAAACCATCGATCAATACAACGCGCAGGCTGGCGCTATGGCCGAGCCCTACCGCGTGGTCGCGGCAATTGGGATTCCCAATGGGCTGACCCCGGCGGCATACGAGCATCTGCGCGCATTGATCGAAAACGGACGAAGGTGCGGTATTGTCACCGTCGTTGTCCGCGATCCCGACGAGGCGTGGCCGCATGATTTTTCGGCGTTGCCGATCGATCGCATGTTGCATCTGCAGGTGGGACGCGATGGCAACATTCAACACACCGACCCGCTGTTGAAGGATCTTCCATTTCATCCGATCGAAGCTCCGCCGAGCACTCTTACGTCGCAATTGGTTCAACAGATCGGCGTTGGCGCGATCCACGGGCGACGCGTTGAAATTCCCTTCGATGACGTGATGCCCGCTTCGCTGTACAACACGGGGGATGCGGCGGACGGGTTGGATATCCCGTTGGGGCAACAGGGAGCCGGTCGTCGTCTGCGGATGCAATTGGGAGAGGGCGTCCGGCAGCATATGTTGGTGGCGGGCAAAACCGGTTCGGGAAAAAGCACCCTGTTACACACCGTGATCACGGCCGGTGCGTTGCGATACAGCCCCGATGAGCTGCACGTTTATTTGCTCGACTTTAAAAAAGGAGTCGAGTTTAAGCTGTACGCGGAAGCTGGCTTGCCTCACGCTCGGGTGATCGGCATCGAAAGCGAACGAGAGTTCGGACAGAGCGTTCTGGAGCGTCTTGACCGCGAACTGCAGCATCGTGGTGAATTGTTTCGCGCGGCGGGTGTCCAAGAGTTGGGTGAGTATCGGCGGCATGGCGGCCAGGTCATGCCGAGGATCAGGCTGGTGATCGACGAGTTTCAAGAACTCTTCAGTCGCGACGATCGGCTCGCCCAAGATTGCACGATGTTGCTGGATCGTTTGGTTCGCCAAGGGCGTTCTTTCGGCATGCATGTCATCCTCAGCAGTCAATCCTTGGCCGGTGCATACTCGTTGCCGCGGAATACCATGGGGCAGATGGCGGTGCGTGTCGCCTTGCAGTGCAGCGAGTCGGATGCATTGGTGATTCTAGCTGAAGACAACAACGCGGCTCGGTTGTTGAGACGTCCAGGCGAAGCGATTTACAACGATGCTGGCGGCTTAATCGAAGGCAATCAGCCATTCCAAGTCGGCTGGCTGAACCACGATCGACATCGGGAATTACTCGCCGCCGTGGCCGATCGTTATCCCAACGCGGTCGACACGTATGGGCCTGCGGTTATCTTTGAAGGAAATCGTCCCGCGCGCTGGTCCGCCGCAACCAGCAATGCGTCACTGACGGAAGAGGCCGATGGGAAGCAAGCCAGCGCGGATGAACTGGTCGGCCTGTTGGGGGAAGCGGTCGCGATTGGACCTCCCGTGTCGTTGCATCTGCCATCACATCCGGGACGTCACGTCCTGATGGTGGGAAGCGAATCCAATCTGTCGACCGACGTGCTGGGAGTGCTTGTGACGTCAATGTACGGCAATGCCGCGACGCGAGGAAAGAAGTTGCGTGTCGTCATGCTCGATGGGCGACGCGCCGATGACGACAATCCTTCACCGGCTGAGTATGCGCTCGCATGTGGTCTGCCTGTGGAACTTATCAAGCCTCGCGATGCGGAAACGACCGTTCTGGGGATCGCCGAACTGGTGGCCCAACGCATCGAACTGGATGAACCCGAATCGCAACCGCCGGTGCTGTTGGTGATCGACCCGCTGGAACGCTTTCGCGATCTTCGGCAAGACGAGAATGCCTTTAGCTTTTCGCTTGACGCAACACCGCGACAAAGCGGAGCGAGTGCGTTGCAGGCAATCCTTCGCGATGGTTCAGCCGCCGCGGTCCATGTGATTTTGTCATGTGGCAGCGTCGAAACCGTCGGTCGCTGGTTGTCGCGACAAAACCAACATGACTTGGAAATCAGCATACTCGGTCGGATGAGTATCAGCGATTCATCGCAATTGATCGACAGTCCTGAAGCGGGACGTCTGAGCCCCGCATCAATGCTCCTTCACGATGATACCGACGGACGGATGCGGAAGTTTCGTGTCTTTGAACTGCCCGAGCCTTCCGCCATGAAAGCTTGGATCGATCAATGCTTCGATCGCTGAAGCCATCCGGTCACGATGCAAAATACGGTCTATCACTGATATCGGAAAAGTCGCGACTGTTCTCAAGATCGCTTACCTGGAACGCTATTTGCCGTGTTGTGGAATGCACGATCTACAATGCAGAAACACAAACTGGGAAAGTAGCTTCTACGATGAATGAAACTGAGATCCGCGCGACCGTCCACAGATTTATGGACGCCTGGAACGCAAAAGACTTGGGGACCTTCACCGCGTGCTTTGTTGAGGAGGGTGATTTCGTCAATGTCTTGGGGCAAAAAGCCGATGGAGCAGAGGCAATCGCGAAGATGCATCAACACGCATTCGAGACCGTTCAACGGAAGTCAACACTCCAGTTGAAACGGCTTGAAATCCGAAGGCTTTCGAACTGCTTGGCTGGCGTCGATTTTTGGTGGAAAGTTGTCGGCAGTTTGAGTCCAGAGGGAGAGCAGATGCCCGAACGTGTCGGACTGATCTACTTCGTCATTGACGGCGATCAGGGGAAAATCATTACCGGCCGGAATGCCGACTACTCGGAGAAGCGGTATCACACATCGGATGCATCGGACGGTAATTCAGTCTCGTCGGCTTAACAGGTCGATACGTTTGAAGTTTGTTGCCACCCCGCCGTTCTCGGTTGGTTCAACGATTGGCAACGGCGAGTGAAAGTAGTCTTCGCCGCGATCGCCTGCGGAAACCTGGGTTTGCCGGACTGGGGATGAATGGGGAACGAACGCTTTGGATGTTCTTGCGATATTGTTTTTCAGTTGATTTTGCGGTGGGGTCGCACAATGTCTGGTGAAGATCAGAAGCGGATTACGAACGAACTGTCTGTAACACGGTGGTTTCACCGTTTGATTGATGGGGATGAAGTAGCGGCAGAAGCATTGTGGCGTTACTACTTTCCGCAATTGTTGAAGCTTGCTCGTCGGCATGTCATTCCTGGCGAAAAATTGCACGACGTGGCCGAGGACGCGGCGTCGAGCGCCATTCGGATCATGATTCGCGGGGCGAGTCAAGGCAGGTATCAAAACGTTCAGAATCGAGACGAGCTATGGCGATTGCTTGTCGTCGCCACCAAACGAAAAGTTCTTGATCGCTTGCGCGCTCAGCAAACGCAAAAGCGTGGTGGCGGAGCCGTTCTGCAACCGCTCGATGAATCGATTGCGGCATTTACGCTGACGCCAGAGATGTTGGCAATTCTCGACGAAGATCTACAGGAACTGCTCGGATTGTTGCGTGATGACGGGCTCAGACGGATCGCGATGCTTCGCCTGGAAGGGTACGAGAACCGAGAGATCGCGAGGATGCTCGACGTGTCCGAGCGAACGATCGAGAGGAAGCTTCATTTAATCCGCACCGATTGGGAGAAACGAGCGGGCGATTCGAAGGATTAGGAGTTGGCGGGGCTACCTACGTTGACCAATCCAACGGTTCCCGACCACACTTGGGTGCGATTCGCTCTCTTTTCGTTCGCGCAAGAAAAAACGTTCCCCCGCGATGCAAAATGTCGGGTGGCGCGGCAAAATCTCGTTTTCTTTAACAACGCGATATTCCCCGCCATCAATAAGCCGCTATATGAGTGACCACCGTTCGCTTCGCCACCAGATCGACTTGTTTTGTGATGAATTCGAGGCAAAGCTGCGTGCCGGAGAATGGCCGTCGCTTTCGGAAGCGATGGAACATTGGGGCGACCGAGATGGTCAAAGCGATCTATTCAATGAACTGTTGAGCTTGCAAATCGATTATGCGGGAAGGACCCGCCGGTCGGTCGATGTTTCTGAACTGAAGCGACATTTCCCACAATTCAGCGCCATTATTGATCGCCTCACCACGATTGCGACAGCGACGATCGACAGCCACGCTCCTCAAACGGATCGCTGGCAGTGGGACGCCACCGAGCAAACGATGTCCGTTGATTCGAGCTCAGACCCGGAACTTCGGCAAGAGCCAAAACGCATTCGATATCTAGGTGACTATGAGGTCGTCTCGGAGATTGCTCGCGGTGCGATGGGAGTTGTCTACCGGGCGACCCAGAAATCGCTCGGGCGCGACGTCGCCTTGAAGATGATTCTTGCAGGGGAACTTGCCGATGCGGGCGCAGTCGCACGATTCAAAAGCGAAGCCGAAGCAGCGGCAAACCTCGCGCATCCCGGCATCGTCCCCATATTCGAAATCGGTGAGTTTCAGGGTCAACACTACTTCTCGATGGGATTGATCGAAGGAAGAAGCCTCAGCGAATGCCTGCGTGATTCGCCGCTTGAGCCGCAGCACGCTGCGAAACTGGTGCGAAAAGTTGCCGATGCGGTTCACTATGCACATCAACGTGGTGTGATTCATCGCGACTTGAAGCCGGGAAACATTCTGTTGGATCATGCCGGCGACCCGCATGTCACCGATTTTGGATTGGCCAAACGTCTGAGCGGTGGCGACGAATTGACGACCACCGGTCAGGTTTTGGGAACACCAGCATACATGCCACCCGAGCAGGCACGGGGCGATCTGATGACTGCGATCGGCCCGACCATAGCGATGTATATTCCCACAGAACGATTCTTTATGCTTCGGTTTGTGGTCGGCCTCCCCATACGGCGGAAGCGTTATCGAGACATTGAAGCAAGTTATTGAAACCGAACCGGTTGGCATGCGAACGTTAAAGCCGTGGTTCAATCGACTTGAAACAATTTGCGCCCAAGTGCCTCAGCAAAGTGCCCGCTGAACGCTATCCGTCCGCAGCAGAACTCTCCGAAGAACTAGAGCGATTCACTTGGCGAACCAATTCTGGCAACGTCCACTCTCACGCATTACAGCGGGCCTACCCGCTGGGCAGCGCACCGTCATCCTGCCGTGGCCTCGCTGTTATCACTGGTTCTGCTGCTGACAACGTTGTTGGCGATCGGCAGTCGCGGCGATCACACAGTCGCGGCTGAAAGTTCGCGGCCGCGGAGAATGAGCTGCACTAACGGCTGAACAGAGCGATCGGCCAGACAAATGGTGGAGGCAAGTCGTCGCGATCTGGCGGTCGCAAAAGATCGCAGCGATCATTCGTTGTATGCGCGTACGGTCGCCCTGGCGTATCAACAAGCGACGAGCGGGAACCTGACATCAGCCGAAGACCTGTTGGCTTCGCTGCCTGAAACGTTGCGGTTTCAGTGGGAGCATGTGCATGGATTGTGTCATGCCGAAATCGTCCAACTGGAAGGCATGGACACACCAGCGCGGCGGTTGGCGATGGCTTTCGATGGCATCCATGTCGTCGCGGCATCGTACAGGGCAGACAACAAGCTCTATCGCTGGGACATTGCCAATGGACAGCCGACGGAGATGCAATCCTTGCCGTGTTAGCCTTCTCTCAAGATGGATCAAAGATTGCGGCCGTCAAACCAAACGCTCCCAGCTTCATTCAAATTTGCGATAGCGTTACCGGAGAAGTCCTTTCCGAGTTTCAAGCCGTTGACGCTTTGAGTAGTTTTTGCGACTTCGGTGGTCCCGACCAATCGTTGCTAGTATGCGTCACAAGAGATCGACATATTCGTGTCTGGGATACGAACCAAGGGAAAGAAATTGCTGCGATCCACGAACCCTCACGAACTGCATTGTCCCCAATTGCGATCAGTCCCGACGGCAAACTGCTGGCGTGGCGTCGCGACGATGGAGCGGTTGAACTGCGTGAATTTGCGAGGGAATCATCGCGTGTTCGTTGGTGAAGGTCGATATCGAAGTTATTGGGGAACATCGGCTTCCGGTGGAGTTTTCCCCCGACGGCGAGCTTTTCGCAGTCGGCAGCGATCGTAATGTGGGCACACGCAGCCACGCGCGACGGAGCGTTAATTGGGCATTTGGAGGAATGCGCTGATTCTGTTTTCGATTTAGCATTTTCCCCTGATGGAAAACATGTCGCGGTCGTCTGAGGAAGAATCGATTCGCGTTTTCAACGTCGCATCCCACCCCGGACACTCATACGCAGTGATCAGGCATAGGATCGGCCAGTTTTATGGCGTGACCGCCGTCGCCTTCGGACCATCAGGACCAACTCATCAGCGGCGGCGCTGGATATGGCGGTCAAGGTCTGGGACGCGTGGAGCGGCGATCGCGACGCATTAACCATCGACGGCGTGCTTGCTCACGATGATGCACTGCCGACTCAAGAACATGATTATCTCAGTCCGTTTGACGATGAAGTTCGCGGTTAGATTCTCGACGGACGATTCCACAATTTTTGCGACTTCATACCCGATCGCTCCGATGGCAATGTTCGATGCAAAATCCGGGAGCGATAAGCGGCAATGGCAAGAGCTTGCCACGGAGCCAGGCTGCTGTGGACTACGACGCGTCAACGCAGCGACTTGTTTCTGGAAGCGGCGGCTTGCGGGCACATCCGGGAAAAGTTCGATGGGATACGCGAAACGGTCAATTGTTGTGGAGATGACGACGCTGCGGAGCCGATTTGCAACACGTCGCTTTTGTCGCTCGGGGCAAACAAGTGGCGGTGGCGATCGGCAGTGCTGCCGTGGCGGCCGGATCGCTGCTCATGCTCGATACCGACACAGGCGAACTCATCTGGCGCGGCGTGAGCAGCCGGTCGGATCATTGCGAGATATGGATGTTTCACCGGATCGCTTGCAGATCGCGATCGTCAGCAATCTCGACGGAATTCAGTTATCGATGCCACCAGCCGCGGCCACGGTACAGCAGAGTATTGCGGATCGCGCCCTTTTCGTGTGTTACCTACAGCAGCGACGGTAAACAGCTCGCGGTCGGCGTTTCGGACTGGAGCGTCCGCGTGTTCTCCGTCGACGACGGTTCGCTCCGTTGGTCGTCTCGTTTGCACAGCGGCTTGAGGTGTTGGATATCGCCTTGCGGATCAGGATAGTCGTGTGGTTAGTGTTTCGATCGACGGTACGACACGCGTATGGGATAACACGTACGGCGATCTTACGCTAACGCTTCGTGACAACGACAAGCAAAAGCATGCGCTCGCGGTCGCTGCGAATGGGCGAATGATTGCGTCGGCGGAGCAATGGCTAATGTCATGCGTCGCAGCAAAGCGACGCGGACGCAGTGAAAATGTGACGACCCAGGGTTGGTTGCTGTTTTAAGCCGGTCGTTTGACGACGCGTGGAAAGACCGCTGGCGGCAACAGGATGGACGATGGAGCGTCGTGGACGGACGACTCCAAGGCGTACTACAACCTAGCACGCAGTATCCAGAGATCAAAGCGGCGTCGTTGTTAGCCAACATTGCGATGCCTTCGGGTTTGAGATATCCTACGATGTACCCGCTTCGATCAGCCGATGGCGGTCATGACCAAAACGAATGACGCTGACTCGAACAATGAATTGAGTTCCTTGCTGCTTGGTCGGGTGAACACTCCCCTGCGACTCAATCGCAACGAAAAAGGTGTTTCCATTCTGACCAAAACGTCGGGAAGCCTTCGTGAAGTGGCCTCTCGACGTGACGGTGAATTCACCTTCGACGCGGGCCGTAGCTTATCAAATCCGCCTGCTGCGATCTGGGTGGATGCTTTCGCTTGCATTGACGAGCAACTGTATCCCGAAGTGTGCGGATGGCGATGCAAACGCCTCTGCCAGAATTAACGCTCGCGGGTCTCTTCGGTGAGATCGACGATACGGTTTCGTTTGACAACATCCGCGTCGCGGTGCCGCCCGACACCCGTTTGGAGCAGGCTGCGGCTGCGGTGGATCGCGGAGTTATTCAAACAGCATTCTTTAAAGCCGTTGGTGGTCGCTGAGATCGAAAATGCAGACGATGCAATGCTGGTTCAACTTGCTAGAGGACTTCGCGAGTGAGGATTTGCGGCGAATCGCCCTTGATCTGGCCGCGCGTTGGTCGCAGAACACGGATGTGATCGTTGAAAAGACGATCGCATTGGCGACGCACAACGGACTACAGCGAACTCAATTTGAGCATCTGCATCGGTGGATCGATGAGCATGTGGTTGCGAAGTCGGAGCAAACGTATCGGGCTCTTGCCTTGACCGCTTTTCGGGCCGGGGACGCGGGTAACGCATGGAACTTTTGGCATCAATGCTCGCGGCTCCACTTCGATGCCCATTTTACTCAGCATCCAATCGATACGGCGATGACGGCATTGCTGCAACACAACACCGACAAGGTTGCTGATGCCGAGGATCGTGTTCGCCGACTGCGTTCTTTGATGTCGGCGGAACACTGGAAACATGATTCGCTTGCTCAGCTTTGGGCGAAGGAAGTTGAATCGGAAATGCAGCACCCGCTTCCCACCGAAATGCAAACATACTGGACGGACAAAGTTGTCCAGGCGATGCAGGCGGCCGTTCACGAAGGCAACTTTGGCCCCACCGAAGCGTTGTTGACCGACGACTTCACCTACATTGACAAACGAGTCCCCGGTGCGGAGAGCATGAACACGATCGAACGAGATGCTTGGGTTCGATGCAATCGATTGTGGCAAAATGGTCCGCGTTTTGGCATAACGTTGACCTGCGATTCCGTTACTGTCACCGAGCGCGAGAACTATGCGCTTGTGATCTGCAACTGGATTTCGCAAGCTCCCGACTACACACTGGCGTGGCAACAAGTCGACACATTGGTTCCACCGAGTGGCGGATCGCAGCGTCCTGGTGCAGACGATCCGAACAAATCAAAATCAAATTTTCGCGATTGGAGGATCAAGACGCGTTCCGTGCGTCCCACACGTCTTCGGTTCGACCAACAAACCTTTAACATGGGCAAGGACGGCTGGGATGCGCTCGACGCGGCTGTCGAGCAACGGACAGACCCACGCGAGAAGGCGCGTTACATGTTCGTCGCACTTCGGTGTCAGGAAGGTCTCCGGTTAGCCAAACAATTCGCAGAAGAGAATAATGCTCGAGATCAAGCGATTGTCGCTTTGCTAGCGTACGGAGCAGGCGTTCCGGATGTCATGCACGATGCAGCGCGGCGTGCGGTTGAGATCGAACCGACACTTTCGGTGATGCCTTTTTTGCGAAGCCTAGCAACGGAACTCCATGCCAGCGAGCAGCCCGAATCGATCGGACGAGATGTGACCTGTCGACCGCCGAACTTCTTTCAACAGGTTCCTAAGGAATTTTTGGGAAAGGAGCAAGAAACGCTCGGTGCGTGGCGCACAACGCCGGATTCATTGGTGGCTTTGTTTGTCATCGCGGACGAAACCGACATTGATGCCGTGACGACCAAGTTTTCTCAAACGCGCGAAACGGGATTTGCTGCCAAACTCGTTTCTCGTCGCCTGAGAACGATCAATGATTGTCCAGCGATTGAGCTAACCCATCAAGCGCTTGGACTTGGGTATGCGTTCACCAATGTTGGTCGCCCGACCGTGCAGCGGTTCGTTTTCATCAAGCGACACGATCATATCCTGGTCGGTCTGGTCATCGCCTACGCCCATGAATTTGTCCGTCGCGATTGCGAGTTTGAAACCTTTCTGAAGACAATGCGCTTCACTGCCAATGGAGAAAATGAATGAGTGGATTCAGCAACGAAAAGCTTGATCAAATGTTAAAGCTGTGTCGAATGATGGGCTTGGTATTTGGGGCTGGAATCATATTGATGTTGACGGCCTGTTTCAGTGGTTCCGCGCCGTGGGCGTTCTACTGCGTAATGATGGGTTGGATCGGGATCGTCCTTGGAACGTACGCTGGTACACTTTGGGCCGAGCAATTACTTGGTAAAGCACCACCGCATCGACAAGTTTCCCAGCGTGCGGCCTACTTCGGATCGATCTTTACATTCTGGATTCCCTCGCTAGCGGCCGCCGTTTTTGGAATGGGTTTGGTTGGTGCGCTACCGGAATCGCTACAACCAAAAGGCTACTCAGATTCGCCTACGCTGGTGATGTTCCAATCGTTTGTCTTCTACTTCGTGTATGGCGGCCAAACTTGGATTAGCCTTGCCAAAGAAATTCGGCAATCGCGAACGATCCATGCCGCTTCAAATGCGGAGACAATCGCGAAAAACTGAGCCTGATGATTTACAGGTTTGCAATTGCCTGCGGTTGGGCTATCGTTGTGAAACGGCATGCGGCTAGTATTCAGCAACCATCGACGAACGTGGCTCGTATCGATTCGACCCGATGGAGATCCTCCTTCGACAACGGCTCCTCACCCAGCCGCCAGACTTGAGAACCATTGATAGCAATGCGTCAGATTATCACGACAACTATTCTCGGGATGCGATTGGCTAGCATCATCTTGATTCCATACTGGGTTGTGCTGTTTATTGGCACCCATACGCCCAGTCTGCGAATGCCGTCATTCAGCAATGCCGACAAATTTTACCACTTCGCGGCATATGCTGGACTTGCCTTCCTGATGGCTTGGGCGTTGCCCAAACACAAGCACTTCGCAACCCGACATTTAAAGGTTGCCTTGCTTATTTGCCTTTTTTACGGAGCGTTCGACGAAATTACCCAATTGCTGGTGCAAGGTCGGCAAGCGGACATCCTTGACTTTGTCGCCGATTTGGTTGGTGCCGTTGTTGGCCTTGCCGCCTACTGGGTGATACGCAAGCGAATACGCATCCAATCCATTCATGTCCAGGCTCCGATGCTCGATGGATCACGCAAGCTGTCCGATGCGGGAGCGAGATAGCATCGTTCAGGTGTCCTGCGGTGGACGCGTCGGCATTTGCCGTGGGAACGGGGGCAATTCGGGCTTGGGAGCGTCCAGTCCGGTTTCCTGTTCCCATTGCCAACGTTCGTGGGGCGTTGCATAGAAGCGGAGCCATGTATCGTTGTCTCCATCATCGACGCACCGCCAGTGCAAGAAGTTGCGGGGCAGGTCGACCTTCTTTTCACAGCACGGCAAGATGTCGCGATAGATGATCTTGTACAACTCGCGATCACTCAGATGGTCCGTGCAATCTAGAACAATCCGCTTGCTGTGCAGGCGTTGAATCGAATTCCACAGGCATTCGTGCAATTGTTCGCTGTTCAACGTGTCTGGATGCGGCAAGCGGAACTCGGGTTCGAACCAGCAACTTATCGGAATGGCCGGAGCCCTTTCCCATGCCAGCATTGATGCCAAGAATTCATTTTCCTGGGAGAGAGGCATTCGACGGACATCGATCCGCGACACCGATTCGTCAATGTATGGCTCCAACTCATCCCGCAGTTGAGCATTCAACATCAGTTGGTCAACCTCATCCAAGGTGGGGCGGTTGGAGTGCGACATTTTGAATTCTGGGGTCAGCGGTGGATTGCGGGATCGCCTACAGCACATGTGAGGCGTCGGTTTGGTCAAACATCGCGTGGGCGGAAGAAAGGTGATTCGCTTCATTTAACGTGAAGACATCATTTCGGACCACGCACGGTGTATACGTCGCGCGGTTGGAAATGAGGTGATTCGCTTCATTTAACGTGAAGACATCATTTCGGACCACGCACGGTATAAATTTATCAGGACGCTCCAAACGCTCAACGCTTGGAACCAGCAAATCCGCGGACATCTTCGGGATTCGTGACGATGCTTGCCCCATAACCGTTACGAACGTCACGGTTCAACACGATAGCATTGATAAAATTTTCCGATTGGCTTGTCTTTTCGCATTTTTAGCGCTGCCTGCACGGCCCTCAGCAGACACGCTTCAATTCATTCGAAGGTGTCGACTGGGACGATGCATGGCGAAAGATCGGGGTGTTTCCACGAGATTCACCTCCGCCTGGACGTTGTTTGAATGATCGCTGACCCCACCAAAATCCGATACTTTACCGTGCGTGGTCTGAAATGATGTCTTCGTGTTGAATGAAGCGAATCACCTCAATTCTGACCACGCCACGTATATACCGTGCTTGGCGTGATGCTTAAGCGAATCACCTCATTTTCGGCTACGCAACGCATAGAAGCACACTTGATCAAGCGAACCACCACGTTTCCGCCAAACCCGAACCACCCATCAAGAAGCCGACGTAGACAGCGACCGACTCGATCGGATATACGCTTGATACACAAAGCGGAGTCTTAAACATGTCAATCTATCGTAACGTACTTTCCAGTCTCATCATTGTTAGCAGCGTGACCCAAGGTTTCGCGCAGGCCAATCGCAACGCGGGGGCTGCTTTGGGCGGCGTCGCGGGTGCGGCGGTCGGAGCCGCGATCGGCGAGAACAACGACGAGCCGCTCGCCGGTGCCTTGATCGGCGGTGCTCTCGGCTTGATCACCGGCGCGACCGTTGGTCAAGCGAAAGACAACAACATCGCTCGGCAGCAAGCGTATGCCGCGCAGCAGTATCAGCAGCGGATGAGCGGCGCGGTTTCAACGTACGATGTGGCGCAGATGACACGCAGCGGGCTAGGACCGCAGGTCGTTATCAATCACATTCACCAAAACGGCGTCCAGAAGCGTCCCGATGTCAACGACATCATTTGGCTTCATCAACAAGGGGTGCCCGAGCCCATCATCAGCGCCATGCAGAACGCTCCGGTCGGTTCACCCGCCTATGCGCCGCCCACAACGGTTGTGACCGCACCCGCGCCGGTGGTTGTGGAGGAGTACCATTACGTGGCCCCAGCGCCTCGCGTGATCTACCATCCCGGATACTACCACCGCCATCATCGCCACCGCCACTATCCGGGCCGTTCGGGATACAGCTTCGGATTCTCGGTCAGTCGATAGATTCGCGGCGACAAAAGTGCTAATCTGATGTTTGGACCTGTCCAGCCGCATCCGATCAGCAACTGAGTTCGCCGTGCAATTTCTATTGAACGTATCGATCGCCGCCACCTTCTTGGTTGGCGGCTTCGTTTCGGCTGCGGATTATCAAGAAGCCGCAGCCCTCTTCCGCCAGGGTGACTATTACGCATCTCTGGCCATCGCCGAAGCGGAAGTCGAACGGGGCGTTTGGAATGAGCGTTGGCCACGTCTGCTGATTGAGTGCCAGTTGACGATGGGCCGTTACGCCGACGCCCAGCGGACATACGAGGCCGCCATCGAGCGTTATTCAAGCAGTATCCCACTGCGATTAATGGGGGGCGAGGTCTATCGCTTCAACAATCAACCCGCACGCGCTGAGAAAGAGCTTGAAATGATCATGGAGATCGTCAGGCGATCACCATGGCGCTACAGCGACAAAGAAAACCTGATCGCCATTGGCCGTTATTTCTTGCAACAAGGAGAAGATGCGAAGCAGGTCCTTGAACTTTTTTTTGATCGTGCTCGCAACACGAATTCGACCTATGTCGATGCATTCATCGCCACGGGAGAATTAGCGCTGTTGAAGAATGACTTCGCCCTTGCCGCAAAGGAATTGGATCAGGCGGCAAAACTGGATCCCGACGATCCACGGATTGCTTTCCTTCAGGCCGAGGCTTGGCAAAGCAGCGATTCCGAAAAGGCCGCGGCCATGCTGCAAAGGGCTTTGCAACTGAATCCGAATCATGTTGACAGTTTGCTTTCCCTCGCCGAGCAGGCAATCGACGCCGAACAGTTCGACGATGCCGAGCAGAAGTTGACTCAAGCGCTTTCCATCAATCCGTACCATCCCGAAGCGTGGGCCTATCATGCGGTGATCGCTCATTTGCAAGGACACTTTGAAGCGGAACGGATGCTGCGGAAAGCGGCCCTTTCCAAGTGGGAAAGCAATCCAAACGTCGACCATTGGATTGGCAACAAGCTGTCGCGTCACTACCGTTTTGCCGAAGCGGCGGAGTACCAGCGGCGTGCGTTGCGGAAACGGGAGGACTTCGTCGACGCCAAGTTTCAGCTCGCGCAGGACCTGCTGCGAATCGGACAAGACGAAGCCGGATGGCAATTGGCCGACGAGGTTTTCGCCCAAGACCAATACAACGTCGTGGCTCATAATTTGGTCCAATTGCACGACAGCATCAAAGCATTCGCGACGCTGGAGGCCCCTGGTTTTTTGATCCGCATGGATGCGCGTGAGGCGCGAATCTACGGGGCCGAAGTGGTTGCGTTGTTAACCGAAGCGCGGCAAACGTTGACTGAGAAATATGACATCGAATTGGAAGAACCGACGATCGTCGAAATCTTTCCTCAGCAGAAAGACTTCGCCATTCGCACCTTTGGATTGCCGGGAGGGGATGGCTTTTTGGGGGTCTGCTTCGGAAGATTGATCACCGCCAACAGTCCTGCTTCGCAATCGCAAACACCCGCCAACTGGAAAGCTGTGTTGTGGCATGAGTTCTGTCATGTGGTGACGCTTCAGAAAACGAAGAATCGGATGCCCCGATGGCTCAGCGAAGGGATCTCGGTCTACGAGGAACTTCAACGGGACAAGACATGGGGACAATCGATGTCGCCCACGTATCGCGGGATGTTGCTCGGTGATAGCTTCACGCCGTTAAGCGAACTGAGCAGTGCATTCATGCGTCCCAAGTCGGCGTTGCATCTGCAATTCGCATATTACGAATCATCGCTGGCCGTCGCGTTCCTGGTGGAGAAGCATGGGCTCGATGTCTTGAAGAAGATTCTCGCGGACCTTGCGATCGGCATGTCCATGAACGAAGCGTTGGAGCGGTACATCGGATCGCTGGAAGTGATTGATCAACAGTTCGCTGATTATGCTCATGAAATGGCCAACCGCTATGGCAAGCCGGAAGCGTGGCTGCGCGATGAAGAACCGGTGGTTGAGGTGAAACCAGACGATCCGTTTGCACAAATACTGGCTCCCTCGCCAACGCCGTTTGATCAGCAAATTCAACTAGCGAGCGAGGCGATTCGCGAGCGGAACTGGGAACAGGCGATCGAGGGACTCGAATCGGTCGCCGCGTGGTTCGACGATGAAACCGTCCCAATACAAGTGCTTTCAATGCAGGCTCGAGTCTATCGGGAGCAGCAGGCGGACGAACAAGAGCGTGCGGTACTGAAGCGGATTGCGGAACGAACATCCGATGCTGTTGATGCCTATCGTCGTTTGATCGATCTGTCAAAACAAGCCGAGCAATGGGATGAAGTGGCGAAGTACGCAGCGCAATACAGCAGCGTCAATCCGCTGCATCCCGATCTGCAACAGACAATTGCCGAATCCGCCGACAAACTGGAACAACACGAAGCGAGTGCTCGGGCGCGTCAAGCTTTGCTGGAGATGAATCCCGTCGACCCGGCGGGGCTCCACTTTCAGTTAGCGCAGTCGTTGCTCGCCATCGACGACCAACCGGCCGCGCTGCGACATGTCCTGCTGGCGTTGGAGATTGCGCCGCGATATCGGGACGCGCATCGCTTGCTGTTGCGATTGACGGAAACATCGAACCAGAACGACATCCAAGGAGAATGAATGAATCACAAACGGATCTTCGCCGCTCTCGTCGGTTTGGTGATCGTCGCCGTTACGGCTGCGGCGATGGCCCAGCGGTGGCGGAATCGCGATTGGCGATCGGTTGGCCGCGGCGATGTTCCCGATTGGGAGGTCGACGAAAACTTTCCCAACGAGATGTTTACGTTCGTCCGCATCAAATACCAATCCAATGGATACGGCAGTGGTGGCGGTTGGGATACCGATTACCGCAGCAGCGATCTGAACTTCTCATTGCGGCTGCATCAGTTAACAACACTGAACGTTAACCCCGAACCGATGGTGCTGGAACTGACTGACGAGCGACTGTTCGATTATCCGTTCATTTACATCATCGAACCGGGGCGGCTGACCTTCACCGAACCGGAAGTCGTTGCCTTGCGACGCTATCTCACCAACGGCGGATTCCTGATGGTGGACGACTTTTGGGGCGATCACGAATGGCAGAACTTCTATTATCAGATGAAGCGAGTCTTTCCCGATCGCGAGCCCGAAGATGTACCGTTGTCTCACGAAATCTTTCAATGCGTTTACCCGCTGAAGAAAAAACCGCAGGTCCCGTCGATTCACGCTTGGGGCGGCCCCGGTGGACGCACTTGGGAACGGGGATATGACACGCAGACCCCCAACTATCTGGCGTTCATCGACGATGACGACCGCATCATGGCCTTCATCTGCCACAACACCGACTTGGGTGACGGTTGGGAACGAGAAGCGGAAAGCCCCGATTACTTCACGGAAATGTCGGTCAAATGGGCGTATCCGTTGGGAATCAATATTGTCACCTACGCGATGACGCATTGACGCCTGCGTCAACGGTTGCGAGCGGTTATCTCCCACTGTTCTCCCGTGACGCGACCATCGCGAATGACGTGCGCTCGACTGTGCAACGCGACTGTTGGACAAATGTGTTTTGGGACGGCGAGAACGATTTGTCCGACCGGCATCTTGTCGGCTGAAGACGTTTGAACCACAAGATGCTCCTCGTTCTGGCCAACGAGTTTGGCGTCGGGCAACGTTGGAAAGCCGACGCGAATGTCGAGCGGCATCTCCGCGGCAACCGACTTGTGCCCAAGGTCAAGGCAAACATGTCCCGGTTGAGGTTTGCTGATCACTCTGGCAAGCAACGCCGCCGCGACATCGAACTCCATTTCGGGATGCGCCCCGCCATATCCGCGATCCCACAGCAACGTGGTCCCCGGGCTGCAATGATATTTCGTGTTCTTCGCCCAAATTGCAAACGTGGGAGACCCCCCCGCGATAACTCGAGGGGACGGGCGGGTTTGCTCCGCCTCGTCGACTTGTCGAATGATGGCGAGTGCTTTTTCGGTTCGCTGTCCCAGATCGGGGTCGTGCAGATGTCCATCGTAGACATGCAATCCGGCATAGCGCAGTCCGTCCCGCGACTCAATCAGATCGCGCAGCGAATCGCTTGCCGAACCCAACGCGACTCCCGTCCGATGCATGCCGCAATCGATATCGATATAGACATCCAGCGGAGATTCAGGGTCGCCGCAGGAAGTGTTAAAAGCGTTCAAAATGGATGCATCATCCGCGATGACGGCGAAGCGAGTTGCGGGATAGTTTTCCATCGCCCGCTTGAGCCTGTCGATTTTCGGGCCCACCAACTGATGAGCGATTAAGACCTCCGGGGCACCGACGCCCGCCGCCATTTCGGCTTCGGATAAGGTCGCCGCCTTGAATTTTGTAATGCCAGAATCAATCTGCATCTTTGTCACGGCGGGCATCTTATGCGTCTTGACGTGCGGATACAGTCGTTCCACGCATTCAGGCCCGCCGACGACTTGAATCATTCGATCGATGTTGCGTTGCACATGGTCAGGAATGATCAGCAACGCGGGTGACTCCACGTTGTCGAGACCTTCGATGGCGTTCCAATTCATAACAATGCTCGTAGGGTGCTGGGGCAGCCAGTATGCATCCACAACGGATGGATACCGTGCGTGGTCCGAAATGATGCCTTCGCGTTAAATGAAGCGAATCATCGTCATTTCTGACCACGCGACGTATAATCGTATCTTGCGTTGACATCTTTGGTTGATCTTGCGACGTCGTCGCGCTATGCTGCCGCACTTTTATGCTTGGAAAGCATCTTCGTCAATCCATCGCAGACATCGGCAACGCAAATCAGTTGCATCGCTTCGTTGCCCGCCGACCTCCGTTCTCGGCTGCCACCTTCGACATACTGCTTTTGAATCGAGAGATGCCGTGATCCGTAAGGCCCCGACATCTCCGGGCGTGTCGGACCATGCAGGGACAAACATCGCGATCCGACGGCGACCGCCAAATGCATCGGTCCCGTGTCACTGCTGATAAACACTTCAGCCCGCATCAGCAAAGCGGCCAGTTCGACAAGAGATGTTTCACCAGCGACGATAGCCGCGCCGCTCGATGCTTTCCGAATTTCTTCGGCCATCCGCCGTTCTTCCTCACCCGCCCACACGATCAATGTCGGTAATTGATGTTGTTGTTTCAGCCAAGCCGCGACTTTCCCGAAACGATCGGTCGGCCACAATCGGCTATCCCAACCGGCCCCCGGATTCATAATCACGGGGCGATGATGATCGACCCGCTCGGCGACATGTTCGATCGCCCAAGCGACTGTCGGTTCGGGCACGTTCAATCGAAATGTCGGTTCGGTCGGCTTGATGCCAAGCGGCTCCAACAGCTTGGCTTGCGCATCGATCAGATGCATTCCAGCTTCCGCACGGATGGAAACGTTGTTCAGCCATGGTGCTAGCTCGCGCCCACGCGGCTGGGCAAAACCGATCCGCAACGGTGCTCCGCTCAGGCGTCCCAGGACCGCGCTCTTCGAGAGACTTTGGGGGTCGATCACGCAGTCGACGGCATGCTCTCGCAACGTCCGCCGAAGCGTTCCCAAGTTTCTCGGCTCTTTCAGATATCTCTTTGAAACGGGAATCACGCAATCGATGTCCGGACAAATATTCAGCAAGTCCTTTGCGGCACAGGATACGGCCCAGGAGATTCTGACGTCGGGCATCGCATCGCGTATGGCGGCGGCAAGGGGCAAGGTTGCAATACAATCTCCGATGGCCGATAGACGCGTGATGAGGATGTGTTCTGGTTGGTTCTTCATAAATGGACGCTTATTTGGAGTCGGATTCGGTACGTTTTTCAATTTCCTCGAATGAGACCTGCTTCAGTTCTTTCCCATCGTCGGGGTTGACGACAAGTGAGTCGGCGGACTCGGAAAGAATCGCGGGTTGGACGGGTGCTCCCGGCAAGATGGGATAGCCTTCCTCGAAGCGGACCTCGGCTGAATAGTCAACCGGTGGTCGTTTGTAGCCGCCTGTCGGAGAGCCATTCTTTGCGGACTGCTCGTCGAACGGTAACGATTTGCCGGCCAGTTGTGTGCTGTCGCGAACGGTACCGCTTTCAAACGGACCGACTCCCATGACCCAGGTGTCGCGTGCGTCCGATTCGCTGCGCGACACACCCGACTGCCAGACCGCGACCCGCGTTTCGCGGTGATATGCAAAGGCCGCGATTTTCGCGGAAGCTTCACTCGATTCACGTCGACCCAATGCGATCTCGGGGATTGTCGGCAAGGGAGGGGCTTGCGGCAGCAAGGACGAAGCGGTCGACAGGGCGTTGCTGGCGGGAATTCCGTATGTGACTTGATACCCGTCGGCACCAAGCGTTCCCACCCGTGCTTCGATAATCAATTCGGCATCCTTGCGATCATCCTGCAGCAAGCATCCAGCGGCCACAATCTGTTGCCGCAGCGAGCTGATGATGTACTCCGAATTCACGAAGCCCAGCCCTTTGACCGGCAGCAGGTACGTTGCATCCAGATAAACCGTTTTCCCGCTGAGGGGACGAAAGTCGATCGCCGAGACGCTTTTGTCGACCGCATCGGACAGCAGCAATTGATCGGTCGCCGCTCGCGATTTTGTCGAACCGCAGCCGCCAACAAGAGCAATCACCAGCGCAATGCACGACGGTATGATTGAGCGTGGGATAGCCGGGCGGTCGAACATCGAACTTCGTGCGTCAAACGCCATGGTTCAGCGATTTTGAGGTGCCTGTCCGGGGGCCGCTCTTCCCGGCTCTTGCGCCATCTTGGGCGGCGCTGCGGCATTGAATTTATTGCGGATGACTTTCCAGTCCGACGGGGGCTTCACATCAATGAAGTTCTTGCCAAACCATTCGTTCAGTTTTTGCGTCAGAAGGTTTCCATTGCGCTGCACGTCGGCAAATTCGTAAACGTCCCGTTCCGGGTTGTTTCGTTCGTCGAAGTTGGGCGGAAACAACACCATCGCTTTCGGCAGGAATTGTTTGGCGTCGATGATGATCAAAACCTTCATGAATTCAGCCCGATCCTGCTGGTGCTTGGGAAAAGCTTCCAGCCAGAATTCGCCCTGCTGCTTTGGTGGCAATTCATGAATCCAATACCGGTTCTTCATCTCTTGCGCGTTCAAGTTGAAGACGAACGGCAACGGACTGGAAACGATCTGGGTTCCTTGCATTTCCGGTGGCAATTCCAGGATCTCACATTTTTTGTTGGCGCGATCGAACTCGAGCAGTTCCTTGCCGGTGCAGACCCACCATTCGCCCGGCTGGCCGGGTTCCTTCTTGTATTGCGGTGCCTTCTGATCGTCAAAGCCTGAGAAATAAAGCATCTCTTCGACACGATACATGCCCTGCGCCGGTGCCTGATACTTCACTTCGCCACGAGCCCATGTTGCATGAAGCTCTTTGGGAGCCTGCAATGGGCGGAATTGCCAACGCGTGAAATTGGCGGACAATCGCTGAGTCGCGTTACTCGATTGCTCCCAAGCGGCCAACAATTGGTCAAGCCGGGATTGCTGTTGCTGTGTGAGTGGCGGAAACGGCTGGCCGGTTGGTTGTGCAATCGCATTGGAATTGGGACCGTTCGGTTGAGCCGGGCTTTGCGCTTGCCCTTGGATTGCCTGTTGTGCGGCAATCGAGTTCGCCAGCAGCAATCCCAACAAGCCGATCGATCGTATCAAACGCATCATCCGTGACGCCCTTTGATTGGTGGTGAGAAACAAATTCAACTGCACTAAACGTCGTGAAGCGAACAATAGACGAAAGATCGGTTTCGCCGAAACGCCAATTTTTGATAGCGTTTGTTCATTCCGTGCCGTTGATTTACAACACCGGACCGATCAAACGAAGCACATTTTCCAGCATCCGCTGAATCATGGGGCGGCGCATCCAGTCGTTCCACTCCACCGGGTCGCTAGCGTTGAGATACTCCTGCTGCAAACCGCGAATCGTGGAGCATATTTCCCGACCGTACAAAAACAAAGAGACTTCGTAATTGAGCCACAAGCTTCGCATGTCGAGATTGGCGGTACCGAACATTGCCAAGTCGCCATCAACCGTAATCGCCTTAGTGTGCAACAAATTGTCGCGATACTCGTGGATCTGTACGCCAGCTTCGAGCAGCTCGTCAAAGTACGAACGGCTTGCGAAATAGGTCAGTCGGGAATCGATCCGTTTAGGAACGATTAAGCGGACCCGCACTCCGCGACCTGCGGCACCTCGCATTGCTTTGACGATCGTGTCGTCGGGCACGAAGTAAGGGGACGTCAATACAATTTCCTCGCGTGCGGCATTGATCATTGCAAGCAACATTTGCAACAGCCCATCGTCCGTTTCGGACGGGCCCGAGGGAATGACTTGAATGTCGCCTGTTCCCCGAGGTTGCACCAACCGCAATTCGGCACAGCGAATGATATCGTCGATCGATTCATCGGTCTCCAGCATCCAATCACCGATCATAATCATGGCCAGTGGCGAGACCGCCGCGCCGTGAATTCGCAGCATTGCGTCAACCCATTGGCCAACACCGGCATCCTGCTTGAAGTAGGCCGGATCGACCAGGTTCATGCTTCCCGTCCAAGCGACTTCACCGTCGACGACCACGATCTTGCGATGCAATCGCAAATCGTTGCGAGCGAAGAGCGTCCTCCACAAGCCGGCTTCAATCGCCGAATGGACCTTGACTCCCGATTCTCGCAGCTTTTGCGGTTGAGTTCCTTTCCACCATGGACGCGACCCGATCGAATCAATCAACACGCGGCAAGATACACCACGCTCGGCGGCCCGAATCAACGCGTCCAGCACTTCGTCGGCAAGGCCTCCCGCGTTCCAGATGTAGAACTCCATCAAGACGCTATTGCGGGCTGAATCGATGTCCGCAACGATTCCATTAAGAATATCGCCTGGATGGGTCAGCAATTCGAATTCGCTGCCAGCAACCGTCGGCACGCCGATAGCGCTGATTCCCAAGCGATTCATGTCAGCCGCTTCCCGACGATGTTGGGACCAATCCACATCGGCAAGCCCTTCGCGGATGGCGAGTTCCGCGAGCCGTTCATAATCGATTCGCAGTCGCGCGATCTTTCGAGCCCGCCGCTGTCCCACCCGTCGTTCGCCAACCAGCAGGTAAAACAACATACCGACACCGGGAAACGCGGTCACCAAGAAAAGCCACGCCAGGGCGACGCCGACTGGCGGCTTGCGCATGATCACACGGAACGAAATGCAGACCGCTGCGACGATATGAAAAATCGTCGCGAAGATCGATATTTCGCCTGCTTCTTTGGAAAACCAGTCGTTCCAAAATAAGATGGCGTGCAAACCGTTTCCTCAGTCCCTGTCAATCATGAACGCGTTTGATGTGGTCGTGCGTCAATGTCTTTCAGTTGATTTGGCGACGTGGTCGCTCTAAGACTTTGGGGCCGCCGCCTCATCGCCGACCGACGCTTCGTCCGATATCGAAGGGCTCGTTGCGTCATCGATTGCGGGCGGCGTGGCTTGTTCCGGGGTCGTTGCCGCCGCAGCGGGAGGCTTTGCGGCCGCGTGTCCATGAGGCGTATTCATGGCCACGATAACCACGCCAACAACGACCAGCACCATTCCGCCCCACAGCGCCGGGCTGATATGTGCTTGCCCCCACAGCCGCCATGTCGAGTAAGCTGCGGTTACCGAGACGGCTCCACCAAAAACGATTGGCATTACCAAAAGCGCATTGCCACGACTGACCATCATCGCCGACGTCAAGAACAATGCTCCCAAAGCACCGAGCGTGCCGGCTAAGAAGCCCCATTTAGCGGGCACATAGTGAGCGCCGGTGTAATTGAAACTGTCCCCTTTCACACGCATCATCACTAGGCCGCCGGCGATTGCGATGACCAGATAGGCGATACCGATGAAGACGTAGGGTTTAAAGGGAGTCCAGCCTTCCGGGGGCGTGAGAGGTTTCCCATTGACTCGCGGCGTCTGCGCGTTGCCGATGGTTGGCCCATACATGCCCCAACACATCGCGGTACACAACGCAAAGAGAATGGGTAGGAATAACTTCATTGCAGAACCTCAGTTTTTTTAATGCGTCGCGCTGGCAATAACGACGCGATTCGCTTCATCGAATGCGAAGGCATCACTAAGACCACGAACGGTATTACTTGATTTGGCTTCATTGATCCCACGCGACAACGACAGCGTGTCGTTGATCCTTCGGCGCGGGCAACTTCTTGCAGTATACTGACAAAGATCAATCCTTACAGTCACCCGGGACCGCGATGAATTCGACAAATGTGCAATCCGACGAACCGTCGACAGCCGAACTTCAACAACGTGTGGAAGCAATCGATCGCTTGGTCAGCCATGTCTGGATGGTTCGCGCATTCTTGAAACATTGCGATGAAGCGGTCGACGACGAAGAACTGCAGGAGATTCATCGCGATCTGTACGACTTCATGTTGTCGCTGGGGTCGTCTTTGGCGGACGGAGAGTATGCCGCTTATCTGAAGCAAGCCCGAAAGAAGTTAAGCAAACTTCGTAAAGCGACCGACCTGTTTGTCGCCATCCAGCCGGAAGTTTCCACGCACACCAACTTTCAAATGGCGGCTCGGTCGCTGAAGACCGCGGTTGACCAAATGCAACCGCTGATCAAACCGAATGAACAAGCGATCCGCAGTTCGCCTTAAAGCAGCAAGAAGACAAATCCCGCAGCGGCAAGCCCTTGCATCGTCGCGGCATGTAAATCGCACTGAAACGGACGCATTCCCGGCAGTTCCTGTCCGCATCGGCAATCAACCGTCGTGCAGTGCGTCTCGCATGGGCAATCCGCAACCATTTGATAGTGAAGCGTGATCGTATTGGCCATGAAATGGATGGCCGAAACCGCGGTCGTGGCGCATCCGCAACCATTCCCGCATCGTTCGAGGTTCGGCTCTTCAAAGTAAAGCGGGTGATGCATTCCCGGAACATGATAACGCGTCGCTCGCGTTATCGGATGCGGTGCCGCAGTGATCACCGTCGAATTGCCGGAGAAGTATTCCGATGCTTGGTCCGCGGGACTCTTTGCTTCCGACATGGCCGGAGACAATTGAATGTTCGACAATGGCTTGGCCAAACTATCCAGGCGCGCTTGGACGAAGTCAGCACCCTTGTTTGCTTTTGCATCGTTGTCGGCTTCGGGTTTCTTTGAGTCATTCGCCTTCGCAATCAAAGCTTCGCCCCTGATCCTTTCCTTTTGTGGCGACAACTCGATCATTCCCGCTTGATGGATCCGACCACTTACAAAGGTCAGATCTGGCTCAGCCGCAATGGCGTTAGCGGATGAAAAGAAGGTCGCGGCGAAGCATGCGATTGATGCAAGCAACGACAATTCGGGGCGTGACATTTCAAATTTGGCGTCCATGACCGGTACTTCAAAAGGAGTAACTCGCTGCATGGGAAAAGCAGCACACGCCATCCATCGTCGCGGGAAGCCGAATTCATCAGAAAATTTGCTATCGTTCGGATGTTCGGCATAATGGGAAAACTCGTTCTGAATCGATCAACAGCCGTCCTCCAACCTTGACATGACCGCTGCATCAACGTTGAACGCCTCGACTTTTACTTCGCCACACACTCTATCAGTTGTTCCAATATCAATGATGAACGCGTTTGATGTTGTTTCACGCCAATGTTTTTCAGGTGATCATGCGACTTTGTTGCTTTATACGTCGCGTGGCCGAAAATGAGGTGATTCGCTTCATTTGACGCAAGAGCATCATTCCAGAGCACGCTCGGGATAATAAATTCGCCGATCGCTTGGCCTTTGGGTGAGGTTTCGATTATCCTGAATCTCTGCCTCGATAGGCTCTGGCTATGCACTTAGTGCCACTACCGTTCATGGAAATTCCGCGATGTCGATTTTGTTACGCATCCACCGCGCTTGGTCTGAGATGACGCATTTGCGTCCTGTAAGGCGAACGAAGGCGCGCACTTTACCCGCGCGGCAGCGAGCAGCCATTCACCTGCGGATCGGTGCGTTGGAACGGCGCATCGTCCTTGACGCGTCGGGCGATATGCTCGGGATGGGCATGATGGACAGCCCTGAAGGTTCGCCAACGAACTGCTATCCGCAAACTCCGCCAACGCCGATCTACGCCTTCACACAGTCCGCGTTTGATGTGCATGAAGGAGATGACACAAACATTTCCAACGAAGTGAGGATTCACCGATCCGGCTTCACATCCATGGCATCAAGTGTCGACGTGGTGTTATCCGACGCGGCAAGTCCGTCGCCATCGGCGACTGCGGGGAGTGATTACAACAATACGATCGTTACGGTGAATTTCGAGCCGGGACAAACCGAAGCCCATGTCCCGATCGAGATCTTCGGTGACACCATTGTTGAACGCAACGAGCTGCTTAACCTGACATTGCACGCGGAGTCGACATCACAAATTGGTTCGATCTCGGATGCAACCTTAACGCTTCTGAATGACGACACCGCTGTTTTGACGATCGACGATGTCGTCGTTAACGAAGGGGACGGTATTGCCACATTCCGAATCAACAGTTCCGCTCCGTCGGACGCTCCCCTGAGCGTCATTGTGTCGTTGCATCATTCAACGACCGGCAATACCGATGTCGCGTTCAGCACACTCGAAGCAACGATCCCCGGCGATAGCACATCGACGTCTACCACCGTAAACGTTTCGATCCGCGATGATCTGCGTGTCGAAGGGGACGAGACGTTCGAACTGCATTTGTCGTCGGCAAAGGTTGGCGGAACGATTGATCCGATGCGCGTAACGATCGGCGACGCGGTGGGAATCGGCACCATCGGCGATAACGATTTCGCGGTGTTTGGTTTCGACCAAGCGACGACGAACGTCGATGAAGACGAATTGACACGAACAATCGGCCTATCGCTGAACCTGATAACGACCGGTACGGTCGGCACTGCGGGACTCGATCGAGACATCTCCGTCGATGTTGAAGTTGTCGGCGGTGATGCTTCGGCATCCGATCCTGAAGCGGACTTTACCTACTCCACGCGGAACTTCGCTTTCGCTGCCGGTACGAATGGAACGCTCTTTCATCGATCGTTTGACGTCGCGGTTCACGAAGACATTGTCGACGAATCACAGGAAACGGTCGAATGGGGATTTCGCAATCTTTCCGATGCCAGTGGCGGACAGACTTCGATCGGTTCGGCGGCATCGCATCACTTATTCATTAACGATGACGACACGGCGACAACCGCTCGATATGACCTCATCCCAACCGATGGCGATGTCCTCGTGTGGGCGAATGGAAATCGCCTCGATTTCTTGATCGGCGGCGTTGTGCAATCTTCGCGACCGATTGCACAAATCGATGACTTGTTGATCAATGGGACGGGGGACGGCGAAAACGTGACCCTTGATCTTTTACAAGGAAACATCCCGACGAGCGTCCAATTCGACGCGCGGGGCGGGAACGATACGCTTTCGATCATCAATCCACCGACGGGCGTTTACGATCCCAGCGGTCAAGTTCAGTTTGTCGGCGGGTCCGGCGACAATCGGCTGCATCTCATCGGTGGCTCAGCATCTGGCGTGCGGCATCGCTTGGCCGACAGCAGTTCCGGCGTCGTTCTTTACAATGGCGAGTCGACGCCTTCGATCGTCTATTCGGGAGTTTCCGCGATCAACGACACGATCGTTGCCGATGATCGCATCTTCGATTTTCAAGGCGCTGACGAAGTGATCTCGCTTGGCGACGATGGGGTCGACGACAACGCCATGCAGACTATCGACTCGCCATTGGCGACCGAAGTTCGCTTTCGCGCGCCGAGCCAGAGCATGCTGATCAACACCGCGGCGGCTGGTGGAAGCGGTGCCGATGTGATTGAAATCGAAGGACTTGACGCGTCATGGGACGCTGATTTAACGGTGGCGGCCGACGGAAATGACATTGTCCGTTTTCAATCACATTCCACCGATCTAGGGACCGGCGATCTGAATGTCGAAGCGTCCCAAATCGTTGTCGATCAGCAGATCGAGACCGACGACGACGGGATGCTGCGATTGCGGTCGTCCGAAGATATCGTTTTGACGCCCAACGGCAGGCTACATTCCGAAAACGGATTGATCTCCGCCGTTTCCCAGTCGAGTCTCTTGATCGGCGACGGCGCTCGGATCACGAGCCTTCACGGCGATGTCGAACTGCATGCGGGATCCGATGGGACTTCGTTGATCGCGATGAGCGACAACAGCTTGATCGACGCTGGTTCGGGCGATGTCAGCCTCCGAGCCGGGGGTGACGTTACGCTGGGTGGAATACGGACGACCGGAAACGCTGATGTTACGTCCTTGCGTGGACAGATCATTGATGGCGGCGACCTGTTCATCGATCTCGAGATTGGCGGACATACCGACATGATCGCTGAAGGTGGAATCGGTGTTACCGATCCGATCGAAACCTCGCTGGAAACCGTGGATGCGTTCGTCGCGGGGACGGGATCGATTCGGATTGCCGAGACCGACGAAATCACTTTGTCGGACGTCGAATCGAACGATGGTCTCATTGAAGTCGTTGCCGGTGGCGACATTTCGGCATTGAGTGTCCAATCGAACAATCTTGCGGGTGTCGATGCGGCCACGGGAGAAGCCGATAGCCGTGATATCGCCTTGATTGCAACGGGGCCGGCCAGCACGATTCTCGTAGGTCATATCGCGGCGATGAATGGAGCCGACGTTGACCTAGAAGCGGGGAACGACATCTTGGACACCGATGTCACGGATTCGGGTCGAATCCGTGCCGACGACCTGCGGTTGATTGCGCGAAACCAGACGAACGATGGCGGCGATGCGATCAAACTTTCAACCGATGTGAACGACCTGCGAGCGATTGTTCAAGGAAGTACACGTGGCGATCTGGAGATCAACGAACTCAATTCGATCAACCTCGTCGCCGGTGATGATGCATCCGATTTAGACGCCTTGCAGACCGGCAACGGCGAGATTCGGATTACCGCCGGCGGTTCGATCACACTGACCGATCCCGATCGCGGCAACGAGGGGACCGACCGATTGCTCGACCCCGAAGTGATCGCTGGAGGTTTGAACGGTCGCATTGCCATCGAAGCGGGAGGCGACTTGGTCTTGGGAGACGGCGTACAGATGCATGCTGCGCAATCAACGGTCGGAGCGGTCCGTTTGACGGCCGCGGATGCGGTGCTGATGGGTGAGCAGATTGAAATCAATACCGGCGGCGGTGTAGGGATCGCGCGTCTGTTTGCGCCGCGACCGGGAGAAGGCGTCGTCGATCCCGCGTTCTACGATGTCGATTCCGTTTCGACGACGATTCTGCTGTCGGAGCCGAAAGGTTTTGGCGGCGATCTGAGCATCGATTTGGGAGCCGCGGGAGAACGTGGTCTGGCGGTTGAAGTCGACTGGGGAGCACAAAAGGGACGGTTTGAAGTCTTTGATGGTCTGGACGGCGGTGTCGGGCCTCAGGTTTTTCATCATGTCTACACCGAGGAGGAAATCCTGGTGTCAACGCTCAACGGTCGCCCGTCTTCAACGAGTCCGTTGGAGGTGCGTTTTGCCGTCCGACACCACGAATCCATTGTTGTGCAGGGGCAGTCGATCGAACAAGGATTGTCCGGCGCTGAAGTGGTGCCGGGAGAACTCCTTTCTTCCACCGATAATCCGACAACGCGCCCGCTGCTCGAAGACGGCCAAGCACAGTTCACCGTTCCGAACCTTTCCATCCCAACTCGCTTGTTCTTTCCGCCGCCGGAGTATCCCGAACTGGTTCGACGCATTGGCGAAGCATACTTTGAAAAGACGACTTTGCTGACCAACACAACATCAACCAGCGACACAGCCGTGGTCACGACCACCAGTTCGCGCGACGAATACTTTCAGATACGCGTGATCTCGCAAGACCCCAACGCCCCTTCGGAAGTCCCGCCGGAACGATTACCCGACGACATCCTGTCGGGCGACAACTTACAGAAACTCTTTGCCGAACTTCCCGATGGGTCTTACGAAATTCAGTATGTCTTGGGTGAAGGGAATGAACGTTCGATCCTGCGCGTCGAGATTCGGCAAGGGAAAGCCGTCATTCCCGACGAGGACATGGATGGCGGCAAAATGCGGTTGACACCGCTGGACAGCGAATCGAATCGGCTCGATTCGGAAACGCCGATTAACGCACCAAGTGCTGCAAATACGATTCCTGAAGCTTCCATGACAACCCAGGCGGACGCGTCGCTGCAACCGGCGGTGCCGCTGGAGTCGACGGCGCAGCCATTGGCCGCGACGGATGAGTTGGATGTGGCTGATTCAACGCAAGAGGCTGCGGAGGAAACGGCTGCTGCCGCCGCGGTGGGTGTGATGGCGGGGATCGCGACACGTCGAACAATCCGACAAGCGTCAGCCTATTCCCTCCGCAATCGCTTAGCGCGAAGGATTGCGAAACCTTTGTGTGGCACCGGTGAAAATGAGGTGATTCATTCGCAATGATGCCAGATGTTTCAGTTCGGATCACCTATTTCAATAAGGAACGCGCCAGATGTTATACCGTGCGTGGTCCGAAATGATGCCTTCGCGTTGAATAAAGCGAATCACCTTACTTCTGGCCACGTGACGTGTAAAAATTAACATTCATCCTATTGACCCCATCGCGATAAAATCGCTAGTGTCCGGCAATGAATCGGATCATCGTCAATACCGAATGGCTCGCTCCCTTCTTCGTTCTCGTGCTTGGTTGCCCGGCATTTGCGGAACCGAATGAGGATGGAACCGCGACCACCTACTCGAAGCCATCGGTATTGCTGACCAACGACCAGGTCCTCGAAGGGTCGGCTCGGCAGGAAGGAGATCGTGTCGTTATCGAACAATCCGATGGTGCGGTGATTCGATTGCCGATCGATCGCGTGCTTTGTTGGGGCCCTGACCGAAAAAGCTTGTATCAGTATCGCGTCGACCAGCGGAAACGACCGACCGTACAAGACCACCTTGCGGAAGCCCGATGGTGTCTGAATAACGGTTTGTATTCCGAAGCCGCGAAAGAGTTATTGAACGTTCGTCGCTTGTCGCCCGAGAACGAAGAAGCCGATCAGGTTGAGCAACAACTTCGCAAGGCAACCCTGCCGGTACAAACCGTCAGTGCCGAAGCCGTCGCTCCTCCGGAAACGGTACCCGACCGAGCGTATGTTTCGGCGTTCGCGACGCAGCAGTTCACGCGTGTCATTCAGCCGATTCTGATCAATCGTTGCGGTTCCTGTCATGACAACGGATCGACGACCAAGTTCACCCTGATGCGATTGCCGGGGGTCAGCCGTGTTTCATCATCGATGACGCATCGCAATTTGCAACACGTGGTCGAATGGATCGACACCGACGAACCGCTGAAAAGCCCGTTGCTGCAATACGCACAAAGCGGACATGGCGGATCGGATCAAGCACCTCTCGGAAAATCACAAACCCGAGCGTTCGAAAGTCTTGCTCTTTGGTGCAGCCTGTTCGCCAAGTCTTCCGTTGAAGGCTTGTCGATGACGCAACCTACGTCCACGACCAATGCAATCAGTCCATTCAAACAGCAGGGGAACGAACAGTCGCTCTCGCCGCCAACGCACGTCGTTTCGGCGAACACGTCTGAGACCGATCATTTGAATGATGCAACGCCGCGACGATTACCCGAGGTCCCCGATCCATTCGATCCGGAAGTCTTTAACCGCAAGCATCACCCCGGTTCTTCGCTACGTTAGGCGAGCGGCATTGAGGATTAAGGATGACGCGACTTTCATTCAGTCGCCATCCTCCAAGCCGCCGACATCTCACCATCGTCGGCTTGGAACGCTCGTGTGCGGCAAGTGTTCTGAAATGATGTCTTCGCAACGAATGGACGAAGCGAATCATTTCATATCAGTCCTCGCACGATATATACTTCGCGTGGCCGAAAATGAGGTGATTCGCTTCATGAAATGCAAAAGCATCATTCCAGACCACGCACGGTATAAGTCCGAAAGCTCAAGCGAAAGCTAGACCGCGTCAGCCTTGGGGCAAACAAACGGTGCGCGATATTCGCGAGTACATAGCTTTGTTGCGGTTTCGCTTTCCGGGAAGATTTCCTTCTCAGGATCGAACTTGAGCAGCGGACCCATTGCAATTGGGGTCTTCTCCAGATCGACGCCATTCTTCTCCAGATGCTTGATCGTTCGTTGCAGCGTCGCATCGTTGTCATCCAAGCTCTTGATCTTGCTCAGGTGCTCGGTCGCTTCCTTCACCGACATTGTTTCCTGCTCGCCAATGGCCAGAGAAATGTTACCCAGATGGCTGAGCGACGCCGACAGATGCCCAACACGAACATCCGCGTTCAGGTCGTTGTAATCGCGACTCTCGCAAGCATCAATGAAGTTCTGGTAATGGGCTTGGTCGTCGCCACCACGGAATTCCTTGATCACGTTCATGTCGGTGTCGTAAGCGATCGAATGACCGTAGCTAACCTGGACGCAATAGCCGTTGGTTCCGTAGAACACGACGCCGATCTTGTTCCCCTTGGTGCTTTTGAAAAGTTTGTTTAGCTCGTCGTCATCCGAATCATCGACACTCAAGCCGCGTGTTTCGAAGACGATGCACTTGTCGCCGTAGTCATAAATCGAAACCTGCGTATTAGGGGTATCTCCCGCGTCGACATAGTTCTCGTCCTTGCGTTCGGCCTGATATCCCAAGCGTCCACCATACGAGATAACGCTGACGGGGTGCGTGTCGATTCCCAATCCCCAGCGTGCGACATCGGTTTGATGCGGACCTTGATTGCCCGAATCGCCGTTGCCGTAGAGTCGTTGCCAATGCCAGTCGTAGTGAAACCGTTGCCGCGTCACTTTCGGATCGGTATATGCGGCAGGGCCACTCCAGAGGTTGAAATTAACTTCGGAAGGGATCGGATAATCGCCCAGCGGGCCAATCGATTTGCGTCGCTTGTAGCATAAGCCGCGAGCAAAATTGACTTCGCCGATTCCTCCCGCTCGCAGGAAGTCGACCATGTCGTGTTGCGCCTTTGCCGAACGGCACTGTGTTCCGACTTGGCACATGCGATTGTATTTGCGAGCCGCCGCGATCAACGCGGTGCCTTCGTGGATGTTGTGGGACACGGGCTTCTCAATGTACGCGTCCTTGCCGGCCTGCATCGCCCAAACGCCACACAATGCATGCCAGTGGTTTGGGGTCGCCGTGCTGATCGCGTCGACGGTTTTGTCATCGAAAACCTCACGCATGTCTTGGACAATCTTTGGACGAAAGCCTTGGGCTTTCTCGGCCGCGTCGGCTTTCTGAGCCGCGTTCTTCTCGTCGACATCCACGATGGTGATAATGTCGGTTCGATTTTCCTTCAGCCAGCCGTTCAGATGGCTGCCGCCGCGACCACCGGCACCGATCAGAGCGACACCAATTTTATCGTTGGACTGAACGGCGTGGGCGCATCGACCCGACAATGCCAAGCCGGCACCAGCGGCGGCGGAAGTATGAACGAATTGACGACGTGAGAGTTTCGGCATGGATAAATCCTTTGTTTAATGGGAGAGATCGCCCGATCGCGTCGAGTCGCGATCGCGACAATGAGGCGGGTATTTGTGGGGAGTTGTCAGTTTACTTCATTCGCATCCAAAATGCGAATGTGCTAACGGAGGGATGTTTCAGATGACCTATCGTATCGGAATCGTGGCTTTATTGCACGAATCCAACACATTCATTTCAGAGAAAACGACGCTCGAACTTTTCCAGCGGAATGCATTGCTGACAGGCGGAGAAGTCGTCGATTTCTTCGCCGACGCACCCCATGAAATCGGTGGGTTCATCACGTCGTTGAAGGATGCCAAAGACTGCGAAGTCGTTCCGATCTTTGCGGCCCGCGCGATGCCCTACGGAACGATCGATGCCAAGACGTTCGATCACCTCGTCGAAATGATGCTCCAACAAATGGATGCCGCCGGGCCGCTGGACGGCATCCTTGCCGCGCCGCACGGAGCTACCGTTGCCCAAAATGCTCCTGACGCCGATGGCCATTGGCTCACGCTCGTGCGAAATCGGCTGGGCCCCGACAAGCCGATCATCGCCACCATCGATCCGCACGCCAATGTCTCCAAACGAATGGTGGACGCGACCGACGCTTTGATCGCCTATCGGACCAATCCCCATTTGGATCAACATCAACGGGGTGTTGAAGCAGCGGAACTGATGCGCGGGACATTGACCAGTGGACGCCGGTTGCATCAACTGGCCGAAATGCCGCCAATTGCGATCAACATTCAAAATCAGAATACCGATGCTCCGCCGCTGAAACCTATCTGGGATCAAGCCGACAAACTGCGAGAACTTCCCGAGGTCGCAAGCCTCAGTCTGGCGATGGGGTTCCCTTATGCGGACGTCCACGAGATGGGTTGCGCCGCGATCTTGGTTTCCTATCAAGATGTTCCGCTGTCACGCAAACAAGCTTTGTTGCGGGAACTCGTCGATCCTCTGATCTCCCATCGAGAAAGTTTCGAGCCCAAATTTGTCGCGGTCGCGGACGCAGTCCGACTCGCCGGCCAGCAGTCAGGCGTGACTTGCCTGCTGGACATGGGGGACAACGTCGGAGGTGGCTCACCGGCCGACGCAACCTTCATCGCTCACGAACTGCATCGGCAACGCATCGGCCCGTCATTCGTCTGCATTAACGATCCAGAGGCGGTCGCCTGCGTCACAACCGGTTCGCGGCGAATTTACGACGACGTGCGGATTGGTGGGAAAGTGGATCGCCTGCATGGTGAGCCCCTTGTCGTCGGAGTCGAACGGATGGGTCAAGGCGATGGGAAATTCAATGAGTCGGAAGCACGACATGGCGGCTTCTCGCAGTTTGATCAAGGAGAAACCGTGATCGTGCGAACCATCGATTCCGAACTGACGATCATGTTGACATCGCGACGGACACCGCCGTTCAGTCTCAATCAGTTGACGACGTTCGGAGTCGATCCGCGTCAGTTTCGCGCCATCGTGGCCAAGGGCGTGATCGCGCCAATGGCGGCGTATCGCGCGGTAGTTGATCGATTCATTCATGTCAATTCGCCCGGTTGTACATGCGCCGACATGCGAAAACTCAATTATCAAAATAGACGTCGTCCGATGTTTCCATTTGAAAGCTGAAGTGCAACCCCCGCGCATCGTGAGCGACGACGAAGTACAATGCCTTGACCCGCCAAAGTAGCCATTGGAATGAAACCGACTGTGAATCGTCCGTTGTCCGAAAAGACACGTTTGCATCAGATCAAGCGACTCAGTTCTCTTCCCCTCTTGCGACGAATCAATGGGTTGTGCCTGTTGATGGCGACAATCGGCATGCTGCCGACACGCTTCATCCAGGGAGAGCAGGCTGACGTCGTCTTTCTGAATGGGACTGTCGTTACCGTCGATAACGACTTCCAGGTCGCTGAAGCCGTTGCGGTGAAGGGGGATCGAATTGTCGCCGTTGGGTCCAATGCAGCCGTTCGCCAATCGGTCGGCGACGCAACGCGGGTCGTTGATTTGCAGGGACGCATGATGCTGCCCGGCCTGATCGATTCACACGTGCATGCCACCGGTGCGGCGACATTTGAGTTCGACCACGTCGTTCCCGATGTGACTTCCGTTGAAGACGTCTTGAAGTACATTGGCGATCGCGCCGACATTCTGGAGGATGGCGAATGGATTGCCGTGCAACAAATGTTTATCACGCGTCTGGCGGAACGGCGGTTTCCACTCGCGAAGAGCTGGATCGTGTGGCTCCGCGAAATCCCGTCGTGTTCCGCACCGGCCCCGATATGGCGGTCAACTCGCTTGCTTTGGAACTGAGCAACGTCGACGATGATTATCAACTGCCGGAAGGTTCAAGCGGACGGATTGAACGAGACGCCGATGGCCGATTGACCGGGATCATTCGCGGGGCGTCCATTATCAAATACAAGGGGAGCAGCAAATCACCGACAACGGAGGAACGATTGCGGTTGCTGCGCCGCCTTGTACGCGACTACAACGCGGTGGGAATCACCAGCGTCTCGGACCGCAGCGAGCGCCGCCGGCATCGAGCTTTATCAGTCACTGCTGGAGCAAGACGATTTGACCGTCCGCGTCTTTCTGTACCACGGCGTTAATCCAGGGGGAGAACCGGAGAAGATACGCGAGCAAATCGAATCGATCGCCAAACATCCGCTACACACGTATAACGATCGTTTGTGGTTGCGAGGGATCAAGGTGTTTCTGGATGGAGGAATGTTGACCGGGAGCGCCTACATGCGCGAACCTTGGGGCGTCAGCCAAATCTATTCGATCACCGATCCCAGCTATCGCGGAACATTAAAGATCGAACCCGAGCGTCTCTATCAAATTGCACAGATGTCGTTATCAAACGATTTGCAGATGACCGCGCATGCGGTTGGCGACGGAGCGATTCACAATCTAATCGACGCTTACGAACGGGTTGCCGATACCATGTCGCTGGTTGGCAAACGCCCCTGCATTACGCATTGCAACTTCATGAGCGCCGAAGCGATTGAGCGGATGAAGCGACTGGGAATTGTCGCCGATCTGCAGCCCGCTTGGTTGTATCTGGATGGCGAAACGCTGAAGCGACAGTTCGGAATTGAGCGACTGCGGTATTTCCAACCCTATCGATCGCTGTTCGATGCGGGCGTTGTGATCGGAGGCGGATCGGATCACATGCAGAAAATCGGCAGCTTGCGAAGCGTGAATCCTTACAATCCGTTCCTGGGAATGTGGATCACACTGGCGCGACACCCTCGCGGAAGCGAGCAGGCCCTACACCCGGACGAACGCATTTCTCGACAAGAGGCGATCCGGTTGTATACGATCAATAACGCGTATCTATCCTTCGAGGAGCAACACAAGGGATCGATTGAGGTTGGAAAACTTGCCGACTTGATCGTCATCGATCGAGATGTGCTGACCTGTCCGATCGATGATGTTCGCCAGACAAAAGTCTTGCAGACCTACCTCGGCGGCAAGCAAGTTTATCCACTAGAGGAAGACGAGAACAATACAACCGACGACACAGAACGATGAAAACCCACGCAGCGATCCACCTACTCTGGCGGATACACGTTCACCGGCACGCCATGGCTAGCGGCTTCACTATTCCGCAGTCGTAAATAGCCTGGACCCGAACCAAGTGGGATTGTGACTTTGACGTTCGATGACGTAACACTTTGTGGTTTCATCGTCTTCTTTCCGTTGGCTGTGACGAGTTCGACTTCGGTGGTCCCCTGGAGAAACTGACCGGGTATTTCAATCGTTTCTTCCCATCGGACCACGTCGTTTGTCGCGAAGTCCGGGAACGGAGCTATTGCTGACGGAGGCATCCCTGTAAAGAACGGACATTGCTGAAGAATCAGGATTTCATGAGCCAAGAAGCCGGTTTCGGGGTAGTCACCATGCCATCCCATAATCGATTTGCCTCCGTAGCGATCTGGATGATGCAGACCGAATGCATGCCCAAGTTCATGGACCGTTGTTCCCATCGGCACGCCGCCTTCAACTTGCCATGTTGCCTTGCTGGCGGGAATTCCATCCGGATTCGTGACGCCTGAGATTGGTTCGAGCACCCAGTCTCCAAAGATGGCGTAACCCCGGAAATTTCCCACCAAATTGCCACCTGCCCATCCACCTCCTCCCTGAGCAAAGATCCAGACAATTGTTTCGTCTCTGAGACCACCGATTGATTCCAACACTCCACTTTGCCAGTTCGGCATCTCAGGCGAGCTTTCGGAAGGTTCCCTGCCGCCCCACTTCATTTGCTGATACGTCAGTTTCGATTGCACGACCTTCAAAGGTTCCATTCGGAACGTGAGGCCGCATTTCTCGCGATACCACTCTTGAACTTCAACGATAGCACTATTCACGGCCTCCTCGTAGGCGGCGAAATATTGCTGGTCGCGTGGGTACAGATAATACGGTTGCACAATGAAGCGACTGGTTTCGTCACGCGCTAATCTCACGAACTGAAGATCGGGCAGAGGAGTGGTGCCCGCAAAACGCTCACGGATGATCTCACCTTTTGTCGGCACCTCGGACGACTGGTCTATTGTATACGCCATCTCAATCTCACCACCGCGTCGGATGCCGTATGTAATTCTCGGATCGTCATGCGCCGAGACCGGTATTCTTGACGCAGGCACAAACTCAAGTCCGTCGTAGAACACGTCGATTCCGTAGTTCCAAACATCGTGGTGAATCTCAATGAACTCAATTTGCGAAAGATCGGGCGTGCCGGTGGTTTCGCGGATCCATTGCCAAGGCCCTTGCGTCGAATTGCCACTCAGCGGGATCGTCAGGCCAATCCATCGATTGCGCTTCAGCACATTCTTTTCGGGTCGATACCTAACGGTTCCGCCTCGAAAGCCCATTACAACCACTGGTTGGGCGATCTGAAAATTGTTCTTGGTCTCAACTCGCAACCAGAAGATGAGCCAGTCGTCGGAGCGTACCCGAACCTTGTCATCTGAGTCCGCCGTCCAGCGGATGCCAGTGTCGAAACCACTCTCACTTTGAAATTGAATTCCCTTGGTGCGAGTTCCTCGGACGCTGGAAACAACTTTGACGGAGCACTCTGCACCGTCCGAAGCAAACGCCGCCCACCCACTCCTTTCAAACAAATCACTGGAACTTGACGACCGCGCCGCGTCTTCGGCAGCCTCTGAGGCAAGAGTGGTCAATAACAGCAGTATGAAAGCAAGGATACTTCGCATGATCACCGTTCCTGCATAAAACGATTGGAGAAAGTCCAGCGACATGATGTCGGCACGTCGACTCGTTGTTTATACGTCGCGTGGTCAGAAATGAGGTGATTCGCTTCATTTGACGCGATGGCATCATTCCGGACCACGTACGGTATAACATGCCGCAGTCGTGGTTACCGATTTCGGTGCGATGTGACATGCGGCTCCGATGGCCTAGCCTAACGGGTACTCAAGCCGATGTCGAGCGGATTTGTTCGCTTGGCCGGCGGTGGAAGATGCGGTGGAATCGCCATTTGTTCCCCGCGAATCGAGCGAACGAATTTGCTCGACATTGGCCTTATGGGTCGCTAAGGTAGGTCGCTAGGCACGTTTAATGTGTCGCGATCCGAAAATCGTTGTGGTTGCGTGCTCACGCCAGAATGTAACATCGGCTTCCCGTCACTGGATCGAATACAACGCCCCTTCGGCACAGTACTTCAGTCCGGTCATTAACTTTCCAGCCATCCTTGATTCCATTCGAATGAAACGAACTTTAGCATTCCTATCAATTGTCATCTGTTGCGTCGCCGTCCATTCGGCGGAGAAGCCCAACATCGTTCATATTGTCGCCGATGACCTCGGCTGGAAGGATGTCGGATTCAACGGTTGCGAGGACATCAAAACGCCCAACCTGGACGCGCTCGCCGCCGGGGGCGCGAAGTTCACGCAGTTCTATGTCCAGCCGATGTGTACACCGACTCGGGCGGCACTGATGACGGGGCGCTACCCGTTCCGTTATGGCCTGCAGACGATCGTCATCCCTGGTCCCGCCGATTACGGTCTGGACACCAGCGAATGGCTGCTGCCTCAATGCCTCAAGGAAGCCGGATATAAGACCGCGATCATTGGGAAGTGGCATCTCGGTCATGCGGACAAGAAGTATTGGCCCAAGCAACGTGGATTCGATTATCAATACGGTGCAATGATTGGGGAACTGGACTATTACACCCACAGCGACGCCGGTGTTCTTGACTGGTTCCGCAACAACGAGCCCGTCAAGGAGGATGGCTACACCACGCAGCTTATCGGCGACGATGCGGTTGAATACATCCTTAAGCAAGATTCGGAGGAACCGTTCTATCTTTACCTTACATTCAATGCTCCCCATACGCCCTATCAAGCTCCGAAGGACTATGTGGATCGCTATCCCGATATCGAAGACCCGACGCGTCGGACCTATGCCGGGATGGTCAACTGTCTGGACGATGAGATCGGTCGGGTCATCGCCGCCCTCAACGAGAAAGGATTGCGCGACAAGACATTGATTCTTTTCCACAGTGACAATGGCGGGACCAGGAACGCGATGTTCGCCGGCCAGATGGCTGACCTGTCGAAGACCAAAATCCCTTGTGACAACGGTCCCTATCGAGACGGCAAAGGCTCCCTATTCGAGGGCGGTTGCCGCGTGGCCGCGCTCGCTAACTGGCCAGGCCACATCAAACCGCGAACCGTGGACGGAATCATGCACGCCGTCGATCTCTATCCAACGATTGCCAACCTCGCTGGCGCCTCGACAGCGAAGTGCAAGCCACTCGATGGCGTCGACGTTTGGAAGACGATCGCCAAGGGGGAACCGTCACCACGTTCCGAAGTGATCTATAATGTCGAGCCTTTCCGCGCTGCGGTTCGCCAGGGTGATTGGAAGCTGATTTGGCGCTCGTTGATTCCCACCAGCGTTGACCTCTACAACCTTGCTCAGGACCCCTCCGAGAAGAACAATCTCGCCGCGGCATATCCCGACAAGGTCGCCGCAATGCAGGATCGACTCAACGAACTGGGAAATGAATCCGCCAAGCCGCTCGCCCTGATTTATGTGGCCAGAGTCGGACTTGCGCACGGCAAGCCGAACATGGCCTCCGAAAACGGCGAGAATCGCGACAGGACAGATCCGCACGGGCCTTCGATCACCGACGAAGGCGTGGGCGATCCTGATATCCCGCGATCGCGCCAACAACACTGAAGCCGGCTCCTCGAGCACCGGTTTCGGACTTGCCGGGGACGAGGATCGCCTACCGGTCTCCTTTGTCGATCCCGGAAGTCTTGGCGACTTTCGCTACGGCCTCAAGGCAACGATTTAGTCGCAAGAAATTCCAAGCGATGTGGGGTTGTTGCTGCAGACCAATTCAGAAGCTTCATCAACCATCGAGTTGTCCGCGCAAGTGTGATGGCAGATCGGGTTGTTGCCACACGCTCATGCCTCCGTCGACAAGCAGCATTTGACCATGAATGTGTTCAGCTTCGTCGCTGAGCAGAAAAACAGCGGCACCGCCGCAGACGGACGCTTCGGGAACCGAACGGTTGGGTGTGTGCAGCTTCATCCAAGCGTCGAGATCGTGATCGGTTCGAAGGACTCCCGTCAGCGGAGTCTTGACCAATCCCGGAGCCATCCCATTAACGCGGATTCCGTGCGGTGCCAGTGAAACACAAAGCGACTTGACCATCGCCAGAACCGCCCCTTTGCTGGTGTCGTAGGCCGCGTGATCGGGTTCGGCTAGTTGACCATTGATCGATCCGGTGAACAGAACGCGACCCCCAATTCCGTTTGCGACCCAATATTTGGCGAACGCCTGCGTCAGGAAGAAACCCGATGCGACGTTCAATCGCATCGTCTTTTCATAACGCTCGAAGTCCATTTCAAGAAACGGAACATCGATGTAGGTCCCGGCGTTATTAACCAGCAAGTTGATGCCCGGATGCAAGTCGATGGCCGACGCGGTGAGATCCTTCGTCGCATGCATCGTCGATTCGGCCAGGTCGCAACAGATTAAATCGCATTGCACGCCGAGGGCTCGGCACGAAGCACGCGTCTGTTGTGCGGCGTCGTCGTCGTGGAGCCCATGAATAACGACGTTCGCTCCCGCTCGGGCGATTGCAATCGCGATCGCGGCACCGACGCCTTGCGTGCCTCCGGTAATCAGCGCGGTCGAACCTGACAGATCAAACGACACGTTGCGATTCTCCATTCATAGGGCGACTAGGTCGCAAGATCAGCTGAAAAACATCCTCGCAATATAGCATCAAACGTGTTCATCGATGATAGAGGGTTGAACAAGCGCGACGCATCGTCACGTTCGGTGGATGCAGAAAATTGCACATTGACGCACGAATAAGATGCCACGTCTAGGTATATCTTTTAACAAAGATCGAGAGTATGTTGTACCACTACAGGGGACGCAAGAACTATCGTGATTGTGGATTCCCGAAACAACTTTCATATAAAATGCGGAATAATGGGCACGACGTATTTCAAACGGTATCGCATGGAGCTGAATCTGGACAATTTCGCGGTCCAGGATTTCGTTTTACCTGAGGGTTACGAGGTGCTTCCTTGGTCGGACAGTCTTTTGCGAGCCCATGCGATCGCCAAGTATGAAGCCTTTCAATGGGAAATGGATGCGAATGTTTTTCCTTGTTTGGGGCAGCGCGATGGATGCTACCGCTTGATGCAGGAGATCAGCGATCGATCGAATTTTGTCCCTGAAGCGACTTGGTTGTTGCAGTATCGCGAGCGAGACACGCGTAAGCCGCTTCCGGTCGGAACCGTCCAAGGTATTCACAGCGATGGATGGGGAGCCATTCAGAACCTCGGACTGGCGAAGCCGCATCGGGGTCAGGGGCTCGGAACCATATTGCTGAGCTTGGCGACGGCTGGCTTTCAGCGGATTGGCCTCAGGAAATCGCACTTGGAGGTGACCACGGACAATACGGGTGCCCTGCGTCTGTATGAACGATTGGGATACAAGCGTGCTCGCACCGTCTTCAAGGCGGCGGAAGTCGCATGGGCATGAGATTTAAATACAACGCGTAGCAGAGTAATGTTCCGCGAAAACTCCAGAGGATTGTTCGTATCCAATTCGTTTTCACCAATCGCTGATGAACAGCGGAATCAAATTGTGTACACAATTTTTCATGACATGGAACTTGCAACAGCCAAGTAGACGTCCAGATGAGAATTAAGGCGACAAAGCCGACCCACCAAACAATCGCCGGGACGCGCGGCAGGTCCTCTCCGAATGCCAACGCAATGGTTGTTCCCATTTCGATGAGCATCGGCGGACCAACGACCCAAGTTATCAGACGGTTGTGGTCTTGCGCATAGCGTACCGATCCTTCCAGCCCAACGCGGTCGAACATTGGATAATGAACGATCTGAATCGTCCAGATCAGACCAACCATGAAAAGAGTGGCCGCAAGATTCGCAACAAAGATGGCCTGAATTGACATATCCAATCTCACATCATCGAAAAGGGCTTCACCATGCGTGGACCGAGATGACAAAATTCGCGGCAAGTCATGCGAATCATCACTTCAGCAAACACGATGTACATCAGGGGGCATAGCCTTGTACACTGACAACTATCATCTGCCGCCTTTGTCGCGCGAGGCGGTGCGGCGGATCGACACGATTGCCGCCGAGCGCTACCAGGTTCCGAGCATTTGTCTCATGGAAAACGCTGGCCGCGGCGCGGCGATCCGAATCGCGCAACTGACCGCCGCGCGACGGACCTGTATATTATGTGGTTCGGGCAACAACGGCGGCGATGGTTTCGTCATCGCGCGACACCTGGAAACGTACGGCGTTGATGTCGAAGTTGCGTTGTTGGCCGATCCGCAAAAGCTTAAAGGAGACGCTCTGACAAATTGGAACATTGTCCAAGCCAGCAAGCTTCGGGTTCATCTGATGGAAAAAGCCACGGAAAAGGACTTCACCGAATTGTTGAGTCGCGCCGAACTGATCGTCGACGCATTGCTCGGGACTGGAGCCGAGGGAGACCCTCGAGGTGTGTTCGCCACCGCCATCCGCCGAGCCAACGCTCGCAAAGCGGTTCGGGTTGCCATCGATATTCCCAGCGGACTCGATTGCGACACCGGACGCCCCGGTATCCCCTGCTTCCATGCGGATCACACCTGCACGTTCGTGGCGAAAAAGATCGGATTCGATGCGATTAGCGCTCAGCCATTCCTTGGACAGGTTCACGTGCTGCCCATCGGTGTCCCCGCGGACCTGTTGCGCACCAAACCATTTGGTCCGTAAAATGCGGTAGAATGCATACGCCCGCGCGGCGTATGTCCATTTCCCCGTCCGCGACGAAGGAGGCTTTTTCCGTGGCTGGTCGTTTTTCTCTGCTGGTTCTATTGGTACTTAACTTTGTTTTGACGGGGGCGCTGGCTTTCCTTGTGTGGCGGACTCGTCCGGTCTCCGTCCCGGCGGACCCGATCGTCGGCGAAACGCTCCCCAATGAATCAGCGCTGGTGTCGCAAGGGAAGGCCGACGTCGTTGTTCCAAAAACTCCCGTGGATACCGCTGGTGCGAGCCGCGAATCGAGCATCCTTCCCGGTGACCCGTCGCCGTCGAACGTTGCGGCAATGGAGCGAACAACGATCGAACTGTTTCGGAGAACATCCCCTTCGGTCGTTCACATCACGACATCGCGCGTCGCAAGAGATTTCTTTAATCTGAACGTTCAGCAGATCCCACAAGGAAGCGGAACGGGATTTGTTTGGGACAAGGAAGGGCACATTGTTACCAACGATCATGTGATCCGGCAGGCTGATGTCGCGATGGTCGCCTTCGACGACCAGACCACGTATCCGGCCAAACTGATCGGCGTTGCCGAGGATAAAGACTTGGCGGTCTTGAAGATTGATGCTCCGAAAGAGAAGTTGCGACCGATTCCGATTGGCGTATCGGCGGATTTGGAGGTCGGTCGTACGGCGCTTGCAATCGGCAATCCCTTTGGACTTGATCAAACCTTAACCACTGGCATTATTAGTGCCCTAGGACGCGAGATTCAATCCGAATCGGGCATACCGATCAAGGATGTGATTCAGACCGATGCGGCGATCAACCCCGGCAACAGTGGCGGTCCTTTGCTGGATCGCACGGGTCATTTGATTGGTGTGAACACGGCGATCTACAGTCCATCGGGGGCGTATGCCGGAATCGGATTCGCAATTCCTGTCGATACGGTCCGCTGGGTCGTCCCGGAGTTGATTGAGCACGGACGAATCATTCGTCCCGGCATTGGGATGACGATCGCCAGCGATTCGATGATGCAAAGGTTCAAACTCCCCAAAGGTGTACTGGTTTTGGATGTACCTGAGAACGGCAACGCCGCTGACGCTGGTTTGCGACCAACGCGACGGACGCGGTTCGGAGAAATCGTCCTGGGGGATATTATCGTCGGCGTCGATGAGTATTCCGTCGAGTCAACATCCGACCTGACGCTGATCTTCGAGAACTACAAGGCTGGGGACGACGTCGACCTTGTGGTTCTGCGTAACGGCAAGGAAACAACGCTGAACATCACGCTGGAAACACTCGACGGACCCTAGGTCCTTATCATTTGCGAGGTCGAAGCTGATAGAAAAGCGCTTTCTTTTGGTCGGGCAAGGCGTAGTCGAAACCGCACGATTGGAGAAAGCGATCCGACGAGGTGATCGCCATCACCTCCATAACCCCCAAATCTTTGGCGCGTTGCGCACATAAATGGACAAGCTGACGTCCGATCCCTTGGCTGCGATAATTTTCGGCGACCGCGAGGCATTGAATCTCGGCCAGCTTGCGACTGTAAATCTCCACTGCGGCAAATCCAACGCAATCGGAATCGTCAAAGGCGGCAAAGCCATGCTTGGTCAGATCACGAACCTCTTCCGGCGTTCGCCGCAGTAGAACATGTTCCTCGAAGAATGGTTCGAGGAATTTCCAAATTGCAATCGCGTCGTCGGCAGTCGCTTCTCGGATGATGGAGGACATACGATAATTTCCAAATGAAATGGTTTCGTCACCGCAACGTCAGCAACACCAACGCTCGATCGCGGACTGATAAATCTGAACGCCCAAATCAAGCTGACGAAGATCGATCCATTCGTCAACGGTATGAGCTTGAGCGATATCACCGGGTCCGCAAACGACCATTTGCCGCAACCCACCAAAGACTCCCCCGTCGGTGCCGTAACAGACCGTCTCGGGCTTCGTCGTTCCCGTCAAGCGAACCATTTCTTGTACAAAAGAACTCTTCGGATCGACCCACATCGGGTCGCAACCTTCCAGACGTTCCATGGACAAACCGAGTTGTTCCGCCCGCCGCTGGACTCGGCTGATCAGTTGGGCGGCATCAATCTCAGGCATCGTTCGCCAGCTCACCCAAGCTTGGCATCGTGCGGGCGTGACATTGATCGCCGAACCGCCGTCCGCCAGCCCAATGTTCCAGGACAGCGTCGGGGGATCGAAACGTTTGTCCTGCAGGGCAGCATCCGATTCCGTCTGTTCGTAGATCGCATGCAGTTCCTTCAGCATCGGAATCATCGGCAAGACGGCATTGACGCCATCCCGCGTGCTGCTGTGTCCGGCCTTGCCACGACTGGTGATCCGGCATCCGTAGATACCTTTGTGTGCATGCACGACTCGCATCAACGTCGGTTCGCCGATCAATCCCACAGGCTGCTGCCGAAGCATTGTTTGAAAGAATTCCGAACGCGCAACGACTTCTTTCGCTCCGCGGAAGCCGACCTCCTCGTCCGCCGTCACGACAATCCACAATGGCGACTTCTGCCGGGTCGCATCGACTCTTGCAGCAGCGCGAAGCATCGCGGCCAACGAGCCTTTCATATCGCAACCGCCACGACCATAGAGCTTGCCATCGTGAACAACCGCGTGAAAGGGATCACTCGTCGCCGGACAATCCCAATTGTCCACGGGAACGACATCATTGTGAGCGAAATAAGCCAAGCCACGTTCGCCCGCTCCTCGCTTGGCGACAAGGTTCACCTTCTCGATCCCCGCCGCATCGCGATACGCAATGCTCTCGACCGCAAAGCCTAACGATTGCAATCGGTCGTCGATGAACGCGGCGATCTCCACGTTCGACCGATCACTGACGGAATTGAACGCGACCAGCTTTGACGTAAGCTCGACAACCGGATCGGCGGAGGAATTGACACGCATGGGGTTTCCGTTCTGTTACGCCGCCCGCATTGCTTCCGGGAAACGGTATCGTTCGATGCAACGTCATTACTTGTTGAAGATCACTTTGACTTCCGCTTCCAGCCCTTCAACATTGGCTTCCTCGGACTGTCCTTCGACGCGTTTCCATTGACTGAAAGCGTCTTCAAAGTCCGCATCGATCGCATTCTCCTGCACACACTGCCACGCGGCGCGAAACGTGGCCAACACAGCCTCGTCATCGGGAAGGGACTTCGGTGCCAAGGCGCTGACAACGGGCATCGGCAACGCTTTGCGATCATAATCCCGCGGTCGACCATTGACCTGCAGGATCAGCTTCTCGGGTGTCACCTCAACGACGTTGACAATCAAGTTCTCACGAAGCTGCAAGGTTCCACCATCGATTCGCAGTTGCTCCAAGCTTCGATCGATCGCAGCTTGATACTCCGTGGCATAATGAACGAGCCGACGCCGCGCTGAAGCCGACTTCTTTTGTTCGGGAGACATCGCCAGTTCGAAAGCCTTCTCGGACAACGGCATCATTTGGCTCCAATCATGATTCCGAATGGCGTCGCGAGCGGCCTCGGCTGCTTTGTCCGCAGCGGCAATCATATCCTCCGACGGACGATCCATGGACGTATCGGGCTCGGAAGGAGTTTCCGATTCCGAGGCCATATCGCTATCCATCGAGTCATCGGAAACCATGTCCGAAGACATATTGTCGTTGGACGACATTGAATCATCGTCCATTGCGTCGTCGCTGGAACCCATCGGAAAACCGTCGACTTCAACAACTTGTGGCGACGGATTCGCGGGCAGCAAGTCCCCCATCACGTTGTCGCGCGGACGATTATCGGATCGCACAATCGTCGTCGTTGTCTTGGGGGGCGTTTGAGCCACCTGTGCCGTCCGCGTGTTCTCTCGATCAACCAGCAGTTTCACGCAATAACCGATTCCCCCAAACAATCCGAGGACGAACAGCGTCATTAATGCTCCAGCAACCGGAAACCCTCGTTTGCGACGCTTACGCGATCGTGGCGAACCTCCGCCAACACTCGGTAACGCCGGAGCCAGCCCCACGCCGGGACCGGCGACGGCGGGTTCGGGAACCTGGCTTCGCATCGACACAGCGGGCGAGGCCTGCGGCTGCTCGAAGCTTTCGTCGGTATCGTCCAACATCGCCTCGTCATCGTCCTCCTCGTCGATCGGTTCGTCCGAAAGGGATTCGAGCGCCACGGCCATATCGAACGCCGCGAACGGATCCCCTTCGGGGAGCCAGCCTTGAAGCGGATCGAACGCGGGAACCGTGGCCGTGGCCGCAGACGCGGGTGCCGCGACAGCCACGCCCGTTGCTTTCGATCGCGTTACGGCAACCGATTCAAACGTATTGCGTAACCGTTGATCGTAGTTCGCCTTCTGCGTGGAATCGGAAAGAATTTGCTGAGCCTTGCTGACGCTCTTGGCGGCTTGAGCCCATGCCGCCGGGTCCGCAGTCGGTTTCGCCTCCTTCAGCCGAGCAATCGTATCGCGAATCGCCGACCGCAGCTTTGCATCGTCGTCCTCCAATACTTCCAAACCAAAGATCTGGTAAGCATTCGGGCGCTCGATGCGCGGGTCCAATCCAAGCAGTTTGTGCATTTCAGACATAACACGTTGTCGCAATACCGGTAACGGAAGAATCTTATACTGTGCGTGGTCCGAAATGATGCCTTCGCGTCAAACGAAGCGAATCACCTCATTTCTGACCACGCGACGTATAATACCTATTCAGAATAACCTGAAAATGGACGGTTCGCGAAGTCGGTTCTTCAGATTTCATTAATCGAGCAACCCAAACTCGGTCGCCTCACCCAGTGAATCGCGCACTTCAGCGACATCGATTTGCCGAGCCATTTGGAATCCACGGTCGGTCAACGAGAAATCGCGAAACAGATGATGAAGGATTAACCCGCTGCGGCATAGTTCGCAGAAGGCTTCAAAAAACCGTACCGTCACCTGCGGCTTTTCGGGATTGCGAAAGGCGATCGTTCGATGCTCGTCCTCTTCGATGTAAATCGCCAGCATCCGGGCGGTTGCCTCAAACGCCGTGTTCACGCCACGCACTTCGATCATCCCTCGATTTCGAGCCGCGTATAGAATCGTTCTTGCTTCCACCGACAGCGTTTCGGACGGCTGAACATCTTCGATCAAGGCTTTCGCGCAGACTTGGGCCAACGCAACCAAAGTCGGTGCGCCGTTGCCCAGGGCCTCCCAGCCTCCTTGCAGCGAATTGAGATAGTCGGGGGATTCGGGAAGCTTCATGGCACAAACATTTCTCTGGAGCGACCACGTCGCAAGATCAACTGAAAAATATTAACGCACGATAGACGTCGCGTGGCCGAAAATGAGGTGATTCGCTTCATTAAATGCAAAAGCATCATTCCAGACCACGCACGGTGTAACATCAAACGCGTCCAAATTGGGATACAGCATGGTCGTCGCGGTTGCTAGCGAATCGGCATTTGGATGGGTTCATCTTGACCGCAAACCGCCGTGGCGAATACATCATACACGTCGCGCGGCCAAGATCAGGTGATTCGCTTCATTTAAAGGTGAAGGTATCATTTCAGACCACGCAAGGCATAACGATGTCACTTCGGACCACGCACGGTAAAACGTTTCGCGTTTGCAAATACTGCAAATCTTGCGAACGCCTTGCAGCTTCAAACCTATCACGCATTCATGGAACGTTCAATCTTCTTTTCCGCGGGTGAACCCAGCGGAGACCAACATGCCGCTCGTTTGATTCAGGCACTTCGTCGACGACAGCCCCAGATGGCGTTTCGCGGCTTCGGTGGCCCCGCCATGGAACTGGAAGGCTGTCGCCTGGACTACGAATTGACCAACTTGGCCGTGATGGGCCTGGTCGAGGTCGCGCCGAAACTGTCGGAATTCTATCGTGTTGCCTCGCAAGCGAAGGAAATCTTTCGTCAAGAAACTCCCGATGCGGTCGTCTTACTCGACTTCCCAGGTTTCAATTGGCATATTGCCAAGCGAGCGAAGGCTTGCGGAATTCCAGTGTACTATTACTTGCCACCGCAGCTTTGGGCTTGGGCTCCGTGGCGACTCCGCAAGGTGCGACGATACGTTGACAAAGTCTTGTGCGTCTTGCCTTTCGAGTATCAGTGGTATCGAGAGCGTGGGATCGACGCACACTATGTCGGGCATCCATTCTTTGACGCCGTTAACGAACAAAAGCTCGATGAGCCGCCTGCTTGAAAGACTTCGAGATCGTCAGAGGGAAGGCAACCGCCTTGTCGCCGTGCTGCCTGGCTCGCGTGGAAATGAGGTTGCGAAGAATTGGCCCTTCAACTGGAAGCTATTCGCCGCCTCTCTCAACGCCATCCCGACGCACGCTTTCTGGTTGCTTGCTTCCGTGACCGCCACGGCCTGGCATGCCGGGAAGCGATGACGCCGGCGGATCGTTCGCTTCCCATCGATATTTTTGTCGGAAAGACCAGCGAAATTGTTGAAGCGGCCGAGTGCACGGGTTATGGTCTCCGGATCGGTCAGCCTGGAACTGATGGCACGCGGAACTCCAGCCGTCGTGCTTTATCGCCTGGGACGAATCTTTCATGCAATTGCTTCCCGGCTGGTCTCGATCAACAGCATCACGCTCCCCAACTTGATCGCCAACAAGACGCTGTTTCCCGAATTCGTCTCCGTCGGCGATCCCGAACCGGTCATTCGCGACGTCGTCGCCGCCGCCGATCGCATGCTCAGTGATGCAAACTACATGAAGGAGTTGAATGCGGAATTGGCTAGTCTGAAGCAGATGCATGCAATGCCTGGCGCATCAAACACTGCGGCCGAACGATTGTTGTCATTTATGTGTCTTGGGGAGTCGTCCAAGATATCCAAGGCCGCCTGATCGAACCGCTTGAGGGATTTGTCCGTAACGCCTTTCAATGGCTATTGATTTCCTTAGAACCTGTCCGAGAAGCGTGAGCCGACAGCGGTAGCTGCACGTCTTTGCCGAGATTTTGGATAGGTGCTGAAAATTCAGGTTTTATTTCTAGAGAGCAAGTCTTCATGGAATCCGGTTCATCCCAAGTTGTCTTTACGTCTCACGAAACGGATGCCGGAGACTTTCAGGTCAAGCCGCTGCGAGTATCGGGGATTATTGCGTTTTTGCTAGGTTTGCTGAGCGTTGTTGCGTTGGCGGGACCCTATATGTGGGTAATGCCAGTAAGTAGCCATCGGAGTTGGCTTGTTCGCACTTCGCCCTTCGCGTGTTCCCGTGGCGGGAAAGAACTTCGGTCTGCTGGGCCTCGCAATGGGGTTGTTCTTCGGAACTTGGGCCTATTCGTCGCACCAATCGTTCCAGAAAGAAATCTCCGAGCGCGCCCGTGATTTCGCCTTGGATTGGCTGGAATGTTTCAAAACCGGCCAATACGAGTTTTGCTTTTGAAATGTCGCTTCCGGAAAGCGATCGTCATTATGATTCGGTGGACCTCGTCAAGTTTCACGCTCAAACAGAACCGGCCAACGATGACCCGGATATTGCGATTCCGAAGCCCAAATTCAAGGATTTCATGAGTCGACCGCCCGTGGAGGCGTTGGTGAAAGCTGGCGAAAAGCCCGATTGGCGGTTTCGAGGACTTAGGCTTGCGACGAAGGACTATGGCAGTCGAAAGTTCAGTATGCTGTTCGAAGACGCCAGTGGAACGGTCGACCAAGTGATCGATGTCACGATGAGGGCGGACATCGACTCGAAGGACGTTCACAGTTGGCTCGTCGAAAACGTCGATTTTGTCGATTAGGAAGGGCTGCAATTGCTAGGCATTATCGAAAACCTCTCCCGGTATAGCCCTTCAACAAATCGCTTGGGATGTCTATATTCTTAGAGCGACTAGGTCGCATGTCCAACCGAAAGACACTCGCGCACGACAACACCATACGCGTTCATCATTGATGGAAGGCGAACGCGGGCGGAAGCTGGGATGTGTTTGGGATTCCGTCTCAGCACCGCAAGAATCCTTTGATTTTCGGTCAATTAAGACGCAACAAAACATTGACGGTGTGCTTTACAGAAAGCACGATGATTCAGAATAAAACCTTCAGTATTCAACATTTAGGAAACAATCTGCGATGTACGCAATTTTCGTGGATGGCGGCAAGCAATACCGTGCTGAGCCGGGACAAGAAATCGACATTGATTACCGAGACATCAGCCAGGGGGAGAGCCTTGATTTCCCCAAGGTGTTGGCCGTTGGATCGGACGATGGCTTTCAGGTAGGAACGCCCACGGTCGCTGGGGCGAGCGTTAAGGTTTCGGTTTTGGGACCCAAGCAAGGCGAAAAGGTTTACGTCCAGAAGTTCCGCCGACGTCAAAACTCGAAACGTCGCACGGGGCATCGCCAGTTGTACACCCGCGTTCGTGTCGAATCGATCGACGTTTAATTCCGCTGCCTCCCGTGATGAGACATCGATGAAGAACATTCGGCTGGAAAATCTCCAGCTTGGAGAGACGATCGGTGTCGGTACGGTTGGCACGATCTGCAAGGCGGTTGCTCCTGACGACGGGTCGATTTACGCGGTCAAGATCCTGCACCCCGCCGTGTCGAAGGATCCGTTGATTCGTGCGCGTTTCGAGCGCGAGATGGCGATCCTGCAACGTCTTTCCCATCGCAACATCATCAACTACTACGGCGGTGGACAACATGACGGCCAACTCTATTACGTCATGGAATTCGTCGATGGCGGTTCCGTTAAGGAATTGCTCAGTCACGGACAGTGCTTGAGCTGGCAAGAGGTTGTGTCGCTGACAATTCAGATTTGTTCGGCACTGCAATACGCACACAACCATGGCGTCATTCATCGCGATATCAAGCCGGCGAACATCTTTCTGACCGCCGATGGGACGGTGAAGCTCGGGGACTTTGGAATCGCTCGCGATATCCATCACAGCGATTTGACTGGGGATGGCATGACTGTCGGAACCCATGCATATATGGCACCCGAACAGATTACCGGGGATTCAAACATCACCGGCAAAGTCGATCTCTACGCCCTCGGATGCTGTCTCTACGAAATGCTTACCGGAGAGAAAGCCTTTACCGGCGACAACTTCATGCAGTTGTTTGAGGCTCACTTGCGAGCAGCGCCACCACGGGTTCGAGATCGCATTCCGGATTGCCCCGCCGCGTTCGATGAAATCATTGCTCAGTTGCTCGAAAAAGATCCGGAGAAACGTCCCTTCAATGCCCGTCATGTACAAGGGGCGATGCTGCAAATCGCCGCCGAGTTCAATGTCGACGAATCAATGGCGATCACCGTCAGCCACGAACATCAGCCCTCCGATGTCGGTGCGCATTCCGCTGTTGGGATCGGGCAGAATCGCCTGCAGGATCGTATTCGAAGAAATGTTGAAGGGGTTCACCGCCCGGAAATTTCTTGGAAGGTGATTCTCAGCATCCTGATCTTCATCGTGACCGTCGTGGCGGCCGTTTCGCTGACTCAGCAATAAGCCAGCGAGCCACTGAGCCAGCGAGCCGCTCAGACAGCCATGCTGTTGTTCATAAAGCAATCTTTGGTGATACAGTCGGGTAAGTCTAGGCTGTCGATCAACCGACGATACTCCGGCTTCAAGCGGTACTCGGATGGATCGTGACGCAGAATCGGCTTGACGATCCGAAGATCTTGATGGATCAGATCAACAATGTCGTTCGACAACAGATCCTGCACGATGGGATGCCCGTATTGCTTGCCGTTACCGCAGCACCTTAACCTGCCTGTTGTCACTCAACTGCAACAAGCTTCCAATCGGAAATTGGGCCAAGGCTTGCAGGAACCCGCGAATCGCCCACGGGTCAAATCGCCCTTTGCGAAGCTGTCCCAAGATGTATGCAACCGCGTCGCATGGAACGACGGCCGGCAAATCTCCCAAAGGGGATGTCAGAAACAGATATGTATCGGCCACCGCGAGGATTCGTCCCGCCTTGCTGATCTGTTGCCCACGCAAGCCGTTTGGGAAACCGCTGCCATCGAGGCGCTCGTGCGTGTGCAGAACCCCCTGCATCACGGCGGGGGGCAGGTGTGAAATCGCCTGCAACAATTCATGGGTCACATGCGGATGACGCGAATACTGAACGCGTTGCTTGACCGTCAAATCCGGACGCAGGAAACGCATATCGGCCGGCAACGTAAACAGTCCCCAGTCGTGAATCACCGCCGCGATGCCAAGCTGGATCAGGTCGTCTTTGCCGAGCCCCAATTCAATACCGATGGCCATTGAAAGGATGCCCATCCGAATGCAGCGCGCCGCCAACTGTTGGTCTTCGGGCACATCGCTTGATGCCGACATCACTTGATCCATGTCCTTTGACATTTCATCAATGTAGTCGTTCGTTAGTTCCTGCAAATTCTCCGTCGAGGACAGCTTTCGTTTCACAAAAGCGGATGCCAAATCGTCGACCGTCTCGGATGCCGATTCAAACCGCCACTGCAATCGCTGGACTTGTTCCGGGTTGTACGGCTTGCAGCCATGTCGCGACACATCCGATCCCGGCAGCGCGGCCATGTAGGGATCGGAGCGAGACCCATAGTAAGTTTTGGAGGCGAGTTTGAGATGACGAAGCAGGTCTTCGGTAATGATGGAGCCACGGCGCAGCAGCAGCTTACCTGAATCACTGTAAAGTGTTTCATCCAAGACTGTTCCCACGCCCAGCTTGTCAAAATCCAGGGGCATTTGGATTTCCGATGTGCCGGGGAAACAAAAACGGTTGCGCGCACTTCATTGTGTCGCACTACGTTCTATTTCGGTTTTCCACAACCCTTCAACCTATCGGAAACTTAATAGTGCGTTATTGAACACCTATAACCGTCCTAAGGATTCTGGCAAATTGCGGGCATTTACTGGAGAGGAGCCCCGCCGACAGTGGATGATCGACGGATTAATTCGGGCGTCTCGTGGGAGCGAACTTGATTTTATCGACCAGCTTAATCGTTTCCTTCCCCCGCTTTTCCCCCGTCACCATCGAAATCGCTTCGATCGTGTATTCATAGCGAAGGTTGTAATCGGCATCGATTTCAACTTCCGGCCCATCCTCCCCTTCAACGGGGCCGCCACCCGCATTGACCATCTCGATCACCGCCGCTCGCAGCATGGAAAAATCGGTCCCCAGCTCGCGTTCGTTCAGCCGCATCCGTTGCAGGCCGCCGTTTGCGTCGGATTCCATCCGGACCTTCAACACAATGTCCAGAGGATCGCTTTGAGAGTTCTGATTTTCTTTCGCCAAAGGCATCTTGATGTTGAAGTCTCCTTCTTGCTCGACGATTTTGAACGTCATGATAAAGAACACCAACAGCAAGAAGACGATGTCGATCATCGACGTCATCTGCAGTTCGTTCTTGACCCCTTCCGTCTTATTCCGAATTTTCATAGCTGCTCCTTCGCACGCAAGAGGAAGTTTTCAAAACCGACTTCCTGGCAAACCGAGATGATTTCCTGTGCTTTGCCGGTCGCCGCGTCCTTGTGCGCGCGAATGATGATATTCGCGTCTTCGGCTGTTTTACCATCCGCTTTCAATACGCTTAGCTCGCGACTCAAGATGGGTCGAAGCGTGTCGACGGAAAATTCTTCGGTGCCGATAATCGCCGTGCCATCGGACGCGACATGAATGATGATCGGCGACTCAATTTCGCCTTCGGGGGGCCGCGCCAGTTCGCTGCTGGGCAACTGAACGCGTTCGTTCGCCTCGGTTTGAGAAAAGTTGATCAACACCATAAAGAAGGCGATCAACTGAAACGTCATGTCGATCATCGGCGTCAAATCGCCTTCGACAATTTCCGGCTTGGCTGATTTCACACGCATGGAATTTCTCGTCGATGCAAACGGTTAAACACTAGTTCTGTTCCCGCAAGCTATCGATCTTTCGATCGACGCCGTCATTAACAACGAACGAAGCGTCGCGTCTGGCCCTCAGGAACTGCCGAACCAAAACTGGCGTCCATTTTCAGTCTGGTCGTCCCCATCGAGACTCTCGGCGGGGACCGCCGAGCTACTTTTTGATCGACCGCTCCCTAAACGCCCGCTGCGGTTCCCCCCGCTGGTGCTTTCGCGTTCGGTTGAACATCTTCAAAGCGACTCATTAGGTTCTCGCTCGTTACACCCACTTCCAACAGCAAACGGGTGACTCGGTTCCGCAAGATGTTATAGGCCGCGATCGCGGGAATTGCGATCGCCAAACCAACCAAGGTCGTGAACAACGCGGTCGAAATACCACCCGCCAACTCGCTCGGCTTCGGCGTCGCTCCGCTCGTCGCAATCACCTGGAACGACCGAATCATACCATCGACCGTTCCAAAGAGTCCGATCATCGGGCTGATGTTTCCGATTAACGCCATATAGCTCAAGCGGTGTTCGAGCTTCATGCTTTCTTCTTCCCCAACTTCCTGCATCCCTTCGAGTGCTTTATTGTAACCCTTTGAAAGTTTCGCTAGGCCAGCTGACAATACCTGTCCCAAAACCGACTCATCGGAGCGCGCCAGATCATACGCTTGCTGGAACTCCTTCCCATCGAGCTTCTCTTCAAAGCTTTCGACCAACTCTTGAGGACACAGCGTATCGCGTCGAGCGGTCAATAAGTTCATCACCAGCAACGAGACCAGCGTGAACGACAACGCCAAGAAAATCAGCAAATACGTCAAACCAAGCGATTCATAAACCCAGCCCAACAACGACTGATCCGAAGCCGTATCGGCCGCTTGATTTGCGGCTGGCGGATTGCCGGGTGCCGCTGCGGGAGCGGCTGCTTCCCCCGCCGGAGCCGCATTCTCGGCTGGTGCGGCGGCGGCGTCGCCGAACATTGCATCCGCATCGTCTTGAGCCGCCAAAGGTGTCATGACGGCGCACAACGCATAGAACAATGCAACAAAGCACCAAGCATGTCGACCGGCCGCAAAACGCTGCGTGTCGCGAGAACAAAACATTCGGTTCATGAGGGGATTCTCCAGCACAATTTTTCGTAATTCAGTTCAGTATCAAGGGAACGGGTCCGCGACATTGTTGAGCCAGTGTACATCATACTTCGTCGCGCTGGCCATTGCCGCAGTCTAGTTTCTTCCAGGGTATTGCTTTTCCAAAATGGCTCGGGCTTCATTAGCGCGTTCGGCATGACCAATCTGCGGCCATAACTGGACCAATTCCGATAAGGCTTCCGAATGCGAATCGGGATCCGAAGGAAACAGAAGGTGTGTCTTCAAATACGCCAAGACCGCTCCTTCGGGGTCGCTCTTGGCGGCAAAGCAGGCACCCTGAGCATTGAATAAGCGGGCGAATAACTCCGCATCGGACGGATCGCTTTCGGCAACCAACTTTTCCAATTCCTGCAATCCCTGATCGGGTTGTCCCTTCGCCGCGGCGACGTTCGCCAAGCCGGCGGCCGCGAGCTTCTGAAGACGCTTCTGTTCCGGCGACGTCGTGTTCGCGCTGGCCACGTCGCTGAACGCCTTTCCCGCTTCGTCAACTTTCTTTTGACGCAGCAGTGACCAACCGACAAGGTATCGGGACTGCAGCTTTAAATCAGCGCTCTGGGCTCCAGACAACGCAGTGTAATACTTCACGGCGTTCTCATAACTTCCCACCGCCAAGGCGAGATCGCCCAACGTTTTGGCGGCCTCATAAAAGTGAAAGCTTTCTCGTCCCTCCTTCGTACCCAAAAAAGCAAGCATGTTTTTGATGGCCGCTCCCTTGTCCCCCTGTCCGGCCAAAGCCATTTTGGATTGAGAGTAATTGGTATAGAACTGAACGTCAGCCTTGACCAAGGGTGGAAGATCATCCAACTTGATCGTCGATAACTGCGTAAGGGCCGCATCGAACTGTCCTTGCTGCACCAAACTGCGACCGTCCGACAACGGACCGGGCTCGCGATTGAAGACGACGCGATCGATCTGTTCCAGACTGAACGCTCGTTCGGCTCCCCCCACCCGAATGACAACGCCATTGGGGTTCGTCGCGGCGATGGTGCCGCTGACCACCGTTCCTTGTGTCGGATAAACGCGGTCGAGCTGCGCAAACCCCGGCGAGGCCAAGGCGACGACGAAAAGAAAGCTTGCCGCGGAGAATGCCAAGCGTCGCGTCCGCTGAAATGCGGTCGTTCGCTCACGATGATTCAAATGTGTCATTTCGGACCATGCACGGAGTGGTTGCTGTCGTTGATTCATGGATTTCACCATCAATGGGTGTGGGAACCGTTGGATAAGGGTGACGCAATCGACTGGGAAGATTGCCGTCATTGTTGTATTCAATTCGACCTGGAACGATGACCTCGGGCTCTACAGACCAGTGACCGCTTTACCTTGCGCCAACTGCGCCTGGCGAACCAATTCATCGTTCCGTTTGTAATCCGCGGGTCCGCCAAGTTCGGGGTAAAGGTTCTTTGTGATCTGCACAACCTTTTCCGATTGCGCCGCGTACTTTTCTTTGTCGCCGGAATCGGGGGAGAGCAAACCTTTTTGCAGCAAGCATTCGGCGATGCGATACCGAGCATCGAAGAATGTTGCTTCATAGGCGGGCTTTCCTTGTGTCAGCTTTGCCAACTTCGTCCAACCCCAGATCGCATGCTTTCCGCTCCGATCCGGTTTGGCCCCGGAGATCGCATTGTCGAGCGCGCCTTTAACATATTTTGGATTAAAACCAGGTGACATCGCCCACTGCTGAAAGCTCAACGCCGCTTGAATCTGGGCATCGACCATCGTGTTTTGCTCTTGCAAAATCTTATGCAATTCATTGATTGCGGTACCGTAATCACCCATCAATCGCGACGTGGTTGCCAGTTCGAATCGCATTTGACGTACCGCTTCGGCATCCTGTTGGCTGCCTTCGATCAAGGTCTTCAATTGCTTCGCGGCGGCTTCCATCAAGCCTTTGGCTTTTCCCGTCGCTGGCGGACGCTGGCTTCCCATCGCGGCTTCGCCCATTTCAATGAACGTCTGGGCAACCCAATGATCGGTTGTCGTGTCGGAGGATTGCTCGCCGACTTTCTCCAAAAACAATTGAACGGCATCGATCAGGTTATCCCTTTCGCCGGGATTCGCCTTATCGATCTGCTTGCGAATATCTTTCGCCAACGACGAAAAGATGCCCACCAGACGCTTCTCGGCATTCGGTTCGCTGCTCAAAGCGTTACGCAGGTCGTCCACCAGTCCCTTCGCTTCAGGGAGCAAGGCATCTCCATTGCCCCCCTTTTTCAACTGGCTGACGACCGCTTGCAGCGCCGTCCGGTAGCTGTCCGCGACAAGACCTTCGCTGAGCGATTTGACGGCGTGTTCTCCTTTTGTCCTCTTCAGTGGACCGTAGTTTTCGTTCTTGAGGTGCTGGAGCGCCCCAGCGGCGTCTCCCTGTTCGAGTTTGGCCTTGGCCAAAAGCAAGGCGGAAAGCAGGGTGACGTTGCTAACATCATCAGACCGCGTTCCTTCGACCCCCGCCTGCAATTGTTCCATGCTTCGCTGCAGCGTTTTGTTCGCTTCGTCGACTTGTTCTGCTTGCAGTTGTTGCTGGTACTCATTCCACAACGATTGCCCCAACAGACACTGAAACTGCGACCGTGACGGAGAATCGGCGGGGATTCGCACCAGATGTTTTTCAGCATCCTCCCAACGCTTGTCCAACAACGAGATCTGAACCAGCAGATTCGCGGCGGCGGTGGCGTTAGGGTCGTCGGGCCATTTCTCCGCCAGGAACAACGCCAGCGGTTCGATCTTTCGCATCACGGCGGGTTGCTTTTCCTCATCGGCTTCCAGAAGCATCGATTGATAAGCCCCCAGCGCGGCCAATCCGCATTGCAACGCCAACGCGTCGGTGGGAAAGCGACGCGCCACGAATTCACCCACAACCGCCGCCTCCCAGTATCGCTTGCGATTGGATTCGGCCAGCGCGAGATAGAACCTTCCCTGATTGATCGATTGCTGCGTGTCTTCACTGTTGATCAGGGTGAAGCCATGTTGGATGGTCTTTGATGCCGCGGCATATTTCTGCTGGACGCTGGTTTCGGTTTCCGCCAGTTGCTGCTTCAGTTGGTCCCGATTCTCCCCTCCGCGATCGATGTCCTCACGCAGCATTTGAATCGGCAAAGCTTCGGACTTCGCGGCGTCGAGCAGTTCTCGGCAGGCGACCAATGCCTCGGAATATGACTTCGGAGGCTCGATCTGGGTCGCTTCGGCCTCCGATGTGTCGACGCCAACGGCTGCAAGCAGTGTGCGTGCTTGATCCATATGGCCGCCTGGAACCTTCGTTGCGGCGATCAACAACGCCCGCGCCTTACCTTGCAACTTTTTGGCTTCGGCCGGCTTTTCGGATCCAGCCACAGCCAGGTACGCTTCGGCCAAAGCAACTCGCAGACGTTGCCATTCAGGAAGCGAACGTTCGTTCGGTCGCAGTCCATCCATCCAAGGACCGGCCAAGCTAACCGCTTCCTTCGCCATCGGGGGGCTCTTGCTCATGTAAATTTGCACAGCCCGCGCGGCGGCGTCGGTCTTGGCCATCCGCAATTCTTCGACGTCGGGTTGCTTCAACGTGTTTTGAAACGCCTGTAGCGCCGCCTCGACGTCTCCTTTCTTGGCTGCGATGCGTCCGATGTAGAACGCTGACTGTGCGCCGGGAAGTTTGTCGCTGTACTTCTCCGCCAATTCCTTGTACTTGGCCAACGCTTCATCGTATCGCTTGTTGCGTTCGGGAGCGTCTTGGGCAAGCGTGTCAGCGGCGCGTTCGCGTACGTCTCCCGACATCAAGAAGGCCTGCAGGAACTCTCCCCGATAGCGATCTCGCAAGGCGAGCGCCTCGCTATCGTCGGGTTTGATCTTGGTCCCTTGCATCTCGCTTAACTTGGAACGCAAATCCTCCACGATCGTATCGAACACGACCGCCGCCGCGTCGAGCGACTGGCGGGCGGTCGCCAACGATTCCTCTTCGTCCTTCCCCGTTTCGATCAGAACGACACCACGCGTCAGCAGGACTTTGCCCAGTTGCAATCGGGCTTCGGCAAGACGCGGATGTTCCTTGTTGTTGTCGATAAACGCGCGCAACGAAGCTTCCGCCTTGACGAAGTTTTCGTCTGGACCTTAAGGGTTCGCGTCGTCGCCGCCATTTCCAGATAGGTTTGCGCGCGTTCGAGTTCAATGGCCGACCGCAGATCATCCGGAGCAATCGCCCCTTTTTCGATCCGGTCCAAGTAGAGCAAGGCCATGTCGAAATAGCGATTGGCGCGCAACTGCTTCAAGAAATTTTCCGCAGGCTCTTCGCCCCAAGCGGATGGAACCAGGATGGAACTGATCGTGGCCAGCAGCGCCGCCAACACGACCTTGTCTCTGGTGAATCGGAATATTCGAACCATAACGGGATCAATCACCATTTGAAGGACTCGAACACCACGCGGCGTCAGCCGGGTGTCAATTGGGAATGCTCAGTTTTTTTGATAACTTAGAGCGACTACGTCGCAGGATCAACTGAAAAACACTGTCGCAAAATAACATCAAACGCGTTCATCATTGATATAGTGATTGAGTATGCGATGGTGGCAAGCATCTCTATCGTTGAAAATAAGGGCGGAAAACCAACCAGAAATCGGAAACAGTGCGTGGCCCCCGCTTCTTCTCAATATAAAGGGCCGACGTCGGCTTACAACAGGCAACCGCCTCGAACCTAAAGATCCTCGAATTAATTGTATCTTCTAGACCGAATATTCAGATGAAAATCCGTAGTCCGATGACCGACCGAACGATCTATCGCCAGCGGACCGATCCGTCGACATCTCGTTCGACCATCCGCCGGCTCGGGACACTCGTCCTGGCCCTTGTCCTCGTCTTGCTGCTGATGCAACGCGCCGGCGACCCGGAAGTCTACCGCAAGCTGTTCGGTAAACTCGGTATCCCCGTTGCATCGTCTGATGGCGTTCCCCTGCAGACCGAACCACGTTTTCTACCGGCAACGCCAAAGCAGGATGCGACATCCGAAAGCTTTGAACGCATCATCGGCATGCTGCGCGATGAGGACGTCGATCGTCTAACGCGTCGCCTGGCGACGTTGAGACACGCCAGCACCGAAGCGTCCGCGATCACGTCCGATTCGACGACAACCGACGAATCGAAAGATAAGGATGCGGATTCAATCGACGGCGGATTGGTTGGCTTGGGAGCCACGTTGGCCAGTGCCGCCAGGGAAGTCGGTTATGCCGACCCAACGGCACTGGAAATCGCAATCACCCAGACACCTTCGGAAACGAACAGCCGCTCCGACGACCAGTTGCTGCTCAAGTTGCAAGCGGCACTGGACAAAGCCTATTTCAAAACGGTTGAAGATGGCACCGTGTGGAACAGCGGCGATTTCAAGGCGCTCTATCGAACCTTGCAGCGAGTTGACGATCGCGCTCTATCGGACGATCCGGTCTATGTCGGTGTCGTGCCACTGATTGAACAATCGGTTATCTATCGCGGACGACGTGTGCGGACCAGCGGTCAAGTCGTTCGAATTACGATGGTCGACGCGCAGCCGAATCCCTTCAACGTGCAAAGCTATGCGATGGTGTGGCTGCGCCCGATCGATGGGTCCGAACGTCCGTTGGTGGTTTGCACACCACGCCTCGCACCTCAAGTTGCGGCGGCGGAAATTGATCACTCATCGCTGGAAGGGCCATTGGTCGATGTTGATGGACTTTTCTTGAAACGCTACCTGTATCGATCCGTTGGCGGCTATGAACAAGCCCCAATGTTGATTGGTGACATTCGATTGGCGATGGGGCGACCATCGAAAGCCGCTGATCGTCCCTCCCCGGTTAGTCGTTCCTTCTTGAACGGAGTCGTGCTTGTATCGGCGGCCATTGGCGTTCTGATGACGGGTATCGTCTACTGGACATCTCAGCGGAACGAACGTTTTCAGCGAAAGTTGCGGCAGAAGCGACCGCAGCCCTCTTCTGAGTTCCTCGAAAATTTGGACTGACCCATCATGCGTTCCGCATTATTAATGATCGTTGCGATTTGCCTGGGATGGCACCTGTCGGCACCCGCCGTCGGACAAGACGACGCCAACGTGATTCCCGGCGTCGACGAGTTGCAATTGAGCATCGTTCGGCAATGGTGGCGTGAGCAAGGCGAACGGAGCGCCGTCCCGCGCAGGCGGCGGGCGTTCTGTGGCGTGTGTCAAGGCTGAGCGATCGCCGCATGGATGAACAGCTAAGTCGCAAGCTTCCCCCTTCACCGGCGGAGCCTTGGGCGTTAACGCTGTCTGGCGAAGCTGCTGGCGGTCAAGAAAATCGGACTCCCCGAAAGACTTGCCGAATCGCTCGACTTCAAACAGATGTGGCTTGTCAACGCGATGATTGACGGGGAGGAGGTAGGCATGCTCTGTCGCGACATCCCGGCTCAATGGGCGTCCAATCAAAGCGTCCTTCCTCAGCCGCTGGAGGCGACTGGTTTTCAAGTCGTTTCGCCGTCACCACAGGCACCCGCTTTGGTCGTCGCGCGATCGCTGCGGTGGCGACCGGCGCAGGGAGATCCGAACCTGCCGATTCCCGCTGGATGGAGCTTGCTTGCCGAAGAAGGCTTTGACATCGCCCAGTTCGCACTGATCGAGGGCCGCAATCGTTCGGCCCTTTCGGCGGAGGAATCCTCGGCTTTTTACAGTTTTCTGAAAGCTGCCGATCGGGTGCAGACGAATGCCTCCGTTTCACCTGCTTTGGTCGGCCCGCAGGATTTGCTGAATCCCGCCCAAGCGGAACAACGGATCGGACAGTTTGTTCGCATGCGGCTGGAGACGGCTCGCATTCAGCAGATCGTCGACCCATCGCTGAAGTCGCGGATCGGACAAGCTTATTACTGGGAGATCGATGCGTTCGGCGACTTGGGAAATGCGGAAATTTCGTTGACCATCGACGAAGATGAGCCCCCAATCACGTTCGATAATCGCTATCCGGTAACCTTAGCCATGTTGCGACTGCCTCCCTTTCTGGAATCGCTGGTTGTGAACGATGGTAAAGTGACCAAAGCCATGCTGATGCATAAGACGCTCATTCGCGTCGATGGTTTCTTTTATCGATTGTGGACCTACGAGACCGATTTCGTTAGTGGCAAAGGGGGCGACCGACAGATCGGTCCGCTGATCGCCGTCTCTCGCATTGAACCTCAGAAGGTGGGGGCGGCGGGGATCACCCTGCGCCAGATGGGCTGGGTGGCGGCGGGGGCGTTCCTGATCGGATTGCTTGCGATCATTTTCTATTTGTATCGAACCGGTCGGACCGACAGGCAAATACGATCGATGCGTCAAGAAGCCCTACCGGATGTGCTTCCTAAGCTAGACGACGTTTAATTTAGTTGCGTGGCCGTCAACGAGTTGATTCGCTTCATGCAAGGCGAAGGCATCATGGCGGATCACGCACTGGATCGCTCGATCCCTTGAACCCCACTTGAATGCGATCAGGTGTGCGCTCATATTCGCGGTATTCTCTTGCAACACAACCATTTGCTTAACTGAAAGTCAAACAAAAATGAAACGTGCAAAAATTTCGATCATTGGAGCGGGCAATGTGGGGGCGACATGTGCGCATTGGTGTGCCGCGGCGGAATTGGGGGACATCGTGCTGCTGGACATTCCCGCAACCGAAGACATGCCCAAAGGCAAGGCGCTCGACCTGATGCAAGCATCCCCCATCGTTGGGTTCGACAGCAATATTGTGGGAACGACCAGTTACGATGACTCACGCGACAGCGACGTCATCGTGGTGACCGCAGGCATCCCACGCAAGCCGGGAATGAGCCGCGATGATCTGCTGGCCACCAATGCAAAGATCGTGTCAAGCGTCGCTGAACAGATCAAAGCAACCAGCCCGAATGCGGTGGTGATTGTCGTCAGCAATCCGTTGGATGCGATGGTCCAGCAGATGTTCAAGGTCACCGGCTTTGCACCCGAGAAAGTCTGTGGACAGGCGGGAGTTCTGGATACGGCGCGATATCGCGCGTTTCTGGCGATGGAATTGGGAGTAAGCGTCGAAGATGTCAGCGCGATGCTGATGGGAGGGCATGGCGACACGATGGTGCCGATCCCCAGTTGCACCAGCGTGGGAGGCATCCCCGTGACCCAGTTGATTGCACCTGAGCGGCTGGAGGAAATCGTCGATCGAACGCGCAAGGGGGGAGCCGAAATCGTTTCGCTGCTGAAGACCGGCAGTGCTTACTATGCTCCCGCGGCGGCATGCGCTCAAATGGTTGAAGCGATTGTCAAAGACAAGAAGCGACTTATTCCCTGCGCCGCGTACTGCGACAAGGAATATGGTGTCGGCGGTTACTACGTCGGCGTCCCCTGCGTGATGGGAAGCGGTGGCATTGAGAAGATTATCGAATTGGAATTGACCGACGCGGAAAAAGCGAACTTCCAAAAGAGCGTCGACGCGGTCAAGGAATTGGTCTCGACCATGGACGGCCTGTTGTCGGCATAAGTCGTTTAGCAAAATGGGTTCAGCCGCAGCGCGATAGCGTCCTGCTTTGGCCGGAGGCCGAAGCAGGATGCTAGCGCTCAACGGCTGATTTAACCGAAGGAGTTATACCGTGCGTGGTCCGAAAATGAGGTGATGCGCTTCATGAAATGCAAAAGCATCATTCCAGACCACGCACGGTATATGACATTTGATATCTATTTCTTAGTGTTGACACGGACGAAGACGAAATCTAAAACGACTCGCATCCAGATCAGCGAAGTGGCCATCGCGGCTTCCGAATCCAATATTTGGTCTCCAGGACAAATCAACCATGAATCGGCTTTGGGCTGTTAACGCTTCATCAAATGGCAAAGCTTTCACCGATCAATCTTGTTCGGCTCCGGTAACGGGAGATCTTGAAACCTGCGGCCGAGCATCGTTTTTCCTGCCGGTTCAGTACGAACCAAATTACGAGTACCCGCTAGTGATCTGGCTGCACGATGAAGGGGGCAATCAACTGCAGATGCCTCGCGTGATGCCGAGCATTAGCCTTCAGAACTATGTGGGTGTCGGCGTCCGCGCGCCTCGCGCGGGGGACGCGATGGGGCACGGCTTCGGTTGGCTGCACAACGAAGCGGGTATCGCGATTACCGAACAAGCGATTTTCGATGCCATCGAAACAGCGCAATCACGATACAGCATCCATCCCGAGCGCATCTGTTTGGTGGGCCACCGCCAGGGAGGCACGATGGCTTTGCGGATTGGTTTGCGTCATCCATCCACGTTCGCAGGCGTGATCTCGTTGGGAGGCCGATTCCCCAGTGGCTCGCGTCCTCTGGCGAATTTGAAAGCCGCGCGAAAGTTGCCGATGTTGATCACGTTCAGCGACGATCCGGCGGGCTATCGCGTGAGCGACATTTGCCACGATTTGCGAATGTGGCATACGGCGAATCTCGGATTGCAAATGCGCAACTATGATGTTCAAGACGAACTGCATCCGGAAATCTTAAGCGACGTCAACCACTGGATCATGGAGAAGGTAACCGGCGTTAACACCCTGCAGGCTGAATCGCTGTGCGACACGGTGCCTGTCGAATTCTCCGCGAATTGACCTTGTTCTCGACAGCGGATTTGAAGAAGCTCCAGCTTGTTGAACATTGGTAACCTTTATCGCGAAGGCCATCCGTGACCGATCGTCAAGCTGAATCCGCGAATTCCGCCCCGCCAAGAAACCCCTGGGCGATGGGCGGTATCGCAGTTCTCGCCATTGTGGCGTTGGGAATGTTTGCGGCCATCTTCACGACATTTACCAGCCGAACAGCAGGCAATGTCGACGCCACGCTGCGGCTCGCGGGGGAAGAGTACAACCAACAACATTGGGATGTCGTTGAATCCTTGCTGCAGACGTTGACGCCGTCTCCCGAATGGACGGAGGAGCAAAATCAGCAGTACGCATTTTTCAAAGCCGCCAGCAGGGTGCGGCAAGCGTTCAGCGACGAGGATCCACAGGCGCGTCGGCTGAAGATAAACCAGCGTCTTGGCGAACTTCGACAGTCCGCCACCGAAGGCTTTCCCGAAGCGTACATCCGGGAAGCGAAACTTCTGATGGGCGAAGGGGAATACGCCACGGGAGACTTCGCCTCCGCCGCCGAAACGTTCTCTGATGCAATCGGCGGCCGCATCGACGATCAACGACGCTATCTACGGCAACTCGCCGAATCGCAACTACGGTCTCCCAGACATTCGGTTGGCGATGCTTTGGCAAGCATTGATCGTTTTCTCGCGCTGCCGACAATCGGCGTCTCGGAGACGGCTGAAGCAAATCTTCTGCGAGCAATGATTCTTGGTGAAAAGGGAAGTTTTGAAGAAGCTCTCGAAGCCGCGCGGCTTGCCGGTCAAGACTCCGAGTTTGAACTTGATTCGCGGTTACAGCAGATCAAGATCGAACTGACGCGCGCGGGAAGGGAGATCCAGTCGCGCCAGCGATCGGACTCGAAACCTCATCGAACCGCGGCGATCACGCAAACGATTGAAACAGCCACGGAACAATTGATGGAGTTGGCCCGCAAGGCGGACGATTGGTCGAAGCTGGATGTCATGCTAACCGCCGGGCAGGCACTGCGAATGTTGGACGAAAACGAGAAGGCGTTGGGCATTTTCGGACCGATTCGCCAGAATCGAATCGACGCGGCGGCTTCCATAGTCGCCTCGATCGAAGAACTGGAGATTCTGGCCGCGACCGCCACGGGGGACGAATGCTTGGCGACAGTCGCATATCTGACGCGAGAGATGGGCGATCCGGACGGCTTTGATCCACGTTTGATCTCGCTCGATTTGTTTCGATCGCGATTGTCGGGCGTCGTTCAAAAGTTACAGCAGCGGGACGAGTTTGAAGTCGCCATCGACATGGCTCGTCAACTCGTTCCCATTTTTGACGAATCGGATGCGTTGCGCATGGAGGCGGACAGCTACGCCTTGTGGGGTGATCATGTGCTGCAGCAAAACACACGAAACGATGGTTCGGTGGATCGCCCGATGATCGAGCAATCCAAGCAGTTGTACGCGGCTGCGGGAGACGCGTTCGCCCAAGCCGCCTATCTGCGATTGACGTCGGAACTCTATCCCCAGTTCTTGTGGGACGCGATCGAGCAATACGAAAAGGCGCATCAGTACCAGCGTTGCCTGGACCTATTGCAACCCTATCTTCGATATGAACAGCGTGATCAAGCGCCGCGAGGACTCATCCTGCAAACCAAAGCGTTGATGTCGCTGGGAGACTTCAAGGCCGCGCAGCGCGTCTGCGAATCCTGCGTCGCGGAGTTCGCCCGCGACAGCTTGACGTACGAAGCGAGATTACTGGGCGCTCAGTCAGCCATCGAAATGGGAGATGTGGACACCGCAAAAAACTTGCTTGAAGCGAACCTTCACGATGGCTTACTGACTCCCGAAAGCAGCGCATGGCTTGACTCGCTGTATGCACTCTGCGAACTGCTTTACGCCCAGGCGGTCTCGAATCATTACGCTTACTGGACTCCTGGTATCACGCAGACCGCCGCGACCGCGGAAAAGCAGAACGCGCTGTACCAGCAAAATCAAGAGATTTTCGAGGCGGCGATTCGCCAATTGGAAGAGGCCATTGAACGATTGACAGCGCGACTGAAAGAGAGCCCGGTGCGAAATCCCGACGTTCGCGCGAAGCGAAGGATGCTCTATTTGGCCGCGCAGGCTCATCAATACGCCGCCTTTTGGCCTAAGCGGGAAGCGGCGATGGCCGAGACAATCGATTCCAGCCGTCGCGAACTCCAGCAGCAGCATGTTAAACACATGAAAGCCGCCGCCAAGTACTTTCAGGAATTGAAGAATGACCTGAACCAATTCAGCGACAACGACAAGCTTTCCACGGCCGAACAAACAATGCTGCGCAACTGCTATTTGGGCGAAGCCGACGCTTTGATGGAACTGCGGAACTACGACGAAGCGATCGCCACCTATCGCGCCGCCATTAATCGCTTTATCAACGAACCGATCGCCTTGGAAGCGCTGGTCCAACAAGCCCGATGTTTTGAAATGCTCGGAAACGACGATGACATGCAACGCGTCCTGAAACAGGCGCAGCAAATCTTGGATCGCATTCCAACCGAATTCGATGATCGTTTCGCAACGACAACTCGATACAACCGGGCCGGATGGATCAACTTCCTGCAATGGATGAACAGCACATGAACCCGTGTCAACCTTTCGACGCCGCGACCGAGATCTGCATCCTTGTCGATCGCAAATTGGCGATTCTGAACTCTCTGCTTCAACATGGCATACAGCAACAAAGGCTGATCCAAGCGGGCGATGCCGATCAATTGATGAGCCTTTTGGCGCGAAAGCAATCTCACCTGCAAGAGCTTGTCGATGTTCAAGAGACACTCGGCGTCTTGCTGGAAAGGCACGACGAAGCAACATTGCGATGGCGGTCGCCGCAACAGCGGGCCGAATGCAAGCAACGCATCGACCACTGCAACGCCCTGGGGCACGAGGTTCTTCAACTCGAAGGAGATTGCGTCCAGATGGCTCAGCGGAAAAGAGATGCCATCGCCGCGCAAGTTCAAGAATTTTCCAGCTTTCGCTCAAGTTCTTCAAGAACTTCTTCACTGAACGACCAGACTCATCTTGCTCAATTCGACGAATCTTCGTAACTAGTCTGTATGTATGCCAGGCGTGGTCTCGAAGAACACATTCGCACCCAATAAAGCGAATCAAAGCGTTATTGCCCACGCCACGGATATCGATATGCATGGAGGCGCAGAACGATGCTCAAGTTTCGTAGAATTCCCACCACTTTGGCTGAGGTTGTCCATCAGGTAATCGACGACCTGCGGCTCGAAAACAAGTATTTCGTCGAAGTCGATATCCCCGACGACATCGGCATCCCCGCTCCATCGGTCGCGCTCTCCGAATGGATCACCGCTCTCGTCAAGCAAGCATCCGACCAGATGCGCAACGGTGGCGAATTAACATTCATCGGCTGGGAATCGGAACAGACCTGCGAACTGGAAATCGCTGACAGCGGACGAGATCTCCGCCATCGCAACTGCGAAGTTCCCCGAGCGGTTCAACTCGCCGGCGGCAACCTGCGATGGAACAATTGTCCTCAAGGTGGTGTCGCGGTCACCCTGAGCATTCCCAAGCGATACGCTCAGCGGCAGGCTGCTTAGAGCGACGACGCCGCAGCAACGATTCGTACAGGAAGCGACAAGTGTTAGGAATCTTCAACCGCAGCACACTCCCCGCTCTGGAGCAAACCGCAATGTTTGCTCAGCGCCGGCACAATGTATTGGCCGGCAATATGGCGAACATCGACACGCCTGGTTACCAAGCCAGAGACTTGTCCACGCAGGACTTCCAAACCGCGTTGGCCGAAGCGATCGAAGCGGTCAAGCATCCTTCGCCAGGCTATGGCCAATCCGATCCCTCAGCGATCGATCCAATGGAAGGGCCACGTCATGCCATGGAAAACCTGCTCTACCACGATGGCAGCGCGGTGAACTTGGAACGTCAGGTGACGGAAATTTCCAAGAACCAGTCGCTGCACAATACCGCCATCGCGTTGATGCGAAATCAATTCGCAACCCTTCGCGCGGCAATCAGCGAACGTGTTTAACCAATGGATAAGACCCCCGCATCACACCCCGTTCAGTCCCGATCAAGCACCAACCATCAACCTCTCCAGCGAAAGGTCGCGTTATGAAGTCCGCACTTGACATCAGCACCAGCGCACTGGTGGCGCAACGCGTTCGACTCAACACCATTTCGGGAAACATCGCCAACATGTCGTCGCTGAAAGATGAAAACGGCAAGGCGGTACCGTACCAAGGACGAAGTGTCGTCTTTCAAACCGACGATTCGGTCTCCACCGGCCCCGGAGCTTCGGGCGTCAAAGTCGACTCGATCGAGATCAGTGATGCCGAACCGATCTATCGATATCAACCACAACATCCGTTGGCGATCAAGGAAGGCAAGCATCAGGGTTATGTGGCTTATCCCAACATCGACATGACGACGCAAATGGTCGACGCACTCGAAGCGACACGTTCCTATGAAGCCAATATCGGTGTCATGGAAATCACAAAGAACCTCGGTCGCGAGAGCCTTTCCATCATCGCATAGAGTGACAACGTCACAAGATCAACCACGTCGCAAGATCAACTGAGAAACATTGGCGCAAGATATACGTTGCGAGGCCCTAGAGCGACCACGTCGCAAGATCAACTGAGAAATATTGCCGCGAAATAACATCAAACGCGTTCATTATTGATATACGTCGCGTGGTTAGAAAGGAGGTGATTCGCTTCATTTAACGCGAAGGCATCATTTCGGACCACGCACGGTATAACATCGAACGCGTTCATTATTGAAGAAAGTCATCACTGGCACCTCATGAATCCTGTCTCCATCAGTCTTCCGCAAACGCAACCGCCGGTGCGGCCCATCCTGCCCGGGGCCGAACCCGCGCGCCCGGGCTACGCACCGTTTGCCGATTTCCTGATCGACAGTTTCAAGGAGGTGAACCAACTGCAGAACACGGCGGACACATCGGTTCACGACCTGTTGACCGGCAAAGACGTTGACCGCATCGAAGTCTTGACGTCCGTACAGAAAGCAGACATGTCGTTTCGCCTGATGCAACAAATCCGCAACAAACTTGTCGACGCCTATCGCGAAATCAATCAAATGCAAATCTAAGTTTGGCGGAAATGAATGATTCGCTACCTAGGCGAGCGGCACGCAAGACCAACTGAAAAACGTTAGCACAAGACAACATCAAACGCGTTCATTATTGATATATACGTCGCGTGGCCGAAAATGAGGTGATTCGCTTCATTTGACGCGAGGGCATCATTCCAGACCACGCACGTAAGCTAAACCACGCACGCTATAACCTATGAACAGCCTGACCTCCCTCTGGGACCAGATTCGCGAAAACGTCTCGGCAATGCCGATGCAGTCTCGTGTCATCGCAGGCATGCTGATCGCCGTGATCATCGTCGGCGTCGGTCTGTTATTGCAATCAAGCAGCGAACCGGCCGCTCAATACTTGTTCGGCGGTCGGCTGCTCAGCGACGATGAAATCGACAAGGCGGAGATCGCGTTCGGTATCGCCGGACTACGCGATTACGAGATCGTGGGCAGCCGCGTGCGTATTCCGGCCGCCACCCGAGATGCCTATCTGCGAGCCCTCAGCGAAGGAAATGCGGTTCCTCGCGAAGAAGCCGCGGCGACGCAAGAAGCATTGCAATCGAGCGTCTTTACGTCGAGCAATCTATTGAACCAACGGATCATGAAAGGCAAGGAAATTGATCTTTCAGCGCGGATCATGCAATTCCCCGAAGTGCGCAAAGCGTCCGTGTTCTACGACTCCCAGCGTCAGGGATTCGCCACCAAGCCAAAACAGTCGGTCTCAATCAGCGTTACGCCGCATGGAAACGAACCGCTCTCGGCGTACACCAAGAAAGAGATCGCCGACTTTGTTCGCGCCGCCTATGCGGGCATGGATGCGGAAGACGTCACCGTCACCGACACCAACGCTCGGGGGGGCGAAGATGACTGGATCGAAGAGAATAACGAACACTACCGAACCAAACGGGACTACGAACGGGCGTGGGAGACAAAGATTCGGCACGCCCTAGCTGGATACGGGGCACCCCGTGTCGTCGTCGACGTGGAATTGGACCCGACGATGAATTCCGATTCGACCGAACTCAAGTACGATTCCAATCCCGCGACGTTGAAAGAACAGAGTACATCCCGGTCGGTCGAATCGACGCGTCCCGCTTCGGGCGGCGTTCCCGGTGTCGCCTCCAACGCCTACGGAAATCAAAGCACACGCATCGAAGAATCGGTTAATCGCAACAAGGAAACCGAATCGGCCGAACAGACGGAAAAAGTTGTCGGGACCACCTATACCCAAACCAAAACAGCCGGCCTTCGTCCGATACGCGCCTCGGTCGTCGTCAGCCTTCGCGGCAGCTACTACGACGAGTTATGGAAAAGCACTTGGCTGGCCGAAAATGCCGACAAAACCCTCGACGATGTTCCACCGCTCCTCGTGGCTGATCGCGAACGACTGCGAACGCTAACCAAAGAAGAAATTACCAGTGCGGTAACCACCATTATCCCGCCATTGCGGGCCGGCGACGATCGATCGCCGCTGGTGACGGTCATTGATCACCCCGATCTGCCTTCACCCGAACTCGACGCTCCAGAGACATCAGGCCGGGCCATCGCTTGGCTCGCCGGATCATGGCAGTCAATCGCATTGGTCGTCCTGGCGATCGTCGCTCTCTTCGTCGCCCGCAGTTCTTTGAAGGCTCCTCCTTCGACACCGACGTCCGATTTCGCGGAAGGATTCGGACTCGACATCCCTCAACCCCCAGTCGACGAACTCGCTCTGCAGGAAGAAATGCAAAATGCCGCCGGTGCGATGCCGACTCTTGAAGTCACCGGGACCAATTTGAAGGAGGAGTTGAATTCCATTATCGAGAAGAATCCCGACGCAGCGGCGAATGTCTTGCGAAGCTGGCTCAGCGACGCGGCGTAAGGATTGGCCTAGACTCAAGGCGCGACGTTATAATCGGGGAAGGTCGTCCTTGCGATCCGCGTCTTCGGACGCCTCTTCCTGCTTTTCTGAAAGGGCCTAACGATGTTGCTGCCACGAAATATCAAACGCATGTCTCAGAACGGATTCACGAAGATTGAACTCGTATTCGTCCTGTTGTGTAGCTTGATTCTGCTGGGCCTGTTTGTGCCAAGTTGCCAACGCTCGTACAGCCCAGCCAGAAGAACTCAGTGCGCAAACAATGTTCGCAATCTCGGACTCGCCAACATTCAATACGAAATGCGCAATGGTCACTTTCCCCCATACCTGCATTCGTTTGGCCAACATGATCCGGCCATAAGCCGCGATCCATCGATTGCCGATCTCGAAACACCAGCGCACGCCAAGGTCGGCACTTGGGCCGTCGCGTTGCTCGCCGATTTGGACAATCAGCCGGTGTATGAATTCTGGACGATCGACGAGTACGCCTTGCTGACGATCGATCCCGAGAATCCCACGCAAGTCCGCTACGATGCGAAAAAGGTTCCCAACATGGAGATCTTTCAATGCAGTAATGACAAATTCTATGATGACGAACCCTTCGGCAAGAACAGTTATGTCAGCAATAATGGCACCTTCGCCGCGACGTTTCCCGCTAACCTCGGTGAAGTCAATTCCGAATCTTCCGCCAACGGAATCTTTAACTTTCACGGCGACGATCCAGACGCCATCGATTCGGATAAGCGGTGGCCGCCAACGAATGCAATCGGTCCCAAAACTTCGATGAACGACATCGTCGACGGCAAGACGCACACCGCCTTGATTTCGGAGAACGTCCAAGCAGCCGCTTGGTTTCAAGTCGTACGACACCCGAAAACTTTGACGTCTTCCGATGTTTATCAGCAAATCAACCCACGCGATGTCGAAGCGTATCACGGCTTTTTATGGCACTACGTCGCCGACCCTCGCAAACCTGGAATCCCCGGACCCTCGGACGAAATGCGGATCAACGGCGGCGACATCACCGACGAAAAACTGACCGACGCGCCGAACATTCAAGTCCGTGCTCGCCCCAGTTCGGTTCATGCCGGAGGTGTCAACATGGCGTTCGCCGATGGCGGCGTACGATACATTAGTGAGTCAATCGACTACCGAGTCTATCAAGCATTAATGACTCCCCACGACGCCAAGTCCGACGTCCCCGATCCAAGCTTTGTTCTCGAAGACCAGGATCTGTAGAAGCTCTCCCTGAATGCGACGCGCGACCCAACACTCGAACCCTCTCGATCGCACCACAATGAGACTGGCCTTTGCATGATCCGAACGGATACCTGTCCATCGTGTTGACTGAACCACCTCAATACTGCATGCGATGCGGTACCGACCTTTTTTTCTTGACAACCAGCGAAGTGACCAAGAGAACACCATCGGTCAAGGGAAAGCGTGCGGCAGCTGACGGCTCCACTTGACACACTTGAGAGCAACTGGGCTTACATGGTGATGGCTTCGTTGGAATGGACCTTAAAGCTGGGGAGCGGAATGTTAGTCCGTGTCAAAGGCGATCCGGCTCAGCGCCGAGCACGAGCAGAGGTCCGCCGGAAGGTGAGCCGCATGGAGTTCTCGACCTGACTAAGCACCCGTGCATAAGTTCTTGAGCATAACTCGTTTAACGGCAAGCCGAAGGCGACGGCGAAACTGGAAAACGTCGCCTTTGGCTTGCCGTTAAACGCAATACCGTTCAATGAATCATAACACTGTCTGCTCAAGGTTTTGGTCAACGGTTTTGCTTTCGGTGTTCTGGGCGGCATTTGTCCCAGCGGGACATCTGCGTTTGATCACGCGGGTTGATGCGGTTGCGACGTGCAGGGATTCGCTCGCAACTGATCTCCCATACGACCGCCGCGAACCACTGCGAAAATTTCACTTCATTGCCAGGATCGCATTCGGGCAAGCGGCTCTTGAGTATCTGGAAGGAACCCTTGAACGACAACCGATCCACGTCGATGTTTGCTTCGGTCGCCGCTCGAGCATCAACGCACGAACCACGAAATGTCCCAGCGACATCGCGTACAACTCCTGCTTCAAACCGTCGGTCGTTTCGCTGCGAGATTCGTTGTCTTCTCGGCACTGCGACAAGGATCCTGGTGAGTCTTCTGCTCATCAAAGACGAGTTCTTCTTCCCAACGTTCGTGGTACTCCATGATTAGCTCCATGGCCGGAAACTCGGGTCAGCAGGTTGGTCATCAAGCGATGAACTTCATCATGGCCGACTCGTTGAGCATCGTCGCGCCTGTATTCGATCACGCGAACGAGGATGCCTTGTCATTTTCGCGATACCAGTTGCTTGGATAGACCCGCCAGGAACAGCCATCGTCGAAATATTTGATCGGTTTAAGACCATCGATTTCTGGATGCGAATGAGCAACTTGTGCTTTTCATGCAGTAATTTCCAGTGTTTGTAGCTGAAGAAGCCTCGGTCTTCGATCAACAGCGCATCGTCGGGAATGTGTTCCCAAAGCTGCTCAACGAGCTTCTTTTCAGAGTCTTTCCAGCCTCCATAAACGAAAGCGAATTCGATGTGAAGTTCCCAGTTCGACGAGACTGACTTTGCGAACTTGAGAAAGGGCCTTCACCACGACTTCCCGATGAGCGTCCGAAGTGCTGATGCGCGTCGCAGTCCGGAACATCAAGCACCGTCGTCGATGGCGACTTTGCGCATCCCGCGATAGAACGCACCGAGCGTTTGCGGTGTGGCCAATGGGCGGACCACCAAACTGTGCAAGCAACGAGCGGTTCGCTGCCGGTCTTTGACGTGCCATACACAGGCTCGACCTGGCTGGCGAGTTCTCTCCATCCCATAACCGGCGACTCATATGAAGACTTGTCTGATCGGTAGTTCGGTAAAAGGCCCATTGCCAAGACGACCCAAATCGTGATTTCGTTTGTCAGTCTGCAAACCCGCGTGGTCTGCTTGCCTGTATCGACAAGTGCCTGCTCAATAAGCTCAGGCGAAATGATCTTTTCGAGTCCAGCAATACGATCTAAAACTCTTCCATTGACTTCCGAAGAGAAGTCAGAGCATCCTGCCCATTCATGTCGCGGCCTTACAGGCTGGTTGGTGAGACAACCTAAACCTAGCAGGAGTCGCGTTTTATCAAAACATTGAACAGTATTGCCGTTAAACGAAAAACTTATGCGTTGGTGCTTAAGTCATTGATGCTGATTCCCGCTCAAGTGATCCGCGGTGCCCGGCGGTTGGAATTTCGGCTGCTTGCATATCGCCCAAGCGTTGATTGTTTATTGACGCTGTCTGATCATATCGCGATGCCACTTCGATGCTGACGAAGGACGCTCAATGAAGCTGAGAGCGAGGATGCTCTTTGGAACCGCCTGAAGCCGACTTACCCCAAAGAACCTCCCCGTCATCCCGACCAACATCACGACAAATCATCGCCTGACAACCTGGCCGATCGTTTCGTGCGCCGATCGCCAGCACGATTCTTTTTGCGAAAACGAACCAGGTGTAAGCTTGATTGAGGTCTAGTTGGCTATGTGGCGTGAGCTTCAATGTCCGGCAGGTGAGTGAGCAATCATCGAGTGAGCAGTTTTCCACGATCCGCTCCGCTTGTTCGAGTTGTTCGATTTCGATCCACTCATCTTTCGTGTGTGCCTGATCGATCGAACCTGGTCAACACAACGGTCGAATTCCTAGAGGCGATCCCGAGGCGTGTGTTCCGAATCGAACACCTATAATCCGGCGAGCAGAGACAATCGAGTTCGCCACCTCCAACATGTCGCACGCAAACGAGCCAGTTTTCGGAATCGAGCAGCGGATTACTGACCGTGTCGATCGGCAACATTTCAAAATCGACGCGGCAGTGCTCTTGCAAGTAGGCTTGCACATCGCTGATGCTTCGGACGCAACTTCGCCGGGAACCAAGCGGCGATCAATTTCAATCACGCACTCCTCGGGGACAATGTTGACACTGCTGCCGCCGTGGATCGTGCCGATGTTAAGGTTCGCCGGCCGCAGAGAGTGTTCGATGCCCGTCGATTGAATCATGTTTGCATAACGTTCCAGAACTTCGATGACGTTGGCCATCTTGTAGATCGCACTGCTTCCTTGCTCGGATCGCTGCTGTGCGCGGCAATCCCATGGGTTTTGATTTTCCAACGGACGGTCCCTTTGTGAGCGACGACGACGTTCAAATCGGTTGGCTCGGAGACAATCGCCATGGCAGGGCGATGTCGCAACAACGGGGATCGCTCGTTTTCCGGCTGATGCAGTCGCCGGACTAAGTCCGCAGCCCCTTTCTGCGTTCGTTCTTCGTCGCACGTCAGAGACACCAGGACAGGGGCATGCTTTTGCCGGCTCGCCTTGAGCTTCAGCAAGACGCTCAGGATCACCGCCATGGAACCTTTGACATCACATGCGCCACGGCCATAAAGTCGACCCCGCGATTCAACCGGCGCGTACGGTTCAATCGTCATTCCGGCAACGGGGACGGTGTCCTGATGGGCGTCCAGCAGGATCGTTGGGCGTTCGGGTTCACCGGCCAAGAAGGCAACGACATTTCCCCGTTCGGGTTCGATTTCATGATATTCGTGCGGTATACTATGGCTTGTGAAGAACTGCCGCAGCCAATTGCTCATCCCCGCTTCAAGCCAACCCGAACCAACCGGTTCGTGTCCCATCGGGTTTTGACTTGGGATAGCGATCAACTGCTTGAGGATCGATAACGCTGTTTCACTTGAACTCACGAGATGCTTCCTATGCGTAAGATTTGGTTCACGTCTGATGATACGACTTCCAATCCCGTTCGGCTATCGCGGCGTCAATTTGTGCGGTCAGCGACCGTCGCCGCGGCGTTATCGCGTATCGACGCGGTTCATGCGGCTGACGAAGCACCGGGGAATGGCTTCATCGACGCTCATGTTCACGTGTGGACGCCCGATGTGAAGGCGTATCCATTGGACAAAGCTTATGACGTGCGGGACATGCAACCGGCCAGTTTTACGCCCCAGCAGTTGATGGCTCACGCCAAGCCGGCTGGTGTCGACCGCGTCGTGCTGATTCAGATGAGTTTCTACGGAACGGACAATTCGTATATGCTCGATGTGATCGCCGAGCATCCAGGTGTCTATTCCGGGGTGGCGATTATCGATCCGGCCAAGCAGCCGCGAGAGACAATGCGACAAATGAAGGAGCGCGGCGTCAGAGGGTTTCGCATCGTCGCCGGTCAACAAGACGCGGATAAGTGGCTTGATAACAACACGATGAAGACGATGTGGAAGATTGCGGCCGACGAGGGAATGGCAATTTGTCCGCTGATGAATCCCGAGTATTTGCCGGCCCTTGACGCGATGTGTGCTCAATTCCCGCGAACGCGTGTCGTCATCGACCATTTTGCACGAATCGGTGTGACGGGCACCATCGTCGATGCCCAAGTGGAAGACTTATGCAAACTGGCCCGGCATGACAACACGTATGTCAAGACATCCGCGTTCTACGCCTTAGGCAAAAAAGCCGCGCCGCATGACGATCTGTCGTCGATGATTCGGCGTTGCGTGGACGCTTACGGCAGCAATCGATTGATGTGGGCAAGTGATTGCCCCTATCAAGTGCAATCACCGCATCGCTATCAGCCATCGATCGACTTAATTCAAACCAGACTCGATTTTCTTTCCGAAGAGGATCGACAATGGATGCTTCGCAAGACGGCGGCCCAAGTTTTCTTCACTTAGAGTGCCCACGTCGCAAGATCAACCGATTTACTATCGCGAGATAGACGTCGCGTGGCCGAAAATGAGGTGATTCGCTTCAATTAATGCAAAAGCATCATTCCAGACCACGCACGGTATAACATCTGGCGCGTTCATCCTAGAGCGACTACGTCGCAAGATCAACTGAGAAATATTGACGCAAGATAACATCAAACGCGTTCAATATTGACATAGGTAAAAACGACGGTCTATTTGCCAACGGCCAAAGAACGTTTATCCTTAACGTTTGTGAAATATCCGTTATATTTCGCATGTTTGCGACGGACACATTGTGATGCGTCTGGGTCCGTCCGTTTGCCGTTGAAGCCCATCGGTGGAAGTTGATACTCTTCTAGCCTACCCCCAATGTAGGCAAGGGTGATTCATGAGCCAAATACTGTTCCATTATCAGCGACCCGACCCGGTCACGTGGGTCTATCTGTCGTCGTTGCTGATCATTGGACTGTTCTTCGTCTTCTATCGCTTCTGGAGCTTGCGGAATGTCGATCTGATCTTGTTGCTGCTGCTTTCGCCCGGTCTATTGATGGTTCATGAGGGAACAAAACTTCGCATTGCCGGCGAAACCATCGTCAGCGCATCGCACAAAGACGATCCCGCCATGTCGGCGGAATTGGCGGCGCGAATCGAAGCGGCGACGCCCGATGAACTGCTTGATATGGCCGACGCCACGCAACCGGAATCCGACCCGGAAGTGGTTGTTGCGGGGGTCAACGTGGCCGATGTCGAGCGTTGGGGGTTCCTGTGGCTGCTGGGCGTGGCGGGCCTCATCTGCATCCGCATGATGCTTGATCCGATCTTGATCCGGCGACCGTTGCTTGATCCGAACTTGTCGACCGGCGGATTGACATTCATCGGCATCGCGATGTTCATCTTCTTGATGGCGAACGTCATCACCAGCACCGCCGAAACGCAAGCCGCTCAAGGCCCGAAACCGGGGCCCGGATATCCGCTTGTGAATATGTTGCCCGCCATCCCAACAACACCCGACGCCGAAGCAATCGGGGACGTGCCTCCCGTCCGCTTTGCGCGACTGGCCCGTGCTTTGGCGATCATTTCGCAACTGTCCGTCTTGCTGGGACTGGTTTTCATCGGTCAGTTTCACTTCAAAAACATCCGGGCCGGTGTCGGTGCCGCTGCATTGTATCTGTTATTGCCTTACACGGCGCAAACCACCGGACGGGTCGATCATGTTTTGCCCGCGGCCTTGTTGGTGTGGGCGATCTTTTGTTATCGCCGCCCCATTTTGTCCGGCATCTTTATCGGATTGGCGGCGGGCTTGGTCTACTACCCGTTGTTTCTGCTTCCGCTTTGGATCAGCTTTTATTGGCAGCGGGGATTGAGACGATTCCTTTATGGTGTTGGCGGAACGATCGCTTTCCTGGCGGCGTTGCTGCTGCTGGGCGATCGCGATCTGGTCTTTGATCGGGTCCAGCAAATGTTCGGTTTGTGGCTTCCAGTGACTGAAGGGCTTGCCGGCATCTGGGGCGCTTGGAATCCAATCTGGCGATTGCCGATATTGGTGGCATTCGGCGTGCTCAGTGGATTCTTCGCATTTTGGCCCGGTCAGAAGAATTTGGGAACGTTGATGAGCTGTTCCGCGGCGGTGATGGCGGCCGCCCAGTTTTGGCATGGCTACGGGGGTGGGCTGTACGTCGCTTGGTATCTTCCTTTAATGTTACTGACCGTGTTTCGCCCCAATCTGGAAGATCGCATCGCCTTGAAAGTTATCGGCAATGGACGTAAACGAATCGGAATCAACGAACTTGCCGCCGGAAACGAAGCCGCCTGAGGACGATGCCCCTTCGCGCTTGCTGAAGTCGTCGGACGCGACAGTGACGGACGCGACAGGGACAAAGCAATCGCCGGCCCGAAATCGGTACCAGCGGTTGCTCAACCAGTTGGCGACGGAATTGTCGGTGCATCAAGCACGCAATGCGTGGTTCAATCTGCTGCGAGGTATTCTGTTCTTCGGCAGTTTGATCCTGCTGGTGGTTGGCTACGCCGCCGGGAACGGGACACTTCTGCTGGTCGTCCCCGGCTGGTCGCTGGCGGTGATCTTCATGTTTGTCATCACTTGGCACGAGAATGTCCGCGACGGGATGCAATCGGTGCTGCGACGTCGTTCGCTTTATCGGCAGTTACTGGCTCGTTTGGATCGTCGTTGGGCGGACCTGCCGGTCTTCACGCTGCCCGAAGAGGCTGACTGGCTGGATCGAAATAGCCGTGCGGTCGCCAAGGATCTCGACTTATTCGGCGTCGGCTCGCTCTATCAACTCATCTCGTTGGCCGCCACGCAACCGGGAAAGCTGACGTTGGCTCGATGGCTGTGTGAACCGGCGCTTCCCGAATCGGCAATCGCTCGCAACCAAGCGGTGATGGAACTGGCGAGTTATCAAACGCAGCGTGAAGCCTTCTACGCACGGGCTCGCGATGTCGCGGAAATGACGGCGTCCCCGGAAAACTTTACTCAATGGGCAACCGACCCGCCTTGGTTGGCCGGAAAGCGAAGCTGGATGCTTCCGCTAGCGCGCGTCATCGCCGCGACTCCGTGGATCGTTTGGCCATTGTGCTTTATCGGATGGCTTCCGCTGTCGATGGCGCTGATCGCTCAGCTTGTTGCCATCGGAATCGCGATGCTCGTAACCGTTGGATTCCTGGGACCGGTTCATGAAATCTTCAAATCGATTGCTTCACGCAAAGTGGAAGTTGAAGACTATTTGAACTTGTTTGAAGCGGCGAACTGGATTCCCGAGCGGATCACCGTGCTGCGTTCGGTTCGCCAGAAAATCCTCGATCCGAAAACCGGGGCCATCGCCGGTTTGCAAGCGATGAGCCGCTTGTCGTTAATGTCCAGCTTGCGTCATACGCCGCTGTTGTTTCTGATGTATCTGCTGTTGCAGTTGATGGGCCTTTGGGATGTCCACGTCCTGGCCAGCATGGAAAAATGGAAATCGCGATTCGGGAAGTATGTTCCCGATTGGTTCGAAGCGCTTGGACAAATGGAAGCCCTGCTATCTTTGGCGGCGCTTGCCGATGAGTATCCCGAGTGGACTTCACCGATCTGGAACCTTGGCCACTGCGATGCGACGCAGTCCGAGGTGACTGATAAAACCACTGGGTTGATCGATGCCCAAGCGCTTGGCCATCCGCTGCTGAAGGATCATCAACGAGTCATCAACGACGTGACCGTTGGTCCGGCGGGGACATTGCTGTTGGTCACCGGATCGAACATGTCGGGCAAGAGCACGCTGCTCCGGTCACTCGGTTTGAATATCAAGCTGGCCGGCTTGGGCTCCGTCGTTTGCGCCGATCGCTTTGCGTTGCCCGCCTGTGAAGTGGCGACCAGCATCCGCGTCGATGATTCACTGCGCGAGGGTGTTTCCTTTTATATGGCCGAGTTGAAACGATTGCGCGAGGTGGTTGACCACGCCGAGCGGCTACATGAGGTCGATGATCGGATGCTGGTTTATTTGTTGGATGAAATCTTGCAAGGAACCAACAGTCGCGAAAGGCAGATCGCGGTCGCCACCGTTTTGGACCACTTGGTCCATATGCAAGCGATCGGGGCGATCAGCACGCATGACCTGGAACTGGCCGATGATCCATCCATGCAATCGGTGGCGACCATCGTTCATTTTCGCGAACAGATCGAAACCGATCGAGATGGTCGCGAAACGATGACGTTCGACTACAAGATGCGTTCCGGGGTCACCCCAACGACCAATGCGATTCGCCTGCTGGAAATGGTCGGACTGGGAAAACGGTGAGCGGTTCAGGCCCGTCGGAAAACAGGCCGACGCCTACGTCACAAGACCTTTGGTGACCGTCATGAACACATCTTCGAGCGTCGGATCTTTGTCGTTGAACTTTCGGAGCCGAACGCCTTCGGCCAACATCTTTTCGAGCAACGCGGCCATGCCTTCATCGTCGGTTTCCAGTTCGGCGACCGCCTTGTCGGCGAGCACGTCCAGCGAACGCAAGGCTTCGCAACTGCGGAGGATCGAAAGTCCCGCATCTTGATTTTCCAGAAAGCTGACCTCAAGAATGCGATTGCGGCGCAGCTGCCGATAGACGCTGTCGATGGGCCCATGCATCAGCAACTGGCCTCGTTCAATGATCCCGATCGACGTGCAGCAATCGGCCAGTTCCGTCAAAATGTGGCTGCTGATCAAAATAGTCTTGCCCATTTTGCGAAGCTCTTTCAACAACGCTTTCACTTCCACACGGGCGCGTGGATCAAGGCCGCTGGCCGGTTCATCCAAGATCAGCACCGGCGGATCGTGAACAAGCGTCTTCGCCAGGCAGAGACGTTGCTTCATTCCACGGGAAAGTCCATTGACGAAGTCGTCTCGTTTGTGAGAAAGATCGAGCAGTTCGAGGACTTCGAAATGATGCGTTTGCGAGCCTCTTTGGGTATTTGATAGGCCACCGCGAAAAAATCGAGGAACTCCCAAACCTTCATGCCGTCATAGACACCGAAGTTATCGGGCATGTAACCGACAACGCGACGAACGGCCATCGGATCTCGGGTCACACTGTGCCCGGCGACCGTCCCGTCTCCGCGACTGGCCTTTAACAGTGTCGCCAAAAAACGAATCGAGGTGCTTTTTCCGGCACCGTTGGGGCCGATAAAGCCAAAGACTTCTCCCGCGTCGATCTTCATATCGAGGCATTCGACAGCCGTGAAATCGCCATAATCCTTTCCGAAACCATGAAGCTCAATCATGCAAGGCGTTTCCTATGCGGAGTTCGTTGAGAAAACATCCGTCCTGCGTTTCTAAAATCAGTTCACCGCAAAAGCCAAGATTCTCGCGGCGCTGCGTTTCGGATCGATTTGCTTTTCCGCAATCCGAACCGTCAGTGTGTGCTTTGCATCGGTCAAATCGGTCGCCAACATGACCGTGCGCGGGTAATGCAATCCGGCGCTGTAATGATGGTGCAAGTCGATCGTCCGCTCGTTCCCGCCGTCGACACTGACGTCAAGTCGGGCGGCGTCGGGACCAGCCAAAACGTAGACGCCGATGGCGGTACCTTCAAAGGTAATCGAAAACTCCGCTCCCGAACCCTCCAGGCACAACAAGTTCTCTTCGCTGAACCGCGCTCGCTTGCCGCCGGGAATCGACGACCAATCGGGGACTTTCACCACCGCGCTGGTCAGCGACTGGGCGGCATCCACCGACAAAAATCGTCCGTTGACATAGCTCAGCGGATCGATTGGTTCAGGCAACACATGAGGCTTGATCTCCGCTGAGTTCTCGTTCTCGGACGCATCCCATGTCCGTTGCATCAGACGTTCGATCATCGTCGCCGCGATCCGATTTCCCGCAGGCGCGGGATGGGTTCCGCCGTAGGTTTCCCAAGTCAGTTCACCCGCCGCAATGCTGTCGGCCACCTGTTGATGCAACATGATGGCGGGGATCCGATAATGCTTGGCGACCTCTTCATGAGCGGCGATGGAAACCGGCATTTTGCCTTGCTGCGTGGTTTCCAGCATCGAAGGGTTCACGAAGTAAGTCACCACGATGTCGGATGCGGGATTATGCCTTCGCGTATTGCGGATGATTCCCTCCATGCCGCGAACCGCTTCGCGATGCGCGTGTCCGGCATCCTGATCGTCATTGACCGCAAATTCCACGAAGAACAGATCGACAGGACCCTTGGATAAGACATGATCCCGCAATCGGAATGCCCCAGTCGTTGAACACGTTGATGAAATTCCAGCGTCGGTGAAAGTAAACTCCGTCTTTGGAAAGCGTTCCTTCAGACGCTCGATCACCATCGGACGATAGCCGTTCATTTCCGTTATCGACCCGCCGATGAAAGCGACGTGTCCTTTCCGGTCTCGCTCGAAGCGGCGCTTCGCATTTTGGAAATCGCCGCGAAGAAGCACGTTCGCATCGTTAATCGCAACGGTTTGCTGGCCGCCAGCGTGTTCGAGCCCAGCGACATGGAAAGCGGACAGTGCCGTGAACAAACATAAAATACGTAGCATCATTCGACCGAAAGTTGAAGGGAATAATCGACGGAAACGGAATGCTTCCCATGATAATCGAATCGGAAGCATCAACCGCGTTTTCGCTCCAACAGCACCACCATCATCAACGCCAGCAGAATCCGCAATTCGTCGTCTTCGGGCATCTCACTGAGTTTATCAAGCACGAAGCGACCCTCGAAGACCGCCGGTTTCTTTGTCAATCGCAATAACCGCGTTCCGTCGGGGCGGCTCACAAGGTAGCTCGGATTCAGCAAATAGATAAACAGAAGACCAACAATCGGAATCTCGCCAAGGATGCTTTCCACCAGCTTCTTCATGGCGCTTTCTTCACGAATGGTCATGTCGACTTCACCGTTCTGAATCACGTCGTAGTGAGCCGACCAAAACGATCGCATTCCCTGTCGCCGAACGGCGCCCCACTTGTTTCCTTGTGCGTCGGTGAAATGGTAGTTCGCGGAGAAGTCAAGCATCCGATCGGCCGCGATGCGGAACAGCAAACGCGACTGGGATTCGTCGCTGTAAACCTCGACCTGCTCCTTCAGCTTGAACATCTTTTGCTTGACGAACATGAGAACATTTTGGTCGGCATCGGTGACCACGATCCGCTGACCAAGTGTGAGAAGACGGAACGACAATTGAATAGGATACTTCATGGCCAACCCGGTACTGTGACAGACAATTGCTCGAAAAAACTGTCCTGAGTGTACCGACGGTTCAGCGACTTGCAAGCGCACCAGGACTCGCAATCGCGGGAATCATGATGAAAGACGAGACGCGACGAGCGATCACTTGTCGGCTGCGATGAACTCCGCGAGCACCAGCAGGTTGCGAATGAAGGTCTTGCTTGAAATGATCGAATTACCCGGCGTATGATCGTACTTGCGCAGTTCGCCCTGCTCGACCCAAGCACCTCGTCGATCGAGATCCTTGATTCGCTCCGCCGCTTCACGCATCAACTTGTCGCTGTACTTTGGAGCCTTCGTCTTTTTCGGCTCCCAAAGCTTTTCGCTCGGCAGTTCCCGAACACGCTTCAACTCGCGTTCAATCGCATCGAGCGATTGTCCCACGATGAAGGCGTAATGCGTCGGAAGATCATTCGCTTCGTAAGTCAACTCGTATTGTCGTGTCAGGTACAACGGTCTGTTCGTTCGCAGTTCCAGGAAACGTGGCAAACGACCGTCGGGCAACAAGCTTCTTCTGTAGTACGGCAATGCTCGTTCAACCGCTTCGACGAACTCGACATTTCCCGTTCGTCGATACATCAGCAACAAGGTTCGCATCACCGACTGCGACTCGCCCCCCGTGATGGCGGGAGGCTCAAACTTTCTGGCCCAGGCGGGATGCATACTGCGGTCGTATTGCTGTGCCCATCCTGGTTGTGGGGCGGGCATTTGAGCAAGCAACAAGAACTCGGCACCACGAACTGCGGAATCGAAGTATCGCTTGCTCTTGTATATGTCCGCGGCCTGAAGCATCGTTGCGATCGTATCACACTGCGTCTCGTCATTGAGGGTGTAATACGAATCATACTTTTCTTTCGGGAACGTCCGCGGCCAATCTTCCGGATAGCTAGCCTTCAGCACCGGAAACTGATCGGCGTCCGGCTTGCCTTGATAGCGTTGCGGCCATGCACCGTTGGGATACTGAGCATCCAGCAAACTGGCCAGTCCATAGTCGATCGCCTCACGCAACGCCGCGTCTTCAAACTCCAACACCGCATCCAGAGCAATCAGAAAGCTAAGTGCCGACTGCGATTTGTTGTCATCAAGCGTGCTAACGTTCTTTGCCTTCGCATTGGGTTTGCCGTCCACGCGATAGGCAAATTGGCGACGCTGCGCTTCGGCGAATTCTATTTGCTCTCCCCAACCGCCCGAAAGTAGCTGCCCGCGCATCAGCGCGCTGGCTGTTCGTCTGGCGGCGGTTAACAGAAGGGAATCGCCAGTCAATTGATACGCATTCAGATACGCCATGCCAACGCTGGGCGTTGCGGGTGGTTCAATCCACGCCGTATCGGGTCCAACTTTCGCCTCACCCTCTCGCAAGGATAGATCGCTGCTGTACTGAAAGACATAGCCACCTTGCACCGATACCTTGTCGTTGAAAAAGCGAACGGCCCGATGCATCGCTTCGACAGCTTGCTGCTTCGTTAGTTCATCAGCGGCCTTCGCGTCCCGACATGTCAGGCAAGCCACGGCAAGCAACCCGACGCAGCCAAGAATCGATAATGTGCGAAAAGATTGAATAGGTAACAAATTTTGCTCGTTGGGAATCGTAGAGCGACCACGTCGCAAGATCAATTGGAAAACATCAACGCAAGATATACATCGCGTGGTCAGAAATGAGGTGATTCGCTTCATTTGACAAGAAGGCAACATTTCAGACCACGCACGGTATAACATCAAACGCGTCCATTATTAAGATAGGTATCGATGGTGCGGCGAACCGTTACTTCTCTGCTCGTGCTTTCATCCAGATGGCGTACTCCTCCAATGTGATGCGCCCATCGCGATTGCCATCGGCACCAGAGATATCCATCAACATGTCTTTACGTTCATCGGCGGTCAATGCTCCGTCCTTATTCTTGTCGCTACGATCGATGATTCGTTTCGCATAGGCAACGTACTTTGGATCCGCTTCGCCGCCGGCGTTTGATGTCGAAGGCGTCGGCTCCGCTGGAGTACTTTCGCGAGACGCTCCGCTTCCCCGGCTGGACGAGCTGGCGACCGCCACCGTGGAAGAACCGCTCGACTGTGATGCGCCCGACCGAACAGCCGCGTGGCATTCCGCTTCAGTAATGACTCCATCGCGATTCATATCGAACTTAAAGAAATCCTCGATCAAACGATCATTCCACTGCGACGTGTATTCCGTCATCACCACCTGCCCATCGCGATTTTGATCTCGCTCGGCAAACCAACCGGGCAAGCCTGAATCGGCTTCGGCGGGAAGCCGTCGATACGACTTGCGACCGTTGAACGGATCCTCGTCGGCTTCGGTCTTCTTGCGATCCCGACGATCATTCGATTCCGAGCGTTTGCGTTCTTGTTTCACTTCTTCTTCGGCAACTCTTCGTCGCGCATAACGCACGGCCAACTCGGACGGGGACAATCGCCCGTCACCGTTTCGATCAAAGTCCATCGGGTTGCCAAACCAATTGCCACCCTGCATCTCCTCCTTGTCCAGGTGACCGTTCTTATTGCGATCGTAACGCGCCATTCGTTCGGCCGCGGTTCGTTCATCCGCCGCAGTCACGCGGACCGCAAACAGTTCGCCCACGGTTCCAAATCCAGGTACGGGATCGGCGGGAATCGGGGGCTCGAAGCCGAGAACCAACTGCTCGATCTGCATCGCTTCGTCCACCGCGCGACGTTCGCTGTCGCGGTCTCGATCGCGATCCCTGTCGCGATCATCACGCCCACCACGTCCTCTGTCGGAACCTCCCCACTGCTCCCGCATCTTCTCGAACCCCTTCTTGATCGTCTCCAGCGAGATCGGTTTGGACGTATCGATGTTCGGATTGTCTCTCGCCATTCGATCGATCATGAATCGCGCCGGCCCCTGCATTTCGTCGGTGTCGATCATGCCGTTGCCGTTACGATCCAACCGATCCAAGAAACCTGATGGATCGAATCCTCCGCCACCCGGTCCCCAGCCTCCAGGTTGCGCAAAACCACTTTGCGGCTGAGCAATTCCAGCAGCAACGATTAAACAAGTCACACAAACACGAAAAAGGATGGACATGCGTTCGCTCGATTCGGTTTCCAGAAACGGATGATGCAATCCATTCTAACCCCAATCGGCAAACGAAGTTTCGTTTTTGTCCATTGCGTCGTACCTGAAGATCTTTTCGTCCGATGTGTCGTGACTTCGCTTGGAACCCTGCTACAATTGATTTGCGCAAGTCAATCTATATCAATAATGAACGCGTTTGATGGTGTACGTCACGCGGCCGAAAATGAGCTGATTCCTGCTTCATGAAATGCAAAAGCATCATTCAGGCCACGCACGGCATATCCTGCGTCAATGTTTCTCAGTTGATCTTGCGACGTGGTCGCTCTGAGTTAAAAGGGATCGGAGTTAAGCAGATGTTTGAGTTAACTCAGTCCATGCTAGACATATTGGCGGGCGATGGGACGCGGTTTAATCGCTTTGTCAATGACTTGATCATCGCTGAAGTCGCGACACATGGGATTCCACTAGATTGTGGCCGACATTCAGGTTCGTAGTGGTGGTATTTCTTGTTGCAACCGCGAGCCCTTTCGGAGACGTCATGGCCCCACAACCACATCGAACGAGACCAACGGAGCGGATACTCCCGTCCCCGGCTCTTGCGTCGGTTGTTCCGGTGCTTCGTCGTTTGGTCGAAAGTTTGTTGAACTCGGTCGAACTGTTCCGTGCTGACGATCAGCAACATGGCTTTCCAATTGCAGTCGAACTGCCCCCTTATGCTTGCAGACTGATGAACTCGACTACATGCTCGTCGAAGAAGGTTCCCGAGAGCGACCATGTCGCAAGATCAACTGGCAAACATTACGGCAAGATAACACCAAACGCGTTCATGCCATTGATATAGGTTCGCGAAATCCGAGACGCTTCTGGTGATCCTGTCGAGTTTGTAGCAGTCAACAGTGTCAATCTCACCTTGAGCGATGTCGGCTCGTAGCTTCCGATGCCCAGGACGGTTCTGATTCTTGGCACTATTACCTGCTTCGACATAGAACCGCACGAACTCAGTCTTTCCATTCCCGGAAATGAAAGTTCGACATTGCGGTTGATTGATTCTGTTGGGCTTCCAGGCTGTCGCCCTCCGCAGCCCGCAGTTGTGTGGAGACCCAGACGTACGCCGCGATCTGTCGCTTGGCAGGTGGAGTTTCTTTCGCTTCTTCGAGGTCGTTGGGCTCCCCTCCTGACTCTTGTTGGTCTGTTCAGCGGCCTTCCGTTTAGCCGCTTCAGCAAGAATCTCAGCTATCTTCTGTAGTCGTTGCTGTCGACGGGCCGAAAGACTGAGACCAGCGAGGGATGGTCGGTGTTGGGGGTCGGTTCATCGGAAACGATGAGTTTCACTGGCTGCACGTTCCGCCTCGTTCCGTTTCCGCTCGTGCTGGCTGGCATCATTAAACGTCGATAAACTGTTGGAGACCGCCCTGGTTCGTTTCCGGGGCTGATGACGAGAAGTTGAATTTCAGGAGACTGAAATAAACCGCTGGGCGAGATTCCGCCCGGTTCACAAATCGTTGACGCGTGAGCGCCGAACTGCTTCCAGACAAAAAAACCGGCCAACCTGGGTCGGTATCCGACCCTTGTATTCGACGAGGTGCAGAACTTGTTCACTCCCCGTATGGGGGCGTCGGACGGGTTCTGTTCGTCGAGCTCCCTTGGTGGGGGTGTCTGGAACGGGCTTGTGTCGGCGTCCTCTTTTTTTGGACCCGACTTGCTCACCACCAGACACCCACCGCTCCACTGTTGTCGGTTGTTGTCTATATGATTGGAACGCGTCGAATCTGACCGATGCCTTTCAACCACCAGAGAAAGCCCTATGAGTTCCAACCAAATCTAAGAATCCCCGTTACGAATCTCCGGTCGCTGTACGGGATGTTCGATCTTTTCTGCTCTCTCGAATGTCACTTGGCTATGGCCGAAGAAGCTCGACGGATCACAATCCGGGGACTCTGGCTGAGCCTTCCAGAGTAGCGTTGAGCGATTTCAGAAGAATACTCGAATGTTGACGAACTGTTCTATCCTTGATCCTCCGTCTCGAAAGAGCTTCCCGATCTTAAGACCATCGACAGGATCGGAGGTACGGTGACGTCGTTAACTTCGTTTCTCAAGTCTGCTGGCACTGCCAAGGTTGTCGAGGATAGCGACTTGGATTTTGTCTTTGTGGATCGTGAACTGGTCCCTGCCCGCACGACGGCAACGCTTACTTCGAGAACGGAGATCGGTCGAATCGAGTTCGGCGTCTCGGATTGGCTACTGGCGAATGCCCACGACCAGCTTCCAATTATTGCCGAAGTGAAGGTGGTACGACAAGAATCCCTTTACGCCCTCGTTCAGTTGTTGATGGGCGCTGCGGAATTGGCCACGCTCTCCCAACTGACTCGTTTAAGTCGACACTACCCGGACCGCTTCAAGTTTCCGGTTGCTGAAGGTAGAATGGGCGATGTCCAGGGACCGGTGATGGACCTCTATATCATCGTCAATAACTACAATCCCAACAGTGGACCGCGTCAGGAGATCCTCGAGACGACGAGTGAGCTTGCCTGGCAGCTTGTCATGCAAGAAGGGGTGTCGATGTATATCCGCAAGATCGCTCTGCCTGGATGTGACATTAAAGAAGGACAAGAGTCTCCGGTTTAATAAAGTGTTCTCATACTCGCACAGTTGATTGTTTCGAGGCTGTCGGTCCGTCCGATTCAGCCCGTTCAGATCTCTAAGGGCTGACTGTCAGTCAGGAAGTTGGACATTATCGAAGTGGTCCCGAATCAGCTTGAGGCTCGAATGTATGGACCGGAACCACCATTCCCGGAGCGATCGTCTTGACGAAGGAGATGATGTCGGCAGAGTGGATGTGTCCGCTGGTATGGACCTCGTGGAGTAAACCGCCTGCGGATTGGAGTTTCTGTTGGGTTGATTTCCACTGGCTTGGTTCAGATACCCAGACCAGCGGGAGTACATCACGGTCGCACCGTGCGGAACTCTCCGTTATAGTCGTCGAGCATCGAGGCTCGGAAGACCATCAGGAATTTCTCGGCTGTTTTTTGATCGTCTCCATTTCGATCTCCGCATTCCGGAACCGTTCGATCTGTTTTGCTTTCCTTTCGGTGCTGTGACTGTCAGCGGACGAAGCATCTTGTTTTGCTGGGAGGGAAATCTCGTTGCGGAGCAGGTACATAATGAAGGCAGTGTAGACATCGGGCTACAAAAGTTCGCCCGGTTTTCTTGGCGGCTCGATGAAGGCGACCAGCCGGTCGACGTGCTGTGGTGAGAATGACGCCAGAACCAGACTCTTGCAATTCTTCACCAATTTGGTGATCTCGTCTTCGAGTTCGTACTCGGTGGCAGTGTTGCCGTCGGGGAAGCCAAAGTGAGTGCCTTCCATCAGCAGGGCACGGACTGGTCGGTCCTTCAAGGCTTCGATCAGTCGTTTGCCCATGCCCGGTTTCCGACCATGGCTGCGAAGGTCACGCCCGTATAGAGAATACGTCTTCCTTCCGCTTCGATCAGGAACGCGAGGCAGCCGTAGATGCTGTGATCGACCGAGTAACCTGTGACTGTGAAGCTTCCGATCGTGATCGGTGCTTCCGGTTTGATCTCTCGGAAACGTCTGACCTGTCCGCAAACAGGCCTCCAGCCAGCATCATCTTGCTGGTGCCTCGGCTCGCCCAGATGGGGATTTCCTGCTGGAGTGGCCAAGCAAGCCGGTATGATCCAGATGGGCATGCGAGAGTAGGATCGCGTCGGGAGAAGGATCGTCATCGAAGAGTCCTGACACGTTGCAGAGAATGCCTAAAGTTCTCAGGTCGTCTGTTGACTGGCGTCTCAGCAAGAAGGTGTCGAGTGCCTGCCGTTCTCCATCGAATAAGGCATGCCGATATCCAGGATGATGCGGGTGTCTCCGCTCCCAACTTCGATGCAGTTGCCCCCGACTTCTTTGCTCCCCCGATGAATCGTGACTTCCATCTCTTCTCAGTTCTCCTGTTCGCTGTTGAGTTCATCACTGGTGGCGATTTGGATATTCAGAGCCAGTCGAGTCCTTCTTTCCTCCCTTGAACATCGGAAGTTCTCGCTCTTCCCAGCCGTTTCGGGAAGTGTCGCCCTTCGTCTGAACCACTCCAGGTCACTGTCCGTCAGGTTTCTCCATCCCGGCTCGGAATCCACCAATCCGAGAGTTGAGCTGTCAGTAGTGCCGACTTGCAGCTACCTCCAAGGTACGCTTGTTGCCCTGCAACAGTGATCCAGAGTCCCCTCGAATTCTCCACGACGGGACCGATCTCCACCTTCGGATCGGCGTGAATGGCTTCCTTGAATGTCTCGACAAGGACTTCCTTTTCTGCTTCGGTCATGTTTGGTCCCGGAAACTGTTTCGCTCTGAATCTGCTTCATAGTTTAACGTGATCGTTGTTCGTTGCGGAGTCATGGTTGCTCCAAGGCACGTTGAACCCAGTCCACGTCGAGGTAGGCGACGAGACTCCTTTGCTGAGTGATTCCACGAAGTCTCCGGGACGCCAATCTTTCTGTCATGTTGAATTCCTTTCATTGTTGCAAGTCAGTTCTTCGAGGCGGTTGAGAAACGCGTCACGGTTGCACCACGGACTCTGAAATTCGGTCTTTGGATCTGCGGTGATCATTGGCACCGGGAGTGTCTTTGCTCTTGCAGAGCCACGGCGAGCCGTCCGATATCGAGATTCGTCAGCCCGTGCTTTCGCACAGGCGGTCGTTGGAGAGAAGTCTGGGTGTCCCAGGTAATTGTTGCTCCCCAGGAGTAGCGTTGAACGACCAACCTCCTTGGTGGTGATGGCTGCTTAGATTCAAAATCGTTCATTGACGTACCATTTCTGCTCATGCGAGTTCCAGGTGAGACGGTAGGTGGTCACGTTCTCCATCGGCGATCCCGCCTCCGGACTTCCATTCGATGGCAACATTGAACTTGTAGGCAGGCCACTCTTCCATACTTCAGGTAGTTCGGTTGGAACGGTCATGTCACCCGGGTCAGGATCATCGTTGGTGATACTTGAATGTCGTAGCCGATTGGCGGTTGCAGGCTGGAGTGGTAGGTCATCGTGTTGACCTCACTCTCTTTCCCCGCGATCCCCTGAAAAGTCTGCTGTCGAAGTAGGATTCTGCTGCTTGCCGGGAACCGGAGGGACCGGGACCCAGCCGGGAACCGGTGACAGGCAGAACAGAGAAAGGAGAGAGCCATCAGCCTTGCATCGGTAGATTCCTTTTGTGGGTAAGAGGATACACCTTGTTCTCTATACCTGGAAGCGACTGACGCACGCGGGACAGTCTATTGTCTCGTCAAAATCCCGGCTTGAGTCTTTCCACGAACCGCAGCTTCGAGTTCATCCGGTTTGACGATTGTTACCTGACCCGTCTGAGTCAAAATCCACCGCAGGATTTCCCTCCATGCCATCGACGGCGAACATCATCGTCAGAGAACCGTCTCCATGTTTCGTCACTTTCTGGGTGTGATGCCACTCGGTCTCAAGTCACGATGGGAGCCGCCTCTGGTGTGAATCTGTGTTCAATGTCGTAGCTGGTCTCTCCAAGCGGAAAACAGCCCATGCGTTTCCGAAATGCTCGCGGAGATCAAAGTTCGGGGTACTGACGCTTGCTGATCGAGTGTCCGGCATCTCCTTGAAACGAGCGACCGAAAGGTTTTGGTTCCTGTTCGCCGTCGATATGCCCGATGACGTACCAAGCCCGCTTGATCAGACACAAACGATAGACGTGGAGCGTCAAGGAAAATGGTTCCTCTTCATAGGGAGATTCATACCGCGCCCTAACTTGTTTCGTTTCCAGGAGGGCCTGTTGGATGGTCCGGATGACTTCGATGCTGGCTGTGGTCTGCAAATTTCAGGTCCAGAACCGTCATCAGTGTGCGTGCGTCGTCAACGAGTTCCGCCGTATCGTCTGTCGCCACTGCGGCAATCTTTCGAGACGTTGGCTGGCTCCTGCCGTGACATCAAGTCCGGGGTGCCGGTGAGAACGCTGGCGAGGGTGAGTCCCAGAACCTCATCCTGATTGAGTGCCAGGACAGGAACGAAGTCCTGCCGGACTCTCAGGAAACCTTGTTCTCTTCGTAATAGTATTGAATCCCCGCGAACCGAAGAACGTCCAGGTCGCGGTAGATGGTTCGTTCGGAGCACCCAGTTCTTCCCGCAATGGCTTGTCTGGTCCACCGACCTCGACTCTGGATTATCTCCAGAACGCGGAGGATGCGAGCCAGCCGGTCCGCTTGACGCACCCGTCGATCACGATCTGGTCGTCGTTTAAAGTTCCTGGTCGATTTCGCCTTCTTGCTCTGCTTTTTGCCATAACCACGAATGTCCTCTGAAAGCCTTCGCAACCGTCATTGTAACGGCTCCAGTGTCACCAGCAGGTCAGGTGGCGGGGTGTATCGACCTGGAAACCCGGAGGGAACTGCTTACAACTCCGTCTGTCGCCATTCCTCGCTCCACGACGTTGCTCAGGTCTGCTGCCCGATTGGGATGAACGAACGGGCAAGTCCACTTGACACGGCAGTTACTCTACCATTCTTTTTTCCGATTGCCCCACCGGTAACGAAAGTACGGCAGCAGATCTTGTTGTCGCAACGACTCCCGTCTGGTGATGTCGTGATGTAGACTTTGATCAGAAATCTGAACGATCGGACTTGGCTGGAGGGAGACATGTCACAACATCGCACACTGGATCCTGACAAAGGGCTCCATCAGATCGGAACAAACGTCAAGCAGTTGAGCTATTTGGGTCAATACGACGAACTGGCAAACAATCTTTGGCTTCAGGATTCAGCGGACGGAAGCAGGCTGCCGTCCGCATTGACGAAGGTGAAGCCGATGCGTCGGCTTCACCGAAGCGATGTTGGCAATGTTCACGAGGGATCAGGTCTGAAATTCGCCTGAACGCTCCCTCTGGCAGAATCTTTCGAGACGGTCAAGAATCGCGCGACTTTCTGCCACCCTATGCCCTCGGCTGGTGAGCTATCAGATCCCCCTCTTCAACTCCTCCTGGTGAGCTGGGGTGAAATTGACCTGTTGGGACGCTCGTGGTTTGATCTTCCGCTGGTGATCGAACTGAAGCAGGACAAGGGGGACAACCGTTACGAATGCTCGTCGAAGGAGCCGCTTACGCGATCGCTCTGCGAAAGGCATGGAACAGTGGCCTGTTCCAGACGACTTGGAAGCAAGTCACATCAATCGACGGTCCGGCCAGGCTAGAGCAAGTCCCTGTGCTGTGCTTGGCACCGGAGGCTTACTGGACTCGTGTTGTCGGGTCTCGGGGGCGACGTCAAGCAGATCAGGTGTTCCCCGACCATTGGAAAGCGTTCCATCGGCTTGTCGGGACTTTCGGCACCTGCGGAATTCCTGTTTGCTTCGCCACATTCGAATATACTGATGCCGAAACGTCTTTACCGACTATCAAGAATGTTCGCAGCATTAATCTGCCAACGTAACTGGTATCTCACTCACGATGATCCCGGTACCGTTGCAATCTCGTGAGTCTTTCCGGCTGAGACCGACGTTGATCTTGAGCATGGGTAATTTCTTCAGTTCATAGATTGGTCGCTGAACTGAATACCCGACTAGGCCTCAAAATACGGTGGAAGGCTCTCAGGAGATTATCTCGACTTCATCCGGCATCAGCCATTCTCCATTTTCATCGACCTGCCAGATGTGGTCCTTGTTGACTTCCAGAGCAGTTAGTCTGCCTCCGAACCCACAACCGGTATCGATGCAACGACAGAATCCATAATCTCGGATTGCTCCAGGTGTGTGCCCGACGATGAAGGTCTTTCCGTTGAGATGGGCTTTCGGTGGTGACTCTTCAAGAGAGAGCCAGCGGAGGAGTGATGAAGGTTGATCATCGAGCTCGGAGTACCAGCAGTAATTCGCGTGGGTGAACACGAACTGTTCCGCCTCGTAGTAAGGTCGGCAGGATAGAAGAACATTCCAGTGGTCTTGTGGGATGTGACCGATCCCAGCGTCAGGTCCGTATGAACGGAGTGTTGCGTCGCCCCCCTGTGATTTCCATCGGAGTTCTGCGTGTGGATCGTCGCGGCTGTCGAGCATCATTTCTTCGTGGTTACCGAGGATTGGAATCAGTTGGCAGCGATCACTCAGATCGATCAGGAGTTCAAGAACTTTTCGGCTCTCCGGTCCACGGTTGATGTAGTCTCCCAAGGTGACGATGGTGTCGTCCGGTCCAGGGAGAATCGCGTCAAGAATAGATTCCAAAGCGGCAGCATGTCCGTGGATGTCGCCGATCGCAATCAGTCGACCGGAATTGAGTTTGCATCTTCCACAAAAATATCCCGCCATGAGTGCTGAGTGTCCTCTCAACATCATAACGGGATTGCGTGACACGGGTGGGTCGTTGATCTACCCAGCCATATTCCCAGGACTGCTGTCCAGGCATCGGCCGTTAATTTATACCGTGCGTGGTCTGGTATGGTTTTGATTTAATGAAACGAATCACCTCATTCCTGACCACGCGACGTATAAATGATCATTCAAGCTGAGTCTTTAGCATATTCATGCTGACTGATGACGATTGATTGCTGATCGATTGTGCCGGTTGTGCCGCCTGCTTTGATCAGGTAGATGATGAGACTTAACGAGGCGATAAAGACGAAGATGCTGACCCATTGCGAGATGGTCAAATTGGTGCCGAATTGCCCTGGTTCATCCGAACGAATCGCTTCGAGTCCGAACTGACAACCGCATAGATTGGTGAACCCAAGACTCATCAATACGCCTTCACGACGGAGCTTGCGAGAGATGATCAGTAACGCAATCGCCACGACTTCAACGCAAGAATGCTGTAGACTTGAACGGGGCGCACGCTTAAAGCACGCTGGGGAAGCTCGTCGGCGGACCAACGAAAAGTCTTCGTGCCGGTATACAATGCAATCCCCAACTGACTTGTGTCGTCAACCGGCAGACCTGCAGATTGGCTTCATCGCGCGATGGTCGCTCCAATTGACACGGACCGACTGACCGATCCCGATGCCTGCTTCTTCGGCCAGCGAATCGGGCTGCGGACCGCGTTTACCGTTCCGACTCGCGACGCATCCTGATCATCGTCCGACCAATCGACCGTCACAAACCAATCAATTCGCCCGATCGGGCTTGATCTTCGTAGACCGGACTCCCTTTCGGAAATTCAAACGCATAATTCTGGCTCACATCGACTGCCATAACAACAGCCGTTCATGACACAGCCCAATCGTCCGAAGAATAGCCGATGAAGACGCAGGAATAATGATATCGGCCAAACGGAATAGAGTTAACCCTTTCGATGTCGGCTGAACATGACCAACCAACGAATCCGGGCTGATCAGCGATCCGTAAACAACAATACCGCCTCGGGTAGTCGACGATCGATCGCAGCATGAAGCCAATGTCGCGATTCTCAAACCGATCATAATATTCGACAACGTAAAAGGTCCGGGTGACCTGAATTCCCATCACGAACAGCCAAGGTGCCGCGGAAAGGTGAATGATATCAGAGTCCATGCCATATCGCCGAGCCGCGTACAATCGCTAAGCCAACCGCCCCCAGGACGCCAAGCAACATCATCACTCCATAACCACGAATCGCTGATGCGCCGATCGGTTCCCCCGCCCGGATTGCGAATCTCCACATTCGGGAAAACGATCGCCACCGCAACCGCCGCTATCCCGCACATCGACAACGCGCTGAGCAGTTCGGAGCGTCTGCTTGGATCACGGCTAGAAGTCATGACGATAGCAATGGCGTACACCGCGATCGCGCCTAGCAACCAACCGAATCCAAACAGTGGGATGCCGAATAAATCGTGCGGGATGTAAAAAAGTGTTCGATACATAAATCAAATATTCGAAAATTCTGATTGACGGTTTTGCGCGGTGCGTGGTCCCATTGTCACCACTGCATCACCGTGGCCTCAGTCGACGTCCTTCTTGGTCACGCGACGTACAGGCGGACGCCACGTTCATAAAAGCAATGCCCACCTTCATTATTTAACGGCAAACGATCACTACGGAGTCGCGCATGCTTAAAAAGGTAGCTCGATCACCACTTTGGCTCCGATGGGACTGGGAACCAATTCGATCTTGCCACCGAGACTTTGCACAATCCGCTCTGTTTTGCATAGGCCAAGTCCTAGACCACGTCCCGCTTCTCGCCCGCTAAAGAACGGATCGAAGGCATGTCGACGCTCGTTTGCATTCAATCCTTCGCCGCTGTCGTAAACGATTAATTCACAGGACGCGTCGCGGATCACCAGTTGAATATGAATTTGGCCAGGCGGATCGATCGCTTCGGCGGCGTTGCGGATCAATGCCCTCAGCGCATCGGCGATCCAGGATGGGTCGGTCGACAGCGAACAATGATCAGCAATGTCCGTGGTCAGTTTTATCGAACGGGCTGCAAGATCGGGGCTCGCTTCGGTGGCAATGCGGCGCACGCACTCGGATAAATCGATCCGACCACATACGGGTTTCGGCGGATTCGCAAAAAACATCATGTCGGCGATCATTTCATAAGCACGCATCGCCTGTTTGACGATTGCTTGCAACATTCGCTTGCGATCGACCGATGTCTCGTCGCGCATCAACGATTGCGCCCGGGTTGATATGTTCGCCAATGGGTTGTTGATCTCGTGACTCAACCCGTAGGCAAGCTGCCTCATTGAGGCAACGTTTTCATTGTGTAAATGATCGGCGAAATTGTCGCTCAACAGGCGAAGTCGCTGCATCGATCGAAGCAACATCGCCAGGTCGAGCTGATTTCGACCGTAGTCAGGACAGCCCTCGGCAACGTCTGTCGGTGGCGTCGAAGCTACTGAACGGGTATGCCACCGAGAACGCCATGCTTCGGGTATCTCAGGTCCGGTGACCTCCAGCCACGCAACGGGGTCATCGCGCAGTGAAAGGTTGTGCCAAACGTGTCGCCAACCATTGTCAAGCTGATCGGAAGCAGTCGGTGCGTCTCGCAGACGGTCGCTCGATCCAAATGCATTGACAAGCAGCGTGAGATCAGACTTCGCAATCGCATTGACGGATGCATCGCACGTGGGACCGCATGCGGAATGTTCCAGCATCAGCCAGATGCTGAGTGCGGGATCAAAGTCGGCAAGCCGGAGATTTGAAAGGCCTTTTTCGACATTGGTGGAATACAGCGAGAGGAACGCCTGAGCGATCACATTTGCCGACCGCGATGACAATGGCAGCCACCAGCGATTTCCGCGGAAAGAGATCGACGGCAGCATACCAGTCTGAATCATGGAAGCTGTAGGTCGATCTCGTTGTCAGGAAAGGCATCGTCCGTTCGGCCCCGATGCCGGTAGCATTCGTTTACTTGGGCGCTTTTCGATCGATTTCCAATAAGTCGCATCCGCGAGCCAGAAGATCCTCGATCGCAAATGGCTTTTGCATGAAATCATTCGCCCCGGCATCACGCAATGATTGGACCTTGTCCGCTTCGATCATACCCGAAATGCAAATGATTTGAACGCTGTCCATGGACGGATCGCTCCGCACACGTTGACACACTTCTTTGCCGTTGATATCGGGAAGCATGACATCAAGGATGACCAGGTCAGGGCGAAACTCCTTGACCTGCATCCCCGCGTCAAAACCGTTGTTTGCGGTACGAATGTCGAACCGGCCATCGCGTTCGAGTCCTTCGACAATCAATTCGACCAAATCAACGTCGTCGTCAACAACGAGGATTTTCTTTTTGCCGCTTTCCAACGCATCGGTCGGGATGCCGTTGTCTTTCATAAACGCATAAAGCAGATCCCGCGGAATCCGGCGAAACCGGGAACCAGGTACGCGAAACCCTTTAAGCGTCCCGTTGTCAAAGCAACGAATAATTGTCTGCTGGCTGACCTTGCAAATCTTGGCAGCCTCTCCCGTTGTGAAGACGGTTTTACTGGTCATAAGAATTCATCCTCCCTGCTTGAGCCCGAGCTCCCCAGGCGACCCGCTACTCTCATCCATTAAGAATAGTCGGCAAAAATCGGCTGTCCAAAGTTCAACGCGTCATGCAATCGTCCACTTCAGTTTCAGCCTGTCAGCAAAAACCGCTTTACCGCGTTGCCTATCTCAAGCAAAGCCGCAAAGAGGCCGCAATCGGCAAGACATTCCGTTCCTTCCCGATTTGCCAAGTTTGCCAAACGCCCGGAATTATACCTATGTCACGCGATCGGTCAAGATGAATTATTGGCCCCTGATTCACCGCATCGCCAGACTCGAAATGGCGGTCTCTACGTCGAAGGTTCGGCCGCCTGAGAGCCTCCAATATGCGAAATACGCTGAGACTTGCTTTGTTTTGCAACATTAGAGGACTCTAAATGAGCCAACACCAAGGCGATATCCGCCGGTGTGATGCCGCTGATTCGTCGCGCCTGCGCGATTGAAGCGGGTCGAATTTTTTCGAATTTTTGAAAAGCCTCGGTTCGCAGCGAGCGAATTTTCTGATAGTCGAAGTTTTCGGGTATCTTCTTTTCCGACAATCGATTCATCCGCACGATCTCGACCTGTTGTCGATCGATATATCCCGCGTAGCGGATGTCGTATTCGACCTGCAGGGCAGCCTGGGGCGAAAGCTCTTGAAGTTGCGGGACGGCCGCTTCAATCTGTTGCCAGGTCGTCTCCGGTCGGCACAGCACTTTCGTCGCAAGTTGTCCATCAATACGTCCGGCAGCCAGCCATTGCATCCCGCGATCAATCTCGGCTAGCTTTGCCTGGAATCGCTCCCATCGATCGCTGGGGATCAACCCAAGGTCGTGGGCGATTTTCGTTAATCGACGATCCGCATTATCCTGACGCAGTGTCAGGCGGTACTCCGCGCGACTGGTGAACATTCGGTAGGGTTCGTCGGTTCCGCTGGTGACCAAGTCGTCAATCAGTACACCGATGTATCCATCTTCGCGGCCCAAGATCAACGGCGATCGACCGGCCGCCTTCAACGCGGCATTCGCACCGGCCATCAAGCCTTGTCCGGCAGCTTCTTCGTATCCCGTCGTCCCATTGATCTGGCCAGCGAAGAAAAGCCCATCGACCCGTTTGCTTTCCAGATGCGGTCGCAGTTGCTGGGGCGGACAGTAATCGTATTCAACCGCATATCCATAACGCATGATCTGCGCCTTCTGAAGTCCCGGAATCATCGCAAACATCTGATCTTGCACATCGCGAGGGAGACTCGTGGAAACCCCGTTGACATAGACCTCCTGTGTTTGAAACCCCTCGGGTTCGAGAAACAACTGATGCGAGTCGCGCTCGGCAAAACGGACCACCTTGTCCTCGATCGAGGGGCAATACCGTGGGCCCGTGCTATCGATTTGACCGCTATACATCGGAGCGCGATGAAGATTGGCGACGATCAAGTCGTGGACGTTCTTATTGGTGTGCGTGATCCAACACGGCAATTGCTCGGTCTGGATTGCATCGGTGACGAACGAAAATGGCTGGGGATCGTCGTCTCCCGGCTGACGCTCGGTCTGCGAGTAATCGATCGTTCGTCCGTTCAAGCGGGGTGGAGTCCCGGTCTTAAATCGGGCCAATTCAAAGCCCAAACGATGCAGCGCCCCGCTGATACCCGATGTTGTTCCTTCACCCGCTCGCCCTCCGGCGGTTTTCGCTTCGCCGGTATGCATGATCGCTTGCAGGAACGTTCCGGTTGTCAAGACAACCGACGTGGCACGATACACAGCGTCCCCTTTCACGCGAACACCGACGATCCTAGGCCTTCCGTCCATCTCTTCGGTAAGCAAGTCCTCAACAACTTCCTGACGCAAGGCAAGATTGGGCTGCTCTTCGACCAACCGTTTGATCTCAATCTGGTACGCCTTCTTGTCGGCCTGCGCCCGTGGGCTGTGCATTGCCGGACCTTTGCGTTTGTTGAGCATGCGGAACTGGATCCCCGTACGATCGATCGCAAGTCCCATCAACCCGCCCATTGCATCAACTTCGCGCACGATGTGACCTTTGGCGACACCACCGATCGCCGGATTGCAGCTCATCTGCCCAACGGTATCAAGATTCGTCGTCAGCAAAGCGGTTTTCGCTCCGAGGCGTGCCGCGGCGGCCGCCGCCTCGGTACCGGCGTGCCCCGCTCCAATGACGACGACATCGTATTCGTATTCTGCAACAGACATGGCAATAACCTGCGATAGCAAATTGAATCATTCAAGTTCGGTTCGCTCAAATGACGAACCGAACACAGAGCGTGCATTATCGGCACGACCGTAAAAATCGAAGCAGTGGAAACAGTCGGACCCAACGACATCATTTGCCCGCATAAACGATGTTGATGCCTCGGTCTTGGCGGGAGCAAGCGACCTATGCAAATCAAGCGAATCCAAATATCGAGCGTTGTTTGTTGTGCAATCTCCTTCTATTGTTGCACAAACGCCGTCCTTGCCCAGGCACCTCCGATGCAGCGGGCGTCGGCCTCCATGACCCCATCGCCAAATCCGATCACCGGAGTATTCCTCAACAACCCGGTCTTTGATATTCCATTCTCGGTACAACAGACCGGTTCGCAGCCGGTCGAAGTTCAATTGTTTGTCTCTCGCGATCAAGGACAGTCTTGGAAATTCTTCGCGCGGCAGCCAGCGACCGAAAGTGGTTTCCCTTTTCAAGCCAAAGAGGATGGGGATTTCTGGTTTTCCACGCGGACGATCGACGCGCGAGGCGTTGCTTACCCAACAGGCAACATGTCCCCTCAACTGCGAGTTTACGTTGATACGACCAACCCTCAGGTCCGCGCCGCGGCCGATGTCGATATCGATGGGCAGGTCGTTCTCGACTATGCAATCGTGGACGTCGCGCCCGATGAAGACTTCATGCAGTTGGAATACATGACCGATATGGTTCGCCAGTGGATGCCGATTGCGATCGAAGGACGTCCCGGGCGTCGTCCTGAAGATGGCGCTATGATTGGCCGAATCACATGGCGTCCGCAAACCGACTGGCGACAAATCTACATTCGCATGATCGTCCGAGACAAAGCCGGCAATCAAACGGTCTTCAATGATCAGTTCGAACGTCCCCGTGTGGCCGCTAATCCAATGTCTCTCGCCGGTCATCCGCTGCAACCGGGCATGCCTCCGATGACCGGGGCCGGCGCGAACCGATCCCCGGCGAACAACAACGCCGCGATGTACCAACCGCATCCCGCTCAAATGCCTCCGTACGTTCCGCCCACATCCCAGTACCGAGGCGCAAACCGAGGCATGACGGCTCAACCTGTCGGCAATCCTCAGGGTTTTGCACTGAATGCTCCCCTGGCACCGAACCAACCCGCCGCGCAGGGAAATCCGTACAGCGACCCATCCACGACGGCAAGGGACAACGGAATACCCGCCGCCCCTCATTCGAACCCGCCGACGACGCAGCCCATCGCGCCGCGCGAAGCGTTCCGTCCGCTGCGGGACAATCAGGCGAGTGTGACGTCACAAGGACAAGTCGATGCCTCTCGCGAAACCGTCGCGACACAAATGACCGCATCGCCACAGACCGATCGATTGACACCCAATGACACGCCTCGGGTCAGCCGATCCAAACAGTTCAGCTTGGACTACGAGGTTGAGTCGGTTGGCAACGGAGGCATCGAAGCCGTCGAACTGTGGGGCACTCGCGATGGCGGGAAATCGTGGCAGCGTTGGAACGCCGATCCCGATAACCAAAGTCCGTTTGACATCGAAGTTTCCAAAGAGGGAATTGTCGGATTCCGCATTGTCATTGTCGCCGCCAATGGTTTGACAACGCCTCGACCGGTCGCCGGTGACCCAGCGGACATCTATGTCCTCGTCGACACAACCGCCCCGAAAGCGCGGATCACGGGTGCAACTTACGGACAAGACAATTATGCCGGATCGTTAATTATCGACTACGCTTGCAATGACGAGAACTTGGGCAGTCGCCCGATCAGCCTCGCTTTCTCGGATCGCTTGGATGGCCAATGGACGACGATCGCGACCGGGCTCGCCAACACGGGACGTTATATCTGGCCAGCCGATCCACAATTGCCTCGCCAGATCTACCTGCGCGTCGAAGCAACCGACAAGGCGGGCAACGTCGGTGTTCACGCACTCGATATTCCCGTTTCCGTTCAAGGTCTATCGCCGCAGGGACGGATCAATGGCTTCCAGCCGATTGATGGCGAAAGCGGCTCGGATGTGAATCAAGCGGCCCTGCCGTCAGCTCGGTTCCGCTAGTCGTCATGTCAGGATGCACGTCGTCGTCGCCATGTGGAATCGACCAGCAGGATGGTTGTTTGCACCAGCACATAGGCAACGACACAGGCCACAAAGTTGAGTCCGACCATCCGTGTGATCGCCGCCATGAAAGCACACCATGCCGTTGCCATGAACAGATGAAACAATCGAATCTGCATCGGCCTTCCACCACCTTCACACTGAAGTGTCAGAAGATGCCGTCGTTCATCGGACCACCGAATCGACTGAAGCGCCCCCAGATGCCCCAACACAACAGCTATTAAGCCGTAGGGAATCGCTATAACCTCGCCTTCAATCGCGACAAGCGTCACCGGGATCCCAGTGAACAGAAATGCGGTACCGACTCCCACCATGCTGATCTGAGTCCGCATCGTTATCGAATAACCGAACGAGACATTCAGCAGAATGATCAATGGCATCACGATAAATGTTCCAATGGTCGCCAACAGGGAAAGAAGCATCCCAACCATCAGCAGGATCACCAACCAAACCGGAATTGCCCAGATGAAAGCGTTCACGTCGACAGTGGAAAGATCCTGGCTATCCAAGGACATCATCAAACCCAGGAAGGCGGCTGGTACTGGATAGATTGCCGCCGCGAGCGCCACGCCCGGAATCGCGACCAAGCAAGTTGAAAACGATCCCGTCCAACAAGTATCGCAACAAAGGAGACACGTGTCGGCGGAGTCGTCCAACTTCGCGAAGCACGATTGCGGCGAAGTTTCTTCCATGGGTTCTGGTCTTGGTTAGGAGGCTATTCGCGACGAACCATTCTACCAGACCCGTTCTCTATGGGCACACTTGGATCGATATCCATCGATGAACGCGTCTGATGTTATACCGTGCATGGGCTGAAATGATGCCTTCGCGTCAAATGAAGCGAATCACCTCATTTCTGACCACGCGATGTATATCTTGCGACCATGTTTTTCAGTTGATCCTGCGACCTGGCCGCTTTAATTTGAAACGAGTCATCTCATTGCCGCCGACTTGGCGAAGCCGTCAAGCACTGGACGACTGTGGGTAATGAAAGTGCAACGGAGCATCAATGTCATGCCTCAGGCTCTGATGCACCGGGCACAGGCGAGCGGCTGCCTCGATCGCGTCGCGATGTCGCGGTTCCAGAATAACCGGCACATGAATCTCGACGGGAAGTCTCATGATCCGACGAGGGGGCTCCACGGACATATGCTTTTCCACGCGAACCGTCATCCCGGTCAAATCGATGCTGTGACGATCGGCATAGATGCCCATGATCGTACTGACACAAGTCTCGCGCCGTCGCAACCAGATCGGTTGGCGAAAATGATTCGCCACGTCCCTGGTTATCGACGGGAGCGTCCGTGTTCAACTGATTACCGCTGGGACCATGCGTCGCCTGACATCGTAAGCCACCTTGATATTGAATATTGATTTCGACCATGTCGCACCTTCTTCGAGTTTCTCCGCCAGTTCAATCTCGGTCCAAGAATACTCAAAAAAAACAGCGACGACTGCGCCTATATCCATGATGGACGCGGTTGATGTTATCTTTCGCTAATGTTTTTCAGTTGGTCGAGCGACGTGGTCGCGCTGGTCGATCACTGCCGCAAAGGCGTCAATTCAGACGATCGACGCCATAGAAGTCTCGACAACGGCTGCTTCAGCGGAAAACACGGAAGTCACCGACGTATTTGCCGAGCTAATTCAGCAGTCCCATCAGCAACCGTTCGATACCGCGACTGCGGCTGGCTTGAGGAACGGGCTCCGTTCGTACGTTGCCGTTATTCAGGTTTCGATAATCTCTCTGCTGGAAATCGGAGCGACGTCGGTCTAAGCGAGTCTCGAAGCGAGCATCCAAGCGAGTCTCGAAGCCGTGCTTGGGATACGATGGCGTTGAATCCACCACCACCGGGATGCGACGCACGACAACCGATTGATCGCGATGGGAACATCGTGGCCCATAAACGCGGTCTAGCTGGACAAACAAATAGTCCGCTTCCGCCCACGTGCTCGCAACTGCGGGCAGGGTGCGACAACCATGACCGAGCAAACTTGCCACGCGACGGTGAAGCGACTGAAGCTCTTCGAACATCGCCAATGTGCGCGGACAGTACGGATCGTGAACGACGGCGGCCAGAAAATCGTCCGCGGCATGATCCAGCAAATCGAAGTAGCGAACCAAGTACGGCGAAACACGGTGGTCTCGGGAGACGTAATCAGCCAATGTGTGAACCGTCTCATGGTAATCTCCCGCCACGGATTCGATTCGATGGTTGGCGGAGGCCGAAGTGGATCCAAGTACCGCCGATACGGCAACGACAACGATTGAGCTGAACAGACGCATGACATTATTCTCCCTGGCTTGAAGTACGAGATCGTTTCCACATCGACAAAAACGTGGAACGTATGAATGATTGCCGGCCGGTTCTGACCGCCTCATTCAACGCCTCGAGAGAAAGCACCCGTTGTGCCAGCCTACTCGACCCCTCCATTGCAATCGATCGTAAGCCTTTGTCTTTGAATGACTTGTGGCTCGCAACTCGGTTGATTCGACGTTTCAAGCCGACGAACTTCGTGAAGTCAATCCGATGACACTGCAATCGAATTGATGGCAGGCCTCATGGCGTGCTACGTATCAAGTCGAGGCGAGCAACGGCATCCTAGCGAGCCAGAGCGTTGGTCCGCAGAAGCAGGAAACCGGACAGAACGCACAATGCGGCGATGACTTCACTGGGTTGTATCCATATCGCTGAAATACTCCGACAACTCGCGCAAGGCACCGGCGCCACCACTGGTTAAAGCTGAATCCCAGTAAAAACTTCATTCCCATGATGCAAACCTTTCTGCACAATTGCGGCAACTTGGCGATTGTGGAACCGTCAAGGGCTCCGGCGCGGTTGCACTGAACAGTCTCTTACATGTCACGCGGACAGAAATGAGCTGAATCGCACTGGACGATACCAAGGCATCGTTTCCAAGAACGGACGGCATAAGTTGCCGTACGTTATACGTCGCGTGGCCGAAAATGTGGTGATTCGCTTCATTGAAAGCAAAAGCATCATTCCAGACTACGGACGGTATATACGTTGCGTAGCCGAAAATGAGGTGATTCGCTTCATGAAATGCAAAGCATCATTCCGGACCACGCACAGTATAAATACAGTCGTTTTGAAAATCACAGTCGTCCAGGCGTTTCGCCGCGACGCGGTAACACCGCTACGATTCAACAACTGCTGAAGAAGCTTACCTTTTTTTCAAGCTTTGGCTCCGCCGATCCGAAAAAAACAGTTGTCCGCCTATTTTCCTTGTTCGCAGTCGAGGGTATACTAGCCCACTCAACGACCACGACGCATGCAAAATGCGTCGAAAATGCCGAACAAACGGCGCGGTAGCTCAATTGGTTAGAGCCCCGGACTGTCGATCCGGAGGTTGCGGGTTCGAGTCCCGTCCGCGTCGCTTCTTAAAAATCCAGCGATTCGCTTACTCGAAGCGTTACTTGCCACTGTCGGCAAAGCACTCTTTCAACAGTCGCCATTTGGGAACTTTCCCGAATGGCAGCCTGAGAGGTGTCTTCGTGCCGAAAGCAATTCCCAAATATCGCAAACATTCAAGCGGTTGCGCTCGCGTTACAATTAATGGGCGTGACCATCTCCTTGGTCCTTGGAATAGTCGCATATCAATTCGCGAGTACGATCGGATCGTTGCTGAATTTCTTGCTAGCGGCCGAAGTCCAACTTTTGGGATTGAATCCGAGGAACTTTATTCGGTTGCGATGCTGATTCGCGACTACCTCCATTACGCGAAGGGATACTATGGCACTGCCGCTACCAGCGACTACGTGCGAATCAAGCCTGCTCTAAAGCAGTTGCGTGACCTTTACACCGATCACGATGCCGCTGATTTTGGACCCGTAGGTTACAAGGCGGTTCGTCAAACCATGATCGAAGCGGGCTTGACGCGGCAAGGTATCAATAGCCGGATGAAGAAAATTATTCGCGCTTTCAAATGGGCTGCCAGCGAAGGCAAAATACCACCTACGACATTTGAAACCTTGCGACTGATTCCATCGCTGAAATCGGGACGAACCGAAGCCCCTGACACCAAACCGGTCATTCCCGTCGACGACGCAATCGTCGATGCAACGCTTGCCTGCCTATCGCCGATTGTTGCCGACATGGTTCGGCTGCAACGCTTACTTGGTTGTCGGCCAGGGGAAGTTTGCAACCTAATTCCGAACTCCTTTGATTTAACCGAGGATGTTTGGGTTGCCGAACTCATCGAACATAAGACGGCTCGCCACGGCCATACTCGCAAAATCTTTGTCGGCCCCAAGGCGCAAGCCATCATCCTGCCTTACCTTGATCGGGAGAGCGACGAACACTTGTTTCGCCCATGCGATGTCGTTGCACATCGTCGCCAAAAAGACGCAGCAAATCGCACGACGCCGCTATCGTGCGGCAATCGTCCAGGCAAAAGATCAGGAGGTTTTCGACGCGGAAAGTTTCGCAAGAGTCCCAGCGAAGCCTACACGACACAAACCTACCGCCGCGCAATACACAATGCCTGCGATCGCGCTTTCCCTGCTCCTTATCCTTTGTGTCAAGCGCCGGGAGAATCCGCTGCCGCCTGGAAACGCCGGTTATCCGACGAGCAACTAAAGGCGTTGAAAGCATGGCAATCTGAGCATCGCTGGGGACCGAACCGACTACGACATTCCCGGGGAACGGAGGTGCGCAAAACGTTCGGCCTCGAAGCTGCCCAGGTAACGCTTGGACATCGCAACGCCAACGTCACACAGGTTTATGCCGAACGGAACGAGGAACTCGGAAAACGTGTTGCAAGGGAAGCCGGCTAAATTTAAGTTTGATTGGAGCTACGGGAGCCATTAATCCTTGCCCGCTGTTGTTGCTTGTTCGTCGACAGGCAATAGCCGTGGGCAGCGACCCTGACCCATAGGAATCCTTAGATGAATAAGTGCGCAACAGACGATAGTGATATCAGCAATAACAGTCTAATGTCATTCTACCGACGTATTTGCAAGCTCCCGGCGACAACTGATGAAGATCGTACACTCATCCATGAGTATAAACACGCAAAGAAAAAGCAGGTGTTTTACCAAAAGCTATATTACGTATTGGCGCTACAACGCGAGCGTAAGTTAAAACGGCTTTGGAATGAAGCGTTGGAAAGCGATAAATTGGCCGTCCAAGAATTAAAAGAGATCGATGATACCTCGGCGGGAAAGGATCGCGTTACGGCCATGAGGGCGTATTACAACAGCGAGCGCCGCAAGGAACAAGTGAACAAATGGCGCGAAGCCTCGAAACTATTCGACCTATTCGGATGGTTGCGCTCTGAGACGTGTAAGCGCGTCCACGAAAAGATGGAATCCAATACGCACCATACCGAGGATCTCTTAGCTGATGTGGAAGACGCTTTCGCTGATGTTCGGGAATGGGTGGAAGCGAATCATCCAGACTTCAAGGATTATCTTCAAGATAAACAACAACGATTCGAACGCGGACTGGCCAGATCAAATTCCGGTATACTAACAGGCTTCAGCTTGTTTCCGAGTGCCTTCCGCAACGACAACCACGAAGCTGAACAGATCATTGCAAACATCAAACCAAAGGGGACTACTGGTTGCATTCTCGTCGCCATGCTGGGCGAAGGAGCGGATCGTCCGGAAAACCGAATGACTCAGCAAGAGATATTAAACGAAGCCATTGGACCTGAGTCGAGCGCGAACGACCATCGCAGAGAATTTCGGAAGCTGGGATCGATTGGAGCGACAAAAAAAGGCTCAAACGGTCGAGGCTACTATCTAACAAGTGCCGGGAAAATAGCGGCTAGGCGCCTTTCGCTGTCCACTTAGCGCCCTATTACCCACCGAATTTCTGCTCATCGCTGCGATACTTTAAGCTTGTTTACGACTACATGCTTTGGAGTACCCGCAAATGCAAATACCTCGCAACGAACAAGCCCTTCCATTGGTCGACGCCATTGAGGCCGCCACCGGCTACCGACCGCACCTGAGCACCTGTTTGCGCTGGTGTCAGCGTCCCAATCGCTACGGTATCCGCCTCGAATCGTGGCGGATTGGTGGCCGGCGTGTCACATCGATTGCCGCAGTACAGCGATATAATGAGGCAACTACCGCTGCGGCCAACAACGCTCTGGGCATCCCTTTATGCCCCCGACCACAGCGGTCTAAGGCGCATGCGACCGCTATAGCGGATCTGAATCGCGAGTTTCAATAAACGGTACAGCCAGAAATTTCGGCTGTGCGTTGTGCCTGGCCGCGCTATTGTGCATCCCAGATGATCATTCTAGCTCGCCCAACAATAGATACGCCAGATTGCGAATCTAACCATCGCACAGCTTCGGCGCACGCCAGCACGTAGGCCATAAAGGCTTACCGGCGTGAAACAGCGCCTCGCAGAACTCGTGGCATGGATTCCACACAGCTATTCGCAATCAAACCATCTTTACAGCCCTATCCTGGGTCAACAATCAAAACCAAGGCATGCCTCGGCTTTCTCTTTCCGCAAGAACCGAGATGTTCAGGAAAGAACCGTTGTACCGCCACGCTCGGTATTCGCAGCCAGACGCTGACCATGCTGAGCATCCGCCATACCGCGCGATCATGAAAAAACACAAACCGCTTTACGAAAGACCATACTACATTCGCAATCTCAAGGACAACGCGCTGCTCGTCAAAGACATCAAGCGTCTAAAGCGACATTACATCCAAAGAAAAGAAACACAGCAATTGATAACCGCGTGTGACACCGCGATCAAGAAACTTTCGTCCTGTGGCCGTGAAATCCTTGAGCGATCAGATGGCTTTACCGTACAGCGATACCAATGCGGCCTGAACGGACTTTGCCATAGCTGCTCATTCTCCCTATCGCAGAGGCGAGCAAAAAACGCAGGGTCGAATGCCGTCTTCTGGGTGGGGCAAAACCTGCGCTACGACGCTCAGTTGCTTCATGCCACCGTGCATATCCCCTTTTGCACAAACGATTTTGATTTGGCCTATAAAGCAATGCGTCAAGCAAAAAGCTGTTATACGAAGATGATGAAGGAGAGAAACAGTCAAAAGAAACCTGGGCTGGAATACGTTTATGCGGTTTGCGGTTACCACTTCGGCTGGGATGAGGTGTCACAGTGTATCCAGCCACACATCCATTTCGTATTCGCTGTCGAGAATTGCCCCGGAGTGAATCGCCTCTCACGCAGCCAAATTCACGAACTGACCGCTCGCTGGACGTTTCACAACCGCGAACTCTTCTATCAATGCTTTAAACTGTTCATTCTTGACAAGACCTTTCCGTCCAAGGATCGAATATCCATGAAATTCAAAAAGATGGCCGCCTCTCGTCAGAAATTCAACATCGAATTCATCGACCCTCTCGCATCGCATGACGCGTTCTATGACTACATGAGCGATGCAAAAGTAATTCGCAACCCTCAGAACATAACACGAGTCCCCTCCCCAAAGACGGCACGAAACACAATCGGATACATCTGTCGACAGCCAACACATTCAAAATTGATCGCGAACCGACAGACACTGTCGCAATGTCTAAAGCTGACAGACTTTCTGATCCGACGCAAAGAACACATCCGTAGCAGGCGATGGCGCACCAGTTTCGTCATCAAAGTCAATTGTCAACGCCATGACTTACCGAGGTTGAAAAAAATTTGCCCATCAGGAAAGACGAGCAAACCGTCATGGCCATACCGAATAGTCACATACAACCCGGTTAACGACACGTTCCAGAAGTAGCAAGTCACCCGGAACGATCGAGCCGTACGTGCCATCATGGCTGCGCATCGCATGAACAGACAAATGCTTATGAACTTTCAGCGCAGTATCGGAATCTGGATGCAGGAAACATCGTTCAAGACTGGTTACGCAGCACACATTTGGGAAGATGTATTGGGCCGAACTAGTAGTCCGAGAGTTTGGGGCAGCACCTCACTCCTTCACGCTCAGACACCAATTGCAGCCAAACATTCGTACAATACCTCTTGACGCTTCTGTGTTGGCTTAACTGATCGTCATTAAGCAATCGCGGAACGATCCTTCCGTCACATCAGCTGACCTCTTTGCTTGATCGAACAAACATCGTTCGCACAGAAGATACCCGTCACCGCAATTATCGTCATAGCGTCCGTGCGGTAAGCAAATAGCCGCTTTCCGTCATCTCCTTTCCATTGCTCATAACGTTCATTGCCTCTTTCAAATCAGCGTGTCAAACCAAGCGTGCGCGTCGATTCGTCTGGTTTGACCTTGAAAACCACAACGGCACTAGACGCTGTTTTCGACCTACGCGTGAACCAAGAAAACCATGCAATACCGTCATGACTTAACCGTGCGTGGTGTCGGTACATGAACCTATCCAAAGTCGCGAAACCATGCGCACGTGTAATATGGTATACATCTATTAATTACTACCTATACTATAAGAGGGGAATACAGTCTAACAGTTTAGGCCCAACGTCTATTAGCCAGGCAACTGCGGTCGGATCGTTCCGCCATGCCACAATCGCGACGTTACGATCTATCGTCGCGGAAGGTTCCTTCCGCGACTCTCTGAATGTAAGTGTTGTACATGGGCCATGTACTCAAGCTTAAAGACGAACAACCGACAAACGGCGATCCCGTCGTCACCGGGAGCACCTTGGGTGCGACGATCAACCCGTGTAGGATACCCGTCACGAGCCTTGACTTCTCCACTGAGCCACAGATTGCCCCATAACGCACGCAGGCCGCGACCCTTCCACCTGGGCGAGACACACAGCTTTCGCTCGCTACATGTCAATCCAGGGCCCCTAGCGGCGATGCTACGTGCGCAAGGAGCAGTCGCCACACAGGATTGCGTCAAAACGACGGTCGGGAGGTCTTTCTGTACTCTATCATCTGTAACATCTCTCACGGGATTTATTAAGCCTGCATTCACCGCTGATCGTTGCGACGATCTCGACAAACCTTCTTGACATTTCGATCCTGTTTACAGCCAAGTTCAGTAACCATGTATGTTTGTTACATGGCATCAACCTGCCATAGCGCATGAACACCTGCACGCCAGAGACGAACTATGAACCTACTCAGCAACATCATTTTTTGGAATGTGTAATATATGTACAGTGTATTTTGTATCAATATAGCCCGTTGGAGGGGGTAAATATGATAGCGGGCGCCCGTACTGCTGGACCAATCATGTCATGTTCATTCTTTTCCTTGTTTCGTGACCTTTCTGAAAGCATTTGTTCCTTCTGACGGCGAGTTCTTGCCGGGTAAGTGAAACTTGCGTTAGTGCTTTTGATGACGATCCTCGGTTGAAGCCATCGCTTACGAGCCGCCCGATTACTGTAAGAGGCACTTGATACAGGAACAGCGATCACAATCGCACAGACAGTTCTGACAGCCGATGCGCGGAACATTCTTGCCGCCGCTTCGGACGATGCATTAAATAAAAAACAGGCTACGGCTGGCAGCGTTCCATGATCTGTCGGTGCTTTCGATTAGCGGCGGTTGCAACGCGACACGGGTGACGTTCCTGCCAACACTGCATAGACTCGTTTGAAGATAGACGTAACCTCAGAAACGATCACTTGAAGCATTCCAACAGGAACAACCTTGCACAGAAACAACCTCAGAAACAACTGCAAGCTGAAAATAGGAACAACCTCAGAACAACCTCAGGAACAACCTCAGGAACAACCTTGCACAGGAACAACCTCAGAAACAACCTTGCACAGGAACAACCTCAGGAACAACCTCAGGAACAACCTCAGGAACAACCTCAGAAACAACCTTGCACAGGAACAACCTCAGAAACAACCTTGCACGGGAACAACCTCAGGAACAACCTCAGGAACAACCTCAGGAACAACCTCAGGAACAACCTCAGGAACAACCTCAGGAACAACCTCAGGAACAACCTTGCACAGGAACAACCTCAGAAACAACCTTGCACAGGAACAATCTTGCAGCAGAACAACGACACAGGGGATTGGTAATGATAGCCGGACCGGCCTAGCGTCATGCCGTGTCACCTTATGAAACCACTGAATCGTGCCTTGTCTGAATCAACGCGTTGTCGATAGACCGGCGAATTACGGTAAGCGCACGAGGGAACCGTTATTGACGGGTGGGGTAGGCTGGCGGGTTTGTGGTTTGGCTCCTTACCGATGGAGGTTTCCGTGGCTCGATTTCCAGATCCGCGCGTTCGCTTGCGATGGGTTCGTTTGCTGGAGCGATTTGAAAAGTCTAATCTCACCGTTTCTGATCTTTGTCAGATGCATCATGTCTCGGTTGCGTCGCTTTACAAGTGGCGGAAACGTTTGGCCGGGGAATTGGTCGTGGCGGTCGAGGATGTGGTGGCCGAAGAGACGACGACCGAGGGTGCGGCGTTTGTGCCGGTGCATGTTGTCACTGGGCGTGATGATTTGATATCGTCGGTGGTTCGGTTCCCTGGTGGGATTTCCATTGAGATCGATCCTCGCAATTTTGGCGTGCTGGTGGCTGTGACTGGGCGACTTGCCGATGAGCTGATGTGACGTGATCAGATTCTTTGCCAAGGCAGTGCATCGGACGGCTGTGCGCTGCTCAGGATTGTTAAAGCCGTGGGTTACGACATTCACTGGTCGCGCAACTTTGCACCGAGTCCCTCGCATTCTGAAGGACCGCGTTAAACGTGAAAAGCGAATGAAACAGGTAGCGTCGATTTTCAAGAACTGACTCTTTCAGCGGTTAGCATCGGGGCGGGCTGTGGTGCGGCGAGGTTGCAGGCGATCGTAACGCGAGCAATCCGCAACGATGCCGCCAATTATCGTCCCGCGACCACTCCGCACCAAGCGCTCCTTTTCGTAATCCGCATCGTCGTGACGTTCAAAATTTGAACCACTTCGTGTTTGCATTCGAGGTTGAAACACTGTGCGATTCAAGGCGCAGGAATTCCTGCGCTTTGTTCGCTCCGTGATTGGACGCGGATTGCAATTAATTTTTGTTACTTTGAAATCGTCGCGAGACGATTAAGGCCACGTTGTCTTTTTGGAGCGTGAATTGTCCGAGAGTCAGCGTTTTGACAGCATGATCATTTCACAGCACGTCAGAAGGCGACTTTTTGCCTTGATAAGGAGGTTCCAGCTTAATTTTGCCGTGTTTTGGGTCATATCAGGTGATCCTAGACGAGTTGCTCGGGCAACTCATCGATTTACCCGTATAAGGAACCTGGATGATGTCGCACATTGTCAGCATTACGACGGAAGTCCGTGATGTGTCCGCGATTCGCGCTGCCTGCCAGAGACTCCATCTGGACGAGCCTGTTCATGAACAGGTCGAATTGTTCAGTAGCAGCAGTACCGGTTGGGCGGTCCGCTTACAGCAGTGGCGGTACCCGATCGTCTGTCAGACACAAACCGGTCGCGTCGACTACGACAACTATGAAGGGCGTTGGGGAGAGCAGAAACAACTCGACCGTTTCCTGCAAGCCTACGCCGTCGAGAAGGCAAAGATCGAAGCAAGACGCCAAGGCCACAGTGTCACGGAACAATCGCTCCGTGACGGTTCGATCAAGTTGACCGTTAACGTAGGGAGCGCCACGTGAAGACCATCGAAATCACGATCGCTGCCAACGGTCAAGCCAAAGTCGAAACCAAAGGCTTTGCAGGAAGCGAATGCCTGGCGGCCAGTCGTTTCCTGGAGCAAGCACTTGGTAAACGCTCGGAACAACAGCTTACCGCGGACTACTACCAGTCCGCACTTCAACAGCAGCGAGAACACGAGGGCTCGTAAGCCCTGTCGTTCGCTGTTGCTCTGATTTTGGAATGGCCGCTACGTGTTTCGCTGCTGTGCTTAAACGATTCATCCAACCGTTTAGCGTTGCGCGAAGCATCAGCGACCATCTCATTTAACGTCACCTAATTTCATATGGAAGACTCTATGTCTCTAACGACAAAACTTAACGAACTGATCGCAGCATGCTTTACCGGCATCTGGATCGAAACGCACGAGCAGCAGGATGCTCTCATTGAAATCGCCCAACTGTGTCACGATCAGCAGTGGCAGCTCGCCACCTGGGATATCGATCGCGGTTTGGTGACCGGTGGTGGAGAAAGCTCCGACGCCACCGATCCGTTAACAGCGATCCGATCGGTCGGTGCTGCAACGTCTACCGACCAAACGACCATCTTGGTGATCAGTCACTTGCATCGTTTCATCCAGTCGACCGAGATCATGCAAGCTTTGCAGCAACAGATTCTCGTCGGCAAGCAGACACGAACGTTCATCATCGGCCTTTCCCCCGTTGTCTCGATCCCGGTCGAGCTTGAGAAGCTGTTTGTGGTCGTCGAACACGATCTACCCAACCAGCAACAACTCGAAGAGATCGCACGCGGGATCGCAACCGAAGATGGCGAACTCCCCGCCCCGGTAGAGCTGCATCGAGTCCTCGAAGCAGCCGCTGGCCTAACACGCCTGGAAGCTGAAGGGGCCTTCAGCCTGAGCCTTGTCCGCAATCAGCGCATCTCCGCAGATGCGGTTTGGGAACTGAAAAGCCAAACGCTGCGGAAGTCGGGGTTGCTCAACCTTTATCAGGGAACTGAGGACTTCGCATCTTTGGGTGGTCTCGACTCATTGAAGACCTTCTGCAAGCGTTCGTTGATACGACGATCTGGGAAGCGACCATTGCCCAAAGGCGTATTACTTCTCTCGCCACCAGGATGCGGAAAGTCGCAGTTCTGCAAATGTCTGGGAAAGGAAACGGGGCGACCGGTTCTAATCCTGGACGTCGGTACCTTGATGGGTTCGTTGGTTGGCGAAAGCGAGCAACGAACCCGTCAGGCGTTACGAATCATTGATGCAATGGCACCCTGCGTGGTCATGATCGATGAGGTGGAAAAGGCCTTCGCTGGCGTGGGCGGTTCGGGCGGGAACGATTCTGGCGTCTCGGCGCGAATGTTTGGTTCTTTCCTAGCGTGGCTAAACGATCATCGATCGGACGCTTACGTCGTCTGCACCAGCAACGATATTCGTAAACTGCCACCGGAGTTCGGTCGCAGCGAACGCTTCGATGGGATCTTCTTTCTGGATCTTCCCGGTCGACAGCAAAAAGATGCGATCTGGTCGATCTACCTCGAACAGTTTGAACTCGAGCACGATCAACAGCGTCCCGACGATACGCAGTGGACCGGAGCGGAGATTCGAGCATGCTGTCGCCTGGCGGCATTGCTCGATATGCCGCTGACCCAAGCAGCGCATAACATCGTGCCGGTCGCCGTTACGGCGTCCGAGGCGGTTGAACAGCAGCGAACCTGGGCCAATGGTCGCTGTTTGAACGCTGATGCCGCAGGGATCTATCGTCATCAGACCAACACGAGTTCGAAGCGACGAACCGTGAACTCGAATCCGTCGCTCAATTAAGTCGTCGGCAATGAGGACTCTGCTGAGTTCGCTTGGCGTCACTTTGATACAACCACTGACGAAATGGACCGCCCGACAAGCCTATTGGTTTGCCGGGCTTTTTTTGTTGGCAATCCGTCGACTCCCACAAGGATCACATATTTCACAAAGGAAACTTCCCATGACAATGACTCTGCAAGAATCGGTTCCCCGCCCCAACTCGTCGCGTTCGGCATCCGAGCGTCTGCGAGTGACGATGGCTGCGGTCCGCCTTAGCTTTACCTGGCTTGGCGTTCGCAAATCGCTTTCCAACCAGCAGAAGGCGCAGGCCGCCGACTCATTCGGTGCCGAAGGCAAGTTCATCTCCGCCGGCAAGAAACTGCTCGACACCACGCACCCGGCATTTAAAGCGGTGACGTCGATTCGTGGCCGAGCGGTGCAATATTGGAAAGGAAATTCGCTCCCCTATCCCGAACCGGGAATCCGCTTGATCCGTCAGGATTCGATCGCCCAGTTCGATGCCCAAATGGCCGCCCTGCGCAATGACCTGCAAGAGGCGGTCGCACAGTTGGATCTTCATTATGAAGAACTGCGAACCGCGGCGCAACTTCGACTAGGAAACCTGTTCGATGCAAGCGACTATCCCCCATCGTTGATCGGACTGTTTGCGATCGAACATGACTTTCCATCGGTCGAGCCGCCGAATTATCTACGGCAGCTCAGCCCAGAACTCTACGAACAGGAATGCCAGCGCGTCCAGGCCCGTTTCGACGAAGCGGTTCAATTGGCCGAACAGGCTTTCATTGAAGAACTTGCCAAGCTCGTGGACCATTTGGCCGATCGCATCAGTGGCCGTCAGGATGGTAAACCGAAAGTCTTTCGCGACACAGCGGTGACCAATCTGACCGAGTTCATCGATCGCTTCCGTGAGCTTAACGTGCATTCCAACGATCAGCTCGATCAATTGGTCGAACGTGCGGCAAACGTTGTGCAAGGGATCGCACCTCAGAACCTGCGCGACAGCAGTTCGCTGCGACAGCACCTGAGCACCCAGTTGTCGACCGTGCAGTCGTCGCTCGATGGCCTGCTGGTCGATCGTCCGCGTCGCAACATCACCCGTCGATCGAAGTAGGAGGCCTCGCGATGGAACTGATCATCGACGCCAGGGGAAATTGCCGGTGTGTGTACGACGAGTGCATCGACATCCACCGACTGGGCAAGCCGACCATTCGTCGTGGTTCGCATGTGGAACCAACGACGGACGGCACTTGGACGGCTGACCTTTCTCCCATCAGTGGCCCCTTGCTGGGTCCGTTTAGCGCACGCAGTGAAGCGATCGATGCGGAAATCTCTTGGCTGCGCAAGCACTGGCTGAAGTCTGACGACTAATGCCCGATCCCCCTGTTTGCCCCAACACTCTGCGGGGCACTTCCCCTTGCCGCTTCGACCGTCCCGCTTCGGGGCGGTCGCTGCTTTGTTTTCACTTTAGGAGTAAACGATGAAACCAATGGACGACATTCACCCGGCCGTCGCGCGTGCGACGGGCGAACGCTTATCGGATATCCGACGACACGGTTTTTCCATTGCCGATCCGATCGAAGTGAACTTTGATCCCGAACCGACGGACCTGCTTCCACAGTTGATCGATTGGGACGCTCTCGATCTTCAGCGAAATGCGCCTTTCTTCGCCCAGCGTGATAGCTCGATTCGTCCCTAGCGTTCATAGCCAGGACATCCACAACGTCCCCGTGTTGTTCAAACACGTAGTCCAACCACGCAGTCCAGCCTTGCATATTCGGCAACTGGACTGCTTTTGTTCCACCCTTCCTATTTCAGGAGCATGACCGATGCCTACAAAAATCAATATTGGCTTGACCAAAAAGGCCGGACTTCCCGGTTACGGATCGATTGGCGCAAGCTGCCATCTTGAGCTGGAACTCGACAGCCGGATTCTTGATGACGATGCCGAACGCTTCCGCTGGCACGTGCAACGTGCCTACGCAGCGTGCCGCCAAGCGGTCGAGGATGAACTCTCGCGTGAACAACCGGCCGCCTTGGCGGCTCAATCCAACCGCAAGTCGCCCCCGAGCATGCCTCATGAACATCGCCGACACAACGGCAACAGTCACAGCAAAGGTAATGGCAATGCACGCCGCGCGACACAAAACCAGGTTCGTGCGGTCAAAGCGATCGCAGCCCGCGTACGAGCCGATCTGCATCCGTTCCTGGCTCGCTTTGAAGCACAACGCGTGGAAGACCTCAGTATTGCAGACGCCAGCAGCTTGATCGACGCACTCAAGGATCAACAAACACAAGGCGTTGGAGATCGTTGAGCGTATTGCATGTTTCTCAACAGCCATCGTCCGTGACAATCTTTGATTGAAAAGGTACCTGCATGACCCAGAAATCCCCGATCGACCAGGAATCGTTGGTAGGCATTGCCGTGATTACCATGTTGACTGCCATCTTCTCGCAGAGCTGGTTGCTGGCCGGATTGGTTGCTATCTCACTGCTAACCGTCAAGGTGAATAAAAGCATGACACCCTAGCAGCGACATCCGGAAAACCCATTCCCGCCTGGAACGAGCCCTTCGTTCCAAGCGAGAGTGGAGGCAAGCGATGGCAGGATGATTAACCTCGTCCGTCATCGCTTTTTCTTAGCCCCCCGCACCGTCATCAGTAGTCTCATACTGAGGCGCTGGAGCGTGACCTCGACGAATGTCGAATCGATAAGACTTGACGACACTTCTACGAATCTCCCGTTCGGTCTTGAAGGGGTTGTCAGGATCTGCCGGAGCGATACAGATCAGATCAATTACAGGTGGCTTTCCATGCCGCCGACGAACGCGGATTAACCCGTTCTTGGACAAGCGGTTCAGTGATGTACGAAAGGTCCGCTCTTTGATCTGCCATGCTTGCAGCCGTTCCTTAACAATGACCAAATTATGTCCTCGGCCATGCTTCCCCGCCATTCGCAACAGCAAGAAGAAGACGCGATAGGCTTCTTGATTGAGCGTCAATGGTCTTGCAAGTTCTGCCCAAGGAACGATCCAGCCGGGATAGACCGGCAAACCATGGTTATTCTGCCTGTACTTCCGGCCTTTCTTGCCAGCACCTTTAACGGTTTTCTCAACACGCCCTGATTCTCGGGCGGACTTTTTCTTCATTGCAAAATGCTCTCAGATTCGGAAAACGGATGGGCCAGGACACGTCCGTGTAGTCTATCGAAACAAACCATACGCATCAAAATCGACGGAACGAATCTGCCGAGACCACGTCCGAGGCAACGACCAGCCTTTCAAAGCTTTCATAAATTTGACGACAAAAACGGCTAAAATCGGAAACGCTTAACGACCCGATCGACGCTCCTAAAGTCGCTGTAAACCTGCACAAGCGAGCGGCCGTGCAGCTCCAAATCGTCAAGAATCATGCAATCATTGGAAAGACTGCTGACAGGAATCGATTGACTTTGCGGACGTCCACGAAAGGAAGTTAGGAATATCAACGAATACGTTGCTCAAACGCCTTTTTCGACGTGGGAAGACGATCGGGGTTTTTGATTTTCCAGGTTGAGATGGCGGTAATAGCGCGAACGGGTGCGAATGACAGGTTTACTCGAAACTCTGTTCACGCTTCTGGTTGACAAACACGAAAATCACGCGAAATGTCGCCCGTGAGCGAACCGAAAACCTCGTCGGTGCGGCGACATCCCGCCGAACGATGAAAAAGAGTCATTCGCTTCCAAACGTTTCGAATCGGTTGGCCCTGACTTGCGCTGGCCACAGCCAAACATCGTCGTTCATTGTTCAGAATCCCGCTAACGCATGACGTCGGAGAGGACTCACTAAGACACGAGTAAGCAGACAGCGGTAAAGCGGCCCAGCGGAGCGATCCTGCCGAACACATTGGATCATTTGTGTTGCCCAGCAAGGCTCGTTGCGTTTCGCCATTTGCAAAAGAATGCGGTCTATAATCTGCCAAGTCGTCCGCCGTATGTGGTTTGGAATGAGACGTCGCAATAAGCGGTGCGGATCACGATTTTTCCATCTCGGCGACGGACGAGTTGCCGAACTGGCCGGCAATCGCAACCCATTGCGAAGTCCAATCCACCGTCACATCGATACGAGTCGTTTCAACAATGACAAAGAACAACTCATCCACGAGTAAGCCTTCTGACACTCTAAACATCTTGATGGCGCAACGTCGCGTTGCTCACCTTTGTCAATGCATCCAGAAGCACGGCAAGGAACTGGACAACCATACCGAACTCAAAAAATTGATCGCAACGTTGGAAAAATGCATAGAAGACCACTCGATCAAGACGTGGACGTGGTTTGGGTTGATCGGCGACTACATTGCACAGCAGATCAAGGAGAATAACTTTGAGATCACTTACTCAGAACTCAAAGCTTGGATCATGAACGAAGTGACTAGCAAGCAGGCGGCCCAGTATACCAACCATCATCGCGTTCGCGGAGGCCTACCGACTGCGATTGAGCAGTTTATCAATCTTGGTGTTTTGAAGAGTTGCGGAAAGGGCCAGCGATATCAGATCCTCTGGCGGAATCCCAACGCTACAGGCACATCAGCTAAAGGTCCGAAGTCACAGACGAAGGTAACGCGGGCGGCGAAACCTAAGCCGACAAAGAAGGCGAGCAAGTAAACTTCTGTCTTGACCAAAACGCAAACGCCTATCGCGAACGTGGGGAACAACCGATGGGCGCGATGGTTGTCTCGGGATAGCGGGACAACTGAATGAAGTTGTCGCAGCCTACGCGGAGAGCCACGCCAGTAGCGACGCCGGGAGCAATTTCAGATTAGCTCATTAGCTCGTCGCGTCTTCGAGGCGTCTGAAACGACGGGCCAGGGGTTGCTCTTATCGTGAGCGTAAAGCTCGTTCCACTTCTAGTGGCGATGGCCTCGGATGCGTACTTGGTGCGCATTGACCGAGGCGTGCAACGTCGTTCTTGAGATCGAAAAAGTCGCAGTGCCAGCAATGCAAATCGAAAGCGCAGGAATTCCTGCGCTTTGTTATTCATCTTTCCACGATCAAAGTTTACGAACCACTGGAAAGGTTTGATCTGTCGACACCGAAATGCAAGAAGACGGCGCACATCAATACGACCGTTGCTTTGTGCTGATGTCTGCTGGCCGATTGCGTCCGAAATGCTTTCAGATATCGCGCAGCCCGCTCGTGCGTCGGAGCGTCGCCGGTGAACGGGGTTCGGTGGACTTTGAATTGCCGCAGCAAATACTCTACAGACTGCTCGAATTCATCGTTGCGAGGAAGTCCTTCATCGCTGACGACCGACGCGTTGTTCGCACGGGTCGCCCCGGCTATCGCTCAATCCAAAGACGAGACTGTCGCCACCTGAGTTGGCAAAAGCCGAAATTTGTTTTGACAAGACTTTGATAGTTCGTTCTTGCAGTTCAGTTTTAGCAGGTCCGCACTCTTGAACCCCAGCGATCGTCTTCGGCTGGCGGAATGTTTTGCAGAAGATCATCAGTCGTGATATTTGTCCAATCCATCATGGTGTTAATCCTTTTACTCAAGGCTCGGACAAGCGTTCGACAATGTCGTGACGCGACAGTACCGCGAACACGTCTCCCAGCGATTCGCGTCGGCGTCGACCGTGTCTTGGGTATCGCATCTCGAAAACATCACGTGCTTTTTTGCGAAGGTGAATGTACTCGTCCATTTTGACCAAGCTGTTCAATATCTTCGATCCAGTCGTCGTCGATCGTGTCGGGCAAACCGCCGAAGATGTCATAGCGGTCCTTCATCCGTCGTGACAGCACCTGGTAAACTCACGTCTTGTGTGTCGATAGACCAGTTCAGGTACATGTCGACCGTCCTTCGTGCTTGGTTGAAGCGTTTTATGCGACCAAGACGCTGTTCCAAACGTGACGGGTTCCAGGGCAAATCGACATTGATCAACGTGCCAAGGGTTTGCAAATTCAGCCCCTCACAGGCGGCGTCAGTTGCGACGAGTAGCTGCAGTTCCCGTTTCTTCACAGCGTGCTTGAGCTCTTCACGCTCAACGTTGGCAAAATCTTCGTTGCGAAACAATCCACTCTTTCCCGCCCCGCAGTAGACACCAACCGGTTCATCATGCAGTACCGACGCCAGTTCCCGCGCGACCGAGAATGCCGTGTCGTAGTACTGGCTAAAGACGATGCAACCATGTTCCAACCAAGTTTTTCCCTCCGTGCGATGCTGAGTCAAAAAATACCGAATCGCGGTCAACTTGGGATCGCGAGCCTCTTCACGCGAAAGCTCTTCGATGATCGTGTTCAGATACTCGGCTTCCTTATCAGTTGTGTTTTGAAGCGTCTGTTCGATCAAAAGCGGTTGCTCTTCTTCATCCGCGAATTCCTGGCGGAGCATCTTGCGTGCAGTTGATTCGCCTGACGCAAAGCTCGAGCATATCCGTTGCAGCAACAATGATTTCATGAAACCAGCCGCATTGGTGCGTTTTTTCAGTTCGACCGTGTAGGCCTCCGCCGCTTCGTAAGCCAAATCAAACGGATGGTTCGTCATCAATCCCAAACCGTTGAAACCAACGCCGGCGTAGGACGTTGCGGGTGCGTCAGGATCGGGATGAACGTCCACACCGACTCTTTCCATCAGTCCGGCTTCCTCAAGCGTTTGCCGGCGCCGAAGAACCGTGTGACGAACGATCGGATTGTGTTGCTGCAAGAACCCCGGTTCTAGCGACTGGCTGACTGCTTGCTGTTCCAGATACTCAAGCGATCCGAACCCACGGTCTGTGAAAAATTTGTTATCGGGCAAACTCAAGCCCATCCGCAGCGTCGCGAACAACGCATCTTCTTTCGCTGGTGGCAACGGATTGCGAAGCCACTCCCACGCATCCTGTTCGGTTTCCGGCACCTCATCGCCCTTCACTACCGGAAGCGATCGCTGAAAATCAGCCCAGCATCCGTAAAGCTCACGCCCCAGAACAAAGTCGGCACCCTTGTTCAAGATGCTCATTAGATCCCAGACTTCTTGAACCTCAGTCTGAATCGGTGTCGCAGTTCCCAAAATTATGTTGCGAACCTTTGGGCCGATCGTCAGCATGAAGTCCAGGAGGTTGTTCGGCTGCCCGCTCTTCGGCCCAACGCCACCGCCCCGTCGAGCCTTGTGAGCCTCGTCAAGAATCAGCGTCCCGTATTTACGCTCCAGCAATAACTCTCGCTCGCGTGTCTGGTGAACGAGCAAGCCGGTCGACACAATTGCGATGTGGAACGGGCATCGCACGACGTCTTCCGGACCTCGTGTTTTTATCACATGCCCCTTGGGGTCACTCCAGCACTTCTTGTTCGACAACCAAACCGCGCTTGGAACTCCGAGCTTGTCCTGCAACTCAACTTGCCATTGCTGCGTCAACGTCGACGGACACAATATCAGCACCGGCCCATCGCCCAGCAATGCCGCGACCATCGCACTAGCCGCCATCGATAGCGTCTTGCCCACACCGACTTCATCGGCCAATAGCAATCTCGCCTTCCCGTAGATCTCGCGATGCTCCAAGAACATCGTCACGAACGATCGCTGCCATGGTTGCAGTTGTTCGCCGCCGCGATAGATCGGACTCTCTGCAAGCGCCGCACCCGGCAACTCTTGAGTCTTCACATCCTCGAAACGGATCTCGATACGATCGGCAACCCTTTTCACCTCCTCGATGATCGCATCAGGCAACGGGTACGCGTCCGACCAAAGCGCATCGAACTCATCCTCAACCCACGCAACACCCTCTGCCGACCGATCTTCCCACAGGATCTCATAATTGTGTGCAAACGCACTCTTGGTTTCATTGATCGAGCCAAGGAAGCAAGTCTTCGATCCGTCCGCCGCCTCGATCACGCCCGCCTTGCCGTGAATGAACACTTGATTCTTGGGAACGACCCGGATCTCCACTTGTCCCGAAGTCAATAAAGAATGCAATTGCCGGTAACGGTCTCGGTGCAACAGGGCCTCGACTTCCGAAGGAGCCTCGTTCCAACGTTCTTTCAATGCCGTATCTCGCACGTGTTTCGAGATCACCACATCGGCGGCATCCAGTTCGCTGTTGCAAATGATTTGCACCTTCGGAATCGACGAAATTTGTTCGCCAACCAATTCGAAAATTGAACTCCGGAAATATCCTGCGATACGCTTATACGACTTGGCACTCTGCAATCGCTTTGCCAGAAACGCATGGTCCAACTGCTCGCGACGCGATGAAAAACGATGAATACTGCATTATGCGCCTCAATTACCGATCATGGGGTTACGACGTGGTTCTTGTCTGCACCGCTGCTACCAGTTCAGCGAGGGCATTCTCCAAGCGACGAAACGGCTGCAGATTCGCCGCGCGTAGCACCCTCCAAGTCGATCGCTTTGGTCAAAAACTGATTGGTCCGTCGTTGCCCGATAGCCGCCGGGAAGCACCGAATTGAGCCAATGCCTTGGCGGCCCAGCTTCTTCCGGGTTTGTCGGCATTGGATCCGGTAGCGCCGTTCGCGGCCGTCGGGCAAAGTCCCCATCCCCGGTGCCGCCGCAATCAACCAAGACTCGAATTCCTTAAACACGCAAACACACATGCCACCGAAAAGGTTCGCGCCAGCACCGACCTTAAGAGCCTCAGCGGTAAGTTCCCTCGCAACCGTCATTGCGCAAAACGGTTGCTTGTTCTTCAGTCCACATCTCCATCGAGTAACAACAAGATGCCGGCTCACATTCGGTCGCTTTAACGCCGCCCCTAACTTGTTGTGCCAGTCACGGAAGTCGTTCTTGCGCAGCTTGTTGATTTGCCCAATCTGAAACGGCTTGGGGTCGATCGACACTGCGTCAGGCTTGTTGGCTGCTCAGGATCTTGCGCAGCAGAAACGGGACGGCCTCCGCGTCGCCCTCACCTTCAACGAATGAAACGATCTTCTTCTATTCGCCAACCACCTCAACAGCAGACGTTCCCTGCCGTCGTGCCGGATCAACGGTCAGTAATTCTCCCGGATCTGTCAATCTCTCTTCCAAAGCCGCCGTTGCTCCTCGGAGAGAGGTCCGATCTGCGTATAAAATCCTTCCTTCAACGACCCGAATTTGCGACGCTGTGAATCGGTCCAGCAATCCGGGACTGTGAGTTGTCAGAATCACTTGGCCACGTCCTTCCATCGGTGCCGCCAAAAACTCTTCTGCCAGCAGCGAGAATGCACCGGGATGGACCGCGTCTTCAGGGTGCTCGAACAGCATCGCCAACTTGGGCGGCTGCTGGTATAGCGCCAACAGGTGAGCGTAAAAACGACGGAAGCCTTCGGATTCCTGAGACAACTTCAGTTCGAGCGTCTTGTCGTTGAACAGATGTCCGACGATCGCATATTGAGGTTGCCGAAGATCATTCACCCGACCGATGAGACACCTTCGTTGACACGTTGCAGCGACTTCACGATTCGTTGGCGAGCCGAAGCGTCTTGAAAATTGCTGACAATCTTCTTCATCGTCTGTAGGTAATTGGATCCCGAATCTTGAAATCCAGACTGACTCGCTTCATTCTTCGCCCCATCAAGCATCACGTTGTTTGGAAATGTGTAGCAACCAATGCCTTCAGTTAACGCCGCGTACGCAATGAACAACATCGGACAACGATGGCATACGCCCTAAGACGATTGGCCCGGGCTGCGGAAGGTCAACCAAACGTGGTTCTTCAATCCAAGTCCTTGCTCTTTTCATCCGGCGGTTTGCGAAAGACAACCGTGTCACCCAAACAGAGCTTTTCTTCGCCGACATGTCCAGGATTTCTCACATTGCCTAGATCCAGGATGTAGTGGTACCCCATCTCTTCTGGCTCAGAACCGAAAACTGGATTTCAAAACGAGGGATTTCTCTGTTTTGGGAAGGGACGTACGCCAGCTAATTCAGCTGATTGCTTACGGAGCAAATCACGCAAGAACCGCACCGCTTCGACGAAGTTCGATTTGCCCGTTCCGCTACGCCCGACCAGGACGGTCACGTCTGAAAACTCGACCGTCACATCTTGAATGCTCTTGAAGTTCTGAATGCGTATTTCATGGATCATGGTTTGGCACCGTTTTGGCTGATGATCTTCTCATCATTTCGCCTACATTAAATTATTCTACTCCACCACCAACCTTTAGTTGATCGCATCAGCTACACGACAAGCCCCTATCCGATCCGTTGGTTCCGGATCAAATCACGTGAGCACGCGAGCCGAGGCCGCTTCCTCGGGACGAAGTTCTTCGAGCCGTTTGGCCAGGTAGTCGGCGAATTCCTTGGCCATCTCGCGTCCGTTCATGTCACCAAACCAGTTCGGCACGTTCATGGTCAGATGGCTCAGCACGTCGTCGGTCTCGACGTCACCAGTCAATTTCCATCACGCCGTATAAGACCGCCCGCAAAACCGACTGATGCAGCTCCGATCCTTCGCCCATTTCGGCTCGACCGAATTCCACGCTCTTTAGTCTTGCTGAGTTGGCACGGCGGCTGGCCATGAAGGCTTGGAAATCACGTACCTTGAACGCTTTGGCAAAGTTCTGGTAGTTGTCCAGTGCGTTTTGAAGCCACGTGCCTCCATGTCGATCATCTTCAAGTAAACCGTTCGCACCGGACAGCTTGTCCCAGTGCGATTTCGGAGACGCCTTGCGGTACCAAGCATTGATTTGCCGTGCTGACCGCGTAGCCGATCAAATCATCCACGAACGTGACTTCACCTTTAACAGCGGGCGGATAGATTCGCTGGCCATGTCGCGTCCATCGATGGTCGAGTATCGAGTTAGCACTCGCAGGGCGGCGGCGTAGCTCCGCCATTTGAATGTCGGCATCTTCAAAATACGTTCGTCCGGTACAAACCCTTGGCTTGTTGGTTCAACCCAGTCAACGATTCGACCTGCGACTGAACCTTCTTCGATTTCCCACGCCAAATCATCATGAGTTAATCTTGTGTTTGCCCAGTCGTTTGCGACACACCAGCAATACCGTTCCTTTGACGTTATTGCCATCCCGCAAGCTGCTCTCAGTTTCGGTGACGACGTACCAAGCGGCGGTGACCTGCAACCCAGAGGCCCAGACGATGTTGGCCATGTCGGCCCATATCGAACCGGACTGGTGAGTAAACATGCCGACTTGAATGCCGTTATCGGGCATGCACTCAGTCATCCGTTTGTAAGCAGCGACCATTCCACGACGAAAGTCCATCCTCGCCTTTGATCGCCATCGACCTGCTGACTATCCCAAACCCAATCGGCAAACTCAGCTGGCGGGTTCTTGCGTAATCAAGCGATGAAGAATTCAAGGATTTCGTACTTGACGGCGTCACCGTAGGGCGGGTCGGTAACGTAGATGTCGTTTTCCGCTTCAAGCCCGTTAACTAGTGCCGTGGCATGCGATTATTCGCGTTGGAGCTTCTGGCAGAGGAAAAGACTTCAGGTTCGGCGTGACAAGATCGAGAGCGAACCGTGATCCGCGAGTGCCGTAGTTGAACAGAGTGTTCAACGCTTGGTTGTCAAATACTTGCTTGACACCTCCACTTCTTCCTGGGCCGTCTCCCAAACTCCAGCGACTAAGTCGCGCGTTTGAATTCAACACTTGCGTAAATCCAAACTTTAGCCTCGCGTCGCTAAATCGATTTATCAATGAAGCGAGCAAGAGTTGACGTGGGATTGAAGAGGTGGTGCCAATGAGTCCACCCCGTAATTCTGATTGTTCGTCAGTTTTCTCGCCGGGCTCGATCTGCATATCAGGAATCCAACCTTTTGCTTGCCATTCGGTGAGATTTTCAGCGACTTGATTTTCCACAATTTGTTCTCGACTTAGATCCGCCTCTGATACGGATCGAAACTCATAGCCAAACCTCCTGCCGCTAAGCCTCGGTTTCATCCAATGTATTGCATAGAGTCTTTCCTGGAACACATCTTCTGGTGACGGGATGAAATCAGACTTCGTCCACGGCCTTAGTTTGTTGCTAGATACGCGTTCTTCATTTCTGAAATCTCCCCTCAGCGTTGAGATTTTCTCGCGGTATTCCCTACCAGCCACGCAATGAATCATGTAGGGATCTTGACCACGACCGTCCAGGCGTACTGTTCCGTCTTTTGCGGCGGCGAATTCTCTTCACTAACTCCTGATCTAATTTCAATGTCGTAGCTCTTCTGGCTTCGTTGGGCACGAGCACGGTAATCGTAAAATCTCCTTACTAACCATAAGTGTAGGCAATAGAGGAACCATCCATCCTGACTGTGGGCAACGTCTCAACGCAATACAGGAATGACTTCTGCACGCCAACCATGCCGTCGTTCGTCTCGATTTCGGAGCGCGTCAATCGCATTGCAAACACGATCGATCAGGACTCGTTGTTGGGACTTTAATTCTTCTCGCTCCAGATGAACTTCCGATAACGTTGATCCCGCCCCACGTTAACATGCATGAAACGGATTGAGGTCCGAAGCGTAGACATCACACCTACATGCCGCAGCTTCGAATGGGATTTGCCCTGATCCGCAAAAAGTATCTGCAAAACGAGGCCGACGCCCAAAACGCATCAATCCAAGTTGCTCGATAAGTTTTGTGAAGGAATTTGCATTCGTACCTAAGTGAGCATTTACCGATTCCCAAATGTGAGAATGCACCAAATCACCAACTTCCTCTGGGCGATTCACCTTGGAGATTCGTTCGATGTACGTGCTTTTTGGAAGACATTGAATTTCAATTTCCCGCTTTTCATCTTCGCTTACGTCGTCTCTCCATGAAACACGTACGCCTTCATAGTCTATGTTCGTCCAATCAATAGGCGACGATTCCGGCAGGACGTCCTCCGGCGTCACTTCAAAGAAATCAGCTATCTTCTGAAATGGCAATCTTTCGCAACAATTTCTTTCGGTGATAGACGCCGTTTCATACGATAGATGTACGAACCGTCATCCATCGCCATCAGCTTTTCAAAGATTTCCAAATCCTTTGCTGGGCGATCCGTCGCAGGTAGCAAACAGCCAAGAATGCAGGCTTTGTTTAAAACGAGCGGCTTTCGTCCTTTCCAGTATGCCCCCAATGCGGTGAGCGTCTTACTTTGAACAGCCATTTGCTCCTTGCAATGGATCTTTCCGGCTGACAGCTTTTGTACTGGCAACAGCTTTTCAATCAGCGATGGCGCATCTTTCAAAGAAAACGGGACGACCTTTATTACTCATTCGGTTTCCTGAATAGCGGCATCAGGGTGCGTTCGGTCGTACCGGACGGCGCTTCCTGGCCGGGTTGGGTTTCTCGCCGTCGGAAAGCTGCGATAGAGCCGCCCGCCGCCATCCTCGTTGCGTGTCGTCCGGAAGTCCCGCTTCGGCAACGGTCATCGCGAACAACCACCATCTTTCTTCTGGTCGTAAGGCGGCCCATTTGACACAGATCACCGGCAATTGGTCCGCATTGGCAGCTTCGGCGGCCCAGGCCAACACGCATAGCCTCTACCGAGCAATCGATCGACTAGGTTCCAGCTCAAATGCTAACGGCCTGTGGTGACCTTGGCGGTCTTGAGCCGCGTGTTGAACTCCAGTACGCGCCGCAGCCGAGATCGCGGACCAGGTCGCTCGTTTCAAAAATCACCCGCTCTTCGTCTTGCGGTATTCCGTTCTCCATGCCACCGTATCCAAAATCCTCGACAATCAAAATCGACTCGCTGCGTGACGACGGAATCTCGACACGAAATAAGTGTGCCCCGAACGTGTCGGGGGCTCCAAAATCAACGGTCTTGGCTTTCTTTGCTCATCCCCGCTCGATGTCTTCGGTCTTAAGTTCAATACCTAACTTGGCCGCAAAGTCTTAAGTCATGGCCGGAAGAAACCGTCCTTGCGGAACGACATGGTTACTGGTGTGTCGTCTGGGAATTTGGTCAGTACTTGAGTTAGTAGCTTCTCAATGAAGTTTGTCAGGATACCGCCGATCGTTACTGCGATGACTTGGCTGCCTTGACCAATCGTCAAATGAACACCTTCAAAGGTGACTTTCTTTTCGGCCGCGTGGCTCAAGCCGTCGAATACCTTGCCTCGCGAGTCAAGCTTGCGGCCGGTGCGGGAGATCATGATGCCTGGTTTGATATCATCGATCTGAACGCCCGTTTTCCCGACGGCGGGGAACGGAAATCTCTTGGCAAAAATGTCTGGGTAGTCGTCAATCAATCTCGGCAAACGGCAAGACCAGTACGTCGCCGTCCTCGATGTCAAAGGGTTCAGTGTAGAGGGTGCCATCACGAGGTTCGCTGCCGTTGGTTGTGTAGCGAATCGTTCCTCGCGCGCAACGTATAAGGCAACCTTGCGGCCATCGCCGGTCGCGATCTCTTCGGTTCGCAACACCAACTTGTTTGGCCAAACGACGGGATCACCGGTCTCATACATCCCCGATGGATCGGCGACTAGAAGACTCAGCTTCATCGCCTTTGTCTCTAGGTAGGTGTCCTGCAACACGGGACTCTTTTCACTGACCGACCATCTTCGGCGTAGTGAATCCGGGCGGCGGCTCCAGCGTTGAGTGCCGAAATCCGCAAGCGGACCATGCCTTCGTCGTTGGGCTCGCTCTCGGGCGTTACTTGCGCGGACGTTCGTTTCTTTTTAGGGGATTTGGTGATGTAGCCATTGCTCCAGGTCTTCCCAGAGTCCACGATTGCATGCGAGTGACTTTAGGCTTTCGGAGTCCCCCCTCGGCACGAGCCAGCACATGCCGGACTTCTCTGCCGATCGTTCCACAACGTCTGCCCAACGGGCTTCGTCTTGTCCCCTCGTTCCACAACAAGTCTTGAGCCTTGTCGCGGATCGCGTCGAAATCAGCTTCGATGTCGAGAAACAATTTGATGGGATTCGACGTGAGCGTCTTTCGATCTGCTCTTCGCCGTCGAAAGGCTGGCTGGTATCGCGAGCTGTTTCGAGTGCCTTGTGAACGAGCTTGGGTGGTTGCCCGCTGCGCTGGATCGGGAACAGGACTTGTCGAACAGGTTCAAGATCGTGCTGTTGAAATCCTGCTCATACGACTGCTGTTTGTCTTCAAGGTCTTTTCGCTGTGGATGGCCTTCGGGAATACGTGTGTCGGCAACACCAGTGGCATAGAATTGACGGGCGGCCTTGTCGATGCTACCCATCGCGGTCTTGTCGCCAGTCAGAATGCAAAGGTTATTCTTCCGCGTTAGTCCGTCAAAGAATTTCTGGACGTCTTCGGGCGGAATCTGAGTCGGGACTGACAATCAATAGCACACGTCCTTTGCGAACACGATCGGCAACGTCTTCGAGCTTCGGTAGCGGGAAAACCTCTCGTAGACGGTCTTTCGGGTCGGCTTCGAAGCTCTCTTGAGTCGTTTGTCGATCAGCCGCGTCGATTTGATTTTGCGGTGCTTTCTCGGCCAGGCTTTGCAACAGCTTGGTCAGGTTCTCCTGACGGTCGAAGTAGTAGCGACCTTCACCGGTGTGGTGCAAATACCAAGCGACCTTTTCAAGTTCCTCAAACGCAGTGGAATCAAGGGCTCGCCCAACGGCGAAACGAGGCACTCGACCATTTCTTCGAGGGTCAATCCTTTGACCGAGTTAACCGCCGTGGAAAGGCTGGCGGTCAGTAGCAACGATCCGACTTGCGATGCGGACTCTTGCCCGGTTTGCAGGTCGATGACTTGAGCATGCGGCGGACTCTTTGTTTGTCCCAAGATCTTTGGCGATGACGTCGCGGAAGCCGGAAATCTCGGTCAATTCTCTTCGCGGACTTCTTTGATCGACAAATCAAAGTGCTGAGGGCCGATCAAGAATACGTCGTTGGCTTCCCGTTCCCACACTGATCGCAATAGACGCGAGATGAGTTCGATGAGACCACGAGTTTGTCGGAAGTTCTCGTTTTCCTTGAACAGTGCGATGACGTTCTTTAGTTGCGGATGGAAGGGATAGTGGCGTGGGAGATCCGTCGGCAATCGCTTCCGCACCACGATTGACGCTTTTGCTTTTCGCGGCTTCTTCGTTTCCGACCAAACGCATCAGCGATGTTGTCGATTTCTGCGCTATCCGGCAGTGACGAGAACAGTCGCTTGCGGAGGATTTCATAGATTTCATTGTTGGATAGATCGACTGGTGTGATGCTGCGTTCTTGTCGGCCCAACTCGTTGCGTGCATCAGTCAAAGCCGCTTTATGAATCAGCTTGCTACCCGTGTCGTACGCTGCATCAAGGTCGGAAACGACGATGCAAACGTTCTTCTTTTACCTGTTGCGGTCGCAAGTTGGCGAACGCACGGGTGATAATGTCCGCCACGGTGCCGTTTCAACACTCTGTGTCGTAGTACTGGAAGTAGGGCGGCATCTCGTCGAGCAGGATCAAAACAGGATCGTCGCCCTCGAGTAGCTCCAACCATGCCTTCCGTCGGTGCCTTGGGGCCGTTGGCCCAGTACTTATTAAAGGTTTCGGTTTTACCAAGTTGTTGTGCGATTTCGCCCCAGAAGAAATGGTCGGGGTTGTTGCGTCCGTTGAACGCGGCGACGTTAGCGGAGGCGTAAATATATCGGCGGCCGATGACCCGTTGCAGTAGGTCTTCTGAAGTGCGGGATTGGTCGCCAACAATCCAAAAGCCGACGAGGAGGTGCGTTTTACCACCGCCCATCGCTTGTTTGAGATGGAAAATCGCTTCACTGGACTGGCCCGCCAGCCGAGCCATGCCGACATCAATCAGATCCCGCATTCCGTCGGTGATAAATGTCTTGGAAAAAGAACGCGGTGCTGTCACCTTCGGTCTGGACTAGTTCGTCGAGCTGCTCGATCTGGTCGCTCAGTTGAATCTTTAGAGCGTTGGGTTGCAGCTCACAGGCATCTCGACGGTTTTCATCGAGGCGATAACTCCAGGGTGCCATTCGTGGCGGATCAATCAGGGATTTCAGGGGCGACGCTATTTCGGCTTGAGCGTTTGGCGACATCAGCAAGGAACTGCTGCAAGTCAGCACTGACAAACAGCCGGATAGCCATTGGCCGGGTTTTTGTGCATGGGGATCTTTCCGTCCTCTGCCCAGGCCCGCAAAAAGTCGCTTGAGCCACACCGAGAATTTCGGCAGCTTCGGCGACTTTGACGTACTCGCTCAGTTTTTCCATGTTTATTCACTTTGCTGAAGTGACGGCTACACAAACCCTTGTAAAGTCTATCGAACACTGTTTTGTGGTGATAGTGGTTAACGGGATTCGTCGGGTGCCGGTGGTGGATTCGTCACCATCGTCGCTGTCGTCGTCGGTGGAGCTGCCTTCGGGGATGTAGGGCGCGATTGGTCGCCGGGGCGGATCGAATGAGGGACAAAATTTGCAGCGGCGGCAGCTCGGGGCGGTAAGGGGATCGTGCAGTTTCATCGTAGAGCACCTGTTGCAGCGGGTTGGGGTGGACGACCTGGTGCGACGCGATGGACACAGGCCGCACTGCGAAGTTGAATTGGTATGCAAGAACTGGCGGACTTCGTCGTCACTGGCGGACGGCGAGGTGGACGCTCGAACGGTGGCTGCAATGTTGGCGAGTCCGGCGTTGCGTAAGGCCGCCAACTGTCGGTGCCGTTCTCCAGTCTTCATTCGGCATTTGTATTCGCCGAACGTTACGTTGCGAACATAGTACTGGCGGTTATCGTTGCACAAGTGGCCGCGATGGGTGGAAAGCAAAGACGAACACTGAGGCACGCTCTCGTGAATGGCTGAAGATCGCTTAGGACACGTTCCTTGATCGAAAGGTCACGGCCTCTCAAAAGTGGGGCACAGCGCAGTTGCGTCTGGTGTTCGTTCATTAACTGTTAGCAGGTTGCAGATTGAGGCATCAAATGATCGCGACACTTTACCGAGTATGCGGCACACCTCTGGACAAGTGCTTCACGACAAACCAATAAACGCCGATGACTTGCTCTTCATCGACTCACGCCAGCGCGAGCCGAGTTCGATCATCAGGCTGCCGCTCTAGTTGTCCGTTTGAAGTCGGTTCTCTGTCGATGCGGACTACCAGTCGATGCCTCTGAGATAGTTCGAGGTTGAGGTGGCGGTCTAATGTGTCTCTGCGGTTGTAGTCGCAATGCGAGTGTTTTTCGGGACGACGATTTGATCGGTCGCTTCTGCATAGGCTTTGGCATTCTAACGCGGCAACGCCTTTGATTGCGTTCGCTTCCCGGTGAGCCTTGCGTTACTTTTCTGCGTACGCAATGTCTGCTGTACGATGCGTTTGAAGGGTTTGCAAACGACCGCTCCGCTCCAATGTCGTTTTGCCTTTCGTTTAAACACGTAAGCAGCATTTTGCAGAGGAATAAAAAGATGATTGATTCGACAAAAAACGGCCACAGAGCAACGGATGGATGGTGGCGTTGGCCCTCATTCTGGTTGTGTCGCCAACTGCCGCCATATTGCTCTCGTGCCTTTCCTCGGCAGTCATGCTTCGTACTTCTGGGCATTGGTCGTGAAACCCCATACGACGACATGTTTGCGGATTACGTTGTACCGGTGTTAGCCCAATTCGCGTTTGGCTACGGGTGGTGCTTTAGTGCTGCACTGGTCGCACCACGCGGTAAAGGGATCACCGCTGGAGTCATGGCCATTGCACTCGCTTTGATCGGGTTTGTCATCATCGCCATGCTGTTTACTGGGCTAGTCCGATTTCAACATGCCGCTATCGATGGCGACAGCGATTGTGATTGCGTGGATCACTGGAGCGGTATTTGCCTTCCGTTATGTTTCAAACGCAAGTAGCAACTCTCGTAGCGAAAGTTTTAAGCGACGCTGCCGCCAATAATGCCAAACCTAGCGATAGGCAAAACAACTAGATTCCGTACGTGGGGGAGTTCGCGGTTCATACGACCACCAGCTACGCGCGTCGATAAAGGGCGATCACCGTTTATGAATAAGGTCTTCAAGCTCCGTTGCCGAAGATTGAAAGCTACGTCTGATTCAGCAACATCGGAGATCAACGTCTTCCATCGATTCTGGTGGAAGAAGCTTCGCGATGTTAATCGCTGCTTCCCGACTCAAAAGAGGATCTTGGCATCGGCGAGACTACGAGCCACAGCTATGAGACTGGACTTTGCCGTTTCATCTAAAGTACTAAACAACTGCAATAATTCTGCTTGCTGAGTATCCAGGATAGCACATGATTGCCCCTCCGATTGCCCCTCCAGGCACGTACTTTCGCTGTTCGTTAACGTATTAATTGTTGGTCGCGAATCCTCTGGGTGTACTTACTTAAAGCCTTGCAAGCAAAGTCAGTTTTAAAAAGCTCAGCATTCAGCTCGAGCTTTTTCTTTTCGACCCACTAATCGATCCACTAATGCATCCGTAGGTGCTCTTCAGTTGTCATCTTTTGACGTGTACTTCGCCAGGCAGCCTGAGCCGACCGCGTCGCGCCGTAGTAATTTCCTCGGTGGTGGCAAAGTCTGCGTGCCGCATCACGACCTTTTGAGCGTCTCTGCTGATACCCCTGCGTTGATGAGACGCTGGGCACAGCCGCGACGAATGTCGTGAGCAGGGATACTTTTTTACCCGCGTACTGGTTCGTTCATCCTCTCATCCGGAACCACCGGTCTTCGCTTCTTCGCCAATCATGGCGATGATACGGCCCACCCGGTCTTTGGTCAGCTGCCGACGTGGGCGGTCGCCAGCACCACTTCCCGTGCCTCGTTCGGAACGCCTCCTGGCTTCGGCAATCGCCTCCGCTGGAATCGAGCCGGTGGACACTTTGAATTCACGGCTCCGCCGGATTTTCATTCTCTGGAGCCAATTGCGAATCGTCAGTCTCGGTCACGCCGCACGCGGCGGCGATCTCAAGGTTGCTGTATCGTTTCGCCCACGCCCGCAAGTCATCGCGGCACGGCTGAAACCAGACAGCGCGACACTCTTCACCTGACAATGCAGGGGTGGGGATCGACAATCCAGCCCGTTCGTTGCCCTGGGAACTTGGCTCAAGAATTCGTCCAGCTCGGGAAGCATGGGGATTTCTTGAACCTTGCCGTTCTTCTGGAGAAGAAACTGTGATGGTAGGAACACCCTGACTGTTTCGGCCAGACCGGTCGAATATGCCGTTCATCTTCCCAGTGAAAATCCATCAGGTCACCGACACGGAATCCGCTGAACCAAACAACTCGCAATGCAAATTGCCAAGCCGTTGCTTCATCCTTACCGACGACTTTGTAGGTCACGGCAAGCATGCGATCAAACTCCTCCTCTCTGGTGATGGGGCGGACCTTTCATCACGTCGTCGACGCTCAGCCGTTCAACATCGGCACCCGGTCGATCCATTCCCGCTTGGGCGCAAAGCGAACAAACGCCATCAGTTGTGCAGTCATGTTGCTGATCATTGGGAGAACGCGAGCCATAGCGGCATCGAACTCCGGCCAATTGCCCGCAGGCACTTCGATCGACATTTCCAATGCTGTCCACAAACCGATAGGTAAGTTTAATACCACTTCGATCATCAGGGTATTCGAAAGACCCAGCCCGCATTCTTAACGCGACTGAGAATGCCAGGTGTTTTTCTTTTATCATGAGTGAAAGTGACGGTATTTTGGCGGCAACACCATCCCACAGACTCTTTTCCTCTAGCTTCATTAATTGGTTCCGATGAATCGGCACAGCCACGGTTACTTCGCGACTGTTCATCGACGCATTGAGTCGTCTCCGCCAGGACCGGAACGTGTAACTGCCACTGCTACCTGCCTGCTGCGACGACATCACGCTATGAGCTTTCTTTGCAGCTCAGCGAGGTTCGTAGCTTCGGACAATCTCGCTTACGATCTGGACATAAACGGTGCGACAGATCCTGTTGCATCCTTCCTCGGTGAGAGGACGATTGATGCAACCTGCACGCTGCCAAGTCTGGTTTTTCGGGGCATGGTGTTCTCCTTTCGCTACTTTCAAATGACCAACGTCCTTCGCCAGTTCGACGAGATGCCGATGAGAGCTGTTCGGTCACCCACCGCGAGTGATCGCCAACAATGGTGAAGGCGGCCATCGGTTCAACAGCCGCATCCTGGAATCCTCGAGAAATCTCAGACGTCAGAGTACCATTTGGTTGTTGTGGTGTTGTATAAACCGCCATTCACGCCCCAGTGATGAGTACTGCGAGAACCAGGCGGCAGTACCAGTAGCATCGAGATGCCGGGAACGTGGCGATGACCACGCATAGCGAAACGGCACCAGCGTAGCTTTCTTTTCGCCGCCTCCAGTAGCACGCGTTTGATTCATTCGATGTCCCGCCCGCTTGACCTGGTGACTGCACCTGACAGCCCAGTTGCCAAACACTTCCAGCAGAGCGCGTTCGTATAATTTGTCCGGAAACTGCTCATCACTTTCGCGTTATACCAGCCACGCAGGAGTCCTTGCCAACCATGTGGCGATGACCTTCATCGTTGCACTTCACCACGGGGAATGCGACGCCCGGCGCACGCAGTTCACGCAAAACGAGAGAACAATTCCGGAAAAGGGAGTAACCAAAGAGAGGTCCCAGCCAGATGGCCGAAACGATCGGCGACTGCGGATAATCACGACGTCCATCACCAGGCGGCGGAAAGTGGTCGAATATACGATAGTTTTCAGACGCGAGGCACTCCGCCCGCCACGCGACGCATCGCAGCAGCACCAACCGTCCAAAGAAGGTAATTATGATGGTTAACGCCGTGAGTCCAGCTGTTTCAAAGTGTGAGAACTTGTCGCCATCGTTCATTCCGAAAAAACTGGAGTCCTCACGGTCGCCACACTTTTCCAGTTGACCTGCATCACGCAAGGTACTGGAACTGCATCCTGGCTGTTACTGCAGCTTTGATCAGCGCAGATTGTGAAGCTGGTGAGGGTGCTTATCTGAACGCCAGGTCCAGTTTTCGCCTGTCTCGTCCACATAACGTCGTGGATTGAAAACGTTCACGCTGGTCAAAACCATGTTGCCAGCTGATATTCGGTCGTCCCGGTGACGACAGGTCGCCAGTTATGGAGGTAAAGTGAGCCGCTTTCATCTTGTATGTACCAGCAAGCATGGACGAACGCCTTCTGAGAATTTATCCAGGACAGTAGCAGCTTCATAGCCGTTACTCGTTTTTCGAGCGATAAATGATCGTGTTGCCATTTTGGGTTAGGGGAAAGAAATGAAAAACAGTTGCGATCCGATCGCAACCAACCACCGTGCGTGACTCTCGCCCTCGACTGTCCGCAACCAAACGAGCAGCGAGAGAAACACAGGTGAGCGGGCACGCGAACTAGAAGTCCGCGTCGAAGTCATCGTTTTGGGACGCAACGGAGGCTTCGGCATTGGCCACGTAGCCAAGCGATAGTCGCAGCACCTCAATTGCTTGGGGTAACTCATTGAGTCCAAACGACGAACTGAACTTATAGCCTTCGCCGTCACGGTAGCGTTTCTGCAGATTCACGCTGCGAACGATCCGATCTGGCTCTCCGGCCTTCTCAATCTTGCGAGCGAAAATGCTGCCGCTGACTGCGCCGATACGAAAGACTTGTTCTGGTTTCTGACGATTCATGACGACCCTTTGCTTCAATAGGAGAAACTGACCATGCATTGGTCAGGTGAAACTCATCCAAGATCGGGCAGACACAAAATGGGTGCTGCTCGATGAAACAATGGGTGTTAATCCGGCAAGGCAAACCGACGGGCACTGCTGCGATGGGCAGGCACAGTCGCTCTGTTCAATGCCATTTGGTGATACGCTCGCTGAGCGAGCCTCGGTCAGGGACGAGACTCGCTCACATACTCGACTTACTTCTCCGCTGGTGCCTTCGCATCTTCTTCCAAGTCGCTGGCAAACGCCCAGGCACGGTGAAGCAACAAAATCAACTGGGGCAGTTCGCCGACAGAGAAACTGTTACTGGTGCGAAACTTGTTATCGCCGCCGCGATAGATTCGCTGTGCCGTTAACTTGTAGAACGTGCGACCATCGTCTGCCGTGTTGGCAAAAACTGCGACGCTCATGCCAGTGGCACGAAAGACTTTGATCGGTTCAGTAGACGGTTTGTTGGATGATGTATCAGCCATAGTTAAAGGGGGAATGAAGTTGGAAAGATCGCGAGTGCGATCACGAAGTTCCACACGCTTGACTCGCTTTCGACTGCCCCCTGACGGCAATCGATTGAGAGTGACAAGCATCATGTGGTCGGTTGGCTGCTTCGTTCGAAGCAACAATATTCGGTAAGCCAGTGAGTAACGGCCCATACTCGCCGCTGCTGTCCAGTGCATGCGGGCCGCTGAAAAAATCTCCAGCGGAAATGCGTCGTTGATTCATCATCAGCCACAGTTCGTTACCGGGCTTGCTGTTCATCTCTTCCGCAGTCTTACGGACGCGATAGTCGTTGGTTGTTAGAAACAGAACGCGGAATTGATCCAGTGTCGTGTCCGGAAATTGCTTTCGATGGACGCGCAAGTTTGACGCCGCGTAGTAGCCTTTGCTCTTGCGAGCTGCAATTTGGCGTGGGCTGCTGGTGGCGAGATCTTGCTCCAGGTAATACACCATCCGCTCTGACTGATACTCGATCAAAAAGCCTGCATCAGGTGAGCACGAGAGCGGTGGATTCTCCGACAGTTGGGTGTGTAGATAAAACTGATCGGATTTGTTCGCCGACTTATTGCAGGTTTCCATTCCGTGATCCAATGAAGCAGCTTGACCATCGGCACCAGCCGCAGCCGCTTCGACCAGAGTCGCGTTTGATTGATGGCGATCCAATGGGCAAGTCGATCGGCCCGGGTGTTTTCGTATTGGTCGCAAGAAACTTCGTCGTCACCGTGTAATCCGGCCAGTGCCTCGGCTCTTTCTGTTGCGTAATACACGGGTGCGGCACCGTTGGTGTCTGGCAGAGCGACAGGCACGCGATGCTGCACGATGTATCCCGCTTGGCGTAAGCGAGAGAGTCGTTTGCGAGCGCCTCGGCCGCTGGTATGCGAAGCGCAGCACAGTTGCTGGACCATTTCGCGCGTCAAGACGTAGTACGTCGCAATCGCGCGCAGTACTGCCATATCCAATTCAGTGAGTGGCATGATCCAACCTCCACGTTCCTATGATGCCAAGCGAGCAATCGAAGAAACCGAACGGTTGCTGAAAGCAAGCAACGTTCGGTTGAAAGGAACGGTCCCGAGTGGGAGTGAGTACAACCAAGCGTGGTTTCTTCAGCGTCGCAACGACGCTGCCGGAAAAAACATCTTGGAGGCATTCGACAAGCGAATGATGCCTTATTTGTACGCCGAATTGTTGTGAAGTCAAGTCCGGCGTACCGAGTTTTTCAAAGCGACTGAATTGATTAGTCATCGAGATGCCACCTCAATCCAAGCACTTCGTACAGCTGACACCAATGGGCTTCGAAAAAATCATACCCAATGCCGTCGACACCGATTAGTAAGTAGCCGTCTAAGTCGTAGACAAACAGTCCAGTTCCGGAAATGACTTGCCAGCCAGCGTCGATCAACGATTGGCGGTCAACATCCTCACCAAAACTATACGATCCCAGTAGTTTGCGAATTGCCCTGACTTGCCATGGCCCTTGCACAAGAAACAACTGAGAGCAAATTGGCATTGCCACAGGAAGTTCGCGAGCACGCAGTACATCGGCAATCCAATCCGCGGGGATTGGGACCAATGTTATGCACGCAAACTCTTTCACTGCGTCCATCAAAGACGGAAACGAGCTAGCCGGTGTTGTGTGCGACTGTGGGAGTCGCGCGTATGAGAAATAGTCCTCCATAAAAAAGAGTAGGGAAAAGAAACTCGCAAGCGAAATTGCTGGCGATGCGGGTAATACTTCGTGGGGCACGAAGTGGATGTTCCAACAAATACGGCCAATTCTCAGGCGTAAGCCGCGTACGTTTCGGCGTCTATGGGGGCACCGCTTAGACTTCGGCGCGTGCGACGAAGTGACGGACGCATCAGGCTGAAGAATGAGAAGTATGCGAGAGAAAGCCCATGAAGCGGACGGCAGGGTCGCCAGGGCGCAGCCTTGGCTTCGTTGCCGTGAATTAAATGAGCTCCACCGAAGCGAACACGGCAACGAAGCCAAGGGTGGAGGAGCCTCGCGACGACAGCCCTTGGCGACCCTAAGCGGTTGGAGGGAAACAACATACAACATACACACACAAACCGGACCGATGGTCCGGGGTGGTCCACCTGTGGAACGACTGATGGACCGGGGTCTGGAACGCCGTAACTCCTGGGAAGCGCAACAGACCATTGGAATCTGCCGCGCCAAGTGATTCTTGTCTTGGGCGCTGGTAGGGTTCGGGCATGCATTCCGTTTCTCAACAAACACCGGCCCCACACCACGAACAACACGCTGCCTTCGAGGATCTACTCCGCCTTGCCGTGATCGAACCGGCTGTTGAGCAGTGTGAGCAGCAGATCTCGCGAATCCAAGATGAAATGGATCGCGTTCACTATCTGATCGAGCTGAACATGTTCTTCTATGAATCATTCGGCATTCCCCACGAAAAACGCTTTGCCTACCGCGATCAATTGCTACGAGTCGCGTTTGGATGTGTTCCTGATCGAGACGAAGCACGTGGCATTAGCTCGCGCCGAGTATGGACGGCTTGGAACGGGGCTTCCCCGCAGAAACAAGTGGCTGACGGAGAGTTCTCCTCAAAGAAGGACTAGCGAAAGCCGTTTGGACGCTCGGGTTGTTCCGGTGGGTCGTCGCTCGCCTCAATGACTCGAGCGTCAATCGTGATGGGCCGACGCCCTTCACCTAAATCCGTAATGAATCGTTGCCACTGCTTCGACCTCATGCTTCGGCAGAAACAACGGTGACTGAAAGTTTTCTTCCGGGTTGCTTGGGTATGCGGGCTTCTTGATGTCGTTTGGTGAGCGGCACCTCAATTCCTTCATCTGAGTGTGATAGAACCGGTTATCGTTCACGAACTTGAAGAGTGCTTGGCCTGTTCAGGTTCTCGAATACGCTTTGCTTGCCGTCGCATTTGTTCGTCGAAGGTGAAGCTTCGCGAACTTGCTTCGTAAAATCTTCCAGGCGATCGACCAGAGTCTCACTACGACCGACTGAATTGCTCGACGTCCACGAGCGATTACGACTGGTGCCACGTTGACTTGATTCGCTGTTGTCAGAAATCCGATCGCCGTCGGCGGTGGCACCGGTATTGTTGGCATAGGTTCGACCATGGGTGGATCCTCCGACGACGATCTGCACGGACCATCCATCGCCGATTCAGAACTGTTCGTTTTGGAGCCAGACGCGATCATAGCCAGTTTTCTTCTGCCGAAAGACGCGAATCTGATCCTTCAGTTCCATGGGGTCAAACGTCATCGAGGCAATCTCTGTCCCATTAAGTCAGCGTCTTCGCCGTCGTTGCAAAAAATAGCTGACTCCGCGCTTGCCAGACAAGCGGTCGCATATCAAGATCACCACGTTGAAGCTGTGAAATGATTGATGCAACAAAAAGAGGAGAGTTTCATTTGTCGCATGAGTGGGAGGTTCTCGCAAACATCCTCGTTCAGAAAGTGCTGGAACTCGTCCATTGCCAAAATCGTTTCACGTCGGTTTTCACGCGGCATATTCTTACAGGCAACTAAGATCTCATTCACGAACAGATGCTGGGCAAAAAGCGGGGCAACATGCGAGTCCATGCGTCCTTTAGCGTTAAGTTGATCACGACGATCCGATTGATCTCGACGAAGGATCAGTACATCAAAAGTGTTGTACACTGTCGCCAGCATGCGAATGAGGATTGGACGAACTTAGATAGACGGCAGAACGGTTGCTGATACTATCGAAGCCGCCGTCATGATCCCGCACGCTTCCCGCCAGCACGTCGGCCCACTTCAGCCGGTATGCTTCCGGCATTTGCGCGATGATTGCGTTGTGCTGAGCTGGATCCCCGGCGTAATCAAGAATTGGCAGCAGCTGGCGGGTAGCCGAGTACACCAATCGTGGAAAAGCAGTTGTGGAGCCAACGCGCAAGTCGCGGCTGTGATTCTGGATCGACGGTTCGTGCGGCTGCATAAAGCAGGCACTCATGCGACCCGATCGATAATGCAGATCGTCTTCACTGCTAAACAGGAGTCCGTTAAGCGGCATGACGTAGTCGGTGTTGGCGGGTTCGATATAAACGAAGCGTCGACGGACGGATTCCGGGCAGAGGACTGGATTGGAGACAAAGTCGACGAGTGCGTCGTGGCCAGTCCGCCGAGCGGATCGACGACGAACATGCCGACCTTCGGGCGCGGTACTCAGCATTACTCCACTCAAACAATTTTGCACGAAATAGGTTTTACCAGATCCAGTACCGCCGATGCCTTGAAAGTGAGTCTTCATCGCGGACAGTGGGAAGTAGACCGGTTCACCGGTATCAATCGTTCTTCCAATGTAAAATTGCATTATTGCTCCATGAAGCGTTGAATGGCCCGTTGTCTCTGTCCCGCCAAATAGGCGAGTGTCAGTCGTTCATCTGGATCATTAATGGATCGCCGCAAACTCTCTCTCGCTTGCCGAAACTTTCAAGAATCTCTTTCGAGTGAGTTTCCACGCTAGCGAGCGATGACCGGATGCTTGCGTTGCAGCGCCTCTGATCTTTTTCAAACGCCGCTGGTATTCCTCTAGGCAGATCGTTCTCCGCAAACTGATTGAGCAACGGAAACGCGTCCGACGGTCTTCGTCCAATGCAATCTCCAATCGATTTCCGCCTCCATTCTCATTTCGCGTTTTACTCGTGCTTGCTGAACTTGTAGTTGCCTTTTTTGTTCGGCCTCTTCTTTTTCTCTTCCTTACGGCGAATTTCTCTTCCGCCGTCGGCAAGCGGGCTTGCCGGACGCTGCCACTGCTCTTGCTCCCGTCTCTTCATCTCTTCACGCTGCGCCCGGATCTGTCGTTTGCGGGCACGGGCGTACTGGATCTGGAACTTGATCTTCTTCAGGATTCCCAGGACAGCACACCACGCGACACCAACTACACCAACAAGACTAAAGCCGATGACGCCGAACGCGGCGGCTCGACAGAGAACAATCAGCACGTTGAACGGATGCTCGGGTGTCTCCCAAACCAATCGCCGCAGTCCGAGCATGAGAAACAGGCCAAAGCCGCCTGCCTCTTGCCACGAAAGCACGCTTGGCGGATGACGCTGACTCATGTGACGCAGCTGGTACAGGAAATATGCGAGCATCAACACATAGCTTGTTGGCGAAGTATCGATGACGCGCCACAGCTCGCTCATCCGATCGTCTCCATGCGTCGGCGATCAACTTGGTTTTGCAAAAACGGAGTGAGGCGACGATAGGGGAGTTGTTGCCTCGCTTCGGCATCAATTAAATCTTCCACCACGCGGCAGTAGAGCGCATCGTTGCGATGAAGTTTGTTGACGAAGCTCGCTTTACTGATGCCTGGCAACAGAATGTGTTTGACCTCGTACAACTCGGTTTGAAGTGGTGTAAACCGCGAGTAGGGAACAGCGATGCGGTATCGCTGTTTTCGGCGCTCCAAAATTCCGAGTGTTACAAGCTGACGCATGACACCAGCGGGCGTCGATCGATCCAGTAGTGCCAGAAGTTCGCGGTGCCAATCCAGTGGCAGGTTCGGAACAACTTGGTCAACATGTGTTTGTATCCACGGTTCGTCGAGCAAACGGATGAAGTGCTCACCGTCTTCCAAACGCCGACGTACCGATGTTCGTACAAAGCAGGACCGGACCGTTTCATCGAGCGAGAGAAGGCTAAACACGGACTTGTCCTCGAACTTCGATTCCACAATCCGACCAAACTCCAGTGCCAATTCAAAAACGGCTTCGCTATCCGATCGATCGGCAGGCCGTTTCGCGAGCGCCAATGGCCGCGCCAGCGGTTGGGTAAACGAGTGAATCGACGCAAACGTTCCCTTGCCCAGCATCTCACTCCGTGCATAGCTGGCCTGTTGGAATTCCGGGCGAGCATGACCTGGACCGAGCACATTCGATGTCACCGAGAGCACGTGCGTTTCCGGAATATGAAACGCTTCGTCGCCAGGCGGATTCGAAAATCGCAGATTGCCGCTGCGATACGATTCCACCAATGGTCGCACTAATGTGTTGTGACAGTGGACATAGAGTTCCGAAATGAGGTATCCCGATTTCAGTTCTGGAAATCTCAGGTAGGGCTGTGCCTTATCGCAAGTGATGGCCAGTGTCTTCGCAAACGCCAATTGAAGATCGGGCTCGGTAAAATCAATCGCAATAATTGCCCCCAAAGCGGGGACAAAGAATCGATCGGCGAATGCAAGTAGAAGTTGTCGCGACTGCTTCGTAGGCAGTTCGGCTAGACGCGATGGTGATATGACTTGCCCTTGCCACGACAGCCCTTGACGCAAGCGATCAGCGAGTTGCCGGCAGCCACGAGAAGAAGCCTCGCAAGCACCTTCGATAAGGGAATGAAATCGTTGACCACGATCAATCGAATCGCGTACGTCCTTGATCAATTGCGTGTGGGTGACCGAGTCTTTGAGTGGCTGGATCGCGCCTCGCAGTTCCTTTGCCAGTTCCAACAACGCGTTTGCACGCTTCTGCAGCGTTCGTAAACGAGAGGGAATCGATTCGGGATTGGTTTCATCCAGCAACCGCCGCTTGATGGCGTGTCCGATCTCCCGACGTAGTGCCTCGGTCCGTTTCGCCGCTAGCTGAGAGTCCTTGCTGAACTGCTGCCGTAGTTTTGCTTCGACTGCCGAGCTCACGCCTTTCTTAAAAACGCTACCAAGCGAGCGGGATCGTTTTGCATCCTCGGCATACCGCCGAATCAACGCTGCGGATAGGCGTAGTTGCTCGGCAAAACGCGGCTCCCAGATCGCGTCACGCTGCTCATCGAGTTCATCTTGCCACTGCCGTTGCAGCGATTCGAGAAACACGATCGCGGAGCGAAAGTCTCCGTGCGAGATCAAGGTGGTTTCCAACGCGCTAAGTCGCGGCTGCAACTCCGCCAGTTTCTGATCGATCAACACGGGTGCCGCTTGCTCAAAGCGGCTTTTGTGTGATCCATTATCATTGGCGAAGTCTTCCAAAGCCGTGGCCATCGCCTCGCAATCGGAGGGATCAAATACGATTTGCTGTGGGAGCGCACGTCCGAGCTGCGAAATTGTTTGCACATCGCGGTCCGAGAAGCAGCACTTTCGCACCAGGGCATCGCGTTGTTCCATCGGCAGTGGATTCCCATCGACCAATAATTCGATCGAATCGGCGAGCATCAAGTGTTCACTTTGGATGAACAATTCTTCCATCGAGAGTCGCAGTTCTTGGTACCCCATAGATTGGGTCTGCGAAGGGCATTCGTTAAGTGTCGCGCGTTGCATTAGACTTGAACTCCACTTTGAAGAGGGTGCATTTGGCCGGTTCGTCCCGAAACGACGTCGTCGCATTCACGAGAGGCTCGACGTAAACCAACGGCGGTAAAGAAGCGATGCAGCAAGCTGGCCGCCATCATTTCCGTCAGTTCCGCCGTGGTTTGCAGCTTGGTCGTCTCGGAGGCCCAATCAAATTCGACGTAGGACGAGACACGCGACGATGCAGCCAACCGAATCCGACCTCGACCGGGAACGAGAACGGAGATCGGAAGCTGTGTATTCATCGTCTGGAATCGCCAGCCAACGACCTCGGCGTAGTTTGCCATGATCCTTTGGCGGCGTTCTGGGTCGACACTGCGTTCAACATCACGCCATGCCATTTCCGGTCCCGGATTAACGTGCACGACATCGAGCCGCGTCAAACCAACCGCGCCGCTAGCCAAATGCGCCGCGGTCACCACCAAATCGGTCGCGCCACCGCTCGTACCGCCTTGGCCGCCGACTACGATGACGGCTTGATTCTCCGACGGAGGGAGCGTCGCGGGGTAGCGTGTGTCGATCGCATTCATCAACTCGCCCATACACGAAGTAATTGACTTCTGAATGGACGTAAAGCCTCGCTGGGCGAGCTTAAAGCCGTTGTTTAAGGCTGTTCCAGCGCCGTCTTTTCCCAGGGTCAATTTGCGAATGTGCGTCTGCTCGGCCAGTGAGTCTGGACTTCTTGAGTCACCATCGGCATCGATCAGCAGATAGCGGACATTCTGGGGTAGTCGATCTTCCGTGATCTCGCGCAGTTTTCGAAACGCACTTAACACGACACCGCTGCCCGTCGTACCGACGCCAACAAACGTGATGCTGGCTGGCAACGCGAGCTTGAACGACGGTTGATGTGCTCGTTGCAGGCGAGCACGCAGCGATTGAGATGAAACACTCATGGGAGTCTCCGAAAGGTGGAGGATCGAAATAAGAAACACGAAACACTAGGAAAGATGGCACAGATCAAACCCGAACTGTGTCCATTCGATGATGAAGCCGAAGTAGCGAATACCGATTGCAGCGAAGAGAAAGCTGGCTGCCAAACCAGCCGCGATGCGGGCACGACGTCGTAGCCTTCGAAATCGTTTTTCCAGCGGTCCACCCGATTCAACGACCACCCAAGCGACGTCGCCATCAGGATCGAACGTTTCAATCCGGAGGCGTCGCTGGTCAGGTGACGTGATCACTACGGTTTCCGTGCAGGGGACATACTCTTCGAAGTCCATCAGCCTCGGTTCATCCAAACCGATTTCGATTTGTAGATTCGGCTCGGCTGGTACGAGCACGACTCGGTCCTCACCCGCACTGCCGAAGCTGAATAATCCCAGCACGCTGCCGGTTGGATAGGGACGCGGCGCCGGCTGTTTCGGATTAGCCACACGATCTTTGATCGCAATGCATTGGCGCCAACGTCGATAGCCAAGAAAGCCAATGAGAACCGCGATTATCGCATAGAGCCACGAGAGCCACCGTCCATTCTGCGATGTGCTACCAACGTCGAACGGAAGTTCATAGGGAAGCATGCCGTCCCCAGTGATGACGATTGTTCCGTAGCCACGCGTGAGTTCTTGGGCAACGCTCAGTGGCAGGCGATAGTCGAATGATTCGCCTGGCTCAATAACGAAGGTTGGATTGAGACCGGGCATTGATTCCAGAGAAACCGTTTCGGAGATCGTGTCATCGACGTTGCGGCAGCGACCGAGTCTTAATGAAATTTCTCGTGCAAGCTTTGAAGTTGTTCTGATTCGAAGCACGATGTCGCGTCCATACGGAAACGTGATGTTTGTGTTGGCCACCAACGTTGGCTGCTGCTCGACTTCACGGATTAGGTTGCGCCACGCCCGAGGCGCGGAGACCTCGAAAGTTGGCCGCTGCAGAGTGAATCTAACGACCTTCAAGTCATCCGAGTTTGTGCGACCTGCCGCCGCCAATAATTCCACAGGCTCTTGGGTATGAGCATTGACTATCTCCAGCAGGCCTTGAAACTGACCATCAGTAAGATTCTCGGGAACGGCAGGAAGGCTACAGTCGAGCGTCAGAGCAACGCTGCCACCGGCAGGCAAGATGAGTTCACGTTTTTCTGGCGTAATCCACTCGGCAGCCACTGCAGTCCCAAGCTGATCCTTGAGGTCGATCACGCGGATCTGAAGCGGCAGCTCCACCGGAGTGTCTGATTCCAATTTGATACTCACGCGACGGCTGACCGCTTCATCCCCCAAAAAGCCAAAGTCGACGTTGGATGTACTCTCGCTTTCGTCACCGATCACCAGCCGCACCCGCTCCTGAACAGTCTTGATCACGCAGTGGCGTTCTAGGGTCGTCGATAACGGGAGACCTGATTGCAGCGTGAGATTGACGTCGACCGAATAGGCTCCGGGTTCCATCGACTGCGGAAGAGTTTGCAGCAGATTCTTGAAGCTGCCGGTCGCGGAATGAAGCGGTAGCAAGATCTCTCGATCATTCAAGCTATTCTTAAGAACAACCTCACCGGACTGCAATGGAACTGCACTGCCATCGCTCCACTGCAGGCCCACGAGCCACTCGATTGGCTCCTTGTCTTTGAGTTCAAAAGGAACGGGGGTTGTGGGATCGAGCTGACTGGGTCGACAGACGACTTTGAGATCCTGGGGAAGCTCAATCCATCGAAAGACCGCACAGCCAGGGAACTTGAGTTCTTCTTTGACGCTGGCGTATCCAAAGCGCGCAGAGTCCGCGGTCGGGGCTAAGACAGAA
>JAWKTL010000008.1:0-204072 GCA_041399105.1 Pirellulaceae bacterium | reverse complement strand
ATCAACGCGACAAGCTTTCGTTGGCACAGCGACGTTTGCTCGATGATCGCTATCGCAATTTTGTCCGCCAGGGCGCGAAACTGGAACCCGAAGCCAAGAAGAAGCTTTCGCAGATCAACATGCGTTTGGCGAGCCTCTTTACAGACTTCAGCCAAAACGTGTTGCACGATGAACAAGCATATGTCACTTGGGTCACCGACAAGGACGATCTCGCCGGACTCCCCGAATCGGTCGTTGCCGCCATGGCCAGCGCCGCAAAGGAACGTGGCAAGCCGGATCAATGGGCCGTGCTGAACACCCGGTCATCAATGGATCCATTCCTGACATATGCGGACAATCGCAAGCTGCGCGAAGAAGTTTGGCGAACCTATTACAACCGTGGCGACAATGGCGACGAATACGACAACAACACGTTGATCGCGGAAATCCTTCGACTGCGCCGGACGCGAGCGAACATGCTCGGTTATCCGACCCATGCCCATTGGCGTCTGGAGAACACGATGGCGAAGACGCCCGAGGCGACGATGGACCTGATGATGAAGGTCTGGCCGAAAGCCGTTGCTCGCGTGGAGGAAGAGGTCGCGGACATGCAGAAAATCGCCGATCAGGAAGGGGCGAATATCAAGATCGAGCCTTGGGATTACCGCTACTACGCGGAAAAAGTTCGCAAGGCGAAGTACGACTTGGACTTCAACGAAGTGAAGCCTTACATGCAACTGGAAAAATTGCGTGAGGGAATGATGTGGGCCGCCGGAGAATTGTTCGGTTTGCAGTTCACGCAAATCACCGATGTCCCGGTCTTTCACCCGGATGTGCGTGTGTGGGAGGTTACCGATGCCGAAGGAAAACATGTCGGCCTTTGGTACCTGGACCCGTATGCCCGCGAAGGCAAGCGCAGCGGTGCGTGGATGAACGCCTATCGATCGCAGCAGAATATCGACAAACCCGTGACACCGATCGTATCGAACAACTCGAATTTTGTGAAAGGAGCCGATGGCGAAGCCGTCTTGATATCGTGGGACGATGCCGTCACCCTGTTTCACGAGTTCGGACACGCGTTGCACGGACTGCTCAGCAAAACGACGTACCCTTCGCAGTCGGGAACCTCCGTTGCTCGGGACTACGTCGAGTTCCCCTCGCAATTGCTGGAACATTGGCTCGATACCCCGGAGGTGATGCGCAAGTACTGCGTCCATTATCAAACCGGCGAGCCGATGCCCGAGGCACTGGCGGAAAAGATTCGCAAAGCCGCAACCTTCAACCAGGGGTTTGCGACCGTCGAATACTTGGCGAGCGCTTTGATCGACATGAAACTGCATACATCCGACCGTGATCAAATCGATCCGGATGCATTCGAGCGGGAGACACTGAAAGAGATCGGTATGCCCGATGAGTTGCCGATGCGACATCGAACGCCTCACTTTCAGCACATTTTCGCCAGCGATAGTTACTCGGCCGGTTACTACAGTTATCTGTGGAGCGACGCGTTGACGGCGGACGCCGCGGAAGTGTTCGAGCAAGCGGGCAGCTACTACGATCCGGTGATCGCCAAACGATTGCACGACACCGTCCTGAGTGTGGGCGACACGATCGACCCCGCCGACGGCTTCCGTGCCTTCCGTGGCCGCGCGGTCGACACCAGTGCCTTGCTCCGCAAACGTGGCTTCCCCGTCGAATAAGCACCTCGGCATAACCCGAACCGTAGAGCGACCACGTCGCAAGATCAACTGAAAAACAGATGCGCAAGATAACATCAAACGCGTTCATCATTGATATAAACAGTCGCCCCAGGCGTTCCGCCGGGGCTAGGCAAACGGATGGGGCTTTGGCCCAAACTCGCCGTGTAAGCACTTCGGCATAAGTCTTTCAGTTAAATCAGCAGTTGAGCGTTAGATTACGGTTTCGAAGAACCCGAGTTAACAAGAGCGTGCCGCTTAGGCCGGAGGCCGACATATAGCTTGCCGGTGGTGTAAACCACCGGATTGTTGCAAAACGATTCGCTTTAGGCCGGAGGCCGACACAATCCACTACAAAGCAAATGTGCCGCCCGCCGGGCTAAAGTTGTCATTGTTTCGGTTCCGGGGCCTGACGGCCCCGGCAGCTTTTGTTTCGGCCTCCGGCCTATGCGGCAGCTGAGTGCGCTGCGGCTGATTCCGTTTTGCTTAATGACTTATGCCGAGGTGCTTAAAAAGCCACCGCAACAAACGACAATCACAAACCCACCACCGGGCTATCCTCCCAGCGTGGATCATCATCACATCGCGAACCATCATCACAGCGCGGATCAGTATCACATCGCGGATCACTATAAAAACGCGGACGCTCCTCACATCGCGATAAACCGACACCAAGAGAAGGGCCGAAGCGAACATGAATCAACGCGTTTCGTAGACAACAACGTCAACCCCAACCGAAGCGACACGCGAGACACTACCAACTAGATTAAGTTCAACGAATTGCGATCTATCTATCGTTGCATGGATGCAATGATAGATAGATCGTGCGTTGAACTTTGTCGGTCGGTCCAACGCGGGTGGTTTTGATGTTGGGGTGGTCGATCGACCGGAGATGGATTCTAGCAGTATGCGGGGTGGGCCGCAAATCCAGGGAAGAAGAGCTGCTTTGGTGGGGGAGGCGGGGGAGCTGGTTCCTCTGCACGTTCTAGGACGTTTTCCAGGTACCAATCGTTAAAACCCTCACCCATCAGGCCGTCCCAGAATCGTTCGTCGTCGACGCGCCGCCACTGGGCGTACCACTCGGGACAGGCGGCATTGCGGGCGTTGAAGAGGTCTCGCCAGGATGGCTTGGGAATACTCTCGATCAAAAGTAGACGGTCGCTGCCGCAGCGGGCGCAGGCGATCGGGTCGGGGACCGAGCAGGTGGAGGCGATTTCGACTGGGGCGGTCGAATCGGGTTGGCTTGTCGCTGAATCGGTGACACCATCGGACGAGTCTAACAACTCGCGGCAACGGGCCATGTAGGTGGCGCGGTGCTGGCCCGACCAGCCGCCAAGGTAGCGAGTCTTCGTCAGTTGATCGGGCTGAATGTGCAGGCACCAGCGGCGGACGAAGTCGTCCAGCTTCAGAGTGACCGGAACTTGCTGACGCTCGCCGCCGGTCTTGTCGCCTTGGCGAGCCAAGAACGTGACGTGCCTGTCATCGGCGGCGGTGATGCGATGGTCGCTGATCGGTCCGCCGGTCAGGTAACGCGTCAGATAGTTGACCACTTCGTTGGCCCGACTGGTCTCTGACGGCGGCGGCTGGATGTAAGCCACCCACTGGGTCGACGCGAGGTTGCGAACGAACGCCTCCCAGTTCTCGTCGCTGCTCAGATAAGCGAACTTGCCGCCACCCCGGCAGTTGTCTGACTCCCTCAGCGACTTCAACAACCTCGGCAATCGCCACGTTGTCCTGCAACGATTGACGAGCCTTTTGGATTGGCAAAATGTCGTCAAGCACTCAGTTCCAAAGATTCTACGGGCGGCATCGAACATGGTGGCGATCACCGAGAAGTGCCGAAGTTTCTGATATCTGTAGGCGTCGCCCGGTGCAAAGGTTTTTTACTAAAGTCCGCGAAACGTTGCACATGGTAGGTGTAAGCATCGATTGTTGCCTGAGCCAGATTGCGGATCTTCATGTCCTCAGCGAGTCTTTGGGTCACATCCGTCAAACGTTTTTGATAGGGAGTCACGGTCGAGGTTCCTTGCAAAATTGGAAAGCAGAGCAGGCCATCACCAGCGACGGCCTAACACCACAAACCTACTGCCCACTCAAGGCCAGCGCAAGTAAGCACTTCGGCATAAGTCTTTCAGTTAAATCAGCAGTTGAGCGTTAGATTACGGTTCCGAAGAACCGGAGTTAACAAGAGCGTGCCGCTTAGGCCGGAGGCCGACATAGAGCTTGCCGGTGGTGTAAGCCACCGGATTGTTGCAGAACGATTCGCTTTAAGCCGGAGGCCGACACAATCCACGACATGGTCGCTCTACGCGATCGGTTTCGCTTTCCAAATATCGTCGGCATACTGCTGGATGGTGCGGTCGCTGGAGAACCAACCGCTGTTTGCGGTGTTCAAGATACTCATCGTGTTCCAACGCTCCTGATCCAGGTAGGCCTCTTCAACGCGTCGCTGGGTGTCGATGTAACTGCGCAGGTCGGCGATCGTTAGCCAAGGATCATACGGATTGCGCAGACCGGCGGTGAGGATGTTGAACGCACCGGGATTGCCCTGATCAAACCGCCCCCCTTCGATCATCTGCAAGATTCGTTGAATTTCTTCGTCTTCCGCGATGATCTTGTTGGGATCGTAAGCCTTCTTCGTTTCCGTGACTTCAGCAGCGCTCAATCCGAACAGAAAGAAGTTCTCTTCCCCCGCCTGCTCGCGAATTTCGATGTTTGCTCCATCCAGCGTGCCGATCGTCAACGCTCCATTCATCATGAATTTCATGTTTCCCGTTCCGGAAGCTTCCTTTCCGGCGGTTGATATCTGTTCTGAAAGTTCCGTTGCCGGGCAGATTACCTCCATCGCGGAAACGCGATAGTTGGGGAGAAAGACAAGTCTCAACAAGCCATCCGTTTTGGGATCGGCATTCAACACCGAAGCAACGTTGTTGATCAAGTAAACGATCATCTTGGCGACATGATAGCCCGGTGCCGCCTTGCCGCCGATCAAGACGCAACGAGGAACCAGGCCCTGCGTGTCGCCACGCTCGATGCGGTCATACAGATTCAGAACATGCAGCAAATTCAATAGCTGACGCTTGTATTCATGGATTCGTTTGACCTGAACATCGAACAGGGCGTTTTCATGAAACTCGATGCCTGTCGTTTGATGAACGTATTCGATCAGGCGTCGCTTGTTTTCAAGCTTGACTCCCGCCCAGCGTTTACGGAACTCCGCGTCCTTGGCGAACGGAACCAACTTCTCGATCCTGCTCAAATCGGTTTGCCAGCTTTCGCCAATCGTTTCGTTCAGCAAATCGCGGAGCCCCGGATTGCAATGCGCCAACCAACGACGCTGGGTCACACCATTGGTTTTGTTATTGAATTTTTCCGGCCACAGTTCGTAGAAATCCTTGAACAGGCCGCTCTTCAGCAGATCGGTGTGCAGACCCGCGACACCGTTAATTGAAAAGCTGCCGACGATCGCCAAATGGGCCATGCGAATGTGCGGATTGTCCCCCTCTTCGACCAACGACATGCGACGTTGGCGATCGATGTCGCCAGGCCACTTCCGCTGCACATCTTCGAGAAAGCGGTGATTGATTTCGTAGATGATGTCCAGCAAACGGGGCAACAGGCGGCTGAACAAGGAAACCGACCAACGTTCCAGAGCCTCCGGAAGCAACGTGTGATTGGTGTATGCCATGCACTTGGTCGTCACACTCCAAGCCTGCTTCCATTCCAATTGATAATCGTCCAACAGGATTCGCATCAATTCAGCGACCGCGCAGGCCGGATGCGTATCATTGAGTTGAAAACAATTCTTCTCGCCGAATTGCGTGAAGTCCTTCCCATGTTTTTCAACCCAGTTGGAAACGATATCCTGAAGACTCGCCGAGACCAAGAAATATTGTTGTTTCAATCGCAGTTCTTTTCCGTTTTCGCTGGCGTCGTTGGGATACAGCACCATCGAAATCTGTTCGGCCATGTTTTTCGCGGCGACCGCTTCGGGATAGCTTCCCGAATTGAATTCCTCAAGATTGAAAGCATCGGTCGCCGTCGCCTTCCACAAACGCAACGTATTGACGGTCTGGTTGCGATATCCGGGAATTGGCATGTCGAACGGAACCGCGATCACATCGTGGCTGCCCGCCCAACGACAACGCGGCGTCCCATCGGTGTCGCGATAATGTTGGGTGTGCCCATAAAACTTGACGTGCTGCGATTCTTCCGGTCGTTCCAGTTCCCAAGGATTCCCGTCGCGAAGCCAATGGTCGGGGTCTTCGACTTGACGTCCGTTCTCGATGTGCTGATGGAACATTCCGTATTCGTAACGAATGCCGTACCCGAAAACGGGCAGCTTCAGGTTCGCGCAACTGTCCAGAAAGCATGCCGCCAGACGCCCCAAGCCACCGTTGCCCAATCCCGCATCGTGTTCCTTTTCCGCGACTTCCTCCAGCGTCAGGCCGTATTGATGCAGGGCATCGCGTGTTTGCGCATCGAGATCCAAATTTTGAATCGAATTGACGAGCGAGCGTCCGATCAAAAACTCCAGCGAAAGGTAATACACCCGTCGTTGGTCGGTGTCGCGCATCGCATCCTGCGTCCCCTGCCAAGCTTCCAACAATCGATCCCGCACGGCCAACGCTGTCGCACGACACATGTAGCGGGGCGAAACATGTCGTTCATGAAATCCAAGCGTGAAGTGCAAATGACGACGGATTTCCGCATCTAAGTCGGCAAGATCAATCGAGTTCGCATTGGGTTCCGAGATGGTGGTCATCGATTCGATTTTCCGTTAATGGTTTGAAACAAAGCATGCTGTATCGCGAAGTATAGCCTACCGGAAAGCAATCGGACGTCGAAGGGCGGATAAAAAGCCAATGCAGGCAATTTGAAGAGAATTCTGGAAACCGGCAATTTTGTTGAGGTAATCCATATCGCTCGCCGATCGTTTAACGGCGAAACAGGGACGATAGTTCCGACGCTAAGGGTTGATCTGTCGTCACAGAGGCAAATCCAAAATTAAGATTCCAGCAGGCCTGTTTCTGAGTTTGAATGAACGTTTCCACTTCTTTCAAATATCCTTTTTGAATTTGCGTCGCATTGACGTCCGCAATCCCGAGATTCTCCAAGCCTTCGATTCGCAGTTCGCCATCAAATGCGAAAGATCGCTCACGACGATCCATCACGTGCAAGACAATCGCATCATTGCCGCGTCGTAGAAGGGGAAGGGCGTCCCGCAACTCGGACTCAGGCCCCAGCAGGTCGCTGATCAAAACAACCAGGCTAGGCTGCGTGGCGGCATCGGCAAACTGCGCCAAAGCGATCGGCAAGTTTGTTTTGTCGCGAAGCTCACAACCGCTGATCCCCTGTTCCCATCGCGCCATCGATCCGCTGGCATTTGATGGCGGCAGGTATTGCACCAGGTGATCCGTTATCAGCGACAACGAAACGGGATCTTGCTGTTGCAACGAAATGAACGCCAAGCCGAACGCTAGCTGGACGGCAAACGTAAATTTACTCGGTGTCGAGTCGTTGCCGGCATAACTCATACTTTCGCTGCAATCCAGCAAAACGTAACAGCTCAGATCGGTCTCGTCCTCGCTTTGTTTCAAATAGAATTTGTCGCTGCGTCCGTAAATTTTCCAATCGATGTATCGCAGATCATCTCCGGGCGCATATTGACGATGTTGGGAAAATTCGATCGCTTGTCCCATGCGAAAACTGTGATGCTCCCCGGAAGCGGAGCCTCCAAAACGTCGATTGGACCTCAACCGCAAGCCGCTCAGTTCGGTCAGCGTCGCAAGGTCCAAATACTTCGTAAACAGTTCATGCATCGCAACGGTCGCTTATCGTCCTGACGGCACTCATTTCCGCGTCACTTCGCCGATCGAAAGACTTTCTTGAACTCGGGCGATCCAGCCGATTGTCGAACCGATTGCATGATTCCCGCAATGATTTCTTCAATCGTCACTCTGTCCGCTTCCGCGGCAAAGCTTAATCGGATGCGATGCCGCAAAACTGGAATCGCCACCGCGTCGATATCGCTTCGTTCGACCAAGTGCCGCCCCTGCAATGCCGCGCGCGCTTTGCCGGCAAGGACGAGAAACTGGCTGCCACGCGGGCCGCTTCCCCAGCGGACGTACTTCTTCACTTCATCCGACGCTTTCTCGTCGGCGGGTCGACTTCGCCGAGCCAGCGACATGGCGTAATGGGCCACCGGCGGAGCGATGGGAATCCGTCTGACCAAATGGCGATATTCGAGCAACTGCGCACCATCGACAACGGAGGTCAATGTTTCGTCTTGATCATCGGTCGTTTGCAGCACAACTTTCAACTCGTCCTCCTCGTTCGGGTAATCGATCCGCACGTCGAGCATGAATCGGTCGAGCTGCGCCTCCGGCAATGGATAGGTGCCTTCCTGCTCAAGCGGATTCTGCGTCGCCAGAACAAAGAACGGATTGGGGAGTTCATGCCGCGTCCCTCCCGCGGTCACCTGTCGTTCCTGCATTGCTTCGAGCAGCGCAGCTTGCGTTTTTGGCGGCGTACGATTGATCTCATCGGCCAGGATAATGTTTCCGAAGATTGGTCCGGGCAAAAACTTGAAATCTCGCAGTCCGGTCTGCTGGTCTTGTTGAATGACTTCCGTTCCCGTGATGTCGCTGGGCATCAAGTCGGGTGTGAACTGAATGCGGCTGAAGTCCAGCTTCAATGTCGACGCCAAACTGTGGACCAGCAAAGTTTTTGCGACGCCCGGGACACCGACCAGCAAACAATGTCCTCCGGCAACCAATGCCGTGATGACTTGCTCAATGATCGCTTCCTGGCCGACAATCGCCTTCGCCAGTTCTTGCTTGATGGCCGCATATTGCTTCGACAATGTCTCGAGCAGTTCGAGGTCGTCGTTTGATGGATTGGAATTCATGAATGGTATTGTCGATTGATAAATGCATCGTTATACGTCGCGTGGTTGGAAATGAGGTGATTCGCTTCGTTTAACGCGAAGGCATCATTTCGGACCACGCACAGTATAGATGCCGAGGTGCTTACGTCCGCAGGCGGAAACAAAGTGATTCGCTTGGTTTGATGAAAGTTTGTCAATTCGGCCCATGCACGGCAAGCAGTTCATCGTAAAGTTGAACATGTCGATCGACCATTTGTTGCACCGTGAAATCGGTTGCAATTCGCTGCCGAGCAGCCTCGCCAAGCTTTCGCGCTGTTTCCGTTTCCGTGAACAGCAGTTGATAGGCAAGCTTGGCGAACTCCGCTGAATCACCGACGGGGACGAGTCGTCCGGTCACACCGTCGGTGATCAGATCACGATTGCCTGGAATGTCCGAAGCAACAACCGGCAGCCCGGCCTGCATCGCTTCGAGCAAAGCATTGCTTTGCCCCTCGTATCCGCTGGCCATCCAGAACAGGTCAAACAGCGGCAGCAGGTCGGCAACATCGTCGCGGGGACCGGCGAACGCACACCCTTGTCCCGTCGTCACGGAATCGCGAAATCGCTGCAATTCGCCCATTTGTGGACCATCGCCAATGATCACGAATGTCGTTTCATCGCGAGCGGACTGGAGCAACTGCGATGCCCAGATCAAGTCGCGATAGCGCTTCTGCGGCCACAATCGACCGATGGCGACAATCAAACGTCGCTTGGGGTCGATGCCCAATCGCTGGCACATGGCTTCACGTGTCAGCGGACTTGGTTGTCGCGGTCGAATGCCATTGGGAATGATGCGAAAGCGATCCGCCGGTACGCCGTGAGCGTCATAAAAATCGCGAACTCCCGTGCTGTTGGTGACGATTGCGTCGCAGCGTTGCGCCAAATAACGATCGATCATGAAATGACGCGCCGTTTTCCACGAATCGACGCAGCGTTCTCCAGCCACCACCCGCGGGACTCCCGCCCGCCGAGCCGCCACGCGTCCGTAACAGTTGGCGGCAAAGATCCAGGTGTGAACAAGATCGGGTTGCAATTGCTTGAGCGTTCGTTTCAAACGGAAATACGCGGACGGATCGGCTTTGAATCGTTTTCCGACAACCGTCACCGGAATCTCGGCTTCGTCCAGGGTTTTTCTGAGCGGACCATCATGCGTCAACACAACGACATGGACATCAAAGCGGTCGCGAGGCAAGCCTGTTGCCAGCAGCGTGAGTTGTTTTTCAGCGCCCCCCCGAACCAGTGTCGGAATGATGTGACAAATCCTTTTTCTCATCCGGTCGCACCGCCAACATTGGAAACGTCGCGCATCGCGGCCAAGCTTTGAAACAGCCGCACATGACGGGCGATTGAATCAGACAATGGCGTTGTCTGCGCCAACCGCTTCCGGAGTCGTTCGGCTGCGATGGACGCTTCGTCGTAATGCTCCAAGACCTCATGAAGCTTGAACTGTAATTGATCGACATCCTGAGCCGCGAAATGATGCGTATCTGAAAACGCACCTCCTAAATACGCGCGCGTATCCGGACAATCGACAACAACGCTGGGCAAGCCCGCGGCAATGGCTGTCGGCCAGAAAGATTCGACACCATCGGACGCCGATGGCAAGACAAAGACATCGGCCGCATGCATCAGTTCGTCAATATGATCGAAGCTGCCAGGCATAAATGCGGACCTTCCGATGCCATGCCCTTTGATTTCAGAAAAAATCTTGGCGCGCCAGCTTCCGTCGCCGATCAGCCACAGCCGATCATCGGGACGTTGGTCCAGCACGGGCCAAATTGAAGCTAGCAAACTGGAAACGCCTCCCTCGGGCGAGAGCCGATTCATGCACAGCAGCACCCGGCCATCGACGGGGACATTCAAATCGTGATTCACTTCGGCCAGGGATTTGCGAGCCGCCGCGATCGTTGCCTTCGTGCGACGCAATGGATCACCAATACCATCCGCGATCCGAACGATCGTGGGGGACTTGGCTCCTGCGGCCAGCAGCCCTTGCTGTGCCGAAGCACGCGGTGCAATGATCGCATCGGCCGCTAGACAACGCTGAAAAATGGATTGCCGGGATCGCAGCGATGCTTGCCAAACAATGTCATTGGCTCCCATTAACGCCCCGCAGCGAACAACGCAAGGAACATGCAGGCGACGCGCCAGTTCCACGACCATCGCCGATTCGTCGCGCATGAAGTCGCAGTAAACGACGTCATAGCGAGGCAAACGCTCCAGCAGCCATTTTCGTAGGTTACGCACATACCGAGACATCGACCATTCACCACGCGGCGCAGCGGCGGGCAAATGGGAATCTCGCGATGTTCGATCGCGGTGGGCCAAGCGGCCTGGTACCGGGGGTGACGACGGTGGGAAAGCAGCCTTGTCGACGAAGACCATGCACCAAGTGTCAACAAACGATGGGTCGCATCATCGGCATGCGGCCAAAAGCGTCGTGTGACAATGAGTATTTGCAATCGCTTCATCGCTTCCAGTGTACTTTAAACGTCCCATGGTCAGAAATGAGGTGATTCGCTTCATTTAACGCGAAGGCATCATTTCGGACCACGCACGGTATAATACCACCCATGGTCAGAAATGAGGTGATTCGCTTCATTTAAGGCGAAGGCATCATTTCGGACCACGCACGGTAAAACGTGATCAACAACCTTCGCTGGGAAAAGGGTTCATCCACGTTCAGTTTTGGCCATCGCCATGTTGAGCGTGATGTTCATCCAAGTCGGTTGCTTCCATCACGCCCAGAAAGGGCAAGTTGCGGTACATGTCCTGGTAGTCCAAACCATAACCGACGACAAACTCGTCCGGAATTTCAAAGGCCACGAAATCAGGGCGTACCTGAACATCGTGGTGACGCTTCTTCTGTAATAATACCGCACTGCGAACATCTTTCGCACCCAACTGCCGCATGTCCTCCATCAGTCGTTCGAGGGTCCGTCCCGTATCGAAGATGTCATCGATCAACAGGACTTCGCGATCGCGAATGCCAATCAGCATGTGCGCGTTCACAAACAGTTCGCCACTTCGCGTCCCACCGCGATAGCTGCTGGCCTGAACAACGCCCACACGCAACGGCATCGAGAGCTGTCGAATCAGATCGGCCAACAAAATCAGACTTCCAGTCATCACGGCGACCACGGTTAGCGGGCGCGTTTGATAATGTTTGTTGATCGCGTCGGCAGGTCTTCGACGCCACGTCGCAGTTGTTGCTCATCGAGAAGCGTCTTCATGTCCGGCTCGCTGAAGGAAAACCAGTGCATCGGTGAATCGGGGCCACGTTGCGACCGGCACGTTGGTGTGCTCGCAAACGTCGCGGAACATCGTAGAGCGACCACGTCGCAAGATCAACTGAAAAACTTTATGGCAAGATAACATCAAACGCGTTCATCATTGATAGACGCTGAAGCATCTGTTGGCGGTACGGCGGCCATCGATTGAAAAAAGGCGCGCCCCGGCTACGATCAATCATAGCGAACCGCATGTCGGCGGTCGCCTTACCCACCCCGTTTCCGCTCGAGCATTGGAAATCATGTCGAATTCCGCAGATGATCGCAAACCGACGAAGACTCCGCAAAAAGCCGCACGCTCGGACGGCTCGCGCTCGTTCATGCAGCGTTCCAGTTTATTGTTGGCTGGGGGAGCTGTTGCCGGCGGATTGAACATCGCTCGCGCCGCTCACAGTTTCGGCAGCGATACGATTCGCGTCGGCTTGATCGGATGCGGCGGTCGCGGTACCGGGGCGATCACGCAAGCCCTGAACACAACCGGTGGCGACGTTCAGCTTGTCGCGATGGGGGACGCTTTCGAAGATCGCATTCAAGCGGCTTATCGAACCGTGAAAGGGAAGCATCCCGATCGTGTCAATGTCACTCGCGACCGACGATTCGTCGGCTTGTCCGCTTACCGCGATGTCATCGCGTCGGATGTCGATGTCGTGATCTTGGCGACTCCTCCAGGATTCAGGCCTCTCCATTTTGAAGCGGCTGTCGAAGCGGGAAGCATGTTTTCCATGGAAAAGCCGGTCGCCGTGGACGCTCCCGGCGTCCGTCGCGTGCTGGCCGCGAACGAACTGGCCAAGCAGAAGAACTTGGCGGTCGCGGTCGGCTTGCAGCGACACCACGAGGCTCGTTATCAGGAATGCGTTGCACAAATCCACGACGGCGCGATCGGCCAGATTTTGATGGCTCGCGTTTACTGGAACAGCGGTGGCGTCTGGGTTCGGCCACGACAACAGAATGATACGGAACTGAAATATCGGTGCCGCAATTAGTACTATTTCAATTGGCTTTCCGGCGATCACATTACCGAACAGCATGTCCATAATCTCGACGTCGTCAATTGGGTGATGAACGATTATCCGACGGAGGCGCAGGGCAAGGTGGGCGACAGGTTCGCAACGGCCAGGACACCGGGCAAATTTTCGATCACCATTTCGTCGAATACACCTATGCTGGCGGAACGAAGTTGATCAGTCAGTGCCGACACATGAAAGGTTGCTGGAATAACGTCGGCGAGGTTGTTCACGGAACGCACGGCTACGCGGTTGTCAATCGCGCGGAGATTTACGACCACCATCACAATTTGATTTGGAAAAGCGATGCGACCTCCGGCCCTGGAAAGGGCTGGCAGCAGCAGCATCACGATCTGTTCGACGCATTGCGTAACGGCGAATCGATCAACCAAGCCGATTACGGTGCCCGAAGTACGCTAACGGCGATTATGGGACGCTTGGCGACCTACAGTGGCAAGGTTATCAAACTGGACGATGTGCTGAACAGCGACATCACGCTGGCCGACTTTGACGCTCTGAAATCGTGGGACGACATTCCACCGGTGCTGCCGGAGGAGAACGGACTGTACCCGATTCCCGTTCCAGGAAAAGAAGCCGTGGTTTGATCCGAACGCCGTCTTGTCCAACGTTGCAAACTCGCAAGCATGTCGAAATTTGAGATCGAACTGAAATTCAAACTGCACGATGCGGAAGAATTCCGTCGCAGCGTGCTTGCTCTAGGTGCCACCCCGTTGGGAATTCAAAAGCATCGCGACACGTATTTCAATCATCCGTGCCGCGATTTCGCGCAGACACACGAAGCGCTGCGCGTCCGCCGAATCGATGGTCGACCGCTGATTACCTACAAGGGATCAAAACTCGCCGGCCCGGTGAAGACCCGACCGGAGTTGGAATGGGAGCTCGGACCGGGCGATGTCGATGGCGGCAAGACCGAAGCGTTGCTGGAGCATCTCGGCTTCCGCAGGGTCGCCGATGTCGTGAAGGTTCGCGAAAGCTTCGAGTTTTTCCACGGGGACCCACCCACGGCGCTGACGATCACCATCGACAAGCTCGACACGTTGGGAGCGTTTGCCGAGATTGAATGCGTCGCCGAGCAAGAGCAAATGGAATTCGCTCAGCGGACTGTGACATCGTTGTCTGAACAATTGGAGCTGCGGAACGCCGAACCACGCAGCTATCTCAGGATGCTGCTGGAAGACGCCAATCTCTAAATCTCTAGCAAGGCAAAGACTGGCCTACCTGATTTGTTGAATCGGGCGTAAACTGCGGTTTGACTGCGAATTATACCGTGCGTGGTCCGAAATGATGCGTTCACGCTAAATGAAGCGAATCACCTCATTTCTGACCAGGCGACGTATAACCGCACACGGAATTACCCCTGAGCCAACAAGAGTCACTCAAAAATGATGCCGATGGAAAAACTCGTTGCGTTGTGCAAGCGACGCGGATTTCTTTTTCAATCCAGCGAGATTTATGGAGGATTGCAAGGGTTCTGGGACTACGGACCGTTGGGTGTCGAACTCAAACGCAACGTCAAGCAAGCGTGGTGGCAGGATATGGTCAGCGGTCACAATGAATTGATCGCACCGCCGGGAGCCCCCAGCACCTACGAGATGACCGGCTTGGACTGCACGATCATCATGCACCCTCAAGTCTGGAAGTGTTCGGGGCACTACGACCTGTTCCACGATCACATGGTCGACTGTCGCGAAACCCGCAAGCGATATCGATTTGATCAAGTGCGTGGACGATGGGTGCAGGTCAATGATCAGAAGATCTTCGTGACCACGACGGCGGAAGCCGACGAAGAAGAAGCCGATGTACAGCGGAGGGCGCTGAAGTTCTTCAAGCTTCGTCCGAAGGATGCCGAATCGCTGAAGTTCGATGGTCCCTTCGCAACGCTCGACAGTGTTCAAGAGCAAGACAAAGTGCTCGGTCCCGACGCCAAGCAGCTCGGCACGCTCACCGAGCCGCGTGAATTCAACCTGATGTTCAAGACCACGGTGGGGGCGTTGGGGGGAGAGGAAGATACGGCGTTTCTGCGACCCGAAACCGCTCAGGGTATCTTCGTCAACTTCAAGAATGTCATCGACAGTACCCGCGTCCGTTTGCCGATGGGGATCGCTCAGATCGGAAAAAGCTTCCGCAACGAGATCACACCTCGGAACTTTACCTTCCGGTCACGCGAATTCGAGCAAATGGAAATCGAGTTTTTCTGCCATCCGAACGATTCCCAGAAATGGTACGGTTATTGGCGGGATCGTCGGTTGCAGTGGTACAAGGACCTCGGGCTTTCCAGTGATCGCCTGATCATGCGCGAACATGCTCCCGAAGAATTGGCGCATTACAGCGTTGGAACCGCCGACATCGAATACGCGTTCCCATTCATGGCCGAAGGGGAATACGGCGAACTGGAGGGTGTCGCTCATCGCGGCGACTTCGACCTGCGCAGTCACATGGAAGGAAAGCTCGATCCAGACCAATCCGATGACCGTGCAGCAATGAACACGGTCAACCGAAGCATCGCGGCAGTGGCAAGGACCTCGCGCTGTGCGGTGATTTGACCGGAGAGAAGTATATCCCCCATGTGATCGAACCGTCCGCCGGGGGCGGATCGCCCGTTCTTGCCTTCCTGTGCCAGGCGTTCACCGAAGATGAGCAGCCCGACGAAAATGGAAACATGCAAACGCGAACCGTTCTGCGGTTTCATCCTCGCTTGGCACCGATCAAAGCAGCGGTCTTTCCGTTGGTGAAGAAGGATGGCATGCCGGAAAAGGCGCAGGAGATTTATGGCATGATCAAGGAAAAGATGCCCGCGTTCTACGACGAAAAGGCGGCGGTCGGCAGACTACCGACGTCAGGATGAAGCAGGCACGCCCTATTGCATCACCGTCGACGGGGACTCGCTGAAGGACGATACGGTCACGATTCGTGATCGCGATTCGCTGAAACAATGGCGCGTCGCCACGAAAGATTTGATCAGCGAGCTGACCGAGAGGTTACAATAAACCTTGTAACGGTTGTCCTTTTGTGAGCGAAGGGCTCTTTCATGGAGCGACCGCGTCGCAAGATCCGCTGAAAAGCATCCTCGCAAGATATACGTCGCGTGGCCGAAAATAGGGTGATTAAGCACCATGATAAAAGCACCAACGCATAAGTTTTTTCGTTTAACGGCAAGCCGAAGGCGACGTTTTTCCAGTGTTTCGCCGTCGCCTTCGGCTTGCCGTTAAACGAGTTATGCTCAAGAACTTATGCACGGGTGCTTATACTAAAAAGCCATCATTCAGACCACACAGGGTATAACGTCAAACGCGTTCATCGTTGATGGAGCGTCAAATCCGACATGTATTATGGACAGGTGACTCAATGAGCAATTCCTATCAGCCGGACGGTTCGCAACAACCACCGGAGCCGCCACCGCTTGACACGTGCCGCAAAAGAACAACAACGACGATCATCTTGCGCTGGTGCTGCGTGATGTGTTCCGTGCTGCTAACCAAGGTGTGTGTCGGCTTGCTGTTGCCGGCGGTTCAGGCTTCGCGGGAAGCGGCGAAGAATGCATTGCTCGAACAATCTGGAAGCAAATCGCGCTTGGCGATGCACAACTATCACGACACTTACAAGAGTTTCCCACCCGCCTACACGGTCGATGCCGACGGGCAACCGCTTCACAGTTGGCGGACGTTGCTACTTCCGTTTCTAGATCAGAAAGCCTTGTACGATCAAATCGATCTTTCAAAACCTTGGAATGATCCCGCAAACGCCGCCTTCGCCGCGACGGAAATTTCGGTTTTTGTGTGTGCTTCCATGCCGGAGACAGGGAAGCACGACTTCCTATGTGGCGATCATCGATCCACAAGGGGTCATGAACGGTCCGACCGGAACGAGATTCCGCGACATCATGGATGGAACATCCAACACAATCCTCGTCACGGAGGTCGAACGTTCCATGGCGGTTCCTTGGATGAGTCCGCAGGACATTACGTCGCAACAGTTCCTTCGTTTTGATTCCGAGAATCGTGGCAGCCATCATCCTGGCGGTCGACAGGTCGCGCTTTGTGACGGCTCGGTTCGATTCATTGCCGAGGTGATAGACGACGACGCTCTTCGGGCGATCATCACACGGAGTAAAGAGGACGAGCGGGTTGCTCGCTTTTTTCTGAAGCAGCTGGAAGATACCAAACCAAATCATTCCATACGAAACTCGGGCTTTGCGGGTTGCGACAAAAGGTACCGTGCGTCGATGCGAAGACTGTTGTGGCTTGTTCGGGTATCTCATGGCATAATGAAAGGCATAAGGTATTTCACCTCGCTTGGTTCAGGATGAATCCGTTGCAACATTTTGGGTGATGCGTGTCATTCCCGGCCAGGCGACATATATACGTCGCCTGGTCAGAAATGAGGGGATTCGCTTCGTTTAACGCGAAGGCATCATTTCGGACCACGCACGGTATAACGGCTGGCGATTTTCCGTTAGCCGCCGATATGCCGACTGCGAAGATACAATCCGCCTTGAAGTGCAATGTTTTGCTTCATGCTGTGATTGTTCCCTTGCAGCGATCCCGCCTAAGCCGATTATCCCTCCTGAAAAATTGCGATAAACATGATTGCAAGACTCTCAATCCCCTTCGTTCTGATGACCGCTTTGACATCAAACCCGTTGTTCGCCGACGGTGCTTTGAACGAAGATGGGCATTTGGTCGACTTCGCCCGCGATGTCATTCCGATTCTCCGGTCGCGATGCCTTGAGTGTCATGGTCCCGAAGACGCGAAGAACGACTTTCGTGTCGACGAACCTGATACCATGGCCGCGTATGTCGAGGCTGGCGATCCGGAAGCGAGTTCGTTATACATCGATTACCTTGTTTCCGAAGATCCCGACATGATGATGCCGCCCGAATCGCACGGTGGACCGATGAAGGCGTCAGAGATTGCTTTGATCAAGATTTGGATCGAAGAGGGTGCGGACTGGCCTGAAGACGCATCCTTCGCAACGGACGTCAAAGCGGACGAAGAAGCTCCGAAAGAAGAAGAGGAGGCGAAAGCCCCCCGCAGCATGGCGGGCCGCATTTGGGGCTTTCAAGGATACCTGCATCCCGCCACGGTTCACTTTCCGGTTGCGTTGTTTGTGTTCGGCGCATTGTTCGTCGTTCTGGGCTGGAAGTGGCCGCAGCTTGCGCATCCGATTCCCATGGCATGCCTGCTCGGCGGAGCGATCTCGGCGGCCGTTTCCTCGGCGATGGGCTGGTCTTTGGCGGATGAGAATGGCTGGGGTTCTTGGACGCGGGGGCTTGACGCACCCGTGGCTCGTCATCGCTGGGCGGGCATCGGCTTGACGATCTCGGCGGTCGCGTTCTCCATCATCGCGATCAAAGCGGAAATGCGAAACAACCTGCGATTGCGGAAGGTCTGGCAAGTCGGACTGCTGGTTTGCGCAACGATCGTGGGCGTGGTTGGGCATATCGGCGGCGAACTGACGTATGGACCAACTTTCTACGAACGGGCCTTTAACATTTTGTGGGGAATTGACCACGAGGAAATCGACGAGAAACATATTTTGATCGAGGCTCAGGGCGTGACCAGTGACGATGCGGCGGTTGCAACGAAGATGCTTGACTCGAAACCATCGGGACCGAATTACTGGCGAGTCTTCATCACCTTTGCCGCCAACAGCTTGGTGCGCGACATGACGTTCCGCACCAACTTTCTGTTTCAATGCATCAGCAGTATCGCTTGGACGTTGATGAACGTCGGCTTTTACCTGATTATCTTTCAATACACCAACACGATCGGTGAAGGGACCGGCTGGCATAAGCACGAGTTCTTCCTCTTTCTGGCGACGACTTGGTTCATCAACAGCTTGGTGCAGGCGTTCTTCATGCCCAACGCGGAAGAGTTCAGTGAATTGATACGCACGGGAGGTCTCGACTTCGCCTTGCTGAAACCGATCGACACGCAATTCCTGATCTCTTTTCAGAGGATCGATTGGTCAGCCCTGTCCAATTTCGCGGTCGGCCTCATCATGGCCGCGATCAGCTTGTGGTACCTGATGACCGATCCGGTCGATCCGCTCGTGATCACGCCGATGATGTTGATCCTGTACCCGCTGTTCATCCTGTGCGGCGTGGCGATTATGTATAGTCTGATGATCTCGTTGTCAGCGACCAGTATTTGGCTCGGACGCAATCAGACACTCTACAATTTCTGGTTCTATATCACCAACTTCAGCCGCTATCCGATGGAAATCTATCAAAACGGATGGGGCTGGAGCCTGTGGGGCATCTTTACCTTCGTCGTCCCGGTTTTGGTCGTTGTGAACGTTCCGGCCAGAATCATCGCCAAGCCTCTCGATCCGCGTGCCGCCTGGGAATGGCCGCTTGCCGGTTTTGCGCTTCTTGCAACGGTTGTCAGCTTGCTTGCCGGACGCTGGGTCTTCCGGCGAGCGCTATTGAGTTACCGCAGCGCCAGTTCGTAGTCGCTCGCCAGTTGACCTCGGTTGGGGGAGCAAACACAATGCAAACTCAAACCGTACGCTCTCGTTCTCCCGTTAAGAAGGAAGACCCCCATGTTCCGGAATCGACCGTCTGCTCATACGCATCGAAAAGACAAACGACCGTCACGTCTGAGCCTCGTTCAAGAGACCGGGGTGGTGCGATGGAGTTTCTTATTCCTGGCTTTTTTTTGCGGGCAACTGTTTGCGGTCTTGAATGATCGAGTCGATGCGGCCGATCGACCGAACATTGTGCTGATCGTTGCCGATGATCTTGGATACCGCGAACTGGGTTGCTTCGGCCAGGAAAAGATTCAAACGCCGAACTTGGATCGACTGGCCAGCCAAGGGATGCGATTAACGCAGCATTATTCCGGAAACGCGGTTTGCGCTCCGTCGCGATGTGTCTTGATGACGGGAAAGGACCCCGGGCACGCGACGATTCGCAGCAACAAATCGACCCCGCCTGAAGGTCAATGGCCGCTGAACGCCGGCGATGTAACGTTGGCTGAATTGTTGGTCGATCAAGGCTACGCCACAGGCGCGTTTGGCAAGTGGGGGCTTGGCGGTCCGACGTCTGATGGACGTCCACTGCAACAGGGCATCCAACGCTTCTTTGGATACAATTGCCAATCGGTTGCCCATAGTTATTATCCGCCCTATCTGTGGAACAACGAGCAGCGATTCCCTTTGAAGAACGATCCGCCGGTCCCCGGACATATCGGATTTGCCAAAGGTGCCGATCCGCAAGACCCGAAGAGCTATGATCGTTTCAAAGGTCAGGACTACGCCCCCGATCGAATCAACGAAGCGGCATTGCAGTTTGTTCGCGATCATCAATCCGAACCGTTCTTCCTTTATTACCCGACGATCATTCCTCACGTTTCGCTGCATGTCCCCGACGAGGACTTGAAACCGTACTTGGCGTTGAATTGGAACGATCCTCCCTTCACACGAGACGGAGGCTATGGCTACACGCCTCACTTCACGCCTCGGGCGGCTTATGCGGCGATGATCACGCGGATGGATCGCTATGTCGGAAACGTCTTAAACCTGCTGGATGAACTGAAGCTCGCCGAGAACACGATTGTCATTTTCAGCAGCGACAATGGAACGACCCATTTGGAGAAAGAGGTTGATTACACGTTCTTCAACAGCGTGGGGGAACTGCGTGGCTTGAAGGGTTCGTTGTATGAAGGTGGCGTTCGCGTTCCAACCGTTGTGCGTTGGCCGGGCCGTGTCGCCGCTGGTTCGACCAGCGATTACATCAGCGGCTTCGAGGATTGGCTTCCCACGGTGATGGATATTCTCGGAAAGCCCGATGCGGCACCTGAGGGGATTAACGGAATCAGTCTTCAGCCGACACTGCTTGGCAAGTCCCAGCCGACGCGTCCCTATCTGTATCGCGAATTCCCCAGCTACGGCGGCCAGCAAACGCTTCGTATCGGAGACTTCAAAGCGGTGCGTCAGAACATGAGCAAAGGGAATCTGGAAATCGAACTGTACAACATTGCGGAAGACATCAGCGAGTCAAACAATCTGGCGGCGAAGCACCCCGACATGGTCGCGACGATGGCGAAGCAGATGGAGCAAGTGCGAACTCCGTCCGAGGTGTTCCCCTTGATACCGCTCGATGCGCCAGTGCGTGGCGCGAAAAAGTAACGCCCATTCCCGCTGTTTATACCGTGCGTGGTCCGGAATGCTGCCCTCGCGTCAAATGAAGCGAATCACTTCAATTCTGGCCAGGCGACGTATATAAAAACAGTCGATCAACAGTCACTCGGCGGTCCCCGCCGGGAGTCTCGGTGGGGACCACCGAACGACATCAGGTTAGGTTCACCGGTTATTGATCGCTGCTCTTTTACCCCCTCGTGACGTTTCGCCTCGAAAGAATCCATTCGCATGTTTTCCATGACGATCTTATCGTTTCTGTTCTTTACCGGTTTGGTCGGCTTGCTGACATGGCTGATCACGCGTCGCGATGATCACCAAACCAGCAGCGGTTACTTTTTGGCGGGACGTTCGTTGAGCTTCCCGTTGATTGCCGGTTCGCTGCTGCTGACGAATCTTTCGACCGAGCAAATGGTTGGGCTCAACGGAGCCGCGTTCACCGATGGTCTCTGCGTGATGGTGTGGGAAGTGGTGTGCGTGGTCGCCTTGGTGTTCATGGCTTGGTTCTTTCTTCCGCGATTCCTGAAGAGCGGCGTTGCAACGGTCCCTCAATATTTGGAAATCCGTTTCGATCATCAAACCCAGATCATCACCAACCTCATTTTTTTGCTGGCTTATGTCGGCATCTTGCTGCCGATCATTCTGTATACCGGCGCAACGGGAATGATTGACATTCTTGATGTTCCGTCGATGTTGGGAGAACTGCCGGAAGACGCATACGTGTTTGCGAACACCAGCTTTATCGATCTGCAGGACGCCTTGGGAATCGCCGACAAATGGGAGCTTATCCCCTGGACCGCCGAGGCGGGGGCATTGTGGTTGATCGTGTGGGCGGTCGGAATTATCGGATCGATCTACGCATTGTTCGGCGGTCTGCGAACGGTGGCGGTTTCCGACACCATCAACGGCGTCGGCCTGTTGGTTGGCGGTTTCTTGATCACCGGGTACGCGTTGGCTCAGATCGGTGATGGAGACGGAATCTTGCAGGGTGCCGAGCGGATCTTTGACCAGCAACGCGAGCGTTTCAATTCGGTGGGAGGCCCGAAATCCTCGGTTCCGTTCAGTACGATCTTTTCAGGAATCTTCCTGCTGAATTTGTTCTACTGGACGACCAATCAGCAGATCATTCAGCGAACCTTCGGTGCAAGCAGTTTGGCCGAGGGGCAGAAAGGCGTATTGCTAACGGGTGCCTTGAAATTGCTCGGCCCGCTGTACTTGGTCATTCCCGGCATGATCGCGTATCAATTGTTTGCGGGGGATTCCATCAAGCCGGATAAGGCTTACGGCCTGTTGGTCAACCGAGTTCTTCCGCCATCGCTGACCGGCTTTTTCGCTGCGGCCATGATTGGCGCGATTCTTTCCAGTTTCAATTCGGCGCTGAACAGCTCCTGCACGCTGTTTAGCCTTGGGTTGTATAAAAACGTTCTTCGTAAGAACGCTACCGAACGGCAGGTCGTTCGTTCAGGCAAGGTCTTCGGTTGGATTGTCGCCATTATTGCGATGTGCATCGCCCCGTTGCTGGCGCAGACGACAAGCATCTTTGGATACCTGCAGAAGATGAACGGGATGTACTTCATTCCGATTTTCGCGGTCGTGCTTGTGGGCATGCTTTCACGACGCGTCCCCGCTCTGGCGGCCAAGATTGCGTTGGTTGTCGGCTTTGTTGTGATTGCGGTTGGATACTTCGTGCATCCGTTTGACCGAATCGTCGCCTCGATGCATGAGTTTCAATTCCTCGGCGTCGTCTTTGCTTGGCTGGTCGTATTGATGCTTGTCATCGGCGAGGTCCGGCCACGCCCCACGGAGTTTATTCAAGAAGATGTTGGTGCGGTCGATATGACGCCGTGGCGGCTTGCGATTCCCGCGGGGCTGGTGCTGATCGCGATCGTTCTGCTGATTTATCAACAGTTCGCCGATTTTGGAGTCTTGGTTCCTTATGCCGAGTAGCCCGCATGTCCATTGATGTGGTGTGGGAAGATCCCCACGCGATGGTGATTAACAAGCCCAGCGGATTGTTGACGACAGCGGCTCGTGGAATCGAGTCGGTGGAGACGCAGTTGTTGCAATTTTTCAAAGACCGCGATGGAGGGGAAACGAACTCGTTCGGTTTGCCTCATCGAATCGATCGCCCTGTCAGTGGAGCGTTACTGATTGGGAAGACACGGTCGGCGACAAAGCAATTTTGCGCTCAGTTTCAATCACGGAAGATCCAGAAGACCTATCTGGCGTTAATCGAATCGGCCCCCTCCGATCCGCAGGGGACATGGCGGGACACGATGCGAAAGATTTCCGACCGGGCCGAGGCGGAAATCTGCAAGGCGACTGATGTCGACGCGAAAGAGGCGACATTGCATTTTCGCGTGCTCGGGAGCGTTATACACTGCGTGGTCCGAAACGATGCCTCCGCTTTAAATGAAGCGAATCACCTCATTTCTGACCACGCGACGTCTATACCGCGCGTGGTCCGAAACGATGCCTCCGCGTCGAATGAAGCGAATCACCTCATTTCTGACCACGCGGCGTACAACAGACTTTGTTGCTTGTCGATTCAACTGGAAACGGGCAGGACCCATCAAATTCGGTTGCAGACAGCTCACAGGGGACTGCCAATCGTTGGGGACACGCAATACGGCAGCGGGCTGACATTCGGCCCGGTCGTCGATGATCCACGACGCCACGCGATAGCCTTGCATGCTCGTGAAATTGGGTTTCGGCATCCAAAAAATGGAAAGCTGATCAGCGTAACGGTTCCCCTTCCCGCGAGCTGGATACAGATTGGCGTCACCGATGCGTTAATCGCCGATTGGCAAAGCGGTTACAACCAGTAAGCTATACCGTGCGTGGTCCGGAATGCTGCCCTCGCGTCAAATGAAGCGAATCACCTCATTGCTGACGACGCGACGTGTATCCCTGACCGCAGGTTGCATGCGTTGGCACGACCACAATTTCAAATCGTTTTCATTTAAGTAAAGAACCTCGCAACATGGAAAACCTACGAATCGGTGCCGTCTCCTATTTGAACACCAAACCGTTGGTGCTGGGGATGTCGGATCGATTACCCAACGCGGAACTTTGCTTTGATTTACCCAGTCGTCTCGCCGATCGACTGCAGGCGGGCGAACTCGATGTTGCATTGATTCCGTCGGTCGAATACCTGCGCCATGCCGACGATTATCAAATTGTGTCCAACGCATGCATTGCTTGCCGGGGACCTGTTTGGAGTGTGCGTTTGCTCAGTCGCGTGCCCGTTCCCGAGATCAAGTCTTTGGCTTTGGATGAAGGGAGTCGCACGAGTGCCGCATTGACGCAGATACTCTTAAAAGAGCAATATGGTCTGCGCCCGGAACTGTTGCCGTTGCCGATGACCGTTCGGCCCGATGACGCAGTCGCCGACGCAATTCTGTTGATCGGCGACCGCGCGATGCATCCATCAACCGGGTTGTATCAAGAGATCTGGGACCTGGGGGATCGGTGGTGCCGGTGGAGCGAACTACCATTCGTCTTCGCCATGTGGGTCGGACGTCGCGACGCCGACCTGAACGCGTTGGCAGATCCTTTGGAAGCGTGTCGTGACGATGGCCTGCTTCATTTGGAGGAACTCGCTCAACAACATGCCGGCATTCACGGCCTAACGGTCGCCGACTGCTACGCCTATCTCTCTCGATATCTTCATTTCACTCTGGGTGAAGCGGAACGCAAGGGGCTCGATTTGTTTATGACAAAAGCCACGCAACTGGGTCTGCTTCCGCCATCCTCCGCATCTCAACTCGCAAACCAATTCGATACAACGCCATGATTCAATCGATCGGACCCGTGAACACGCGAAGCATCCTCGACAAAGCTGTCGCAGGCGAGCGAATTTCGTTCGACGAAGGGCTTCACTTACTGCAAACCGATGATCTTTCGCTCGCCGACTTGGCGTCGGCCGCGGATGCGTGTACGCAGCGATTGCATCCCGAAACGTATCGAACGTACAACATCGATCGGAACATTAATTACACCAACATCTGCACGGCGGTTTGCGACTTTTGCGCATTCTATCGAACACCCAAGAGCGACGAAGGGTATGTGCTTCCGCGTGCCGAGTTGCTGCGGAAAGTCGCCGAGACCCAGCGACTTGGGGGTAATCAGATCTTGATGCAAGGAGGTCTGCACCCGAAGTTCAAGCTGGATTGGTACGAGGAATTGCTCAGTGACATTCGCTCCCACTTCCCCGATATCAATATTCACGGCTTCAGCCCGCCGGAAATCCATCACTTCACGAAAGTCAACAATCTTTCGTTGCGAGAGGTCTTGAGCCGGCTGAAGGAAGCGGGCTTGGGAAGCTTGCCGGGGGGCGGAGCGGAAATCTTGGTCGATCGCGTCCGTCGTGAGATCACACGCGGCAAAGTCTTGACCGACGATTGGCTGAACGTGATGCGCGTTTGGCATCAGCTTGGTGGGATCAGTTCCGCCACGATGATGTTTGGACATGTTGAAACGTTTGCCGAACGCATTGAGCATTTGGAACGTCTCCGGCAACTGCAGGACGAGACCGGTGGCTTCACCGCGTTCATTTGTTGGACGTTCCAGCCGGAGCATACGCGGATGGATCATATCGCTCCATCGGGTTCGTTTGCGTATTTAAAGATGCAGGCGATCGCGCGCCTGTATTTGGACAACATTCCCAACATTCAAAGCAGTTGGGTGACACAAGGGGCGAAGATTGGACAGCTTGCGATGCTGTATGGCGCCAACGACATGGGGAGCTTGATGATTGAGGAAAACGTTGTGGCCGAGGCGGGAACGGTTCACATGCAGTCCCTCAAGCGGATTCGCGAGTCGATTGAAGAGCTTGGTTACGAAGCGCGACAGCGTGATGTATTCTATAATCTCGTCGATCCGGCTTTGGAGCGAAAAGCAATCGAAGCCAATGGTGAACTGGGTCCAAGAGAGCTTGTGCAATTGACCGCTTGATTGCACAACGCGTTGCCTCTGGGATGCGATTCATCCATTCATGGATTGTCCGTATGTTCGCATCTTCCAGGCAGTGAGACCTTGTGATGAAGTTTTGGCTTTCGAGATTTGCCCTCGCTGGTGTTCTGATCTTCAGCACGGGAAACGCTTTCTTGTTGGGGCAGGTTGCTGAGAAGGAAGCAAAGCGCTCGAGCGGTTCGTGGGGACAGTTCCGTGGTCCCAGCGGCATGGGCGTTGTCCTCAGCGATCAGATTACGACAAAGCTTGATCCCAAGGAGGGATACCGATGGCGGACACCGCTGCAAGGCGTTGGGTGGTCGTCGCCGGTAACCGATGGTCGCGTGATCTGGCTGACATCGGCCATCGCTTCCGAAGCGACGGAGGAACAAAAGGCGGCGGCGGTTGAAAAGTTCCAGATGACGAAGATGAAGGAAATCGCTGGCTCGCTTGAACTGCTGGTGCAATGCTTGGATTTGCGGACGGGTGAACTGCTGCTGGAACGAAAGCTGGCCGATGTCGATCAGCCCAAGCCGATTCATCCGATGAACAGTTACGCGTCGCCGACGGCTGCAATTTCGGGGGACCGCGTGATTTGCCACTTCGGCGGTTACGGAACTTGGTGTTTGGACGTGCAGACTGGCGAAGAACTCTGGAATCGGCGAATGGTCGTTGACGATAGCGTCGGACCAGGAAGCAGCCCCGTCATCGTTGATGATAAGGTTCTGTTGACTTGCGACGGCACCGACCAGCAATTCATCGCGGCGCTTTCGATGGGAACCGGTGAGATTTGCTGGAAGACGCATCGACCGAAAATGCGCACCACCAACGGCGAGTTTCAGAAAGCCTACTGCACGCCGCTGATCGTCCAGATTGAGGGGCGACAACAAGCGGTCATCCCCGGTGCCCAGTGGTGCATCGCCTACGATCCGACCAATGGCGACGAGATTTGGCGATTCGATCACGGCGGCGGTTTCAGCGTCACGCCGATGGCGATTCTTGCCGACGGAAAACTTGTCTTTTCGACCGGTTTCACTTCGCCGGAACTCGTCTGTCTCGATCCGACCGGTCGGGGAGATGTTACATCCACGCATGTCCTTTGGCGAACGAAACGCAATGCACCGACAAAGCCCAGTTTGGTGAGCGATCACGAAAATCTTTACGTCATCAGCGACGATGGCATCCTTTCTTCCGTTTCGCTGGAGACGGGCGAAACCTTGTGGCGGAAGCGGATCGGCGGGACCTTTTCCGCATCGCCAATCATCAGCGGGTCGAAGGTCTTCATCGGCAATCATGACGGCGACATGACGATCTTCAAGAGCGGCGATGAATACGCGGAACTGGGTCAGGTGGCTTTCGGTGAACAAATCATGGCAAGCCCAATGGTCGTGGGGAACGACATCGTCATCCGAACCAAGGCGGCCGTCTATCGCTTCGATGCCGATTGACGCCGATTTATGCGTCGCGTGGTCAGAAATGAGGTGATTCGCTTTATTTAACGTGAAGGCATCAATTCGGACCACGCACGGTATAGCATCAAACGTTTTCATGATTGATATGGTCACTTTCATCGAAAGGCTGGCATGGCTGTTGAGCTGCGACTGGGTGTGAAAACCGACATGATCGAGTACCGCTACTCCCACGAGTGGCTGTTTCGTTTGCTCGCCCAAGAGAACGTAACGCATGTGCAACTTGGTACCTTCTTTGAGATGTATCAATTGCCTGACGAGTACTTCCATCGATTGCGGAAAGCGGCCGATGATGCCGGTGTGACCATCGATAGCACGTTTACCGCGCATCGAGAACTGGGCGGGTTCTTTCGTGAAGAGGCCGGCTTTGAACAGGTCGCACGAAGGAATTTTGAGCGGTATATCGAAACCGGTGCGATTCTTGGGGCGACCAGCGTGGGAAGCAATCCCGGTGCGGTCCTGCGAGATCGTATGGGGACGAAGTCGGCTGGATTGGCTTGCTACGCGAAGCACATGAAAGAACTGATGCATTTCGCGGCGGAAAAAGGCGTCCAGTGGCTGACGATTGAGCCGATGAGCTGTTTGGCGGAACCACCGACGCTCCCCTCGGAGATTGCTGAATTGGCCGACGAATTATCGCGGTATCATGAAGCCAATCCCGAGACAACCGCTCGGATCGGTTATTGCGTCGACATCGCCCATGGATACGCCGATCGAAATGGAACGATCATTCATGATCACCGGGAACTGTTCGACGCCTGTGTCCCGTGGCTGTACGAAGTGCATTTGAAGAATACCGACGCGATGTACAATTCAACCTTCGGGTTCGATCCCCAAGAGCGTGCAAAGGGGATCATTGACGTTTCGGAGTTTCGCCAACGTCTGCTTGATGCATCGAACCGTTTGCCGGTTGAAAGACTCATCGGATATCTGGAGATTGGTGGTCCGAAGCTTGGGCGTGACTACAGCGACCATCAACTGGAGGCGTCGCTGCGCGCTTCGCTTCAACACTTGAAGACTTCGTTTCTAGAATCGACTGAGACGCGAACGACGCAGTCATTGAACGAGCCAGCGAACGAGGCTTTGGCAATCGGATCGACGACAAGCCACTTGGCATCAAAGGTTCAAATCGCACCTTCCATGATGTGCGTTGATCCGTTGAATTTTGAATCGGCCCTGCGGCGTGTGGAGACAATCGGTGTCGATATGCTGCATATGGACATTATGGATGGTCACTTTGTTCCCAACGCACCGATGGGGCTATCGGTTATCGAAGCCTTGCGACCCAAGACCGACTTGCCGATCGATGTTCATTTGATGGTGCGGGACAACGATTTCTTTATCGAACAACTGGGACCGATGAAGGTCGACCAGATTTCAGTGCATGTTGAATCATGCATCCATCTGGATCGCACATTGGCGAGAATTCGTCAGTTCGGCGCGAAGGCCGGCGTGGCTCTCAATCCGGCAACTCCTTTACAAGCCATCGAGTATGTTCTGGAGCGAGTTGACTATGTGTTGCTGATGACCGTCAACCCAGGTTATGCCGGTCAAGAGATGACGCCCGCATCGATTCGCAAGATTGCCGACTGTCGCCGATGGCTCGACACGGTGGGCTATCGAGAGACGCCGATTCAGGTTGATGGAAACGTTAGTTTTGCGAATATTCCGGAAATGGTTCGGGCCGGTGCCGCGAATCTCGTTGCCGGAACCAGCAGCATCTTTCATCGTGATGCTTCTTGGTCTCAGAACTTTGTAAAAATCAAGACCGCCGTTACCGAAGGTCTCAGCCTTCATCATGCGTCGCCCGAGCGGAAATGAAATGGTTCGCTTGAGATGACGCCAATGCGTCGATTCGGACCACGTATGGCATTACATCAGGCATCAACGCGTTTGATGTTATTGCGCGTTGAGTTTTTCAGTTGGCTTTGCGACGTGGTCGCTCTAAGATTTATAGGAAGCATCCCATGACATCGGACACAATGGACGCCATTGTTCTTCACGGCGTTGACGACTTGCGTTTCGAGCGCGTCCCCGTCCCGGAGGTCGGCGACGAAGAGGTTCGCGTCCGCATTGGCTTTTGCGGGGTTTGCGGAAGCGATATCCCACGCTGCTTCAGCAAGGGAACGTATCATTTTCCGACGATTTGCGGTCACGAATTCGCTGGTACGGTCGAAGCTTGCGGTCGGAATGTCGACACGTTTTCAGTGGGAGATCGTGTCGCCGTTTTCCCTTTGATTTGGAACGACAACCATCCAGCTTGTGAAGTCGGGAAGTACGCCCAAAGCGATGGCTATGACTATTTAGGAAGCCGCAGCGACGGTGCGTTCAGTGAATACGTCGTTGCTCCGATACGCAACCTGATCCGCATTCCCGACAATGTCTCGCTGGAGGAGGCCGCGATGACGGAACCGGCGGCTGTGGCGCTGCATGCCGTCCGCCGAGCCGAGCTGCGATTGGGCGACACCGTGGCGATCTTTGGACTTGGCCCGATCGGATTGATGGTGGCGCAATGGGCATCGGCAATGGGAGCATCGCGGATCGCGTTGTTCGATATCTTGCCGGAGAAACTCGAGCTTGCGCGGCGGCTCGGCTTTCAGGATGTCTTCGACAGTCGCGGCGAAGATCCTGTCGCGATCATCGATCGGCTGACCGATGGTCGCGGTGTTCACGTGGCGATTGAAGCCGCCGGCGTACCGCCCACGATGCGTGCTTCGCTGCAGGTGACTCGCCGGTCGGGACGATGCGTTCTGCTGGGCAATCCGATTGGTGATGTTACGCTCCCCGCGGCGTTGATTTCGCAATGCATGCGACGCGAGATCGATATCCTCGGGGCATGGAACAGCGACTACAGCGTTTATGGCGACGATGATGATTGGCGAACGGTCCTTGAAGCAATCAGCAATGGTCGACTCCATCTGAAACCTTTGATCACCCATCGGGTTCCGCTTTCACAGGGCATCGAGGCGCTTCGCATGATTCGCGATCAAAGCGAGTTTTACGCGAAAGTTCTCATTCATCCAGCGACTTGAGACTCCAGTCGCTGAAGAAAGTCGGGCCAAACGACGTCGTTAAGCTTTTCGTCGGCCAAGTCGATCGTTTCATTCACATTCAGATTGCCCTTCGTGATGTGCGGCTCCATTGATGCATAGAATCCGGGGATCGACGAAACAATGGGGGGCAGCTTTTGCGAGTAGTTGATTGTCGGTAAGCGCCATGACATACTTGGCCCGTGCGATATGAAAGGCGAACGTGTTCTCGCGAAAAATGATCGTACATCTGTTCCAGCGTCGATAGAAAACGCTCTTCGATCTCCGCGTCGGATTCGTGTAAACCCGGATCGCTGTCGGGCAAGTACTTGGGCAGATAAACCAGCGAGTGTCCGTCCAGTTCCTCGCGGTCCACGATCGTCGACATTTCGATAACCGCGGTCATCGGAACCCATGTGTCGGTGATGTTTGTGACATAGTACGGGCTGATCGGATGATCCAACAACATGGATGCACAAACGACACCGATGTACTCGATCGCTTGATGCCGCTGGTGCTCGTCGGGCGTCAGTTCGGGGCATTGTTGGCTGATGATGGGCGAAGGGATCGTGCTGATCACGTTATCAAAATGTTCAACCTGACCGTTTCCGAAGGTGACGCTCACCCCCGCGTTCTCGTGTCGGCGAATTGAGGCAACTGGTTGATTGCTTCGCAACTCAATACCTTGCTGACTTAGAACCGCCGTAAATCGATCCAGTATCCGAGCGTATCCGCCCGGCACATAGCCAAACATTTCGGTCTTCATGCCGCTCCGGCGGGCTTTGTACATCCGCGCGATATACGACCAAATAAAAGCAGCCGAAGCCTTTGAATACGTTTCGCCCAGCTTGGCTCGCAACAACGGAAGCCAAATCTTTTCAAATGTCCCTCTGCCGCTCAGCCGGCGCAACCAGTCAGCGACCGGAACTTGTTCCAACTTGCGCCAATCGCGAAGCTTCGAGCCGTAGAAGATCGTTCCCCCCAGACGTAATTTTTCGATGAGCGTTAGCGGTGGAAAGTTTAAGAATTCCCAGACGTTCGACATCGAATGCAGCTTGCCACCGCTGTAGAAGCCCGTCTTCGTCGTCACCCATTTCAATTCATGCTCCAGCCCCAGTTCGCTCAGCAAGCCGCGCAGATGGGAATCGGAAAGAAGCGTGACATGATAAAAGCGATCCCAAACGACATCGCCAAGCGAACACGCGCTTGTCAAACCGCCGAATGTGGGAGCCTGTTCACAAACGGAAACCGTTTGGTTTCGTTGGCTCAGGCGAAGGGCAAGGGTCAGTCCCGCCATGCCACCGCCGACAACCAACCATCGCTTTTTCGGAGCATCAGCATCGTTCACGGCTTGGTGTCGCCCTTCCCTTTATCCACGGTTGCATCTCGATCCGCATCGGGCGCGATCGGATCGGAGGCGGTTCCATCGGCATGACTCTCGTCAGGGCCGCTTTCGTCGGCCTCTTTCTTCATCAATCGATTCAAATACTTCGCGGGCTTGTCTCGCAACGCATCCTCAGGTCCCGGAAAGCCGAGCGAACGGGTATCCAAGACGACGATCGCATGTTCGCGTGGGTTGGTATATCCCGCTTCCTTCAGGTCGCCGTCGAGAACTTTAATCGCCACGGCCATGGCGACATCACGGACTTGGATCTGCATTGGGACGGTCGCGTCTTCCGGCGCATCGGGATTGATTGCCAGCGGACGGGCATCGACAAACAAAGGCTCCAGTGCATCCAAATGCTTCCGTTGAGCATATTTAGCAATGACCAAGATCGCTTGCTCCAGTATCTCGCTTTCCCTGACTTCGACGATTTCGTTGTCTCGCTCCTTCGGTCGGGAATCGACGTACTGTTTGACGACATCGAGCGCCAGATCAATCGATTCAGGTACTTTATGTTGAAGTGAAATGACCATTGCCGCGGACCGGTATTGATCGCTGGCACGTCGAACCCAGAATCCGATCAGCTTTTGATAGACGGGGGAAAGCAATGCATCCTGCATGGTTTGCGTCGTAATTCCATAATTGAGGGAGCGAACGATGACGCGCTCGGCGACCAAGGGAAGCGGCATCGATCGGTCGGCGCTGGCCAGCAATAGCGCCACCGCATCTCCCCGCTGCGGCGGCTGAAACTCGACCATCATGCGATGAACGACGCTGTCGGCCGTCTTCTCAGTGGCTAATGCGCGAGCATTGGAGTCTTCGTCGAGCGTCGCCATCATTTCACGATGCAAGCGGGTCGCTTCGATGAAAAGTTCGCGTTGCCCTTTTCCATCTCCAATCATTTTCTTGGCGTATTCCCATCCGTCGAGCTGATCGCTTGCTCCGGTACTGAACGCCGTTATCGCCGCCTCGAAATCATTGTGACTCAGACGCGCAAGAAGCACCCGAACACGTAAGCGGACCTCTGGATCGGGATGTTCCGCTTGCGCGGCCACGAGGGGAATGGCTGCTTCGCCATAGAGCAGAATTCCCGCAGCCGCTTCTTCACGCTCCGCGAATGTGTGCGACGCCAATTGAGCAATCCATTGTGAAAGCTCTTGCTGATCGGCCGCCGTCAGAGCCCTCGGTTGCGTGGTCTCCGGTTCTTCCGGATTTGGGGGCCTGCGTGGGCTGCTGCACGCAGCCCCAGACGGCCGTCAACAATGACAGGGTTGCGAGGATTGCGACAATGACAAGTCGTGGGCGGTTCATGAAGACGACACGGTTCGATGGGAGAGATTTGATGATTGACACACGTTCAGTTGCGAAAGAGGTTCAGATGATCGATTGCATTTCTGGCTCGAGCAAGTCGCAAGATCAACTGGGAAACATTGGCGCAAGATATACGTCGCGTGGTCAGAAATGAGGTGATTCGCTTCATTTAACGCGAAGGCATCATTTCGAACCAAGCACGGTATAACATCAAACGCGTTCAATATTGATATGATAACCTGCATCAACTTTATCAGTTAATCTCAATCGGAAAAGCGACTGCAAGCCAGATTATCGAATCCGCGACAATAAAGGGTTGCCTTGGGACGACTCCCCGGCTAGATTGATGAAGTACAGGGATTTGCGGCCGCTTGCAGCCTTCACTGCTAAACAGCCACTCGAATGCTTGGCAACCCTTTTCGGTGATGCCCCAATTGCTATCGAGTCTTGCAACAGCCGCAGTTCCACGCTGGGACGAGCGGCTTTTTTCATGCATTGATTTCACCGTCACCGCATGCCATCCCTCGCCCCCGGCGTTCGTCAACAACCGCGTTACGGAAAGCGATACCCCAACATGGCTACCGACACAGTGGAACCGAACCGATCTGAATCACTTCACAAAACGGCGAATCCTGTTTCCCCCGGTATGAGTACATTGAGCGTTCATGCCGGCGAAGCGCGTCAAAAACCGGGGGATGCGATTGCCGATCCCATCTTCTGTTCGTCCACCTTTACCTTTCGATCGACGGACGAAGTCATCGCCTATGCTGAAGGACGCAGCGAACGCGAGGAATACGGTCGCTATGGCAATCCGAACGAACGGAGTGTCGAAAAGAAATTGGCGGCGCTCGATTGCGGCGAATCGGCAATCATCTATGGCAGCGGAATGGCCGCGATTGTTGGCTTGCTGATGGCGAAGCTGAACGCGGGCGATGAAATCGTTTTTTTCGACCAATGCTATCACCGCAGCCGGGAATTCTGCACCAAGCACCTGTCACGGTTTGGCGTCGTCACGCACCAAGTAAAAACAGGTGACTTCGACGCAATGGAAGCGGCGATCAACAAGAATACGAAAATGCTGGTCAGCGAGTCGCCGACGAACCCTCACCTGAGTTGCATCGATCTGGAGCAATTCGCGGCCCTCGGCAAGGCACACGAAGTTGAAACACTAATCGATGCGACACTGGCGACTCCGTATAACATTCAACCGCTTGAATATGGTGTCGATTATGTTCTGCATTCGGCGACCAAGTATCTCGGCGGACACAACGATTTGTTGGCCGGCGTGATCGTGGGAAGTGCCGAAGGTCTCGATCCGGTTCGCAAATTGCGAGGCATCATGGGAGCGGTCAATTCGCCGCACAACTTGTATTTGCTCGAACGCGGTCTAAAGACATTTGAACTGCGGATGCAGCGTCACAACGCCAACGGGTTGGCGATCGCACAGTTCCTGGAGTCACATCCTCGCATCCAGCGCGTTTATTACCCCGGATTGGCGTCCCACCCCTCTCACAACATCGCGGCCAATACGATGCGAGGCTTCGGCGGCTTGATCACCTTTATCGTTAAAGACGCCGACATGCGTCGAACGGCCGACATCGTCGATGCCACTCGCATCCCGCGAATCGCTCCCAGCCTTGGCGGTGTGGAATCATTGATCGAGCAACCGATGGTGATGAGCTATTACAATTGCACTCCCGAACAACGGGAGACCTACGGAATTGCGGATAACATGATCCGTATGTCGTGCGGAATTGAAAACAGCGAGGATCTGATCGCCGATCTTGCTCAAGCATTGGATCGATAACGAAACGTCGATTACGTAGCTCGACGGTCCCCAGACGAGACTCTCGACGGGGGCAGCCGAGCAACTTAGGTTCTGGGTTGCGAGGTCGAAAACAGCGGATTGTCTTGCCAAATCGCCTAGCGGCGTCCCGGCAGTCCCCTTCCCGCCACACGCGCGGCAGGAAACGATGCTTTTAACCGCGAGTGGTCCGAAAGATGCGTTCGCATTCCATGAAGCAGATATAATTAAGCACCCGTGCATAAGGATTCTTGAGCATAACTCGTTTAACGGCAAGCCGAAGGCGACGGCGAAACACTGGAAAACGTCGCCTTCGGCTTGCCGTTAAACGAAAAAAGGCTTATGAGTTGGTGCTTACGAGCCCGCAACGTCTATGGTTGTATATCGCAAACTTCAGCACAAAAGCGAAAACCAATGAGAGTTGCTTTGAATCAAAAAGAGCGGCCTAGCGGGTTTTAGGATAGTTTAATGGTTCTGCCAACTCACAGGGGAATCCTCGAGCCCATGAACCAGTCTACGACTTCGATCCGTGGAACTTGTATAAACTGACGTATCCATACCAATGACAGAGGCGAGTCTTGCCGAGTGTGCCGCATCAAATTCACGTAGCAGACCTGGCTGAAATCACTGAGACAATTTCAACATGGCCGTCAAACTAGAAAAATCCGCCGATCAATTGAAGCTTGGATTGATGCAACGTTTCGGCCCGAGCCCAAATCATCTGGGTCCTGGGATGACGCTGACGACGTATTGAAGTCATTGGCGAGTGTTTGAGGTCTTTGAATGGTTGCCCTGGATACAGTCGGAGGCGATGAAATTTGATCAGAAGAACAAGGCACCAGCAGGTTTCAGATTTACGTTGAGCCAAGATTCTTGCGAACCCTTGACGAAGCAAGGTCCCAAATCGTTCGGGTCCCAGGAAGAACAAGCTTGTTGTAACCCACGTTCGACAGGATGGAGACGTTATCCGGGATTCTCGAGTTTGCTGGAAGTCCTTCCAGGACGCCGTTGACGCCTATTGCAAGCGAATCCCGGTCATTGGCATCGGGCGAAAACTCGAATCCCACTATGTTGACATTGTGACGATTCCGAATTTGATCGATGGGAAGACCGAAATTGAGGATTTGTTTATTGGTGCTCCTCGGTTGCCGAAGCCTTTTGGAAGCCTAGTCGACGTCTCCTGGTCTACCACATTCACCCCTCCTGACTCCCCTATCGTGGCTCGGTTGTCCGTGCAAATGCAACCGCTTGAGGTAACGACGGAATATTCCGGTTGGATTAGCTGCTGGGCCGAGGAAATCCAGTCGCTGGAACGGCAGGCTATTGCCGCAAGCCTCGAGCGGCCCATAATTACGTGCTGGAGTGCTTTCAGGCGACGTTCAAACCACGTGTTTGGCAACTTTTCTCCCCAACCCAATAAGCACATCGAAGGTCCATGCCATTTGCCACCCCCGCTGATTTGCATCTAGTTGTCATCTCGCGAGACTTCCGCAATGAGAACCGTTGGGGCAAAAGTCGAGTGGGCAGGTATGGCCTGTTCTATCTCGAGCCCGACGCTGTTTGAGTTTGATCACTTCAAAATTGGGGACGTTCGATATCGGTCTTTGCAGCGCTGAGGAGCGAGTTACGAACCGCCGGCGTTTGACCGTAGTGGCAGAGTGATTGTTCGAGGCTTGGCCCGGAAATCATTGGACGCGGCGGAACTCTTAACGATGCCAGACTGAACTGGCAGTTGAACCTCGATGCCGAAGTTCAGCGCGTCTATTGGGCGTGCAGGATTTTGAATTAACGTCCAAAGATAAGAAGCTACTTCGAAAACTGAATCAGTTCTTCGATCTTAACGAAATGCGTACTTCACTCCCATTTCCGTCCGCTCCTATGGGAGACTCCTTGCCGTTCGCGGTCATAAGTACCGGGTGAGATGGGTCGATGGTACGAAGTCGACCCTTTCGCGAGCAGTCCCTGCGACCATGGTCCGGTTCAAAGCGGGACAGCCGTTTGAAGCAGTCGTCTTGCGTGATCCACGGACATGGAAGATTCTGCGAATCGAATCGGCATTCCGCGCAGAGGTGTTGCCGGAAGTTTCCGAGGATGAATACGTTGAATTATTCTCGGCAACGAAGGACACATCCGTTCGCACGCTTGGCTGGGACTAATCGGAACTGGAACTCTGACTAACGATTCATGAAAGGTTTTATTTGTCGATGTGGGGCGGGAACGTGCCAAGTCATCCTGACTGGTAACCGAAAAGCAATTGTGATCGATGCAGGCTCTTCTCCCGGTGTTCCGGTGAGGCTCCTTCGATTGTTCAGAATCGAGATCATCGAGTTGCTCGTGCTGTCACATAGTCATATCGACCACGTGGGCGGTGCCGCGAAAATGAAGCGGCACAAATTGCTGCGTGAGGATGCAATCCACCGGGCTCGTCGTCGACTATCAAAACGCCATTGAAAGATTCGCCTACGTCTTTGATTCTGGATTCCGAGAACGACCGATCTGCCAGTACCTCACACAACAACTCAAGAATGATTTGCTTCGAAAGGAGCAACTCAAACCAATCGTAGCGAATAAAGGAACCGTACGAGCTTTGGAAGTCTTCGAATGGCCAAACAGTATTGGCGGCGATCTCTCCACTCGGCGGAGACCACCTGCCCGTTTGACGCCAACAGGCCCAACGCGAGCAGTGCCGTCGTGAGGCTTCGCCATGCCGGTGAAAAGATTGTCTTCTCAGCCGATTCCGAGTACGAGCAGTGGCGAGAAATTCACCGCCTGCGAGGCAATGCTCCGCTTAAAATGCAAGGCACTCACCATGCCACATCATGGCGGCTTGATGCATGGAACAACCGCTGATCTTCAGTGGTTTTGCAATACAGCAACGAACGCCGACATCGTTGTCGTTTCCGCCGCCACCGTCAATCCACATGGGCACCCAAGGCGAGAAGTGATTCAAGCCGCGGCGGCGAGGAAACGGAAGCCATGTGATGTGTACTCAGATAACCGATCAATGCTGCTCGAATCTTGAATCGGTTCGCCCAGGTGTGATTGGGCCGATGCTTTACCCGTGCCGGTCAAAGTCGAAAAGGGACCTAACGCAAACTGGCCGTAGTCAATGTAGCCTGTGCCGGCACAATTGTTGCGAATTTGGGTTCCCTGGGAATTCGTATCGAAAGACTTGACGATCACCGTCAAGGAGTTGCTGAACTAGCTGTTTCAGGTGAATTACCAATCTGTTGCTGAGGTTTCGGCGACGCTCCCGCTCAAGGACGCAACGAACGTGTTTACGATCTCGGATTGGCGTCCCATCCGTCGCACACAGCCTAATGGCCGCTTGATTGATCGGACGGCAAGAGCACGGTGAACGTCGTTCCTCCGCCAGCTTGGCTCCGCACTTCGATTCTTCCTTCGTGCTCTTCGACAATCCGGCTTGCAATGGAAAGGCCCAATCCGGTTCCTTCTCCGACGTCCTTCGTTGTGTAAAAAGGCTCGAAGACCTGTTCAAGGTCATCCCCGTCGATCCCCGCGCCGTCGTCGGAGACTTCAATGCACGAGAAGTCTCCCCGTCGCCAAACCGCTACATTGACATGACCTTCGGCGTCGCAGGCATCGATCGCGTTGGTCAACAAGTTTGTAACGACCTGCTGAATTTGATTGGGATCCACCATTGCGATCGCGTCCTGGTCTTCTGAATAGTGCAATTCAACGTTCGCACGATGGGCGAGCGGTGTCAGCAGATCGACCGTTTGCGCGGCGATGCGGTTCAGCGAGCATTCGGTGCGTCGCGGCTTTTCCCGCCGTGCGAAGTCGAGAACCTGCCGAATGATCGCCGTCATCCTTTGTGATTCGGTGATGATTTGCTCCGCGTTCTTTTCAACCTGTTCATCCTGGAGCGTTTCCTTGCTGCTTCGCTGAATCAATTGAGCGCGTCCCTGGATAACGTTCAAATGCGTTCCTAGTTCATGCGCGATGCCCGACGCCAAGCGACCGACCGTTCTCAATCGATCTTCGTGGCGAAGCTGCTGCATGGCTGAAACCTTGGCCGCCGTTTCTTCGGCAACTTCTTCCTGAGAGCGTTTCAATCTCAGACACATCGCGTTGATTCCATCAGCCAATTCTCCCAATTCGTCGCGGCCGTGGCCGTCGAGAGGACAGGAAAGATCTCCTTTGCCGATCCGCTCGATCCTGTCGGTCAGCCGCCGCAGAGGAGTCGCCAGAAAATAGAGACTCGCCACGCCGATCGCCAGCGTTGATGCAACCATCACCGTCCCCGCCAGCAACCAAACGCCCTGCATCGCATCATCATGAGCCCGCTGTAGCGCATCCATCGACTGAACAAACTCGACGCCTCCAGGCCGCTGGTCTTCGGTTTCAATCGGAATGTAACTATAAACGTTCAGCCTTCCGTTCCCGTCTCGCCTCGTGAACGACTGTATTCGATGCGTTGTCATCGAATGAACCCGCATCCCAATTTGCGGACCACCATCTTCGGAGGGTTGATCGAACCAAACCCATCGCGACTGATATTCCATCGCAATCGGAGGGGAACTGTTCAATTGCGACAACTGTTTATGTTCTTCGCCCGCCGGGCAATCGGTCAGCGTGCCGGCGACATGATGCGCGAAATGCGCCGCAATCTCTTCGGCCCGTGAAACAAAGACGGCTTCCTGCTGCTGCAACAAGAACCAGGATAAAATCAATGTCACCGTCGCGATCACCGACAGCGACACGAGCATCATCTTCAGGGCTATCTTCATGGGGCGGGATACGATCAAGTGGGACGTGAGAAGCAATCTCGCTTTACCTTTAAGCATATCCCAAGATTCTAAAGATTTCCGCCCCGGAACGGCTATCGATCCTTATCCGTTCCGCGCCTCGCCTGTTTATCGGCCTGAGCCGCTTCGTCCGATTTGCCTTGTTGTCGATAAAGAATGCTCAAATTTCGCCAAACTCCGGTCGCTTGTCGCTGCAATTCATGGTTGTTGGCATTCGCGTTTGCCAGCGGATAGAGGATAGCAATCGCTTGACGAAACGACACTTCCGCATCGTCGCCACGCCCCGCCGCAGTTTGCGAGCGACCGAGATTATTGAGCGTGACACCCAGCGACTGCCGCAATGGATCGCTGTTTGGAAAGGCATCGACGACTTGCCGCATCGATTTCAATGCCGCTTCGTATAGCTCAATGCTCTCGGGGAAATGACCAAGCTGGAACAGCAATGCCGCTCGGTTGTTGCGCGCAATCGCGACTTGTTGTGTCGCCTCAAGGGGTGTTTGCGGCAAAGACTCGATTCGACGGCACCATTCCATTAGCTTGGCCGAGACACCCAGCGCCAGATCGGTATGATTGTTTGCGGTCAACGTGAGCGTCAGATCGTTCATCCCCTCGAAGATTCCTTCCCGCAACAAGTTCTCCACCGCGATCCCTTGCATCTGGATCGACATCACTTTGTCAAACGCTTGACCGGCGGTGGGCATCCGGCCCTGCTTGGCGTTGATGCGAGCAAGATTCAAATAGGCGGATAACTCTTGCAGAATGCGACCATTCGTCTCGGGAAGGTGCTTCGCAAGTGAGGTTGCTTCATCGAGCAGACGTTCGGCTTGATCGAATTGCTTGCGCTTGATCAGCGTTTCGCTCCACCGCACCTTCGCTTCGACGATCCTTTGTTGCAATCCAACAGCATGCGGGACCTCCTGTCCTGTTGCGGCTGTTTCCAGCCTCTCGATGATCGCGGAGTAACGCGAGTCAATCTCCGACACGTCGCCGCCGACGTGTTCGAGCTGTTTAAGTTCGAGATCGGAAAGCTGCAATAACAGCGCGTTCTGCTGGTCCTGTTCCTTTCGCCAAGAACCGTCGAAAAGCAGAGGCGTGATTGCGAACCATGCCGACAAGATCACGAACAAACCCACAAGGAGCATCGCGGCGGTTCGATAATGTTTGACCTGCCCTTTCAACCACCGGGAGATCGCCAGTGGCCGACGCGCTTCGATGGGCTCCCCTCGGACGAACCGACGCAGGTCATTCGCCATGGCGTCCATCGAAGAATAACGCTGTCGATAATCACTATGAATCGCTCGCAGGACGATCGTTTCCAAGTCTTTTGGAATCCGTGGCCGCCAATGTCGCGGCGGCTTAGGAGGCTGTGTGACCGATCCGTTGCAGCAGTCGAACGCCGTCTTCGCCTCGGAAAAGCGGGCGCGAGTGTCAGCATTTCATACAACGTCGCACCCAAGCCATAAACGTCGGTGTGCGGTCCGATCAGATCGGTTCGACCGCTGGCCTGTTCGGGGCTCATGTAGCGATAAGTGCCGACAAGATCGCCGGTTTTCGTTAGGCTTTGCTCGTTGCCGATGCGGACAAGCCCGAAGTCGGCCAACCAAAGCCTACCGCTGCGATCTTCCATCAAATTCGAGGGCTTCACATCGCGATGGACGATGCCGCGACCATGTGCCTGGTGCAAAGCGTCGGCGATGTCGGCAATTCGATCGGCGATCTCGCGATATTGATCCGTACCGAGCAGCGACGAAGAATCGGGACGATCGATCGGCGCCCTTCCAAATGTGATCTCGCCGCGGCGATCTGTTTGTCGAGCGATTGGCCTTCAATCCGCTGCATCGTGTAAAAATGGACTCCATTGTCACAGCCAATCTCGTACACGGGAACGATGTTGGGATGCTTCAACGAACGTGCGGCGCGAGCTTCACGAGCAAAGCGTTCCGCGCGATCGGGACTCAACGACGCGCCAAAGGCAAGGATTTTGAGCGCAACGTGCTGTCCGGTCCGCAAGTCCGTCGCGGCGTAGACGATACCCATCGAACCGCGACCGAGTTCCTGCTCGATTTGATAATCCTGCAACTCGGCAGCCGGGGCGGAGGGTGCTTGTCCAATCTCCGAAGGTCCTCGATTCCGTGAGACCGACGAAGCCGAAGATTGTCGTGCTTGATCGGTGGCGACCTGGATCAAATCCAATCCGTGCAGGTATTGTCGCAGCGGACCAGCCAGTTCAGGATGCTCTTTGATCAGTCTTTCCGGATCGGATGGCGCGCCTTCTTCGGCGGCAATCATGTAGGCGTCGAGAATGGCAATCAAGCGTTCCTGATCTCGCGGCGACAGGTCGTCAATACCGGCGGCGGATTCTTCAGGACTGGTCATTGCTCATTGCTCGCTTGATTCCGCATCGAAGGCTTCCCGCAGCTTTTTGATCGCCCGCAGCCACAGCAGACGGGTCGCGGTCGCGGTGCGTCCCATGTGCCTCGCGACATCGTCAAATCGCAAGCCTTGAAAGTTCCGCAGCATGATCACCTGCTGATAGTGTTCGGGCAACTGTTCCAGCAGATCGATCAAACGACGCGTCTGTTCGTCGCGACTGACGATCTGGCTGGCGGTCGACTGATCCGAGGCCAACAGTTTCGCCAATCCCGCAGCGCTCGAGTCGACCGATCCGGCCACCTGATCCAGGGAGACTTCACGTCGGAGATCACGCTTGTCGGTCTTGATATGACGTTCGATTGCACGGAACAAATTGCGTGAAAGAATCGCTCTCAGCCATGCTGTGAATTGTTCGGGAGATTCTCCTCGAAACGCTTCAAAGTCACGGTGCGCGGCCAGCATCGTGTCTTGAACGATATCGAAGCACTGACCCGACGCTCCAAACGATGGCTTATCTGCGAGGCGGCCAAAACACGAAGATAGCTTCGATACGATTCAAGCAATGAACCTAAAGCGTCAACTTCGCCTTGTTTGGCGCGATGAAACGCGTCGTCAAAAAGGTCAGACATGGCATACCCCATCGACGATCGTTGTGTGCCATCGATCTTGTGATGCACGAAATCGGGATGACGCCAGACGAGACGCGATGTCCGAGAGGATCATCGCCGTCGCTCCCCAAATTCGATGCTCGCCAAAGCGAAGCGCTCGGTAATGGAATTGGAACGTGTCGACAACCTGCTGATTTCGGATGATCGGTCGCTGCATCGTCAAGGTTTCCCAGCACCCTTCGTTAGCGAGGCGGTTCCATGGAAGCAGAATCGCTTGCTCGACTTCCGCCGGGTCGGGGAGAAACTCCATCGTTTCATGTGACATTGCGACAACAGGGGTCACCACATTGTGACTTGCGTAAACATGAATCTCCGAAAGCTGACCAGCAATGTGCAGATCGGAAGGGATGACGCCAAGTTCCTCTTCAAATTCTCGGACGGCCGCCTCGACCGCCGTTTCCCCTGGTTCAAGCCTTCCTCCGGGCAAGCAGATTTGTCCGCCATGATGTCGCAAACTACCCGGACGCTTGGTAAGCGGGATGTTCCATTGGCTCCCGTCCCATGTCAACATAATAAGTACGGCGGCGCGACGCGCGTCGCTGGCGGCGGGACCCGCGTGTCGACCGTAGGCCAATCCGACCGCAGCGCGGCGGTAGGCCTTGCGTGGCAAGGACGCTAGCATCGGAAGGTCGGTGCTTCGGAGGGTTCGCGAGTTCGCCGAAACGGGAAGTCTCGACAGCATTTTCGGTGGTTGTTGCATTTAGGAATCATAATCGGAGTTGTACGACGGTGTCATCCTCAAACTTGAATCTCGACCACACAAGCTTTTTCAACAAGAAACTGATTGAAGCGGTGCAATCGCTGGAAGTGCCTCAGTCGGAGTCGGCTGGCTGGCAACGGGACGCCGCGCGGGCGATCGCGCTGGCGCGTCGATTGCTTGATCGATCGCACGAGTTGTTGACATCGGAAGAGCGACGTCAGCAGGCCGAACTGAGTCGCATGATCGGACACCATGCCGACAAAGCGACGCTGGTTGAAATGACCGATCAAGCATTTCGCACGTAGACTCCCGAACGGGTTGCGGATCAGTTGACACACATTCTCGATGTGCAGGGAATTCCAAGATTTTTCAGTCCACTGGACCGGACGCTGTTGAAAGGCTTTCAAACATTTGGCGGTTACCTGCCGGGCGTCGCCGTGCCGATGGTCAAGGACAAAATGCGACAGGAAACGGCGAACGTGATTTTGCCCGCCGAACCTTCCGTGTTGCCTCAGCACCTTCAGCAGCGGCGGCTGGAGGGAGTGCGGATGAATGTCAATTTCTTGGGCGAAGCCCTGCTGGGCGAAGAGGAAGCGAGGCGGCGACTGAAGAAATATCTCGCCGCCTTACAGATGCCTGAAATCGAGTGTATCTCCGTCAAAGTATCGACGATCTTTTCGCAGATTTCCGCGTTGGCTTGGAAACATTCGGTCAACGTCTTGTGTGATCGCATGGAACTGCTGTACCGAGCGGCGATGCGCGAGCGGTTCGAACATGCCGACGGCTCGCGGACCAGCAAGTTCGTTTATATGGATATGGAAGAGTATCGTGATCTGCGGATCACGGTCGACGTCTTGAAAAAAACTTTGGAGCGTCCGGAACTCGATCAAGTGCGAGCCGGCATCGCGTTGCAAGCGTACATTCCCGATTCGTTTGGAGTGCTTGAAGAACTTGCTGATTGGTCGCGACATCGAACCGCCAACGGAGGCGCTCCGCTGACGGTTCGGGTTGTGAAGGGGGCCAATATGGAGATGGAGCGGGTTGAGGCATCCATTGCCGGTTGGCCGCAAGCTCCATTCAAGACGAAACATGAAACCGACGCGAATTACAAACGGATGGTCCGGCTGATTCTGGCGAAGGAGAATGCTCAGGCGCTCCGATTGGGAGTCGCTTCGCACAACTTGTTCGATATCGCCTTGGCAGCGATATGGGCGATCGATGCCGGTGCGCTCGAACGTGTGCAATTTGAAATGCTCGAAGGGATGGCGAACCATCAGCGTCGAGCGCTCTTCGATTTGACCGGAAATATGTTGTTGTACGCCCCCGCGTGCGAGCAGAAGGACTTCATCAATGCGATCGGCTATCTGATCCGACGTTTGGATGAGAACACGGGGGAGGAGAATTTCTTGAGACATTCCTTCTGTCTGGAGGCGGACAGCGATGATTGGCGTATCCTAGCCGACGGTTTTCGCGCATCTTTGGTCGCCATCGATTCGATATCGGTACAGCCGCGCCGACGACAAGATCGGCGGAAGAGCCCCGAGAAGCCGGATGTCGGTGATTCTTGGCCTGAGTTTGTCAACGAACCGAATACAGACTGGTCCTTGCCGCGGAACACTCAGTGGGCTGAAGCGTTGCTGGAACAGTGGCGTAATCGATGCGACAGTCAAGCGACGAGGATCCCGTTGTCGTCAGCGGTCGCGACCACGCCAGAAACGCTCGATGAAAGCCGGTATGTCGAAAGTTTTGATCCATCGCGTCCCGGGGTCGTTTCGTGCCGTTACATGCTGGCCGATCGCGATGACATTGATTCCGCCGTCGCGGCCGCGAAGGAAGATGTCGGGCGTTGGCGAACCATGTCGTCCGACGTGCGTCGACAAATCCTTCGCGATGCGGCGTAATTGCTGCGGGAGCGGCGTGGCGACCTGCTGATGGCGGCGATGATCGATGGCGGCAAGACGTTGCCTGAGAGTGATCCAGAGGTCAGCGAAGCGATCGACTTCATCGAGTTTTATGCGTTGTGCGCGGAAGAGGCCTATCAATCGCCCCATGTCGATGTGTCGGGTTTGGGAGTCGTTGCGGTGATCAGCCCTTGGAACTTTCCGATTGCGATCCCGTGCGGTGGGGTTGCCGCGGCGCTGGCCGCTGGGAATACGGTCTTGTTGAAACCGGCATCGGATACCGTATTGCCGGCTTACCACCTGTGCAAAGCTTTCTGGGACGCGGGTGTCCCACGATCGGCGTTGCAGCTTGTGCCATGCCGAGGAAGTGACGCGGGTCGTCGTTTGGTGGAGCATCCCGATGTCGATTCCGTCATTTTGACGGGTGGCACCGAAACGGCTCAGGCAATGTTGCGGATGCGTCCAGGTCTTGCACTGTCCGCCGAAACGGGAGGGAAGAACGCGACGATTGTGACAGGGCTGTCGGATCGTGATTTGGCGATCAAGCATGTCCTGCAATCGGCGTTTGGACACAGTGGTCAGAAATGTAGTGCAACGTCGCTGTTGCTGCTGGAAGAGGAAGTCTTCGAGGACGCGGCGTTCCGTCAGACGTTGGCCGATGCATGCCGTAGCATGACGGTTGGCTCAGCCTGGGAATTGCAGACGCTGGTCGGTCCGTTGATCCGACCTCCGCGTGGGGATCTGGCTCGCGGTCTGAAGGAACTGGAGCCGGGGGAATCTTGGCTGGTCATGCCCGAACCGTTTGAGAACAATCCCAATCTGTATCGACCGGGAATCAAATGGAATGTGCAGCCGGGAAGCTTCACGCACATGACCGAACTGTTTGGACCTGTTCTGGGAGTGATGTCGTTTCGCAAGCTCGAACAGGCAATTGCCATTGTCAACGCCACCGGTTTCGGTTTGACAAGTGGCTTGGAGAGCCTGGATGATCGCGAGCAAACGGTCTGGTCTCAGCATTTGCGTGCCGGCAATCTGTACATCAACCGTTCGACGACCGGCGCGATCGTCTTGCGTCAGCCTTTCGGCGGGCTCGGTAAAAGCGCTTTTGGCCCTGGAATCAAGGCGGGCGGTCCCCACTATGTTTCATCGTTCATGAAGATTGTTGATCCAGAGCAGCATCTGCAGTTGTTCGATTCCCATTCGTGGACGCTTCCTGGATTAAAAACGTTGTGGTGTCGACTCAGTTCTCCTGAAGGACTTGCTTTGCAGAGGGCGTGCCAAGATTCAAACGACACGGAAGAGATCATCGATCGTATTCGCGTTGCTTTGGCCAGCTATGATCATTGGGGAGTCACCGAGTTTCGAAACGAACACGACTCCGTCAAGATCGTCGGACAAGACAACATCCGTCGCTATCGCCCGATCGGCCTGCTGCGCGTTGTCGTCCGCGAGAATGACGCACCGCTTGATGTCGGGCGCGCCATCGCCGCGGCGCACGCCGCCGGATGCCGCGTAACGGTCAGCCACCGAAAAGATGAAGCGGTCGCTTTGATTCAATGGCTTGAATATCTGACGCATGATTGGGCCGCCGGCATCGAGTTCTTGGAGACCGATGATGAAACATTGATTCAGGCGATCGAGGCTGGCGAAATTGAACGCATTCGTATGATGCCTTGCGAACACATCGAAAGCGAACTGCAACAGGCGGCAAATTCAGCAAATGTCCACCTTTGCGCAAAACCGGTCGTTAGCGATGGTCGATTCGAATTGATCCACTACGTTCGCGAACAGAGTCTCAGCAACACCTACCATCGTTACGGAAACTTGGGGCGGCGCGGACGAGGAGCGACGACCGGTCGATTGACTTCGATGTAGGGCAAAATGTCGCTTATGCCCTTCGTTCATTTTGACAAGCCTCCATTGCGTGCTACGGTTCAGCAGGTAGCGAGATATCCGTTACCTTGTGTGGCGGGGGCAATGGGTCATGTCGATTTCGAGTGTCAGTGCTGACTATATTCCGATAAGCGTCTCGACGTTGGTGCCGTCGACGATGGTCGGGATTGAATTGTTTCAGCAAGATCCGCAATCAGACAGCTACGCATTGTACCGTGGTGGCGACTACCCGCTTCAAGATGGCGATCTGCAACGCTTGCGCAGCCGGGGAATCAAGAAACTGTTCATTCGCAAGCTCGACCAGGGATCCTATCAACGTTACCTGCGGGAAATGATTGATAATCCGCAAGCCGACGCTCCCATCGCCGCTCGGACGGGAGCCTTGAACGATGTGGTTCGCGATCTTCTGGGATCGGCGTTCCAAACGGGTGATGCCGATGCGAGCGTGATGACGGCTGCCTATCTGGGCGACCAAACCGCGGACATCATCTGCAACGATGAGTTTACAGGAACGGACTTGTTCCGCGTGCTGCATCACGATTACGCGACGTTCACGCACAGCACGAATGTCGCGTTTTACTGCGGCATGTTGGCGGCCGAACTGGGATTCAACAAACCTGACATTTCCTTAATCGTTTCGGGCGGGTTGCTTCACGATTTGGGAAAACTGGAAATCGACGACCGCATCTTGAACAAACCGGGACGTTTGGACGAACTGGAGTTCCGGGAGATACAAAACATCCCACGACCGGATTTCGTCAGCTTGCACATCGCACCGATTTGACGGAAGGACAGTTGATGATGGTCTATCAGCATCACGAACGGATGTCCGGCGGGGCTACCCGGTGGGAATCGCGGGAGAGGATTCATCCGTGGAGCGCGTTTGTGTGCGGTTGTCGACGTCTTTGAAGCGGTCACGAGTAATCGTCCTTATCGAACGCCCATGCCAAAGGCGAAAGCGATCGAATTGCTGGAACGCGATGCGGACGGATTTGAACGGGAATTCTTGGAATGTTGGAAAAAAGTTACGCTCAACTGCTGGAAGAACTGATCGCGTCGCTCGATTGGAACATCGAATTGGTGGAGGGGCGTCAGGCGTTCTTCGCTGAAAAAGGTCCGGTCGCGTCGAACGAACTGCTGGGGCGACGGGCCGCGCATGAAACGCGCGCCAACGGTGTCCTGTATTACGAAGAGACGCTTCCGGCGTTTCCGCGATCGACGGACCCAGTGCCCATTTACACGAAAGATTTCTCGAAGTCGGGCGTCGGATTCGTCGCGTCACGGCAATTTTTACCGGAAGAAACCGTACGGATCATCTTGCCCACGTTTTGGGCGCATTCAAATCGTTCGCTGCACCAAACGCAGCGAACGATGTTATAACTCCGGCGGTGTCCTGCTCGCTTGGCGTCCCCCCGATCCTTCGGCGTTTCAGATGATCGAAGCCGTCTGCACGTCATCGAGCTGCATAAAAAGAGAGACCCCGGCCACAAATGAATGCAGCCGCCATCGCCGCTGGATTCATTATTGAGTCTCTCCTGGACGTCTTTTATTCTCGTTCTGAATTTGGTCAAGAGTCATCCTCAAAAAAAATGCGTTTATTGACGACGGCGACGGTCGACGGTGGCGCTCGGATGAACGGCCAAGCGCCTCGCGACAACGACGTTCTTGGAACAAATTACTCGTCACGGCACGCTCGATGCGCTGCTGGCGGTCTCCCGGCGTTCGTCGCGGGTAGCAAGGTGCCTTGCTCGCTTGGCCTCCCCGTCTTCATTAACGTCTTGTTTTACGTGACCCAGTGGGTCGCGGATCGCAATCGTTGACGTTGGCGATGATGCTCGCTCGCCACGCGTCCCGCTTGTGCTTGTGATAGACGCCGGAGTACAACAGATGCATGGAAAAAGCAAGTAAAAACGAAGGTTTACGCAGGCACCTGCACTTCATCACCGGACGCTTGGCGGAGCCCTCGCTAAGACAGGTTGTTGATGTTGTTAGCAGACAGGCGGGCTTTGAATATTCGATTGGCGTGATGCCGATCACCGTCGCGGCGCTGATCGTTCCCAAGTGGCTCAAGCGACATCTTCAGGTCCCCGATGAAGCGGATGAAGTGATCCTTCCGGGCTACTGCGAGCGCGGGCTCGACGAGATTGCCGCGATGCTGAAAGTGCCGGTTCGATGCGGTCCGAAAGACCTTCGAGACCTGCCAAATTTTTTTTCCGTTTGTGGAAAAAAAAGGGCTCTCGACGCCTTCGAAATTGAAGTCATCGCCGAAATCAATCATGCTCCCAAGCGGAGTGTCGACGAGTTGCGAGCGCTCGCGGTCGGGTATGCATCATGCGGTGCGGATGTGATCGACTTGGGATGCAATCCCGAAGCGCAGTGGTCCGGCGTGGAGGATGCCGTCAAATGCTTGCGAGATGCTGGTTTGCGTGTCAGCATCGACACGCTCGATGCGTGGGAGGCCGAAATGGCATGCCGCGCCGGTGCGGAATTGGTGCTATCGGTCAACAGCAGCAATCGAGCGGCGGCGGTCGATTGGGGAACCGAAGTGGTCGTGATTCCCGATACGCCGGATGATCTGAGCAGCATGGAACAGACGATCGATTTTCTTTCAATGCATGATGTTTCGTTTCGTGTCGATCCCATTCTGGAACCGATTGGACTAGGATTCGCCGCCAGCTTGCATCGCTATATTCAGACACGCCACCGCTATCCTGAGGCAGCGATGATGATGGGTATCGGTAATTTGACCGAATTGACCGATGTCGACTCAGCCGGCGTCAATTTCATGCTGCTTGGGATCTGTCAGGAGTTGAAAATCCTTAGCGTCTTGACGACTCAGGTCATCAATTGGGCACGCACCAGCATCGCCGAATGCGATCATGCACGCCGCATGGTGTTCGCAGCTTGCCGGGAGCAAACACCTCCAAAAAACATGAGCGATGCGTTGGTGATGCTCCGCGATTCGCGATTGCCTTCATTTCCGGAGGATCACGGCGAACAACTGGCTTCGCGGATAAAAGACAATAACTATCGGATACTCGCGTCCGACGAGCGGATCGAATTGGTGTCATCCGGATTGCATCTACAGGGGACTGATCCGTTTGAAATCTTCGAAGTTCTGATGACCCAACCTCAAAGCGGCAACGTCGATCCCTCCCACGCCTTTTATTTGGGCTTTGAGATGGCGAAGGCGTTGACGGCGATAACGCTTGGCAAACGCTATGAACAGGACGAAGCCTTGCAGTGGGGCTTTCTGACACGCGACGAAAAGCATCATCGATTGAAGCGAAGCGGGCGATCAAAATAATGCATTTGACGATTGCCTGACGTTTTCAACCAGCGGTTCGCAAGGGTCGTCGATCCGCATCACGGGAGAGGCCATCCGTCGATCGGCACATGACAGCTCGAATCGGTCTCCCAACAGTTCGCGATGTGTTTGCAAAGCGACATCCGGATCGTTGTTCTCTTCGGACAAATGCGCCAGGCAGGCCCACTGCAGTCTGGCTGGGTCGGCGTTTCGCAACAGTTGTGCGGATTCGGCGTTACTGATGTGACCGCCGGGTCCGGCGATTCGCTTTTTCAAATGCGGGGGATAGGGACCGAACTTCAGCATCTCAACGTCGTAATTGCTTTCCAAGATGACGGCGTCAAGGGTTTGAATAGCCGAAGCGAGTCCGTCAAAGACATGCCCCAGATCGGTCATGATTCCGAGTCGTCGTCGCGTATTATCGACGATGAAAATGACGCTATCATGCGAATCGTGGGGCGTTTCGATGGTTGCGATCGTCAAATGTTCGATGCGGATGTCGTCGGCAACATCGAAGAATCGGACATCGTTGACGCGTCCCAGTTTGTTCCGCCGGTCAACCGAATGGAATGTCGATTGCGTGCAATAAATTGGGATTCCGAATTTGCGGTGGATTGGCCCCATGCATTGCGTATGGTCGCTGTGATCGTGAGAGATGATCAACGCATCGACATCGCGAATCTCTTTGCCGTATTGCCGCAAACGCATCTCGGCTTGTCGACCGCTGATTCCGGCATCGAAAAGAAGCCGAATCCCGTCGGATTCGACGTAAATACAGTTGCCGCTGCTTCCAGATTGCAAAGTGATGACTTCCATAGAGCGACCACGTCGCTAGATCAACTGAGAGGTATTGGCGCAAGATAACATCAAACGCGTTCATTATTGATATAGGTTGCAGTATAGCCTTCGCCGTCGCCGCCGCCACCGGACCACGCAACGTCTATTTTCCGCCAATCCGGCATACGTGGGGCATATCAAAAAGCAAATAACGGCATCCGCTTAGTGACCTTCGACACATTGTGATTACAATCAGTGCATCGATTAGGTGCCGACGAAATCCATTTCGCGTCGATTTCGGCGACGGATCGATTGCTTTCAGACCTAGTTATCAAACGACTTGCCACTCGCATTTTCCATTCGTCGATAAGACACGTGAGCCAATGAATTCCGAAACGCAACACGCTTCGATCTCTGATCAACCGCAGCAGCGTGAAGCGTTGGCCGATCCGAGCTATCCCAAATCGAAGGTCTTCGTTGTCTTACCGGCATTCAACGAAGAAGAAGCATTGCCCGCCTTGCTGGATGGGTTGGGAGAAGCCTTTGCCGACAGCGGTTGGCCTTACGAAGTGATCATCGTTGACGATGGAAGCGACGACGCGACGGCTGAACTGGCTTTACAGCATCGATTTCAGATGCCCATTCAAATCCTGCGGCATGAGCGGAATCAAGGATTGGGGCCGACATTGCGTGATGGATTGCGAGAAGCATCGGAACTAGCGACCGCTCGCGATGTGATTTTGACGATGGATGCTGACAACACCCATCCGGCGGGCCTCATCGATTCGATGGTTCGTCGAATTAAGGAAGGAAGCGATGTTGTGATTGCCTCCCGCTTCCGCGACGGCGCGCAGGTTGTCGGCGTGCCGTGGAATCGCCACTTTCTGAGTATGGGAGCGCGAACGTTGTTCACGGTCATGTTTCCAACGAAAGGCGTTCGCGACTTTACGTCCGGCTTTCGGGCTTATCGAGCCGAAGCGATACAGTCCGGCTTCGCGAAATACGGCAACGACTTCGTCAGCGAAACGGGATTCTCCTGCATGGCCGATATCCTGCTGAAGCTGCGTTCGATTAATCGCGTCTTCAGCGAAGTTCCACTGATTCTGCGATACGATCAAAAAGGTGGCGTCAGCAAGATGAAGGTGCTGCGAACGGCCATGTTGACCGTCAAGCTGCTGCTTCGCCACCGCTTGGGACGTTCGTGAACCGGTCGATTCGCTACAGCTTCGGAATTGGGCTCGGGTTCTTCACTTCCACAACCGGATCGTGATAATCGGCGACCACGTCGACGCCGAAGCCGCGACGCAGTTCCCACTGAGCGCGTGCGGACCAAGGCGAACCAGGATGCACGACCGCAATCTCTTCAAACAGCCGACGCGCTCGTTCGATGTAGGGCTTGGCCTCTTCGGTTCTCGTCTTCGCGACGGTTCGGATATCCCAATGGACGAAAACCTTCCCCCCCTTCATCTTTTCCGCCGTCTTGGGTTGTTTGATGAACTCTTCCAAAGCAACGCCATATTCATAAACGCGAGCTTGATAAGCGATCAACTGCGCAAGGATGATGTCATAGTTCGCTTGCCAACGTGGATCGGCCTCCTGTTCGCGTAGCTTCTTGCCATCGAGCAACGCCTTTTCGGCAGCAGCCATGTACTGCAAATGCATCTTCGCTTTGACCTGATTCTGCCGGACTTGTTGAATGAACTCGGGCGGATTGATCGAAAATTCGACGCGCAATTCGACCGCTTTGTCATTGCCCGGCGCATGAGGATTCAAGTCTTGGATGACCGACCAGATCAAGGTTCGCAGCGGGAATGCTTTTCGATCGGCAAAGGCTTCAATCCGCGCTCGCAGGTCGGGGCGATACGGCCGCAGTGCGTCCAACTCGTAGCGTTCCTTTTGCGCTCCGACGAGATTCGTTTCGACGCTCGGCAGCATAAAGAAGACACCGTTGGTTTCTCTCGCCAGACGCGATTGTTCAAACGGACCAAAGCCGCTGCTAAAGGCGTCGTGGCGACGACGAAAACCGTCGGTTTGCAACTGCTCGGGAAATGCTGTTTCGGGCCCGCGGTCAACTTGCAGCCAGTGAACGCGTTTGGTTTGCGGATGCTTCCAGCTAATGTATGCATACGGGTAACCGAAGACCGCTTCGCGACCGAGGACGAAAACGCGACAGCGAGCCGCCTTGGCGACATCGATTGCTTTCTCGAGAAACGCATCGTTGTTTCCCGATTCGCCACTCTCGTCCGTCACCAGGATCAACGCCATTTGACGACCACCGCGCAGCAGGCTTCGATAGGTTGTGATCGCCGTACCGACAGCTCCGCACATCATTTCCTTGCCGGTGGTATCAATGGGGACTTCATCAATCGCTTTGCGAATCAGATTCGGATCGTTTGTCGGCTTTCGCCCCATGTGGTCAATAAACTGCTCGCCGTAGCTGGTTACAGCCGTCAACAACGCTTGGCTGTTCCCGCTGACACGGTCATCAAGTCCCAACTGTTGGTAGACCCCTTCAACCCGTTCCCGGATTTCTTTTTGATCGTCCTTCATACTTTCAGATTGATCGAAGCACCAAACCGCCAAGACCGGGCCTTTATCGAGCATCCAAATCAATTCTTGCGAAATTCGATCAATGGCTTGTTGATAGGTGTCGACGATGTCTCGCGCTTCGCCTTTCACATCACCATCGGGAACAGCGGCGATCAACGACATGCTGTTTGGCATCGACACGGTCGGGGCATCGATCGAAATCTTGGAGGTATTCGCTTTGGCGACCAACGTTTGATCCAACGCCGGCTTGCTGACCGCCGCGGGGGTGTTGCTGGTCAATCCCATCGCGGGGGCGGCGGTGAACAAAGCGACGTTCTCGGGTTGAACGATCTCGACCTCCGGTTCCAATTCCACTTCGACCGGTGGATCTTCGACTTCCGGTTTGGGAACGACGAGGATTTGCGAAATTTGCTGCACCTGCTCTTCAAAGGTGACCAACGCCAACGCCAGCAAGATGACCATGTGGACCAACATCGAAATCCCGGTCGCGCCAAAGCCGCGCATCATGCCTCGCCAGCCGCTGGCGGGTGGCTCGAACTCGACGTCGGCTGTTGACTGCGGGGCGGTTGACGCCGCGGATTGTGGAACAGGTTGATTTAAGGGATCGTTCTCTGCCATCACGAAGACTCGCGTATCAAGGAATGATTTCCGTTGCTGTAGCTCTTAATGTAGCAGCATTCCCTGGCAAAGTGTTGCCAAAAGCATTAAAAAAGATGCTGGTGCCGAGGGATTCCGAGGACCATTTCTTCAGGCGAGACAACTGTCATGCGAATTTTACTGGCAACCGACCGCTCGACCTCTTCCGAAGCGGCGATCGATTTTTTGGAGCATCTAAACTTCACCGATCCGATCGATTTTGAAGCAATGAGTTGTGTTCCCGTGGCCGCTTCGGTCGGCTTTTCCGGACTGCCACCGGTCGTGCAATCGGTGATGCACGAAGAGGAGCAAGCTTTTCAAGAACATCTCGATGCGATCTGCAAGCGTTTCGGCGAGCGGGCGGCTTCGGTGACGAGCCGTTTGGTTATCGGTCCGCCCGCCTATGAAATTACTCAGGAAGCCGAGAAGGAGAAGGCCGATCTGGTTGTCTTGGGAGCGGTGGGCAAGTCGATGATGGAGCGGGTTGTGCTGGGAAGCGTTTCCGATTTTGTGGCCACACATGCACCTTGCAGTGTGTTGATCGTCCGCCCTCCCAAGCCCGATATTCCCGCCATGTCGCCGCCCAGGATCATGGTAGCGCTGGACGGATCCGAGGATGACCAAAAGTTATTGGCGTTCCTTCGCAATTTTCAATGGTCCGAGGAAGCCGAATTGCATCTGGTTCATGTGATGGAGGACTTCACGCTCTACCGTCAGGACCTGATCGAACACATGGACGAACACTGGCAAGCCGAACGCAAGGCGTCGCATGATCACCTCAAGAAATTGACCGACCAAATCCACGATGTCGTCCCCAACGCGCATCATACGGTTGTCATTGATTCGCACATTGGGGAAGCGTTGGTTCGCTACGCCGATCGCCATCATTGCGATCTGGTGGTTATGGGGGACCACAAGCGAGGTTTTTTCAATCGGCTGCTGCTTGGCAGCGTTTCCCGCTACCTGACGCGATACGCTCACTGCAGCGTTGCCATAACCCGAACCTAGTCCATGCCAATGATGAACACGTTTGATGTTATATCGTGCGTGGTCCGACATGATACTCTTGCATTTAATGAAGCGAATCACTCCGCCGAATCGGTATAGACGTCTAACGCGTCGATCCATTTTGCCAATCGATCCGAAGCTTTCGGTAGGCCACTTTGTGCAAGCTCTGAGATCGCGCCGAGTTGTCCGATGAAACGATCGACGGCGCGATCGGTCTCAGCCGCCCAGAATTTGCACAATCGCAGCTTGTCGAGGCAGTACGCAACACGTCGCTTTGATTTGGCGACCAAGATTTCAGCTTCCGTGTTGCGGGTACCGTCGGCTGCATTGTTCGATATTCGGGCGCGAGCCAACGCTTCGTGAGCAGCTTGCAATTTCCGCTCGGCCAATTGCAATTGCTGCTGCCAGTATTGCCGACGATTGGTCTGGACCTGTTCCTGAAAGCGATAAGGCTGACGCAATTGAATGGAATAGTCATCGCAGCTTTGCGTCAGTTGAACCAACGCGGCATGCAATTCCCGCAGTGCGTCGACGTCTCGAACATCGCTGGACATGAATGCGGCTAACCTTTCAGATATGCGTCGATTTGATCGGTTTTTCGCAGCAGATAGTATATGCTGCTGAGCCGAACGGACCAAACGAGACATTTGCTTCAGTTCGTCTTCAAATCCGGCCGCGAATCGACGATGTTGTTGATCGCGCCAGGTTTCACCAAGCTGACTCATTTGCGACGACAATGCTCCAGCACGTTGTTCGAGTTCGTCAGTGAACGCCTTCAGGTTGACGGCGAATTGACGAAGATGATCGGGGTTAACGATGGCTTGCGACATGAGTGGAATGCTCCAAATCGATGAAATCGGATGAATCCTTCGCATCCAAGCGAACTAACGTTTGCTTACGATTTCATCCGTGGGATTCAGTGAGATGATACCGCGAAGATAACGCCGACAGGTTGCGGTCAGTCCAAATCGCAACGACAGGTCGGCCGCGTGACGCAGGGCTGTCAAGCGAATCTCGGCGGGGGCGGTGAAAGCACGCCGCAACGAGGCCGCTCGAAAAGCAGCCAACGCCTCGGGGATGTCCGGTTGCCTGCAAACACATGCCGCACCAAATTGGCCTTGCAACCGGTTTGCGGGTCGTCGGCGCGGTTGCAATATCGACGCTGCTTCGTCGAAATTTCCAATTCGTAAAGTGCCTCGGCCCAGACAACACGCAAATTTTGTTGATTCGGATCGCGTTGCAGGCGGTTGCGACAAACGTCCGCGCGGCGCATCGCCCAGTCGTTCTGTACGCGTTCCAAGTCGCCGGTTGCCTCGGGAGTGGGTGCCTGTCGTGCAATTGCTTCGCGTGCTGTAATCGCTGCAAACTGCGAGCCAGGATCGCTTCTTCCAATTCCACAAGACATCTAAATTGTCGCTGGCGATCCGAGTGGCCTTTTCCAGCACCTTCTGCGCTTCAAACGGATTGTCCAATGCGCGATGGATACTTGCCAGCTCCAGGTAGGGTTGGACGTCGGCGGGAGCGTCGCGAATGCAATGTTCGAGCTGTTGCCGACGTTGTACCGAAGTATCGACTTCAGGAAGAGACGATCCGCGCTGAGTCACAAGAGAAGCCTTTCCGCAGCAAGATGGGTTGATAAGCGATTGGATTCATCTTACCAAACCGCAACCAGATTTGGGCATGAGCCTCGGGAAAATCAGTAAAATTCCGGTCGCTTCGGATCGGAAGGCAATGGTCAATGCATCGCCATGCAAAGTTCATCTACGCCGTCGTGGGTTCGCCGGACCCTTCCGGTTATAGCGTTCGTTCGGACCAGTACCGCAAAACGCGTTTCCGCAACTTGCAATGCCGACTTTTGGAAAAGTACGGCAACGGATTGTCGAGCAATCGAACGACCAGTGGAGCAACGATGGACTACCGACCCGCAAGCAATCAAATCTTCGAGACCGAAGTGTTGACCGCGTCCCCCGCCAAACTTCGCCGAATGACTTTATCGTTTGCGTTAACCCATCTCAATCGCGCGATCGAGAGGGCACAAAAGGAAGGTCGCGTGGTCAAATGTGAAGCGACGCTGAATGTGCGCGAATCGCTGGATGAATTGCTCTCCGGCATTCGGCCATCACAAGAGAAACTATCGCATCAAGTCGCGGACCTCTATGTCTTTCTCTTGAAGTGTTTGACGGCGGCGGAGATCAGCGGGAACGTTCAAGATCTGATCGATCTGCGGAGCGTCTTGGAAATTGAATTTGAAACCTGGGATCAAGTCGTTCGATTAACATCAGCCCAGCCGGTCCATCAGGCATCTGGATACGACGAAAGTAGCGGCTCGATTTCGTTCGAGGCCTGACGCGATCGGCGGGTCCGTAACCGCGTCCAAAACGCCCCAAGTTGAAGGACGACCCCAAGCGAAATAATGCCAACGATCAGCACCAATTGCTGCGGGTCCCGATTCAAGAAGACGGGTAGGATGGCGAAGGCCAACATAAAGACTGTGTTGATGACTTCAAAGACGCCACCTTGCTTGATCAGGTGGTAGCCAACGAATATCCACGCGATTGGCCAAGGCAATAACGCGACGGAACTCATGTGCAGTCCCGTTCCGTAATCCACGAAGCGACTGCCGAAAATGTATAGCAACCATGTAAATGGCGTAACGATGAAATACGCCCCGAGCATGGTCGATGCATGCTTAGGATACCACCGCATGAACCGATCGATCGGTGTCGGTGGTCGCGCGTGAATCGGTTCTTCGTTTAGAAATCGCTGCAGGTCGTCGGCCAACCGTTCTGCATTAGGATATCGGCGATTTGGATCTTTTTCCAAGCACTTCATGCAGATCGTTTCCAGATCAACTTCGATCTCGGGGTTGAGTTCACGGGGCGCGACGGGAGTTAGATGTTTGACATGCTCCAGCGTTTGCGATAGCGAAGCCGCTTGGAATGGTGGACGTCCGGTGAGCAAATGGTAGAGCGTCGCGCCCAGACTGTAGATATCCGCACGCCCATCAATTTTTCGCGGGTCTTTGACCTGCTCTGGCGACATGTAGGCGGGTGAACCCAGGAAGTCTCCCATCTGCGTTAATTGGCTGTCGGTATGCTGAATCCTTGCCAAACCAAAGTCGGTGACGACGCCTGTCGCGTGTGTTGGTTGACCAAGATGTTGCCAGGCTTCAGGTCTCGATGCAGCATTCCCGCACTGTGAATCGCGATCAAAGCGTTTGCGACTTGATGCATGAACTGGGCGGCGTCCATTTGGTCCATCGGTCCCGAGGCAATCCATTCTGACAAGTCGTTGCCATCAACCAATTGCATGGAATAGAAATGTTGGTCGCCTTCGTTACCTACGTCGTAAACCGTCACAATGTGGGGATGATCGAGCTTTGCCGCGGCGCGTGCTTCGGTTTTAAAACGACTCACATACTGCTCGCGATCCAGCGGGGGCAGAGACGCGAGCCGATCGGATCGAATTACCTTGACCGCGACAATGCGGTCGGCGCTTCCTTGACACGCCCGGTAAACCTCCCCCATGGCACCACGACCGATGAGGTCTAGGATTTCGTAATCGCCAAGTTTATGAGGTGTGAAGTCCGACGAAGTGGAAGCATCGGATTGAACCTGCGACGCACAGGTGGCAAACAAATAATCGAGCATTCCGTGAGCCTCGGGAACACTTTGCAAGTAGGTTGGCCAATCGAGCATTTCCCCCGCTTTCGCTCGATTGTGGAAATCGAGCGCCAACAATTGACTGAGTAAAGCGACTCGAACGGTTCCGTCGACGCCGAGTAGAAAAGGTTCAAACCTGGGGTGATCGGCCTGGTTCCATTCCGCCTCGAACCTTCGCAGTAAAGCATCGATATCGACAACAGTTCCCTTCTGCGATTCGGGACTCCTTGTGTCGTCTTTCGAGTCGCGGTCCGGTTTGCTCACGATCAAACGCCGTTAAAGAAAGGTTCTAAGTTGTTGACTTCATTGTAAGGGCGACATGGAGCAACCGCTATCGAGTTGAGGTGCTAAAGCTGGCGACGCCAAGAACGATGAAGCGGGAGTGCTTCGGACCTCTCCGAAAATCCAGGAAAGAGCCGCAGCTTCGAAATCCGACACGATGGATCCTGGGGCTCGCGTCCAGGCTGATTGCGATCGCCGCTCTGCGGCAGGTCCTTCTGAAAAACCATGTCGAATAAGCGATAAACCCGATCGCGATTCTCACCAGCGCAAACCATTGTCACGCACCCTCTCTAAACGCCAAATGCCAAGCGGCACGTGGTTTGCGTATTCGCATCAGACACCAATTCAAAAACGCCCACGGGGCGAAATCGCCAACGATACGCATCCCTAATTGGAGTCCTATTCATGTCGACGACGCACACTTCCATCCATTCAAACAGCACCGAACGATCTTGGCACGGCTTTAAGGCTCGCGAGATGCCCGAGGTTCCATCGTGGATCGAAACCTTCGGACGCGCCGGGCACTTCGCTAAAGGCGTCGTCTACTTCATTATCGGTTTCCTGGCATTTAAATTGGCGATTGGCGCGGGGGGCGAAATTTCGGGTTCCCGCGACGCAATCCGTGAAATTGGCGAACAATCATACGGAAGGGTGCTGTTGGGGCTGACAGCGTTTGGACTGCTTGGGTATACGGCATGGCGATGGGTTCAGGCGGCCAAGGACACCGACGGTGCGGGAAGCGACGCGAAAGGCATTGTGAAACGAATCGGCTACACAGTCAGCGGCTTCGCCTACTTGGCGCTCGGTTGCTTTGCCGGTTCGTTAGCGCTTGGCTTGACGAGCGGTAGCGGTAGCGGTGGCGATGGAGGTGGTAATTCGATTCCCGGCAGCCTGCTGGAATCGACGTGGGGGCAGGTTGTGCTTGGGATCGCGGGTGCGGTGACGTTGGGCGTCGCTGTTTACTTCGTCTACAAAGCCTATCGAGCCAAATTCATGACGAAGTATGATTTGTTCTCGATGAGTGAGTCGGCAAGAAAACTTGCCCTGAACGCCGGACGCATCGGGCTGACAACCCGAGGCGTGGCTTTCGCTATCATTGGCGGCTTCATTTTGATGTCGGCGATTCGAGGAACCAATGACGGAGAAATCGCCGGCATTGGGGATGCCCTCGCAATGATTGCGGCACAGTCGTACGGGAAGGTTCTCCTTGGAATTACCGGTTTTGGCTTGATGTGCTATGCCGTTCACATGGCGTTGATGGGCTGGTATCGCAGGTTTAATGTGTCGAACTCCAACGCTTCGTAGTGTTGATATGCGTCGCGCGGCCGAGAGGTTATTCGCTTTATTCAGTGCAAAAGCATCATTCTAGACCACGCACGGTGTAACGAAGATTCTTGCAAACGGCCAGCGATTTCTTTCGCTTCTTCGCATCTCATTTGGGGCGACATTGACCATGTCGCCCTATCGCCGATCAGCCCTTCTGTTTGTTACACTACCGCATCGATGATGCTTGGCTGAATTGCGAACCGATCGGTCTGTTCCGCCTTCCAATCCACCAAGCTGCATGCGCAAGGAAGCATTATTGGAAGTGAGGCGATGTTGACGACAACCAGGCATGACCCCAATGTCACGCTAACCCTGCATGGAAAGAATTCTCGGACGGTCGACCAAGAACTGGTTTCTCGATATGAGGACGTCATATCGAAGAAGAAACTGAACTGGACGACGTATCACCGGTTGGGAAAATTGTTGGGGCAAGGCGGCCAAGGGAAGGTTTATTTGTCCGCTCGACGGGGAACCGATGGTTTCACCCTTCCAGTCGCGATGAAAGTTTTCTCCCCTGAGCGTTACAAGGATGTTCGCGATTATGAATCGGCGATGTCCCGTATTGCCGCAATTGCCGCGAGGGTTGCCATGATCCAGAACGATAACGTGCTCGACATTCAGAACTTTGTCGAACGAAATCGCATCCGGATCATGGTGATGGAGTGGGTCGACGGCTACGATTTGCAGGAGTTGATGCAGCCGGTGAAGTTGAAAATGCTGGAATCGGGCGTTTCCAGGCTGCGGTGGGAATACATCAATGAAGTGATCATCACCGATGGGCCGGTGCAGAATCGATTCAAGCCCGGCGTGGCTGTCGCGATCCTTCGTGAATGCCTTGAAGCATTGGCGTCGCTGCATCGCGAAGGGATTGTGCATGGCGACATCAAGCCGTCAAACATCATGCTGAAGAAATCGGGACACAGCAAGTTAATCGACATCGGTTCCGCCTTTGATTACCATGCTCCGCCGATCGACCGATCTTGCACGCCGGTGTATGCCGCGCCCGAGGTCCTTGAACACGATACGGCAACGCCCAAGAGCGATCTGGCCAGTCTCGGTTACGTCTTGATTGAAATGCTTAGCGGACGGCCGATTTTTCGTGGCGATGTCGCGCTCCGCGATTTATTGCATGCAAAACGCGAATTGCCTCAAAGACTTAACGATGTTCTGCCCGAAGAGGTCACTTGCAATCCACTGCTGATGCATTTCTGTCGGGGTTTGATCGCCCCGGATGCCAATCGCCGCTTCCCAGCGCCGAAGCAGCCGAACATGTCGAGCAAGGGGCGGCCGCATTCCACCGACAATTGGTTCTCAGCGATATGTCGACCGAGTATGACAACGACATCCGATTGTGGCTGGAGGAACTTGGCAAGATTGAGCAATCGCTGGAAAAAGGGAGCGAAGACAACCCTAGCAGCGAGATCGAACCGATCGCCTAAGAGTTGCATCACCATGGCAGACGGCAAACTCCCCACTGGCCATGATTTTCATCGACGCCAACTTCGATGGTCGTAATCGCCCCACCAAATTTCGCCCTTGTTTGCTCGCGGACGCGCTGGGCCAGAACGCGAGCAATCTCTTCGGCCGTCGTATTAATGACCGGCAAAATAACGCAGTCCTCTTGGGGAAAGACCCATCGCCGGTCACGAAACCGAGCAACAATTTCGTTCCCTCGTGGGTGACTTTGATCTCCGCGTGATCCGCGGGAAGCAAGACATGATGATCCAGTTGAAGCGTTTCATGCAGGACCGCATCCCGTAAGGCGATGAAGTCGACGACATAGCGGTTGACATCCAGCGGGCCTTCGACGGCAACCTTGACCCCATAATTGTGGCCATGCAATCGTTCGCAAATGTCACCGGCAAAGGTGATGAAATGAGCTGCGGAGAAAACGAATGCTTCCTTGCAGACCTCGACGCGATAACTCCCTTGCGTATTCATATTGTTTGTTCTTCCTGGCGGCGTGGCGTATTGTGCATCGCTTATAAACCTTTCCGAAAACCGTGAACCGACATCGGTCTAAGGCGAGGCCGGCGGCAAAATTAAAAGCTTCTTACTTGTATCGCTTTGCAGACGCCGCGCCTTGATGCGAACGTAGGGGGCGATGTATCGGGCGCGGTGAGCGAACGTGCCGCTGTCCGCGTTGCGTTTGATGTGCAGTGGCTCGACGAGATCTTCAATCACCATCCCAGCGCGACAGATTCCGCCGACAATCTCTTCCCAGCGATGCAGGTATTCGATCGCTCGCGATTCACGCAGACGTTTGGCCGCCGCTGTCTGAACGCTCGACGACGGGATCGCCTCATCGCGATAATAAGAATGTTCAATCACATAGCGACCCTCGGATGAAGGCGTCAGGGACGCCTGCAAATTGATCGGTTGCTTGTGTTGGCTGATGTAAAGCCCGCCACTGCGCAGCACCCGGGCAACTTCAGCAAAGACCGGGGCGATATCCGCGACGTAACACGTACTGACCGGATGAACAACAAGATCGAACGAGCCGCTGTCCAGCATCGGAAGATGCTGCATGTTGGCCTGAATCGTGCGGATCGGCAGGCCATGTTCATGAGCGGCCCGCCGATCGAGTTCGAGCATCTGACCGCTGATGTCGACCACGGTCACCGTCGCGCCGGCCTTCGCATATAAAGCGCTCTGACGTCCCCCCCCCGCCGCCAGACAAAGCACACGCCAACCCGTGATTGACCCTCCGAGCCAGCCGATCTGATCGACGGTTCCCAGCGGATCCTTCAATTCTTCCGCCGTCGCCGGACGACAGAGGGGTTCGTTGGCCAAAGCCATCTGATCATAAGCGCGTCGGTTGTGCTCAATCACGGTCTCATGATTGGCGGACTCCAGCGCGGACGATGAGTGGTCGTCTTTCATCAACCTGAAAGCCTCTGCGTGAACTGCGACTTCTATTTTGGAGACAATGCGTTTTGCAAGGCGTCACGAATGATCCCTTCGCTTCCACGACCGACCCATCGCCAGCCGTGATTGAATCCCTCGTCAAACGCTTGCTTTGTCGGAATGTATCCCGGCCAACATTCTCCGTATCCAATTGCCATCACGAAACTGTCGGGACGCAATGACTGAGCGATCAATTGATAACCCACAAATGCTTCGCCAGGCAGCAGAACGAGCTGTGCCTTGCCAAAATCGAGGCAAGGCAAGTCGATCGCCTGTCCGCTTTCGATTCGATCCAGTGAACTGAGCCCCATCGCGGCAAGAATGCGATCTCGGACATCGGCTTCGGAGTCCCACAACACCTTCGTCATTGCATTCCGTTCAAACTCTTCCCCTTCATGAAACGGCAATTGAAATGCTTCGCATCGGAACGCAAACGATTCCAGCGGCGTCCGTTGGTTCGATTGCGACGCGGCGTGCATGGCATCGTAAAGGCGATCGGCCAACACTCCGCGCATCGCTGGTGATCCGTCGTTGTACTTGCCCGCCGTCACATCGCCGCTGCACCCGCTGGCGTAAATTTGCATCGTGCCCGGCGTGTCCATTTGTCGTCGTCTGCGGGCCAGTCCGACGAAATCGGCGGTCACCCCACCGCGACCGTAGTAGCTCATTGGGTGTGTCGCATATGACGAGATGGATGCGATTTCCGATTGATCATTGAAAAATCGCAACGTCTTAAGAAACGGATCGATCTCACCTTCGTCCGCGTCGGCAAATCGTGCCTGCGAAGCGCTGCTGCTTCCGCGATCGAAGGTAATGTGACCGTCCGGCAGACGAACACGACGGGTCGATGCGATGCGATCAACCTTCGCTTCCGTCGCCGCATAATGGGTCACCACTTGCGGATTGGATAATGCCTGCTTCATGGCGTCGACCACGCGATCGATGCATTCGTCCTGAAAGGCGGTATCGTACAACTCGTTCTCCAGACCCACGGAATCGAGCAAACGCTGCGCCCCGCTGTCGGTAACGGGAGCATCGTGTTGATGCAAGCTGCAAACCACGATGCGTTGACGTGTCGAGCCGACTGCGGCGGCGATTCGATCACGCCATTGATCATAGGCCCCGTTTCGGACTTCGCACCAATCCAGCGCGACGAAAACAACCGGCTGTTGATCGCTTAGAAAGACAACGCCCTTGGCTTCCAAAGGGTCTTCAATGCGTGAGGCCTTGGTTGGCAGGATTCCCATGCAGCGATGCCCCAGGGGAATCGTAATATCGGCTGAAAAGGTCGCCAATCGCAAAGGCGGATTCTGTTGGCCATGACTGATGTTTTGGAATGCGATCGCGCACAGGAGCAAGTAGCGGTACATATCGACACGATGTCCTTTGAGATAGCGGAGGTGCCCGCTGGGCAAATTCGATCCGATGATGCAGAATTGAAAGATTTGGTTGCGCCAACGTCAAGGGAATGCCATGTCCGCAAAATCGCTAGCACCGGCTAATTTTCAACTTGCCAGCCCATTTCCGCCAGCGGGGGATCAGCCCAACGCGATCAAGTCTCTGGTTGAAGGATTGCATTCAGGCAAACAACATCAGGTTTTGATGGGTGTGACTGGTTCGGGCAAGACGTATACCATGGCGAATGTCATTGCGCAGATGCAGCGACCAGCCCTCGTGCTCAGCCACAACAAAACGTTGGCCGCTCAGTTATATTCCGAATTCAAAGAGTTTTTCCCACAAAATGCAGTCCACTATTTCGTAAGTTACTACGACTACTATCAACCCGAGGCGTATATTCCTCAGCGCGATGTCTACATCGAAAAAGACTCTTCGATCAATGAAGAGATCGATCGTCTGCGGTTGGCTTCCACCAGTTCATTGATCAGCCGACGCGACGTGTTGATTGTGGCCAGCGTTTCGAGCATCTACGGACTGGGGTCTCCGAAGGACTACCAGGAGATGGTTATTCGCCTGAAGGTCGGCGAATCGTTTGACCGCGATGCGTTGCTGCTGCGTCTGATCGACATTCAGTACAGCCGCAACGATGTCGCATTCGAGCGCGGCAAGTTTCGCGTTCGAGGCGATTGTATTGAACTGTGGCCCAGCTACGAAGAGTTCGCGTTGCGGATCGAGATGTGGGGTGATGAAATCGAGCAGGTGTCGATGATCCGTCCCGTATCGGGGGAGATCATTGGTCGATCCGAAGAGGTTTATGTTTATCCGGCGAAACACTTTGTGATGCCGGAAGAGCGGATCGCGAAAGCGATCGAAGCGATTCGCGAAGAGTTGGAGGAACAACTCGAGAAAATGAAGTCTCAGGGAAAGTTGCTCGAAGCGCAAAGGCTTTCCGCCCGCACTCGATTCGATTTGGAGATGATGCAGGAGGTCGGGCATTGCCCCGGTATCGAAAATTACAGTCGCCCGCTGTCCGGAAAACCACCCGGAGCGACTCCCGACACCCTGTATGACTATTTCCCGAAGGACTTCCTGGTTTTCGTTGACGAGTCGCACGTCACCATTCCGCAGATTCGAGCCATGTTTGCCGGAGATCAAAGTCGCAAATCGACGCTGGTCGAGCATGGTTTTCGTTTGCCCAGCGCGCTGGACAATCGTCCGATGAAATTTGAAGAATGGGAGCAAAAGAAAGGGCAGACGATTTTTGTCTCGGCGACTCCCAGCGATTACGAGTTGCAGCAAACCAACGGCGAAGTTGTCGAACAATTGATCCGACCGACCGGCCTGCTCGATCCGATTGTCGAGGTCATTCCGGCGCGCGGGCAGGTCAATCATTTGGTGGAGGAGGTTCGCAAGCGAGCTGCGATTGACGAGCGTGTTTTGGTGACGGCGCTCACAAAACGGTTGGCCGAAGATCTGTCGACCTATATGCAGGAGCAAGGGCTTCGATGCCGCTGGCTGCACAGCGAATTGAACGCCTTCGAACGTGTTGAATTGTTGAAGGATCTGCGCGAAGGGAAGTTTGATGTCCTCGTCGGCGTGAACTTACTTCGCGAAGGGCTCGACCTGCCGGAGGTCTCGCTGGTCGCGATTTTGGATGCGGACAAAGAAGGCTTTTTGAGAAGCGAAACAAGTTTGATTCAAACGATTGGACGGGCGGCCCGCAACGCCAACGCTCGCGTTATTTTGTATGCCGATAAGGTGACCGAGTCGATGCGTGAAGCGATCGACGAAACCGCGCGACGTCGCTCGATTCAGGAACAGTTCAACTCGGAGCATGGCATTACGCCGACGACGGTCAAGCGAAATATCAAGGCTGGTATCGAATCGGATGTGCGAAAGCATCGCGAAGCAACGGCGGCCGCCAAGGAAGAGGGAGAGGGACGTTACGTTACGCTTGAATATATCGCCGAATTGGAAGCCGAGATGTTGGCTGCCGCCGAGGAACTGGAATTCGAGCGAGCCGCCTCTTTGCGAGATCGTATCGATTCCTTAAAAGGTCAGGTCGGAAAGCGATTGATCGAATCGGAGGCACCACAAGAATCCGCAAACTCACGCGGCAAGCCTCGTCGTCGCAAAACAGGGTCCGGCCGACGTAGCGTCCCCAGGCCAAAAAAAGCGTAGCGACTTGGGACCGTGCTGGAAAAAACGGTCTGGTTTGAAGTGACGTAAGCTTCCAGCACGCGATTAAAAAAAGGTATATTATGGTTGCAGCGACATCACAACGCCCTATCCACAGCTTATACCGTGCGTGGTCCGAAATGATACCTTCACGTTATACCGTGCGTGGGCTGAAATGATGCCTTCACTCGAATGAAGCAAATCACCTCATTTCTGACCACGCGACGTATAGATCTCGACATTTGACGCTTGTTCAACAAGCGATCTGGGAAACACGTAATGCACAAACATCACTTGCAATTATCGATTGTTCGTCGGCAACAGTTGACTGGATACCGACCTGAAAGATGCTCGCGTTTGCTGAATTGCTTGCGAACGGGACTCATCTGGTTGCTGGCGATTGGCGGCATAAGCGGGCGGTGTGTCTTTGGCCAAACGCCAAAGCAACCGAACATTGTTTACATTCTGGCGGATGACTTTGGGTACGGTGATGCGAGCTGTTACAACCCGAGTTCCAAAATTCAAACGCCGCACATCGATCGATTGGCTGCGGAAGGGATGCGATTCACCGATGCGCACACTCCATCGGCGGTTTGCACGCCAACTCGATATGGCATCTTGACGGGTCGATATTGCTGGCGAACGCGTTTGACCAAACGTGTGCTCGATGGACTGGATCCCCCTTTGATCGAATCCGATCGGCTGACCGTCGCGGGATTGCTGAAACAGCATGGCTACCGCACCGGCTGCGTTGGAAAATGGCATTTGGGAATGCAATGGACCGATCGCGAGGGGAAGCCTTTGCCTCCCACATCGGTCGACCGAACCGTGCCGCCGCGCGATGGTCGCAATGTCGATTTTGAAAAGCCGATTCTGGAAGGCCCGGTCACACGAGGATTTGATTCGTATTTTGGTATTTCGGCGTCGCTGAATATGTCCCCGTTCTGTTTTATCCGTGACGATCGGCCTGAAATCGTTCCAACAATCGCGTCACCAGCCATCAAAACCGAATTCATTTCAGTCGACCAAGGGATTCGTTCCCCCGACTTTACGATTGCGAGCGTTTTGCCTCGATTGGCGGGTGCCGCGACCGCATTCATTGAGTCATCGGTTCGGGAACATCCCGAGACGCCATTCTTCTTATATTTGCCATTGACCTCGCCACATCTGCCGGTGATTCCCAACGTCGAATTCCAGGGGCTCAGTGAGGCTGGACCGTACGGCGACTTCGTCGTTGAAACCGATGCGGTTGTCGGCTATGTCCTGGATGTGCTTGACCGAGTTGGCGCTGCGGAAAACACGCTGGTTGTTTTCACTTCGGACAACGGTGGGTTGTATCATTATTGGGAGCCCCAAGAAGCCGATGATGTGGCGTTCTATCGGGAGCGACCGCGAGGCGCTTCGATGCGGGAGTACGGTCATCAGGGGAATGCTCATCTGCGCGGCACCAAAGCCGATATTTGGGAGGGGGGCACCGCGTTCCGTTCGTGGTTCGTTGGCCAGGGAGAACGCCTGCTGGAACGGTAAGCGACCAACTTATTGAGCTGACCGACTTCATCGCCACGTGTGCCGCCATTGTGGGAACTTCGTTGCCTGCGGGCGTTGCCGAGGACAGCCGAAACATCTTGCCCGCGCTGCTGAACCCTGATCCGGATCAGGACGTTCGCGAAGTGTCGGTGCATCATTCGTTATGGGGTAACTTCGCGATTCGGGAGGGTGATTGGAAGATGATTCCCGAACGTGGTTCGGGAGGTTTCACCGTTCCTCGCTCTCTGGACGCTGATAAGATTGGCGGTCCCCAGGACAGTTGTATCACCTGGGGAATGACCCCTCGGAAACGAAGAACTTATGGAACGATCATCCTGATGTCGCTCAGCGGCTTGCGGCTCGATTGAAGCACATCCAGGAAAACGAATCGGGACGGTCGTCGCAGTCTCGCACGCCATGATCCCGATGGATGAAACATCGCATTCCAATATCGATTTCGTGGCGGAACTTGCCAATTCCCTGGCGCAGGCGCGCGGCAAGTTGCTTGCCGCGCGAAACGCGGACGGTCATTGGACTGGGCGTTTGGCAACCTCGGCGCTGTCGACGGCGACGGCTGTCAGCGCACTGACGATCTTCTCGAGGTCGACCGGCAGCGAACTGCGTGAAGCTGCGGTGGCCGCTGCGAACAAAGGTCTCGCTTGGCTGGACGACGCCCAGAATGACGACGGCGGTTTCGGGGACACCGATCGCAGTCCGTCGAATATTGCATCAAGCTACTTGGCGCTTGCGGCCTGGAATCTGGCGCGCGATGGGCGTGATCGGCGTGATTCCATCAAGCGATTGCGGACGCACATTGACGCGGCGGGAGGTTGGGCCGGGCTACGGCGTCGATACGGCAAAGACAAGACCTTCGTCGTGCCCATCCTTTCCAATTGTGCGATCGCTGGACTGGTGCCTTGGTCGAAAGTTCCGTCGTTGCCGTTTGAATTGGCGGCATTTCCGCAAGGCATGTATCGTTTCTTGCAGATGCCGGTCGTTAGTTACGCGATCCCCGCGTTGGTTGCCATTGGCGAGCGCGGTTTCATCATGCGGGAACTTGGAATCCAGTGGCATGGGGAGCGAGGCGTCTGACACGCGGCCCGGCGTTGAAGGTGCTGCGAAAGATGCAGCCCGACAGTGGCGGGTATCTGGAGGCAACGCCGTTGACGAGCTTCGTGCTGATGAATCTTTCGTCGATGGGACAGGCGAATCATCCTGTTAGCATCGCTTCGGTTCGCTTTCTGCTTGGCAGCCAGTTGCCCGACGGAAGTTGGCCGATCGACGAGAACTTAGCGACTTGGTTGACTTCGCTGTCGGTCAGCGCGTCTCACAGGACGACAACTTGAATCTGATGGACGTGTTACAGCCCGAAGCCGTCCGCTGGCTGCTCGATTGTCGGCATCAGCAACGGCATCCCTTTACGGGAGCCGAGCCGGGCGGTTGGGGATGGACCGATTTGAGCGGTGCGGTTCCCGACGCGGACGACACTCCCGCGGCGATGTTGGCGCTGGCTCAGGTCCGCCGGTCGTCACTTTCAAACCCGGCGTTGGACCAGCAAATTGAAGCGGCTTGCCGTGCGGGAGCGAATTGGCTGCTGGGGTTGCAGAATCGAGATGGAGGTTGGCCGACGTTCTGCCGGGGCTGGGGTAAGTTGCCATTCGACCGCAGCGGTAGCGATTTGACGGCGCATGCCTTGCGAGCGTTGCATATTTGGAAGGGGCAGATGAACGGAAGCAAGCTCGGCAACGGACGTCGGGACGCCAAGGAACCGACATCGAGGTTGGCGGCTAGGCAAGAGAAAGCGATCGAGCGTGGGTTGGCTTATCTGGGGCGGACCCAGCGAGCAGATGGGAGTTGGCTGCCGCTGTGGTTTGGGAACCATGACAATCGTGACGACGAAAACCCCATTTACGGAACGGCTCGGGTTCTATTGGCTTACGAAACGTTGGGTCGAAAGGATCAACCGGCGTACAAAAATGGCTGTGATTATTTAATCAAAGCTCAAAACGCCGATGGAGGCTGGGGGGGCGGGGATTCCGTGACGCGGTGGTTGCGGCAAAACGGGTTGCCCTGTGTTCGAGAGCGTGGCGGGGAATCGATCGTCAGTACGGTGGAAGAATCCGCCGTTGCGCTGGAAGCTCTAGCGGGGAGTGGTATTGCCGGGTATCGAGCAACTATAATCGAAGGCGTTCGATTTCTGCAGGATGCGATTGCGACGGATCGTTGCGATCATCCTTGGCCGATCGGATTTTATTTTGCAAAATTGTGGTATCACGAACAACTGTATCCTTTGATATTGACGACGGCTGCTTTGGGGAAGGCAATGGCTGCCTTGAAGCAACCGTAAGACTTGATATTGTGTCCGACGGAGTGCCTGTGCGTACTTCCGCAGCTCGTTCCCACCCACGCCCCCGCCGATCTCCCCGCACCGACGACTAACGACGAGGAAACGCTTTGTCCACTGTTACGCCCCCTGTGAAGACATCTTCGGCTGCAAACCAAACATCGGCATCGGAAGGACGTCGCAAGCGTCGACGCAGCACCGGCCATCTGAAGATTGTGCCGGAAACGCTTGAACTGCGTCAGCGGTTGCGCCAGCGGTGTCGCGATGTCGCGTCCAAATTGGACAAATCGACACCGATGACGAAAGACGAAATGGAAACCGTCTCGCGCGGTCTGTTGGCGGATATGAATATGCCCGAAGGTTACTTGGGTTGGGTGATGGTTGTCCTCAGCAGCGAATACTGGCGGGATCAGGTTGCCGGCGTGCCGCACAGTCGCCGGTTGTTTCTGCTTCCGCATTGCCTCAAGCATGCCGAAGGATGCCCTGCGGACTACGACGAGTTCGGCATGAACTGCAAGACATGCGGTGCCTGCTCGATCGCTGATTTCCGTACGCGAGCCGAAGAACTGGGGCATCGCGTGTTGGTTGCCGAAGGCTCTCCGGTGGTGATGAAGATCATCGTCAGTGGTTATGTCGATGCGGTGGTTGGTGTCGCATGCTTGAACGTGCTCGAAAAAGCAATCGACAAGATTCTTTTAGCGGGAATCCCGTGCATGGCCGTGCCGCTGCTGTCGAGCGATTGCCGCAATACCAGCGTCGATGAAGATTGGGTTCGCGAGATGGTGACGTTGGAGCATCGACTGCCCGAACAACGCACTCGGTCGTACGTTCACTTGCTCAGGGGTGCCTCCGAAATTTTTGAACCCGAGACGCTGCAGACACTCGTTCCGAAGCTGCGAGGCGAGCTTTCGCTTCGTGAGATAAAAGATCGCATCCAGCATGGCGACGACCTGTTGTCGAACATCGACCCAATCGCGGCGACCGAAGCACTAGGCCTCGATTTCGTCTCGCGTGGAGGTAAGTACGCACGTCCGTTTATTACGTTGGCCGCATACGATGCGTTGTCGGGTGATCGGGCGACCGAAGCCGACGGGGCGGGGGTCGTTGCGAACATTCCAGATGGCGTCAAACGAGCGGCATTGTGCATCGAAACGTTTCACAAGGCGAGCCTTGTTCACGACGATATCGAAGACGACGACACCTTTCGTTACGGCGAACAATCCGTTCACAAGACACATGGCATTCCGACGGCCATCAATGTTGGCGATTATCTGATCGGATTGGGATATCGACTGGTTGCCGGCGAAGTCCAAAATTTGGGTCCTGAAGCGGTCGCCGACGTTTTGCACTGCTTGTCGAACTCGCACACAAGGCTGTCCGAAGGCCAAGGGGCGGAACTGATCTGGCGCGATCGGTTGGATAAACGATTGCAGCCGATCGATGCGTTAAAGGTTTACGCATTGAAGACCGCCCCCGCTTTCGAGGCGGCGTTGTACGCTGGCGTTCGCTTGGCGGGAGATGCGACGGCTTACGAAGAACCGATTCGCGGATTTGCTAGAAATTTGGGGGTTGCATTTCAAATCCTCAACGATCTGAAAGACTGGCAAGGAGACTCGGACAATAAATTGCATGCCGGTGGTGACGTGTTGGGCGGAAGGCCAACGGTGCTGTGGGCGTTGGCGCTGGCGTCGTTAAACGCATCCGATCAACAACAATTGTTGTCGATGGTTGCCGAAGACTGCGAGCTTTCGGACGCTTCGCGGATTGCCGCCGTGCGATCAATGTATTTGAAAGCGAACGTTTTCGATCAAGCCAACCGGTTGGTCGATAAGCATCAGCAACGGGCCGAGGAAATCGCCGATGCGATCGAGCCGGAACCTCTACGGCGGCTGTTCTATCATTTGGTGGATACCGTTTTGGAGCGGCCTAGTGAATCGCAAAAGCCTGTGGTCAATATTGGATTGGCGACGGTCTAGATATTGGCACGCGATTTGTTGTCTCTGCTCGAGTGCAGCCTGTGTTCATGTCAGCACCTTGGAAGTTGTTCCGTTTCGCTTCAATCATTCCTTAGAGCGACCACGTCGCAAAGCCAACTGAAAAACTCAACGCGCAATAACATCAAACGCGTTGATAACTGATGTAAGAAGCTCCGGACGAACCGACGTCGATTGGCTCAGCCCACGATTTCGCTTGACTTGGAAAATTTAGAACCGCTTTAACCGGGAGAGAGTCATTAGCATCGCCACATCACAAAAGCCGCCGTTGATCGTGGGTGAGGTTCTGTTTGACGTGTTCCCCGACGGAAAGTCCGTTTTGGGCGGCGCTCCCTTTAATGTTGCGTGGAATTTACAAGGGTTTGGGCTGCGGCCCGAATTCGTGTCGGCGGTCGGCAGCGATGATGCCGGCGACCGAATTCGCGGAAGGATGGAGGCTTGGGGAATGTCGACCCGAGGGTTGCAAGTCAACGATCACCCCACCGGCGAGGTGCAGGTGCAGTTGGACAATGGCCAGCCGACATTCGATATTGTCGCCGAGCGAGCCTATGATTTTTTGCAATCCCCGGACTTTTCGGTGTCGGCCGACGACTTCGCTGTTTTCTATTATGGAACGCTGGCGTTTCGCAACGAGACGTCGCGTCGAGCGATCCAGAAGATGATCGCGGAAAGTAATGTGCCTCGCTTCGTCGACATCAACATTCGACAGCCGTGGTTCGATCCAGCGTGGCTCGATGAACTGCTTCAAAATGCCGCCTGGGTCAAGCTCAGCGACGATGAACTCTCCAAGTTGACGGGGGAGACGTGTGACAATCGAGATCAGATTGTCGAAGCGACGGGTAACATGCGTTCGCGGTTTGGCGGTGACAACTATTTGGTCACGTGTGGATCGGATGGGGCGTATGCGATTACGCAATCCGATACGTTGTTCGCCGACGCGCCGGAGCCGAAGGAGTTGCGGGATACGGTCGGTGCGGGAGACGCCTTCGCCGCCGCCACGATGTTTGGGTTGCTGCAAGGCTGGGATTTACTCGATACGATCAAGAATGCAACGCGGTACGCATCGCGCATCTGCGAAATTTCAGGGGCGACGTGCGAGGACCGCTCGCTGTATCAATCGGTGAAAAATGGAATGGCTTCTTGAACCCGCGCGGATGCAGTTCTGCGAACAAACGCTCAGCGGTCCCATCAAACATCCCGCCGACACATGGACGAACATCGGGCCTCTTGTCGCCGGCATCTTCATCCTTGTGTATGCCTTGCGTCCGTTGGAGCGATTGTTAGGCATCGCATCATTGTGGACAGGCGTGGCATCGGGATACTTTCACGCGTCCAATACGATCCTTGGCGAAACGTTGGACTTGAGCGGGATGTTTATGTTCATCCTGAGCATCGCCGCACTTCAGCAACAACGAGCGAGCGATGTTCGTCCCGGATATCGCGTGCTGATTGCATTGGTCATTGGCGGGACGATCGTGCTGACGTGGCTGTCCTCTCTTGCCACCACCTTTGCAAGCCCTACGTTTGCGTTGATCGTCGTCGTCGTGGTGATCCGAGGTTTATATGACAGCCGGTTAACGCCGTGGGCCTACTGGATGGTGGGAACGTTTTTGCTAGCTTGGGGCTTTTGGTGGCTCGACTATTTGCACATCGTCTGCGATCCCAACAACCACCTTCTTACATTGCATGGACTCTGGCATCTGCTCAACGGGCTCGTTTTCTGGTTTGCCCTTCGGCATTATCAGACCACGATGCACTAAGCAGCCTCGCAACGACGGATTTGATGGTAGGCCAGTAGAACTTCGTAAAGATCTTCGGAAACCGATACTTCGTCGCGACAGAAATCGCGGAGCCAATGACGGTCCGTTTCCCAGGCGTCAACCAGAAGCGGAACCAGATCACCGACGGAAACGGTTACGGTGGGGGCGGCGTCGAGCGCATCCTTCGTCGGGGCAAACACCTTCAGCGATTTCTTATCCATCAAGCTTCCTTTGAGTCAATCTCGTCGTAGGGATTGTCTACCCGAATCCTGCACCAAGTGCCAAGAGACAAAATAGTGTACAAGGTGTGATCGGCATCGGTTTGCGTTGACTTTAACGATTTTATACGTTGCGTGGTCAGAAATGAGGTGATTCGCTTCATTTAACGTGAAGGCATCATTTCGGACTGCGCACGGTATAACTTCTTTGATGCATGCATTGCGACTTGCAGCTCTTTGCAACGCGTGCTTGGAAAGGACTCCCATTCCGCGACCGTGGGGGTACGTCGGGCACCCGTCCGGTTTGATAGCTCGCCGGCAACGAACCGAATTTTATACATCGCGTGGTCAGAAATGACGTGATTCGCTTCATTTGACGCGAAGGCATCATTTCGGACCACGCACGGTATACATCTGTGACAATTGCTGTAGACCCGTCGCGCGATCGCCCGATACAACGATAAAACCAGATTGACCGGTCATGCCGGTTATTGCCGCGCAGCGATTCGAAAGGATTCTAATGAAACGATACCAGCAACCCTTCGCAATGATTTTGGCGGCGATCGTCACAGCCTTGTCGTGTCCCTCGTTAAACGCGGCCAACCCGTTGCAAACAAAGTTGCAAGCGAAGAGCGACAACACGCCCTACACCTACGTATTGTTCTATCGCAGCAATGACGCGGCGACTCAGAAGATGAACGATGTTTTGCAGGAGACGTTGTCGCAGCGTGATGACTCGGAAGTTGTGGCCGTCAAGATTGATGATCCCGCGCAACAAGCGCTCATAAAGAAGTTCGACGCGACGCGTTTGCCAATGCCGACCGTGGCGGTGCTGGCATCCAACGGAGCCGTCTGCACCGTCTTTCCACAACGAGTCAGTAGTTCTCAGCTCTTGGCGGCGATGGTCTCTCCAGCACAGGCGCGATGCCTCAAGGCGTTGCAGGATGAAAAGCTGGTGCTGCTGTGCGCTCAGCCAAGCGAAAGTGCATCGATTCCGTTAGGTGTTCGTCAATTTCAGTCCGACGCGCAATTCGCTCCGCGTACGGAAGTGGTCACGGTGCAAGCAAGAGATCCTCAAGAAGCGAAATTTCTTAATCAGCTTCGCGTTCGCACCGATCAACCATCGACGATGATCGCCTTCATGGCACCGCCGGGAGTGATGATCGGGCATTTCAACTCCACCGTCGCATTTGACACCTTGGCGCAGAAACTTGCCGCTGCAGGCAAATGTTGCGACGACGAAAATTGCAAGCATCACAAGAAGAAATAGCGACTGAACAGGACGACAACTCTATTTCAATATTGAACGCGTTTGATGTTATACCGTGCGTGGTCCGGAATAATGTCTTCACGTTAAATGAAGCGAAGCACCTCATTTCTGACCACGCGACGTAGTCGCTCCATAACACGAGGCACGAATCTCTGATGAATCTCCGGTATATGATCTGGAAGGAGTTGTGGCAGCGTCCCACATCCATGTTGACCAGTTTCCTTGCGGTCGCATTAGGCGTGACGGCGTTGGTGGCGATTCAGAACCTGACGGTCTTTTCCGAACAAAAGATTGCCGGTGAAATGGAATCGCTGGGAGCCAACGTCTTGGTCTTGCCTCCGGCGGTGACCTTGCAGGATTATTACGCCGCCGACATGCATGGCCACACGATGCCCGAGGAATACGTCACGCAGTTGGCGCTCGCACGCATGCCGGGCGTCGAGAACTTGGCCCCAAAACTGTGCGTTGAAGCAACCGTCGATTCGATACCGGTGACCCTGACGGGCATTCTGCCACGCAGCGAGTTTCAGGCAAAAGCAGCGTGGCAAGGGCTTGGGGGACTCGTAAATCCGATCGGAACGGATCGAGGTTGTTGCTCGACGGTCGCGCGGGTTGATACGTCAAACGATCCGAATTCACTTGCAACCGAGCGCACGATTCAAGACTTGGGTGAGCGGGAGATAATCCTGGGCGTCGATCTGGCGAATCAATTGGGATCGCATCCTGGGGATTCGCTGACGTTGTGGGATGAGGAATTCACGGTGCTGTCCGTCTTGCCGCCAACGGGGACGATTGACGACGGACGCATGTTCGCCCATCTGCATGCGGTTCAGGAACTTTCGCAGGCGGGGCCGGTGATCAACGTGATTGAAATCATGGCTTGTTGCGAGGATGCGGCTGGAAGTTTGATTCCCAATTTGACGGCGGAACTGCCTCAAACGCGAATCGTCACCATTGCGCAGGTGGTTCAGACTCAAGTCGCCGTCAACGGTTTAATGTCGCGTCTGTCGTGGGTCTTCTTTGCAATCCTGTTGATGGTCGGCGGTGCCGGCATCGCCAGCGTGATGTATGCCAATGTGACCGAACGACGCAAAGAGATCGGAACGCTGATGGCAATCGGAGCCAGCCGACGTTTTGTCACACGCCTGTTCCTTGGCAAAGCATGCATCCTCGGCGTCGCCGGTGGTGTCGGTGGTTTCGTCGTTGGGACCGTGGTGGCGATTGCACTGGGGCCTTACCTGCTGGGGATTCAGGTACGTCCGATTCCGATGCTGTTGGCTGTCGGTATCGCGACCGCAACCTTCGTTTCGTTGGCGGCCAGTTTACTGCCGGCTCGGCGCGCCGCCGGGCTCGATCCGTGCCTTGTCTTTAACGACGCCTAGGCGGAATGAGCCATTCCGGACCACGCACCGCAATAACTCCAGCGGTCTTAAAAGGTTCCAATTCAGAGTCTCTCTTACGCGGACGCATTTCATGTATGAACTTCATTCGGTAACACAGAACTATCAGCGTCGCGGACAGATCGTAACCGCGTTGAACGATTCCAATCTGCGGATTGCGGACAACGAATTCATCGCCGTTGTCGGTCCCAGCGGCAGCGGGAAAACGACGTTACTGTCGGTTCTAGGAGGCATGTTGGCCCCCACAAGTGGTCGTGTGGTGCTTGATGGACAATCGATCTATGACCTCTGCGTCGATGAACGAACATCGCTGCGAAGCAAGAAGATCGGTTTTGTTTTTCAATCATTCAACTTGATCCCCTGGTTGACCGCGAGCGAGAACGTGCAGATTCCGTTGATGGTGAATCGCTGGGATGCCGGGTCGCAACGGCATCGAGCTGAAGAGTTGTTGGATCGTGTGGGATTGGGAAACCGAAGGGATCATCGTCCGGGAGAACTCAGCCAGGGACAACAGCAGCGTGTCGCATTGGCCAGAACGTTGGCGAACGACCCGCAAGTGATTCTTGCCGATGAACCGACGGGAAACCTCGACGCCGACACTCGCACGCAGGTCATGCAATATCTGCAGGAGTTTCACAATGACGGACGGACGATTGTGATGGTCACGCACGATGCTCAAACGGCTGCCTTCGCTCAGCGCACCCTGCGGATGGTCGATGGTGTGGTGCGGGAAGAGCCTTCCGCCCAGGCTGCTTGATCGATCGGTCATCCGCAATCAAAATGTGACGAACCGAATCGAAGCCGTCCGACATGAGAGTCAAATGCGATGCTCCCGCATGAACGTCACATCCACCAAGAGCGTCGACGGCAATGTCCCTCATCCGGGCTGCGCCGTACGCTCTACATCATCATCTTCGAATCGGACACGCCGTTAGGCAAGCTGTTCGACGTGGGCTTGCTGATCGCTATTTTGGCGAGCATCGCCGTTGTTAGTATGGAAACTGTCGACAGCTTGTCGCGGTACTACAGCGAATGGTTCATCCGGATGGAATGGACCTTCACCATCTTGTTCACGCTTGAATACGTGACGCGACTGATATGCGTCCGTCGTCCCATGCGATATGCCTTCAGCTTTTGGGGCGTGATCGATTTGTTGTCGATCCTTCCGACTTTCCTCTTCTTTTTTGCGGGGCCTCACTTTGCGTCGTTTGCAATGGTCCGCTCCATCCGATTGTTACGCGTTTTTCGGGTGATGAAGCTGCTGCGTCTGATGACCGAGGCGGAGGACTTGTATCGCAGCATCTGGGAGTCTCGCGGCAAGATTGTGGTCTTTCTGTTTACCGTCGTGATTGCCGTCACGCTCAGCGGAACGTTGATGTATCACGTCGAAAACTTCGAAGACCATTTAAACAATCGTCGTCCATCCTCCAGTTTCGATTCGATCCCTCAGTCGATGTACTGGGCGATCGTCACGATGACCACCGTCGGCTACGGTGACGTCGTTCCCAAGACAACGGCGGGCAAAGCAATCAGTGCCGTATTGATCTTGCTCGGATACAGCTTGATCATCGTGCCGACCGGTTTTGTCACCGCTAAGCTTTCGCAAGTCACCGGTTCGTTGCACGCAGACAACGCCGACGATTCGCACCCTTCATCGCCACTTTCCTGTGAACGCTGCGGCCGCAAACGACATCCTCACGATGCGCGATTCTGCAACCAATGCGGCGAGCGGTTGATTTCGCGCTGAACTCGATACGATTAACGAACTCGCTTCGTCGGTCGCTTTCGACACACACATAACACAAAGTTTGACTATAATCTGGGTCGGTGTTGAGATCGCAGCAAGTCCGATTTGAGCGGAGCAACCAATGTCTTTACCCCACGTGATCCAGAAGTTTATACCGTGCGTGGTCCGGAATGATACCTTTACATTATATGAAGCGAATCACCTCATTTCTGACCACGCGACGTATATCTCGTCATCCATGAACGCGAATCATTTCATTTCCGCCCCCGTATTCCTGCTTGGAATTCTCCTGACATTTTGTCTTTCGACAGCCGGGCTGGGGCAAGGAAATCTGCAGTTTGACGGACTCGTCGACGATCAGCAGATGAACGCACTGCTCGGGCAGCCCGCCATCCTTCAGCTTATGAACGGGGTCGTGATTACCGACAGCCAAATTCTAGGTCTGCTGAAGGATCGTAATTCCAGTTCCATCCAGTTCGTTCAGTACCTGGACGGAAAGCGGAAACCGAAGCGGCGAGCGGCGGATATCTATCGGCTGTTAATCGGCGGAAAGCCCTACAAGCTGCGATATCACGGGCCAACCGGCGGATACTATATGATCGATGTTAAGCAATCGGAGGCCGATGCCGTCGCGAGGCTTGGCGGACTGGATCGCGAATTACGCGATCCACAGACGCCTGACGAGATGCGGGACGCGGTCGGCGTGCAGAAGGCGCTTTTCAACGAGGGAATCAAGAAAATGGGTTCCCCGCCGGTGCAGACCTTTGAATCCGATTTCGCTTTGATGGTGACCGATTTCCCGGAGCCGGCAGCTCGCGAGTTCTTGAAATACATCGATCAGATGACCGTTTATATGAACTCGCTCTTCGGATTGCCGGCGGGAGCGAATGTTTGGGTCGGTAAGGTGACGCTCGCGGTCTTCGGACAGCGGCCGTTGTTCACCAGTTTTGAATCGATTGCATTGGACAATCCCAACTTTGGCACGGCCACAACGATTTATCATGCGAACAGCAAGCGATTCCTGATCGTCTGCAATCCGAGCAAATTAGGTGAACCGCTGGCGAAGTCGTTCTGCTGGAGCATTGCAGGCGGATATGTCGATCGCTATCGGTCCAGCGTTCGGTTTCCCGAGTGGATTCGAGTTGGCGTGCGTGAACTCGTTCCCATCATCGTTTTTCCCGATCCAAGAAACGACAGCACGACGCGTAAGACGGTCTCGAACGAACTTTCACGCGGGAAAAGTTTGTCGGGAATACTGACGGCGACGGAGATTGGTGAAGACCGTCGTCATCTAGCGAAAGCATTGATCGCTTATCTGATCAAACACAATGCTCAGTCGTTCAGTCAATTCTTCGAGGACGTCAAACTCGGGCACACGTGGGAAGACGCCTTACGAAACAACTACGGTGCCACGCCCGAGCAGTTTGCGGCTGCCTTTGGGAAGTCCGTCGGCATTTCGGGTGTAACTCCCTGAGTACTCGCGTTTGCCCAAGTCGCGAACGCTGATTCCTCCGCTTTTGTCTGCAATGAAATGTTTGATTCGTCTGAAATGATACAATCGCTGGTTCCCGCCTGGGTTCGAATCGCCGTTGTCAACCCTATCCCACACCCTCGTTGTGCCGTCCTTCCGATCAAGATTCGTCGCATGCGTTCTCTTCCATTGACTGTCGTACTTCTGCTCGGAGCGTCCTCCCATTTGGGCGCGGAACCGTTTGATGCGTTTCTTCAAAAGCATTGCCTTCGTTGCCATGGTCCGGAGCGTGTCGAACGCGAACTGAGAATCGACACCTTGTCGCGCGACTTCCGAGCTGGAACGGATGGGCATCTGTGGGCGGAGATCGTCGAGCGGATTAATTCGGGAGAGATGCCTCCTGAAGACGAACCGCAGCCGTCGGAAGATGAGATTGCCGAAGTCGTTCAGCGGATTGATTCGCGTATTCGCGAAGGCCGCGCGGCTCGGATGGCGGCTCGGCCCCCCGTCGCCCATTATCGCTTGAGTCGCCGGGAGTACCAAAACACGATCTATGATTTGTTGGGGGTTCGCTATGATCCGACGAAGCCCGGCGAACTCAACGCGGACACGTTGTGGCAGGGATATGAAAGAATCGGTTCGCAGCTTTCACTTTCACCATCCCATGTGGAACGTTATTACCATGCCGCGGAAATCGTTTTGAATCGCGCCTTTCCGGAGAATCCCGTCCAAACAAAAACCATTCGGAAATCGGCCGCCGACATACGTTACGGTGGTGGCGCCAAACAACAAGCCTATTTGGATCGCTTTGGAATCAAGCGTCCCTTGCGAGCGTTGATCTTTCCCGGTCGATTGCAGCAAGCCTTCCGATCGCATTGGTTTGGACCGACCGGCCCCGAACACAGCGGCTTGTACCGGGCTCGGATGCAAGTCAGTGGCATCCGTCCGCCAGGAGGACAGATTCCTCATCTGCGCATTGGAAAAACAACGGGCGAGGCGGCAAATGAGGGTTTGATTGAACTGGACGTTCTCGCTTCGGAAGACGAACCTCAAGTCATCGAATTCGAAGCCTTTCTGGAGATGCCCACCGAACTGGATTTTAATGTTGTCGTGACCGATATCATCTCTCGCGATAAAGGAGGACACCATCGCAATATTCTTGGTGGCGACAGCTACATCTTTACGCATACCAGTGAAACTCGACTCCTGAACCCGACGGGCCCTAAACTGTTCGATGAAGAAGGGAACGGCATCTTTTCGTTTGTTCTGCTCGACTGGATCGAATGGGAAGGTCCCATCGAAACCGAGCAGGAGAGATCACGCCGCGAAGGGATGATTCCGCCCGCCGATGCGAGCAACGAATCGGTTTCCGATTATCTTCAAAATTTTGCTCAGCGTGCTTGGCGACGACCGGTTAGCCAAGCGGAGTTGCAACCTTACCTTGAAGCTTATGAAAAGGAGCGTACGGCTGGAGAAAGCGTGGGTGCCGCGTATGAGGTTGCGTTGTTGGGGCTTCTGACCTCTCGACATTTCACCTACCTCGTCGAAGGAGACGTCCAACCGCGCCCGACGCTTTCGGATTGGGAACTGGCGTCACGGTTGTCCTACTTTCTCTGGAGTTCGATGCCGGACCAACATTTGTTCGCCGCCGCGGAGAAAGGGGAGCTTGCCGGAGAAGGTCTAGCGACACATGTCGATCGGATGTTGGCTGATCCCAAGATATCGCGGTTCATCGACGACTTTCCCCGACAGTGGCTGCAATTGCATCGCTTGGGAATGTTTCCGCCCGACGTCAAACTGTATCCAAACTACGACGTGTGGTTGGAAGCGAGCATGCGTGAAGAGGTCGTTCGCTACTTTGACGAGGTGTTTAGCAACAACTTGCCTATCGACACCTTCATCACTTCGGATTGGACTATCGCGAATGCACGTCTGTGTGATTTCTACGGATTGCCGGAACCCGACACAACGGATTTCCAGCGTGTCCCGTTGCGAGCCGAGGATCATCGCGGAGGCCTTTTGACGACCGGGGCTGTTCTTGGATTAACCTCCGATGGAACGCGACATCGTCCGGTCCATCGTGGAGTCTGGATCAGCGAGGCGATCTTCGCGAAAACGCCTCCTCCACCGCCGGCGAATGTGGACGCTATCGAACCCAATCCGCCGGATAGCCCCAAGTCGACGATCCGGCAAAAGATCGAAGCTCATGCGAAAAATCCGAGCTGCGCCGCTTGCCATCGCACAATTGACCCTTTGGGATTGGCGTTCGATCAATTCGACGCAATCGGTCAGTGGCGAACGCATGAACGCGTTGACAACGGAACGGGAGATGATCCCAAGGTGAACGCCGCCGGCAAATTGCCTGACGGTCGGACCTTCGAGGATGTTGAACAGTTCAAGAATCTGCTGTTGGCCGATCGAGACCGTTTTGTCGAGGCATTCGTTGAACACGTTTGCACCTTTGCGCTGCGACGTGTGCTAACGGTGGATGATCGAGATGAGATTGAGTCAATCGTGGCCGAATCGAAAGAATATGATTATCGGCTGAAGGACATCATCCGTGCTGTCGCTCTGTCCGATCTGCTGAAGAAACGTTGAGTGCATCCAAGTTGGAACCCGCAAATCCGAGGAAAGTGATATGCCCAAGCCCTGGTTGATCGATCGTCGCTACGCCCTGCGAGGTATGGGCAGTTTTATAAGCCTTCCGTTCCTGAACTGCATGCGGGCGTCCGCCGCTGAAGATAAGGGCCTTTCGCCGCGGCGAAGCGTCTTCGTCTACATCCCCAACGGAGTCAACACACTGGATTACCAAATTGTCGATGATGGTGCGGATTACGCCTTCTCGCGAACGTTGAAGCCGCTGGAGAAACATCGGAGCGTTATCACTCCCATCAGCGGACTGCATCATCCCGGCGGACTGGGGCACCATCACAACTGCCAGAAAATTTGGCTCACCGGTGGACAGCTTGGTCCGACCGATCGCAATACGATTTCGGTGGATCAGAGGATGGCTGAAGTGACTTCGCCGCATACACGATTTCATTCGCTCGAGATCTCCAACAAAGGGGAATCGTTGGCGTGGACGATCGATGGAATTCGTCTTCCCGGCATGAGTCGCTGCGGTGATATTTTTGCTCATCTGTTCGAGGAACCCAAATCGGGCACGGCGTCCCAACGTCGAGCACTGCGTCGCACGGGGAGTGTGCTCGATGCAAACTTGGAGGAGGTTCGCTCGTTGGAAAGAAAAATGGGGGTCGAAGACAAAGGTCGACTCAATCAGTACCTGACTTCCGTTCGCGAAACCGAAAACCGCACGACACGAGCCGATGCATGGCTGGACGTTCCCCGTCCTCCCATTTCCGATGACGATCGTCGCCGGACGAACCGCGAAGTCGCTCAAGTTCAAGCCGGCGACTATTTTCGGACAATCTACGATTTGATCGTGCTCACTCTGCAAACCGATGCGACGCGCGTCGTCACCTTCAGCAGCGGTTTGGAGGGACAAGGCCTGGCAATCCCGGAACTGGGAATATCGCAATCAAGACACGAACTGAGTCATCACAATGGTGATCCCGGCCATATGGAAAAACTGACGCAAAGCGACACGTTCAGCGTGGAGCAGTTTAGTTATTTCCTTTCGCGATTGGCCGAAACTCCCGATGGCGATGGTCGGCCGCTGCTCGATACCACGATGGCCTTGTTTGGCAGCGGAATGGCCTATGGCCACAGTCATGGCAATGCCAACTTGCCGCTCGTTCTGGCGGGAGGAAGTTCTTTGGGGCTGAAGCATGGACGCCACGTCGATTTGAATCGAGGGCATTTTGATGGGTACCATCTCGATGACCCTGGCCAACACTACCGTCTTTGCAGTCGCCCGGCGAACGAGAATGCTCACATGAGCAACTTGTTGTTGACCATGGCTCAGAAAATGGGTGTTGCAACGGAACAGTTTGGCGACAGCAATAGTGAACTGGAGCTTGGATAAATTGGGTACAACGATGCGTATCGGCATTTGGGAAACGATCACAGCGGTAGGGATAAAGCTGACATTCGCGCTGGCGCTGTTTGGCATTTCTTCCGCCAATGCTTTTGCTGATGAAGCCTTCCGGCCTGAAGCGGGCAAGTTCCCCCCTGCTGATCAGGCGAAGTCCTATCGCGGTGAACTCGTATTTGTCGACCATGTGAATCGTCGTGGAAGCCTACGGTTGCACGTCGATGGCCATTTCCATGAGGGACGGTTGCATCATTTCGCAATGCTGCCGTACGGCATGATCTATTACAGGGGGCTCCCGCCGAATTGCGGGACATTCCCATTGGTACGGTCTTGTACGGACGTTTCTATCTTCCTCCTGATCCAGAAACGTCGGCGGTGCCGAGCATTAAACGAAACGATGTCACAGCGCCTCCCGAAAATCATGCGATCTTGCTGGAGGATGGACCAAGCTTATGCTTGCGAGAAGAGAAAGCTTGGAAACTCTTATCCGTTCAATGGAAAGGAACACAGGGAACCATCCAAGCCAGCTTGGAAAAGCAGGATGATGGCGAAGGCCTTGGTGGCGTTCACACGCTGACTGTTGACAGTTCAACCCGCGTCTGGCGCGGGCGTGAATTGCTCGGTATCGAAGACTTGATTTCCGAAGGTCTTTGGCCTCACGAAGGAACGAAGGAATTTGACCAGGACTCCGTTTATTTCGCTCTGACGTGGCATCCACGCTACCTTTACCAGGAGTTCCACGTCGGCGACATCTGGATGGACGAGTTGGCGATGCGGACTGCTTCGGAACGTCAACGGCAAAGGCACATTCGCCACATTCGTACTCGATGGATGCCAGCCTGGATCGATGCTGTGGAATATGGAAAGTTCGGTAACGCTACGATCACCGCAACATTATTCGGAGGCATGGATCGTTCGCTATACGAAGATTTCAAGCCCAACATCGGCGGGAAGATGGCGGCGGCTGAAAACACTCTGCGTACGTGGTGGCCGGACCACGACGGAATGGATGGTCGCATTGTCTCAATCGATACCGAAGACCAGCCTCACGCACTGGGCAGCAGCGGCATCAAACTGCGGTTTGAAGTACCGCTGATTCTGGAGGGCTTCCGTCCTGGCTCGATTGTCCGCATTCGTCCCGGCGGTTGGCCCAACGTCAAGCCACCCGTTGAAGAACGTGTCCGCAGCTTTGAAGACCGCTGGCCAAGCTCCGATCTATTTAAGCATTAGACCGGCCTGGCCACATTCGCATTCGATGATCAGACGCTTGCCGTTTGCGACGTGTGAGCGTCGCGAACTTTGATCATCGTGTCCAAAATCGTGTTCCACGTTCTTGGATCTTCCAGCGTCGCATTCGGGAACATACAGCCATCCCAACAGATGTGCTTGATCCCGCGAGATTCGGCATCCTTCAGCCAATAACCGGCGCACTTCACGATGTCGAGCTTACCGTTTGGATCATCGGCGGGACAGTGCTTTCCCGTCTTGTCGTGCGACCCGGCACCATGTACCTGACCATCGTTCTGGGCGACATGAAAATCAATGGTCCAAGGACGCAGCTTGTCGGTCATCTGCTCATAAGCCGCGTAGAATTCCTCGTCGCTGTATCCAGGTTGCAGCAACGCATGCTCTGGGGCGTTGTAACCCATCAGGTACAGATAGGTGTGCGCTAGATCGGCCTGAAATCCGAGCGTCTCAGGCATTCCAACTTCCTCAAGCAAGTTCAGCATATCCCTCCAGCTATGCATACCCGCCCAGCAAATCTCTCCCTCAGCGGCCAATCGCTCACCGTGATCCGCCGCAATCTTAGCGGCCTCCTTGAACGTCTCGGCGATCCGCGACGTGTTTGCCGCCGCATCCTCTCTCCACTTTTCAACGCCAAATTCAGCGCTATCGATCCGGATGACGCCGTATTTCCTGACGCCGTGCTCGTTGAATACCTTTGCGATGCGGCACGCAAGGGTTACCGCCGACAGAAACTTCTCTCGTTGCTCCGCCGTGCCCATCGCGGAATCACCGACGGTTCCAGGCCAAATGGGAGCAACCAGAGAACCCACCGCAAAGCCTTTGCTTTGAATCAAATCGGCAATTCCACGCAACTCATCGTCGCTCGCGTTGGGATCCGTGTGCGGCAAGAACAGAAAGTAGTCGATTCCATCAAACTTCTGGCCGTTGACTTCCGCACTGGCCGTCAGGTCCAGCATCTTCTCCAAACTGATTGGCGGTTCCTGCCCTTCGTCGGTTCCTTTGCCAACCAGTCCCGGCCACATTGCGTTGTGAAGTTTCATGAGAGTCTTTTCCTCTGTCAGTCTGAATGAACGGCTTAAAAATACTGAACGACGTCTTCCTTCGACTACGCTTTCGATCCGCCATGAAGCGGCAGGTTGCTGTGAACGTTCGGGCCGAAATAACGAAGCCCGACTAGCGGTTCGCTTCCCGTGTTCTCAATGACCACGCCAGCCTGAGCCGCTTCGTAACTGATAAACACTTCGTCCTCCGTGTTCTCACCGAAGCGAATCGATGCGGGCGTCTGCAGATTAAGTGACCCCATTCGCCCCTTGCCTTGCATCGTAATCCAACTGCTGGCACCGGGGTCTTGAAGGGTGCATTTCTTGCCCGGCTGAATGGTTAGCTCTTTGGCGCTGAACAACTGTTCGCCATCGACGCGACCATAAACAATCCACAGATCCTCGAAGCCATCGCCGCTCTTGTAGGTATCGACAATCGGCTCCAGGTAGATCGACTCCTTGAAGTGCGTGTCGACATTCTTTTCCCAATCAAGCTGACCGATGATGAAATCCAAGTCGTGATGCTTGTCCTCGGGCATGTCCTTCACCAGCAGCGACCAGGGAACATAGCGACCTTCGACAATCGACTGGAACATGCCGAAAACATCGCTTCCCCACTGAGGTTCGTAGGTGCAAAGCGAACCGGGAGCATGCAACACACCTGGCGGAATCAACCAACCCGTCCCACGCTTCAAGCGATAGGCTCTCGACAAATCAAGGATTCCATTGTCCCCTTCGTTCCAATCCTCCAAGCACTTGCGAACCTGGTCCTTCGTCGTACCTGGCTCCAGTCCCATGAAGGTGTAAGCAAAGTTATTGTCGACATTGTTCAGTTGCGGTGGAAAGTAGTAACTTTCCGGTTTCCCTTCCTGACCCACCAAAGCCGCGTCCTTTTGACTTTGATGCATGTGATGAGGAATCGGCCCCATGTTGTCGAAGAACTTCGAATAAACCGGCCACCGGTTATACTTCGCGAACATCGTTTCGCCGATCAATCGATTGCCCAATTCCGCGACAGCGTCCTTCAGAAGGAACTTCTTTCCCTCATGAATGCAGAAACTCAGACCCTCATGCCAAACGCGTCCCTCATTGGCGGCCTCCGTTGTGCTTCCAAACCAACGCTCGTCAATCCCACCACGATCGGCTCCAAAGCGATAATAGTCGTTGGGGTGCAGCTTGATTCTGCGACCAGGCTGCAAGAATGATCGGGGGACCCAAGTCGGCGTCAATCGCAACAATCCGCCACCCGCGTTCAGAGCCGATTCGAGAACCGATGCAACGTTGTCTGACTTCACCAAGCCTTCGTCAAGCTTAACTTCGGGCATATCGTTTTGATCCCTATTTGCAAATGTTGGAGGTTGTTTTACTGAGCGTATGCAAAAGCAAAGTGTCTTGCTCGTTGGGACGCGGATCGGTCACATCGGACCGCGCGTTTCATTCTCTCGCGGGGTTGTGTGTGGTTTTATTACGCCTGAATGAACAAGACAAGTACGTAACGGAAACCAGAAGGTTCAATCCCCGAAATATTTGTGACCGAACGAAAAAAGGACACAATCACGCGGACTGTATCCCTAAAGTAAATTAATCGTTGCGAACCAAAGCGGTGCTACTTGTGAGCCCGCTCGATCTCGCCCGACTTCAACAAGCCAGCGCGTTCCTCAGGCAACCGTTTGGGTGGAAGAACGATAACCTCGCCACCGGCAGCTTTGATCTTTTCCTCGGCGCTCTTACTGAAGCGATGAGCGGACACCTTCAACTTCTTCTTGATCTCACCGTTCCCCAAAATCTTCAACTCATCAAAGATGCCAGTCAAGACTCGGCTGGAAGTCAACGCCTCCGGCGTCACCTCCATTCCATCATCGCACAGCAATTCCAAGTCTTCGACATTCATCACCTTGATGGTCGGAGCGAACGGATTATGGAAGCCACGCTTCGGAATGCGGCGGAACAACGGCATGGCTCCACCTTGGAAGCTCGGCTTTCGGCTGTAACCGCTGCGACTCTTGTGTCCCTTGTGACCGCGACCAGCCGTCTTTCCGTGGCCAGAACCTGGACCGCGACCCAAACGCTTCCGCTTGCGGTGCTTTGTTATTCCGGTATTTACGTCGTGAAGTTTCATGATTGAATGTCTTTGCTAAATTGAACGCCTAGCGGAGCCAAGCACCCACGATCTCTACTGTTCAACAAACAAGATCGATTATTGATTATCCAGTTCAACGCCACGAAGCGCCGCGATGGTTTCGCGGGTCCGTAGTTTGCTCAAAGCATCAATCGTCGCTTTGACCAATGTCACCGGATTATTCGTTCCGTAGCTCTTTGTCAAAATGTCGTGGATGCCCGCTGCTTCGCAAACGGCGCGAACCGCTTGTCCAGCGATAATACCGGTACCAGCCCCCGCCGGAATCAGCAAAACCTTGGCGGCACCGAATTTTCCCCAAACTTGATGAGGAATACTACCAGAGATCAACGGGACTGGAATCATGTCACGCGTCGCTTGCTTCGTCGCCTTCTGCACGCTCGGCGGCACTTCGTTCGCCTTGCCGTAGCCCCAGCCGACTTTTCCCCGACCATCGCCAACAACAACCATTGCCGCAAAGCTAAATCGTCGACCACCTTTAACAACGGCCGCACAGCGTTTGATCTTCACGACGCGATCGAGCAAATCGCTTTGTCCAGATTCTTCAGCCACCAGTAAAATCTCTTAAATGTCTTGGATTGTAAAGCATCCACAATACCTTCCCGCGCCAAGCCTCGGCATCGGGACGCATCGTAAACATAACACGATCTAAAATTCCAAACCAGCTTCCCGCGCCGCATCGGCGAACGCTTTCACCCGCCCGTGATACTTGCAGTGACCTCGGTCGAGCTTCACACGCTTGATACCCGCCGCGACGGCCCTTTCGGCGACCGCCTTGCCAATCGCAGCCGCAGCGTCACAGTTTCCACCGAACTTGAGATCCCCTCGCAAGCTCTTGTCCTTCGTGCTGGCGCTAGCAAGCGTCTTGCCGCTGATATCGTCAATCAACTGGCAACTGAAATGCGCCAGCGAACGATTCACGCACAAACGCGGATGATCCGCAGTGCCACGAAGCTTGTTCCGGACGTGAAAGCGACGACGGCGACGATTCTTATCTTGTTTCTTGTTCTTATCCACAGCTCTAAATCCTGCTGATACCTTTAACTAGGCTCTTTTCCAGCATTGTTGCCAATGGCAACACGTTCCCTAACGTCGACATCAAACGTTGCATGAGTGGAACGAAGTTGAATCGCTTTCCCAAACTCGAAAGCAACACTTCAGACCACACACCGTAAAAATCAAACTTTGGCGTTCTACTTCGAGGCCGCCTTGCCCGGCTTGAGCTTCACTTGCTCGCCAGCATAGCGAATTCCTTTACCCTTGTAAGGCTCCGGCTTTCGCAATGCACGAATCTCGGCGGCAAACTGCGTCACCTGTTGTTTATCGCATCCAGTGATCGTCACGTGCGTGGCGTCCGGGCAAACAACCGTCAAGCCTTCAGGTATCTTTCGTTTCAGTTCATTCGCAAAGCCAACCCGCAATTGCAGTTCATTGTTCTGCACCGAAGCGATGTAACCGACACCGACGACCTCAAGTTTTTTCTCGTATCCTTGCGTGACGCCGACAATCATGTTTTGGATCAACGCCCGAGTCAGGCCGTGGTACGAACGGCTCTCCCGATCATCGTTAAATCGAGTCACGGTGACCGAATCGTCTTCGACCTTCACTTCGACCTCCGGACGATGCTCGTAGGATAGCTTCCCCTTCGGCCCTTCAACATTGATCGTGCTGCCATCGAGCGAAATCTTTACGCCGCTGACAATCGACACTGGTTTTTTTCCAACTCGTGACATAACTTCGTTAACTTGTTCGCGTTTCTGTTGCCGGGGCCCATCCCCTTCAGACGGCGTTTCCCAATGTAACCGGCTATGCGACCTCGCAAAGAACCTCGCCGCCAATTCCTTGACGTCGTGCTTCGCGATCGCTCACCACACCCTTACTGGTGCTGATAATCGTAATACCCATTCCGCCCAAGATCGGACGCAGTTCACGGCTGCGAACGTATGCTCGCCGACCAGGCTTGCTGACTCGCGTGATCGATTGGATCAGTTGCTCGCCATTGGGGCCGTACTTCAGTTCCAAGCGGATCAGTTTCGTCGGGCTCCCCTCCTCCTGAACTTCCTCCCACTCCCAGATGAAGCCTTCGCGTTTCAACACGTCGGCGATACCACGCTTGACGCGGCTCAGCGGGATGTCAACAAAGGGCCGTTCGACACGCACAGCGTTTCGAATGCGAGTGAGCATATCGGCGATTGGGTCAGTCATCATAATCTTGGAGTCCCCTTTACCAGCTAGCCTTCCGAACACCCGGAATCAAGCCTTGATCAGCATACTTGCGGAAACAAATGCGGCAGATGCCAAACTTTCGATATACGGCACGTGGCCGCCCACAGAGCTGACAACGGTTTTCGCGGCGCGTGGAGAACTTAGGCTCTCGCTCCGCTTTTGCGATCTTCGATTTGCTGGCCACTTGGTGGATACCTGCGAATTAAACTGTTTAAAAAATGCCGCGAAGCGAAACCTCGCAGCGACGGATTGCCTGCCGTCACAACCGACAGGCCTCTCTCGCTCAACTTCAAATACACTGCTCGCATGCAACCCTCCCCGAAGAAGTGATCGCGTGCGGCACTCAAACCTTACTTAACCTGCCGTCGCCGCTTCGGCAACTTTCTTTGGGTCTTCCTTAAACGGCATCCCAAACATCTCCAACAAATCTCGCCCTTGATCGTTACTCTTGGCGGTCGTGGTGATCGTGATGTTCAGACCCTGTGGCTTCGTGAACTTGTCTGGATTCAATTCCGGGAAAACCAAAATTTCGGAGAGACCCATGCTGTAGTTTCCATGGCCATCAAACGCCTTGCGACTAATCCCGCGAAAGTCACGAACACGTGGCAAAACGACGGAGATCAATCGATCGAGAAACTCATACATCCGGGCTCCACGCAACGTCACCATGCAGCCAATCGACATCCCTTCGCGGAGACGAAAGTTGGCGATCGACTTGCGAGCCTTGGTCATCACCGGCTTCTGACCGGCAATCTCGGTCATCGCCGCGAACGCAATCTCCAGGTTCTTCTTGTCCTGAGTCGCGGAGCCAACGCCCATGTTCAAAGTAATCTTCTCGAGGCGCGGAACCGTCATCGGGTTCTTCAAATCATGCTTTTGTTGCAATGCCGCACGAATCTCGGATTCGTACATCGTCTGCAAGCGCGGAACGTAATCTGCCATGGTAATATCTACAAATGGTTAATGCTTGTTTCAGGAGGCGTATGCGGGACGCGGAGGACTGATCGCGCCAAGCGATTGGCCAGACACTTTCGCGAAACGTTCTTTCGTACCATCCTTCAGGTAGCGAACTCCAATCCGCGATGGCTTGCCAGTCTTGGGGCAAACGATCATCACGTTGGAGACGCTGATTGGCATCTCCTTGTTCAATCGGCCACCCTGCGGATTCTTCTGGCTCTTGCGAACGTGCTTCCACACTTTCGCAACGCCTTCCACCAAAACTTTGTTTCTCTTGCGGTCCACTTTCAGAACCTTTCCAACGGTCCCCTTGTCCGCACCGGCGATCACTCGGACCATGTCATCAACTTTGATCAGCATTCCACTATTCTCCGATTAAACCACTTCGCTGGCCAAACTGACGATCTTCATGAAGCTCTTCTCACGCAACTCGCGGGCAACAGCTCCGAAGATACGCGTACCACGCGGGTTCTTATCGTTGTCCACGATAACGACCGCGTTACTGTCAAAACGGATATAGCTTCCATCCGTGCGACGCGTCGGCGACTTGCACCGAACAATCACCGCCTTGACAACCGCCTTCTTCTTCACATCGCTGCCTGGAATCGTGCTCTTCACGCTGCAGACAATCACGTCGCCCAGACCAGCGGTACGTCGACGCGATCCACCGAGCACTTTGATGCACATCACTTCGCGTCGCCAGTGTTGTCGGCGACGGCCAATCTTGTTTCTTGTTGGATCATCTTACAATTATCGTTTGAAAGCTGGACCAGCCAGCGATAGGTTTCGCCAATTGCGACATCTCGGTGTCGCCGTCAAACATCTCGCGTGCGTAGTCTGAACAAAAGCCGTTACATTTGAGTCAAACAATGCAACATTATCAGGCTATGCGACGCATCACCAACCAAACTTCTTTAGGACTGCGAGTCCTCGGAAGCTTCTCCCGAATGGGCCGCTTCCATCGCTTCATGTTCCGCTTCGCTGGCCGCATGTCGGCGTGCGGCACGCAATGCCGCAACGTCAACCGCGGTGCTCTTCTCAACGACGCGGATCAATTCCCATCGCTTCAGCTTGCTCATCGGACGCGACTCGCGAATCTCGACCAAATCGCCAACCGCCGATTGGTTCTCTTCATCATGTGCGTAACAAACCGTGCGACGACGGACGTACTTCTTGTACTTTGGGTGCTTGACCAATCGCTTGATCTCCACACGCCGCGTCTTCAACGTCTTGTCGCCGGTGACGATTCCAGTCAAAATGCGTTTTGGCATCGGCTCGTATACCTGTCTTGTCCCACCCGGACCCTCAAGGAGTCCGGCATTATTATTTCAAATTATTGTTAACTACGAAGCACTCGAATCGTCTGCGGAGACCGCCTTCGAAGCACGCTCGGTTTGAATCGTCTTAATGCGAGCGATCAATCGCCGATTCTTGCGGATCTCGCTTGGCGCGTCCAAACGCTCCGTTTGCGATTGGAACTTCAAACGAAACAGCTTCTCGGAAGCTTCCTTCAAAGTGAGCCCCAACTGCTCGTCGCTCATTTCTCTCAGTACAGTGACTTTCATTTTTTCGTCAACTTTCGTTACATCGTGCGACGCGAAACCATACGGACCTTCACCGGCATCTTAGCGGCCAAACGAGCGAAGCAGACTTTCGCCTGCTGCTCCGTCACGCCACCGAGCTCGTAAAGGATCGTTCCCGGTTTCACCACCGCGACCCACGCTTCAGGTTCACCCTTACCCTTACCCATACGCGTTTCCAGCGGTGTGCTGGTGATACTGCGATGGGGAAACATGCGGATGTACAGCGTACCTTCGCCACGAACGTATTGTTGGGCCGCGATACGACCGGCTTCAATTGTCTGAGCCTTGATCCATCCCGCATCCAAAGATTGCAGGCCAAAATCACCAAAGACAACCGTATTGCCGCGAGTCGCGTTACCTTTTATACGTCCTCTTTGGCTTTTTCGATGCTTGACCCTCTTGGGCATCAGCGCCATCGGTCTCTTCTCCGTGTGTGCCTTGGTTAACCCAAACCTGAACGCCGATGTGACCTTGTGCCGTCATTGCTTCCGCAAATCCGTAGTCGATCTTGGCGGTTAAAGTGCTCAGGGGAACCGAACCTAAACTCTGTTTTTCACGACGTGCCATCTCCGCGCCACCCAACCGACCAGCCAGTTGAATCTTGATGCCTTTGGCACCCGCGTCCATGGTTTGCTCCATCGACCTCTTCATCGTTCGACGGAAACTCGATCTCTTGGAAAGCTGCTGACAAATGTCTTCAGCCACCAGTTGTGCCTGCAACTCGGGACGCCCAATCTCCTCGATCTTCAAGTTGATGCGACGACCCGTCAAATTCTGAAGCTCCTCTTGGAGAAGCTCCACTTCCTGCCCTTTCTTACCAATAATCAAACCGGGTCGCGCGACATACATAATCACGCGCACCTCGTCCGAAGTCCGTTCGATTTCAATCCGATCGATTCCAGCGTTACGATACTGCGTTCGCTTGGGATGATTCTTGATGTGATCGCGGACCTTTTTATCCTCCAGCAGCAGTTCACCGAACTCTTTCTTCGACGCATACCATCGACTTTTCCAACCAATGGTAACGCCCGTTCGGAACGCGACGGGATTGACTTTTTGTCCCATAGATTCTGTCTCAAAGTTTTGCTCGCTCATGGCGAGCTATTTCTTGTGAAATCCGTTACTAGTAACCAACGACAACGCTATTCAGATTATGAGTTCATCTTACTCAGCGGAGTTACACCGACATGGATGTGGCTCATTCGCTTCTTAATCATAAATGCGGTACCACGAGCACGGGGTCGAATCCGCTTATACATCGGCCCGGCGTCGACACGCACATCTTCGACCACCAACTCCTCGATGTTGTAACTTCGGCCACCATTCTGGTCGGGGTCCTGAGCATTGCCAATCGCGCTTTTCAGCACTTTCTCAAGCATCCGAGCACCACGCTGCGGCTGGTACCTGAGGATGTTCAATGCCTCGTCGGCATACTTGCCACGGATCAAATCAGCGACCAAACGCACCTTTTGAGCCGCTCATCCGACAGTGACGGTGTGTTGCGTTATACGTCATCGAACCAGTACCTACTTCTTCTTTCCACCGTGACCACGAAACGTCCGTGTCGGAGCAAACTCACCGAGCTTGTGCCCGACCATGTCCTCGGTCACCAAGACCTTCATATGCTTACGACCGTCGTGGACCATAAATGTCAGGTTGACAAATTCTGGAACAATCGTGCAGGAGCGCGCCCATGTTTTGATGGGTTCCTTCTTGCCACCTTCCAATTGCTTCAGCACTTTGGCGAAGACATTTCGATCTACAAAAGGACCTTTTTTACTCGAACGACTCATATCGATCTCTGTTTTCTGCGATCACATTTCGTGTGACGGGTATTTCGATTGCTGTTCTACTACTTAATTAACTTCAACTGTCCGTAACGACGCGAACGGCGGCGACGAACGATGGCGCTGTTGCTGGGCTTACGACGCTGCCGAGTCGCTCCACCCTTTGCATTCTTACCCTGAGGGCTCACAGGATGGCGACCGCCTTTCGTACGACCCTCACCACCGCCGTGCGGGTGATCGATCGGATTCATCGCCGTTCCGCGAACATGCGGACGACGCCCCATCCACCGTGCGCGTCCGGCCTTCCCAAGAACAATCTTCATGTGTTCGGTATTGCTCACCTTGCCAATGACCGCACGACACTTACTTGGGACACGCCGAATTTCGCCACTTGGCAAGGACAACTGCGCCCAATCAGCCTCGCGAGCCATCAAAGTCGCTTCCGTACCCGCCGACCGGCAGAAGGAAGCACCAGCCCCCGGACGAAGCTCGATGCAACAGATCGTCGTTCCCAAAGGAATGTTCTTCAGCGGCAAGCAGTTCCCTAACTTCGGCGGCGCGTCGGGACCGTTCATGATCGGATCGCCGGCCTTCAAGCCATCGGGAGCCACCACATACGCCTTCTCGCCATCCGCGTACTTCAACAATGCGATACGCGCCGACCGATTCGGGTCGTATTGGATCGAGTCAACAGTGGCCGGCATATCATCTTTAACACGACGAAAGTCGATGATGCGGTACATTTGCTTGTGACCGCCACCGCGATGCCTCGCCGTGATCTTCCCTTGATTGTTCCGCCCGCCCGTCTTACGCTTGGGACGCAACAATCGCTTTTCAGGCTTCGCACCCTTGGTCAGCTCCTTGAAGTCGCTGACCGAAGCGTTGCGACGCCCGGCGGAAGTCGGCTTGTAAATTCGAATGCCCATTGGACCAACCTGAAACAAATACGTTTAGTTACTTCAATCAATCTGGCGGACCGCAGTTCGTCACCACAGCCACCGCCTGTGAACCATCCTAGAAGAAGTCAATTCGATGCTCGGCATCGAGCGTCACCAAAGCCTTCTTCCAGCCTGGTCGCTCCTTTTTCTTGAACTTGACTCGCTTAGGCTTTCCCTTGCGATTTTGGATGCGCACCTTGCTGACCTTTACGTCAAACATCTCCTCCACGGCGAGACGGACATCTTCCTTGTTCGCCGCCTTGTGAATTTCAAAGGCGTACTGATTGTTCCGGCTTGCGCGATGCACACCCTTTTCGGTGACAAGCGGGCGAACCAAAACCTGATACGACTCAAGCTGAATTCCCTTCTCTTGGAAATCGTCAAGCCTTGCCTGCTGCTCAGTGGTAGCTGTCATCTCGTTTACGATGCCTCCGCCTGGGATTCAGTTTCGCCGTTGACCGATGGATCCTGCTTGAACACGCCGTCGCGAATACGGTCCAACGCCTCCTTCGTGATCAAGACCCGGTGAGGCTTGATGACCGAAAGCGCATTTAGGTCGGCGACCGGAGAAACACTCACACCCGCAATGTTCCGACCGCTCTTGTAAGTATTCACACAGCGATCCGCAGTCGCCACCAACGCGCTACGTCCGTCAATCATTAATGCCTTAAGCACGCCCGCCATCTGCTTGGTCGCGGGCGCGTCAAACTTCAGTTCGTCAATAACCACCAACTCGCCATCAATGATCTTGCTGGCGATCGCCATGCGCGTGGCAGCCTGCAATGCCTTGCGAGGCATTTTGTATCCGTAATCACGAGGACGAAGCGCATGCCCATGGCCACCGCCGGTTCGGACGTTCGTATGCTTATGTCCCATACGCGCGTTACCGGTCCCCTTCTGGCGAAACAGCTTCTTCTTGTGACCAGCAACTTCGCCGCGAGTCTTCGTTCGGTGCGTACCCATGCGAGCATTCGCTTGATACATCACACACGCATCGTGCAACAACTGCTTGCTGATCTTCGGCGCGATCACAGCGGGATCAATGTCGTACGTGCCGACTTCCGAACCGCTGGCGTTATAAATTGTAAGACTTACCATCATCCCTACCTGACCATATTCGTTTCGCGAATCACAACATAACCGCCAGCAGGTCCCGGAATGCCACCCCGAACCATGATCAAGTTGTTTTCAGCATCGACACGCACGACCTGCAAGTTGCGTTTTGTGTGCTGCTTGTTCCCATACTGACCCGCCATGCGACGCCCCTTGAAAGTGCGGCTTGGCGAAGCACTGCACCCCGTACCGCCAGCGTGGCGATGAACCTTCTTGACGCCGTGCGATGCACGCTGACCAGAGAAATTGTGACGCTTCATCACGCCAGCAAAACCGCGACCCTTGCTGGTCCCAGTGACATCAACAGCCTTGACTTCAGCAAAATCCTCAGCCTTTACCTGAGAACCCACTTCAAGTGTCGATTCCCCACGAATTTCGCGAACAAATCGCTTGGGTTCGCAGTCTGCTTTGGGAACAGCCTCAACGCCCGCCTTACCACGTTCACGCTGCCGCTTACTGTCAAGCTTTGCAACATGCCCACGTTCACTGCGAGAAGCCAACCGCCGCGGCTTGTCGGCGAAACCCAACTGAATCGCCTCATAGCCATCACGCTCTTGCGTACGAACCTGCAAGACACTGCACGGACCAGCTTCGATCACGGTAACAGTAATTGCCGTGCCATCGTCGGAGTACAACTGGGTCATACCGACCTTGCGTCCGAGGATTCCTCGTGACATGTCAGCCTTGCCTCAACAGTAAGTTCGTGGAGCGTTCTGCCTAACAGAGTCCTTCCGAAACATGTTCGGTGGTTACCCTGAAGCTTCCGTACAATACGGTTGTTCCAGCGAAATGGTTAACAAACGGGTAACGGCAGCCAAAGGAAAACACCTCAGGCCACCAAACAAAACAACACTCGCGACGATAAAACGCTCGTCGCAAAGGCTTGAAAATCACAACACCGCTCAGGCGGCCACGCTCAGCGACTAACTGGCGGTTGCCTTGATCTTGATATCAACACCGGCAGGAAGACTGAGCTTATTCAAAGCTTCGATCGTCTTCGCAGTCGCCTGAACGATGTCAATCAAACGTTTATGGGTACGAATCTCAAATTGCTGACGGGACTTCTTGTTCACAAACGGACCAGAAATCACCGTATATCGCTCAACTCGAGTAGGCAAGGGAATCGGCCCATGCACTTCGCTGTGCGTACGCTTCACGGTATCAACAATATCGGCCGCACTCTGATCCAAGATCGAGTGATCATAGGCTTCCATGCGGATGCGGATGATTTCGTGAGGAGACGCCACAGCAAGTCAGTCCAAAAACGGTTTAGGCAAATGTAACAAACAATTTCGCAGCCTCGTTTGAGACTGCGAGCCGCCCCGCAATGTTGCGGGAGCGATGAAGATAAGGCCGCGCGAACCGATCGTCAACGGCAAACGTGAAGATTTGGAGGGATTTTTTGAGAACAGGTTTTCACAACAAAAATGTCTAACGTTTCAGTTCCGCAGTCGCCCACAACGTTGGGTCTTCCTGGCACGGGTACTCGGGCCCCAGGGAAAGTGTTTGCCAGCCGATTTCACGGTCAACAATCGCGAACCAGAGGCTGATTTTCGGGAATTCCGTTGGGTCAAAGCCTGACATGCATTGCGTGGCGACCAAGCCGCTCAGTTCGTAGCCGTGCTTTTTCAGGTTGCTGTGGACCTGCAATGCATTCGCATCCGCGGGTGTTGGCAGTTCTCTAGCGCGATGAATGTTAAGCATCCTCGCCACCGGCTGGTCTCGCTTCGCCCCCGCCCCCGTCGGCAGGAAGGCGTATTGGTGGCAAAATCGATTCGCTCGATGGATGCCGGGGGAGTTTCGAGTGTCGATAAATAGGTGCAGTCCATCGCTTTCATCGACCCGCGCCTCTCGGCACCAAGGAATCTGGGCTTTCCCGTCAACATCAACCCAAAAACCGAGTCCCGCTTCGCTCCACCCCAATCGCACGTCGGCATAGTGCGGCCTCCCCGCAAGGGTTCCAAAAGCCGGAATGCGATGCGATTCGTCCAGCTTTATCCCGCTCTTGGTCCATTTCAGCGAGGCATACTTAATGTCAATGGAGAACTCAAATAAAAAGGTGGGATCGATCAGCATCGATCCTTTGCCAACAGCAGCAGACATCACAAATCCCGCTAAAAATCAGTTAAAACCCATCCAAAGGGACCCAATCTTCGCCCCCCGCAGCAGAAAGCCTTGTCGATCAGCGCCCCTTTTTCAACAATTATACCGTGCGTGGTCCGAAATGATGCCTTCGCGTTAAATGAAGCAAATCACGTCATTTCTGACCACGCGACGTATAACTAACGCGTACAACGATAGACGAAGGCGGGAGGCAGGTTCCTCCAAACCGTGGGGCTCGATTCGACCTTCGCAAAGTAATCGCTCAGCCGACGCCGAAATCGTTGCCCCGCTGGAAGCAACAAGCCTTGCCAATAGGCAAAGGTCGCAAATTGCCCGCCAGGACGCAACACCTGCATCATTGCGTCCAGACATTCACGCTGCAGGGAATCTGGAAAGGACGCCCAAGGCAACCCGCAGACAATGGCATCAACCCGTTCCATCTCAAGAGAACGACAATGCTCCACGACATTGGCAACACTGTCCTCAACGACGGTCACATCCGGCAAGGTCGCCCGCACGATCGCCGCCAGGTCGGGGTCGCGTTCGATCGCGAAGAAGCGGGCATCGGGATGCAGTTTAGTGACGACTTGCCGAGTGAACACTCCCGTGCCGGGGCCATACTCAACAATGTTTCGAGCATTTTCCCAGTCGAACCAATCGACCATCGTCAGTGCCAGTTGTCGCGAACTGGGAGCAATCGCACCGACTGCGGAAGGTCTTCTCACAAAGGACTTAACGAATTGCAACGTGTTGCCGGCCAAAAAATTGCCTCTTTCAAAAGCGTCTGAATATCCGTGCCCTGAATCGGATGCCGGCATCAGCCTAGCAAACGTCGGTGGCTGCGTCATGCCGTGCGGCCTGATATACATCGCGTGGTCAGAAATGAGGTGATTCGCTTCATTTAACTCGAAGGCAACATTTCGGGCCACGCACGGTATATATTAGCGGTTGTGACAGCATCGAACGCGTTTATCACTGAGAAAGTATTATGAAAAGAAAAGCATTCCCCTGCGGCCTGATTTTGCTTTGGATTGTCATCGCCGGCTGTGAACCCTCGGCGGAGCCGGGAGGCGAAGTTTCTCCCGAACGCAATGCCTTTCCGCAATCGGAGGACTCCGCAACGACGCCTCCCTCTGAAACGGTCCCTTCCGCCGCGTCGGAGGATACCCCCCTCGACGCAGTGCCGGTCGAATTGACGCTTGCCAACTGGGAACAGATCGAAGCGGAAATTCAAGCGTCGGACAAACCGGTGGTGGTCGACATTTGGAGCACCTCGTGTCTGCCATGCATGAAGGAGTTTCCCGGCTTGGTGAAGATTCACAACGAACTGGGCGACAAGGTTCGCTGCATTTCCGTCAACATCGATTACATTGGCCTCAAATCGTCCCTCCGGAAAGCCTACGCGACGCGGTGCATGAATTTTTGCAAAGCCAAAATGCAACGCTGACCAACTATTTGTCCACAACAGCGGACAGCGACATCTATCAGAAACTCGAACTCGGCTCGATTCCGGCGGTCTACGTTTACGGGCCGATGGAAGTTTGACCAAGCGTTTCGTCGATACCGATTTCGAGGCGGGTTTCACTTACGAAAAGGATGTTCGTCCGTTCATCGATCAAATGACAAAGGGCGAGTAGCCACCACACCCTTCGATTCAAGCAGCACTTGAATTTCCGGTTCGCTACCCTGGCTGTTGATGCTGCCGATGCACTAGAACTGCCCGCTGCGGACCTCGAAGTGTGTTGGTTTGTCCAATAATGGGTTGCCCGCTTGAATCCACGCTGCAATCCAATCGATCATTTGCCGCAAGCCGACGCGAGGTGGCCCGTATCGATCGTGGCCTACCGATCCATCGTTCAACAGCGCAGTCGGCTGGCGTTGGCCGGTGAACTCAACCGGCACGCCAAAGATTCCGCCAAATTGCTTCGCGACTTCTTCAACATCAACCAGTTCGGGACCAGCGATGTTCAGTACGCTGGCGGGGGACGAAGCTTCCGCAAGCAATGCTATCGCCATGGCGTTTGCGTCCCCTTGCCAGATCACGTTGGCATACGCCGTGGTTCGATCAACGGATTGTCGTTCGAATACCTTGCGAGCGATATCGACCAGGACGCCGTATCGAAGTTCGACGGCGTAATTCAACCTCGCCAGGGCGACAGGGTTTTGATCACGCTGCGAAAAATACTGAAACGTTCGTTCACGACCGAGTGCCGACATGCCATATTCCCCGACAGGATTGAGCGTATCGGACTCCTTCGACCATGCGCCATCCGCGCTCACAAGCGAATAAACATTGCCCGTCGAAAACGCCATGATCCGACAGCCGCGATAACGCCGACAAATCCGCGCTCGGAAGATCGGTGTTCATCGCCCAGGTTGCCGGAGCGTTGTTCGCTGTCCCGAACTTTTGCCCAGTCATCGAAATCACATTCGCCGCATCAGGGATGTCCGGCAGCGTACGTTCGTCCAACAGGTCAGCGGCGATGGTCTTGATCCCCAAGTCCTCCAACCAATTCCTTGCGGAAACGTTCGTAAAACGGCTGACTGCGGTGATCGTCCTTCCGTCATCCGCGGCACGACAGGCGCGAACCAGCATCCGCGCCAGAGTCGGTCCCATCTTGCCTCCGACACCCAAGATGACGGTATCTCCAGGTGCGCGACAAAGCGACTCGATGACGTAATCCGGCGGGTTGCTGAGTCGCGATTCAAGCGTTTCGATGTCGGTAATGCTGTCGATCATTCGTTCCATTTTCCAGTTGGGCACGCGGTGTGCATTCAAGACACGCCGGATTATTTGCTTTGTCAGTCCTTCCCGCAGCAAACGACATTTATACCCTATTTCAATAACGAACGCGCTTGATGTTATCTTGCGCAAATGTATTTCAGTTGATCTTGCAACTTGGTCGCCGTATGCGGTGCGGAATGACACGCTCGCATCGAGAGCCACGCTATTTCGGTCGACCCGGCGAAGGCTTGATCAACCACAAGGCAATTTTCCATGCAAAACACAATCAACCTTCAGCAGGCGACCGCGTCGCTTTGGGACGTGATCATCGTCGGGGCGGGGGTCGCTGGAGCCTCCGCCGCAATAACGATGGGACGATCCGGACTGCGAGTCTTGTTGGTCGATCGAAAACAATTTCCGCGATCAAAGGTCTGCGGGGCATGCCTGAACAACGACGCCATCGCGGGACTGGCGGCGCTGGGGGTCCTGGATGACATGCGGCAAGCGGGAGCGATTTCACTCGGTGCGTATCGAATTCAATCCGGTTCGCAAGGCGTGACGCTTCAGTTGCCCGGAGGCTTGTCGATCAGTCGAAGAACGATGGATCAGATTCTCGTCGAGCAAGCGATTGCTGGAGGTTGTCACTTTCTGTCTGGAACGGCACTTCGCTTGACACATGACTCGCAACCAGGATCGCAGGTCACCGACGCATATCGATCGCTGTGGGATGCATCTGGAAAGCAAACTCTGCGGGCGAAGATCGTTATCTTGGCGACTGGGCTCGCCAGCGAGCATGGTGACGATCGACCGGAACTGCGCGTGGACAAAGCTCCCCATTCTCGGATCGGCTTCGGAATTTCGACGCGCAGCTTTCCGCAGGACTATCTGCCGGGGATCATCTATATGGCCGTGGGACGAAACGGATATGTCGGCGCATCGCGAACCGAAGGGGATCAGTTGAATATCGCGGCCGCGATCGATCGCGACGCGTTGTCGGGAGCTTCCCCCGCGGAAGTTTGCGGTGCCATTCTGCGAGAAGCGAGGTTCCCCGTCGGTGACGACATGCTTTCTGGAACATGGCAGGGAACAACGACGCTGACGCGACGCCGCCAGCAGATTGCCGCCGACCGGCTGTTCGTTGTCGGTGATGCCGCGGGTTACATCGAGCCGTTTACCGGGGAGGGAATGGCGTGGGCGATTCGCGGAGGACGGGCTGTCGCGCCCCTGGCAATGGAAGCGGCGACCCAAGGTTGGTGCGAAGATTTCGTCGCTCGCTGGGTTCAGGTAAGCGAATCGCTGATCACAAATCAGCAGAATTGGTGCCACACCTTCGCGCAGGCCCTGCGATATCCGAAGCTGGTACGGGGATTGCTCGGCCTGGTCAAGCTTGTTCCGCCGTTGGGACAGCTTGTGGTTCGACAAATCAATCGGGAACGAAAGCATGAAGTGTTCGATCGTCGGCTTGGGGACTGCGTTGGCTCCGGAAATCGTTAGCCAGGCAGACGCATTGGCGATGAATTCCGATGTTATTTGCGAATCGGACAGGCAGCGTCGTTTGCTCCGCACGCTGTTCAGCAAGTCAGGAGTTTCCTCGCGGAGAACCGTTATTCCCTGCGAACTTGGATACGAATGGCATCAGCGGGATCAAGCCGCCGCCTCGGAAGTCGCGGTCGAAACGGTTTTCGGAAACGGACCGACAACAGGGCAACGGATGGAGTTGTATCGCTTGCACGCCACACCACTGGCGCTGGCGTCGGCGACGGCGGCGCTTCACGATGCGGGAGTCTTGCCGGGGGACATCACACATCTGGTCACGGTCTCCTGCACCGGCTTTGCGGCTCCAGGGGTTGATATCGATCTCATCCGCCATCTCGGCTTACCTTCGACGACGCAGCGCGTTCACGTTGGCTATATGGGCTGTCACGGAGCGATCAACGGCTTGCGAACCGTTCAGGGGTTGGCCGCCAACGATCCCGACGCTTGCGTGTTGATGTGCTGTGTCGAACTGTGCAGTCTTCACTTTCGCATGCAATGGGAACCCGATGCGATTGTCGGCAACGCGCTGTTCGCCGATGGCTCGGGCAGTCTCATCGCCGTAGGAGAGAACTGGGGACGCGAGAATCCGCACTCGGATACCATCTGCAAAATCGAAGCGACGGGGGCGTGCTTGATCGAAGACACGATCGACGAGATGTCTTGGCATATCGGTGATCACGGGTTCGAAATGCGCCTGACCAGCGCCGTCCCCGATTCGATCGAAGCATACCTCAAAGCCTGGATCAGCGATTGGCTGGATCAACAAGGTTTGACCATCGACGAAATCCAACGTTGGTTCGTCCATCCGGGCGGACCAAGGATCATTGACGCGGTGCAAAACGCGCTGCAATTGCGTGATGATCAGGTCCAGGTCTCGCGGGCGGTGCTCAATGAACTGGGAAACATGTCGTCGGCCACTGTCTTGTTCGTGATGCAACGCAATCAGGCACAGCCCGTTCGCGGGCCGGCGGTCGCGCTGGCATTCGGCCCAGGCGTGATGGCGGAAGCAGCATTGCTCAGTTTCTGAGTTTCTGGCAATCCGACGGCCTCGCGCTCAGGTCATTTCAGCCGATGGCGAAACCGCGATCCTTACATGGCTTACAGCTTATCCGATCGCCTGCTGGTAGTTGACCACAACCGGTGTTCACGTTCGACGGCAAATCGAGTCATGTGCAAGCACGCATCGGCGACATGCACACTGATCCCGAGTCGTGCGACAACAATGGCGTCCTGGAAGCCATTATGAAGAAACGACGCTGCTGCTAACTTCTTGGCTCCAAAGTGAACTAGGGATCATTCTTCCCCATTGCAAGCAAATGTGCAAAATTTCCTCAGTCGCCCCTATGGAAAACCAAACGCTTTACGTACACTATATATTGCACTGAGGAAGAATCTTGAACTTTAAGGACTTCCGTCGCATTATGCTTAATGGTGCATGATCCCTGAGGCCACCAACACTGGGTAATCTTTGCCATGCGTTACGCGTTCCGCCTTGCAGAACTTCTTGGGCACAATCCAGATCGACGTCGTCGTCCTGGAACGATCAAGGCCATTGTCGAACATACGGGGCTGGATCGTCATCAAGTTGCCTCACTGCTGAAAAATGAAGCCAAGTACATTCCCATTGAGGCGCTCTCGAAGCTGTGCGATTACTTGATTGATCACGGGCATGCGACTCCCGCTCAACTGCCCGGAGCGTTATTCGCCGTTCGAGCGGAGCATTTCTGGGAACTGCTCGCGCGTCGTCGTCAATTGGAATTGTGCGTCGGCATCCGACAAGGAGATGTTTCCGATGCCCCCGAACAGGCGTGGGTTGTTGCATCGGACTCGGTGCTGATGGGAGCGTTGCTTAATGGCGTTTCAACGCTGGGTGGTTCGGCGCGGCATCATGCGGCGAAGGCGAATCAAAATGGCGGCGGCCGTTTGGAGGAGAATCCGCCACAACCCGAGCGTCTTTTGCAAACGCTGGTGTGGAGTCCGGGACACGTTTCCGACGAAGAGACGCAAGCTCGCGCGACGTCGGTATTCGACAACTTTGCGAACGCGCCGGGGGATAAGGCAATGGTTTGTATCGGCAGCGTGAAAAGTAATCCCGTTGCCGAGACCGTTTTTTCGGAAGCGTTCGGATGTGATCCGTTCGTTTCTCAAGACAATGTGGAAAAGGCGTCCGATCGCGCCTGCCCGTTCTTCATGCGATATCGCGACTTCGATCCCAAGCCGCCATCCTCGACCGCCGGTGAACGGTTGTCGAAGTCCGAGGCTGCGGATAAACCTGGTCTGTGGGTTGAAACCGACGACGGAAGCTGGGAATGCGCCGGGGGCGGAACGACTTCGGACGTGGCGTTGGTCTTCTACATCTTCCGTGAAGCGCTCGGACGTTTGGATATGGTGCTCAGCGGATTCACCGGGCGAGCGACACGCTATCTCGCCAAGACATTGGCCACGCGCAGCGAAGCATTCTGGCCTCCGATTTTCGAAGAGCCACACGTGCAAATCGGCGCCTACATCGTCGAGTACGAAACGGATGGCACGAAGTCGAAGAGCGAAGACCTCTTGATGACAAACGTGTCGTCCGCCGCCAAGATCACTCCCCTGTCGTCCAAGGCCATCGCGCGTCGAATTACTTCCGGCTGAACCGACGGTCTCGTCTACTCATTGGGTTCGCGTTGCGTCCGAATCCGACGGACCCAGATCGCCAGTAGTTCAGCGCGTGAATGCGCGTTGAAATGACGGTAGATGGATTTCATGTATTGGTGAACCGTCTGGGGTTTGAGATTCAGTCTTGACGCGATTTGCTTTTCGCTGTCCCCTTCCAGGACACATTCTAGAACTTTTTGAAGGCTGGGCGAAAGTTCGGACGGTGCGGGCTCGCTGGACGAGGATAATTGGCGACCGAGCATCGGCAATAAAACGCGATGAGCAAGATCGAAGATTGCTTTTTCGCGTGCGTTGAATTGCTTGTCTTTGAGAGGCCGGTGAATTGCGATGCCCGTGCTTGGTAGATTGGTTTCCGGCGATGGATCGAAGAAGCTCGCGATTCTGGCGTCAAGGTTTGACGGCCGCACGAAACTGTTAAAGTGATCTGAGCCGTACCACTGGTCATTTGAAATTTCTTCCTGACGGATGATCGTTTTCACATGATTGGGTGCATGGACGAAGATTCGATTGAAGATTTCACAGTTGCCGATCCCCTGCTCGGCCATGAATCGAAAAAAGGTCGCGCGTTCGTATTCACCGTCCCAGCCAAATTCAAGTAAACCAATGGGTCGAATGTTTGGCCACTCGCCCTCCGATTCGGACATCATGAAGACTTGGCCGCCAAGCAGCCGACAGAGTTGCTCGCCGAGATGACGACGCCAGACCCAATGGTCGTCTCCCAAGTCTCGACATTGATGCATGATTTCGTGAACCGCGCATACATCAGCGGTGCGGAGGCGTTTTGATTTGGTCATGGCGTTTCCTTTCTGGTTTGTCCGCCTGCTTCAAACATTACGCGACACCCACTTTTCGGACACCGCTCCATGATTCGATGTTAGCACTCGCGGCGCGTGGTGCAAGAATGGAAAGCAGATCGGGGCATCCACGACTGAGGGTACGTATGTTCAGCACTCCTAAACAGGAGTGTTGCACGTGGTGAAAGTGAAGTATACGATTGGCCAGTGATTTTGAGGGGTGTCTGGCGTAGAGCGCAGGTTTGTTCAATCGTCGGCACGCTCGGTTGTTTGTGTCGTTAAATTCATCTGTTGTTCCATTGGCGTCTTTGCGTCGCAGCTCTCGAAAAGAAGTTTGGCGGTTGAGAGCTGACCTTGCCTCTGTGGCTGAATTCGTTGTGCCATTCCAGCAAAGATTGACTATTTCCGCCGACGCTTCGAGAGCGGTTTTGCCATTTGGACTTGGCAATGCACGCCTGCGATTTCGTCATTCGCCCGGCAGACACATGGGTATCGAGCATTGCATCCATTCGCAAACCCAACTCTGAAATGAACATTCACGAAGAAGCTGATTCGATATGACTGGACGAAAACGACGGCTACGCAACATTCGATCCAATGCCAAGGACGCCAACCGCAAACGTGTAAACCGAAACCGACTCGGTTTTGAATTGCTGGAGGAACGCCGCCTATTAGCTGGCGATTTACCTCCGCCGCTCGACATCAATGTACGACGCCCATCGACCAATCTGATCCGGACGAATTTGTGGTCATCGGCGATTCCAGCTGTTTCTTGCCGCTCGAACGTTGAAGCCAGAGGGGAGGAACTTTGAAAACTGATGGTACCGTCGAGGGGACGGCGTTTATCAAGGACATTTTTCCCGGCAGTCGCAGTTCGCAATTGGGCAGTCTCATCGACGTTTCGTGGACACTCTTTTTCGTTGCTCAGGACGACAACGCATACGCATTGTGGAAGAGCGATGGTAGCGAATCGGAAACGTCTCTGGTGAAGGATATTCAGCCGGACAACATATCGGCAACGGCTCTGAATACTTAACATCCATGGGTGAGACGTTGTTCTTTGTGGCTGATGACGGTGTACATGGGAGCGAACTTTGGAAGAGCGACGGCACCGAAGCTGGCACTATGTTGGTTAAGGACATCGCGACCGGAAGCCAAAGTTCTTCGATCTACGAAATTGTGGTCGTCGGCGATAATGCTGCCTGCCGCTGATGACGGCACCAGCGGATACGAGTTGTGGAAAAGCGATGGATCGGAAGCCGGCACCGTCATGGTCAAGGACATCAATCCGTTCGGGGATGGAGTTGATGGACTGATCATTGATGGAGTGTCCCACATCGACGGCACGCTCTATTTCAGTGCAACCGACGGCGTCAACGGCGTGGAGTTATGGAAGAGCGATGGAACGGAAACCGGTACTGTTCTGGTCAAGGATATATTCCCCGGCGGCGACGAATCCTTCCCCAGCAATCTGACCATCGTCGGCGACGAGCTTTACTTCAACGCAGACGACGGCGTCCACGGACATGAGTTGTGGAAGAGCGACGGTACGGAAGCAGGCACCGAATTGGTGAAAGACTTGTTTCCAGGCAACGACGACGGAGACCCAGAGTACCTCGTCAACTTCAATGGAACGCTCTATTTCTCGGGCAGGAATGGCATCAACGGACATGAACTATGGAAAAGCGATGGCACAGCAGCCGGCACGGTTGAACCAAAGACATTTATGCTGGCAGTTTCAGCTCCCATCCCAGTTTACTGAAGGCTCTGGGAAACCGGGTCTTTATTTTAACGCGTACGATGGCATCAGCAAATATTCGGTTAGCGATGGAACGACGGTCGGAACCGTCAACCTGCCTGGCCCAACAAACTATACCCCTGAGTTTCTAACCAGTTTCCATGACCAGATCTTCTTTACCGCCAATGATGGTGTGCATGGCTACGAGTTATGGACGACCGATGGGACGTCGCCAGGGACTTTGCTGTTCAAGGATCTCGTTTCAACAGCAGCCGCTTCCCGCGGCCAGTAACGCGAGTCGGCGACACCTTGTTTTTCGCCGCAAACGACGGCATTCACGGAGATGAATTGTGGAAGAGCGACGGCACCGTCGCCGGAACCATGATGGTGAAGGATATTCGAGCGGGCATTAATGGAAGTGGGATTCGTAATTTGGTCGGCATCGGGGACACGTTCTATTTCGCAGTGAACGACGGAGTCAACGGCAATGAGTTGTGGGAAAAGTGATGGGACGACATCCGGGACGGTATTGGTTAAGGATATTCATCCGGGCAGTGGTTCTTCGAACCCAAACAATTTCACAAACGCTGGGGACGCTTTTCTTTACAGCAGGCGATTTGGTCAATGGTACTGAACTGTGGATGAGTGATGGAACGGAAAGTGGAACCGTACCGGTCAAGGATATCCGACCGGGAAATTTCAGTTCTTCCATTACTAACCCGCAGTAAAAGGTTTTTCTTGTATTCGTCGCCCACTTGATGGAGCCAATGGTAACGAACTGTGGCGAAGCGATGGCACCGATGCTGAACGGTGATGGTTGGCGACATCGCTCCCGCGAAGTGCGGGTTCCGCTCCGGGAGACCTTGCGAATGTCGGCGGAACGCTTTACTTCCGTGCGCCAGCGATGGAGTATCGGGGCAGGGAATTATGCGCAAGGAAGTGATGGAACCGCATTCGGCACCGTTATGGTTCACGACATCAACTCAGGCAGCGGCAACTCGCTCCTCGCGATTTTACCTATTTGAACGGACGTCTATTTCACCGCCAACGATGGCATCACCGGCAATAGGAATTGTGGAGAACCGATGGAACGTCGGGCGGAACCGAGTTGGTTAAAGACATTCATCCAATGGGAAGCGGCACGTCAATTCCGTACATGACCTGTGACGGCGTGATCTATTTTCGGGCTGACGATGGAGCGTATGGCCATGAGTTATGGAAGACCAATGGCTCGACCGATGGCACGGTGATGGTGAAAGACATTCAACCGGGCGAGCACGGATCGCTTGATATCGCCAGCTCGACCAATCGAGATTTTTTCATCGACGACGGCTTGCTATTTTACAGCTAACGATGGCGTCAACGGCGAGGAACTCTGGATTAGTGACGGTTCAGCCAGCGGCACGGCGATGGTTGCCGATATCGCCTCCGGAAGTGGTGGAAGCTTTGGCTTGACCGCAATCGATTTAGTTGCAATTGGCTCCGACATCATTTTCGCAGCGTCAAACAATTCCTTTGGAGCAGAGCTGTTTGCGATTCCAAAACGTCCGGCTTCTGATCCAAACCCGTTGAATGATCCTCCGTTTGTCGCCCCGGCAGAACAAATCGTCATTAATGATCCAGAAAGCTCCAGTATTCCATTGATTGTCATGGACGACGACCTCGCTCTTTTTCCCAATCCCTTGGCGGACGACGGTGGGAACGTGACGGTCTATCAACTTGATACCAATCAAAATTGGGTCAAACTCACGTCGATTGTCAGCGATGATACGGATGTTGGTGATCGCTTCGGAAACTCGGTTGCGATCGATGATGAAACGATCGTCGTTGGCAGCGTTTCGAACGACACTGATGGAATCAACAGCGGAGCGGCGTTCGTATTCGAAAGGACATCGCAAGACAGTTGGACTCAAACGCAAAGGCTCAGCCCCGACGATGCGGCGCAGTTCCTGAACTTCGGCAGTGCCGTATCTGTTTCGGGTGACCATATGATCGTCGGTGCGATCAATGCGGAGGATGCCGGTTCCTTGACCGGTGCCGCGTATATCTTCGAACGTGACAGCAGTGGCGATTGGCAACAAGTGTCACGCTTAACCGCTCCGGCTCCCACGGCTGGTGCTTTCTTTGGTGGATACGTCGATGTTTCTGGAGACACCGCGATTGTTGGTGACAACAACGAAGCGGTCTACGTCTACGAACGACAAAGCGATGGTTCCTGGACGTTTCATTCGACCCTTCAAGGCGACGAGGCGGCGGATGTTACATACTTCGGACGATCGCTCGCGATCGACAACGATCAAATCGTGGTCGGTGCGGAAGGAGATTCCGAAATTGGCTATAGCACCGGTGCAGTTTATGTTTATGACCGCGATGCCGAGGGCAATTGGAACCAATCGGCAAAGCTGTTTGCCGGCGACCCTGGTGAGACCGATGCCTTCGGCGCAACGTTAGGATTGTCAGGAAATCGAATCGTTGTCGGCGCACCCGGCAACGACGATCTTGGTGCAGATAGCGGCTCTGCTTATCTGTTTGAGCGTCAGTCCGATGGCAGTTGGAGCCAACGACTGAAGTTACTGCCAAGCGATGGTGGCATACTTGATGGATTCGGCAGAGTGGCGATCTCGTCCGAGCAGGTATTTGTGGGATCATCTGTCACCACCGATGTTGTCAACGGCACACGTGTCGGCGTCGGCTACGCCTACGACGTTTCTCTGCAACCTCGAGTGCTTGAGCAATACGTTGAGAACTCGGGGCCGGTTGGTTTGATTGAAACGCCTTTCGCGGCACAGGTGATGCCGACGATGCCGAGTTGTCTTCGGCCACCGTTCAGCTTGGAAATGGTTTCAGCGTGCAGGAGGACGTTTTGGCGGTCGCAGGAAATCTTCCAACGGGAATTACCAGCGACTACGACTCCACGACCAGACGTTAACGCTGAGCGTGCAACGTCATCTGCGGACTCGCATCGGCGGCAACTTAGTGACGTAGGAACATCAGCGATAATCCATCCGGCAGACCGAGAGTTGATCATTTAACGTTTCACGGACGCCAATAGCAGCAATGCCGAGAATGGACCTCAGTCGCTATCGTTTACGTCGACCTTCGCGGTCGCTGCGACTAATGATGCTCCTTGCAGTCCCGTGGAAACAAGATCTGGATGAAATCACTCTTGCGGACTCCTATGGATTTGCGATCTCAATAGATGGTTCAAACGCTTTTATCGGTCACATACGCTGCGAAAATTGGCCAAAGAGAACATCGGGGCGGTCACGTACCTGACGCGTGGGTCGAGGACAGTCGGTGGTCGGAATCCTGCGGTCTTGACTGGTTCGGACAGCGTTGCCGGTGACGAGTTTGGACGTTCGTTGACGTTGATGGTCAATGGATGGCAATCGGTGGCGGCGCACGTCAGCCTGACAATACAAACCGTCGTGGAGCGATCTATCTGTTCAAGCAGCAACCTGATGGTACGTGGCTGGAAGCTTGAAGCTGACGCCATCGGACGCCGGGACGGTTTGAGCTTTGGCGGTGCATTCGATCTGGATGGGGATCGATTAATGGTGGGAGTTCCGGTAGCGATGAAGCTGGGGCGAACACCGGAGCGATGCTACGTTTTCGGAACGCGCGTGCGTTGAACAACTGGACCGAGGCACTAAAGCTGGCGGCTCCAACGCCCGCCGCTGGCGACTACTTTGGTCTCAGCGTCGGACTTTCGGGGGACGTTGCGGCCATTGGAACGGCTGGTGAGCATGCACTCGTTTATCAGCGTGACGGCAATGGAGAATGGACGCAGACCCAGCAACTGCAAACTGATTCTCAGACCGTTCAATTTCTTCGATTGTGGCGCGTCAAGCAGGCGAATGTTATTCAGTCAGCAGCGGAAACGACTCTGATGTCGCGGATGGCGGCACAGCGCGGTCTGTATTCGATCGACAACCCGATGGGCAGTTCGCCCGTAGTGCGAAGCTGTTTGCACACGGTAGTTCCAAGCGGAGACGGATTTTCATATCAATTTCCAATACAAACGGTAATCGCATCGTTGCCTCGGCCCGTCAAAAACTCCGTTTATGTTTATCAACAAATCGACGGTGAATGGGAACTGGAGCATCAACTTCGATCCGAATTTTTCTTCGGTTTGGCCGCAAACATTGATGGCGAGACGCTTATAGCAACCAACTTCGTATCACCTGAATTTAATGTCAATCCCATGTCTTTGATCTTTCGGCGGCGCTTGATTGGCTGACATCATATTTTGAAAACTCAGGGACAATTGCGTTGATCGGAGACCGATTCAGCGTTGAAGATGCGGACGACACCGAGCTGCAATTCGCAACCGATGCGAATCACCAGCGGTTACGTTCGCGACGAAGATTTCTTGTGGCGGCGGGTAGCGGCGCTGAATTGCCGTTTGGCGCTCGCGATTTTGACGCGTCGACCGGAACATTAACGCCTCGGGTATCGCCCAATCTCCGGGTACCTTGACGTGGCGACCGTCACCTACCGAAACGATAGCGACGATCCTAGCACACGGCTTGCGCGAGGTTACCCTGACGCGGTCGACGCCAGCAGCGACGCCTGACGGCACAATCGTTGATATTGGCAAGTACATTCGATGTCGTTTCCGTGAACGATCCGCCAATGGCAGTCGATGATGGCATCGGTGGAAGCTGGCCAAGCCGTGACGATCGATGTTTTGGAGAATGACAGCGATCTGGATGATACGACGCTGACGATCGGCACACGGACCGCTGGGGTTGATGGTGGTACCGTCAGTATTGTCGACGGAATGATTCGCTATACAGCCGACAGTGATTTTGATGGAATCGATTCGTTCACTTACACCATTGCTGATGTCGCGGGTGCCGGCGACCGCCACGATGAAATCAGCGTTAACAATAACGAATCGTTAACGATCCTTTCGCTCAATCAAGGCTTTCGCGACTTCAATGATGCCTTGAGCGATCTGCCGGGATTAACGACGTTAACGTCGCTTCCGCTGAATTTGTTGACCGACCAGCTTGATGGCGTTGCGCGCCTGCAAGCGGTATTTAATCAACTGGCGACCGATGTCTTTTCGGCGATTGATGAAGCAACCGCAGACGTAGACGCGTTGTTGGCGTCGCGGGGAATTACGATCACGCATGCATCGACGCTGCCGGCGACCACCGACGGACGACTGTTTGAAGCCACGATTGACGTGGAGTCTGTATTGCAGGGTGTGCCGTTGGATTTCGATTTGAAGCTTGATCAAATTCCGGCACTGGCCAACGTTCCTGCTTCCGGAACACTCTCGGCCACGATGCAACCGGTCGGCTCGTTGACATTTGGACTCGATGGCGAGGGATTCTTCATTTCTCCCACCAGCACCGTTGGGGCGGCAATTGAACTGTCGGTCGATGGCACGGGCAACTTGGGACCATTCGTTGTCGATGTTGGCGGAAGCGTAGGCGTGACGCCTGCTTTCGTTTTGACGGGGGTCGATGCGGACGGCGACAGTCGTTTGCACGCCAGCGAGTTTGGCAATCCGACCCGCTATAGCACCGCAAACATCGACCCCCAGCATGGACGGCACGATTGCCGGCGGTAACGTCACCTTCGAACTGACGCTGCCGATGCTGGACTACGTCGATGTCGATGGCAATGCTGAAAACAACTCCGAGCATGGCGGCGACGCTTTTAGAATCAGCACGACCGCGTCTGTGACGCTGATCGATGAGCAGGGGCAATCGGTCTTTCGTGGCTTCAGCCCCAGCGGCGGAGTGGATGTGGGTGATGTGTTTCGCATCAACAATCCCGATGTCGACCGTGATGGAAACAGCGACTTCAGCCGCCGGGTGCTGCTTGAAAACCTGATCGAATATGGACGAGGCGAACTGCGTGAATTGTTCGCTTCCAGCGGATTGGAAACTGCATTTGATACTGCGGATCGCATCATTGGCAGCGTCGTTCCTCTGAATCAAATCATTAACTTCGGCGAAATGCTAACGACATTGTCGGCTGATCTGCTGGACAATATCGATGTGCCGACTGATCCGCTACCGGCGATTGGGGCCTTTAGCTCATTCGCGATGGCTTCGGCGAGCCCTGAAGGCGAATCGATTTCTCCAGGTTTGCGAGGGAAATTGCAGTTGAATGAACTGTTCGACTTCGGCGATGTCGGTCGATGGCTCCAAGCTGGTTTGCCCAGCGATTTAAATCCTGATGAAATCGCGCAGTTGCAGTTAAATGATTTCGCGGGCGTGGCCAATCCGGTGGAGCTGAATCTTTCCGATTACCTTCCCCAATCCATGCGTGATGCGGGATGGACGATCACGGCTGAATTGCTGCAGCCAAGTATCGAAGGGAACTTGAAGTTTGGAATCGATACTTCGTCCAGTCCGTTCTATCTGTCAACGGGAACTCGCACTGAGGAAGATGTCGAGATCTCCGACAGCGAACTCCATGCGGGTCTGACCATTTTGGTAAGCATCGCCAACCCGACGCTGTTTCCCGGACGGTTAACGCTCGAAGAAGCCAGCGGTGCGATTCGTCCGACGGCGAGCATCGATTTCGCGGGGACCGGTGGAGACAATGATCGCCTACGGTTGAGCGAATGGATCAACGACCAGATTCACGTCGTGATCACTTCATCAGAGGCTTGGCTGAACACGGTCTGACATATCGCTTCGCGGAAATCCTGCTGTTGCCGGAGATACAGCTGAAGGAAGCGATGATCCTCCGCGATCGAAGGTACTCAGGACGATGCAAGAGCTTGAGCAGCGATTACCGTATGAAGTCATTGGCACCATGACACCAGTATTTCAGTTTGATGGTTTACGATCGACGCGTTATCGATTGGAGCTCGGTAAGCGACAGTGATATCCACATCATTGCCCGATCATGTGTTGGCGATCGGTGGGCAAATGACGATTCCGTTAGCGACGACAACGATGTGACGGTATCGGCGAGCGGGCGTATCACCAACGAACAGATTCAGCTTGGCCGGATCGATCAGTGTCGACCATCTGCAAATCGGAGATGACGATTTGACGTTGCTTCGACTGGAAAATCCCACGATTACGGCCGATTTGTCGATCCCATTTGATCCCGACGAGCTTGCTGTCGGAGGCGTCACGATCACCGTAGATAGAACGGTCTTCTTCCTCGGATCGGTTTCAACTTGGCCGATGCCGACAACGATCAACCGGATGTCTTCGAGGAAGCCGAGAAGTCGGTCAAATGGGACGAGCCGGCAAAGCAAGTTGCCGAGTTCTTGAACATCTCCAGCGATGACGCAAAGAATACGTACGGACCTTTGATTTTTTTGATGCGGCGTCGTCGAACGGGCAAAGGAGAAGAGCCTCGACGCGGCTAGAGTCTGAAATTGTTCGCGATCCTTGGCGAAGCGATTCGTATCGCTTCCAGCGAATTTGGCTCTGTTGAACTGAGCGAATCAGGACCGCTGGACGACATGAGCTGGCTGCTCGCGACGCGTTGCATTCGGCAATCGTCGATCATCAAACAGGGATCGTCGCGGCTTATCTGAAGACAACCAATGCCGAGGCGAATGCCAAATACGGCGCACTAATGGAACTGGCGGCGTATGTCATTGCTCAGCAAAACTATCAGGTGCCAAAGGAACAGATCACCGACGGGCTTAGTGGATTGGAGCGGCTTCTGAATCGGGCGTCGCGAGCGGAGATCGCCCAGTATCGACTTTCCGCATCCCAGGACCGCTGGCTGAAGCGGTCCGTCCCCATCATCGATACGATCGATCGGCAAGCGCTCGAAGGCACTCGTCGACTTCTATCTGCTGCCGCAAGAGGCAGCTCTAACCGAACTGCGTATTACCGAACTTGCTGAATTGATGTACTTTGAATGATTATTTACTGATGGGAATTGGCGGTGGCTGGTTGGCAGCGAGCGATCCTACGACCCTCAAACAATCGTTGATCTCGGTCAAGAATTAGGGGTCGATCGTGCCTCCAAAGAGTGCTGGTGCAAGCCAATTCATTCTCGATCAAGCCGTTGAGATCGATGCGATGACTTCAGAAGACATTTTGCAGATGTATGCGCCGCGGTCGGTTGCTCAGCAGTGCGCAATGCCCGTGGATTGCGGACGAGCGGATCTGCCAAGCGTTTCGCGATGGCGGTACCAGGATGGTCGCAATACGCATTCCGGAAGCTGATGCTGCAAGAATATTTTCGATCCCCGATTCGCTGATCATTGCGACGACATTCAGCAAAGGACTATCTCAAGCTGGGTTTGCATTCGCCAGCATGGCATTGATGGCGGGAGCAGGTTTATACCGCGATCAATGACAAATTTGTTGCGTCCGATCTGGAACCGGACTCGGCACAAGTAAATATGTTCTCGCCACCGCAGTCGCTGAATTCGGTGATCCCGTTGCCCTGAAGCATTAGCGGATGATGAGATCCCTTGGCAGTTTCTTCGTGACCTAATGTTCACGCCGATCAAATTGGCCTTCGTGATCACCTCGATTCTTGCCCCGAATCAAGTTGGTATCAAAAGTATTATGAGCTTGGTCATGAAGCGGCACTTGGCGAAGGGGTTAAGTCGTTAATCGTTGAAGATAAGCCGGAACTGTGCTTAGGGCTTGATTGACGTCTCCGCCGCCGACATGATGCAGTTGGCGTTCGCCGGAATCGAACTGCCTGATGGTACTCTGGGCGATCGCGCGTTTTGGCAACGCATCGTCGACGACGGATTAGATTGTGCGGTTGCACAAGCCAATGGGGAGGCGGCTGAAGGAGTCTGCCCGCCAGCACCGACCGAACCTTTTGGAGCAAAACTAGCAGTCGATGGTTTTGAGGGCCAGATCCGATCGACGGGACGCCTGCGTATGTCGGTCGATGCTGCTGAGCTGCAGCTTGACAATTACTTCATTGTCGATGCGAAAGGTTCGGTAGACGGTGATGGAAATCCGATCCCCGCAGCATCGTTGGATCTTAATCCCGCCGCCGGCCCAGATGCACCGATCGTTACACTCAGTAACGTCTCGGCGTCGATTCCGGCAATCGAAGCTCTGCCGACGATCGGACTGGAATCATTGCTCGTCACACGATCGGGAATTGAACTTGGCCCGGTATCGTTGACAGAGGAAATGGTCGATTTCGGATTCATCACCGCCGAAGATGTGACGCTGACCTTGCCAGCTCAAAGCCTTGACTACAGCAACCCGTCGATCATTCCGAACCTTGATCAAATTTCTTTTGAGACGGGCAAGGTCGTGTTGCTTCCCGACGAATCTGGCAAGGGTGTGGCGGAATTTGACGAAGGGCTTACGTTGCTCTATCGCAACGGTCAATTCCTGGCGACGCCTCCATCGTTCGAGCTGGAGTTCGGGCCTTTCAAAAGTACGCTTGAGAATGCGACATTCTTCCTATCAGGAGGAAATCTCAATGACAGCTTTGGACGCGTCCGGGTGGAGCAAGCGAGCGTTGCTTTGGCGGGGGCCAATGAGGGTTCGATCGAGTTGACCGCGACAAATCTGCGAGTTCTCTCGCGGCTGGATTTCGACGGCTTGCCGCAAGTCCGTTTCGACAGTATCTCGATCGGATCGGACATTGGAATAGCAACCACGCTGGGCTTGGGCGACTTTCTACCTTTCGATTTGACGGAGCTTTCATTCAAAGCCGGCTCGGATGCAAATGATCAAACCGAGTTGTTTGAGCTGACAGCGGTAGGCAAGTTCAATATCGATCTGCTCGCCGAACGCGTTGACTTTGATCCCTATTTGATTCTGCGTGAATCCGACAGCGAAGAACTCTTGCCACTCCCGCCCGGCGGCGACGGTCGGATCTCGAGCAATGACGATGTCGACAATGTTTTTGAAGTGACGTTGCTGTTGGATGATGACGGTCTCAGGCTCAAGGAATTGCCCGGCCGCGTCGGCTTGGGGATCGACAATTTTGAAGTCGGACCATTCGTGTTCGAAGGTGAAATTTATCTGGGCCAGTTCGTCGACGGCTTGATGCCCAGTGAGTTTGGTGGATTCCTGCAAATCGACGTTACACCGCCGGAAAACGAAGATCGCGTCGAACTTCGCAGTTTGACGAGTGATGAAAAACTGAAGGAAGACGAAAAGCCACGCCGGTCGAAAAATTGCCGCAGGAAGTTCTGACCAATGGTCAGTTCGATCTCTCAATCGGATGCATCACTGGAAAATATTCGTTTAACGATCGAAGGCACCTACACGCCTGCTGAATTGTCGGATGCAGATGAAACGAACGACTTCAGTATCTTAAATATTTCAGCCGACTTGGACAGCGTTGGATTGCAGTTGGGCTTAGGAGACCTGCTGCGACTGCATGGTTTCGGCGGGCGCGTCTCGATATCGATCAGCGAGGATCGGAGCGACGATGTGCTGGAGCCTAATTTTGCGTTCAGCCTAGATGAAGTTCGATGTCGGCTTGGCACGGTTTAACATCTTCGATGTCTTTTCACTCGAAACGGTGGGGGCGACCTTCGACTTCACCGGCCGATCCGACACACCGCTGGCGACATTCGATGAGGTGACGGTCGCTTCTGCAACGAGCGGTCGGCATCGCGGGGACAGTGGGGGTGAAGTTCAATCGTCGCGGCTTACCCGATTGGGCGACGCTGGGCGGCGATACGGTCAAGCAAGTCAACGAGGAAGGGAAAGCCTGCTTTCCCAAGCGATGGAGTTTCTTGCCGATCACCGTCGAGGAATTCGGTTTTCGTTCAAGGACGCCTTCTACGAATATGATGCTGATCAGAGATGTGATCGGTGTGAACGATCCGACGCAGGTTCTACTTCGCTTCTCCGGTGGTGCTCAAACACCGACACGAAGTTGCCAGACCTGCAAGAACTGTGTGGCCTTTCACCGGCAAAATCAATCAAAGGTTTGGAAGTCGACATCGCCAAGCTTTTTGGGACGTGAACCGGGTTTCCCCATCACCAACCTGGAACGGAGTCGAGCCAGGCATGATGCCGATCGACTTTGGCCCGATTGTGATCGGTGGCAATGTGACCTTTGGCATGATCCGCAATGACGATGATGGCGACGGAGTATTTGACGGCTCGCTGAAGTGGGTGAAGTACGACTTCGAGAATTTCGATCCTTTCAACAGTGATCCAGCTCAACGAAGTCTAGGCAGTCATTGAAGCGGAAAAAGAAGGAGAGTTTGGTGCCTTCCTTGATCACCTGGTCGATTGATGGAGGCGAGTTCGCAGCGGATTCGACATCAGCGGAGGTGTGGATCTGGTCTTCTCGGCAATGGGGCCGGTGCAGGCGAAGTTGATCGTGCCTGCGGCGATCACTGGGATATGTGACCTTGTCGGAAGTGTCCGGCGGAATCAATTTTTGGCGTGACCCAGCTTCGCAGCGTCGACGATCTAGGAACTTGTGGAAGATCAGATCTTTTTCGATCCGTTCAGGAGGTCGATTCTCAAACGATTCGTGAAGCTGGCTGCCTTCGACGCTGGTGTGCCCACATTGCTCAGCCCTTCACGATTGGTTTGGTGGAACCATCACGACGCCGATCCCCGGTTTGCTTTCGGGAACTGGAGCTTCGTGATCAATGTTGACACCAATGATGTTGGTGTCGGATTTGAAAACAGGCTGCCAGTGTGAATACCGGTCGCTCGCGTTAACAGGGACAGCGAATGTGACCACGTTCGGCATCCGTTAGCGCGCGGATTGCTGATCGACATGAGTGATTATTTCAATCCGGAATCACAGCCATGGCGTTTGCCTTGCCGGCCAAAGACAACCCGCTGAATTTTTAGCCTTAGGAAGCGTTGAATTTGGTGCGAAGCTGGATATGGAAGGCGTTCCGTTGCTGCCACTTGTGGCGATGCGTGGCTTCATTTCGGATCTAGTCGATAACCTCGGCGACGCGGTCAACGAAAGGTTCGATAGTCTTGCCGAACGATTAAACGTCAATCCGCGATCCCGCTTGGCGTTGGCGATCGACGAAACGCTGGCGATCGCGATGCTGGAAGGCGACAATACGAGACAATTTACCGGTGCGCTGATTCGCGAGACATTGCTCGATGGTCCCGATGCTTTATTTGCCGACCGATTTGAGCTTCCTGTCCCAGTTGCAGACCGACGGGGGGGAGATGGCGGCGGATGTGCGAGCCCATTTGGAACGCTTGGTGGCGGTCGCGGGCGGAATCATCCAAGAACTGCCTGCTTTAATTGCTGATCTGATTTATTCCGCAGACGTCATTGAAGGTGATGCGACGCAAATGGGTGTATTAACAGGGGTCGTAGCGTCGGAAACGGTCAAGTTGTTCGCTCAAATACAAAGCAGTCTTGTCGATTCAGCCGCCGGCGGTTTTGCAGGATGCGTTTCAGTTTATCAACCCGAGCTTGGTGGTCTCGGGGCACTTCAGTCAGTTTGTTCGGAATCCCGATGGGCGGACCAGAGTCGGCGGTTCACTGGCGGTTGATAAACACGGTGCAAGATTGGAGATGGAAGGAGGCGTTCTCTCGGTCGCTTCGACCGTTCGGTCCGATCGGTTTTGGTGATGCTGGCCACCCGCTGGGTTACATGGACGATCATTTGAACGTCGCCGCATCGGTGGAATTTCCCGATGAATGAGTTCTAACCGCTTGCTGCTGGACGACGAACCGAATTCGGCATTGCTTGCCAATTTCATGATCGACACGCTCAATCCGCTCAACCCGAAATGGGATGCGGCTTTTTCCGGTACGCTCGATGCGTTCGGATTCAACAGCCGATCTGGGTGGCGTTGGCTTCGGTCCGCAATTTGATGCCGGAAGCTGGCAGATCGATGGGAGTCGTGGCGGGACGATTGCGTTTGGTGACCTCAGAAATTCCCAATGACTTGCCAACCGAGTTACTGCCGTACGTAATCTTGGTCGATCGAGTCGCCCGGCCAATTTTGATCCCTCAAGCGTCCCGTATCAGGTGGTGCTTAGTGACACAACCGATGAAATTGCCGATAACATCGTCCGAGTCACTCAGGGCGACAAGTTCGCCGAAATGCTGAAATTTGGCGGCGTGGTCTTGTTTGGCGATATCTTGATGCCGCCGTCTTTACCGATCCGCTGAGCGTCTTCCGCGAAGTGCATGACGCCAGCCGAAGCCGGAGAAGGTGGGTGGAAGGTCAACCGTTCCGCAGTGGCTGGCTGCCGCCCGAGGTTCCGCCGTTCGACCAGCAGGCTTTCGAACAAGACTCACTTGGCACTTTCCTACTGTAAGCTCCAAGCGGGCGAGTACTTCGCGTTTGCCGAAGCGGTGGGTGTTTACAAGGATCGACTGCTCAATGCTCTAACGCAAGGGCAATATGCAAGCGGCGAGATGTTCTTGCCGTCGATGGCTACGCTGTTTGATCTTGATTCGTATTTGAATTTAGGAAGTGAAGACAGTCTCACAACCGGTGATTCAAGCGACACCGCGTTCTTTGAATCGGTGCTCGATGCGTCCGTCAGTCAACTTGAAACCGATAGCGGCTTCGTCGATGGATTACTGCAAATCGCCCGAGCGGGAGGCGAGTTTGCCGATACAGTTCTCAACCTCGCGACCGATGGCGTTTCGGCGGCCAGGGAACAGCTAACGGAGATATTCGAATCGGCGTATGTTCGAGGACGCAGCGATCTGGATTTCTTGAGCGTCCATTGGGGCGATGTCAGTCTCGACGCGGATATCGGTGGGATGAATTATCGCGCACCTGCCATTCCTTTACGGTTTTGGAGGTCGAAAGTCGGAACCAAGCTTCGTACGATCGGCTTGCTTGATTCGGTCGGGACTTGACGAACAATCCGTTCTTGCAAAGCGTGGTCAATGTTGGAACAAATGTTGGTGAAACGATTGGAGATATCGCGGGGCGGAGCGCTGGCAATCTCTTTTCGTTTGTCGATCAGTTGTCCGCGGATGTCTTTGACGGTCAGTCGATCAGCGACCTGATCGCGGCAATCGACGGAGGCGCAGAACTGCGATCGTTGCTTTCCGACACGGCTAACCAGCTTCCATTGCCGCCTCATCGGAAGGAGTTGAAGCAACATCCGGCGCACTCGAGACATTACTGCGTATCATCGACTTGCAGATTCGATTCAGATTCCGGTCGGTGCCTTCAATCTTGAACTGGGGACGGACAATTTTGCGAATTGGGTGCGTGGTGACTCGGGACTTTCAGCGTTACCGATGTTGGCTTGCAACTGATCGAGAATCTATTCGGACGAATTCATCGGTGTCATTACCGGTGAAGCGGATGGTGATAACGCCGCCGCTGGTTCGCAGTTCATCAACGATTTGGCGAATCTCAACAGAAGGTCTTCACGCCGTTGTACGAGGAACCCGTGGTCGGTCAGGAGAATGGCATCGAACAGAACGGAGGCTTCCGTTTCCAAATCGTCTAAGCTTGCCTGGATTGATCGAAGGCCGAGTTTACGTTCGAGGTTCAGCTCACGAATCGCTCAGCGAGCTAAGTCCCGCCGATTTGATTGTGCGTGACTTCCATGCGCATGCCGAAACTCCAGCGAAGCTGGCATTGCCCATCGAAGAGCTCAGTGGATTGCTGGAGTTCCGCGATGTGGGGGTTGATCTTACGAAAAGTGATGGACAGATTTCGGCGCATTTGCGTGGTGTCGCCGACGTGTTGGGGGCTCAGCATTCGCTGATCGGAGATGTCCAACTAATCGACGGCGGATTTGCCGGACTCCTAATTCTCGATCGCCAACAATCACCCAACCCTTGGCGTTCACGGGCGGCAAGTTGGATGCCTCCTGATCGTCAAGTGAACACGACGGGACGTCCGGTCGAACTGTCCGAGATACCTCGCAGCCAAGAATTGATCGATTTGTTGGAAGCCAACGGCATCGCCGAATTCAGGATCGCCGAAGGGGCGAACGTGCATGCGATTGGCGAATTGGCATTCACTAACTTCATCGTTGATGGTCGATTTGATTTGGTGACGCGAACGCTGGAAACCGAAATTTATTGAGTTGCCGCCGATGGAACTCGAAGACACTGGGGGCGAATGGATTCACCTCTAGCCCAATCGATGCGTCGGGTTATCTGCGTCTGGGAACGATAGGCCGCGTTCCTCGCTTGGATGCGGCTAAACCTTGACCGTCGATGAACTCGTGTTGCTGCCACAGCCTCGGGTCGCGGTATCGGGTTTCACGACCATTCACGTCATCAACAATGTGAGTACGGAGATCGCCTCGCCGCAGCTAACAAGCACAATCGGTTCATCAGCCGACGTGATTGGCGGGTCCGCGACGACATGCAGTCGTCTGGACGTCTGGCGAATTCAGAAGTTGGCGATCTTTTTCTTCGACGAGAAGTTTGGCGTCACGTGACGATGCTGTCCACGGTCTGATCGATGTCGTTTCGGTCAAAGCATTGGATGCAGAGCTGAGCTTTGCTTTGACCGAAACGCTGGTGAGGTAACCTTTGCGATCAATCATTCAGCCTACGCGTGGTGCCTTGCTCGATATTGCGGCATGTTGGAGCATAATTGGATATTCACCGGATATTGCCGAGATGATGGCCAGCGGGATTCCTCAATTCAAAGAAAACGACTTTGTCTCGTTGGAGGGAACGGTGACGGCAGAAACCGTTGACATCGATCTCGAAGCGCAACTGACGTTGCAAACCAGTGTGGCAACGTTCAGTGGCTATGCGGATATTTCGATTGGAAGAGATACGTTCGGCGGAACGTTTGGTGGACATGTCGATGTTGCAGACGGGTCGATCGTTAGGGGATTGGATGGTGAAATTCGCAGCGATGGTTGTGTGGTCATCTCGATTGGCTTGGAACAGACCTTCTCGTTTCCGCTCGGCCCAGCAGCGTGTAAACCAATCGTATTGATCCGGTGAAACAGCACCTGCGGTTGAAGGCAGTGACTTGATCGTTCCGTTCGAGATTGTCAATTTGGATCCCGATGCGTTTGGTTGGGACAGCGGTGCGATGCAGATCGAATTAACGGTGACAGGGAGACCGCGATTGAACCCTAACTTGGCGGAACGCGGAACCGACTTTGCATCAACGACCACATACACGAAGTCTATCTTTCCGTCTTCGTTCACCGGCGATGTCTATCGCGGACAGTTCACCATTCCCACGCTCGATGACGATGATTTCGGACTGACTGAGACCCTTCAGGTTCGGCTCGTGGCGAATACCGGTGCAATGAAGGGCTCTCGAATCGATCCGACACTGCTGCTGAACGAGTTGAACGATCATCGACAGACGAATGAAAGCGATTCAAAGAATCGAAACTGAACGCGGCATGCCGACGCTGATCTCGCATTTTACGCCAGAATGTGTTGCCGCGATTATTGAAGTGGGAACCAACGTGTTCTCGAAGCCTTGAGCACACTGAAAGCCGCCATGGCCCTGGCCAAAGACGCCTTTGACGAGGGCTCAACGGTGTTTCGTGTCTCTGGAGGCGAGAACGATGATGCTTGCACGAAGAAGCATTCACCGGTCTTTTTGTCAGCCAAGCTGCAGATGTACAGCTCAGCGGGAACGGGGCGACAGCGTGTGCTGCGGATCGAAGATGATGGTGACGAGGCGGACAAGTTCGTTCCCCAGCCTCGGCCAATTCCGTCGTGTTCTACGATTTTCAACCCGCCGCGAATGTAAAAACCGGATTTGTCATCACCCCGAAGAGAGTGAGATAGTTCCCGCCAGTGAATTCGGCTTTAACAGGTTTGGTGGTGTTCGTGGCGATGTCGGGGTCCCCGACTCTCAGGAGAGCGACGTTCGCGGTCTCACGCGGCGTCGGTCCACGAATGCCCCGCCGATTACTGGAACGATTTTCCTCCGCAAGCCGGTTTGCCCACGCGGTTATTTGTCGTCCGGCGAAGGGAGGGTAATCACGACTCGCGATAACAACTCCGGCATCGGTTATTTGATGTACAGCGAACAAGATCTGAAGCTGATCAGTTTTGCTTCCAATCCGCCGTATTCAAAAAAATGGATTTCCGCCCAACAGTTCTCACTTCATCGCAGTCAAATATGACCAATTCGGTTGGTGGTACGACGACAATGACCGCTGGCATAGGTTCATACCTGTAAAGAGTGATCGATTGATCCGGCAAAATCGACTTTACCGCCGACACCGTCCGCCTCTTCGATGGTGAGTTCAACCAGATCTATGGCATTCGGGCGGGGTACGAGCTTGGTGATCTGACCGTCGCTGTCAATCGATACAATGGAGCTTTCAACAGAGGCGAGTTCTTACTCGAAGGAACTTACTTTACGGACATTACACCAGCGGGATTTGATTTCACGGTCAACCCGAGAGCCCAAACTTTGTCGCGTCGGCGATCGGAGTTTTTGGGATCGACCTTTGTATGGTGATGAAACTTGGAAACTGTACGTCATTGAGAATGATCAAGTCATCTCAGTCGCTGATGCGACGATTGCGATCCCAATGATTGATATCGCGGACAGTCCCAGCCATCTGATCTGGAAGGTTGGCGTAAAATGCCGTCGACATTCCGCGAGATTCGTACTGCACCGATTTAGCCAGCGGGCAATGGTGATGGATCGCGAGGTCACGTTCCGACTGGTTCCTTCACTAGTCGATCCGACGTTGAGTCCTTCCAGCGGCGGACTGGTAACTCTCTACGGTTGAATTATGGTTCCGCTTTCCGGTCATTGACAATGTTGCATTGCTAGGTGAAACGGAGCCTCGGCTGGTTGGCAGAGCTATCAAGTTGACTTGGCCGATGGCAAGTTTCAGATCAACATTTCAGGCCCGGCGTGATCGAATACGCTCCCGGAAATTTGGGCAGAGATCAATCCGGTTCGGCTCAGTGATTACCTGCCGACAATTCAGTTGCACAATGTCGATACAACGACGCGAGTGTCAATTTCGGTTACCGATCGATTACCCGGAAGCGGACCGCTGTCCTTCACACGACTCGGTTCAAGCAGCGGCTTTGCCGAACTGAAGACGAACGAGGCTGGCGAAGTGTCGGGGGCCTGCTCAGCTTTGGCAGTCCGATAACAACATCGCGTTTCGGTAGTCTGGTTTCGGTACTCGTTTCAGAATGCAAGGATTGGAATCCGACTCCGTGACGATTGAGGTTTCAGGATCGATGATGAACTCGGAACTACAGTTTCAGGAATACCGAACTGAAGGTCAATGACGGAATCATTGGTGGTCGAATCAATATTGGCGGTGCGGGGATCGTGGAAGTTGTAGGCGGTTTTTCCGCAAACACAAACGTTTCTGGAGATGTTGATGACTTTGTAATCACCGGCCCGGTTACCAGTACGCAGATCAACATCGGCGGCAACGTTGACCAATTCTCGGTTCACGATGGCAACTTGGCGACCAATTTAAGTGCAACAAGTGTTAATGCAATCAACGTTTCCTCATCGCCAACCAGCTCGACACCCTTACAGGTCCAAGGGTCTTACAGCATTGACACGTTAGGCTCGATCTCGGTCTTGGGGGGCAACATTGATGGTGCTTCCGTTTCGACAAGCAACTTCAACGCTCCCGTTCAATTCGTGTCCGTGCGTCCCAACATGGCCGGGGTCGGCGGATCGATTAGCAGTACACGAAGCTTCCATTTAGCCGGTGGCATTAATGCCATTGAGTCTGAAGTGTTGTTGCTGAACCTCGTCGCCGGCGGTCCTGTGGGAACCGTCACGGTTGGCACCCCAACAAATGCTGGGTTCTTCAATGGAACGATTACGGCCGACCAAATTGGCACGATTCATGTCTATGGCGAAGCGTCCGGTGCGATTCGTACAACCGCCGATGCGACCTCACTATCCGGCCAACATGCAATCGGAAGTATTCAGATCGACGGTGGCGACTGGAACGGAGGCGTAATCGAGACCAGTGCCGACACCTCCATTGGAAGTGTGACCGTCAAAAGCAATAACAATCTGGGCGGACGAATCTCCGCACCGCTTCGGATTGTCAGTGGCAATGCGCAGCAAATCGAATTTGAAGAAACCAACCAGCCTGTCACGATTCAGTCTGATGTCGGCAACGCATCTCTTGGCATCGTCACCGCGCAGGTCGGCATCGAAGGAATGGTGACCAACCCCATCATTGCCAACGACCAAAGTGAGTTTGGGATTGTTGTGCGTGGTGTCGATCAATCATCGGGCAACACGGATTACACCAACCTACTTGGCAGCGTGTACTATGACATCAATGACAACGGCGTTCGTGATGCGAATGAACCCTACTTGAACCGGCGTCGAATTGAACTGGTACGCGATGACGTGGTGTTGGCGAATCAGATCAGTCTTCCGTTGGATGCCAATTCCGACGGCATTGTTGAACCGGACGATGAAGCCGGACATTACCGGTTTACCCGAGTCGTACCGGGTGAGTATCTAGTACAGACCAAACACCTGGGACGTATCGAAATGCGTTCGGACCCAGTCTCGATTAATTCCGGTATCGCAAATCGACTTGATTTCCCATTGGCGAAACCCTGGACGAATCCAAACGCCACGCTGGACGTTGATGCCAACGAGAGTATCGTGCCCCTTGACGCATTGATTGTGATCAACGAATTAAATCGAACCGGTTTTGGGGAGATTATTTCCTTTGCGAACTATGAATCGCTGTACTATGTCGACACGACCGGGGACGGCTTCCTCGCGCCTTTGGACGTTCTCCTTATCATCAACCATCTCAACCGTGTCGGTCTCGGAAGTGGAGAAGATGCATCCCGGATAGTCGCGTTGTCACCCAAATCTTCTGCTGATGAACACGATCTTGTCGGCGTCCCAGTCATGTCACGAGCAAACAACCACGACCTGCGCGACAGGCCAGACGACGAGCGCTCGTGGGAAGCGGTCGGAAGTGAAACGACTTTCCGTCCACTGGAATTGAGTTCGCCAGCGAAGATGACGACATCAAATTGGTCGGTCTGGACCGAACTTGAGTCGATACAAGAGTCTGCGGACGATTCAGAATCGTTCGATGATTTGGTGGATTTGCTTGCCGAAGATCAAGACCTGCTTTATAAGGCCGGAACCTGAACGATACTGGGGGGGTGAAACTAGTGACCAGGATGTTGTATCGATGTTCCACCCGTTCGAGAATGATTGCCAGCGCCGCTTCTCTGCTGGCTCACCAACAACATTCCCAGGCTTCCTTCCCCGCAGTTGGTCTCGGATCACAGCTGGCTATCGTGCGATGTGCAAATTCGATGGTAGAACGGCCACATGGTTCTGCTTTTAGTCCCACGCAGACTACGACAAGCTTCTCAACACGATGTGTCCCGGAAAGGGTGGAGGGTGCATGACACGGTTTGCAGATGGATCCTGGGGCTCGCGTCCCAGGCTGATTGCTATCGCCGCTCCGTGGCTGGTCCTTTTGAAAGACATTGACGAATAAGCGATGAACTCGATCGCGATTCTCACCATCCGCAAACCCTGTCATGCACCTATAGTGGAAACCAAAACGGATAGGCATTGAAAACGCGTCAAGGGAGGCAAATTGTCGGCGGGGTTGAAGGGGCAGCGGAAAGGATTCCGCAGAAGCCCTTGGATGAGCCGTTTTTCAAGAAGCCCGAGCGGGATTGATCAGGGCTCGCATGGGGCTTTGTCTTGAGCAGGTCGGCTCGGTGGTGCGAGAATGGTGCGAAGGATCGGAACTGCTTCAGGCGGGGATGGGAAATTCTCGTGTGCCACGTTGTTTAACCGCATAAACTGATCCACGTGTCTGACTTGCAGGCGAGGGTGTTGGGTTGAAAGTAAGGACGCCACTATCCGGTTTGCTCAAACGGCGTCACGGACGATCATGGTGCTTATTTTTTTGTTGATCGGTTCGAAACTTTTGCGCAGAGGTAAAGAAGAACCTTTCAATAAGAAACATGCCCGGCGAATGAAATCGGCTACAATTATCTTCCGACACGTAGCGCTCTACATTAAGAATGTCAGAGCGGGAACGCGTACAGGTTTCTCGCGATAAACTATCAAATCTCCGCACCCGCGATGCTAATGTTATCGAACGTATATTCCGCACTCTACGCCGACGTATCCTGTTTCGTAGTCCCTGAACCTACTCCCTGCTGACGGATGTCATGGGCAAGCGAAAACCAAAGACGATTGAGTTTAACGACGTGCGTCAAACCAACTCAGACAATCCGCTTGATCTGGCTAACTAGATTTTGCAGATTGGTTGGCGAAGAATGGACACCTGACGGTGCGAACTGGGTACGACGTTGTTGTGGTGATTGTCAATACGTAAGGGATATCCTGAACGCTTCTGCAGGCACCTCCGTCAACGTGATTGTCACCGGCAAACCCGCTGTGGTTATCCGAGAAGCGACTTGAGGAAATCCGCCCGCATATATTCCGAATCCGCCAGAGCAAACTGGATTTGACATCCATTTCGACGTTTGGTCGTGAAAGAGTTTGGTGACTTCCTCATGGATTTGCGACAATGGTTGGGTGACTAAAGCGTACCTGGAAGGATGGATTGAACTACTTGATTTGAGCCCCACGACGATGAACGCTTTAATAGTCTCATTAAGAAATGCGGAAGATATCCCAACCATTCCCGTAATGTTGGCGACGCCGACGTGGTGGAAAGAAACCCCGCAGTCAGTACCTACAGATATCTTAATGAATCTATCACCCACGGGTTGATGCTTGTCCAATACGGTTGGGATGCCGGCATTGGTCGGTGGTCGGCGACCCAAGGCAACTGAACTCCGAAATCTGCACTTGCTCAGCCTCGAAAATAGAGCAAATTCGCAAATGATCCTGGAGCAATTGGGGCAACGATGCCCAACTGTGCAGTCTTGGGATTGGAACGTCACATTCCTCAGATGAAACAATTTTGCCGATCATATGGTGCCAATCGTTGCGGCGGCTGTATGGAAAGAGACTGTCCGACAAGGGACTTTAGAAATTAGTGAAATGCACGCACCTGATACCTAGCCATCGACGTTCCAAACGTTAGATCGCGCCGCAATCGAAGAACTTGGACGGAATCGTTCTGACCTGATCATCCATGTCCATCGTGACATGCGTGACCAGATAGGTGATGGCATCGCGACTCTAATTTGAATATACGTGCCAATCGAAATGACTGAACGATGTACGCGAACTCCCAACGGCTTTAACGTCGCCGAGGTTGGGGCAAGTGCCACGGGGCTGAAGGGGAACTGGCGAGGAAGGGTATTGGATCGCCCAATGTTCGACGTCTTTGTCCGAAAAGGGCAAACGGGACCAAGGACTTTTGGCATGGGTGATGTATTGGAAGGTCAGTCCAGGAATCGAGCGTGTGGCAACGGTGGCGGGAAATGGAAGTGCGACGGAATTTACTTCGACCGCCGCCATGTTCTACTCCGCATCGCTGGCCCATGCAGGAAGTGGTGCCACAAATGCGCGTCGAGATTCCGGACGGTTTATGTCAAGCTTGAAACTCAGTTTCCACGCGTGCAGGCACATTGGCGGGGACTGCGTGTCGAGTGTTTGCGTTTCACCGAGCTTGCCATCGGCCAAGTAGGAGGGATCGCCAACGATCGGATATCCGAGATTCCAAAGATGAATGCGTATTTGATTCGTCCGGCCCGTCATCGGTCGGACTTCAAGCAGCGACGTTTCGTCCTCATAACGCCGCACAACCCGAAACTCGGTACGTGCTTGTTGCCCTTGCGGATCAACCGTGCGGAGTCCCGCCTGAACCGGTTCGGTGCCGATCGCAACATCACTGAAAAAGTCGTCGTCCGGCGGTTGACCATGCACACGCGCCAAGTAAGTCTTCTCGACGGCACCTTGTTCGAACTGCGGTTGAATGCGACGGGCGGCCGCCTTTGAACGCGACAAGACAACCAATCCGCTTGTGTTGGAATCCAGGCGATGAGCGATCCGCAACTGCTCTGGGGCATAGACCGCTTTCAGAATGGAAACCAACGTATTGCGATTGAACCTTCCGGAAGGATGCATCGGCAAAGGCGCGGGCTTATTCGCCACGACGATTGATTCATCTTCATGAAGAATCTTGATTGCGGCGTTCACGTCAGGTTCGATCTCTAACGGAATCTTGTGCAGAAACCGTTGCCCAAGCTTGACCTGGTGGTCAGGCGAAACGGGCATACCGTTGAGCAACAAGTTTCCTTGTTCACAACGTTGCCGCCAGACGTCACGTCCGACATGTGGATGGGCTCGATCAAGCAAGTCGATCAACAACATTCCGTTGCATTTCTGCGACACGCTGATGGGACGATAGTTATCGCGGGGCACACTGCCGGGGAGGGGATCGATGAACTCCGCGATCCGCCGATTGCGAACCTCACATCGCTCGCGGACACATTGTTCGATCGTCTTGAAACAATGCGGACAGGACACCCCCGGCACATAGCTCGGGGATTGTTGATCCTCGATGCTCAGCGTCGCCTGACAGATGTAACACAATTCGGTGTCCGTTTCCCGCAGATGCGGATCGACGGCCACACGTTGATCGAAGACAAAACAGTCGCCTTTGTAATGTGCGCCACCGACTTCCTCGAAGTACTTGAGGATTCCGCCGTCCAACTGGTAAACGTCTTCAAAACCTTCCCGCTGGACAAGTGGGCCCGCCTTCTCACATCGGATGCCTCCGGTGCAAAACATGACCATCGGACGCTTCTTCGTCGATTCGGGAAGTTTCGTGATCGCTTCAGGGAAATCTCGAAAATGATCGACGCCGATGGGAATCGCATTCTCAAACGTTCCGAGTTCGACTTCGTAGTCGTTTCGCACATCCAACAGCGTGATATCGCGTCCCTCGTCAAGCCACCGGCAAAGTTCCTTTGCCGAAAGCTTTGGGCTCGTGCGAACTTCTGGATCAATACCATCAACACCGAAGGCGATGATCTCTCGCTTCAAACGAACAAGCGCCCGATTAAAAGGTTGCTCGTCACTGAGGCTTTCCTTGAACTCCAAATCACTGAACTGCGGGAACGCCCGCAGGTATCGCATCATGTCCCTGATTGCGGCATCCTCACCCGCCAGGAACAGATTGATCCCCTCGGGGCTGAGCAGGATCGTCCCCTTCAGACCCCGAGTGTTCAGAGCTGACAGTAAGTCTTGACGAAGGTCACCAAGGTTCTCCAGTCGCACGAATTTATACGATGCGACATTGAGAACCTTATCAGCAGTCGATACCTCGATCATGACACCCTACTCGTCGCTGCCGCTTCCACCCAACAAGCTATCGAGCGTTTGAGCGCCTTGCTGCCTTGCCGCTTGCGAACCGTTGCCGTCGGCGGGAGGTGCTCCCTCGGCCAACAACGGGAAGCTCTCTTCCAATTGTTGCGGAGTGGCTCCAGCCAATTCCTCCATGGCTTCGCGGCGGTAACTGACTTCGGAATCTTGGTAGATTCGGAAACCGGTCCCGGCGGGGATCAGGTGACCAAGAATCACGTTCTCTTTCAATCCGACCAGACGATCGACCTTTCCGGCTAGCGCCGCTTCCGTCAACACCTTCGTCGTCTCTTGGAAAGATGCAGCCGAAATAAAGCTGCTCGACTGAACCGATGCTTTCGTGATACCCAGCAACTGAGTGCTTGCCGTCGCTCCGCGAGGTTTCTTCCCCTTGGCGGGAACACCGCCGGAGGCTTCGATCTGAGCATTCTCTTGTTCCAAGGTTTCCTTCGGAACAATGGTTCCCACAGCGAACGAACTGTCCCCCTTGTCGGAAATCTTGATGCACTTGGCCAGTCCCTGATTGGCGCGTCGGAATTCAAATCGATCCATCACCAAACCAGGCAAAATGCTGGTGTTGCCGGATGTCTCGATCTTCACCTTACGCAACATGCGAGCAATGATGATCTCCACGTGTTTGTCGTTGATCTCCACACGCTGTGAACGATAAACCTGCTGTACCTCGTGCAACAGATACTGCTGAACCGCCTCTTCGCCCGACACCCGCAGAATATCATGGGGCACCAACGGTCCGTCGATCAACGCCTGACCCGCGCGAACAACGTCTCCGGTGTGAACCAAGAATCGCTTTCCGTGAGGGACAAGATGTTCGCGTTCGATACCACTTTCGCTGCGAACGACAATCGTTCTCTTGCCACGCTTCTTCTCCGCCAAGATCTCGACCGTACCATCGACCTCGGCGATAACCGCGGGCTCCTTCGGCTTGCGAGCTTCAAAGATCTCGGTAATACGAGGCAAACCACCGGTGATATCCGAAACACCACCCGATTCACGCGGCATTTCCGCCAGCACCGAACCGGTCTTGATCTGGACACCTTCCTTGACCTTGATCACAGCGCGTTCAGGCAAGTACTGCACATTCAGCGTGTGCCCTTCCTTGTCCTCAATAACGATTTGAGGATGCAGTTCACCCTTGTGTTCGATGATCGTCATTCGCATATTGCCGCTGGCTTCGCGTTCGACTTTCATCGTTTCACCTTCAACGATGTCGTCGAAGCGAACCTTTCCATCGACTTCCGCCAGAATCGGAACGCTGTGCGGGTTCCATTCGCACAACACGGCACCCGCCTTCACCTGTTCGCCATCCTTTACCGGAATGGTCGCACCTGTCGGGACGGAGTGCTTTTCAATTTCGCGTCCCTTATCGTCGACAACCGCGATCTCACCGTTTCGCGTCAACGCGACGAGCAATCCCTCTTCATTAACAACCGCACGCAGACGGGTCAGGTGAACGAAACCGCCCTTCTTCGCTCGGATGTCGCTGTCCTCAGTCGCCAAGTCGACCGAACCACCGATGTGGAAGGTTCGCATCGTCAACTGTGTTCCAGGTTCACCAATCGATTGGGCGGCGATGATACCAACAGCCATGCCCTCTTCCACCAACGAACCGGTGGCCATGTCCATGCCGTAACAACGTCGACAAATACCCAGCGGTCGCGTCATCGGACTACGAACCTGGATCTTTCCAAGCCCATGTCTTCGATCTTGCGAGCGATTTCGGGGGTAATCATTTCGCTTTCGCGAACGATCACTTCGTCATTGATTGGATCGACGATGTTCTGTAAGCTAACACGACCATTGATACTGTCAGCCAGACGAACCTCGACCTTCTCACCGCGATAGATCACGTTCTTCGTGATGCCTTGCGTCGTGCCGCAGTCGTCCATCGTGATGACAACGTTCTGCGCCACATCGGCCAGCTTACGCGTCAAGTAACCCGAGTCGGCGGTCTTCAACGCCGTATCGGCCAGACCTTTTCGGGCTCCGTGCGTCGAACTGAAATATTCCAACACCGTCAAACCTTCGCGAAAGTTCGCCTTAATCGGCGTCTCGATGATTTCACCGGTCGGCTTCGCCATCAAACCACGCATACCGGCAAGCTGACGAATCTGTTCGATACCACCGCGAGCACCCGAGTGAGCCATCAGATAAACCGGATTGACATACCAACCGCCCGGTCGGAAGTCGTGCTCCATGGCGTCCATCATGTCGGTCGTAATTTTTTCACGAGCCGCCGTCCATGTGTCGAGTACCTTCTTGTAACGCTCGTCGCCGGTGATCAAGCCGCGATCATAGTTCTTACGCTGCTTCATCACCTCCTTCTCCGCTTCGGCGATGAATTTGACTTTCGAATCAGGCGTTACCAGATCGTCCGTTGCGAACGACAAACCACTGCGTGTCGATTCGCGGAAGCCCAACTGCATCATGTCGTCGAGTACCTGAATCGTCGCCTTTCGACCCAGCTTCTGATAACAGTCACTGATCGCCGACGCCAAATCGCTCGATCGCATCGCTTGGTTGTAATAATCCATCCCCAGAGGCAACATGTCGTTGAACATGATGCGACCATAGGTTGTATCGATAATCTGCCCCGGCTTCGCCGAGTCGTCATCGGTCTTCACCTTGCGATACTTCGGCAAGCGTACTTTGATCTTCGCATGCAGCGCGATCACCCCTTCGCGATAAGCCATCTCGGCTTCCTCGGCGCAACTGAAAATCATCCCCTCCCCTTTCTGATCGGGAAGTTCCACGGTGATGAAATAACAACCCATCACCGTGTCCTGCGAAGGACTCATAATCGGCTTGCCGTTGGACGGCGCGAAGATGTTGTTCGTGCTGAGCATCAAGGTATGCGCTTCGACTTGCGCTTCAATCGACAGCGGCAAGTGAACCGCCATCTGGTCGCCGTCGAAATCGGCGTTGAAGCCTTTGCATACAAGCGGATGCAAGTTGATCGCGTTACCTTCCACCAACGTCGGCTCAAACGCCTGAATACCCATGCGGTGCAGAGTCGGCGCGCGATTGAGCATGACCGGATGATTACGAATCACCTGCTCCAAGATGTCCCAAACTTCCTCGTCCTTGCGTTCAAGCATCTTCTTGGCCGACTTGATCGTGTCGGCGTGACCAAGTTCCTTCAATTTGCGAATGATGAACGGCTGGTACAACTCCAGAGCGATCTTCTTGGGCAAGCCACACTGATGCAGCTTCAGGCGCGGGCCGACCACGATCACGCTTCGAGCGGAATAATCAACCCGTTTACCCAAGAGGTTTTCACGGAAACGACCTTGTTTACCCTTGATCATGTCGGTCAAGGATTTCAGCGGACGGTTGCTGCTGCCCAGCACCGGACGCTTGCAGCGATTGTTGTCGAACAACGCATCAACCGATTGCTGCAACATGCGCTTTTCGTTGCGAATGATCACTTCCGGGGCGTTCAGGTCGACCAATTTACGCAGCCGGTTATTGCGATTGATGATACGACGATAGAGATCGTTCAGATCACTGGTTGCAAAGTTGCCGCTGTCGAGCAAAACGAGCGGACGCAAATCAGGCGGGATCACGGGGATCACGTCCAAGACCATCCATTCGGGACGATTATCGCTGTCGCGGATCGATTCAACAATCTTCAGCCGATTGATCAAATCCTTTGCCTTCTGCTTGCTTCCGGTCTCCTCCAGTTCGACACGCAGTTTTTCCGAAAGCGTAACCAGGTCAAGCTTGGCCAACAACTTGCGAATCGCCTCGGCACCCATATCCGCCTCAAAGGCGTTATCGCCCCATTGCGCCTTCGCCGCACGATACTCGTCCTCGGTCAGCATCTGCTGCAACTCGAGATCGGTCTGGCCGGGATCGACGACAACATAATCTTGGAAATAGATCACTTTCTCCAAGCTGGTCGTCTTCATGCTCAGCAGGTTGCCCAAGCGGCTGGGCATTGCCTTGAAGAACCAAATATGAACGATTGGAGCAGCCAGTTCGATATGCCCCATGCGTTTGCGGCACTGCGCGAATGCGTCACCTTCACACCGCAACGATCACAAATCATTCCTTTGTACTTCATGCCGCGATACTTGCCGCAGGCCATTCCCAGTCCTTTTCAGGTCCGAAAATGCGTTCGCAGAAAAGACCATCCTTTTCCGGACGATACGTTCGGTAATTGATCGTCTCGGGCTTTTTAACTTCGCCGAACGACCAGCCGCGAATGTCTTGCGGTCGGGCGAGATTGATCTTTACCGAAGCGTAATCATTAATACGGTCGTACGTGGTGCTTTCGCCGTTGGACATGGACGATGCTCCTGCTGGGGCTGTGATTCTCAGATGCCAGCCGTTGGCCGACGTGAGCATCTTTGATTCGGATGATGTTCGATTCTTGTGATTAAAGTCGCCCGGCATCCTCTGCCGCCGCGAAAAATTTACTGTTGTGGTGGGGCGGTTCGCGGTCGGCTTGCAACCATTGGCAAGCCGACTTTCTCGAAAAGCCGCTAAACGGGGCGTTTCTCCAACTGCATATTCAAAGCCAAACCTCGGATTTCGTTGGTCAAAACGTCAAAGCTGGCTGGGGTTCCCGCTTCCAACGTATTCTCTCCCTTGACCATCGATTCGTAGATCTTGGTTCGCCCTTCGACGTCGTCCTCTTGACCGTCAACAGTTCCTGCAAAATGTAAGCGGCACCGTAAGCCTCCAGCGCCCAAACTTCCATTTCACCGAAGCGTTGGCCGCCGAAGCGTGCTTTGCCGCCGAGAGGTTGCTGCGTGATCAACAAGTACGGGCCGGTGCTGCGAGCATGGACCTTATCATCAACCAAGTGATGCAGTTTCAACATATAGATGTACCCGACCGTCGTCTCTTGCGACAACAAGTCGCCCGTCCGACCGTCGCGGAGACGAATCTTGCCGTGGCGAGGCAGTCCCGCTTCGTCCAAGCAATTGTTGATATCCTCCTCGCTGGCACCATCGAACACGGGCGTAATCGCTTGGAAGCCCAGCTTCGCTCCCGCCCACCCCAAGTCGTCTCCAGGATCTGACCACGTTCATGCGGCTGGGAACGCCCAGCGGGTTGAGCATGATTTGAATCGGAGTTCCATCGGGAAGGAACGGCATATCCTCCACGGGCAGAATCTTCGCGATCACACCCTTGTTACCGTGACGTCCGGCCATCTTGTCGCCAACGCTGATGACGCGTTTGGTCGCAACATAGACCTTAACCATCTGAAGCACACCGCTGCGAAGTTCATCGCCGCGTTTCATGCTGTTCAACTTCCGGTCGCGGGCATCAATCGCCGCTTCCACGTTCGACCACTGCGCCCTTGTAGATCGACCGAACCTCGTTCTGATCTTCCGGCTTCTTGACCTGTTCCAACAAGCGGACCAGACCGAACGAGCAGGCGCGTTCGGCGATGTACTTCGGATCCTGATCACCCACCAGCGGCGAACCATCGGTATCTTTAAACTTCGTCTTGATCGCGGTCTGCATGTCTTCGATCATCTGCGTGAAGGTATGCGCGATCTCCGCGTTCCCCTCACTTTCAACCTGCTTCAGCTCTTGCTCGAACAGTTTCCGCTCGTCATCGGACAAGCTCATTCGTCGGCTGAACTTCTGCGTGTCAATGACGATCCCCTCAGCACCCGAAGAAACCTCCAGCGAGTCATTCTCCACGTCTTCGCCGGCGCGACCGAAAATCGCATGCAGCAGTTTCTCTTCAGGCGTCAGTTCCGTCTTGTTTGGCGAAACCTTACCGACCAGGATGTCTCCCGGCTTAACATACGTACCCACTTGGACAATGCCATTCTCGTCCAGGTTGCGCACGTGGCCTTCTCGGAAACGTTGGGAATGTCACGTGTAAATTCTTCACGCCCCAGCTTCGTTTCGCGAATTTCCACGTCGAAGTCTTCGATGTGAATCGACGTAGGTGTCGGCCTATGACGAGATCCTCGGAGATAATGATCGCGTCTTCAAAGTTGAAGCCATCGAACGACATAAATCCAACCAACACATTGCGTCCCAGCGCCCCAGCTGGCCTTTGTGCGTCGCTGCGCCGTCGGCGATGATCTGATCCTTATCAACGCCTAGTCCCAACTTCACAATCCGGGCGTTGATTCAAACACGTTCGTTCGTTGAGGCCTTGATACTTCTTCAGGTCGTAATGATCCGACCCAATTTCGATCCGCATGGAATCGACATAAGTGACCTTGCCGGCGGCGAGCCCGCACCAACATCGCGCTGTTTTGCGCGACCTCGCGTTCCATGCCGGTACCGACGATCGGCGGCTCGGCAACCAACAACGGGACCGCTTGTCGCTGCATGTTCGATCCCATCAACGCCCGGTTCGCGTCGTCGTGCTCGAGAAACGGAATCAAACCGGCGAAACGCCCACCATCTGGCTCGGCGCGACATCCATGTAATGGACTTGTTCAGGTTGAACGATTTCAAAGTCGCTACGGAAACGAGCAATCATGTTCGGCCCGGGGACCAATGCTCCATCGACGACCTCCGTATCGGCCGGAGCAACGAACGCCTCGTTCTCCTCGTCGGCCCGCAACCAAACGAAATCGTCCGTCAGCTTGCCATCCTCCACCTTTCGATAAGGCGTCACGAAAGCCGTAATCATCGACGCCGGCGTAAATGGCCAGTGAACTGATCAAACCGATGTTCGTACCTTCAGGCGTCTCAATCGGACAGATACGACCATAGTGCGAGATATGAACATCGCGGACTTCAGAAGCCGGCGTTTTCGATTCAAACCGCCGGACCAAGAGCCGACAGGCGACGTTCGTGCGTCAACTGGCTGAGCGGATTGGTTTGATCGACCACCTGCGATAGCTCGCCGCGACCGAAGAAGTAATCGATCGCCGCGCTCGACGCTTTTCGGATTGACCAGCGAGCGAGGCGTCATATCCTCGGCGTCTTTCAAGCTCATACGTTCCTGAACGGTGCGACGCAGCTTTAAAAAGCCTTTGCGAAGCTCTTCGGACGCCAGTTCGTCAATCGTTCACAAACGACGATTTCCCAAGTGATCGATATCGTCGATCTCGTTGCCGCTGTCGGGATCGAAGAGCCCGATCAAATACGAGATCGATGCGATCACGTCTTCGGCCTTAACGTCATTTCATCTTCAGAGACGTTCAGGTTTAACTTGCGGTTAATGCGAAACCGACCCACGCGTCCGAGGCGATAACGATTTGAATCGTAGAATTTCTCGTGGAACAGCGTGCGAGCCTTTTCCAACTGAGGCGGGTTGCCTGGACGCAGACGCTGATAGATGCGCAACAGAGCCTCTTCATGGCTACTGGTGTTGTCCTCCGCCAACGAATTGAGGATCAACGGCACCTTCGGCGCGTCCATCACCTCGATCGACTTGCAACCGCTCGCACAAATGATTTCGGCGACGTCCTTGCTGATCTTCTGCCCCGACTCGACAATGATCTCGCCCGATCGATCGCTGCCCGATGGGAAGATCACGTCATCAATGGCGATCTTGTCGACCAGCTTCGACGCTGAACGACCGTCCGAAATCTTTTGCGTCTCCGTTGGATAGAACGCTCGCAACAACTCCGAATCATTTGAAAACTCGGGCGACATCGCGCGCAGCAACGTCAGCGCGCAAACTTGCCGCTTTGATCGATGCGAACGCTTAACGTCTCTTTCTTCGTAATGTTGACTTCAACCCAACTTCCACGCTCGGGGATCACACGGCAACTGGGAAGCTTCCGATCGCTGGTCCCTTCCGCCTCCATCACGAAGTCGATGCCCGGCGACCGGTGCATCTGACTGACCACGACACGTTCGGCACCATTAATAATGAACTCGCCGCCCCCCATCATGATCGGTAAATCACCGAGGAACACCTCTTCTTCGATCGGCTCGTCGCGATTCAAACGCAACCACACGCGCAGCGGGCGACCATACGTCAAGCGAAGCTGCCGGCATTCCGCGGAAGTGTACCGCGGCTTGCCGAGTTCATAACGCAAATACTCCAGCGAAATCGTCCCGTCATAGCTCTCGACCGGGAAGACCTCACGCAGCACGGCTTCGAGACCCTGCACCTTTCTTTTATCTGGATCGGCGTCGGCTTGCAGGAACGCAGCATAGCTTGCGGTTTGTAAAGCTGTCAGATCGGGGGTGGCGAATGCTTCGCGACCTGATCCAAAATAGCGGACATCTTTGGGTTCCAAACGGCGCTCGGTGGTGGTGGCCATACGCGAGATCGCTCCTTCAGGATGAAATCGAATGAGATTGAATCGTTAGCAGTCTCGAGGCCCCATCTTGAAACGCAAGGTCGGCGCGCACCCCAGGCACAGTTGTAGGGGCGAACTTCAAAAACGCTGGCAAACGATTTTGCACGACGGAGAGCGCAGCGGGTCTTAGCAAGATGATGGCGGCGAAACGGGAATTCCACAACGCGAAGTTTTAGCAAATTCCACTCCGCAGTGTAACCCCACAGCAAAATTTGGCGCAGCGATTGCTCACCCACGCCCCGATTTCACCGACCGCCGGAGGACGGATACAACGTATTTTCCCGCATTATCCAGGGTTTTCGGGCTGCTCTTCCAGTTTACGAGGCGCTGTCCGGAAATCGAGATTTTTTTGACATTTCCCGCGCAGCGTTTCGATAGCCCCCTTATTTGGTGGGTGGCTGATCAACCAGCGACACAAAAGTTGCTTGCATCGCTTAAGTGATGGTGCGACAATGCGCCCTTCTTTCAGCCTCGCCCCTCTCGGACCCCCTCAATCACCAGCCTCAAGGAAGTGTCATGAACACGTTTGAATTGAACCGACGACAGGCCCTCATCGCCGCAGGGCTCGGAACGCTTTCGATGAACATGCCCGGCATGGTCATGGGAAGTGATCAACTCGACGCCGATGGCAATGCCGTTGCGGCGGAGAAGTCGTGCATCTTTGTTCTGCTCTGCGGAGGCCCGAGCCATCTGGACACGTGGGACATGAAGCCCGATGCGCCCGACACCATCCGAGGTCCATATCAACCGATCGCAACCAAAGTGCCCGGCATGCGGATCAACGAAATGCACACCGGCCTGGCGAAATTGGCCGATCATCCACGCTCATCAATTCCATGACACACCCTGGCGGCATCAGCAATCACTGATGCGATGCACAACTTGCTCAGCGCGGTCAGCAACCGACCGCCGCGTCCAACAGGGCGTCAGCAACGACCAACCGTACATCGGATCGATTGTCGCCAAGCATAAGCCGAGCAAACGCAATCTGGTCTCCAACGCGTGGCTGATCAAGTGTGTCGGCCCACCCGTCTTCTGCGCTCCGAACATCGATCTGGGCGGGTACCCGGCTCAGCCTATGCCGCTCCGTTCGTCGGCCCGCGAAGAACCACCCCGCAATGGAAACTTTGAACCGCCGGAAATTCACAACCCCTACGATCGTAACCGGCTGGCGCAGCGGCGTCAGTTGCTCGACAACTGAAAGGCGGTGTTACCAAAGATGTTCGGGGAGCCGACTGGAACGACCTTCGCGAGAAAGTTTTGACGCGATGACGCGCCCCGAAGGACGAGCCGCCTTCAAACTGCATCGTGAACCCGACGCGATCCGCGATCGATACGACGCCATCCTCTGGGGCAGAATCTTTACTTGCGCGACGTATGGTCGAGGCGGGCGTTCGATTTGTGACCGTCAATGGCTGGACGGGCCAAGCCCCGCATGATACCGCTGGCCCCCAGCAGCAGCCTGGGACACGCACGGTGGAAACATGGGAATGGGAAATGCCTTCGGGGATGGCTCCTACGGCATGGGTCGCCTCCCGAGGCTCGACCAAGCACTCTCCGGTTTGCTGACGGACTTGAAGGAACGCGGGATGTTGGACAATACGCTCGTCGTCGTGACGGGAGAGTTTGGCCGCACAATCGAAAGTTCTCACACAGCAGCCTCCCGGGCGTCAACACTCGCCGAAATGCTTCTCGTCGATTCTCGCCGGCGCGGGCATCGCGGGCGGACAAGTTTACGGCAAATCGAACAAATGTCGGCGCGAGTATCCGACACACAATCCCATCCGCCCCGAGGAGTTCGCAGCGACGATCTACCACGCGCTCGACATCCCGCTGGACGGCCCTTAAGCCACAAACACCAGGTATTTCGCCCCATCACCACAGGCAAAACCGGTACTGGAACTGTTCGGCTAGGGCCTTATCAAGTTCTCATCAAGAAACGACGGACTTGATGGCCGGTGAATCAAACGCGTTCAATCCGTGCTTGCCGCCCCAGCATCGGACGCGGTTCCTTTCCGGAGGCAAAACCATCATCATCGTTGAGCCACATTGTCGGAGAAACACTGCCATCTGTCGCGATCGCAGATCGTTGCATTGAGATACCAAATGCAATCATCGAAACTGCAATCTTCGAACAAGCCCAACATGGAAAGATCTTTGATGATCAATGTGCATGATCGAAACGAACATCTCACAAAGGACTGACCGGTCAGGTAAATGTCTTTGTTAACGTATACGATGTCCGAACTTACCGCGGTGATCATTCCGTTGCTCATGACTGGTCCCCCGCGTTTGGTTCGGCAAATGCGCGTGGCAGGGAGTCGCGAACCAGCGATGACATGGTTTGCAGGAAACTGTCCCATCGGCGATGGTCGCTGACGAGGATATCGAAGTGCCATGTGCAACATTCGAGCGTACATCCGACGAGATTGGGAATCCCTCCTTCGCGAACAACCAGCGTACACCGAAAGAATCGACATCCGTAGAATGATTTGCCCGACATGTAAACCGTTTCGTTCTTAAATTCCACGCTATCCTGAACAAGCAACGTTTCTCGCATCATTTCGTCATGCTCCTGTCTTTTCGAGTTCCGTTAGGGAGTTGGCCAGCGAACCGATGGTCGGGTAACGAAACATGTCGATCATTGGAATCTCGAATCCAAACTCATGACGCATTTCTTCACGCACCGAAGCCAGCAAGAGCGAGTGACCGCCCAGATCGAAGAAGTTGTCGTGGATACCCCCATGGGAAGTGCCCAGCAATCGATTCCAGATCGCCGCGACGCGTTTTTGAACGCTGGTCGATGGGGGTTGTGACGACACCACGCCAACGCGTTGATCATCCAGATCGCGTAGCTTGGCTCGATCAAGCTTCCCGCTCGAAAGGACCGGCAACGCATCAATCTGAATGTATTTACCTGGGATCATGGAATGAGGGAGATGTTTCGCCAAATGCGTTCTCAATTTTTCAACGTTAAGCTGTTGGCCGGCTTCGACGACAATCCAAGCGAGCAGCGACCTGTCGTCGGCGGCGGGTTGAACTATGGCATGCTGAATGGCTGAATGCTGTACCAGCACATGCTCGATCTCGGAAAGTTCGATTCGATGCCCTCGCAATTTTACCTGCCGATCGATCCGACGAAGGAACTGAAATTGTCCGTTTCCGATCCGACGTCCCCAGTCGCCGGTTCGATACATCCGTTCCCCCTTCGCACCGGCGAAGGGATTTGGGATGAAGCTGGCCGCGGTACGACGCGGGTCGTTGAAGTACCCTTCGGCCAATCCCGCCCCAGCGATATAAATCTCTCCCGGAATACCGATTGGCGTGGGACTTAGATCGTCGTCCAGACAGTACATTTGCGTGTTGGCGATGGGGAATCCAATGCTGGGATTGGAACGCGCCGAATCGATGCGTTGCAAGCTTGACCAAACCGTCGTCTCGGTAGGACCGTATAAATTCCAAAGGCAGCCGACGCGTTGCAACAGACCCCGTGCGAGTTGACGCGGCATTGGCTCGCCGCCACACAGCGCCTTCAGATCCCTTTTTCCTTGCCAGTCATTGGCCAATAAGAGCGACCAACCTGTCGGAGTCGCCTGCATGATTGTGATCTGCGCCGCTTCCAAGAACCGAGCCAAGGAACGACCATCGGTGCGCAGTTGAGCATCCCCCAGAACGAGCGTCGCCCCCGAAATCAGTGGCAGGAAAATCTCCAGAACGGAAATGTCAAACGTAAGGGATGTTAAGGCCAAGATTCGGTCTGTGGAGGATATTCCGGGAGACTGCCGCATACTGCAAAGAAAATTCACGACCGCCACATTCGACACCGCCACTCCCTTGGGCTCCCCTGTCGAGCCCGACGTGTACAAGATATACGCCATGTCGGAGGGATGAGAGTGATCGACCAGCGGCATGTCCTCACCGTTTTCAAAGGTCACTGATGAGGCACGATCAATTTGCAAGACACGTTCATGCTCAGTCAATGGCAAATCATCCGTCACTTTGTCGGTGGCATAAACAACGACACCCGCATCGTCCAGCATGCGCCGCAGACGCTCCTTGGGGCTCGAATCATCGACGGGTACGTAGGCGGCACCAAGCCGCAATACCGCCAGCAAGGTAGCGACCATTTCAATCGAATGATCGAGATTGACCGCGATTCGATCACCACACTTTACACCCATTCGAGTCAACCGCTCGTGCATCAATCCGACAAGCTGATGGAGTTCGAAGTAAGTGTAAGTCCGCGTTTGGTCGACAACCGCAATCCGTTGGGGTGATCCTAGTGACGCATCTCTAACCAAATCGGTGATGGTTCGCGCCAGCGAAGCATTGTCCAAGCCCAATGATCGCGTACTCACCGGGGCTTCGGATTCGTCACCCATCGACAACCGGCACGTCGGCAGATCGGGTTGCGTCAACGCACTGATTAACAACTCGCGAATTTGTCGCAACATGCGTCGAATCGTTGCCTGCTCGAAAAGAGCGGTACAGTACTCCAGGCTCAGGATTAACTCTGACTCCGAAAGTCTTGCCGTAAGCGTCAGCTCATACTTCGAAGTCCCCGTGTCGTAGTTCACAGCCCCGACGGTAATGTCTTGCATTTCAAATTGGCTGCTGGGCTGCGAATGCATGATGAACATGACTTGCGCGACGGGCGAACGACTTAGGTCTCGGGTTGGCTGCACTTCTTCGACCAACCGCTCGAAAGGTAACTCTTGATGAGCGAATGCTTCGATCGTCTCTCGCTTCGTCGCTTGAACCGCGTCAGCGAAGCTTATTGCGCCACTGTAATCAATACGAATGGCCAGCGTGTTGATAAAGAATCCCAACAAGTCTTCACATTCAGGCTGCTCCCGATTGCCGGTCGGTGTCGCCAATACAAGTGTTTTCTGTCCACTGTATCGCGACAGAAAAATTGCATAAACCGTCAGCATCACCATGAATGGCGTGACGCCTTGCGCGGAGCAGAAAGCTTTCAATTGCTTGCAATGGGCGGGACCGATGCTGATCGCCTCCCAATCTCCGTGTTCGGATTGCAGTTCGGGGCGTGGCAGGTCGGTGGGTAAATCGAGAACGAAGGAACATCCCTCCAAATGCTTCCGCCACCATTGCAACAGGGTGCGCATTGCATCCCCTTGCAGCCGACTCCGCTGCCATCGTGCGTAGTCTCCGTATTGAATCGGCAGGTCTCGAAGCGGTGACTTCAGGCCTTGCACGAAGGCGCTGTACAGAAGCTTTAGCTCATGCAGCAAAATTCTGATCGACCAGCCGTCCGAAACGATATGATGTTGCACCGTAACGAAGATGTGCTCTTCGGTACTCAAGCCGAAACAGCTCAAATCGCCAGTAAGGATATTGGTCGAGCGAAAACGCATCGCTGAGCTGATTGCGTAACGATCTGGTGAATCTTGCTCTCCAGATCGGTTACTGATTTCGTAATGTCCACCGGCTGAAGCGATACTCGCGATGCCGGATGTACTCTTTGGATCAGCTTGCCATCTTTTAACGTCAGGGTCGTACGAAGAACTTCGTGACGCCGGACAATCTCCGTGAGTGCGTCTTCAAAAGCGGCAAGCTGCAGCGGCCCGCTCAGTTTTACAGCGTAGGGTACGTTATAAGCAAAGCCATCAGGGTTTACCTGATGCAACAGCCAAAGACGCTCTTGTCCAAAAGACGCGGGGGCGGATCGCTTTCACTCCCGCGATGGCGAAGGATCGCTCCGGCAAAACTCGTTGACTCACCCGTGCCCAGGAGTGCGGTAAGCTGCGGTTTGCGTTGACGCAACTCTTCCAGCAGTTCGGGCGTCAAGCTCCCGGGAGCAGCGTTGCAGGACAAGCGACCGTCTTTCAACTGCAGGCGTATGTTTCGCTGAGCCAGCATTTCCAAAAATTGGCCTAACGAATTAACCACGAACGCCTCCTAAACAAGTAAATGTGCTATGTTAAGCTTTTAAGAAGTTTGTGTCATTATTGATCGAACTCCAACAACGGCTTATTTCGCAATTCTCGCCGCGTTATACGTCGCGTGGTCAGAAATGAGGTGATTCGCTTCGTTTGACGCCAGGGCATCATTCCGGACCACGCACGGTATAACACGCGGCAACTGAATATCTGTCCACCTGATCGTGGTGGGATCGTCTCATTGATAGGGTTCCATACATTAATGCTATTCCCTGACGCGCGACTCGAAGCCTGGATGCGTGAGGCTTATTTTCAATCGCGATTCGACATCGGAAGTAGCGGCGTGGAAAACTTCCAGCTAGGGGAATTATGCGACTTAATCGGATATGACCTTTCGGAATTAAGTCATTTGCGAATATGCGATAGCCAAACCCTGGGTGACGGTCAACTGCGTCAGGCGATTGCGGACCGATACGCCGACGGAAACGCGGATCGGGTGATGGTGACGAACGGGTCGACCGAGGCTAATTTTTTATTGCACTGTGCAATTGTACAGCCTTGCGATGAGATCATCGTTCTTGAGCCCGTTTATCAACAGCTTGCATCGCTTGCACAGGGTCTGGGAGCAAAAAACCGAATCTGGCGACTTCACGAAGAACACCGATTCGCCCCCAACATTGAAGACCTTAAATACTTACTCTCGTCGCGAACGAAAGCAGTCATTCTGAATTTTCCTCATAACCCGACGGGCGTAACCATCAGCACGGAACAACTGGAGCAATTAATTTCCGCGATCGCATCGGTCAACGCCTGGCTGATCTGGGACGCTGCGTTCGCTGAAATACAGTTCGAAGGCACACCTCTGCCGGACCCGATACTGCAGTATGACCGGGCCATCTCGATGGGAACGCTGTCAAAGGCTTTTGGTTTGCCAGGATTGCGAGTTGGTTGGTGCATCGCCCCCGAAACGATTCTGGAACGATGCACGTCCGTTCGCGACTACGTTTCCCTGCACTTGTCCCCACTTGTTGAAGCGATCGCATTGCAGGTGATTCGGAACGCAGCAAGTGTAATCGCCAATCGAATGGAACGCGTGAAAGCAAATTTGGGATTTTGCAGTGCTTGGGCCAACGAACATCGCGACTATTTAACATGGACTTCTCCGCAGGCGGGCGTCTGTGCGTTCCCACGGTTTCACGATAGGATCGATGTCGACCAGCTATGCAAATATCTGGTACGGGAAGAATCGGTGTTGCTTGTTCCTGGCAGTTGCTTTGGTTTTCCGCGGCACGCGCGGTTCGGGTTTGGCGGCAATCGAAGCGATTTGGAGGAGGCGACGATGCGATTGAGTCGAACACTTCGATCAAACCAATTCATCGAGCGTGATCGGAGCTAGAAATGCTTAAACTCATTTATTCACAGTTCACCATATTACGCGTCATAGGAAGGTAGTCATGTCGGCAGACGACTCGGATTCGAATGCAACCTACAAAGTTGTCGTCAATCACGAAGAACAATATTCCATTTGGCCCGAATCGAAACAGAATCCACTTGGCTGGAATGACGCCGGATGTTCGGGGACGAAAGACGAGTGTTTGTCCTATATTGAAAAAGTTTGGACGGATATGCGTCCGCTAAGCCTTCGTCGGGCGATGGAGGATGCAAGTGATAAGCAATAGAATTTCGATATAAACATGTCGCTAAGTCACTGTCAGCCGTGGATCACAACGTTTCGAGATGAAACGTCGATGACGCGAATGCGTTTTTTGTGCGCGCCATATTCGGGTGCTTCAGCGACGGTTTTCCGACCGTGGGTCGAACTGCTTCCGTCCAATATTGCACTCTCGGCGGTCGAGTTGCCTGGTCGAGGGAGTCGTTTCAGCGAGAGTCCCTTGACGTGTATGGAAGATTTGATCGATCAACTTTATGATGCAGTGCGCCCTCATCTAAGGATGCCTTTCGTTTTGTTCGGCCACAGTCTGGGCGCGGTTGTGATGTTTGAACTGGCGCATCGCTTTGTTGACAGCCACTTGATCCCGGAGCGATTAATTGTTTCAGGGCAACGTGCGCTGCATCGCCCGTCCCCACGCTCGCCGATTCATAATCTGCCTGACGAACAATTCATTTCCGAGATCAATCAGTATGGCGGAACGCAAGCTGGAATCTTTGAGAACGAAGAACTGCGAAGCATCTTTCTGCCGTTATTGCGGGCCGATTTTCAACTCGGTGAAACGTACGTACCGCATACCACAAGTCCACTTTGTTGCGACCTATCTGCTTACGGGGGTTTACAGGATCCTGAAGTCAGCGTCGCGGATATCCAGGCATGGCGGCGTTATACCGAGAAACAGTTCAATTATCGGATGTTCCCGGGGAATCATTTTTTCCTGCATCAGCATAACGGCTTGGTGGTGGAGAGTCTGCTGGCGGACTTATCAAAGGAATAACGCAACGAAGATTTCAGCGATTCGCTTCGTTTGCGCGGGCGGAAACGACGAGATTCGCGGGATGCCGCCAATGTCTCATCACGGACCACGCATGGCATAACTCGCAAATCGCCTGACGCGTTGTCTTAAAGCTCAACCGAAATTCGCTCGTCGGAGGGATCGTCGCTATCGTAGGTTAACCGCATTGCGGCAACGTGCATTGCAAGCTTTGAAACCGTGGGAAATTCGAAAAGAGCCCGAATCGACAGTGATGCTTTCAAACGTTCACGAAGCCGACCGATAATCTGTCCCGCCAGGAGCGAGTGTCCGCCGAGTTCGATGTAGTCGTCATGCACGCCAATTTTGTCAACCCCAAGCATTTGACGCCAGACTTCCGCGATGACGATTTCAGTATCCGTCGTCGGTGGCTCGAAGGGAACCGATAAATTCGGACGCGGATGCATCACGACCTCGTCGCTTGACGGCCCGGCGGGTGACCGCGTTTCAATCGCGGGACGATTGACCCACGCATCAAGACGCGCGTCTAAATCGCCCGTCGAAACAACGATCCGCCGCCCCTGGCTAAGTGCGTCCAATCGATTCATGCATTGAAAGCCTTGTTCCGCCGTCAAAGTCAATTCGAGGACCGGGTCGTCTTCCGAATAGTATTCGGCGACGTTGGGAAAAGTCCATCCATCCCAATTGACAATCATCCATTGCGTTGACGAGTCGCGATTGAGCCGGTCCACGTACGCATCCAGGTACAGATTACTCGCCGCATAGGAGCAGAATCCGAGTCCTCCAAGCACTGACGAAAGCGATGAATTGATGAAACACTTTGGAATCAGAAACTCCAACGCTAGCGCCGCGAGTGTCTCAATACCATCCACTTTGGCGCGAAATTGGCGTTCACAGTCGGACGGACTCGTGTAGTGAATGATGCGATGTTCGACGATGCCGGCCGAATGAACCATTCCGGCAATGCGACCGAATCGCTGAATCGTCCGCCTCGCCACGGCTCGCATTGCTTCGAGATCGGCGACATCCGCCTGATGAACGACGACTTCAACACCGCTTTCCCGCAACTGAAGAACCGCGCGAATTCTTTCGGCGGTTGGATCGTTGAGGTCATTTTCCGCCAACCAGCTTTCCCATTGATTTTCATTGGGAAAAGGTTGACGACTGACAATGACGACCGGTGACTGCCTAACGTGCGCCACCCAACTGGCCATTGTTAGTCCGATCTGCCCAAATCCACCGATCACAATCCAAGCCCCCTTTCCCTCAGCCAGCGGACGTGTCGAATCGGACAATGCGACACGCTGGTACGACCTTTGCCAAAGGTGGCGACCTCGGAGGGCAATCTCCGTTGCGGGAGTGTTGGAGCGAACCTCACGATAGAGCAGTTCCAGGCTTCGGGAATTCGTATCAGCATCGGTTTGAATATCGATGTGGCGGATATGCAGATGAGGGTACTCCTGTGATGCCACCAGAATCGGTGCGTAAATGGTTGCCTTGGCTGGACAGATCGATTCGTCACCAAGAACCTCCTGAACCTGAGATGTCACGACCTTGATATGCACGGTTTCCGGAACGGACCGACGTCCCAACGCCTGACACAAAAACAGAAGACTGTAGAAGCCGTCCCCTTGAACGGATTCAAAAGAATCGTGGTCCGAACGTTCGTCGACCAACCAGCAATGAAGTACGTTGGTCAAAACCCGCGTCGGTGATGACAGCTGTTCAATAAGTCGACTGTAATTGCCATACAAACGCGATTGGACAACGAACTCGCTCTCGCTTCGCTGTTCAAACGCATCTCCACGGACGACGTATACGACGTCATGTCCTTGAGCTTGCAAGCGGCGTCCAATGTCCTTCCCAACGCCCCGGTGATCGCTGAATATTAACCACAACTCCGAGTCGTTTGATGGCGTTAGCGCTGAGGTTATCATTGCGGATCGTTGCCATTGAGGACTATAAAACCAATCCGAAACCGGCTGCTTCTTGATTCGCGAGGTGGATGCCGTGGATTGCTTCGATAATTCCGTCGCACCAATCGAAAAGGTGCGACGCTGAAATGCGTAGGTTGGCAAAGAAACACGCTGTCTTACGCTGCCGTCGTGCAGGCGAGAAAACTGAACATCGGCTCCCGTCGCCCACAGACGACCTACCACATCCAAAAAGGCGTGATGGTCGTTTTGTGTTGCGGTCCTTGATCGCATGCTTGCGTGGAACTCGTGTGAGGGCTTTTGATTTCGCCGCGCCAGCGATTGTAATACCCGTTCCGGGCCAACTTCGATCCCGGTCACCGAATCACCCCCCAACGCCGTCGTCATTGCTTCATCGAACCTGACGCAAGAGCGGATGCCCTTCGCCCAAAACGACGGATCGATTGCCTGATCGTCCGTAAGCCAAGTGCCTGAAATCGTGGATGCGATTCGTCGATTGGGTGGGTTCCAATTAAACTTCGATATGTATGCTTGGAATTCCCCGACGACGGAGTCCATCGATGCTGAATGAAACGCGTGCGAAGTGGCCAGACGCGCGACAGCAACATCGTGACTCTCTAACTCGGCGGCGATGTTTGAAATCAACATTTCGCTGCCCGACAACACAAACTCGTCTGTGGCGTTTCGAGCGGCAATCTCAACACGCCCATCCAGGAACGACTCGATGGGATCGGGCGATGTCCAAGCAACCGCCAGCATCGCGCCGGGGTCCGTCCGCGACATCAACCATCCTCGACGCGCGACAATCCGCAATGCGTCTTCAAATTCAAGCACACCGCCAACGCAGGCCGCCACATACTCTCCCACGCTGTGTCCCAGCAGGAGGTCGGGGACAACATTCAGATCAATCCATTGTCTTGCCAAAGCGTAACTGATCGCAAACAATGCGGGTTGAGCAATGTCGGTCCGATTCAGAAATGAACGATTCGCATCGTTGGACTCCGCAAAACATATGTCCCTCAAATCACGCTGCCAGCCGCAACGAAGTCTCAACAAATCGGCACATTGGTCCAAGGTTGCCCGGAATACCGGCAGGGCTTCATATAGTTCGACTCCCATTGCGGGGAATTGAGAACCTTGGCCGGGAAACATGAACAGGATGTGCCTTGGTTCGTCCCGACGTTCGTTTGCAATCATCTGCCCGGAACCCGCATTTCGCAGGTTTGTAATCGCTTCGTCCCGGTCCTTCGCGATGATCGCGCGTCGGTGCTTCAGCGCTATTCGACTCTGCAATGTGAATGCGACGGCCGACATGTCGGACGGTTTGTCAGCCTCCAGAGACGCGGCCAGCATCTCTTGAAACTGCGTCGCCGATTGCGGTGAGGCGGCGGACCAAACCAACAATTGTGGAACCGAAGACGACTCTTTGATCGACACTCTCGATGGGTACTCCTCAAGAATCACGTGGCAGTTGGTTCCGCCTATCCCAAACGAACTGACTCCCGCTCGACGAGGCGAATCATCGGAACCCCAATCCTTCAACTTGTCCGCAACGACGAAGGGGCTGTTCTCAAAATCGATTTCCGGATTTGGTCTTTCGAAATGTAATGTCGGCGGAATTTCTCGATGTTTCAAACAGAGAACGGCCTTGATCAATCCAGCGATTCCCGCAGCGGTGTCCAGATGTCCTAGATTCGATTTAACGGATCCGATCGAACAGTATCGAAGTCGCGATGTCCGCGACGAAAACGCGTCACACAACGCGGCGATTTCGATCGGGTCGCCTAGCGGTGTCGCGGTACCATGCGCTTCGACATAGCCAATCGACTCCGCTGAAATTCCAGCAAAGGAAATGGCATCCTTGATCACTTGAGCTTGCCCCTGGATGCTGGGGGCGGTGAATCCGATCTTGTTGCGTCCGTCGTTATTGACCGCCCAACCGCGGATCACGGCTTCGATGTGGTCGCCGGCCTCGAGTGCGTCTTCCGTTCGCTTGAGTAACAACGCCGCGACTCCCTCACCGGGAACGGTTCCTTGGGCTTTTGCGTCGAATGTCCGGCAATGTCCATCGGGAGATAGGATCATCCCGTCTTCGTACAGATAGCCGCTCCGACGAGGAAACATCAACGAGGCCGCCGCGGCCAGGGCGGCGTCGCATTCGCCAGATGCCAAACTCTGGCAGGCCATCGCCACAGCGACTAACGACGAACTGCAGGCCGTTTGTATGCCAATGCTCGGCCCCTGTAAATTTAATTGATAAGATACGCGTGTCGCCGCGTAATCCTTATCGTTGGAAATCATCAACTGGTATCCGCTAACGTTCTCGACGACGTTGCGATCAGCGTACAATCGATTCATCCAAGCGTTCATGCCGACGGCCGCGAACGTCCCCACCAGTCCCGGGAATTTGTGTGGGTCCAGGGCCGCATCCGCCAAAGCTTCAAAGCAGCATTCCAGCAGCAGACGCTGTTGCGGGTCGATCACCTGTGCATCGCGATGCGAATAGCCGAACAGTTCACTTTCGAAATCTTCGGCCGCCTCCAAATAGCCTCCTGATTTCACATAGTTGTCCCGGTCAACAAGGCTGCCTGGTACTCCCGCGGCGACCAGTTCTTCCTTGCTGAAGGTCGTGATCCCCTCCTCGCCGTTTCTCAACAACTTCCAAAGCTCCGCGACGGAATGAGCCTTGGGAAACCGACCAGCCATGCCAACGATGGCGATCGTACCTTCGTAATCTTGATTTCGTATCTCGTTCATTCCGCCTGCTTCCTACGCTTTCGAAGTCTTGATAGTGCTGCGTGTCGTTTACCGCCCGACTGTTGCTCATTAACCGTCATTGATTGCCGAGGCACTTCCGCGCCGACGAATCCTTCAAGCAACTTCGCCAAAGTGGAAATGCTGGGATTTTCAAACAAAGCACGCAACGGAAGTTCGATACCAAACTGATCGCGAATCCGCGAAACAACTTGAGTGGCCAGCAACGAATGCCCGCCCAATTCAAAGAAGTTGTCGTATCGCCCGACGCGATCCAGCGATACAACTTGTCGCCATATCGCGGCCAACATCTCTTCAATCTCATTGTCCGGCGGCACGAATTGCCGACTAAGCTCCGGACGCATCGCTGATGGCGTCGGCAAGAGCCGACGATTTACTTTGCCATTTGGTGTCAGCGGAAACTGGTCGAGGCTTACGTAGCTTCTAGGAAGCATATGAACCGGCAAATATTGTCGAGCATGATTGTGCAGTTCACCGGCAATTTCCTCATCGGACAGTCCCGATGATGGATCACGAATCACGTACGCGACCAACCAAACATCGTCGTTGGGCTGTGCATGCGTCGTCACGAGAACATCGCGGACGCTGCTGTGTTGATGAAGGCAATTCTCGATTTCCGCGGGCTCAATACGATAGCCACGAATCTTCAGTTGCTGATCCAGTCGCCCCCAATATTCCAAAGTTTCGCGATCAGAGTATCTGGCCAAATCTCCCGTCCGATAGATTCTTGATCCAGGTTCGCCCCATGGGTTTGGCATGAAACGTTCCGCGGTCAGGACAGGATCCGCCCAATACCCCCGGGCCAAGCCTTCGCCACCCACATAGACTTCGCCAATCGCGCCCATCGGCACCGGCAACATCTTCCGATCCAGCAAATAGATTTGCAGATCGCTCAGACGCTTGCCAATGGGACTGCCACTGGCGGGCTTGCCAATTTGCTGTGGATGCATCTCTTGGAAGGTCACATGGACCGTGGTTTCCGTAATCCCGAACATGTTGACCAGCTTCGTCGACATTTCGCCACAAGCCTCAAACCAACTTCGCAGAATCCGTGGCTCCAGTGATTCGCCGCCAAAGATGATGTAACGCAATGACGTCCGGTTGGGTGAAAACGAATCGATCGAGGCGAGTTGTGCGAACGCAGTCGGTGTTTGATTCAGCACCGTGACGTTGTGTCGCGTCAATAGTTCAAAGCAGTCGACCGGACTTCGACGCGCAAGTTCCGATGCAATCACCATCGATCCGCCATGAAGCAACGCGCCCCAAATCTCCCACACCGAGAAGTCGAACGTGAACGCATGAAGCACGCTCCAGACATCGTCTGCGTTGAAGTCGAATAAGAGATCCGTTTGTTCCAACAATCGGATAACGTTTCGGTGCGTGACCTGCACCCCTTTGGGTTTGCCGGACGATCCAGATGTAAACAAAACGTACGCGAGTTGGTCCGGGTGATTTGAAATCGCTGGCGGCTCACTTTGCTGAACATCGTCGTCAGCCTGAATCATGAGGATATCGACGTCCAGTTCCGGCTCCAGCAGTGTCTGCGGATCGACAATGCAAAATCGCACGTTCAATTCCGAAAGAATTTCTCGTTTGCGATGGACTGGCCAATCTGGATCAAGCGGCACGTATGCACCGCCCGCCTTTACGACGCCCAACATTCCAACCACTGCTTCGCTCGAACGTCCCGCACAGACACCAACGCATTCTTCACAGCTTAGACCTCGGGAAACCAACCGATTCGCCAAAACGTTCGAGGGTCGATCGAGCTGACTGTAGGTCAGCTCGCGCGTTTGATCGACGACCGCCGTAGCGACTGCTTGACGACGTGCAACGTCATGAAAAATGCAATTCAGAGTTGATCCGCGACCGTCTTCACCCATCTCGCCGTTAAAGAGAGACACCGTCGCATTCGCGGACTTCACATTCCAATCGAACAACAACATCTCCTCTTCGGCGGCGGGCAACATAGCGAGCTGAGAGACGCGAAATGTCGAGTCCTCGGCAATGCTGATCAGCAGTCGTTCGAATTGTTTCAACAATCGCTCGATGGTTTTGCGATCAAACAGTTCGGTGTCGTAGGATGCATAGACCGACAACGTCGTGCCGTCCCAAACATGCAATTCCAGGTCAAAGCGAGTCGTCGACAAGTCAAACTCCAAGACCGACATCGAGAGTTCCGGCAGCGAAAAATCGACGGTTGTCGCGTTCTGAACCGCGAACAGGACTTGAAACAAAGGATTTTGCGTGAGCGTGCGATCCGGTCGCAGTTCCTCGACAAGCTTTTCGAAAGGCAAATCCTGGTTTGCGAAGGCTTCAATCGATGTTTCACGCATTTGCGCGAGAAAATCATCAAACGTTGGATCCTCTTGAAGATCGCCACGTATGACCAAACTGTTCACAAAGAAGCCAATTAGGCCTTCGATTTCTTGACGATTGCGACCAGCGATGGGCGTACCGATGGCTAGGTCATATTGACCAGTCCATCTCGAAATCAGCACCTGAAAGGCCGCCATTAAGGTGATGAAAAGTGTCGTGTTCTTCGCGTTTGAAAACTCTCGAACATGGCGACTTAATTCCGGTGCCAGTTCAAGCGTGACACAATCTCCCAAGAAGGTGCGTCGCGCGGGTGGGACATGATCGGTTGGTAATCTTATCGGTACAATTCCTGAAAGCTGGCGCCGCCAATATTCGAGTTGCCGCCGCATCTCCTTCCCTTCATAGGCGGTCCGTTGCCAGTGCGAGAAGTCGGCGTATTGAATCGGCAACTTCGGCAGACGAGGGCTGCGATCCTCCACGAACGCGGCGTCGAACTCCCCAAGTTCACGCGTGAGAATCGTGATCGACCAGCCGTCTGAGATAATATGATGCATGGTCATCAACAACACCCAGTCATCGGCGGCACAGTGCAACAGGCGAACGCGAAGCAATGGTCCGGTCGTCAAATCAAAGGGCGTGGATTCCTCAAGCTTTACATAGGTGACCATGCGTCTTTGACGTTCGTCTTGAGAGAGATCTTTCAAATCAACCGACTCCCATTCGCAGCGTGCTGTTGACGAAACGCGCTGCGCCGGTTGACCATGACTTAAGGGAAAGAAGGTTCGCAACGCTTCGTGTCGCAGAACAACTTGATCGAATGCATGCCGCAACGCCGCGACATTCAGTGGCCCACGCAACCGCAGCGCCGCTGGCATGTTGTACGAACAGCGGTCCGGATCCAACTGTTCGAGAAACCAAAGGCGTTGCTGAGCAAACGAAAGTGGCAAATCGTGATCTCGAGAGACTTGGCGGATCGGAACATCCCGCAGCGACGTTCCCGAACGCACCAATTCGTCGATACAGTGCGAAAGCTCATCGACACGTTGATTCTCAAATAGAGCCCGCAACGGAAGCTTGACCGCAAACTCCTTACACAATCGCGTAACGACTTGAGTTGCCAACAGGGAGTGCCCGCCGAGTTGAAAGAAGTTGTCCATCCGTCCGACTCGATCAACGCGCAACTGTTCGCACCAGATCGCCGCAACTCGCAGCTCAGTATTTGTCACCGGCGCAATAAAAGCCTCCAGATTCGAGACGCGGATGGACGGCGGCGCGGGCAAAGATCGATAGTCGACCTTCCCGTTAGAGGTCAGAGGAAGTCTCTCCAACATAACGAAATGGTTTGGCAGCATATACTCTGGCAGACGTTTGCGCAGATGCGCCATCAATCGCTCGCCGAACTCCCGCGCAACGACGGGAGCAAGCGGATCGTTGGTCCATTGCAATGGATCGGCGACGACATCACGATCACCGTCGACAAGGTTTCCGCGCCAGTACCCGTCCGTACGCCGACCTTCCGACAAGAACATGACGTCGAACGTCTCAGGCTTTCGCAGATTCGGACTGATTTGCACGTCCAGCCGATGCTGCTCACCCAACCGCCACAAAGATTCAGGATGAACAGACAGTAAGTCCGTCGAGGATGTCGCACGATCAGCACAAATCTCCGCAACCGTTTGGTCGTTGTTCGTGTCATTGATCGTTCTGAGGAGCTGGCTGACCCGATCGATGCGCGCATTACGCAAACCCCGAATTCCAAAATCCGAATTGGGACGACTGACCAACAGCCTTTCAATCGCCGCCAATGGATCGTCGGAGAGCGTGTGGGCTTCAACCCATCGAACTCTTGTCGATTCTTTGACCGAATCGCTCGAATCTTGTTTACGAATGGACAATGTAACGTCGTATCGGAACTGAGTCAGTTCGGAATCGTGCTTCCCCTCCTTCAGTTCGATCCGCGCGTCGGAGATAAACGGAGACAATCGTGTCAGGAAGAATCGCGGGTCGACAAGCAATTCGTCTTCCTTGCGAACCGCTTCATTCACCAAGCAACGTAGTTGTTGGCACGACATGTCGTCGTCAGCTTGCGACAAGGCAACGGAACAATGATACAGTTCCAGCGTTGACAGACTGCGCACGTCGCCGATAAAAACATGCCCCCCCGACCGAACCAGCCGCGCCGCCGTTCGCACCAAACTCTGCAAATATCGCCCACTCGGAAGGTATTGCGCGACGGAGTTGATGATCACCAAATCGAACATGTCATCGCTGAAATCATCCAATTCGTTCGCAGTTCGCTGATGCAGTTCCACGTTCTCTGGGTTCTTGATCAGATGGGGCAAGTGCTGCTTCACATACTTGATCGCCCCCGCGGAAAAATCGGTCCCCACGTACTGTTCACATTGCCCAGCCAGTCGGAACAACAAGAGGCCGGTACCGCATCCGATTTCCAAGATTCTTTGTGGGGAATGCCGCTGGATCCGTCGGACGGTTTGATCGATTTGCTCTCGCATCAAGTCTGCGGAAAGCGGCTCCCCGGTATAACTGCTGTTCCATCCGATGAGGTGCAGATCCGGCTGGAAATCGTCTCGCCGTTGTTCGTATAGATCTTCGTAAAGCGTACGCCATGTCTGAACAAAGCTGTCCACGTTGCGACCGTCGTGATTGTTCGCCGAGACGATATAACAGGTCATTGCGACATCAAGCCGAGTATCTTCGTGTGCGACAACGACGGCCTGTTCGACATCGGGATGGCCATGTGCCGCCGCCTCAATCTCCGCCAGTTCAACACGATGCCCACGAATCTTTACTTGCCGATCGCGTCGCCCACAAAAATCGAGTGTTCCCGATGGCCGCCAAATGACTTCGTCGCCGGTTCGATAGATCCTCGCGCCGGGCTGATCGCTGAATGGATGGGGAATAAATCGCTCCGCCGTCAAACGCGCATCATTGACGTAGCCGCGTGAAACGCCTGTGCCGCCGATATACAACTCACCTCGCTGACCGGGAAGGACGGGAGACAAATCCGCATCGAGTACAAAACATTCGACATTCGCGATAGGCTTGCCGATCGATATCGTGCCTACATTCTCGGCCACACGCGAAATCAGATGCGCCGTCGCGAACGTTGTTGTCTCCGTGGGACCGTAACCATTGACCAGTTTTCTGGGTCGGTGATCCAACATCCCGCGAACGACCGTCGCATCCAGTCGTTCGCCACCAATGATCGCATATTGAAGCGACTCCAGCAGGTTGGGCTGATCGGCAATCAGCTGATGGAACAAAGCGGTGGGAAGAAATGCCGTCGTGATGGACAATCGATCGAAACAGTCTTTCAATTCGCCGCTGGAAAGCAACGTTTGTTGGTCAACAATTTGCAACGTCGCGCCATTGAGGATCGCGCCCCAAATCTCAAATGTCGATCCATCAAAAGCAATGTCCGCGATCTGAGCGACAATATCATTGGATGCGAAATGAGCGTAGTCGGTATCGCGAACGAGCGATTCAATCGACGCATGACGCACTCCCACAGCCTTTGGTCGACCGGTGGAGCCGGATGTAAACATGACATACGCCAAGGCGTTCCCATCGTCGATGGACCTTGCAAACGTTCCGCTTTGCGGACTCGATAATGCTTCTTCGAAATCCAGACACCGCACGGACTCATTCGTCGGCGGTGGCGCGCAACCTGATCCGACAAGCAAATGTTCGACCCCCGATTCACGCAATATGTTTGCCAGCCAAGATGCGGGGGCTTGATGGGTCAGAGGAACATAGACCGCGTTTGCCTTCAAAACACCCACCATCGCGACAATGGCGTCGACACCGCGATCGATACACAAGCCGACGCGTCCTTCCGGTTTCACCTTAGCGGATCGTAAACAGGTCGCAATGCTTTCGGAACGTTCATAAAGCTGGCGATAGGTGATCGTTTGCTTGCTGTCAGCGACCGCTATTTTCTCCGGATGCTGTTCCGCAAAGATTTGAACCCATCGTTCGATTCGATGTTTCAACGTGCTTGCTTTCGGAACAGCGGCAAGCCTTTGCTCGTCCGCGGCGTCATGCGTTGCATCAACGGTGGAAGCCGTCGGCGTTGCTCCTCTGGACGCGTCCAAAGTTTGTTTGCAGAGTGTCGAAGCAAACAACTGGTCGACGCGGCTTGCAGGATTTTTCATTGCCGCCGCCAAGACTTCACGCCAACCTTCCAGCAAATGTTGAATTGAAGCCGCGTCATACTTTTCACACCGGTAAACCGCCGACAACGTCATGTCGTCGTCGATCGATTTCCCGTCGTCGGTAAAGCGGCGACGGTGATCCCATGCCAGAAGCTCCATGTCATACCGCGTTGTCTTAATCTCAAGGCCAACCTGAGACATTCTTGCGTCGTCGAAGGATTTCCGATCAGGGAATGTTTGGACACTGAAAAGAATGTTGAATAACGGATGGCTATCGATTGGCCGATCGGGATGCACCGTTTGGACGACCTGATCAAATGAAACATCCTGATGATCGAGAGCGTCGAGCACGATTTGCCGAACCTGGCCTACGATATCGGAGAACCGCATTCCAATATCGCATCGAATCCTTAACGTCAACATATTCACAAAGAATCCAATGACTCCGTCGGTGGCGAACTGACCGCGATTGGCGACGGGAGTACCCAGAGAAAGATCATGCTGTCCGGTTTGACGGACCAATGTGACGGCCAACGCGGACAGCAGCAACATAAATGGACTTGCCGCCTGATCGCGACAGAAAGCATCCATTTGACCGACCAACTCATTCGGAATGGTCACCGCGATCGAATCGGCCCTGCTTGAGATACGATCCGATGCGGATTTGCCCGAGGGCAAAGCTGTCGCTCGCGCCCCCATCAACGTTTGCCTCCACCAATGCAGCGTCTTGAGGTTCGCTTCTTGATGCCGCCGCCACGCCGCGTAATCAACATATTGAATCGGCAACTCGGGCAGATCAGGAATTGCCTGTCGAGAAAACGCTTCGTAGCTGGTCGCCAATTCCGCAAGCAGAATGTTGGCAGACCATCCATCACAAAGAATATGATGCATTGTGAACAAGACGATTGTCTCGTCCTGAGTCATTTCCACGAGATGGATTCGATAAAGCGGTTCGTCATTTAACTGAAATGGCGAAACCTCTTCGGTTTCGACCAACTTCTGCCAATCCCGTTGACGCTCCGACCCCGACAAACCTTTTAAATCAATTACATCTTCAAGACGCTCGCCCGATGTCTGAATTTGCTGCATCGGCTGACCTTCAACCATGACAATCCGCGTCCGAAACGCTTCATGACGCCGCGTCAGAAAGTCGAGACTTTGCGCAAGAGCGCGCTTGTCGAGCGATCCCCGAATTCGAATGGCGATGGGAACATTGTATGACGCGTCCTCCGGATCAAGTTGGCTCAGGAACCATAGCCGACGTTGATCATCCGAGAGAGGATGCGGTTTCGTTCGATCCACCTTCTCAATCACGCTTGTCGTCGCACTGGCACGACTTCGTCCTCGGATCACCTTTGCAAATGCCGCCACCGTCGGGGATTCGAACAACAAACGCAGTGGGATCTCACATTGAAGCATGGCACGCAGTCGCGCCACGATCTGTGAAGCGAGCAGCGAATGCCCACCCAACAAGAAAAAGTTATCGTTCACATCAATCGATTCATTTTGCAACACATCTCGCCAAACTTCGGCGACCATTTGTTCAAAATTGTCTCTTGGCGGACGATACGGTTGTGAGTCAAGACGGACCTTCGATTCCTCCGGAAGTCTCTTGCGGTCCAGCTTGCCCTGAACGGTACGCGGCAGTTCTTCAACGACATGGATGGATCTTGGCAGCATCCATGGCGGAAGTTTCTGCCGCAGGAAATCGATCACAGCATGTCGGAAGTCGGTGGATGTCGGCATCGAGGCGGGGACGACGTATGCGGTTAAGAGAACCTCGCCTTCGGCACCGTCGGCACTGCGATCCTTTAACGCAATCACTGCGGCGTCCTCAACCAAGTCATGAGTGTGAAGACACGCCGCGATTTCATCCGGCTCAACGCGGTACCCGCGTATCTGAACTTGATCGTCGACTCGTCCGCAATACTCAAACAACCCGTCGCCGCGTTGTCGAGCCAAGTCACCCGTCCGATACAATCGCGTTCCCGCCGGCCCCCAAGGATTGGGGATGAATCGTTCCGCGGTCGCGCGCGGTTCGTTCCAATAACCGCGAGCGATATTCGGACCTCCTATAAACAATTCGCCAAGGCCGCCCGGCGGTACGAGATTTCCGTCCCGATCAAGGATGTAAAACATGGAACCATGAAGCGGTTCTCCAATGGGAATCCCGTAGCGTCGGTGTTGAAACTCCTCATCTGCAATCGCGTACGCTGAGGCGATGACGGTCGTTTCCGTCGTTCCGTACAAATTGATAAGTCTCGATAATGGCTGGGGAACGAAAGCACGCCACCGCCGTAGCGACTCAACGGGTAGGGGCTCACCGCCCAGACAAATCAAACGCGGCAATTCTTCACCTTGATTAACCGACCGCTCCCAATGTGAAAGCAATTGACTGAAGGCGCTCGGTGTTAGGCTAAGTACCGAAACGCTTTGATCTGCAGTGAAATCGCAAATTGCGGCGGGCGATCGACGCACTTCCTCATTCGCAATGGCCACGGAACCACCGGTCAACAGAGCCCCCCAAATTTCATGCACCGAATAATCAAAGCTGAAGGAATGGACCGCGCTCCAAATGTCAGTATCCAGCGTCTGCAAGGCTTTATGCGTACCGATAAGTTGCCAGACAAGACTACGATGACTAACCGCGACGCCTTTTGGCCTACCGGTCGTCCCCGATGTGTAAATTACATAAGCAAGGGTTTCGATGTCGCTTTCGACAGGCTCAAACGAACCGGAAGACTGATTTGTGTGATCGTCGCTAACGTTGATCAACGATTGGTTGTCAGCGAGACTGCTGGCAAGGGAGGCTGTTGAATTATCACACAACAGGAGCGCTGCTTCGGAACTATCCACCAAATTCCGCAGTCGCGCAATTGGCAGCATGGGGTCCAGCGGTACATACGCAGCCCCAATTTTCCAACAGGCCAACACGGCAATGATGAACTCCGCGGATCGATCAAACGCCAAGCAGATGCGATCGCCTGATCGGATACACAGATCGTCCATTCGAGCCGCCAAAGCGTTCGCTTTCGACTCAATCTGTGCATACGTATAGGAACCTGTTCCACAGCGGACGGCTGTCTTTTCAGATTGTTTCGCGGCAATCTCAGCAAAAAGATGGTGAGCACATTTTGATTCGCTCAAAGGTGGAATGTTTTGCTCTTGTTCCATGGATGAACAGTTGTCCGCCACATGATCACCGATGCTGTTGATCAATTGATCCGGATTCAGTGCAAGATCGTTTACCAGCTTCTTGAAGGATGCTAGCCAGCTTTCAATGGTCGCTTCAGTAAACAGTTCTTGGTCGTAAACCGCCACGACCTGCGCCCCTTGAGACTGTTCGAGGACATGCAACTCCAAATCAAATCTGCAGGGAATCTCCCGCATCGCCAATGGTTGTACGTCCAGTCCGCCAAAACCAAGCTGTCGATCCGACGCTGGTTCAAACGCGAATGTCACTTGGAAAAACGGATTCCGAGTCAATGATCGCTCAACCTGCAAAGATTCGACGAGCTTTTCAAACGGATATTCATGGTGTGCCATCGCTTCCAAAAACTGTTCACGCACCAGATGAATCAACTCTCGGAACGTGGTCGATGTCGAAAATCCGCATCGCATCACCAAGGTATTTACAAAGAACCCTATCAACGATTCCAATTCGGCTTGACTACGATTGGCCACCGCCGTGCCAACAATCACGTCCCGCCGTCGGCTAACTTTTCCCAACAATACGAAAAATGCCGTTAGCAACGTGATAAAAAGACTTGAATCGCATGTCGTGCTGATTGTCGTCAGTTGTCTCATTTGCTGATCATCGATTGAACAAGACACAACTTTGCCCAGACGTCGACTTTTTGGACGGCGAACAAAATCCGTCGGTAGATCGAACGGCTCCGCATCGACCAACCGCGCATGCCAGAACTCGCGATGCGATTCCGATTGCGACCCGACGATATCACGTTGCCATGCGGCAAAATCAACGTACTGTGTCCGAAGCGGAGGAAGCACGACAGGGGAGCGGTGCAGCAAAGATGAATACAATTGAGCCAGTTCGTCGGCCAGCACCGCCACCGACCAGCCGTCCGATACAATGTGGTGCAATGTCATCAGCAACACATGATCGTCGGAGGCATATCGCAGCAGTCGACATCGGAATGGGAATTCGTCGATCAGGCGAATCGGTGTTGCAAGCTCCGCGTCGGCCGCGTCTTGAATCGATTGTTCACGACCGCCTTGTGGTACCTCCGTCATGTCGACGATCTTTATCGAATCGATATCACGTGTATCGTGAATACGCTGCGTTGGGTTTCCCATGACCTCCGGAAATGTCGTCCGTAACGATTCGTGGCGTTTGACGATGCATTCGATAGACAGCCTGAATGCCTCTACATTCATTTCGCCACGCAGCCTCCAGAATATCGGCATCAAGTATGCGCAGCTTTCAGGGTCCAACTGATTCAAGAACCACAAGCGTTCTTGACCGAAGGAAAGAGGTTGTTCCCGGTCACGGCTGAAACGAGGAATGGACGGGTCGACTTCTGCTGTTGAATTCGTCGCCGAATGATCAATGAACAGCGCCAATTCGCGAATCGTTGGAAAATCGAAAAAAGCACGCAGCGGAACAACGACTCCCGCTTTCTTTCCGATTCTTGCGGCGACTTGCACCGCAAGAAGGGAATGTCCTCCCAATTCAAAGAAGCCGGCGTCGACGTCGTGAACGCTTTTTTGAAGCAAGTCCGACCAGATCCGCAACAACATACTCTCGGTCGTCGTGGGATTGAGATGCGATTGCGAAGCATCAAGGGTTACAAGGTTGGGCGGAGGCAGAGCACGCCGGTCCAATTTCCCGTTGACGTTCAAGGGCAACTGATGCAGGAAGACAAAATGGCTAGGGATCATGAAGTACGGAAGGTGTTGTTGCAACTCATTTCGCACTTCGGAAGCGATGGCCCGTTGAATCGCTCGATGGACCGGTGGGGTAATGGCGGGAACTGCCGCTTCCTCAGCGAAGGTGAATGGACAACGAAATCGAATCTGTCGAGTTGACGAAGGTGCTTGCGTATCGATTCTCAAAATCGCAACATCCAGCGCGTCAATGGAATCCGCGGAAAGACGAACGTCCACTTCGTACGGCATTCCCTCGGCAATCGACCAGAGTGTTTCCGGATGTACCGTGCCGCGCTTCCGCGTTTCTCCGGCCCCCACCAGGGCTTCCAACGTTTGATGGCGACCCGAAAATAAGTTCCGCATGGTGTCATGGTCCGAACAGACGCGGGCATTCGGAACGTTTCGTAATAGCAGACGCTCGGGAGCGTGCTCCGCAAGACGGTCGCGAACCCAGTGAATCGATAGACCCGCGTCGTTCCAATCAATCCACTCGCTCTCAGCGGGCTTTTCGAGCGTCACATCAAATCTTAGAAATACGTCGAATCGATAACGGCACAACTCATTGTCGTCGTCTCCGCGTTTCGGCAAGACCTGAACGTCTCGCAACCTTTTAAAGCGATGTTCGAGCGATGCCAGCCACGATTGCTCAATCAATAAATCGGGTTCGTTTTCAGCTCGTTGAGCAATCCGTTGGCGAATCACGTCAAGATCTTCACCCGGCTTGCTTCGAAAGAGTTCAACGGCGCTATTGAAACAACACGCGTGCGATTGAAGGCGCACATCTCCCAGAAGAATGGAACCGCCCTGAGAAACCAGCGGAACCAAGCGATCCATCCATTCATTCAGAGCTTCGATATCAGGAAAGTGCTGAACAACGGAATTGAGACAGATCAGATCAAACGATTCTTTTTGAAACGAGCCGATGTCAAACATGGAATCTTGCAACAGCAAGACTTCGCACGCGCGATATTCCTCTTGGTCCAATCCGTCGGCCGCCAATCGCAACGCGGTCGACGAGAGATCGGTTGCGACGTAGCGTCGGCAATGCGGAGCGACTCGCCGCAACAGGAGACCGTTTCCACAGCCAATTTCCAAGACATGTGCCGGTCGATCACGCAGCATCCTGTCGACGGTTTGCTGCACTTGCTCGTACATCCCTGCCGCGGGAATGGGTTCACCGGTAAAAGAACTCGTCCAACCAGCGAGTTCATCGTTTTCGTTCCCGTTTGAGGAAGTATAGACCTGTTCATAAAACGCTTGCCAATCGATCCAATGTTGATGACGTGTTTGTGTGACAAGTCGCCGATATATCGGCTGTTCCTCGTTGCATGCGATATACCCGACAAGGCATGCGTGCTCATCTTTGCCATGGACCACGACGGCGGCATCGGTCACCAAGGGAGAACGTCGAAGAGCCGATTCAACCTCTTCAGCTTCGATACGAAAACCGCGTACGTTGTATTGATGATCGCGACGCCCTAGGAAATCGATTTGGCCATCGGAACGCAGTCTGACGATGTCTCCCGTACGATACATGCGAGCGCCCGCGAAACTCGAAAATCGATCAGGGAGAAAACGTAGCGCCGTTCGGACGGGATCCGCCAGATAGCCGCGAGCCAAACTCGCCCCGCCGATGAAGAGTTCTCCCGTTGCGCCAGGGGGCACTAAATTCAAGTCGACATCGAGAACGTAGTAACAAGCCCCCGTCAACGGGACACCGAGAGACAAACGATGTGTCGTTGCCTGCTCGTCGCGTTCAGGGAGCTTTTGCATGCTTGAAGTCACCGACGTCTCGGACAGCCCGAACACGGTGTAGAGCTTGCAATCGGTTTGTCGCCACCAATGCAGACGCGGCACATCGGGTTGTTCGCACCCGACGAGTACCGTCTTCAAACTCGACGGTGGACTTCGGTGGTCGGTTGCAAGGTCGTCAACCCAAACACGCCAAAAGACAGCGGGCAATTCAATGATTGAAATCGCCCATTGATCAATCAAATCGTTCAATGCTTCGGGCGTTGCGAATCGTTCCGTTTGAGCGGCGACCACTTTCCCACCCGAAAGCCATATCGGAAACAACTCCTCCACGATCACATCGAATCCCGGCGACGCAAACTGCAAAATCGAGTCATTCGGAGAGAGCTTCAACCGTTCAGCGACTGCTTTTACGAAATCGGAAAGCCCTTGATGCGTTAAGATCACACCACTGGGAACACCGGTTGAACCTGATGTAAAGAACAGGAAGGCCGCATTGTCACCACTTACGATCGGTAAATCCCCGCTCAACGACGCCTGTTGCATCGCATCCAGTGGTATCCATTTCGATTCGGGCCAACTCACCATCCGTTCGCGTGACAGCACGAAGCCTACGCGTGCTTGGCGAAACATGCTTTGAATTCGGTGATCGGGCAAATCGATTTCAATCGGCATGCAGACCGCGCCAGCCTTGAGTATCCCCAATATACCGACAAGCATGTCGATACTACGATCGCCGGGAATCGCAATCGCCGTTTCCGCGCTTACTCCGGCGGAGATCAACTGGAAAGCGATTTGATTCGCCCGCTGATCGAGTTCGCGATAAGACAGCGAGTTCGAGTCGCAGGCCGCCGCGATTCGGTCGGGCGTGTGTTGCGCCTGCTGTTCGAACAGCCCGTGCAGACCGTTCGTCGATGGCGGAGACGTTGAACTACTTCGATGTGCGAGATTACGCTGCAATTCATTTTCGCAAAGCATTCCGGCATCGGAAATACGTTGGGTCGGATCGACCGCGAAATCCGACAGTAAGTTTTCTAAATGGTGAAGCATGCGTTCAATCGTTTCATCGGCGAAAAGCTCTTCGCGATAGAAAGCATGGACAACAAGACCGTCTTCGCGTTGACGAACATCAATTTCGAGATCGAATCGGACCGACGTCACATCAAATTCAAACGCCCGCCAACCCGGTAATTGATCAACATGAAGCGGGGCGTTCTGAACCGCGAACGTCACATCAAAGAGTGGATTGCGAGACGAATCACGAACCGGTTGCAGTGAGTCGACGAGTTGTTCAAACGGCAAGTCCTGGCGATCGTAAGCGTCAATCGCCATGTCGCGGACTTGCCGAAGCAGTTGATTGAATGGCGGATCACCGGCGAGATCGGATCGCATCACGAAGCTGTTAACAAAAAAACCGATCAATCCTTCTAGCACGCTGCGATTCCGATTGGCGATCGGACAACCCACGGCGATATCCGTCTGCCCGGTATATCGATAAAGCAACACCTGGAAGCCGGCAAGCAACGCCATGAACAACGTCGCATTCTCCGACTCAGCCAACGTCCGCAAGCTTCGCTCCAGGCTGTGACTAAGCAACCTGCTGACGACCTTTCCCTTGCCTGAGAAATTCTCTGGTCGCGGATAGTCGGTCGGCAGTCGAAGGACTTCGACGCCCTCAAGCCGCCGCCGCCACCAAGTTAACATTTCGTCGAAGTTTTCATTGACAAGCGTCTCGCGCTGCCATACCGCAAAGTCGGCGTACTGAATCGGCAACGCCGGAAACGAGATGTCGTTGCCGTCTCGAAATGCGTGATAGCACGCCAGCAATTCGCGGATCAGAACTCCCAGGGACCACCCGTCGGCGGCAATGTGGTGGAGACAAATCAGAAGAATGTGATCACTGTCGGCCACCTTCAAGATTCGCATCCGCACGACGCAATCCGTTTGTAAGTCAAACGGTTGCTCCATCAGTCCAACCGCCAACGCACGGGCGCGCGATTCCGTTTCGTCGAATGAAGAACGATTTTCCGTCAGGTCGACGAACTGGTAGTCGCAATCCTTGCGGGGGGCGACGATTTGCACCACCTGACCGTCGCGGACGTCAAAGACGGTTCGTAATGAATCGTGTCGCTCAATTAAGACGTTCATCGCCCGCAGCATGGCGTCGGGATTAAACGCTCCCACGATTCGGCTTCCGATGGGAATGTTGTAGGATGCGGATTCGGGTTCCAACTGTTGCAAAAACCAAAGCCTTTGCTGAGCAAACGAGGCTGGGTAGATTCCGTCATGTCGCGCCGCGGGCAAAGGTTCTGTCGGGCGACGCTCAGCGGCAAGCATATCCCGCCGGCTTTGCACTTGAGTCGACAGAAGTCGTGGCGTTGGGCATTGAAAGACGATTGCGATCGGCAGTGAGACGTAGAGGCGACTTCGGATTCGAGAAGCCAATTGCGTCGCGATCAAAGAGTGACCGCCGAGGGCGAAAAAGTCGTCATCCACGCCGACACCATCAATGTTCAGCAACTCGCAAAAGATGGCACACAATGCTCGTTCGTCCGCTGTTGTGGGAGGCGTATAGTCGCTCGATCGCCTTTCATGCGACGATCCGCTGACCAACAGTGCTTGCCGATCAATTTTTCCGTTGTCCGTTCTGGGGAATCGCTCCAATACGTTGATCCGCGAGGGACACATCCAAATGGGAAAATGCTTCTCCAGGTCCAAACGCAATTCCCTGCTTAGATCGGAAACGACAGGCAAATTCGCTGGACCTGCAATCGGACGCTTGGGAATTTCCACCCACGCGGTTAAAGACATGTTCTCGTCGCGGTCGGGTCGTACATCGAATGCGGTAACGATCGCCGCACGCACCAATGGATGTCGTTCCAGTTGCGACTCGATTTCTCCAGGCTCGACTCGAAAGCCACGTATCTTGATCTGGTCATCGCTTCGCCGAAGAAATGTCAACGTTCCATCGGCATCCATGCGAACAATATCGTTCGTGCGGAACATTCGACTTCCAGGCACGTCGCTGAATGGATCCGGCAGGAACGAGGCCGCCGTAAGTCCAGATGCACCGTGGTATCCGACGGCGACTCCGCATCCACCGATAAAAAGCTCGCCGTCGATTCCAATTGGGACCGGTTCGAGGTCCTGATCGAGCACGTAGCAACGATCTTTTACAATCCCGCGTCCGATTGGTATCGAATCCACGGCGGTCGATGCGGTCAACAAGTGCGAGGTGGCGAAGACGGTCGTCTCGGTCGGACCGTAGACATGAACCAGACGGTTGGGCGGGCGAGCGTCGCAAACACGCATCACAGCCTTTCTCGATGCTCGCTCGCCACCAAACAGCAAAGTGTCAAGTTCGCTGAAAACACAAGGGTCTTGATCGGCCAACATGTTGAACAGCGCTGTCGTCACAAACATCCTTGTAATGCGATATCGACGAAGGACCATCGATAATTGATCCGCAGACAACAGATCATCGCGATTGACCGACGCCAGCACCGCGCCACGCAGTAAAGCACCCCAAATTTCATAGGTGCAGGCATCGAACGCTCGATTCGATGCTTGCGCGACGACATCCGTTCTGGCGATTGCGATCTCGTTCGGATCGTCCAAGAGGGCCAGGACGGAAGCATGCGATACAGTAACGCCTTTTGGTCGACCGGTCGATCCGGACGTGAACATGACGTAGGCGGTCGCCGAATCGGTCGTTACTCGCGCGGTGGCATCCTTGCAGGCGGTGTTGATAAACGCGTTACAAACAATGCGTTGCGTTTATTCGAATGCTGTTCAAAGCCGACGCGTCGTGATTCCAGAACCGTCGTTGCGTCATCATTGATCGTGCGTTGAGAGACAACGATCGAACATCCCCCCTCGCGACGAATCTGCTCGATGCGCGCGATCGGCCAGGAGGGATCAAGAGGCACATAGCATCCCCCGGCTTTCAGCGTGGCGAGTGCGGCGATCACGAATTCAGCACAATCCTCAACCTGTATTCCAACACGTGTCTCGCAACCGACATCAACTTCAATAAGACGTTCAGCCAAGATGTTGGATAAATCATCCAATTCGCGATAGCTGATCGATCCCTCGGCATCCAGTAACGCGATTTCTCGCGGGAATTTTTCCGCAATCAAGGCAAATTGATGCTCCAAACGTGTCACACGTAAATCATTCGGAGGCGTCGACTTACGCGAGCATAAACGCGACACATCGCCCCTCGCCAGCACCGGAAACTGTTTCACGATCGCGTTGGGTGATTCCGCGAAATATCGCAGCGCGCTTTCATAGTGCGTTGACCAACGTTGGACCAGTGATGCCTCCAACCGCCGAGCGTCGCCGTGAAACTGGATTCGATACGATGAAGATTCACGCCAAACATGAACCTCCAGCGGGAATCGCGTCGAAGAAATGTGTAGCTTCGTCCGCACGAAGCGGACGCCCGATGACGACGTCGTTTCGTCAAAAGGTTCGTAATAGGCAAACGCCAATTGAGTCAACTGCTGTCGCGAAGCGGCGGAGTGTTGAGGCAATCCATCGATGATTTGTTCAAACGGAATAAGGCGACGACGAAAAGCGTTCGCGACACGATCACGAGTCTGACGCAGAAGTTCGAGGAACCTGGTATCCCGCGATAACGTACATCGGATGGGAACGGTGTTTACGAAGAATCCGATCAAGTCAGCCATCGCGGCGTCGTTGCGACAAGACATCGGAGTTGCAATCACGAAATCATCGCTTTGAAGGTAGCGTGTGCTAATCGCCTGCAACAACGCCAGCATGATCATATAGCTCGTGCAGCCACTGCGTGCCGCCAGTTCCTGAATCTGGTTTGTCAAAGGCTCACCGACAACAAACTGTTCGGAGAAAAAGTTGTCGTTCGAATGAAGCTTGCGGGATGTTCGGGGCATTTCAGCAGGGGCATGGTCCGAAAGCACTTCATGCCACCACTGAAGCTGCCGTCGCGCCTCAGCGGATGCCAAAAACGTTTGCTCGGCAAGAGCGAAGTCCGTATATCGTGCGGATGGGGGAGGACCGATTCGTCCGTTTGGGAGTTCAACACGATCGTACTCCTTGGCAACGTCTCTCAGTAAGACATCGACGGACCATGCGTCCATCGCGATATGATGTACGCACAACACCAATACCGAAGTCTCGGCATTGAACCGCACCAACGCGGCTCGCATGACGTCCCCGTTTGCCAAGTCAAATGGGAGACTTTCCAATTGGCCGACCACGTCACCGATGAACAAGGCGTCATCCATGCGGTTCGATGGTGGCGCTTGGATCATTCTTAGTGGCTGATCGTTCGTTTTCGCAGCATGAACGACCAAGCGGTCATTTTCGATTTGGAAGCAGCTTCCCAAAGGTTCATGTCGAGCGCGAATTGAATTTAGGGCCGATTGCAATTTGCCGGGATCGACCATGCCTTCAATCTCGATCGATAACGAGACCGCGTACGGTTGTGTCGTCGATCCGGATAACGAACTGTCGGAACGAGAAGATTGCTCGATGCCCCACAGTCGAGTTTGACCGCGGGATGGCAAACGAACGTCAACGTTCAGTTCCGAAGTTGGCGAGATAACATGACTTACCATCTCGGTGCCATGATCGCAAATCCAAGCCGCGCACTCACTGAGTGTCGGGTTCTTCAAAAGTAGGTCGTCGGGCGTAAAGCGGATGCGGTCCAATGCATCCTCTAAAAGCATGCATATTTCGACTGCGTCTAAAGAATCGCCACCCAACTCGATAAATCTCTCGTCGTTTGGAATCGTATCAAGGTTCAGAACTCTACGCCAAGCGGATTCGACCGACTGCTGAGCCAACTCGCGAAAGTCACGCGAGGATGCATTCTCCGAATCGTCCACCAAAATACCGCCTTCTGTTGTTCGTTAGGTGATCATTCGCGTTCGCTGTTTATCGCGCCATAGAATGGACTTGCGCAGGTCTCGAGCAACCAAGACACGTTTCAGCCAGCGATCGCTTCCGTCGAAATTCGCTTGAAATGGACGGCGACCATGGACGACTTGAAAGTTATCCATGATGCACAGATCCCCCGGTTGAAGAACGACGTCCTTGATTCGGTTGTCGATTTCGACCACTAGCCTTTGGTAAGCATTCCGCAAGGCTGGCGATTCAGGGAGCGGCATGAAGTAGGGATCGATACGAATAAAAGGCTTTTCCCTATCGCCAAACAGGACCGCAACTTTTTGCGGATGCGACAACATTTGCTGGATTGTATTCCTCGTTGGCGCGTCGGCTTGCGTCGTCAAATCCGTAATCCCACGATGGGATTCGTCCGGTAAGATGCAGTACTCTTCCCGAAATAATTGCGTTTTCAGCTCTTCATCGAGCGTTATTTCGCTCATCGATGCAATGGTCGTCGCGACCCTTTGAGGATTTCGCAGGCACAACATCCCCACGTAGTCGCTTCGCACATCGTGAAACGCATCCTCGGTGTGCCACGTCAATAGCTCTTTGCAGCCCGTCCCTAGTTGCATGTCCTGATGTTGCTTGATGGGGAACACATCGTGAATCATTCGGCCTGATTGCTGTGTGGACCAGCAAATCGTATCTCCCAACAGCGACATCACCAAAACCAGAAAGGCTTCTTCGCGACGCGTGGTTGTCGATAGACCGCAGTCTTCCAGCGAAGAGGGGGTTGGACCAATTGCCAAGTTATCGATCGGAAATCCAGAGACAATCAGGATGCCGCTGGACGGTTCCTCCAGACGAAAACGATTCAGACGCGCTCGCAGCCTACGCGGCAGCTCATGAGCGTTTATCAGCGCGTGCTCGTGATAGTCGTCGCTGTTGACATCGCTGAAACTTCGCGCATGCGACCAGACGACCGATTCGATATCCTTCGCCTCTTGCGAGTTCAATTCAAACCGTTGCATTGATACTTTCCAACGATCTAGCTTCCTTCAAAACAAACGCTCCTACCGTCATGTCGTCCAACAGCCGACAATCGAGGCAAACCGTAACTGCCTAGATCGTAAGCGTCTAGGAAGGAATCTTCATTGGGTGAACAAAAAGACACACGCAAACGGAGATCCTGGGAGCCAAGTAGAGTGGTTAATGCGAATCAGCTGTCGCTAAGCAACTGCTCGACAACTCTTGGTATCGACGAATGCTTGCGAACGATGTTGGAAAGATAGCCTAAGACGGTTTCGCGAAAGATATCAGCATCAACGAAGCATTCGGAAAAATGGCTCAAACGTTTGTATCCGTTGAACGAAATTGGCTGACCGAATGTGGCGGCGAGATCGTGGCTTGCATTGGAAAAATGATCGCTGTCGACGACGAGAGTCCCTGCGGTACCATTGAGCACCTCCAATGCCCGCAGGTCGAAAAGTAAACGATTAAAAATGGATCCCAGCAACATTTCTTGCTGCCGACGGCTCTTAAACCAGTCGCGAAACAAGTATCTGGCATCCGCCGCATGCTCGCGTGCGGGACGTTTCCATTCGTTATGGTGTTCGCATATCAAGATGCTCGCAACGGTTGATAAAATGTCGTGTCGTTGAACGGTTATAAAATGGATGTCTGTTCGTGAGGCAATCTCGTTCCATTGAAAATGGAACGAAGGGATTGTCTTGAACAGTGCGATCGAACTTTGTGAACTCGCGAAGAAGCCATCGACGGTTGCGATTTCGTCGGAGCCATCAAGCCCCAGAGCACATGCATTAAAAAGACGTTCGTAGCTGTTGAATAGCTCCTGATGATCCACATGCGGTGCATGAGCATTTACTGTTGCGACAATTCTCTCCACAAGAAAGGTCGACCCGGATCGGGGATGCGCCACCACAATAAATTTCTTAGTCATCGACGCATGATGCCTTTGCTGGTCCGCAGCGTTTGACACTGGTCATGTTCAATAGAGAACAAATCTCAAAATCGTCAAAATCCGGTTTGCTTATAGCCAAATTTGCATTGAGCAACATCGTCTTTTCTGGATGCCGTTTTCCAAACCGACCGCCGTTGGAAATTCTGGCAACGAACCGTACGAAAGGTTGTTGCTTCAGCAACGGCGTTAAGGTGCCCTTCATCAAACAAACTCTTGCTGGAGGGGCGAGCATAAAGCTTCCGTTCAAGTATATGTCTGAGCGGACGAATTGCAACGCAGTGCAAGCCGCGTTGACGTCACAAGCCTTCTTTCCGGCTGGTAAGCGGGTCTGGGCCGGGCTCTTCCAGACCTGGTGGCTTCATACGTGTGACCAGCAGCACAAGCGAATTCGCAAGAGTTTGCAGCACCCGCACCCGACCACAAAAAAAGACCGCAAACCCAACGATTTGCAGTCTTTCGTAAGTGCCCCCGCAAGGGCTCGAACCTTGGACCCGCTGATTAAGAGTCAGCTGCTCTACCGACTGAGCTACAGGGGCTGATGGGACAAGTTTAGCAGATGCTTCTCAGCCGACAAGTCCGGGTTCAAAGGGTTGGCGGAAAGATTCTTTTCCCAAGTCGACACAAGTACAAGGCGAAGACCTTATACCGCACGTAGTCCGAAATAATGCCTTCGCGTTAAATGAAGCGAATCACCTCATTTCCGACCACGCGACGTATAAAGCTCTCTCCCGACAAGAAACAGCCGATCTTTTGTTCGCTTCTCTGAGGCGGCACGGTGGTCTCCGCCGAGAATCTCCGCAGTGACCTCCGAACGACTGATTGATCGACCTTTCCTGATGGAGCGGACTTGGGAAGTTTTGACAGGCGCGATGGCAAAGCGTTAAAATGAAACTCCCGCCAATTGCAACCTGTCTCAAGCGTGAAACACCTGCCGATGCGAACCTTCATTCAATCCGCCGCTTTGCTTGGCCTGTTGCTCCCTTCAATTGACGCCACTGCGGAGGAAGCTTCGGTCGACTCAACTGCCGCAATCGAATTCTTCGAGACTTCCGTTAGGCCATTGTTGGCGGAACATTGTTGGGAATGTCATGGAGCGAAGACTCAGTGGAACAATCTACGCCTTGACTCGAACGAAGCGATTCGCCGTGGCGGCGATTCTGGTCCGGTCGTGGGGAGCGGGGACGCTGCGGAAAGCTTGTTGTTCAAGGCGGTCAGCCGATCCGGCGACCTGGAAATGCCACCCGATGACCCGCTCAGTGATCAACAGATCGCCACACTGAGAAAATGGATTGAGCTTGGGGCACCTTGGCCGACGGAGCAACCGAAATCGACGCCGACAGCTTGGAAAGAGCATTGGGCATTTCAACCGCTGCGAAGCGGTGATCCACCGACAACCGATGGCGGGCAATGGTGTCGAAATCCGGTGGATCAGTTTGTTTTGCAGCGTTTGGTCTCTGAAGGGATGCAGCCTTCAACCGAAGCCGATCGGGCGACGCTCATTCGTCGTGTCACCTATAGCCTTACCGGCTTGCCGCCAACCGCCACGGAGATCGATGCATTTGTCAACGATCCTCGACCGGATGCGTATGAAACGCTCGTCGACCGCTTGCTGGATTCGCGGCGTTATGGTGAGCATTTGGCGCGGATGTGGCTGGACGTGGCTCGCTATTCGGACACGAAAGGATACGTTTATGCTCGTGAAGAACGTTTCTTCGTGAACTCGGCACTTTATCGCGACTGGGTGATCCAAGCTTTCAACAACGATCTGCCGTATGACCAATTCATTAAGTTGCAGCTTGCCGCCGATCAATGCGATGCGCAAAATCCCGGTTCGCTTGCCGCCATGGGCTTTCTGACGTTGGGTCGCCGGTTCTTGGGCGTAACGCACGACATCATTGATGATCGAATCGATGTCGTCGGTCGAGGGACGATGGGGCTTACCCTCAGTTGCGCTCGCTGTCATGATCACAAGTACGATCCGATACCCACCGCCGACTACTATTCGCTTTATGGCGTGTTTCAATGTAGCACCGATCGTCAGGTTGATTTAACGGAATATGCCGAAACGCAGCCAAGCCCCGAATTCGTAGCCGAATTGAACAAGCGACAATCCGCGTTGGCGGACAAGTTGGCCCAGAGTCGTTTGGAGGCGGGCAACCGCGTCCGCAGTCGCATTGCAGACTATCTCTTCGCGCAATCGGAGCTGGACAAATACGGCCAGGAGGGCTTCGATGTCGTGCTTGCAACCAGCGACATCATTCCGGCATTCGTGCGTCGCTGGGAACGTTATTTGTTGCGGTGCGACGCCGATCACGATCCCATCTTCAGCCCGTGGCTTCAGTTGGTCGCGTTGGCTCCCGATCAGTTTGACCTTCAGGCACCGACCGTCATTGAACAGTGTCGAAATAATCCGCAGCTCCACCCATGGATTCGCGATTTGCTCGACGAACCGGTAACGAGTCTTCGGCAGATCGCCGACCGATACGGCGCGCTCTTCAGCAAGATCGACCGTCGCTTTATGGAAGTTAACGAGCGCGAAGGTGATCCGTCGGCGAAGGACCAAGAGTGGCTGGCGACGGCAAAACCATTGATCGAAGTTTTATACGGGCCAACGGCTCCTTGCGAGGTTCCTGACGAAGAGATTATTGCAACCGAAACCTACTTCGATTCCGGCACCTGTACAGCGTTGTGGAAGCTTCAAGGGGAAGTGGATCGATGGCGACTTCAGGCCGCCGAAGCTCCGCCCGTTGCCGTGGCGGTCTTCGACCGGGCGACGCTCGTCGACGCCAACATTTTCCGACGCGGAAATCCAGCGAACAAAGGACCGCGAGAACCGCGACACTTCTTGACCATGTTCGCCGATGAAACGCCGGAGCCGTTCCAGAGCGGGAGTGGTCGCCTGGAATTGGCCGAGCGAATCGTCGACCCGGCCAATCCGCTCACGCCCCGCGTCTGGGTGAATCGTTTGTGGCAACACCATTTTGGTGAAGGGCTTGTGCGAACTCCCAGTGACTTTGGCCTTCGTGCTTCGCCGCCGACCCATCCGGAATTGTTGGACTGGTTGGCGACTCAATTGCTGCAATCAAACTGGAGCACTAAACAGATTCAACGATTGATGGTGCTGTCCGCAACGTTTCGTCAAGCGAGTACGATCGATGGCAATCCGAAATTTCAAGCCTACCGAGAACGCGATCCCGGCAACCGATTGTTATGGAGAATGAACTCGCGACGTTTGCGGTTCGAGGAAATGCGAGATTCATTGTTGTCCGTCAGTGGGGACTTACAGCAGCAATTGGGTGGCAAACCAATGGATTTGTTCACCGGCAAGGATTCAAACCATCGACGCACGGTTTACGGTCTGGTCGATCGACAGTACCTGCCCGCCACGCTACGGGTGTTCGACTTTGCAAATCCTGATCTGCACGTCGGACATCGCAGTGAAACGCTGGTTCCCCAGCAGTCCCTGTTTTTTCTGAATCATCCTTTCATGGCGGCTCGCGCCGAATCGGTCATCGCGAGACTGCACGTCGAAGACGCCATCGACAACGTCGACGATTCGGAACTGCGTGAACAGGTGACAGACTTGTACAAAGCGGTCTTGAATCGTCTTCCCGAATCAGATGAAGCGACTGCGGCTGTGACGTTTCTTAAGGCATCCGACTCCGTATCAACGCCTGCGCCAAGTGCGGCAACTCAAGCCTGGAGCTACGGATTTGGCGAGGTCGACGACGCCGCGAATCGGCTGAAGTCATTCCAGCCGCTACCTCATTTCACCGGCTCGGCATGGCAAGGCGGTCCCGCTTGGCCTGACGGGAAACTTGGCTGGGTGCAGTTGACAGCGATCGGTGGACATCCGGGAAACGATCCGCAACACGCATGCGTGCGGCGATGGACGGCCCCGGCCGCCATGCGTATCGCGATCACCTCAACAGCGAAGCATGAACCTGATATCGCCGACGGGGTGCGGTTCCGGATCGTCTCCAGTCGACATGGCAAATTGGCGGAGACAACACTGAAGGCGTCCGAAGCCGCGTTGGACGTTCCGGAGTTGGACGTTGAAGCCGGAGACACCATCGATTTCGTAGTCGACATCATCAGTGTCCTCAATAGCGATCAGCATCTGTGGGCACCCGTCATTCGGCAGGTAAGCAATTCCAATGGCGAGCAAGAAACATCCGGCGCGGAGCTATCCGACTGGAACGCGACGCGGGACTTCATCGGTCCTTCCACGCCAAACCTTTCCAAGTGGGAACAGTTGGCCCAAATCCTGATGCTGACGAACGAGTTTTGGTTCGTCGACTGATACCGGACAAACCGAAAGATCCAATTTTCTCAAAACCGAAGAGTTCCGCCATGCTCGATCATTCGTATCTTTTGGATCGCCGATCACTCTTGCACCGTTCCGCTTTGGGTTTGGGCGGGCTTGGTTTGGCAAGCCTGCTCAGCGAGACCGGCTTTGCCGACGATGATGCGGGTTCAGGTCCGTTGCGGGTTAAGCAGCCGCACTATCCCGCGAAAGCGAAACGAGTCATCCACTTCTTCTTGAACGGTGGTCCGTCGCATGTCGATACGTTCGATCCCAAGCCGACACTTTCCAAGTATGCCGGCGAGCCGGTACCCAACACACTGACGACGGAGCGCAAGACGGGGGCGGCCTTTCCCTCCCCGTTTCGCTTTCGCAAGTATGGGGAAAGTGGTATTGAGGTCAGTGAGATTTTCGACAAGACCGCGCGGCATATCGACGACATCGCCGTCCTCCGCTCGATGTATGCCCACGTGCCCAATCATGAACCGTCGTTGATGTTGATGAATTGTGGCGATTCAGTCCAGCCGCGCCCCAGCGTTGGGTCATGGGTGTTATACGGCTTGGGACAGGAGAACCAAAACCTCCCTGGTTTCATTGCGATGTGTCCCGGCGGCTACCCGATAAAGGATACCGAGAACTGGCAATCCGGGTTTCTTCCTGGTGCGTATCAAGGCACGTTCATGGACCCCAACAACCGTCAAATCGATAAGCTGATCGAGAACATTCGTAGCCCGCATGCCTCGCAACAAGCGCAGCGTCGACAGCTTGATCTGCTTCAGCAACTCAATGCCCAGCATCGCCGACAGCGTTCCGATCCCAGACTGGAAGCTCGCATCCATTCGTTTGAATTGGCCTTTCGAATGCAAGCCGAAGCCACCGATGCGTTCGATCTGTCGCGTGAAAATCAAGCAACGTTGGATATGTACGGTTCGGGCGTTCATGGCCGACAAACGTTGATCGCCCGTCGCTTGATCGAACGCGGTGTACGCTATGTCCAATTGTGGCATGGTGCCGGACAACCGTGGGACAATCACAACGAAATTGAAAAAAATCATCGCAAGCTGGCTGCCGAGATCGATCGGCCGATCGCCGCCTTGATTTCGGACCTGAAAGCACGCGGCCTCTTTGACGAAACGCTGATCTTGTGGGGTGGCGAATTCGGTCGCACGCCACCGTTGAATTGGGCGGCGACGGCAAATCGTTGCTCGGTCGCGACCACAATCACTATGGTTTCACGGTTTGGATGGCCGGCGGAGGCATTCGCGGCGGAACGGTCTACGGCGCGACCGACGATCTAGGCTTTCAAGCCGTCGAGAATCGAACCAGTGTTCATGACTTGCATGCGACGATGTTGCATTTATTGGGATTCGATCACCAGCGACTGACGTTTCGCCATGCCGGTCGAGACTTTCGCTTGACGGATGTATCGGGTCGCATCATTCGCGAAATTGTTGCTTAGGCGAGCGGTGCGTATTGATCAGACGACGCAGCCATGCGGATGCCCTTTGGTGGAGCGTTTGCGAACGGTAGCCGATCCAAACGCGAGCGGTTTGACCAAGAGGAATCTCTTCATTGAGAGCGGTGTCCATTTCGACGATCGCTTCAAATCGCGGTTCCAACAGTCGATACGCATTCTCGTCGGTCGGGCCTTCTTCGATCCGACGAACCGGCAACGGTCCCTGATTGTTCCCAGCCAGCGCCATACTGGGAACGTTGGTCGAAGCGAGTGGTTTGATCTGCAATAGCGTGCCGTTGATCGCTGTCGCTGAAGCAAGTCGAATCTGAACCCCGCCGCCAACATGCGATAGAGCCTGACGGACATCCGCCTGAGCGATCGATGTCAGAATACGAGCTTGATTCAGATCCGCAATTTTCAGCAACGCGTCTCCTTGGCTGACGAACCGGCCCAACTGATCATGCAATCGTCGCGCGATGATTGTGCCATCGCGAGGCGCGCGGACGGTCAGCCCGTCGATTTCGACCTGCAACTGTGACAACCGTTCGTTCAGGCCAGCGCAGCGTTCTTGTTCGATCTGCATTCCGGCAATGTCTTGCGTCTGCGCCGCGGTCCGCTGTCGTATTTCGCTCTGCTCGATTTGCATTTGCAGTTCTTGATACTGCTGGCGCAGTTCGTCATTGCGAAGCGAAAACAACAAATCGTTTCGACGAACACGCTCTCCATCGACAACATGAATCGTATCGATGAATCCATCACATGCGCTTCGGACCACGGAGTCGTCCGCTTGATCCACGATGGCAGGCGCGACGATCGCCGATGGAACAGGGGCGTAAAACACCAGATAGGTTCCAATCACGCATAGGCAACCGGCAACGACGAAAGCTCGAACAACCGAGGGAGGATCGCTGTCGGCCTGATGTCCTATCGATCGAACAATCATCTGGATCGGGCGCAACACCCACATGATCATGGCGATGCCGACCAAGGCGATTCCCCCACCGTGGAACAGCATCGCCGCAGCGATCGAGAGGGTGATGCAAATCAAAATCCGCCACGCCAGCGCGGCGATTCCGTATAGCGGAACGAAGACTCGTCGCCAACCAAGATGATACTCGCGACGGACACCCTTCGCATAAAAGAGCCGACTTGCCAGGTCGCGCAAGGACAGGGTGCCTTCACTCGCGAGGTTCGGCAAATTGATAAGGTCGGTCAGAATAAAGTATCCGTCGAAGCGCATCAGCGGGTTTGCGTTGAACAACACCGTCGAAACACTCGCGGCAAGCATCAGGCAAAACAATTGATGACTGAGCATCGGCGCGTCGACAAATCCCCAAACGATCGCGGCAATCGACGCGATCAGCAATTCGACATACATCCCACCAGCGGCAATGATAATACGCTGCCAACGCGAACGCAGTCGCCAGCTTGTTGTGACGTCGACATAAGCCAGGGGAGCAAACAGCACCAGGACCACGCCAACATCCGTGATCCGGCAACCGAACCGCTGCGCTGCGGCCGCATGTCCGATCTCGTGCAGAACTTTCAAGAAGATCCAACTGGTCAGCGACAACAACCATAAATCAGGACTGAAGATCCCGCTTGCCGAAGCGGCCAAACGCGGCCACTGGGCCACGACAACCAGCAGTGCGACAAGAACCGTAAGACACGCGAGAATCATCGCCGGTATCGAGAACAGAAAACCGCAAGCCCCCGCAATCTTCGGAAGCAGGCGTTCGGCACGTCCCAGCGGGATCTTGATCCAGAACGGATTCAGACGAGCCAACATTTCAGAACGTTCGTCGCTCAGCGGTCTACCACGCGACGCGGACGAAGCTTCATCATCGTCGATCGCCAGCCCTTGCCGCAACAGCCATCGGGCGATGGCATTGGCTTGCTGCTGAGTCAACGCCGCACTCCCCAAAGCTTGAGCGGCTTTCCCGCAAGCCGCGGCCACGGTCGTACCACCATCGAACATCGAGATCAGAATGTATTCCTGATAACCGATATCGAAGAACTTGTTTTGCGAAGGGATTTCAATTCGGTAGCGAGCCGCTTTTTGGTGGCCTGCGAGCGAAGCATCCGAAATCGCCATGTCAGGTGTTGCCTTCGCCGACTGACCGATGCACGGCCAGAACAGCAACTCGCTCACCAAACGAGGTTTCCAACGGCTGAAATCAACGGTCTCTCGGTCGAACACGACGGACATGTGATTATTTCATTGACGAACGCGGTTGATGTTATACGTCGTGTGGTCAGAAATGAGGTGATTCGCTTCATTTAATGCAAAAGCATCATTTCGGACCACGCACGGCACAAATACCTATCAAGTCAAAACATCGGTTCCGCAGCATCGACCACGGCTTGTGAAACCAGACCCAGAAGAACGGACGTCGAATCGACTGCACGACCGCGTCACCTCGCATTCCCGGGCGATAAAGGCCGTGCGGATCGTTCAGACGCAGCTCCGCCACGAACACGTTTCGATTTTCGAGCACTTCGGCCTGCGGCGAGATCCGCTGCACTCGCCCCGTCACTTGCTCATCGGCGAATGCGTCCAAACGAAGACGCACCGACATTCCCGGTTTGACATACATGAAGTCATCTTCCGGAATCATTAGCTCGACATCCATCGCACCCAGAGGCGCGATCTGAAACAGCGATTCACCTGTCTCCAACGGTGCCCCTTTCACTTCGTGCAGGTCGCCCGAAACGACAACGCCATCGATGGGGCTGCGAATATCCAGATGCTCGATCCGATTCTCGATCAACTCAACACGGCTGGACAGACGTTGCGATTCCAACTGAGCGATCTGGGATGCCGCATAATCTTGCTTCGCCAGCGAGACCTTGCGTTCTTTAATCGACCGACTTAAATCCGCTTTTAAGCCGGCTAGCTCCCAATCCAACTCACGAGCGCTAATTCGCGCCAGACGTTGTCCCTGGCGAACCGAATCCCCCGGCTGAACAAACGCTTCCTCCAATGAACCATCAAAGGGCGCAGCGACCACGCGTCGGGCGACCGGCTGCAAAACACAGTCGCAGCGGACGGTGTAGCGGGTCGGATACATCAACAGCAACAGCAGCATCAACATGCCCGCCGATAACGTCCAGCGGCGCTGGCCACTAACGAACGCATGCATCGACTGAAGCGAACGCTGCCAACGACGCGGCTGCCGTCGTCGAATGGACGCCAATCGACCGGCAAGCGGGTTCGTCATCGCCGCAACCACGTTCTCGATTCGCAGACCTTGAATCGTTTCGGCCGGATCAACCAGCAACCACGCTCCATGATTCATTCCTTTCGCATCCAGCATTGCGGCACCGACAATTCTCGTCGCTTGTTCCTGCCCGGCAAACGCACGTAACGCGAGCCTGCCCGGCTGGCTGCTGCTTTGCTGATGAAGATCGACCGAGATTACCTGCTGAATCAGAGACAGTTCGTCAAGCGCAAACGAAAGCTTTCGCATCGCTTGATCGTTCCTGTCGTGCGGATCAAAAATTCGGTGAGAATCGGCGATCGCAACATTACCGGAGGCATGATGGAATCGCCATCCGAAGACAACGCGTTTCGCGTCGCAGCACTTGCACAACGCGACAGCCGCATGATGAACCGCGGTCGGAAAGTCGTCGATTTCGTCAAGCTGCGTGAGAAGTTCGACCACCGCCGCCAAGACGGATGCTTCGTCGGCGTGCAACGACGATTCCGCAGCCTTTATCGACGCGAGTCCTTCCAGCTCCGTCGGCTTGGCGGTTGTGATGCGATTCTCGATAACAGCATTCATGGCAAGACATTCAAAATTGTGCGTCGCTGCTTATTGCTTCGTCGGAATGGGCAGCCTTGACATCAACAGGCGACGGCTGGGCGAGTCGGCGAATTCATTCTGAACCACCGAATTGAGATCCCAACGGCACGTGCTGCCGCAGAGGATTCGCCCGTTGTGATTGGCAACCTGAACCTTCACGCGAACCGTTCCACTTTGTGCGTCCGCTGTGGGTGCGATGAACTCAACGATTCCCTGCGTTGGGCGATCTTCAACGCCGATGGTCAGCTGCACCTTGCTCCCCTTTTCGATCTTTGACACGGCTGAAATCGGTACCGAAAAAACGGCTTGGACCGGATCGAGTTGAACGATGACCATGACATTTGGATCCGTGGGGGAAACGAATTCGCCCGCCTCTTTGTCGATCTGTGCGACCACCCCGTCGATCGGCGAACGCAACGTTCGCTTTTCGATCTGAGCGACAATCCGAGCATGCTCGAGCTGACGTAACAGAAGATCTTCGCGAACCGCTTGCAACCGTGCTTCGGATAGTTCGCAGTCGGCGATGCCTCGATCAAGTTCACGCTGCGTGGCGTTGCCCCGTTGTCGAAGTGTCTGCAAGCTGGTCAGTTGACGTTGCTTCATCAGCAGTTCCGCCTGAGCAGCGCGAAGATTCCCCACGGCATCTTTTGCCGCCGTCGCCGCTTGCAAGGAAACCTGCAGTATCTGATCGTCCATGTGTGCAAGCGTCTGACCTTGCGAAACCGACTGACCTTCGACGACATCAATGCTTCGCAAGGTGCCGACTTCCGGAGCGGGAATCTGTACGGTCTTGAACGGCTCAATGAACGCTTCGACGGCCGAATCGCTCTGCTGCGCCACGACGGTGCGACCGAAAGAGAAGATCACAATCGCAAGCCAGAACGCGCTTCGACGAAGAACGAAGTGGAGCGTTGCGTGCGAGTCAATCGCGTGATTCCAACGATGCATCTGACGTATACCTATATCAATGATGAACGCGTTTGATGTTATACCGTGCGTGGTCTGAAATGATGCCTTCGCGTTAAATGATGCGAATCACCTCATTTCTGACCATGCGACGTGTATCTCCCGCTAAAGTTATTCAGTCGATCCTGTGACGTGGTCGCTCTACGTTTCAGTGAACGGGCTCCTGAACCGAACGCCCGCCGGATTGTTGCAACAAGCTTCTCCGTTGGCGAAACTGCCGACGTTGATTATGTCGCTGTAGTCGTTCAATCGAACGTATCAGTTGACGATCGATCTCCTCCGATGTCCGCCAGAACGATGGATCGTCGACGTCAGCTTTCCGATCGAGCTGTCTTTGCAACCAGCGAATCAGCCAGCCCGCTTGTCGACAGATCCAATCGTCATCCAGCGCAACGTAGCGACGGAAGCTTCCCGGATCGTCCTGCCTTGCCGAACGTCCAATCAACTGCCGGTCCATTCGGTCGATCGGATGGCACTGAGCGACGATCACGTGCAGACCGCCCACTTCGCGCCCGCTCGTCAAGCTTGATATCCGTACCGCGACCGGCCAGATGGGTCGCGATCGTTATCGCCCCCGCACGTCCAGCAGCGGCGATGATGTCCGCTTCTTCGGCATCCTGTTTTCCATTGAGCAATCGAAAGGGAAGTTCATGTGACTCGAAGACACGGGCCAATTGCTCGCTCTGCTGAATCGAATGCGTTCCGATCAAAACCGGTTGTCGACGTTGATGACACTGGACGGCTTCCGCGAGAATTTGACTCGCCTTCGCGTCAGCATCGCGTGCGATTATCGTCGGCAAACGTTTTCGACGATTCGGAAAACGAAGTGGAACCTCAATCACGGGAAGCTTGTAAACATCTTGCAGTTCATCGGCGCAGCCCCTCGCCGTACCGGTCATTCCGCTCAAGCGATCATACATTCGGAAGAAGCGTTGTCGCGTGATTCGCGCTAGCTCGACCGGTTGCTGGGTCACCAGTAAATTCTCCTTGCACTGGACGGCTTGATGCTGGCCGTCGCTCCACGATCGATCCGCGAATAATCGTCCAGTTCCCGCATCAATCAACTTCAACTTTCCATGATCAACGATGTAATGCACGTCGCGTCGGAAATGATGCATCGCACGCAAGGCAAGCTGAACGTATTCGTGCCACGCACGTTGCAATCGCGCATCGCCGCCATATCGCGCATCCGCGTAGACTTGCTGGATGCCCGCGGGCGTCAGCGTCATTGCCGATGTTCCCTGTGACTTACCGAAGTCTTTGCCTTCCGTCAGAGTTTGGGCGATCACTTTCGCCGCCTGATGGATGTCGGCATCCAGGGCCACTTCGTTACTGTTGCTCGAAAGGACCAGTGGGCTAAGGGCATCATCGATCAAGACATGATCGATTTCGTCCAGAATCGCGTGTTTGCGTCCTCTTTGCATCAGCGTCGTCTCCGGAAAGTTGCCGCGCAACCGCTGTTGAACGCGATGTCCCAAGAAGGGCGATCTTCTCTGTTGCAAGGCGACTTGATCACGCAGATAGTCGAACCCGTATACATACGCGGGAGCGTACGTAATGTCGCAATCATACGCATGTCGACGTTCCGACAACGATATCTCTTCGGTCAGCAATCCGACCGTCAGCCCCAGATGTTCGATTACAGGTTGCAACAGTTGAAAGTCTCGAGTCGCCAAGTAACTGTTGGGGGTGGCAACATGGACGCCACGTCCCAGCAATGCGAAGGCAATCGTTGGCATCAGTCCCGAAAGTGTCTTCCCCTCGCCGGTCTGCATCTGAGCCACCGCCCCATGACAGAGCACGATTCCCGCGATTTGTTGAACGTCGTAGAGGGTGACGCCGAGGACTTGTCGAACCGCTTCGTAGACGACCGCTCCGGTCAACCCAAGAATCTTCGGATGGGTAAGCGTTTCGCCCTGGCGAAGGAATTGTCGCACCTGGGCCAGATGTTCGCACAGCGTTCGCCGATCGCAGCCTTCCAGCACCTTCTGCAGCTCTTGCATCGACGTCACTTGCCGACGCAAGGTCTGTATGTGAAGCGGATGCTTTGTCCGACGGAGTGAAATCATGACGGCTCCTCAGTCTCGGCGAACATCGCAACCGGAGCCGGCGCCATCTGCAACAGAGTCCCCATCGCTCGATGCAATGCGATCCACGATCGGATGTAACCGACCTGCGCGGCGGCATAGGCGGCTTCTTCGTTTCCCAAACGTTGCTGCGCGTCGAGCAAATTCTCAAGCAGCAAGACCGCCGAGTCTTGCGGCGACGGGAGCAAACGCCAGCGTTCGTCGAGATATTGCACCTCTGCCGCCGCCGAATAGACAGCGCGTTGCTTGCTTTCCATTTCGCGATAAGCCGTGTGAGTTTCGCGAACCGCGACATCGACCTCCAGCAATGTTTGTTCGATCGTAGACTCCAGATTGTGGATCTCGCGCGTCAATTCCCAGCGGCTACGTCGCAGTCGACCTTGCGCCGCTCGGTTTCCCAGCGGAAATTCATAGAGCATGCCGACACCATACGTTGGCCGACCATCAGCGAATTGCCGCGTCCACGACCCGAGCGTATCACCACCTCCTTCAAGCCCGGCAACATACGTTCTGACGAGAAAGTCCAAACGCGGCAACAATTCGTTCTTTCCGACTTCCGCTTGCACCGACATTGCCCGAACGCGACGCATCGACTCGGCGATTTCCGGGCGCGCCGAAAGTGCGATCCGCGCCGATTCGGCTGCCGATAAATCGATGCGATGTTCAATCGGCTGATCTTGAGGAACCCATTCCGCTTGCATAGCCGTGATCAAATGCGGATCGTTGACGAGACGACGAAGTCTGGCTTGCGCGTTTCGTATCTCCGTTTGTGCGCGAATGACTTCGGCCTCGCGTCCGGTTACGGCGACTTGGGCTCGCAAGATTTGCCGTTGCAAAACGTCGACATCCTGCCGTGATTGAAGCGTTTCGAAAATTTGACGCGCACTTTCCAGCAACTTGCGACGCTGCAGCAGTTGACTGCGCGCCAGGTACAAATCCCAGTAAGCATTCGTGACCTCGATCAAGTGATCTTGAATCCGCGTTTGCGTACGATCACCGGTCGCCTGAAAATCAAGCTCGGCCAGGATGATCCGGCTTTCATTTACAAAGCGCCCGGCACCATTGAGCACTGGTTGCGTATAATTCAGTTCCAATCGCGTCGTACCTTGCGGATTCGGGATCAGGAACTGAGAATTATTTCGCTGGTTGCCGCCATTTTGAGCGAATTCCAGTTGACCGCCGACACGATTCCTCTGCCGCACGCCGAACGCCCCGGCCCACGTTTGATCGATAAATCGACCATCAACCGCTCCGGTTGTCAGAATGCTTCCAATCGGATCGCTCGTATCGTCGAAGCGCGATTCAACAAATGTCGTCCAATCAAATTCCGCCTCTTCGACACAGATCGTCGCTTTCCGAATCCGAGGCTCCGTTAACAACGCTTTGATCTGCAGGGAATGGACGAGCGCCGACTGAACAATTCGATCAACCGTGATCGGCATCGTCTGCTGTCCCACGCCGATCCCGCCGCGAACCTCGGCGTTCCACCACATCGGCGATAACTGCAAGGGAAGCTGATGATGTTCGATGATCGTCGGCGTTGTGGGGGCCAGCGAAACCGGGTATGGACCAAACTCGACTGGCGGTCTCTCACTTGGAGCGAAACCTCGCGTGTCCGATGGCAACGCTGCGGCGTTATCCGATGGAGTGACTTCTTGAATCGCCATGGGGATCGGCATCGGCTGTGATGGCTGTTGCGGTGCGAATCCATGACGAAATTCCGCCGAATCCAAGCTGGGAGGAAGCGGCGGCTCGAGAATCGAGCGCTCGGACCGGTTCGATCGAACGGGAGGCAAACGCTTCGTCGAAGGCGTTGGTTGTGCGGGCTCGATCGGCTCCGGTGACGGCAATCGCCGCGGTGACCTGGTTGCTTCGTGGTCTTTCGGATTGGATCGGGGATCCGGGAGCGACGGCAAGTCGCTCGGCGAAGCAATGTCCTCCGATTCCTCGGCACCTTCGGTTTCGTCTTCTGTCGTGTCTGGAACCGGAAGCCGTTGAGGACCGCCAACGATCTCGACCGACTTGTCGACTTGTGGCATGTCGTCAGTCGTCTGCGTTTGGGGATTGGAAAGCCTCGGCAAACGAATGGGCACCGAATCGTCCGCGGCAAGCAACATTGCGCATCCAACGACGATCGCAGCGACCAAACGCGGTCGTTGCGCCAAAGCGGAATGCGAATGAAGAAAAAATGCCTGCACGATAATGACCAAAATCTCTGCGGCTGAACTGGCTGCGGAATGCTTCGCGTGCGAAGCGGCATAACGCCGATTCTCGATTCAGCGAGCCCACGTTGTATTGGTTTGCGTTGCGTGGACGAAAATGAGGTGATTCACTCCCTGGAGCGACCACGTCGCAAGATCAACTGAAGAACATTGACGCAAGATACACGTCGGGTGGCCGAAAATGAGGTGATTCGCTTCATTAAAAGCAAAAGCATCATTCCAGACCACGCACGGTACAACATCAAACGCGTTCATCATTGATATACGATGTGAAGACGCCATTTCAGATCACGCACAGCATAACATCGGATCGACCGGGCGATTCGGAGCAATCCGATTGCCATTCGCAAAGGCGTAACAATGCAAGCGTTCAGGATTCTCCGAACAACCGATGCAGAACCGCCAATCGTCAGACTCGACGCAGTCGGCATCGTGGGCTCTCTTTTGCCCACAGCGAATCGATAGGGATGGCGTTTCCGCGCGAGATCGCCCGGTATGACGTACTGTTTGTCATGCTTGCAATGCTTAAAAAGATCATCGATTTGCTGCTGCTTCCGCTGCACCGATTGGCTCGAATTCTGCCAACTCGGGTTCGGATCGTTGCCGCGTTGGTGACGATGGTCATTGTCAATATTATTGGATCGATCACACTGCAGATCTTTCCCAACCCATACGTTCCCCTGATGGAGGGTCGCGCCGAACTGACCGAGACGTTGGCGATGAGCGCCACAACGCTGATCACCTCCGGGAATCGCACCGGCCTGGAGGCTCTGCTCGAAGGGGTGGTGAGGCGTCAACCCAGTGTGTTGTCGATCGGCCTGCGAAAGCCTGATGGAACGCTGTACGTCGCGGCCGGCGACCATCGCGAAATCTGGCTTCCCGATTTATTGCAGCATGACAACGGATACGTCGTTTCCAACGATCGCCAAATGGTCCTTCCCGTCTATCAGCGAGCCGATCGTTGGGCGGATTTGGAAATCGCGTTTGTTCCCTATCAACCGATGTTTGGGATCGAACCGTGGAAGCTCGTCCTGCTGATCGTCTGCCCGGCCTGCTTCATTCAGTTTTATGTTTTTCTTGGAATGATTCTCAAGCAGTTGGACGCATCGGGGGCGGTGCCGACACATGTCCGCGACGTGCTTGACAACCTTGGCGTCGGTTTGTTCTTGCTGGACTTGGAGCATCGCGTGCTGCTGGCCAATCCCGTCATTCAGGCCGATCTGAACACCAACCAGCGCAAGTTGCTTGGAACCAACGCCGCGGATCTGGGATGGCGATGCGAAGCGGATGAAAGACTCCCCTGGGAGGAAACGCTCGATCGCGGCATGCCACTGTCCAACCGCATGTTAGGCATTGATGTTGACGGCAAGCAGCGAGTCTTCAGCGTCAACAGCACACCAATTCAGAACAGTGAAGGCGTCCATCAAGGCGTGATGGTGACATTTAAAGACATCACGACGCTTGAGGACCACAAACGCGAACTGGCGATCGCCAAGGATGCGGCTGAATCGGCGAACGACGCGAAGAGCCTGTTCCTGGCGAACATGAGCCATGAGATCCGCACACCGATGAACGCCATCGTTGGCTTCACCGACATCCTTCGTCGCGGGCTTGAACAAGATCCCGATCGACAGTTGGAATACCTCGATACGATCTATTCCAGCGGCAATCACTTGGTTGAGTTGATCAACGATGTCCTGGACCTGTCCAAGATCGAGTCGGCCGGCGTACAACTTGAAATTCGCGAGTGCTCTCCGTTCCAGATCGTCAGCGAGGTGATCACCGTGCTGACGGGCAAAGCCAATGATCAGGGCATTCAACTTTCGTCGAATCCGAGCGGCGAGATCCCCGACACCATCCAAAGCGATTCGACGCGACTGCGTCAAATCCTTATCAATCTCGTCGGCAACGCGGTGAAGTTCACGCAGTCCGGAGGGGTCCGCGTCGACTTTCAGTTGGTGGAGAACGAAGGCGTTCCTAAAATGCGTTTCGACGTCATCGACACCGGCATTGGCATGACCGAACAACAATTGCAACGAATTTTCAGTCCATTCGTGCAAGCGGACAACTCGGTCACCCGTCGCTTCGGCGGAACCGGCTTGGGACTCTCGATCAGCAAGAAACTGGCCGAAGCAATGGGAGGCGGCATCGTGGTCGCCAGCGAACCGGGTGTCGGCAGCGTCTTCTCCGTCACCATCGAGGTTGGCGACTTGACGAACGTTCGTCGCATCAGTGGCGATGAAGCGATGGCGATCATGCGGCAACGCAAACAGGCCGCCGCAAACCAAGGCATCGCCCGTATTCGCGCTGGACGCATTCTGATCGTCGACGATACCCCGGCGAATGTGCAATTGCTGCAGGTTGTCTGCGGCAAAGCCGGATTAACCGTCGAGACGGCCGAAAATGGTCAGATCGCAATCGATCGGTTCGCCAACCAGTCCTATGACGTGGTGCTGATGGACATGCAGATGCCCGTTATGGATGGATACTCAGCGACGAAGATTCTTCGTCAACAAGGCGTTCAAGTTCCGATCATCGCACTTACAGGCAACGCCTTGAGGAAGATCGGCGTCGCTGTTTTGATGTCGGATGCACAGCCTTCTTGGCCAAACCGGTCAATATCGATCGGCTCATCGAATTGCTTCACGAATTGCATGGTCCCTGCGACCAGAGCCGCGAAACGGGACCGAGTTTGCCGACTCAACGAATCGTCCCACACGGTAACAAGCCATTCGCGCAGTCTCGCATTCCGAAGCAGATCGAATCGTATCGAATCTGCCTCTCGATGTGCCGGAGTTCCAAGTGGTTGTCGAACAGTTTATCAACGGACTGGACGACTGCATCGGTGGACTGCAACAAGCCGTCAGCGACGCCGACTACGCGGAGGTCGCTCGAAGAGCACACGCTCTGAAAGGGACGGGAGGAACCGTCGGATTTCCGCAGTTTACCGAACCGGCAAAGCAACTTGAAAACGCGGCGAAAGCGGGTGATGATGAAACCTTGCAAGCCAGCCTGCATGAGATCCAGCAGATTGTGCGATCGGTCATGCGTGGCAAGTCCGCGTCGGTCATCGACCGTCATCAATGTTGATAACCGGAATTCATTCACTCGCCTACGTCGCGGGTGCATGACAGGGTTTGCAGAATTTGACTTGCATCGCCGATATGTCTTTGATGGCAAGCCGCTAACCTTGCGAAGCAGCGATAGCGTATAGCCTCAGCGCGAGCCCCAGGTGGGAAGAAGCCACAGCAGGAAGCTGCGGAGCAGCGAAAGCACGCCGCGCTTTCGCTGCTCCGCAGCTTTTGAAAAACCTTGACGAACAAGCGATGGACACGATTGCGATTCTCACCATCCGCAAGCCCTGTCATGCACCCTACATCGCAAAGTTGACTGAAAGACCTTGACTCAAGATATACGTTGCTTGGCTGACAATGAGGTGATTCGCTTCATGAAATGCAAAAGCATCAGTTCAAACAACGCACGGTATAACGTCGATCGCGGTCATCATTGAACCAGCGATCGGTAAGGAGCAACATGTCTGAGCCTTTCGATCTGGAATTTATCGACAACAGGCGTCGCCGTGTGATTCCCTGTCGTCTCTATCCGGCTTCCTCCGAGATCGCGTCTCCCGTGATCCTCGTCTCGCATGGCCTGGGGGGCTCGCGTCGCGGGATGTCTTATCTCGGGAAGGCGTGGTCGTCCGCGGGCCTTCATTGTTTGTTTCTTCAACATCCCGGAAGTGACAGCGACACAATTGAATCGGCCCCTCCAATGAAGCGATTCAAGGCGTTCAAAGAGGCCGCCAGTTTACAGAATGGTCTGGATCGAATCGCCGACGTCTCGTTTGTTCTTGACGAACTTGAAGCGGAGGTTCGGACGCCGGATCGACTCGCTGGCTTGAAGTTCGATCTTTGGCGGATTGGGATGGCCGGACACAGTTTCGGTGCCGCGACGTCGCTGGCGATAGCCGGTCGAATGTACCCGTCGAACCAAAGTTATCCCGATCCGCGAGTCAAGGCGTTCGTGACGCTGAGCCCACAACCGGTTCAAACGCTCTCGGTCGATGAAGCTTTCGGCGCGTTAAAGCAACCGATTTTGTGTATGACGGGAACCGACGACGAAAGCCCCCTGACCGGCAAGATCACGCCTGAGTCAAGACGCGATGTCTATCACGCAATGCCAACCGGCGACAAGTATCTGCTGGTCCTCGATCAAGCCAATCATTTCGACTTTGAAGAGCGACGACGACGCCGACAGCCCGAACGAGACCCAAGGTACCACCAAGCGATTCACGAAATCGGACTTCGTTTCTGTCAAGCCTATCTGTGGAACGACGACTCCGCAAAAAGATGGCTCCAATCTCGATCCCCACTAGAAGACAACATTCTCGTTCCCGCAGATCACTGGGAATGGAAATGACCGCTCGTTTCTCTCCGCTCATATTGCAACTCCGTCGCCAACTTTACTCCAGGCTGCAATGTCAAAGTATCAATGGTTAGTCGACAATCTACCGTAGCGATAATGTCACCATCATGGTCGCCGTTGCCGGATTTTGCAGGGTCTCATTACCGCAGAATGAATTTGATCGCCCATGCAGATGTTTCTTCGTTCTACGGCAAGCCGCATGCGTCAGAAGAGTCGGAAAATCGCAGGTGCCTACCGCTTGCGGTTAAACGATTTATTTGATCGTGAATCCGTCCGTCGGAGTTTTCAATCAAGCTAAATGAATCTTAATCCAACAAATAATGCAATTGTCGCCAACGCGATGGCACCAATAATTGTTGGCAAGTAAATGCGAGGAGATATGTTTGACGGGTCATCGTCGTCGGTAATAGCCCCGCCGCTGTAGTCAACGATCCATTCCGGTAGCCGCCCGAAGATGGTGTACAGTATGCCAAGAGCGGTTCCGGTTCCTAGCAAGATCCAGGTGCGAAGGTCGCCGACGTTGGTGAAGATTGACCAACAAAGCAGAGCACATAGCACAGTTGACAACCCACAAGCAATGATACGATTGGTTGTCATGGATAATCCGGAACGTCGCACAATCAATAAGGTCGGCGAAGGAATTAAAATCTATCCGATGACTGGAAGTCGATGGACGGTTTTGGAGTTGATTTTGCCGCTGACGCGGTATGCGAATCGCGTTGCGTGACAGCGACGCCAACCGCCCATTCTACCAGTGACGACGAAAACACCGCGGATGCCAGCACGGCCCCCCATACGATAACCGCTAAGCCATACGACTTCCAGAACGTCATTCGTAATCGATCAATCATTGTTTGAGACCAGAGCCACGCCGGGATGATCGCTCCGAACGTAAACAAAGCAAGATATGGAGTTTCGTCGGCGGGAATATGGAGTCGTACGACACAGTGAACAACAAATGGGATCAGCGGCGGCAATAAAAGGAACAAAAGCCGCTGATCGAATGAACGTGTGGAAACCGCAGTGTCCGTCTCAACGCTAGGCGGTGTATACGGATTGCTTTCATCGGCGGAATTCATGTGTTGGCTGTCTGCGTCGGAAAGAATCCCTGTAAGTCTTTCAGTTAACCGGACGCTAACGAGAGCGTGCCGCTTAGGCCGGAGGCCGACACAATCCACTATAACGCAAATGTGCCGCCCGCAGGGCTACAGTTGTCATTGTTTCGGTTCTGGGGCCTAAGCGCCCCGGCAGGTTTTGTTTCGGCCTCCGGCGTAGGCACGAGGCGAGTGCGCTGCGATTGATTTCGTTTTGCTTAATGACTTATGCCGAGGTGCTTAACTCGGAAAGCTGCGTTTACGATTGTCGCGACGCAACGGGATTACTTGAAACGGATATTCGACAACGGTGATGCCGACCTCGTCGTGATGGAAGCCCGAGCGCCTTCGGGATGGATCAACGATCAGACGCCATCTCCAGGATTAAAGACTCTTGTCTGCAGCACAAACGAAGAAGCTTGGCGGCGGGCCAATGTGAAACGCAAGACGCTCGACCAACGGATGAACAAGACCAAGAACACGAGCCGCGTTTGGTTCGTCTATTCCAGGATCGCCAGCGGAGGACAGTTGGCGGAACGATTCAATCCTGATGCTGAGAAGTTCGCTTTAGGGACGATCGCACCGAGCCGTCATCCAACCAAGCCATCGATGCGATCAAGAACTTTTCAGACACATTTCCCTAAAGCATGTGCGATACTCGCGGAGGAAAGCTTGCTACTCACTGAAGCCTCCAGGCAAGCATCCGCATTATGGGACAAACCGCTCAAACGCGTTTGAACCGTGCATGGACAAATGAGACAGTGCCGCGACGCCCCAGAGGTCCAAAGAGCACTGACACCTCAAATAGTCGTTTAATCAAGCCCCTTGCTGAATCATCGCGTCGCAAAGTTAGCGGTAACCGATGCCGCCGGGTTCGATTTGGATGTCACAAAAGGCCAGATCGGCGGCTTCGGTTGACCGCTCTGTTCGTCGCTCTTCTCATAATTACCGCTACGCTTCGATGTACTCTGCGATGGATGAGGGTTCCGGAATTTCTAAACCATCCTCGCGCATTCCATCGATGTGCATGCGTATCGCTTCTCGCATTCGTTCTTCGACTTCAGCCTTGGTTGCACCTGTTGCAACACAGCCAGGCAAGTCAGGCGAGAACGCAGATAGGTTATTTGAGGTCTTTTCAATAACGATCAGATACTTTGGAGTCACTATTTTAGTCTTTCAGTCCAGCCTGCCTCAGGATGCTATTCAGCGTGCCCGGGGCTAAATCGTCTTTGGGATGCCCAGCGACCGTCACGCGTCCCGTTTTCGAGGGATGCTTGTATTGCCGATGGCTGCCCTTTTGAGAGACCAGCACCCATCCGTCGTCTTAAATTTTACGAAGAACTTCGCGAACAGTCACGTCATAAGTTTCCTCAGAGCTTCCGTAAAGTTAGGAGCGACGAACGTTGTCCATGTAAGTCCGAGGTTTGGCGGGTGGGAGTCATTCGTCATAAACTGGCGACTCGCGCCCGTGATCTGGGCAGCGTGTGGCTGCCTGTCACATTCAATCCACCCACCAAACACAAGGAACATTCCTATGAAGATTGTCTTACTGGACCTCGGGAAGTTCAACTCCACAATGTGTCGCTATGACTCGAAAACGCGGAAAGGTGCGTTTATGACTGTGGCGACGCAACGGGATTAGTTGAAACAGACTTTGCGTTGGCTGAAGTGAACTGAATCGCTTTAGAAAGCGTGACGGTGCGTTTTCGGACCAAGCAGCGTAAGACACGCCGCAATGGGGACCGGTCGATGTCTTCACGTCTTGTCGAATTGCGACGGTACTTTCAACCGTTGTGTCTCCAGAACCGACATGATTCGCTTTGTTCCGTGCCAACTGTGTCCTATCGGATGACGCACCACAAAAGGATGGATTGGCTATTTTCAATCCGGCCTATGCAAGACGCAATTACGTTATCTGGACAAGTGGATTCGCCGGCGCATCGGCGCCTGCTACTGGCGACAGTGGTACCGAGTCCGCACCCGGGTGCGCATGCTGCTGAAACTAGGAGTGCGTAAAGATGAAGCCATCTCGCATGGATGCAGTGGAAGAGGACCTTGGGTGATGTCAAAGAGTGCCGCGATGCACGTGGCAATCTCGATCGACTATCTCAACAAACTGGGACTAGCGAGCCTTGAGGATATCTGGAGCAAGTTTGCTTCCAAGCGACGAACCGCCGGATGCGCAAGCCGCACGTCCGGTGGTGTGAGACGTCCGCAGCAATGCGGCCCCTATCTCGATGATGGTTAGCTGGCGTTTTTACCTTCCGTCGACTGGTTGATAGGGGTCAGGCGTCACCCATCGAATCAACGGATACTCCCCTTCACGCTCTTCTCGAACTCGCCCACCATCTTGACACCAGGCTGACAACTGGGTATCCGTGGTTGGCTTCTCCTCGCGGTCGAATCAAAAGGTTGTAGATCGTCAGCACGGGGTTCTTCACTGGCGGTTCGAACATGTTTTCCTGTAATGAAATGCAGCTTCCAGTTGCACCACTTCACCGCCTGCATGCGGTCGGCACGCAGATTGGAAGCCCTTCGCGGGCCGACTTGTCCGAAATCTTCCAAGAATGAAATCCGATTGATCAGCGTGTCAAACGGTCGATCGGCGGGCACCTTCGCGCCGAATCGCGAGCGTGGCGAAAAGATCCACACCGTGCATAATTTCGTTACTCAAACTTCCGCGGCAATCTTTCCCGGCCATCGGATTAAAGAGGGGACGCGAATTCCTCCTTCCAAAGCGGTGAAGTATTGCCCGCGCGCACGGTCAACCCCAGCCGTCCCACGGACGGAAGAACTCCAGCCCGTTGTCGCTGGTGAAGATGACGATCGTGTTGTCCTTGATCCCCGCTTTGTCTACGGCATCAAGTATTTGCCCTACGTTGGAATCCATCTCCGCAAGCATGTCCGCCCAATCGCCGTTGCCGGTCTTGCCTTTGAACGCAGGGTTGGGCTCGGTCGGGAAGTGCTGGGGCTGAGTCAGCAACATGTATGCGAAAAACGGCTTGCCTAAACCAGTTGCTTCTCGACGAAGAGACGAAACCTGCGCGTGATTTCTGCCGTCAATGAGCCGCCGCTGAACGACATCGTACACACCGGTACGACTCTTCTCGCCTTTCCTGCCTTCCATTATCTGTTCGGCCGGCATGATGTCCGGCGACCATCCGAGGCCGAAGGCCGAGCGATTCATCCGTTGTACGCAGGATGCCAAACCACTCGTCAAAGCCCTGGTCGTTCGGCAAGCGCTTCGTCGTTGCTGCCGAGGTGCCACTTGCCCATGGCGGTCGCGTAACCGGCGTCGGACATCGCCCTCGCCGATGGTCACTTCCCGTGTCAAGCCGTCCGCCACTCCGCCGAACGGAACGGAATGTGTTCCAGACCGGATCGCCCGGCGACCCGTCATGAGGCTCGAACGACTCCGGCGTGCATTGCGTCTCCATGTTGAAGTTCAGGAAACGCATACCGCCCTCTACAGCCAGCGAGTCAATCGCGGCGTTAGCGTATCAAGCCTCCGCCATAGGCTCCGATTTCACCGTAGCGAGATTGTCGGCGAGAATCGACGATCAGTACCAACACTCAGCAGGCAACGGCGTCGGTGGACAGCAACGAGATCGTCGTCGCCAAGGTCACGATGAGCATGCCGTATATCTTCATAAGTAGACATCTATGGTCGTATTGGTTCGCCAGCTAACGAATTGCGATCTATCTATCGTGAACGAATTGCGATCTATCTATCGATATGGATGCGTGATAGATGAATCGTCTGATGAGCTTTGTCCAGTTGGTCCAACGCGGGTGGTTTTGATGTTGGGGTGGTCGATGGACTGGAATGGATTTTGAGTACGCAGGGGTGAGCCGCAAATCCGGGAAAAGAGAGCTGCTTTGGTGGCGTGCATGACAGGGTTTGCGGATGGTGAAGGAATCGCGATCGGGTTCATTGCTTGTTCGTCTAGATTTTCTAAAGGACCAGCCGCGGAGCGGCTGATAGGTGCACATAACCGCGAGCCGGGATCCATCGTGTCGGATCGGGAAGCTGCGGGCAGCAAGCTGCTTTCGCTGCTCCGCAGCTACCGGCTTGTGACTTCATCCTGCCTGGCTCGCGGCTCCAGGCTAAGCACTTTCGCTGCTTCGCAGCTACTGGATTTACTTTTGAAAACCCAACGGAGCGATAGTGATGCCAAGCTGGACGAACAAAGACGAGCGTCAATACGAACATGTCAAGGAATCCGCCCTGGACCGAGGTCGGTCCGAAGATCGCGCGAAAGAGATCGCGGCTCGAACGGTCAACAAGCAACGTCGTGAAGAGGGGCGAACGCCCAATGAGACGACGCAAGGGACTGGAAACCCGAACACCAATCTTGATGACCGTACGGTTGATGAGTTACGAAATTTGGCGAAAGAAATGAGCATCGAAGGTCGCAGCAAAATGAAAAAGGCCGAGCTGGTTCAGGCGATTCGATCACGTCGCTGACCGAACTGCTGCGATTTTACGTGGCAAGCAGCTCGTCAGAAATCATTCGGTCAAGTCAGCCGTTAAACGCGAGGTCACGGTTCCGAAGAACCGGACGCTAATGAGAGCGTACCGCTTAGGCAGGAGGCCGACTTATAGCTTGCCGGTGGCGTAAGTCACCGGATTGCTGCAAAGCGATTCGCTTTAGGCCGGAGGCGAGCACGCTGCGGATGATTTCGTTTTGTTCAATGACTTATGCCGAGGTGCTTATACCGTGCGTGGTCCGAAATGATGCCTTCGTGTTAATTGAAGCGAATCACCTCATTTCTGACCACGCGACGTATAACACATCCCGCTTGGCAGTGTCTGGCATCGGTGAGGTGGCGCTATTGGTCATTTCCAAGGTTGAGCATCGCCTTCAGATCATCCAGAGAATTGGCGTCCTGCGGTTTCTTGTCGTGCCGCCAACGTACGATCCTTGGAAAACGGACGGCGATACCGCTTTTATGGCGATTGCTTTCGTTGATCCCCTCGAATGCGAGTTCCATCACCAGTTCCGGTGTCACGCTCCTCACAGGACCAAATTTTTCGTTCGTGTTGTTACGAACAAAGCGGTCAACTTTCCCAATTTCCGCGTCGTCCAAACCGCTGTACGCTTTGGCGAACGGAACCAATTGGCCTTCATTCCAGACGGCGAACGTGTAGTCGGAATACAGACTGGCCCGTCGCCCGTGTCCGCGCTGGGCGTAGATAAGGACCGCGTCGATCGTGAATGGATCGATCTTCCATTTCCACCAAACGCCACGCACGCGTCCGACGCTGTAGGGCGAATCACGACGCTTCAGCATCAAGCCTTCGGCAAACTGTTGTCGGGCGTCGTCGCGATATCTCGCCAGTTCGCTCCAACTGGAAGCATCCATCCTCCGGGTGATTTGCAGTCGTGTGTCGCCGATCCGGTCAATCAGCGTCTCCAAACGGTTTCGGCGATCCGACCAAGTCGTTTGTCGAAGGTCTTGATTCGCTTCTTCAAGCAGATCAAACGCAAAGAAGGCGACGGGAACCTCCGACATCAGTTTCTTGCCGACCTTCTTGCGACCAATTCGACGTTGCAGTTGACCGAAAGAAAGCACTTGGCCGTCGTCGCACGCGAGGATCTCGCCATCGAGGACCGTGCCATCGGGAAGCAGCTTTGCAACGGCCTCGATTTCCGGCCAACGATCTTCCATGAGTTCTTCGCCTCGCGACCAAACAAACGTTCGTCCTTGCCGACGTATGACCTGTCCGCGAATTCCATCCCACTTCCATTCCGCCACGAATTGTTCGACGTCTCCCAGATCGGAAGCTTTGCCTTCAATCGGATGGGCTAAACAGAATGGATACGGGGTGCTTACCGCCGCGTCGGTGATGTTGGGATCGATCAAGGCGGCGAACGCCTCGGCCGTCGGCTTCCAATGGCCCATCAAGCGATGGGCGACCGTTTCGGCGGGAACTTCGCTGTGAATGGCGATTGCTCGCGTGACGAGTTTGCGACTCACCCCCACACGCAACGCGCCAGTGACCAGTTTCAACAGAACAAACCGACCACGCGCGTCGAGCTGTCGCCAATACTCCATCAGACGGCCCCGTTGCGCCGATTCGTCGAGCTTCCGCAACGGAATCAAACGTTCTTCGATCCAATGCGTGAGGCTGGCATCGTCGTCCGATTTCGCTTCGGGGAGCACCAAGGCGATCGTTTCGGCCAAGTCACCGACCGCGTCGTATGATTCGTCGAATAGCCAGTCGGGGATTCCCGCGGCCTCCGCCCCCCAGGTTCGCAGCAGACGTGTCGGAATCAATTGGCGAAGCCGCTGGCCACTGAGAAAGTATGTCGCCCAAGCGGCGTCCGATGCGGAGGCTGACGCATAGTAATCAACCATGGCCGCGACCTTCTCGTTGGTCTTCGTCGTCTCGTCGAGCGCCGCGTAGAGTTGAGTAAATCGCTTCATGAAAAACAAACTTGGCGGAATTCGGCGTTCGATTGACGTGCGTCTGTTTCAGGAGTGCGTTCGGTGGTCGTGGGAATCGCTTTGCACGAACAGTTCGCGCAGCGCGATCGGCCTGCCTTGCGATGACGCGGGACCGGTGATTTGATTTGTCGCCGAATCAATCCGCGAGGCATCGCGTTGTCGCCACCAGTCCGCGACGTCCTTCGGCAACGCGAACCAACAATCGCTTTGTTCGGACAAGTGTTCCAGGAATGCGTGATAAACATTCAGCCGCGTCTGCGTGTCCAAGTAATCGGGATGCGTGATCAGCATCGCCATTGCCGACATACGACGAAGGTACGCCAGTTTGTCGATCCAGATTCGAGGGGTCGTTTCGCCCAGCGCGATCAACAATGTGTGATCCTGTGGCAGGGTGTAAGGGAGTTCGACAAACCTGCCGACAATCATCGGCCACGGCGATCCCACACCGCCAGGCATCGCTTGGAAGGGATCGACATCAAAGCAGCTTGCATCATATTGAATGTTCAATTGTTGCAGCCAAGTCAAATTGCGATGAACCATCGGAGCGCGAAAGCCGATTGAACGATATCGGTCCAGCGCGTCGTTGATCGGTCCGCTTCGTCGATTGAACGTGCCGCGTGATTCAAACAATCGACCGTCATGATTGTAACCGTGAATTCCGATCTCGTGACCGCGAGCGGCCAAATCGTCGAGCATTCCGGCGTCGATGTTGTATTTGTAGGGAATGAAGTTCCAAGCGGATCGAAATCCCAACTTTTCTTCGAGTTCCGCCAACGCGGGGACCAACTTCACCCCTTCCCACGTTTCCACATCGTGCGTCAAGACGCTCGCAAACTGATACGGTTCCGGCCACGGATGGATGACCAACGTTTCGGCCGACTGTTGGGCAAGCACGTCGGAAACGGCCTGTCGCCAATCGTGGATAAAGTCTTTGGGCAGATACCAGTCCGCGTCCACTTCCATGCCGCGATTGCGTTTTCGCTGCAGTCGCTGCCGAAGAAAGATGGGCAACCAAGGTCGCAATCGATAGTAAATCTTGAACTTCCGGCTTAAACGGGCCGATCGAATATCGTCGTTGAGGTGTTGTTCGATCACGTCCCCCATGGGTCCATCGAAGGCGAACCGCCTGGGAAGGTTTTCGGATTCCATTGAATTCATGTTGCTGGGGGCAGTCCTGGGCTGCT
>JAWKTL010000007.1:0-212562 GCA_041399105.1 Pirellulaceae bacterium | reverse complement strand
TCGTAATCGTTGGTGGGCTCCGTGATATCAGCGCCGATAGGAACCCGTTGCCAATGAAGATCGGCGAGGCGATTTATCGAGTCCTTTGCATCCGCACTTTTGTTTGTCGTAATCGCACCTCGTATCTCGTCCCCGTCTAATCGTAGGGAGAGCCTACCTGAGCGACTTCGGTCATCGGTCCAGGTGCCGTTAAACCGCTGTTCCGTACGAGACCATTTCAGTGCCAACATGCCGGAATCGCCGCCGTCCGTTCGCAGGAACGTTCCAGTGAATTGCCGGCCCTTGCCATCCGCCTGTTCCAAGACGACTTCGTTCCATCCATCGCCCTGCCAGCGTCCACCGATGTCGGGCGGACTGGTTACGGTCAATAACAAGGTTCCAAGAGCGATGGCGCCGACTGCTCCCAACATCGTGCGTAGTCCTTTTAAAGAGTATAAGCGATTCGTGGGCTTTGAAGGAGGCGAGACCAGTTCCGCCGGAAGTGGAATGCGAGTCGGTTCCTGTACATGTGCCAGACATGATTCCAGTAAATCAGCAAGTGCATTCGCCGATTCGTACCGATCTTCGGCTTGTTTCGACATGAGCCGTTGAATGATCGAAACGAGCCAGACTGGAATGTCGGGATTGATCTCCCGAATGGAACGAGGCTGGCGATCGGTGATCAATCGCAATACGGCGTGACTCGACTCGGCTCGAAACGGACCGTGCCCCGTACACATCGCATACAGCACCGCGCCCAGACTGAATAAATCCGACCTGGCATCCACCACTTCCGCACGCGCTTGCTCCGGCGACATATACTGGGGCGTACCAGCAAGAACACCACTTCGGGTGAGACTGGCGTCATCGGCTGCACGCGCTAGCCCAAAATCCATCAGTTGAACGCGTTCGACTTTGTCGTCAAGGAAGACGTTCGCTGGCTTGATGTCACGGTGAACGATGCCTTGGGCATGCGCTGCCGCGAGTCCTCTTGCAGTTTGTAATGCAATGCGGAGGATTTCACAAACTTGCAGCGGGCCATCGCGATCGATTCGTTGCTGCAAGGTGTTCCCGCGGCAATACTGCATCACCAAATAGGGAATTCCCTGCCATTGATCTACGCAATGGACAGCCATGACATGGTCGTCAATGACTGCAGCGATCGCCTTGCCTTCGCGTTCGAAACGCTTGCGAGCAGCTCCTGACACCGCAAGATTTGGTAATAATACTTTGATTGCAACGAAACGATTGAGCGATCGGTCAAGTCCTTTAAATACGGCTCCCATCCCGCCCGTTCCAAGCAGGGCAACGATTTCGTAGGGACCGATCCGACCCAACATCGCTGGATCATCCGTGGGTCCTAGGATACTCAGCAACTGTTGCGAAACATCGGTTTGTTCACGCGTCTGGCCATCGAAATCAGAATGCCGGTTGGGGGAAATCGATTCCGAAAAGGACTCTTTCACGTCACTCCACCAATCCTGTGATCCGATTGACGATTCGATGTCGTTACGACAGGATGAGCATACGGCTAGATGCTTCTCGACGGTTTCGATTTCGTCTTCGGGCAACGTCCCTTCAAACATCGCGTGGATGGCCGAGGGATGCAGGCAACCAGTTCGGTCAGTCATCACATTCGCTCCACAGTACAGATACCTCGCAAACTTTTTGTTTCAATCGCTGCATGACTCTAAAACGAGCCATGTAAACAGCGCCAGAAGTTTTTTTACAGCTAACTGCCACCTCATCAATCGAACGACCTTCAATGGCGGTTTCATAGAACATCTGCCATGTTACAGCGGTGAATTCGTTCCGGATTTGTTCGGTTGCCCAGCGAATGATTTGGAGACGCGATTTCGCGCAGGATGATTTCCGTCGCCTCGGTGCTATCTGGAATCGCGTTCAGTATCGTCTGCGACGCATCGTTCCTACAGCGGCGTCAGGATGCCTTCTTTGTCACCGCATTAATGATGGCATTTCGGGATATTCGACTAAGCCAGATGCGGAACGGCCGGTTTCTTTCGGCGTCCAGTGCTGGATCGCTTGGGAGACGGAAGAACACGGCTTGGGCAAGGTCTTCGGCGTCAGCGTGTTGAAGCCCTCGCGCAAGTGCCAAGCGAAACACCACTGGCCGATAAATAGCCAAGAAAGCCTCCCATGCATCAGCGGCCAGCGGATGTCTTTTACCCGCTGGATTAGGCTTTCGCGTGTTTCCGGCCACTTACTCATTCACTTCACTTCTATCAAGTAACACACGAGCCAGCGATCTTCTTCATAAACGGCACGGATTTTAGCGTTTTGCGAACCCATTTCATGGAGATGTTTCCTGAGGCTTCTCCCGTCTTTGATCTCCACGCTTGATCGACGGTGACATCGATTGAAAGGATCGCTTTGCGAAGTTGTTCGCTTTTCGTATTGGCGGCGATACGCGAGCAGCATGCCTCGCATGCGAGCTTGCAACAACGATGGTCGCTCAAGGATGTCTTCGAGTTGCTGTAACAAGAACTTTGGTTCGGCTCGGTCAAATAGAGCGGCAAAGCAGCGTCGCCGATCGATCTTGCTGGCGAACTGGTTGTAAGCCGCGATCAGTAAGAATGGGTCGACTGGCGGTGTCTTTTTAGTTCTGGTTCGGAAAGGAGGCGCGTTGCGACTTGCGGAGTACAAGGCTGCTTCGCGGACCATGCCGGAAGGCGACCGATTGAGCCTGAGCATCGATCATCAACACTTTGAATGGTGCAAGCCCCATCGCGGCGGTGACGGAGTCGGACTGTCGACGGAAGGCATCAAACGTCTCGACCTGCATGAGCTGCCTGTATTCGCGAACGGCTTTCCTGCTTTCTTAGGTCCACCGGATCGTCAGTCAAAAGGAACTCAGGTAATTGGCCGTGACATTATGCCAGAACGGTTTGGTGTTGTTCGTCGTGGTTAGCTCCAAGTGACCAAGGAATTCTCTGTCGTCTGTCGGTCGAAAATCCCCTTTCTCTCCGCTGGCGTACTGGCGGCGTAAACGTGCCAACAGATAGTTCGAAATCTTATCCGCGGCTTGTCTGTTCGCCTCGGTATCATTTGCCAGCGGCAGCACTGCGGCACCGGCTCCGAAGACGGCTCGCTCGCGATCGTCCACCGATCTGACGATGGGTATCTGATCGAAGTATTCCGCAGCAGCGGACAGCCATCCATCGACATGCCATTGAACCTGTTCGTGGTGCTTTTCTAAATTGCGGGCGAGATATGGTCGTGGAGCAAACTTCCATTGGCTGTCGAAGAGGTTTGCAAAGTATTGGGTGTTCTGATTCCAGTGGAACCAGCCGTTTTCAAGCAGAAGCTTTGCCGCGACGACCGGGTCGGGTTCGATGCGGGGAGCCAAATGGAGCCAGCTTTCCGCAAAACGCTGGTAGGTGAAGTAGATATTGGGATAGGCTCCGCGATGAGTTCGATTGATCTCCGACAATTGATCCGCCAGCAGATCACCGACCAGAGTAAAATCATCGACCGCTTCCTTCCGCAACGCATGTGTCTGCGGAAGCGTCCGCGTCAAGATGTCAGCTTTGACCGTGACCAATAACAGCGACTTCTGGCTGGTGTTCACCGGCACATCCAATGCTTCAATGAGCAATGGCCGGATCTCATCGTTGCTCATGATTGCCAAGCCCTGACGAGACGCGATCATGGCGGCGAACGTTGATTCCTCGAAGGTGCCATGCTGGATCGCTTCCGCCAGAATCCGCGTACTCGTCGTGTGACCGCAGGAGGCAACGATCTTCGACTGTGCCTTGCCAATGAATTCCAGCCAGTCCTTTTCGATGCCGATGTTATCGGTGCCTTTGGGAATGTTTTCGTTCGAGACTTGCTCCAAATAAAAGTCCTTCATCGCAAAGGCCATGTTGTCCCACAAGATCGGCAGCGCCGCCGCTCCGACCTTGACCGTCTCTCGAGCAATCAGGCCATCCTCGTCATTCGTGTCGTCGTACACGTGAAATTGGCTGATTGCCTGCATCGCTTTCGCCAGTCGCTGTTTCGCTGTGGCTTCGGCTATCAATTGCGTTTGCCATGCATCCAATGATCGCGGAGTCAAAGCATGCGTTGGTTTTGCTGATTCGGTTGCGGTTGCGTGGTCGGACAAATGGAGATCGTTACCGGCATTCGCGTCCGCTTCGGACAACAAGCGTTTGACTTGCTCGGTCAACTTGTCGCTCTTGGAACGGGCAAGCATTCGGCGAAGCCACTGTTTGGAAATTTCACTGATGACGAATGGATAGGTGACCGCATCTTCAATGTGTCGACGAAAGATGCGAGCCGGATGTGCTTCGTCAAACACAGCCGCGATTCGGCTGTCGAGTTCCTCGCTCTGGCCAGACAATTCCGTCATGATCGCCAGCAACAGCAAAGGCTCCATGGGAGGCGGCGAATCATTTCCATCGCCGAAATTGGATAGCCAGACCAGTCGTTCGCGAAACCTTGCGGCGGACCATTTTCGATCGGATTCGGATTCCGTGTCGCGAAGCAACATGGCAACGACCTCGACGGGATGACGTTGAAGCAATCCGTTTTCCACCTCGAACGCTTCGCGATGGACGTTCCAGTCGACGTTTGATGTCAGCGTCTTGAACAGCTTTTGGATGGATGTCGGGTAGGTTTCGACGGACTGCGACAGGGCGGCTCTTGATTCATCGGGAAGTTCCGCGCCCGCCAGAATCAGAAAAGCGAGCAGACCGTGTTGAAACTCGAATCGATTGACGTCGACGGTTTGCAATCGCTCCAGTCGCGCCTTCAGTATTTCGATCAATCTTGCTACGGGCCATGAATCGGAAGCCTCTCGCAGTCGCAACTGGATGTTGAGCGTATCCAGCACATGTTCGCTGTCAGCATCCGGTTCCGGGTGCTCCGCAAGCCATCGACAGGCCACCGACATCCACTCGTCCCAAACGTTCGGTTCGGCATCGCGAGCGGCTTTCATCCATTCATCAGGATAGGGAAACTCGCCGCGTCGGAGCCAACGCGATTGAAACACGTCATTGAGCGTATCGCCTGGATCGCCCATCAATTGTCTCAGCGCAGCTTCAGCCTGAAGTTCTCTGTCAATTGGAACGTTGTAGTGCTGGACCGCACGGAGCCAGCCGCTAGCGAGGCACTCGTGGAGATCGGCCCCAAGCTTGGCAATTGCCGCGCGAACGAGTGCCTCCGTGGTACGTACAAACTTCTGCCGCTCCGAATCGTTCACCTGAGGATAGAAGATGAATTGAAGGTGCGTAAACCAGCAGGCGCGTTCGATGTCGTTTGTCGTTTCCGTGCCTACGATCATCTTTGCGGCGTTCGGATCGTCGACCAGGTACGCTCGAGCGACGAACATCAGATGCATGGCGAATGCCGCGTCGCCATCGGTTCCGTTTGCGATCTGGTTTGCCAGGGAGGACGCCAGTGCTTCCCGATCGACTTCGCGTGTGAGACGGGCTTCCGCCTGATCGACAAACGCGTTCCACCGATTCGCCAAGTCGGTGTCGGCGGGCCAGTGGGACGGACGAAAATGACGAGTCACTTTCGTCATGTGATTCAGAAACCAGTCGCAGTACTCGTAGCCCTCGTTGCCCCAGCCTTCATCGACCATCGTCCCACCGAGTTCCACGATCGCATCAACCAGACCGGGATCGTCCTTCGGGTAAAGCTGCATCAACGCCGTGCCAGCGACAATCTTTGCCGATGGCTCGGTCTCGGCTTCGAAGACACGTTGCCAAACACCACGGTTCTGACCCTTGTAGATAAAACCCTCCCGTACTTGAATCGCTGATTCGGTGCTCGGTTCGGAGTTGCTTCGGCGAACATGCACAACAGTCGTTTCGCCCGATTGGATCAGCACTTCGACAGGCTGAATCACCGCATCAGCAGCACGATCTTTGAGTCTCACCTGGTATCGGCCCACACGCAGGTCAACCTTCCGGTCGGTCGATTCGACCTCCACGCCCGTCACCAATTCGCCTCCTTCGATGAATTCCACTTCGGCATGAGGTAGCTCCGATTCGATGCGAACGGTTCCCTGCTCCGTTTTCAACACCAAGATTACGCCCCACCACGCCAATGCGAAGATGATGCCGACAAGAAGAAGGGGAAACAGAAAACGAAACGGTGGCCCGCCGCGTGCTTCATTTGGTTCGCTCGTTCGATCCATTCCCTCGTCGTACGTTTTCGTCGAAACCGGCCGTGCGGCCGTACCGAGAAGATCGGCAAGCGATTGAGAGATCGATTGCGCATCAGGTTGGCGATCGTCGCATGGGACCTCCTCAAGGAGTTCGGTTAGACGACTCGTTGTATTCGTTTGTCGTGCAATCGCATTCAACTGGGCACTGACGCTTGCGGCCGAGGTCGGGCGTTCGTCGGGATCTAAATTCAGCAATTGCTCAAGTTGATCGTCTAGCTCTGGTGGTATATCAGCACGCAGGGAACTGACTTTGGGAGCGGCCGAACTAGCGATGCTTCGTAGCCGTTCCAGCAAGCCGGCGTCGCGATCGATCTGACGTGGCGGTCGTCCCGTTAACAGAAAGAACAAGGTCGCGCCCAAGCCGAACATGTCCGCCGACGCCTCGACCGATTTGCCTTCGGCCTGCTCGGGGGCCATGTAATCAAGCGTACCGATAAGTTTCCCCACCGACGTTTGATCCGACGGATCGTTGACCGTAGGCGAATGACTACAAGCCAGCCCAAAGTCCAACAGTTTGACGTTTCCTTCCCGATCGATCATGACGTTGGAAGGCTTGAGATCACGATGCACCGCGCCAGCTTCGTGAGCGACCGCCAACGCATCGGCGATCTGTCGCCCGATTTCGCAAGCATCCCGTATCGCCAAAGGCCCGGTGTGCCGAAGCAAACGAGCCAGATCGACTCCATCGACTCGTTCCATGACCAGATAGGCCGCTCCCGAGATGCGTCCAGCGTCGATGGCCGTCACAATCCCCGGGTGAGCGAACCGGCCCAAGAGGGCGATCTCACGATCAAATCGCGATTGCGCTTCACTTGCGGAATATAAACTTGGGTTCACCACTTTGATCGCAACATCGCGTCCGAGTTGCTGATGATGGGCCGCGTAGATGATGCCCATTCCGCCGCGTCCAAGGATGCCCGTCAGCTTGTACGATCCAAGGACCGCGTTGACGTCCCATCCGTCGTCCGAATCATCACTCGCTGGAACGATGCCCCCAGGACGCCAGGTACGCGGGCCGGCTTTCAGTTTTTCCAACCATGGCGGACGGGACGCGCGGTCGTCGCATGCCTTGGACGCCACCGGCAGATGACGCACCAGCGAATCGCTCGACTGTTCCAATTCGGCCAGAAGTTCTTCGCACGATGAACAATCGACCAAGTGTTGTTCGAGATGATCGCCTTCATCGTCTTGATAGTTCCCCAACGCATAGCGTTTGAGCGTTTCGGACTGGGGCATTCTGTTTTAAGCAGCATTTCAATTTTCCAATCTTCTCTTCCGCATTGCAGGACAATTCGTGCTTACCGGTATCAATACAGCCGTGTGACACGCCAAGCCCAAAAATCCCACCCGAAAATCCCGTTCCCAAAAATTATCCACAAAATAACGACAAATGTCTTTTTAGCAGTTCCAAATAAAGACATTTGTCGTTATTCTGAATGCATGACAACACACCCCCAAGAATTCCCGACGCCGAACGCGACGTGCTTGCCTGTCTTGAACAGCTTGGCGAAGCCACGGTCAAGCAACTTCGCGAGGCGCTTCACGACATCCGACCCATGCAACCCGCTTCGGTTTTGACGCTGCTGAATCGGCTGGAAGCACGCCACTTGGTCAAGAAACGCAAAGCGGATCGGGGAAAGCGTTTCTGTTTGCGCATCGGAAATGTCCAGCAGAGCGTGGAGCGACCAAGTGAAAGATCTATTTCAAAGGGCGTTCGGCGGCGACACGGTCTCATTCATGACATCGTTCTTCGAGACGCAGAAGCCAACGCCGCGGGAAATTGAGGACCTGCAACGATTACTCGATCAACTGAAGGCTGAAAACCGCAAGCAGAAAGGGATCGCAAACGATGACTCTGTATGAAGCACTGGGGCGTGGGCGAAATGGCTGCTTGTCGCCGGCTATCAATCGGCATTGATCGCGATGGCGGCGATCGTCTTGGTAACGCTCGCGAGAAATCGAAGCCACCATTTCGATATGCCATCCTGTTGATTGCACTCATCAAGTTTGCAGTCCCGCCATTTTGGGTCTTTCCCACCGGGATTCTCTCGAAGGCTCCTGATATCACGCCGACCGTGCTGTCGTCGACGACTCAGTACGCGCGGCACGATGCAACAGGTACTGCTGACCCTACAACGCGTCCTGAAGCTGCTGCTTCGGTTACCGATCGAGAGCAGTCGTCGGTTCGCAACTCGTCCGACAGCAACGACAAAAGAGACGCGACAACCGTCGACGCATCCGCATCGGTCGCACCTTCGGGCAGCGACCTTTGGATTTCAGCAGCTTTGGCGATTTACATCTTTGGACTTATCATCGTCGCTCTGCGCGTTCGTTCTCAATACGCGACTGTCCGTCGACTGGTCATCAACAGCGGTCCCGCAGTCGGCGTTCATCGTTGACCTGACGCGTCGGACCGCAGTGCGTTTGTTCATCCATTCACAGCCCAAAGTCTTGATCAGCGACGAGATGCGACGGGCCTTTCGCGACCGGCTTATTCAGACAGGTCATCGTCTTGCGCGGGCCGCCACGCAGCTTCCTCAAGAGCAACAGAAATCATCTTGGCGCACAGAACTCGCCCATATCAGCCGTCGCGATCTGGTTGTGGGCTGGTTCGAAGTTGTTTTAAGCGTCGTTTGGTGGTTCCATCCGATGTTGTGGATGCTGCGTAAAAAACTGCAACAAACACGCGAGGATTGTTGCGACGACTTACTGTTGGCTCGCCGATTCGCGCCCTGAAGTGTATTGCCAGACGTTGATCGCCGCGGCTGCGCAAACGTGTCGTCCGCCCGAACCAGTGGTTCTCGGCTTCGCCAATGGCGAACATCCCGCAGCCCGACGCATCCGGCGAATGATGAACGGATCCCTATTTCGCTCTCCCAAGCTTCGACTTTCGGCCATCGCCATCGTCGCTGTGATTGCGTTGCTGGTGCTGCCGGGAATGCGTGCCGAGGAAGCTCCCGTGGTTCGAACTTCGTTGGAAGGGACCTTCGGCGGTTGGCGCAACCTGTCTTTTGACCCACCTGCGGAAGAACTGGCGATCCTGGAAGCATGTGAAGCAATCGTGACGAAGTATCGTTCAAGCTACCACGTCGACAACGAATCCCGACTTCGATTCGATGATCATTCCACGCGAGAAGAACTCGAAGAGATCGTCAAGCGCAAACCGGGTTTCTTTTATCCTCAGCATCTGCTCGCCACGTGGCACCGTCGCAATGGTGATCCAGAGATGGCGCGGAAGCTCTTCGCATCCGCCTTTGAGAACGCACCGGTCATTCTGAGTCAACGATATCAGAACGGCGAAGACGCACCGATCGAAGGCTTGACGATTCCAGAATTCTCTATCGAATGCAATCGAGTCCAGAACCGCAGCATCGATCAATCCCTCCGACTGCAATTCATCGACCTGACGACCGATTCGAACGGCGAGATCAAAGTTCCGGTCTATGAGACCGTCTACCGACTTTCGTCCCGAAGCATCCCGCAAGGATACAGCACGGAAATGCCGCGACTCGGATTCTTCGAGGCGGAATCTCGCGTTGGCCAAATCCCTCCCGTAACCGCCTGGAAGTCCCATTCCCGCCCGGAATTCAAACGCGATGCTTCGGAATCCGCCATCCTCTCCGAAGCGACCGGAACGCAAGGCAACCAGTTGACCGTGGGACCCAACATGTTTCGTATCGGTCGCGTTGCACGTGCGCAGTCCGATGGAGCATACGCCATGGGCGAAGATGATCCGAAAAGCACCGATGCCTATCCTCCGCTGCCCGAACTCGCCAATACCGCATTCATGGACCATGTTGTTGTCGATCTTGCGTCACCGGCGTCGGATCGATACGAGATCTCGGAGATCACCGTCCTCGACTCTAGAACAAAGATTCCGGTTCAAGACTTTCAGCAAGCAGCCGGCGTGAAACAAACCGCTGCGGGTCGATTTCACTTGGTCTCGCTGTTGGAGAAATTGCCCAACACCATTGATCTTGTACTCGACGTACATAGCTTTTGCCGATTCCTTCCGTATGACGATCCCCGTCGCCAAGAGCGGGCAATGGACGCAAGACGGCGTGACGTTCATCACGGACTATTTCGCGGCTGGACATCATGTCGGTTGGAGTTCCGCGACCGGCTTCCACGGTGAAACGCTTGCGACGGACACTTCGTCGGAGATCGTTTTCCGAATCAAAGGGAATGGACGATTCTCGCTCTGGATCGTCACGACCATTGGCCAGCGGCATGAGATGAAACCACATGGCTGGTATTCGGAACAACTAAGCATCAGCATCGAGAACATGAACATTCCGCTAGATCGAATCAAGCATCTCGAACTGCGGCCTTGGGTGGAATCGCAACGAGTTTGCTGACGATTTCACTTCCGCCGCGATCCGAACCGCTTGCGAAGTCGATTCCTCCGATCGATATTGCGACGACGGGTGCCCTCAGAATCTTGAGATCGAAAACTTGTGGCCGCTCTCCGTTTCCGTTCAAACGATGGAGGGCCAGGTCTACAGCGGCGGAGTTTCCTGCGGACGATTTGGATGCAGCTTCGAGAGACAAGCCGAAAAGGATTGGATGCCTTTCGAACGATCGACGATTGTTGTGCGAACGACGGCCCCAGCTTCTCTGGACCTGAATCCGATGCTCGTCGACCAAAGCGATACCGAAGTGACTCTATACCGACGTATGGGCGGGAGTGGTGAGTTTGGCTCCACGGTTGCCGGTCCTGTTAAGCGTCCGCTGAATCAACTGAAGATGTTGAAGCTTCGATTGCGACCAGCGGCTCGTTAGGGGATGTGACGCAAATGGAAGAAATCTCGTGGCGGATCGCCCAGAGCGACCACGTCGCAAGATCAACTGAGAAACATTGGCGCAAGACAACACCAAACGCGATCACTATTGATATAGACTGGTGGTATGCGTCAACTTGCCCATGAATCGATTGGATCGTCATCCGGACTAAGCCTTGCCCTGCGGTTGCAGCGCGAAGAAAGCGATGCTTGGTCTGAACTGGTTGAACTGTACGGACCGCTTGTGGAAAGTTGGGCCGCGGCGGCGAAGACTGGGCGGGCCGCGCGGCAGGATATTGCCGCAAGAGTTCCTTTCCGTCCGTAAAGCGATTCGCTCATTCGACACCCCGCCACGAGAAGGCGACTTTTAAAGGCTGGCTGTGGCGAATCACCCGCAACGCGGTGTTTGCGAGCCTCTACGAAAACCGAGGACTCAGCAGCGGGGCAGGAGCACGGCAGCGGCACAACTGAAGGAAGTTCCAGACCCTTGGGGCGACAGTCGCGAAGACGAATCGCCGGACCGACCAGACGAGACCTCGGCATTGGTAAATCGCGCGATTTGTCAAATCGAATCAAGAGTCGATCCAATCGCGGCGAGCGTTTCTTCGGACGGCGGTCAACGGAGAACGCTCAATTGACGTTGCGGCTGACAAACCTTGCCCCCGCCGCCGTTCGCAAAGCTAAGAGCCGGACGTTACAACGCCTGAGGAAGCAACTGGGTGATCTTTAGCAACCGCCGATCAACAGCTTGCGAACGTGGAACCGATCCGAAAACCGTGCGCCGACAGCTTGCAAAACGTCTCTGCTCCCCCCTCGCTGGACGAATGACAAACACGAATGTCATTCAAGATCCGAGGAATCGCGAAACCATTTCCAAGAGGTCTTGTTTGTTGATGGGTTTGCTGAGATAGTCGTTGCAGCCAGCTACCAGACATTTGTTCATGTTGCCTTGCATCGCGTCGGCGGTCAGAGCGACGATCGGTTTCTCGTAACCAAGCTGCCGAAGGGTTGCTGCGGTTTGGTAGCCATTCAAATTCGGCATTTGCATATCCAGTAGAATCAGATCGAAGTGGGTGCCTTGTTCGATCGATTTATTGACCGCCTCGATGGCCAGCAGACCATCTTCCGCTTCTGCGACGTCCGCTCCGGCCCAGTGAGAACGTTTTAGCAGAAACCGAATATCCCGACGATCGTCGACAATCAAGATACGACCATGCAGCCGGATTTCCCGCATCGAAACATCGGATAGACATTCTTTGGTCATCTCTGCCGGTTGAATCAGCGGAACGCGCCTCAGGTCGCCGATGGCAATGATGACCGTGAACGTGCTGCCGACGCCGAGTGTGGACTCAACGGAAATACGACCGCGAGATCTCGGCCAAACGCTGACTGATCGCAAGGCTAAACCCGTGCCACCAAAGTGTTCGGTGATCTGAGCATCTCCCTGCGAAAAAGGTTCAAACAATCGTTCTCGATGCTCGGGTGTCATGCCGATTCCCGTCAGCAACGACGATGCTTAACATCTGTTTGCCCATGGTTACGGCATCGGGAGGGATCAGCCGAACGGTTATGTTGACTTCACCCTCCACGGCGTAAACTTGATCGCGTTGCCGACCCAATAGAACGAACCGTCTTTGCGACGGTTGCGAATCTCCACCACGCCAAACCTTCCCGGACGAGATCGTCGACCACAGCTCCGGAAAACTCCTTATCGTGATGATCACTATTGATGATTCGGTGATTCTCGCCGATCAGTTTCCTCACGACGGTAGCCACTGATCTCGGTGAATTTGTCGTTCACGTAGGTGATGTCGCCATTGGCATCGGCAACCGCGACGATTGCGGTCTGATCGAGCGGCTTTCGGTTCTGAAAAGCGGGCCGGTCTCGTTCGGTTTTCGATTCGGTGATGTCGAGCAACGAACCGACCAATCGAACCGGTTGCCCATCTTCGAACAACGCTTTGCCATTTGCTTCGATCCAACGAATCGATCCATCACGTCGATTGATGACTCGATATTCGCAGCGGTACCTGCCATCGCCCGTCGGATCAAACGCTCGCTCCAGTGCTGTCTCCGTCGTGACGCGATCAGCGGGATGAGCCCATCAAAGAATGTTCGGTAAGTGACCGGTTCATCGCTCGACACCCCAGACGGATGCGATCGTCCCAGTTCACCTCTCCGGTTCTGGGATTGCAATCACATAAAGTCCGACCTCCGCCGCATCGATCGCCAGTCGTTCATTCGCATCCAAAGCCTTCCGTTCGGCCGTCTTGCGCGATGTCAAATCGGTGAAGTGCCCCACGGTTCCCTGCAACCTGCCCGCGGGGTCGAAGGTTGGATTGCAGGTGGCAAGTGTCCACATCTCCGTCCCATCGGCCCGTCGCAATCGCCATTCCAGACTGGTCCACTCCCCAGCCTGACATCGCCGCAGATGGTCGTGAGCAGCTGGCAGATCCTCCTCGAACACAAAGTCGAAAAGCGTCTTCTCGTGCAACTCGTCGACGCCGCAGCCGAGCATCTCCGCCATACGCGGATTGACCAGAACAGTGACTCCATCCGGCGACACTTTCCAGATTCCTTCGTTTGACGATTCAACAATTCGCCGACACCGCTCCGCTTCGTCATGCAGCTTGGTCTTATGCTCATGGATGTCGGTACACACATTTAAACCAACAAACCGGTCGCTGCTCCTGATCGCATACCGGCTCGGCCCGTGCCAGGAACCAGCGATATCCGCCATGCCTGTCGCGCCAGCAGGCTTCCACTTCGTAGACGGTGACATTTCCCAGGGCGGTGGTCCACCGGTCGAGGCATTCGCCGAGGTCGTCTGGATGAACCGCGTCTTTCCCTTGACCAGCCTTGCGATTGCTCGGCGGATAGTCCTGTGTATTCGACCCAGCGACGATTGGCGTAGTCCAAAGGCCCGTCAGGACGTGCTGTCCACACCAATTGCGGAATCGATTCGGCAGGCAACCGAAACGGCTCGGCAGCATCGATTGCGTCACTTCGCAAAAACCTTAACTGCGACTTCTTCTGAGATGTCATGCTGATGCTCGGCGTGAGATCTCCGCTAAATCGTCACGTGTCACCCGCGACACGCATCCACTTTTCCAGACCGTTACGCTGACGCTCCATTGAATACTCAAGATCGCATAGCGCTTAAAGTGTTCATCATGATAACGCCTTCCATCTCGTTTGAACCTGCCGCACTCCGATGGTGCTAGCAGGTTGAATTTCAGCCACCAAGGTAGACGCCATCAACCGAACAACAGCTGTGACTGAATCGGTTGGGTGCCAAACGCATCGATCGGGCAACGCAGAGGGCATTCACATTGCTGAGGCCAATCGGATTCCGGCAAGAGTACCTTCACGGCAAATGCCGACTGAGCGAGGGATCAAAGTCCCGCGTCACAATCCTCATCGTCAGATCTTCGGCATCCGCAGCACCATGTCGACTGCCATCTCTGGTTCAATTTCAAGCTGACGCCTGAGCAGATGGTTGATGTTGCTGGGGCTTCCTTCGTCATCGTATGTCCAGCCACGGGTATCGATTACGCTGGAGATCCATTGCGATTTGTGCCTCAGCTCCGCTGGCAGCCAGATTTCAGTGTCATCGGTCGTGGTGGATTCGCCCATTGCTTCCATCAACTCGGGTGCTGGCTTGCCTAAATTTCAACCACATGAAACGTCATCTTGCCGGCTGGAACGGTCAGCGTGCGGACAGCTTCTCGCGGTCCCCGACCAAAATTTTTAAGAAACCAAGGTATTCTTGACCGTTGAGCCCAAACGCCTTACATTGCCGATTCCTCGAGTTTCATGCGACGCAACGGTGTTGATCGCGGCGATCCCCTGAGCATCAATGAGAAATTCTTTCCCTGACTTTGAGCCCCAAGTCCAAGTCGATGGCGTGCCGGAAGGCTGAGCAACCTCCTTCTCCCACGGTAATCTTGGCTCGATAGCCGATCGAACCGATTCCTCGGTGAGCGAAGGAAGTTGTCATAGTCCCCGAGGTTCGTTGGATCTTCACCGACGCAAGCTCCGAGGAAGCGCTTGACCGAGTGGCTTTTTATGGCTGCCAAACGGTAATTGGGATGCAGTTTCATTCGGAGCGGCAAACTTGGCGTCGACGGTTAGTTTGGCAACGGAGTCAGAAGATGGAACGACGTAGGCAAGGAACGAAGTCGCTCACTTTCTTGACGGAGCAGACTGAAGTCGCGTTCCACCCACTTGCTTCGTCTCGATTAACACTTTGTATCGACCAGGCGGAACATCCTCTCGAGCCATGAGGCCATTGTCCGTCAGTTCGAATTGACGGGCATGTTGACTTTGATGTGAACTTTCTCTGCCGTCGATGTGCTCGACGAACTCATAAACTCACCGTAGCATCGGGAATCGGAACTCCGTTGACATCGCTAATCTTAACTGCAACTCGGCCTGTTTCAGCGAAACCGTTGTCCAGCGAAGCTTGGGTTGGTTGGTGCGACTTATTGGAAAAGGCGTAGACGGTGGCGTCACTGCAAAGGATGCTCGAAATCGTCTTTGATGGTTTTCGCCGTCGCGGTGTTGTTGCCGAGATCGATAGGCCTGGCGATGCTTCCACCGTGAGTCGAATGAGAAAAAATGTAATGTCGAGTTCCGATTCCATAATCGCCTTGCTGCGAGACTTCGATCAATTGTCGTGATTCGTCGATGTCACTCAGCTTCAACGAACGCGGGGCGGTAGCGAGAGACTGGTCATGCTTCTCTGGCTTCTTTTCATTATTCGTGAAGCTGAACCGAATCACTTTCATGTGATTGAGGGTCTTAGTCAGCAAATAGTAACCACTATGAAATGACTTCGGAGGTTCTTCTAGAAGCGTCAGCTTCAACTGCCCGTCGGGCATCAATTTTTCAAGGATTCCTTCTAGAATTTCCTTCGGCGTTTTGATTACGAACAAGGCTGAATCGTCGCGGATTCCCCGGCCCATTCAACTTCAGCGCTTGAATACCCGATTTGTGACGGCTCACGAGTAACGATGTCTGTAACGTACCATTCGAAATTCCGTCCTTCGACAACACATCGTGTCCTTCGATTACCTGAAACAATTGTGTCATCCTCATAGCTCGAATCCACCTGCGACCAGCTTCCCTGCAACGCCCGTAGTAGCTCGTCATCCGAGCATCGATTGGAAATAGTCCGATGTTGAACGACCCGAGTCAAAATTCAGCCCGACTCCGGCCATGCGATTTGGCGACTTTGTCGGCGGCGGCGGGAGGGTCAAGGCGGATGGACACCAGCGGTTGCCCGCCCAAGTTGCGAGCGTCCTCCACGACGTCGTTCGGACGACCGATGCCCTGATACGTCTTTGTTGAAGCAAGTTGCCGTTTTCGACTTTTGGAAGATAGACCACTCGATCCATTGAGTTGTTGCTGATCACACTGATGAAGTCGTCATGCGAAACGTTCAACTCAATCGGCTGTTCCCCAAGCCGCTCCCAGTACGTCCGGCAGGAACTCACTGCATTCCAGGCGGACAACCGCTCGTATCGATTGAAAGTTACGATCCACAATGTGAAAACAAGCTTCCATACCGGGCTTCTCCAGCGAGAACGGCAACACGATTCCTTCTGCGGTAAACCATTGCTGCTCGCGATCCGGCTTGGCAGGATCAGCCAACGAGGTCTTGTCACCATGCAGGCGGACAAGCAGCGTTTTGCGATCGTCGCTGACGGCGTGTCAGTCGTCCGCATGATCAACGCGGTCATCAGCAGGTCATCGTTGGTTGCCTCGGTATCATGTTGGGCGATTCTTGGCTGATTCGTCTGTCTCTACTGAGTTTAGAAATCCGACGGTGCGTAGCTTAATCGCCTGGTTTTCTCCGCCATTTCGCTTCTGAATCGCCGTCATCGTCCTGAGAATGACCTCCCATCTTTACTTCTGATTCGGCTGATAAAACAACATCGACTTGTTGGCTTTTCAGCGGCCTCTGCTAACGGTTCAAAAACTGGGTAGAGTATATGTACCCATTTTCTAAGAAGGGTAGCCTGACCAAGGACTTCAAAGACTTCTATGCGAAGGTCGCCCGATGGAAGCACTTCGGCGTCGATTGAAATCGTTGGCAGTTGCTCCGAATTGCTTTTGAAGAGTTGGGAAGCCGCTTCTCCGTTGGTCAAATTCGGCTCGCCGAAGAAATATGGCGAAGGCGGCGACGCAATCAATTTCGGCTCGCCGAAATATGGCGAAGGCGGCGACGCAATCCGGCTTTGGGTTGAGAAAATAGTGTTCCAACACGTGGGGCAATTCTTGCGCGTCGCCGGGGCTAACTGGTTTCCGTTAGCGCGAACCTTGTAGTGAAACCACGTTCCCTTCTTCCAGATCTCGACGGTTGCAGGGATACCAGTCTTTGTGCCAGCCGATGATCGACGCGGGTAGGCTTTGGGGCGAGATCGGGCACCGTCCTTCCAATGGCCGATCCCAGGTGTCATCGCCGTTGCCGTCGCCGCGAGCGGTCGACCCAGAGCGTGCAGGCTGGCCCGTTGTTCGCCAGAGACGATCTCATCCAACTTAGTCCAGAATTCGTCCTCCAACTGCTGCCGTTTTGCGAAGAATCCATCGCGGTCATCGGCAGCGATCAAACTCGGAATCGTGACGACAAGATGTCCTTCAGGATTCTCTTGGAAAAGCATGCTGTCGTTCGATCTCGATGTACTCCTGCCATGTATCAGTGATTAATCGATTGACCCGCTGCAATTTGCTCGCCATCCAGTTGCAGTGCTCTGGCGAACCAATGACTCAGCCGGACTCGGTTTTCCAGGCTCCCACACCAGATACTGATATCGCTCCGTGTCCAGTTCCTCATCAACCATTATTGTATGCTGTGCCTGTCGGCCGGATGCGGTGATTCGGTGATGCAGGCAAACACCTAGCCACCACGCTTCCAGCGAAACTTTACCGTCCGGAGATTGTCAATTCCGAATCAGCATCGTCGATTTGCAAAACGTACCTGCCAGCTCTTGGTCGCGTTGTCGTCCCCGTCTCTGGATACGGTTAAGTGCTCGACGATTTTGTCGCCTTGCCGGATTGCGATTGGCACGTCGGCTTCGCTGTTGCTTTCGATGCGCAGCGTCCCTTTGCCGGTTTCCAGGTAGATGATGATTCCCGCGAAAGCGAAAAATGCGAATGCGGCTAATGCGACGAGCCAGCGATTGATCGGCTGAGTTCGCGGTGCGCTTGGTAGTGGCCGAGGCGACGAGTCCAACCGGTCTAAAGCTACAGGACTCGTCGACTCGTCTACTACGTTGTTTGGCCTCACTGCCGTATCGGGACTCTGCAGATGCGCGTGCCAACCTTGCAATAATTCCGCCACGTCGCTTGCCGATTCAAACCGATCGTCTCGCGATTTGGAAAGCAGCTTCATCACAATCGCTTCCAGCCAATCGGGCACATCCGCATTGATGCTACGGAGCGAACGCGGCTGGTCATTGCCGATACGATTGAGGACGCCCATCGTCGTTTCGGCGCGGAAGGGGCTTCGCCCGGTGAGCATGAAGTACATCACGCTGCCGAGCGAAAACAAATCGCTGCGATGATCGATCGCATCACCGTGGGCTTGCTCGGGCGACATGTACTGCGGCGTCCCTGCGATCACGCCCGAACGAGTCATGCTGGCGTCGTCGATCGCTCTGGCCAAGCCAAAGTCTGTGATTTGAACTCTCTCCACACCGTTCTCCAACAAGATGTTCGCCGGCTTGATGTCGCGGTGGACAAGTCCTTGAGCGTGTGCTGCGGCAAGCCCGTCGGCAACTTGCGACGCGATGCGGACGGTTTCAATAATCGAAAGCGGCCCCTCGGTTTCAATTCGCTGCTGCAAACTTTGCCCATTCACCACCGGCATCACCAAGTACGGCAGCCCACCATGCTCGTCGACGGTTTGAATCGGAACAACATGCGGATGCACGACGGCGGCCGCGCTGCGAGCTTCGCGAGAGAACCGTTTTCGCGCTGCGGCGGAACTGGCCAATTCAGGTGCCAAGACTTTGATCGCGCAGTCGCGTTGCAGAGCCGTGTCATGGGCTCGCAATACAATCCCCATGCCGCCGCGGCCGAGAATCTCCGTCACTTCAAATCGTGCAAATCGCCCAAGCGAATCAGTCTGTTCAGATGGCTGAAGAAATGTGGCGTAAGGTTCCCGCTTACGGTCCTCGTCGATGTCGGACTGGCTCCCTAAGCCACTCAACAATCGAGTCGCTTCGGGCCAATCGAAGTCGGCCCGCGCGATCGATTCCAACTCGGCTTGGCATTCCGGGCAGATTTCAACATGCGATGCGATGTCGTTCAGAACCGAATCGCTCTCGGATTCAGAAATTCTTGCAACTGGTGGCGTTCATAGTGAAATCTCGCGATCATTTCGCTGTACCTCCATTTTCAGTCTTGCCATCACCCGGCAGCGAGCGACGCGGACACTCCCTTCGCTGCGGCCGATTTTCTTCGCCGCTTCGGCGATCGATTGATTTTCGATGGCAGTCAACCAAAACGACCGCCACGTGCCTTCGGAGAATTGATCACGAAGCTTATCGCAAGCCATGCGTAACCGTTCACGCCGGACTTCGATGTCCCACTGTGTCGAAGTGGCTTGGTCCGACGCGATCTCGGCGAGTTGTCGCTGAACACCAGAATCACCCGATCCGATATCGATCCTCGGTCGACGCAAGCGGTCGATCGCCGTATCGCGTGCCAGCTTTCGCAACCAACCGCGAAACGAACCGCCAGCACTTGGATCAAAGCCATCGACCTTGCGAGCCACGATCGCAAGCACTTCCTGCGTCACGTCTTCCGCATCGGCATGCTGCAACCCGCGAGCCCTAGCAACGCGGTAGATCACGTCATAATACAGACGCACGAACTCCACCCAAGCTTGTTCGCAAGCCGGATTGGCCAATCGGCCAATGAGCGTCGGACGTGTTTCTGGACCCTGCAATCAATTGTCTCCTTACAAGCAACCCGAGTGAATAGTCCCATTGTTACACAAAAAGCAGAAACTTTCGTCGGGAGCGATATTCTGTCACATTTTCGGTTCGGTTTTCGACTGGTTGTTGGCGGCTCGACGGGCGAGCTTCAAAATGGGTGTATCGAGGAGGAATGCGATTGACTGCTGAAACGACAACCGAACTGGTCCATGCGGCTGCCATGGGTGACCGAGATGCTTTTGAAAAGCTCGTCCATCGATACGCCGCCATGGTTACCGGCGTGGCATACAGCGTTTGTGGCGATATCTCGCTCAGCGAAGACATCGCACAGGAAGCTTTCATCGAGGCCTGGAGGAAGCTGGCGACAATTCAGGAACCGGAAAAGTTTCCCGGCTGGATTTGCACCGTGGCTCGACGCCGTGCCATCGATACCGTGCGAACAACCAAGTCAGCTCGTGAAGCACGTTCGCTCAGCAGTCTGCCATTTGAAATCCATGACCACAAACAGCCAACTCCGGAGGCCAGCATGTCCGATGCCCAGCAGCGAGAACTGGTTTGGTCGATGCTCGCTCAGCTTCCTGAGGCCTATCGCGAACCTATGGTCTTGTTTTATCGCTGCGAAGAATCGACTCGCGATGTTGCGATCGCAATGGGAGAGAGTGAAGCGACCATCCGCCAACGACTCAAACGCGGTCGCGAAATGATTCGTGCTGAAGTTTCCGAATCAATCCGCATGACCCTCCGTGAAACAGCTCCAAAGACGGCTTTTGCCACAATCGTGATGGCGAGCTTACCGGCGAAGACATTTGCGGCCGGTACCACTGCTTCGGCGACAGCGGTCGCAACCGGAAAAGCCGGTGGCGGAAGCGTTTCCATAACATCCGCCCTCTGTGGGGCTGTACTGGGTCCGATGATTGGAGTCGCGGGTGGAGTGTTTGGAACCTGGATGAGCTGGAAGAACTGCGAATACGAACGGCAACAGAAGTTCATCGTTCGGCAGTCCGTACATTTCCTCGCTGGAATGACGGTGTTCGTATCTCTGCTTGCTGTTCTCGTGGTCGCTAGGATGCATCGGATCATAGAGACCAACGCAATGTTCGGTGGTCTGTTGGCTGGCCTGCTCGTGGTCAGTCAACTCGTGAACTTCGTGTGGGTATGGCGAACGGTTCGTGGATTCAAACAGACCGGGGAACAAGCGAAGGCGGACGGTGAGCCCGCGCGCGAGTCGATTCAGCGACAACTCGCGAACATTCGTTCGCAGACACAAGTGACGCTTCCTGATGGGAGCGTTACTTACGAACCGTTTCGTTGGAACGCGGCGGCTTGGTTCGGAAGTGGACTCGGTGCCACCGCCTGGATGTTGCCCCTTGCGATCGGCGCGTTCGGGTATGCCTCCACATCGTTCGGAATTCTCGTCTTCGCCTGTTTTCTAGCCGCGTTCATCATGGTCGTTGTCCTGTGGCGTTTACAGGAAAGGCTCCCCGCCTATGCAGCTTATCAAATATCGATTGTTTGGATTGGTTTGCTGACGGGGGGCGTGTTGACCGGGTTTCAATTACTTGCCAACTCGGCGGTGCGGGAGTTTGCACGGTGGACACCCTGGGGATGGCTTGTGTTGATCATCTTCCCAACACTCTCATTGCAATTTAGGTGGCAACGAAAAGCATTCCAACGCAGCATGCGGGAAGCTTGACAACTTGGGCCGCTGATGCCGACCGATCGATGCCGCTAGATATCACGCATGGACTGACGATGATGAATTGACGACGAAAAGATTGCAATCGTATGATCGTCCCTCCACGCAACAATGACATATCAGATCGTCATCACCTCGCGAGCGGAAGAAGACATCGATCGCAATGCGGCCTGATGAATTGAAAACCATTCGTTGAATCAAGCCATCACTTGGCAAAACTCGCTCCACGACCAACTGCAATCGACCCACGAATTCTCCGCAAGATATACGCTGGCTCTCGAGAACGCCGATCATATTGCCGATCAAAATGCCTAAGTTGGGCGGCTTCTGATCGGGCTGGACAAACAACGAAGCTATCGAGCCATGTTCACCATCATCGATCAACCCGTCCACCTCTTAACCATCCAGCGTGCCGCCCAGCGAATCAAAATCTTCCAGCAATTAACCACGAGCCCCAATTCGCATCAAGAATCGCGTTCAAGCTCCCTTCAAACATCCGCTGGCGCTATCCATCGTCCAATCTAGACAACCACTAAACCTGTCGGAACATTGAACTGCAACCAAACGTTCGGCTCAACTAGCAACACACACAATCCTGATGGATCGTGAGTCATGCCGTGAACATTCCGATGTCGGCCACCGAAGCACGCATTCCGATGCCGGACATCACTCTAAAGCAATTGGATGAAGAGTAAGTTCATTCGACTAGCAGTCATGAAATCATTGCATAGCACGTAGTGTTCGTGTACGTTCGTGCGTAAAAAACCAACAAATCGGCCCATGCTCCTCACGTCAACAAGTTGACATAAGTACGAAGTCGAGACCACGTCCATCTTGGAACTGTATTGCGATACGACTTGATTCGTTCAGATTGGAAACGAAAGACTTCTTTCAGGTCTGAAGCGTGGACACTTTCGCGAACTCGCCGCAAGGCCGAGGGGATTATTTCCAGCAATCGCACTGCATAGGACGGCGTTGAGCACCAACGCCTTTTTTCATCCGAGTCAACATCATCAAGCCAATCTACGAGTTGCTGGGCAGCTCATGGTGCCAAGGATCTCCCGTCTGCTGCTGTACGACCAACAGCAATTCAATCACTAGTGAAAGGTGATCGACTGACAACGATCCAACGAACTTCATGCGTTCGCTCTGCGTGCGTAACATGCGCAAAACAGCTTTGATGCGAGAACTTGATGCCTCGCAGCGATCAGTAGTCGATGCAACAAGTTCCCCTGATCAATTTCTTCCATACTGTCAAACTCTTTGAGGAGCTGTTCGACAGCACATTCGTCAGTTGTCCTAGTGGAGTCTTCTCGAAACTTTGCAAACTGTTCAAGAACTTTCTCCTCCACGCGAATCTCATGTTTCCATTTGTCCAAAACACACTCAACTCTTTCGCCGTGCTCCCTAAACAGCAGACTGTTCGACTGAGAAACACCCGTAGGAAGATAAATCGCGTTGACAAACATCCAATGTGTGATTTGCTCCTTCGCAGCATCGTCAAGCCGCTTCAGTATTTCGCTAAATCGTTCTCCCATACTCGTGACAAGTGCAGCAAAGAAAGGGCCTCCGTTTTGAATCCACTGAGTATTCATGTGAAAGACGGTGCTCGATTTTCCTCTCCAGATGAGTTGATTTACTGAGGAACTGAACTCACAAAGGGAGTCGATAGTTCTATCGCGCAAAAGCTCAAATCGTTCCTTTGGATTGTCATGTGCTTCGATGTCGCCCATGAGGATTGCGGTTAAACGCTCAGACAGCCACCACGCGAGACTTGCGCTGTTATCCTCCCCAAGCTCTGGTCCATAAAGCGGTATCCAATCTAGAAAATGATTGGCGAGGCGATGCAAACAGAACCAAAACCGACCCGGGGAAGTGTCGAAATCGATACTTCGCGACATTGTGATGAAACGCGAAATGCGTTCGCCTGCTTTGCCACGCTGCTCAGCGTTGAGCTTACCCCAAGAATCGACCAATGCCCGGCAACCTTGATACGCATGGAGCGAATTCTCACGACTGGCAAGCTCAAGCAGCAAATCGACCACTTGTTTCCAGCGTTCCTCGTCGTGATTGCGATCAAGTAACCTTGAAAGAGACCATTCATCATCGAGTGGGAGGTGCCCCGCATGTTCGCAGTACACACCGATCAGTGCTCGGGGGTCCAGTTCTGCAGCTAGTTCGTTGAACACTCGATCGTTCATCGTCTCGCATCAGTGCACGCATGAAAAGCAGATGTCGGAGCTGAACCCGCCGGGTGGATTGGAGGATGAACGCAACGCAGCCAATATTCTTGAATCCATTCTTGTTTTTTGTTGTAAGCGATTGCCTGAATCCTGCTGCATTCAATTGCCAATCGCTTTCAATTGCTTCAAATCAGATCCTCAGCCGCCGGATACCAATTTATTGCTCGTTTCTGTACGACTTTCGCCTTTACATTTCGTAAGACTTCCTTCGTTCTCTTTGAAACGACATTGTGAGCCGCGATTCAAGTGTCATGAAAAACGCTAGCGCCCGCAGACCCTGGCGTCTGCATGCGGGTACACTAACAGGTCTGTGCTTTCGATTACGCCGATCCTACACTCGTTTTCTTCCCGGTAGAAAAACAAAGGTCCAGGAGGAGTATCCTTTACAAAACGAGCGTGTCCAAAGTCTCTCATCACCTCAAGAATCGAGTCTGGCGGCGGTTCGGCGTCAACTCGCCGTTTGATAGATCGCGATGCTTCAAGAAGAGCAGAGCCTCGGGCATCAATCCTGTATCCGCCATCGTCTTGAAACTGAGAAAGTGCATGTTTTGCGATTCCACGCCGATGGACCTCCTTGACTCGTTTCCATTCACTTGCTGAAAGATCGCCCCCCTCGTTTTCGTCGTCAACCTGTATTAACCCGAAAACGGCTCGCGAAAACTCACCATCGTGCATGCTCAAACATTCCCGCAACACGGACATGAGTTGTGCGGAACGAGAAATGTCGGGGTTGAGGCCTCGTTCAGATAATAAGTGCGAAACAAACAGCTTCGCTTGATTTGCGCTTAAACTAATCTGAATGTCAGGACGAATCGTGAGGCGACTTGCGGCAGTAGGTTGTCGATTGCCCGCGCGATAGAAACTCTGCGTCCTGGTCCGTAAACTCCGATTCGCTCCAAAGTCCGTTTACAAATCTGGCACAGACGCGTCCAGTGCGCAAACTGCTCAAATGCAATGGAACGTGGCGGCTCAACAGCCTCATCTCCCCAAAGAAGCCCAATGTCAACCATTGTGTCCTGAACATATTCGGCAATTCGTTTTAGAGGATTGGGAACCGCAATCAGCCCGAGTGAAATGCCTTTGCGGCGTGCAGCAAGGCTGACTCTTCAAGCAAAACAAATCGATAGCCAGGCGATCAATCTGAGCACATGCTGCAGGAACTCGTCATCGTCAATTTGATTGGCAGATTTGAGTGAGGTTAGAAGTTCCAGCGTGCTAAACGCGGATGACGAAGCTGGAAAGATTGACCACCGCTATGCATCAACGAATGCAACACTCTGTCATCGGCAAGCAACGGCAAACGCTTCTGTTTTGCTAGCTCAAGCGAACGCAAACACAACTCGAAACCGATGCGATTGGTTTCGTCCTCCAATTCGACGTCATCGGATTCGACGCGAGTTATCGTAAGTTTCACTCACACGTGAAAATGTGAACGAGTCATTGTCACGAAGAGACTGCCAGAGTTTGGTATTCTCTCGCTCGATTCGCGATTGCAGATTGATCGAGAACTGTTCCTGTTCGATCTCGCTAGCGGCCTCAGCCGTAACGAAGACATTGCTTGACCTCAATAGGTCATCGAGCATCCCCACTGATTCCAAAGTCTGAATCGCAAACATTGATAATTGGAAACTGTCGAGCTGAATTTACTCCGTTGAGCAAGCTCGTACTGGATGATTCGATACCACTCCGCTTAAAAGATCTATCACGAACTTGCTTGGAAATTGCTCCTTGCTGAAAAAGCCAATCGACAAAGTCACCTACAGTGCATTGCTTCGCGTCAGCCTGAGCCTCTATATCAACAATGTAACGATCTACTGTTGAGGAATCTGAGCGTCTTAATTGTCCCGTAGAGAGCAACTCAAACAGACGCCGGGATTGATCGATTCGAGAGCAGCGATGAGGCTGCAATCGACGCCATCTTCGAGCTCCAAGTTGCGATAGAGCGACGGGACAAAGATCTTGCCGAAATACTTCGTTGTTGCGTCAATCAATCCAACATTGTGAAGTGTAATGAGAGCTGAAATATCGACGACGATGTCACTGCCTTCCTTTGCCGCCGACAAACGGACCAACTGCTGACGATAGTCACCCTCGTTGGCGGCACAATATCCATTGCTCGCATAAGTCGAAAAATGAGCCCGACCCGACTTCGTTTCCCAAGGCACAAAATTCTGAGTTCTGTACGACCAAACCTGCTGAAGCGGATTCCCCTCTTTCAAAGGCAGGAGTGTCCAAGGAATACGGCCACCAACGACAAGCGAGTCCATTTCATCTAGATACTCACGCCGTCCTCGCATCAGATCAACCAAGTCGTCAAGCTGAAACGCACGAACAGTTCGGTCAGGTTCCTCTATTCCGTCTTCAAGCTTACGGATTTGCAACATCGCGCGATGTGCTTCCAACTCGTGATCGGTTCGATAACCCAAATCCATGTAAGCAAGGAGGAATTGCTTCTCATTCCAAAAACGAGTCCGTACAGCTTCGGTGTTCAATAGAGAAAAGGCTTCATCCGCGCGATTCGCAGCTGTTAGTAGTTCGGCGAACCCGGTGAATCCGAGTACGACGTTTGGATGCTCTTTTGTAACATCCTCAAGCACTGCAAAAGCTTTTGAGAAGTCTTTCCGTTCCGCAAAGCAGGTAACTGCGTTGAACGCGATTTCGGGTTCATCAGGGGACTCGTTGTACAGCTTCTGGAAGATTTCACCGGATCGTTCTATTTCTTGGTCGCTACCCCCGTGGTAAAGGACTTCCGCAAGTTTCCGTCGAGCAAACGTTCTTTCTGTTGGAAATTGCTTAGCCGCTCAAGTAATTCGATTGTCAATTCGCGTTCCCCAGTTCGATCTGCCAACTCCGCCGTACGACGGAGGGCTCGAGGGGCACTGGTTAAGTGGCATAGCTGCGCAGGTCTGATAGCGATTTGTTCAGTTCTCCCACTTGTTCATAGGCATACGCACGCAGACTCAACCAATCAGAGTCTTCGGGTGCTGGACGCTCGTTGAGCAAGTTCAGCGCTCGTCCTGCGTCATTCTCTTCTAGGGCCCATTTTGCCTCGACCATTTTCAAATAGTGGTGTTTAGCACCAACGAGTTTCGTGAGGTATCCGAAAGCCGTGTCACGAGTGCCTGTTTCTGAATTCGCGGAGATTTGCAGAGCTGCACAAGCTAGTCGGTCTCGTTGTTCTGGCGTGAAATCGTTGCTAGAGAGACTTATTAGTGAATCAACTGCACCTTCGTAGTCTTGAAGAGCCAGGCTCTGAGTTTCGATAATCGACAACGCAACCTCCTTATCGTTCGGCCAATCGGCTTTGAGGTTCTCAAGAAGCTCGTTTGTTGGTTTCAGATAGCCACCACGAACGGACTGAACAATCCGCTTAGAAACGGGTCTCGAAACAGCGAGTACGGCCGATATCCGAACGGCGACTTCATGCGGAAGAGCGTTAATAGGTAAGTCCCCTTGGGACGTTTGATCAGAAGTTTCCATGTAGGTGCGGCTTGTTCCGATTGCCAACTCAAGAGCTTGGCGTTCTACACCGTTCTCAACCCTTCCCGCTCCGAGTACTTTCGATGTGATCGGTTCTAGGATACGAAGCACATAGAGACTCCTTGCTTCTCATCCGACGTCAATCGATCAGCGTAAAGACTCTCGCCTTCTTTGCGTTTCGCGAACGTTTTGACATAGATTTCGTCAGCCAGGACCAACAAACACCGGTAGTACCGGATCGAGGTGAGTCCGAAGTTGTCTGTGGTTCCTCGCGCACGCATTCCTTCGCAAATCTGTTTCGCGTCAGACAGGCGATCTGCTCGTGCGTACACGGCAACGGCAAGTTCAGCCCATCGGTCGTGAAGCGAATTATGGTGGACTAAGTTAAATGCCTCGTCAATTTTCTTTCGGTTGATCAGAATCCGAATGCGGTTTGCCAGTGCGATGGGATGATCGATTCGCTTGAGCGCATCAAGTGACGCGGTGCCTTCCCCAGTTAACTCTTGGAAATGCGTTCCGATTGCGACCCGCAGAGCTTCGACGCGGTGTCCGACTCAGCCGGTTCTGCGTCAGCTCGATCGAGGAACTTTTGCACATCCATCAGGCGATGTGTCTGAATTCTGTTTTCATCCTGATCATGCAGAATCGCGTTCGATAGCCAAAGAAGTAGCTGCTTTCGCACTGACGCTGTCGCGAAGCGACCGCCCGAATCTAGCCATGCAACACCCTGAGCAAACAGGTCAGCAACTTCATGAGAATTCATCTTCAGGCAAGCACTTTCGAGCTGACTTGTGATCTCTACTCCAACTCGCGATGCTAGGCTTTCGAACGTGCTTGAATCAGTCAGACGGGACGGTGCCGAGGCTCGAATCAGCGCACGGTATTCGACTAATAACTTCAGCAAAGTTGTCTCCTACTATTTCGTCAAACCCGCGTTTCATGACAACATTGTTTAGCGCCCAACATGTCCGGCAGTCTTTTCGCCATCTCGTCAATTTGATTAACCAGAGCGCGTGAAGTTTTTGCACCTGAGTCAACCTTGTTGAGGGCTTCGCGAAGCAAATCTGCCTCAGCACTCCAATAAGCGGCAAGTTCTGCTATTCTTCTCGGGGATTGAACGAGTTCCCTTACATCGTCAAGGATCAGTATGCAATCACGGCTTCTTCTGAACTCAGCCGTTATCGTACGCACGACGTTGATAGGCTTGAAAGAGCTCGTCGACCATGCAGTGCTTTGAATGAAGGTACCGGTCACTAATTACAGCAATGATTCGTGAAGACTTGGCGAGATGCTTTGCGAACTCAGAGATAGACTTTCCTGCCGTCAGTTGGTCTTTGTCGCGGCTCGACCTGAATTCCCTGTGCGCAGCGTTGTACAAAGCAGATCGACAACTTGCTCCCTCTGCTTTCCTTCCGGCGAATCGTCACCCCAGGCATATGAAACGAAACTGAAGTCCTCTGTGGGCCGGGGAAGCGACTTCTGATGCGTAATGAGCCGGTAAACTCTAGGCCACTAATTTTTGGGTATTTGCCAATGAGTTCATCTGCTTCGGAATGCCTATTCTCAGCACCTAGGAGGAAGACTAGGTTTTTCAGCGCAATCGAGAGTATCGTGTCGTCAGTTCCGGCAACCGTAATTGCGCGACGCAAACACTTTTCTGAATGTCTCGGGCTCATCAAGTAGAAAATGCAGATACGCAATCCGAAGCCAGTTGTCGACCGATTTGTCCTCGGTAGCCGAGTCTAGCTTAAGCAAAACACGGCTTACATTTTTCTGACTAACTCCTCCCAACTTCGCGAGCATTGACGCCATCGATTCAAAATTACCAGCACGACCATCAAGCCATTTTCGCAACGCATTGTTCAGCGCAACAAGGTAATCCGAGCCGCTTCGACTTTCGGCAAACAGTTGGTTTGACGGCGGCCATTCAGTCAGACTGAAGTCACGGGGATGACCTGATCTGTCGAAAGGTCCATCAGGACGCCGGTAGAAAGACTCCAAACACTCGCCTATCAACAAAATATGCTCTCTGAGCCTCTGGCTCAGTGAGCAGGCAAGTAAATATCCAGAAAACCGTCACGAATCGAATAAATTCGTATTCGACGGTCATGCGTAGTCGACTTCATTCTTCAGGATCCGGTCATCGGTCAATCTATTGAGTAACGAAGAGACTTGGCGTTGTGAGATGCCAAGTTGACTAGCGATATTGCTAGGTATTCTCGGAGTGCCTGGGTCTCTCATGGACGCAAGCTTCTCGAGTAATGCACGTTCTTGAGGTGCAGTGGCGTTTAGGAGTGATTGATACACTGGCGTGTTCTTGGTCGACTAAACGCTCGATCGCGTTGCGAACCGTCGGCGTCTCCTGATCAAGAATTAAGGAACACGCCATTGATATCGAACGCGGATTCCCTTCTACTAAATCATGTATCGACATCAACATTGGCGCTAACTCCGCGCACATCGAGATCATCACCCCTTTCAAATGCATCGATATGCCTTTGCATCAAGGTGACCACATGCTCTTTTGTCAGCGCTTCTAGCACCTGCGTGTCGAAGAAATCGTAAAACGGCTGAGCCACGTCGGTCACAGCATCAAAGTACGTAGGTGCTGTTGCAACGAGCTGACATCCATTCTTGTCCATAAAGAACTTGCGCATTGCGCCCGATGTCTTTCTCTTTTCGGAATTAGCAGAAAACATCTCGTTAAGATTCTCTAGCAAGATGAGAATGGTTCTTCCGTCCTGGTTATTCGCCTTACGTATCGCAGGAACAACAGTGTCGATAACCTCGTCAGTATCTGGGTTTGCTGAAACAATCTTGTATAATGCTTCCCAGGACTGTTCAGCGGGTAAGCTATCTGCAACAACCCTGACCAAACGCACGAGAAAATCAGCAAATGAGAGGGTGCCAAGAGACTCTTCTGGGAATCGGGCGACAACAATGCGGTTCACGAGCCTGGGATCTTCCGCAACGCCGTCCTCTATAAGCTTAAGAAAATGCGTTTTTCCAATTCCGCGGGGACCGAGAAAGAGAAAATGGTGCTTGGATTTCCGGTCGAGGCCACTCCGAATATGATCCAACGTATCGCGAAGAACAGCATCGCGCCCCACTGTTAGCTGTCGACGAAGTTGCGGCGACACTGATCCCGTGCGATACAGCCCAGGCTTGCGCAGTGGTTGTTTACGCATAGTATTTTTTCCACCATGCCTTCATGAGGCCGCTGGCAAAGTCGAAATGGTCCTCTGCGACTTCCACCACATAAAAGTCGTTTTCAAGATCTCGCATCAGTTGATTGAATTGAGTTCGTCGTTCTGGTGCGTTCATTGCGATCCCAGCAGCATCTAGGTGTCGTTCAAATTCAACTTGGAGAGTCTGTCTGCGGATTCCCGTGTCCGCACTTTGGCTGAGCTGCCCGAGGATCGTATACGCGGCTGACTGCTTTGGTTCCTGGTAATGCAAGCGGATTCTTGAGTGATAATGCTGCAGCTTGTCTTGAGCTGCTTGGCTGCTCACCAAACTATCGAAAACGGCGTTTACATCCTTCACGGTAAGGTCGCGTGGCTTGGCACGCCAAGAACGATAGAGATCTTGGGTTGCCAGTTGCAGAAACAACGGAATGGGACGCCCAAGTCGTTTTACGACTTGTTTTGGCACCGTGTTTTTGAAGGGCACCTCGCGACTATCAAGCATCCGACGAACAAACTCCATGACTTGATCGTCCGTCAACACAGGTAGCGTTTCGACAGCTAGGTCGTTGATCGAATCAACTTGTCCCAGTTCATCCAGCGTAGAGGCAAGGTTGACAGATCCGCCGATTAGCCAGCGGACAACGTCGTCAGATGGCTTCGGGTCTTGTCTTTGAGTGCGAAACCACGAGAGAAACTCTTTAACCGGAGAGTCGTCTGAGTCCCGCATGTTGAGTATCAAATCAGGAAGTTCATCAACGATCAGCAAGATGGGCTTTCCGTTCTTTCTTAAAGCAGAAAGCAAGTCTTCGCCGTGCTGCTTCCAATTTGTCTTCCATTCAGGATCAGTTCTTCTGAGCGCCATCTTGAACCCGCCCGCGCTCACCGAGATATCAACGCTGTCTCGAATCGCCTTGGTCGCATCAGAGATGAGTTTCCATCCACCACGCCCAAGGCGTTGAATCAGCTCTTCATTGACTTCGTAGAAATTGTCAAGGATCGTCTGAAATAAGTCTGCTGGGTGGGAAAGATCTTGGACATTTTGGTAGATGACGCAGAAATCGCCACGAGGCACCTCAACCAGGTGGTTCATTACACTAGTTTTGCCAGTTCGCCGAGGTGCGGAAATCAGCACGTGCTGGCGGCGTAGCTTGTCCCAAACGATGTCGATGAATTCGTCGCGAAACCACAGATCAGCCGCCTCAACGGGCTCTCCTGTGTAAAACTCCGGCCTTTGCATGGGCGCACCTGAATGCGAAACAATTATGTTGTACAACTTCATTGTTGTGTATTTTCATTCCGAGGCAAGGCCGGTTAGGCAGAATCTCGTGGATTTCATCCATCCAAGCAGGTCATTTGTCGCAATCTAGATTGTGTTCCCGTGGAAAAGCCGAGGTTTCATAGACCCCAATAATTGCCAGGTTGCGGGATTCACACGTGAAGAAACAATGAGTACACAGCGCAGTCGCCTTTTTTTCTGCCCCCTGCCCACGTATTCCGGCAGTCCACACCCGCGAGCCTCTGCCTTATTTTTTCCAAATTATTTCACGACCAACTGGCTGACCGCCGGAGCTACGTAGCTTATAACGTTTTTGAGATACAGTTGGTTTGGGTGGCCCGGCTTCGATAACGCGTTTGGCGGACTGTGGGCGGGGGGCTGGATTGAGCGGTGAAGGCGTCGGCGGTCGATGGACTGCCGACAGGAGCGGTCCTGCTGATGGATGATGGCGTGTACCGCCGAGTCGCGGGAGCCTCCGACGGTGTGGCGGCGATTGTTCCCCACGTGGCGGCCTCGCCGAAGTGAATTGTCTTGGCTCCGCTAAGGGAGAAACGGGGTGCGGTTCCACTGACGCGATGGTGTGCTCGGAACGTGTTTCGAGAGACGAGTAAGTTGTGGAAGGACCGATCGACAGGCTTTTTGAACGTCGATGCTGCGCTGCACTGCGTGGAGGCAGGCTCGTTCCACGATCTGGAGCAAACCGGGAAGGATGCGAGCCGATCGCGATGCGTTTGCGAGTTGAGACCGCGATTCAAACTCGCGAACGATTGTTTGACAAAGTGCTCACAAGCTTTTCGTTTGAAGGCTTCGCTGCGACAAGCATCTCCGATATCTTGGTCGCGGCAAGGACCAGGAAACGCTGCCGGTCGAATGAATGCGAAACGCCGCAGCGGGGCGGCCTCCGAACAACACCCTCTCCGGCACAACCTGTGGCGTGGCGCGCTGGACAATCGTTTGAATCCTTTCAGCGCCACAGAACGCGGGGGAGAGGGGGCAAAAATCGCGTCGCATTCTCGGATTTGTGCAAAACAACGTGGCCTGACCGCCCCGGCATTTCTTGTTTCGGCCTCCGGCCTAAACGTGACTCTACAGCACGTTGCGGCTGATTCCGTTTTGTTCAATGACTTATGCCGAGCTACACATTAATATGCCGGCTATTGAGCGATGCTTCTAAGCAACACCTTGGCCAACCAACTGGAATCGAAGGTCATTGATAAGAAGCACCGATTCCTCGATCACTCCGTCATTGGTTGGCGTAAAGACCACGTCGAAGGCGATCATGTCGTCGAGTTCATCCTGCACCGCTCGTGTTGCCGCAAAACCAACGTTTCCGCTCGCCGAAGGGATGACCGAAGTCTCCAGTTGTGCTTGCCGGATCCCGTCGATCGTCAAACGCATCGTGCGACTTTCCCCAACCTTGACGTTACCGAAATCGATTGCTTGATTCGCTGTTATCAAGGTGCCGTCCAAACGGATCGATGAATGATGGACATCTTGGATCGCACGGTTCAGGTGGTTGATCACGCGGAGTACATCGATCGGTGTGACCCAACCGTCGTTGTTGGCGTCGAAGTAAGCCAAATCGTCGACTTGGTCGTTGTTGGCGAACACCGCGTCAAGAGCTTCTGTGGTCAGCACGCCTCGTTCACTGAGCAGATTGATTCCAATCAATGCATCCAGCGGCGTCACATCGCCATCGCCATTAACGTCCTCGTGCTGCCCGTCATTGTGCCAAATCCAACGACCGTCAATATTGACTCTGGCCGTTTGGGCGGCCCCCAATTCCCCCGAGAATGAATAACGCACGCGATGTTCGCCGAGGCGGTTCATGGCGGGAGTGTAGCGAAGTCGGGTGCCATCATCAATGATCTCGATCGTTCCCGCCCCCGACTCAATTTCCACGTCGATGATCTTTCGAGACGGCTCGTTCGGTTCCACGGCACCATCGTTCTGAAGCACGTCGACAATGATCGGCTTTCCCAACAGCGTTTCCGCGAAATCGTCCGTCCCTTGTTCCTCGAACACCAATTCGGCGACGATGTTGTTGGGCGTATTTAAACGGCTGACCTTCAGTTCACGCGACGACAGTGAATAAAGATACTCCTCGATTCGTATCGCGCGATCGGCACGCGACTCAAAGGGTATTGAATCCAGCAACGATATTCCCGATTGAACGTCGATTCGGAACGTTTGCATGGCCGACGTGTCAGGTGAGGCGAACATCGGCTGTTCCGGTGACTCACCCCACGTCGGACGGCTGTAGACGGGCAATGCGAGCACTCCGGATGAACCGAAATATCGGATCGCGTGATGATCTTCGATCGACCACGGACTGTCGCCGGCGAAGGGTGAAAACGTCGAACGTCCCCCCGGAAACGCATATCGATCTTGCAACTGAGGATCTTGCGGATCGCTGACGTTAAACAAGGAGACCGTCATCGCACCATACAGACCAGTCGCTTCATCGGCGTCGCGACCGACGCTCAGCAGATGGTTATCGTCGATCACTTCCAAATACTGAGAGTAACCCGGCACCTTCAGTTCGCCTTGCAACGTGGGTCGCGCCGGATCGCTCAGATCGATGACGAAAAGGGGATCGACGCGTCGGAACGTCACGACATAGGCGCGTTCTCCCGCAAAAACCGCGTTGCAAAAATTTGTTCGCCCGAGCCAGATGGGTTACTGAACCGACGATGAAAGTTCGGCACCATCCTGACCCAACACATAGACCGCATTGTCATCTTGAGTGTTGCTGGTCGCGATGCGGAAATGTCCGGCGAACGCATCCATCGAGAATGTATTGAGCAAATGGCCGGGAACATTGCCCGAAGCGGCGTAGTCGAGTTCTCCATTCTGCAAATCGAACTTCTTCAACACGACTGGTGGCATCACGCGACCAGCGACCATCGGCATAACTCGATACGGAAACGTGAATCAAGCGTCACCAGCACCTCGGCATTCGCATGCGTTACGTTCCAATCGATGGCACCGCCCGAATCGCTTCCCGTATCGATGGTGACCAGACTTGTTGGGTGCCCGTAAAACTGATCGTTATCCCCGAGAATCAGCTCCAGCGCAGATCGGCAAAGTTTCACGGTAAGCAGCGTTGTCACAACCGTTTCTCCATCCGCGTCCAGCACCTGTTGCGATGGCAGCATTGCTTCCATCAATGTCGCCCGACACGTGTTAGGTATTGCTCCGCAGTTTCAGAAAATGTCCAGTGCGCTGGCCAGGGAGCGAAGAAATCCGCGTTCGCAATCGATGCGGTGACATCGGGCCGCAGATTCTCGCTCAGCGCGTCTTCGTCCGGATGCGTGCTCCTTCAGCCGCTGGGCGCGTGGAGATTATGTTCGCTCGTCACAATCACCAAACGATCGCCGACACGTCGCGCGATCGAATTGGCCGCTGTAAGAAGTCGACGACATGAGTCGCGGAGTGACGGGATCGACGACGTCGTAGACGGTCACTATCGTCCGGCCGTTGCGATCGGCGATGACCGTAAGTCGGTCGCCAAACAAGTCTTGGGCCAACACCCGATCGGTGATCACTTGACGAGAAACAATCGACGGTGCCTCAGGGTTTCGCACGTCGACGACGGTCAGCAAGCTGGGGCTCGGCTCGGCGGTCTGTTCCCACGGAATTCCAAACATTGGCATCGCCAATCGAATGCCGCCCCATCGCAGGTACTGATCATCATCGGGGGCCGACAGCACATACAGATATTCGCCATCGGTTTTCACACGATCCGATTCGTCGACACCGGAAATCTGATTGTTCGTTGCTTCCACGCGATCGGTGACGGAGGGCGGAACGACGGACGCGGTGGCAATCGAGAAGTCGTAAAGCACAGGCCAGTAAAGGGAATCGCCGAAGAACCCTCCAAAACGATCCTGATGGGAACGGATCGCTCTTTCGATAAGTATTTGTTCAAGCTCTTCAGGCCAAACAGCGGTGGTTTCAGCGGACGAAGCCACACGAATGCGTGCCTCTCCCACAACGCGGTAGCCGTCTTGATCGACCGCTTGATAGCGGATCACGTCAACTCCCTCGAAGTTCTCGGCGGGCTGATAGATGAACGATTGACCATCCTCGCTGAGGGATATCGTCCCTCCTTCGCTCGATGTTCCTTCCTCAAGCTTCAGCTTCCAGGATTCGCTTCCGATGAAACGGGCATTGAGGGTATCATTGGCCAAGACATCCATCTGAACAACATTCCCCGGTTCGACCTGTCGCCAATCGGGGACCGCCAACCATGGTTCGGCGACCAATAGAGAAACGACAACGGCGTCGTTGTCCGCCGTCGCTTCGTCGCCACCAACATAGCGATAGGTCAGTTCATCGAGACCGGTAAATCCCGCTTCCGGTTGATAAAGAATGGTTCGCCCATCATCGCTCAGCCGCGCCTGGCCATGGTTCGGGCGAGTTTCGATTTCGATTTCGCGAAGTAGTTCTCGACTCGCGGTATCGTCTTGCGGCCGCCAACCGAGGTCGAAGAAATCATTGGCGCGGACATCCAGCGATATCAAACTCGGCTCGTCTTTGCGCAAGGCGAAACCATCCGGCTGCGCGCCGATCCCCCAGTACTCGGGAATACCGATCACCGTCAACACACGTCGCTCTTCCAACGCCTCCAGAACCAATCGCCGCCGAAAGCCAAGCCGTGAATCCATGTCTCAACACCACCTAATTCGATAAGCCTCGCAGAGCATCACACACGGTACAAGTTTACCAAAAAGCTCTGCTTGGTTGACAATGGCAAATGCTGTTTTTTAACGATTCTTCAGCAGAACCCATATCAATGATGAACGCGTTTGAGGTTGTATGCATCTCGGGATAAGTCATTAAACAAGACGCAATCAGCCGCAGCGCGCTCGCCCTCCGGTTAGGCCGGAGGCCGAAACAAAAGCTGCCGGGCCCGTCAGGCCCCGGAACCGAAACCAAGACAACTTTAGCCTAGAGGGCGACACATAAGCTCTTAGAGGCTGTCCGGAAACGGGAAACCCAATGCGTAATTATTGAAGTTGCGTTATTTCGTTCAATTCGGGCCAAAGGCCCAGCAAATTGCATAGAGAGACCACGTCGCAAGATCAACTGAAGAACATTAACGCGAGATAACATCAAACGCGTTCATAATTGATATAAATCGCACGCAGACGGGATTCGCGACCGCGACACTCGATGTGGTGGGAACCAACTTGCCCGTCGATTCATCAATGCGGAAGACAACCACGTTTCCTCCCGATTGATTCGCAACCAACATAAACTTTCCCGTCGGATCAATGGCAAAGTTTCGCGGTGTCTTGATCCCCGTGCTCTGATGGCCGACCAAAGCCAATTCATGTGATTCGGGTTGAATTGAAAAGATCGCGATCGAATGGTACGGATCGCGATTGGATACATAAACGAAATTACCCGACGGATGCACGACCGTTTCCGCCGTGCTTCCACCATTGCGCGTCACATCCGCCGGCAACGTTGATAGAACCTGCTGCTGAGTCAGTTCGCCGCTTGATGAATCGTAACGACAACGAATGATCGTCAAATCGGTCTCGCCGTTGATGAACGCCGTCTTGCCATCGGGATGCCATGCGAAATGGCGAGGTCCAGCGCCCTTGGGAGTCTGGAAGATTTTCTTCGGCGCAAGCGACCCTTGTTCAGGATCGAAGGCGTACGTGATCACTTGGTCCAAACCAAGATCGCAACACAAGGCGAACCGATTGGCCGCATCCACGTGAATGGCATGTCCATGTTTGCGAACCCCGACATGCTGCTGGAACGAACTCGCTTCACCCAAAGAACCGTCGGCCAGAACGCGAACGCAGATGCAACTTCCACCGGTATAATTCGCGACCAAGACATTCTTGCCGCTGGGATCGACAACCAAATGACAAGGCGCTCCCCCCTGAGACGGTTGACTGTTCAAGAAGGTCAGCTTGCCTGACGACCGATCGATTCGAAACGAACTGATCTTCGCGTCGCTTTCGTTCACCGCATAGAGATAAGGCTGACTTGGATGGAACGCTAGAAACGACGGACTGCTGGTTTCAACCGCAAGCGTCGCGTCGGATATCGAACCGTCCGTCGCGTTGAACTCACACTGATAAATTCCCTTGCTCGCGCCATTGGTGTAGGTCCCCAAATAAACGCGATACCTCTCTTGAGACGCGGCGGGCAAGAAGCAGATCAAACAAAGCAAAACGACGGAAAGGTTGCGAACGCTCATCAAGCGGTGTCTCTGAAACAAAAGGTGATCGAGGTGAAACAGAACGCCAATTATCCATCAGATGCCGACACGAATCCATAGTCGTCGATTGATTATTGTCCCGTCGGGCGGCAATAATGGCGTCGTTCAAGAAGCCTCAATCTTTCTCAGTTGATCGTGCGACGTGGTCGCGGGTTAGGATCACACGGAGTATGCTCCGCAGGAAAAAGCAACCGGCCATAAGATATCTGTTTTGAGCAATGATTCGCCGCAGTCGCAATCAGTGAATACGGTTGAGTCATCCGGAAGCCGCCGAGCAATGCTGAGGTTCATGTTGGGATCTTGGTTGTTGTCTGTTTATCGGATTCTTAGATCGTCGATCTTTCCGCCGCGAGCTTGTTCAGACACCTGATACCCGGAATCGTGGTACTGGTCATTGTCTTCGCGCAGCTTACCTTCATTTGCGTGTGGGGGACCCTGGTGCAAGGGACGTTCTGGGTTCGTCTCCCTTGGACCCTCTTCCTTTTACAGATCTCATGGTGCTTTCTGACTTGGGGCGTCCACCTCGAAAACGGTCCCCCATCGCGGGCCGCCATGCTGGGGCTTGGTTTGATTTGGTTCTGCGGATTCTTGGTCAGCTTCATACCGCTGAAGATAGCCGCGTTATTCTTCGGTTGGCGAATCATTCATCCATCTCATTCCGATTCCAAAGCGTCCGCTCGGCAATTCGCGATTCGCGACATGCTCATCGGAACGGTTCTGCTTGCGGCGACGATGGCGATAGGGCAACGAATGCTCCCTGATGAAGAGGCCACATTGCAAAACGTCCTGTATGAGAGCGGCTTGGATCAACGCCATGCGTTTGTCATCTTGTCACTGTACGCCATCGCAAGCTTGCTTCTGAAGTTTCCTTCCATCTGGGTCGCGCTTGCGTGCCCAGTGGATAAACTTGTTCAGTACACGGCTTTGTGGTCGATTGGCTGCTTCCTGGTGACGTTGGGAGAGGTTGGCCTATTGGTCATCTTTCTTGGTCCATTAGGCCCCGATGGTGGACAAATTCTCATGGGATTCCTGCTTGGACATGAGTTAATGGGTTGGATCATCATCGGCGTCCTTCATCTGCTGCGAAAGCTTGGCTACCACTTGGAGGGAGCTTCGCAAGCCCCGTCTCAGACGCTGCGAAATGACTACTGGTGACTGACCGTTCATTACCTCCAAATTTAAAGCCTCCGATCGTTTTGAAATGCGGATAGCTTAGAGCTTGCATTAACCATCAATTAAACATCCCAAACCGGTAGGTCTAACAACCTCCATTACGCTAGCTTCGTCAATCATTGATCCCGTGATGCCAAGTACCGCACACCCCGTATTGGCCTGGGCTGCTGCCGACATCCGTCACGCCTCGTACATTCATGCTCAGGGCAAGAACTATGAACATGCCTCGCCTCGCGGAAATTTCCCTCAATGATGTCACGTTGGAGTTAATCGAAGATGCCAACTCCCTCGCGAAGCAAGTGAACGAGCGAAGACCGCTGCCCGGGGATGTCATCGCGGGAATCCAAAAGGAACTGCTTGGCCAGCAGGTTTACAACAGCAATGCGATTGAGGGAAACACTCTGACGTTGCGGGAAACCAAGAGCATTTTGGCGGCGGGATGCATCGTCGATGTAAGTCGAAAACGCGAAGCAACCGAAGCGTTGAATCTTGGCCGGGCGATCGAGCAGGTTCAGGCAATCGTTGACAAAAGAGATTCTTGGTCGGCCATCAATCAACTGAAGTACGTTCATGAGACCCTGATGACCGACGTACTTGAAATGGGTGTTGGGCAAATTCGTAGCGAGCGTGTGATAATCACAGGTACCAAGTACCAGCCACCGCGTCCTGAAAGGCTGGATGTGCTATTGGAACAATTCCTGAAGCAACTGGGGGATTCGGTCGACGCTGAACCGATCTCATTGGCGAGTTGGACTCACTGGGGTATTGCGCGATTGCATCCGTTCATGGATGGCAATGGGAGGATGGCAAGGCTGTGGCAGGATCTCGTTTTGTTTGGCAACAAACTCACCGCGGCCGTGATTCGGCAAGAGGAACGCTCTGAGTACTATTCTGCATTAATGTCCGCAGACGATGGGAACTTCAATCCGCTAGTTCAGCTCGTAACGCGGTCTTTGAGTCGAACGCTGCAGATTTATGTCAATGCACAACGGGAATTCGACGAACTGAAAGACTGGGCGGCAGACATTGTTGGCGAGACGAACGCACGGGTGGATGAAAAACGTCAACTCGAATACTTGCGGTGGGTTCGTCAGATGGAACAAGTGAAAGATGGTTTTGAACGCTGTGCGACTCAAATCACCAATGCCTCCGACGGAAACGTCGAAGTACAGGTGAGTTCGTTCGATATTATTGATCAAGCAACTTGGGAGACGCTTCGGTCTGGTGGAAGTGCGGGAAAGCCCTGGTACTTTTGGGTCAATTTCCGACAGGGCCAAAATCGTCTTCAATACTGCTTCTTTTTTGGCAGGCACTGGTTCAACGATATTGATAGGGATATCGAAGAGATCGGACCAGGGACCAGCCTCTTGATCAGCGAGCAACGTGAGGACGGACGAGCAGTACGACTTGACGAAATCGACAACTGCCCAGTCACTATCCGTGAAATTTTGGTCGTCAGGGATCAGGCTGCTCGCAGGCGGCTTGATCTTGAAAAAGGCAGTGGATGCTACGACCTTAACGCTGACCCACTTCAGATTGCCAAAGAATTTATGCAAGAAGTCTTTTTGAAACGTCTGACTTAGCACCCCGCCTCTTGAGTGAACACCCTGTCACGCGGGAGTGTCTCTGCAATTCAACCGCAGCGAAGTATTAGATCGACCGCAAGAAGCCCGCGAGCTTCGTTAGCATGGATTGCTTGTCAATCGGTTTGCTGAGGTAGCCATCGTGCTTGTCTCGCAAGTGTACCTCGACATAACTCTTTCGCTTAAATCCGCCGTCGAGCGTTAGCTCGCAGTTCCGAAGAACCGGGCGCTATCGAGAGCGCTTCCGCTGATTCGATCTTATTCAATGACCTATTCCAAGGAGCTTAGGCTAACGATCAGGGCGATTTTTCCGGTCGTTATGAACGCAAACGAATGGGTAAATTTGAACGGTTCGCGAAGCGATAACAGTGGTAGGAATCGAGGATAACGAACAAAGAACGTGATGTTATGAAGACCGCACTGGAGAAAACCTACGACTGGCTCGCCACTTCGCCAAATGAAGCGTCGGAAGACATTCTGCAGCAATCATTGCTGGAGGCTGGAAGTCGAGAAAAGATTCTGGCGATGAAGGCGATGCTGCGCCGCGACTCATCGGCGGCCTTCGATCAGATCTTGCGCGCCTGGGAGAGTTTGTCCACATTGACTCAGCAGCTTGCCGCGGAGGGGAGCAGCGGGTTTATGAAGTATGTGGCCGACGCCGTCAAAGACCTGAAGCATCCATTGTGGCGACAAGCGAATCAAGTCATCGAAGCGTTGAACATTTATGACGCGCTGCCGGACTTGGTTCGGCACACCGAATCAGCCCCCAACCGATCGGCGAGGCAAGAAGCCTTGCGAACCGTCATCGCGTTGACAGCTTCGCTGGGAAGTTTCGCTCGTCGGGGCGTTGATCGTCCGACGCTTCGCAAACCGGTTCTGCAGCGTCTGGCGGTGTCCGTTGAATCGCTTCAATTTCATCGTTGTGACGAGCTTGTCGACGCTTTTCTGAGTGTTGCTGTTTGCAGCGATACGGTTCTGCAGTCGATGCTCGAAGTCGACAGTCCCCATCGATCGGTATTGTGCGACCACTTGCGACATTCGACGAACCCGAGCGTTATTGATCTGTTGGCGGGTTGGATTCACAAAGCCAAGATCCCCGCAGTCATTCGCGATATTCTTTCAGAACGCGAGGACCTAGCGTTTCGTGACGCCCTGTTGCGGCATGTCGGACCGGTTCCGGGAATGAAGACATTGCGAAACATCAAGAGTCTGGAACGTCCGGCCGTCTTCAGTCCCAAGCACGACGAACGCCTTCCGCTGGAGGCGGACGCCCGTGCCGCGTTGATACAGATCTTGTATCGGCTGGAGTCCGCTTTCGACCGGGTCAGACGCCTGGCGATCGAATTCATTGAATCGGGCGATGCCTCGCCGGTTCGAGCCTCGGCATCGATTCTGCGCGGCATGGGGCCGCTCCCCTTCGCGCTGGTCTATCCGGAAGCCGTTCGACTGGCTCAATTGCTCGATCAAGGCGCGGACTACGAACACATCTCGAGATCACTGTTGTGGCGTCAGATTCAGTTGCTCGACTTTCCCTGCGAGCATGTGCGATCATCGAACTTGATTTCTTTGACGCACTTGACGCTTAAAGGCTTTCTGGATCAGAACGGGGCTTTCGGGTTTGATGATGTCGTCGAAATCGCCTCGGTGCTGCGGTTGGTCGATTCACAACCGGAGCAATACGTCATCGACACCTTGAAACATCCGCTGATTGAAAGACGGAAGCAAGCCGTCGATGTTGCCGCCGCATTGCAGTTAATCGATGCGATTCTGGATCGATTACGCGATGCGTTTGAAGACAATCATCTGGAAGTGAAAGTCAAAATCGCCGCGTCGCTGCGCCACGCTCGGGGTAACGCGGCGAGAACGTGGCTGGACGAACTGCGGCAATTACCGCCCGGCCCGATTCGGGACGCGGCCAACAGCCATGCCCCGATGTTATTACAGGTTCAGTAAGGAATCGATGATGCAGTCTGTTGTTTTCTTGACCGTCGTCGCGTCGGGATCGCGGATCAGCGACATGTCGAAGTATTTCCGCGATTCTCGTCGGGAGTCGTACGATCCGGCAACGCTCGCTTGGTTTGTGTCGGGAGTTGTCTTGGCGGCTGGGGTCGTCGCATTCTGTTACTGGTGGAACACGCGGCCACGAAAAAAATACCATTCGCATGACAAGCTGCTTGTTTCGCTGTGTCGGCTGCATGGGATCGATCGTCGCGATCGGGAATTGCTGAATCAATGGGCGGAATCCGCCGGGATCGAGTGGCCGTCGCGTTGGTTCACGGAACCTTCGCTGCTGCGATCCTACAAGCGACAGGCCGATGAATCCGCCATTGCCGACATTGAACGATTGCAAAGCATCATGTTTCGGTCAACATCGCGTTGACTTCTTGAATGACTTCGGCCGCCCAAGCCTTTCCTTCATAAAGATCGATGACGCTTTGCAGGAACTGGCGATGCTGTTGCTCATCGATCCGCCGAAGCGATTCATCGACCCACTGCTTCAGTTGCACCGCTTGTTCGTTCGCTTGTCGATTGTTGATCTGCTTCAGAGGCTGGACCTCCTGCCGCACAATCGGCAACAATCGCTGCGCCGTTCGGTGTTCGCGATCAGCGTGGCCGTAAACGATCAACCAATTCTCCATCATCTGACGCGCTTGCGTCGGGTTCTCCTCCCGCAACATCATCGCCTCCACAAACGACTGCTCCGCCGGGTCGAGTTGCTCGATCCCTCCTTTGAATCGGGCTCGCACGCGCAATCGACGGAACACCCGATCCGAATCGATTTGATCGGCGAGCGCCGAGACTTCGTCGGCCCGAGGATCTTCCGGGTAGAGAGCCAAGAATTGCTTGACGGCCCCGGCCGCTTGCTCCGCTTCACCGAAGTCTTGAGCTTGGGCAATCGTGTTGTAAAGCGAGTCGGCCGTCGGGGCGCGCATCAACCATGCCGCGCCACCGATCATCGCGATCAGAACGACAATCAACAACGCGATGGAAATGACATTCTCGCGGGATCGCGATGCATCGTCGTCGGGCGTGCTGGATGCGAACGCGCGATTCCTTTCTTCCTGATCGACGGTTCGGAAATGCGTTTGCGGGGCGACAGTGGGCGTCTCCCGAAACTCTTGCACGACCGAGTCGATGGTTTCATCAAGATTGAAGGGCTTGCCCGTTGGCGAAGCGGCGGCGGCTGGGATACTCGTGGCGCTGAGCGTTCGGCGTTGATCGGTCGGAAGCGTTCCCGAGGTGCGTCCTTGCGGCCCGTTGGCTTCACCCAGGTCGATATCAAAGGAATTGGTTCCATCGGCCGACGTTCCCACCACGGTCGCCTCCACGGTCGGTTTCCCTTTTTCATCCGGCGGCGACAGGCGGTATTTCGGATCCGTTAGGATCGCTTTCAATCGATTGCTGATCGCCAACGCCGTCGGAGGTCGATCCTGAGGTGACTTCTCCAACATTTGATGGATCAGCGCGACCAAGTCTTCGGGCAAGTCGGGCAAGATGAGATCAAGCGGTGGCGGGGGATCGCGATGAAGCGCGGTGATCACCTGAGTCAAGTCCTTTCCGGCGAATGGCGGGCGACCAGCCAAGCATGCATACAACACGTTGCCCAAAGCGTAGAGGTCGGTACGTTGGGTGATCGAGCCATCCCCTGCTTGTTCGGGAGCCATGTAATCGGCGGTTCCCAACATCGCGCCGGCGGCTGTCATTTCGTCCCCCGACCAGAGCTTGACGATTCCGAAGTCGGTCAGTTTGAGTACATGTTGCGGCGTGATCAGCAAGTTGGCCGGCTTAAGATCGCGATGGATGACGCCGAAGTCATGCGCATGTTTTAAGGCGGCGCAAATATCGATCCCGAATTGCACCGCCTCTCGCCAAGGCATTCGTTTGACCGCGCGAATGTGCTGTTGCAAGCTGGGGCCTTCGATCAACTCCATCGAGTAAAATAAGTGCCCCTGCTCCTCGCCATAACCGACTAAGCAGACGATATTAGGATGCTTCAGTTTCTTGAGCGTTTCGATTTCGTTGGCGAAGCGTCTGCGAAAACGCGGCTTGTCCGCAATTTGAGAGGCAATCACCTTGATCGCGACCTTCTCCCCCGACTTCGTGTGTTCGCCCGCGTAGACCGCCCCCATGCCCCCCTGTCCCAGCTTGTTCAGGCTTTTGTAAGGCCCCAAGAATTGGACTTCGGTCATAATGAACAGGACTTTCGGGTTGATGCGCGGTACGGGAATGCCGTTCCCTGTATTTTATACGTTGCGTGGTCAGAAATGAGGTGACCACGCACGGAATATACCGTGCCGGGTCCGAAATGACACATTCGCATCGTGTAAAGCGAATCACTTCATTTCCTCCCGGCAAGGTGCGACCAACGCTGACTTTGACGTGAGCCTTTGACATGCTGCTTTATATGGATGACCGCTTCGCCGAACACCAAACGGGTCGACATCCCGAGTGTCCCGAAAGGATTCTCCGGATCAATGCTCACCTGCGAGCCTCCGACCTGATTCAATCGTGTGTTCTGCGTAATTGGCACCCGGCCCAAATTGAACAGGTCACTCGTATTCATGATCCCGAATACGTCGAACGAATTCGTAAGATTGTCGACGATGGGGGAGGACATGTCGAAGCCGATACGATTGCCAGTCGCAAGACCTTGGACGTGGCGATGCTGGCTGCCGGAGCCGCCGTCGATGCGGTTCAAGCGGTTCTTGAAGGGGATGACAATCGAGCAGCTTGTTTGATACGCCCCCCCGGCCACCATGCATTGCATGATGCTCCCATGGGTTTTTGCTTCCTGAACAATGTCGCCATTGCCGCCCATCATGCGATCATCGCGTACGGGCTCGATCGCATCTTGATCGTCGATTTCGATGTTCATCATGGCAATGGGACCCAAGATATCTTTTGGACCAGTCCCGTCGTTCATTTTTACAGCATGCATCGCTGGCCTTTTTATCCCGGCAGCGGTCTGAAGGAGGAGATCGGGACGGACGCGGGCTGGGCACGACACACAACGAACCGGATCGAATCTGGACCGCCAGCGGACGAGATCGTCGATGCATTTGAATCCTCCGTCGCTCACTTGTCGCCGCGCCCGCCCACAACTGATTCTGATCAAAGCTGCCGGCTTCGACGCGCACCGGCTTGATCCGATCGGATCACTGGGGCTGGAGGTTGAACACTTCACGCGTATGACCCGCATACTCGCCGAACTGGCCGACACGTATTGTCAGGGACGCCTATCAGTTTGCTGGAAGGGGGTTACAACCTGGACATCCTGCCGCTTGCTGTCGAATCACATCTGCAAGCTTCAGGAAATATGCGTCGCGTGGTTAGCAATGAGGTGTGATTCGCTTCATTTAACGCAAAGGCATCATTTCGGACCATGCACGGTATAACATCAAAGCCGCGTTCGTCATTGATATAAGAACGAAGCCAACTTTCTAGACCACGCACGACCGAACTTTCCTTTAACGAACGAGTTTCCTGACCGATGATGAAACCGCACCGAGGCGTTTTAGAAGCCTTCGACGATATTGCCGCGATCAGCCGCAAGGCGTGCGACGACTTGATCCCCTTGTGCCACGCGGCAATCGAAGCCAATGGGGTCTGCAGAATCGCACTTGCCGGCGGGTCGACGCCGAAGCTGCTGTATGAATTGATGGCGCGACATGCCGATGCTTTTCAGTGGGACAGCATCCATCTGTTTTGGGGGGATGAACGAAATGTCTTGCCGAACGATCCGCAAAGTAACTTCAAGATGGTTTGCGAAGCGCTGCTTGACCACGTTCCCATTCCCGCTGCGAACGTCCATCGCGTACCGATCGATCCAGCGGAGCCGGCGTTAACCGCTGAAGCTTATGAAAAAACACTGCGATCGGAATTTGCGTCCGATCAAACGGCTTGGGATCTTGTTTTGCTCGGCATGGGAGACGATGCCCATACCGCGTCATTGTTCCCTCAAACAGACGCCATCGAGCAGACAGAGCGTTTATTCGTGGAAAATTGGGTTGCGAAGTTCGACACTTTTCGCCTGACATTAACCGCTCCGGCGATCAATACGGCGAAAAATGTCTGGTTTTTGATTGGCGGGGCCAACAAACGGGAAGCTCTCCAGAACGTTTGGGGAGCCCACCACGACCCGACTCGGTATCCGTCTCAATTGATACAACCAGCGGGCAATTTGCGTTGGATGCTCACCCGAGATGCGATCCCGTCGGCGGAACTATGATCACGGGCTGGGGTTGAATAGAATGGAATACGTGGACAAATCACGATTTCACGCTTAGAACATTACACCGTGCGTGGTCCGAAATGATGCCTTCACTTTAAATGAAGCGAATTACCTCATTTCTGACCACGTGACGATTAAAGAAAATAATTTAAGGATAAGGGAGTTTAGCAGATGCGTCGTCAGCGAACACGCGATCGCAAAGCGTTTACGTTATTGGAAGTATTGTTGGTATTGATCATCTTGGTGGTCATCGGTGGCATTGTGACGGTGAACTTCGTCGGTATCCAGAAAGGAGCACAGGATGACGCCGCCCGAACGCAATTGAACCTGATAAAAAAGGGTATCCAATTGTATCGATTGCAGGTCGGCACGCTCCCCAAGAGTCTTGAATCGCTTCGAGAGAAGCCGAACGATATCCCCGACCCGAGCCGTTGGCAGGGGCCTTATTTCGACGAGCCGATCCCCGTTGATCCGTGGGGAAACGAATACAAGTATGCTCCCGGTGGAACCGGTTTTGAATTGAAGAGCGCCGGTGCTGATGGCCAGGAAGGTTCCGAAGACGATGTCGTCGTAACCAGCGGCACGGTGTAGCATCGCGGTCTCGAGTCCGTCTCTTCTCTTTAAGGTTGAATGATAGGGATAGGTTGCCCATCAATGATCGATCGAACATGGCAACCGTTACCGAGAAAGTGTCGGCGTCCGGCAACGTCGACTGCGGCGTTTACGTTGCTGGAACTGTTGCTGGTTTTGGCGTTGGCGGCGGCTTTGGCGGCGATGGCCGTTCCCGCAGTGGGCGTCTTGCTTGCCGATGGACGCATCAAGCGGGCGGGGGACGAGATTCGGATCGTCTTGGCTCAGACGCGATTGACCGCGATGCGGTCCGGTCGGACGCAGATGTTTCGTTGCGAGATTGGAACGAATCGCTACACCGTTCAGCCGTGGAACGATGCTTCCGATATGACCGAAGCTGCGGACATGCTTGGCAAAACGTTGCCGGGAATGGCGGGGACGCAGGCTGGCGGAGCGATCTACACGCCTCCCGAACCGACCGTTGCCCAAGTGCAGGAACTTCCCGAGGGGATCCGTTTCGCAGACGAACGCGTTGAGTCCTCGCAGCGGGCGATGTTCATTGAGCAGCAGGCCGCGTTGGTTTCCGAAGAGGGTTGGTCTCAACCAATTCTGTTCTATGCCGACGGGACAACCAGCACGGCGGTCGTCCGCGTGAAATCCGAGAACGGCAGTGTCGTTCGAGTTCAATTGCGAGGCCTGACAGGTGAGGCAATGGTTTCGGAGGTTACGAGCGATGAAACCTGAAGCATTGCCACGCCGTCGGAATTCCGGATTCTCGTTGTTTGAGATCATTCTCGCGCTGGCGATCTTCGGAATCGCAATCGCTGCCCTTGGCAACATCGTAACGCTGGGGGCGAAAGCGGCGATCGAATCGCGAGACTTGGCGTACGCTCAAATCATGTGTCAATCCAAGATGGCGGAAATCATGTTGAATCCTGCTGGTCCGCAACCGATCGCGCAGGTCAGTCTTCAATCCAATGACACGTTGCGCCAGTGGGAATATTCGGTTGTCACAATGCCGGCTCCCGTTCCAGGAATGGTCGCGGTGACGGTGACGGTACAGACCGCAAACGTCGACGCTTCCGTGACCCCAGTGCAGTACACGTTGACGCGGTGGATCGTCGATCCTGCATTGGACCTTCAAGGTTTGGAGGACGAAGCCGCGGCTGAATCCGACGAATTGACAGCCGACGCGGCTGCGGCGGAGGAAGGATCATGAACGATCGACTGACGAGAAGACTTTCGCGGCGCGGCTTCACGTTATTCGAGGTCTTAGTCGCCTTGGGGCTGAGCGTGGTCTTGATGGCGATGATCGGGTTTGCGATTCAGTTCTATGCGCAGCAGTTAAATGTTCGCGATTCCGAAGCTCGGCGGACACAGCTCGCCAGATCGATCTTGCGAATGATCGCCGAAGACCTACAAGCGTGTGTCTATCCTCAGGAATTCGATGCCGGCGCGCTCGCCGAGGTCTTAGCATCCTCGGCAACGGGAGCCGCGACCGGTGCGAGTTCTTCATCCGCAGGCGATTCGACGGACGATTCGGTCGTTGTCGAGGAAGAAGGGGACGCGACCATGGAGGCGACCGCGATTTCCGATTCGCTGGCGTCGACGGAGCGTCCCGGATTGATTGGCAATCAGTTTCAGATTCAGTTCGACGTCAGTCGCTTGCCGCGACTGGAGGAATACTTGCCGATGCTGACCAATCCGACCGATGTCGGGATCGAGGATTTGCCAAGCGACGTGAAGACGGTCGCCTATTTCGTTCAGCAAGCTGGATTGACGGGCGTGGGGGACAATGTGCAACGGATCGCGGAGGGATCGCAGGCAAACTTTGAAACGAAAGGGGGCTTGGTGCGACGTTCGCTTTCACGCGAATTGACGCGTTATGCCTCCGAATCGGGGGACATCAATCGGCTCAATCAAACCGGCGATCTGATTGCGCCGGAGGTTCTGCAAATCGAGTTTGCATACTTCGACGGAACACAATGGTTGTTCGAGTGGAACTCCGATGAGAACAAGATGCTTCCGATGGCCGTGCAGATTCGTCTTAGCCTCAGGAAGGAGGGTGTTGATGCCGAACCTGTCGCCGGCGCTGACCTCGGTTTGGCGACCGCGTTGAATTCGAACGCGTCGGCCGATGTGTATGACTTGATGGTCCGTTTGCCGATGGCGACGGTGGTTTCGCCCGATGAGACGGCTGAAGACGACCTATCGGCTGCGGGACTTTAGCGATCCGATGGGGGGAATGATGATGCGAACAGAACGGCGATATCAACAAGGTCGAGTCAATCGAGCGTCTTCGGGCTTGAAGTCTCGTGATCGCCGAGGCATCTTTCTGGTGATGGCGTTGGTGGTGATCGCGGTCTGCACCATGGCCGCCTATTCGTTCACCGATTTGATGTTGGCCTACGATGAATCGACAATGTTGGCCGGTCGCAAAACGCAAGCCGATATGCTGGTTGAATCGGGAACCGAGTTCGCACGTTTGATGCTCTCGCAAACCCCGAACGCGCGCGATGATCAAGGAGGCGTGAACGATAATCCGGCGATGTTTCAGGCGATCAATGTCGTCCCCGATCTCGATCCGCAACGGCGTGGAAACTTCACGATCATCGCGCCGGCAATCGACGCGTTGGGACAGTTCGCCGGGGTGCGGTATGGATTGCAGAATGAATCGGCTCGCTTGAACGTGAATACGTTGACGGTCATCGAGGAGAATTATTCGATTGGTGACGAAGCGTTGCAGGCGGCCGCCGACCTGGGACTGGCCGATACCGATCAAGCGATGATCAGCGACAGCATCGCCCGCGACCTGTTGATGGGTTTGCCGAATATGACCGAAGATGTCGCCGATGCGATCTTGGATTGGCTGGACGAAGATGACGAGCAGCGCGACTTCGGAGCGGAGTACGATTATTACAATTCGTTGCCCACGCCCTACAACCCACGCAACGGAGCGATTGACAGTGTCGAAGAGTTGCTGCTGGTTCGTGTTGTGACGCCGGAACTGCTTTTCGGTGCCGATACGAATCGAAACGGAATTATCGACCCGGTGGAACAGTTTGCTGTGACGGGAGAGCAGTCAACCGCATCGTTGGGCTGAATGCGACGTTTCTTACCGTTTACAGTCAGGGAGAGCAGCAAGACCGCCGATGGCGAGCCGCGAGTGAATGTCAACGGCGAGGACTTGAGCAACTTTACACCGATCCTAACGGATGTCTGGAAAGCGACGATTGGGCGAGTTTCATCGTCGCGTATCGGATCGCAGGGCAGAAGGCGGCCCCAAGCACGCAGGAGTCGGACGATTCCTTATCACAGCTTGCACAAACGAAGCCGTGGAAAGCCAGCGTCCTGGAACAGATGGATCTTTCCGAAGCAAAGGTTGAGGTTACGCAATTATTGGACTTCATTGGCGCGACCGTCGTCGTGGGCGAGGGAGACGAGGCGACGACCTACGCATCTCCGTTTGCTAGCGATCAGATCGCCATGGCGATCTACATGCCGCATTTAATGGGATTGTTGACATCAAAAGACTACGATTCGATGCCAGGACGGATTAATCTGAATGAGTGTCCGGCTGAACTGATCTTCGGATTGCCGATTTTGGACGAAGAAACGGCGTTGGCGATCGTCGATGCGCGTGGCGATCAAAGTGACAGTGAAAACCGTCGCTTCGAGACCTGGCCGCTGGTCGAAGGACTTGTGAGCCTTGAACAGATGCGGAACCTGATGCCCTTGGTCACTTCGGGAGGCGATGTCTACCGAGCGCAGATTGTCGGTTATTTCGAGGGATCAAATCAGTCGGCTCGCATCGAGGTTGTAATCGACGCGACGACCATCAATCCTGATATTGTTTTCTGGCGAAGCCTCAGTCATCTCGGACGTGGATTTGATGTGGGGACATTGGGAGTCCGGGGAACGCTGGATGCCGCGTACTAACGTTGCGTGGTCAGAAATGAGGTGATTCGCTTCATCTAACGTGAAGGCATCATTTCGGACTACGCACGGTATAACGTTGCGGGGCCTACCCAAAAATAGGAACCGCGCTCGCCAGAGCGTGGAAAACATTTTCGTTTGTGAGCCGACGGCGATAGCCGCGGGCCTTGCAATGTGGGGCGATTGGTGATCGCAAACCCGACGCTAGCGCGTTCGGCCCACTGATTTCGGATTGATTCTCAGAATTCCGCAACGAAGTAATTAAAGATGGCAAAGCAGTTAGCAATCGAATGGGACGACAACCAGATTCGCGTCGTGGCCGCCAGGCCCCGAGGGAATCGTTTTATGGTGACCGATGTTCTCACGATCGATATCGCCGGTGAGAAACCCGATGCGATCGGGATGAAGCTGAAAGACTCGCTTGCGGCCAACGGGTTGCTGAAGCTGCCGACCTTGATCGCCATCGGACGCGGACGCGCTGAGCTTCGGCAATTGAACTTGCCGGTGATTCCAGACGACGAACTTCCCGACGTCGTCCGCTTTCAAGCGGTTCGGCAATTCGCCGCGGCGGGGGAACGAGCCGCGATCGACTTCTTGCCGATTGGCCGCAGTGCGACGGGAGTTGAGGTGGCCGCAGCCGCGCTCGCCCCCGAACACGTCGACGGAATTCGCAGAATCTGTCAGGCCTCGGATCTGCAAGTCCAGCGGATTGTGTTGCGTCCGACCGCGGCCGCGGCGCTCTATCAATTGGCAAAGCCGAGCGATGCCATCGAGACGATTCTGATTGATACGTTGATCGACGAGATCGATCTGGTCGTCATGCGAGGCGCGACTCCTTCGTTCCTACGAAGCGTCAGAGTTCCTTTGGCGGAGGAAGCTCGACAACGGACGATTGTCAGCGAAGTGCGACGCAGCTTGATGGCTGTGCGTCGCGATGGCACCGACGCCGGCCAGCGAAAGATTATCGTGTGGGGACGTCAGGAAGTGCATGACGATTTGATTCGGGCGTTGTCCGACGAACTGGGGATCGCCGCCGAAGCAGTCAATCCGTTCGAATTGGTGGAAACACAGCCGGAACTGAAGGAATCGCTGCCTCAGCATGTGGGCCGGTTTGCACCTTTGTTAGGCTTGCTGGAAGGGGATGTTCTCGGTGGCCAAGGGTTAATCGATTTCTTGAATCCTCGCCAACGTCCCGAACCGAAAAGCCATCGGAATCGCTACGCGTTGTACGGCGGCTTGGCTGCGGCTTTGGTCTTGTTGCTCGGCTACTTCGGTTGGAGCCAGCTCAGCACTTTGGATGCCAAGTACGATAGCGTTCTCAAGGCGAGCAACGATTTGAAAGGTGCGGTCGACGCCGCGCAAACAAGCAAGGCGAATTTGGCCAGGATCGACGAGTTCCTTGATGGAGACGTCTTCTTGCTCGGCGAATTGGCATACTTGAGCGAAAACCTTGCCGATGCCGAACGCTTGCGCATCAATCAGTTATCCGTCACCGCGAACCCACGCGGCGGGGCGACGATCGATATCAATGGTGTCGCGGCGGAACCGGCGGTCGTGCTGCAGACCGAGGGTGAATTGCGAGACAACGATCATGCGGTGACGGGAGACGGGGTGAAGAGCAACACGCAGGAGAACGATTTCAAATACGCATTTTCCGACACCGTAAAAATTCCCGCTGCGAGCATTCGTCAACAACGACTGCCGACCGAAGCAAACGTCTCGCTCGAGCAAGGCGAATAGGAGGCCGAAACCATGAATCAACGAGAGAAAATCCTTGCATTGCTGGTCGGCGGACTGTTGTTGGTCGTCGGATTGCAACTCGGCCTCAGCAGTTTCCGGAACGGGTTGGAGGTCCGTAAGACAAAGCTTCGTAATCTGGAGGACAAACTCGCCAATCAGCAAGAAGAAGAGTTCGCCGGTCTGCAAGCCGAATCGCGGATTATGGAGTATCGCCGTCGTTCCCTTCCCAGCGATCCGCAACGCGCTCAGGCACAGTATAAGGAATGGTTGGAAAAGCTTGTTGGCGCTTCGGGTTTGGAGAACCGAGCGGTCGATTATGTCGGCGAACAAGGCTCCAACAAACTTTATCGGATATACACGTTTCGAATTTCGGGGATCGGCAACATTCAACGCATCAGTGAATTTCTGGCGGCGTTCCACGAAAAGAACTACTTGCAACGCGCGAAGAAGCTGTTGCTGCGTCCGGCTCCCGGCAAGAACGGTTTGCTGATGAACATTGACGTCGAGGCGATCGCGCTGAACGATGCCGCGACCGATCAACCGGCCCCCTCGGAAAGTGATCCTCGCTTGGCTGAGGTCAAAGAAGAACTGGTGCGGTCGGTCATCAATCGTAATATGTTTTCGCCAGCCAATCGTCCGCCGCGATATGCGGGTGACAAATCGATCACGGCGTCAATCGATACCGATTTCGCGGCGCGATTGAGGTTCAGCGACCCCGACGAGGGAAATCGTGTCGAGTATGAGGTCGTTGGCGAACTGCCACCGGGCCTTCAGTTCAACAGCGGCGAACTGATCGGACGCCCGAAGGAGAAAGGAGAGTACGAGTTCGTCGTCCGCGCTTGGGATGATGGAATGCCCAGTCGCGAGGTGCGAGAAACGTTAGTACTCAAGGTCGGTGACCCGCCCCCTAAGCCGGCTCCGGTCGAAGGTCCGCCCCCCTTTGATGAATCGCAGCAGGCCGTGCTTACCGGATTGGTGCAAAGTCGTGGACAATGGAATGCTTGGATCAATGTCCGCACGCAGAACAAGCTTTTGAAGTTGAAACCCGGTGACACGTTTAAAGTCGGAACGATTGAAGGTACCATAACGGAAGTGACCGATCGCTATGCGGTCTTTGAAAGCGACGGGGAAAGCTACACGCTGCGTCATGACAGCAGCCTTGCCGACGCGAAAAACGTTCTGAATTAAAGGGTCCGATGTTTGTTCCGCCTGCCCGACGTATCGATTTGATGATCGCCTTTCGTCTGATGTTCCTTCTGATGCTTGTTGTCGGGTGCGTAATCCCCGTGACGGCGGACGAAACCGCGTTTGAGCGTGATGAAATTGACCGCGCGGTCGACAAGGCGGTTGGCTTTCTGATCAGCAAGCAGCGTGACGATGGGGCGATCACGGATCGCAGCCACGATGTGACGATGACCAGTTTGTCGATCATGGCGTTTGCATCCGTCGGGCACCTTCCGGGCGATCCGACTCCGGCGGGCGAAGCGGCTTCCAAAGCGTTGAGCTTCGTATTAAAGGACGGCCAACAAGACGATGAAGGATATTTCGGCCGCCATGACGGTTCGCGGATGTATGGCCACGGGATCACCACCTTGATGTTGACCGAAATGCTCGGCATGGGCGTCGACCAGGAGCAAGATCAGAAAATTCATGACCAATGCCAGAAAGCGATCGATCTGATTTTGGTCTCGCAGCAACAACGGAAAGATCAAAACAATAAAGGGGGCTGGCGCTATACTCCCACCTCCAACGACGCCGATCTTTCGGTCTCGGTCTGGCAATTAATGGCGTTGCGATCGGCGAAGAATGACGGCCTTCAAGTCCCCAGCAGCGCGATCGACGAAGCGATTGAGTATTTGAAGCGATCGTATACCGCCAGCCTGGATCGCAATGGCCTGCCGGACAATGACAAGCCCGCGGGATTCAGTTACACGCCGGGCCAGCGACATCCGACGTACACCATGACGGCCGCCGGGCTGTTGGCAATGCAGGTGTGCGGCCAATATGAATCTCCATTGGTCGCGGGGGCTGCCGAATGGTTGATGGAACATCCGCCGAAGGCGAACGAGCGGTTCTTTCATTACGGCACGTATTACTATGCTCAGGGGATGTATCAGCGAGGTGGCAAGTACGCCAAGGAAGCCGAAGGGCAGGTCGCTCAGGTTCTTCTGCCCAAGCAACGCGACGATGGTTCGTGGCTTGCCGAACAAGGTGAGGAGCAGCGGATCGGTCACGTTTATTCGACGGCCATGTCGATGTTGACCCTTTCGGTGAAGTACCACTACCTGCCGATTTATCAGAAATGAGCCGACGGCGCGACGCAACGGTCGACGAATTGTACGTCGCGCGGCCGAAAAAGTGGTGCTTCGCTTCATTCCAGACCACGCACGCCTAAGTAGCCTGAAAAATCGCGCCGAGTGAATCGCGCCGAGTGTCTCGGTGGAGAACACCGCGCTACGTTACCCAACAACAAGTGAACAATGAAAGCTGACAGGACTGAAACGCTCGCATGGCGGGGAGACATCTCAGGTTACCTGCAATTGATCGATCAAACTCAATTGCCCACGGAATTGAAGCGGATCGATTGCCGATCCGTTGAACAAGTATGGTTGGCCATCAAACGATTGCGTGTTCGAGGGGCTCCGGCCATTGGAATCGCCGCGGCGTACGGAGTTTGCATCGGCGCAAGCGAGACAACCAATGGGTCACTTGATCAAGCAAGAGCGGACGCGGCCCGAGCCGCCGATTATCTGGCAACCAGCCGACCGACAGCCGTCAATCTTTTTTGGGCGCTCGATCGGATGCGAACGGTGATCAATGATGCGTCGCTGGAAAGCCGAGAATCGCTGCTGCAAGCCTTGCTGAGCGAAGCAGTCGCGATTCATGACGAAGACCGCGCGATGTGCCACGCGATCGGCAAGCATGGTGCGCCGTTAATCGCCGGTGCGAAGAATGTCTTGACCCATTGCAACGCTGGCGGGCTGGCGACTTCCGAATACGGAACCGCCTTGGCGGTCATTTACGAAGCGCACGCAGTCGATCCGCATCTGCATGTTTTCGCGGACGAAACACGTCCGCTGTTGCAAGGTGCTCGTCTGACGGCGTGGGAATTACAGCAACACGGCGTGCCGGTCACGGTCATCTGCGATTCAATGGCCGCCGTGATCATGAAGCAACGACGTGTCGACGCCGTGATTGTCGGAGCGGATCGAATCGCCGGCAATGGCGATGCCGCGAACAAGATCGGCACATACGGCCTGGCGGTGCTGGCGCGACACCACAACATTCCTTTCTATGTGGCTGCGCCGTGCAGCACCTTTGATCTGACGCTGGACAGCGGCGACGCGATTCCGATCGAGGAACGTGGCGCATTCGAAATCGCCGAACCGTTTGGTCGTCGAACAGTCCCCGAGAATGTAGACGTCTACAATCCCGCGTTCGATGTCACGCCGGCCGATTTGATTACAGCGATCATCACTGATCGTGGCGTGATACGTCCCGTAAATTCCGATAACGTTCGGCGATGCGTGGTCTGAATGGAAACTGAGTTAAAATCCGAAGCGAGTCCTGATTTGCGTCCCGCGTCGACCCGACCGCGCATGTTGCGTGGCGTGGTCACCCGTATCTTCACGCTCGTAATGGCGATCTATGGATTTTTTATTTTGATGTTAGTCTGGCTTGAAACCTCGATGGTTTATCCCGCCCCTTCGGTAACAAGAGACAGTTGGGAGCGGAACGATCTTCAGTACGAAGATGTCCATTTCACGTCGGCTGACGGGACGTCGCTGCACGGTTGGTACTTTGAACACCCGCAACCACGAGGTCAGTTGTTGTTCTGCCATGGCAACGCGCAACATGTCGCTTCCTTGGGAGACTGGATTTCCGAACTTCGCGATGCCTACCAAGTTTCGATTTTCGTGTTCGATTATCGTGGGTACGGGAAGAGCAAAGGGAAGCCGACCGAAATCGGCGTGCTGCAAGATGGCGAGGCGGCGCAACGATGGTTGGCTGGTCGCGCATCGATTGCCGAAAACGAAGTCATTGTTTGGGGGCTCAGCCTTGGCGGCGGAGTGGCGGTTCATTTGGCATCCGAATTGGGAGCGAAAGGATTGATTCTCGATCGCACCTTTCATTCGATTGTCGAGATCGCGCAATCGATCTACCCTTGGGCACCGATTCGCTGGCTGATGAGAAATCGCTATCCTTCAGCCGAGCGGATCGCAAAGTATCGCGGCCCTTTGCTGCAGATTCACGGCCCCAGCGACGAGATCGTGCCGTTTACGTCCGGCAAGCTACTGTATGACGCTTGCCCTTCGCCGAACAAACGCTTCCTGGAACTGGATGACTTCGGTCATTTGGCCCCCCCCACGCCGGAATTCTATACGGCTGTGGGCGAACTGCTCGATTCGCTCGATTCGAGCGAAATGTAAGGTGATTCCCGCCGAGAGTCTCGATGGGGACCATCGAGCTACGTTAAAGATCTCGTTTGTTGATCGGCTGTTCGCCTTACAACAACGACTCCGTCAGGCGACGCAACTTGCGAAGTTCCACGCGATGATCGAGTCCGTCGATCGGCTTCATGTGAACACTTAATGCGCGGTCATACTTTTCGTGAGCTAGCTGGCCGATGAGCTTGGCGTAATCGATCTCCCCTTGTCCGACACTGACTTGAAACGCGTCGGGTTTCGAGTCGCGCAGGTGGACGTGCAAAACATACTTCATGATGCGATCAAGGCTTTTGTTGCTGCACGGTCCGCACATGAAAACGCTGGGGTCCATGGTAATGCCCAGACCGGCGACATTGTCACACAACACCATCAAAGTGTCGGGGTCTTCGCTGAGCCGACCGATCTGCGTTCGCACGGCGACGCGACATCCTTCCGCTTCGGCGCAGTCGACCAACCGCTGCAGATGTTCCAGTTCTTCGTTGAACGGCGTGCCAAGCTCACCCGATGGTACGGTCAAGGTCACCACTTTGCATGTCTTGGCGAACTTGCAAAGCTCCGCGAACTGTTCGTAATGTTCGGCTCCCGTCGATGCCAGTTGAACGCTGAAGGCGGCGATATCCAATCGATGGGATAGGCGAACGCGGTGGTATCCGGTATCAAAATTCGAGAGGATTTCACTGGGACGAACGTGCCCACCATCCTCGTGAAGGTCGATTTCGATCGCTGCGAATTCGAGATCGTCAGCGATCTCGGCGGCATCTTCGATCGAAAGATCCGGCATGCTTTCCAATGAAACTGCCACAAACACAGTCTTTTTTCCTTCCAATGGTCGACGACAAACGAACCCAACCCTAAGCGTATACGTTGGTGTGGCGGTACCGACAATGTAGCCTCTGCCGGACGATTATCCGACAAAACCTACGCAGACCGCCTGGAGTATAACGCTCATTGGGTTCGTGTCCAATGGCGAATCAGCGGTGCAAAAGGGGGATTTCCCAGGAAGCGAACGCTAGCAACCCAGCCGCCGCATGGGATGATCTCGGCGACGTGACGATGCATCGCTTCAAGCTTGAAGCGCGGCCAACCGTTGGAACGAAGTTTTCAGACTGCCATACAATTCTTGGTAGACCGGGAACAAATCCGAATATGTCTTCGCTGCTTTAGCGTCCGCGGGGGTCTTTTCCTTAACCTGAATCGTCGCGTTGCAAGCTTCTTCAATCGATTTGTACGCCCCGTCGCCAACCGTTGCCAGCAAGGCGACGCCATACGCCGGCCCTTGTTCGGCGTTGATCGTTACGACCTCTTGCCCAAAGGCATCGGCTTGCATCTGCTTCCAAAGAGGATTCTTCGACCCGCCACCGCTGACGCGAATTTCGCGCACGGGAACGTTGAGCGACTTGATGATTTGCAGGCTATCGCGCAGAGCAAAGACCACGCCCTCCATAACCGATCGTGTCATGTGACCGCGTCCATGCGTCAAGTTCATGCCAACGAAGGCCCCTCGCGCCAGCGGATCGGCATGCGGCGTCCGTTCTCCGTTCAGGTAGGGAAGAAAAACAAGGCCATTGCTGCCGGGAGGGACCTCGGAGGCTTCAGCGGTTGCCGCGTCGTAACGCTTGTTTTTGGGGAAACCGACGAGCCCTTGAACGATGTTGTCGACCCACCATTGAAGCGACCCGCCGCTTGTCAGGTTCACGCCCATCATGTGCCATTTGCCATGAACGGCGTGGCAGAAGGTGTGCAGACGACCCTGCGCATCGTATTCGGGTTGATCGCTATGAACGAACATGACGCCCGACGTGCCGATCGAAGTACTCAACGTCCCTTGTTGAACGATCCCGTTTCCGATCGCTCCCGCCGCACAATCCCCCGCCCCGGCAACGACCTTGCATTGGGTCGTCAATCCCAACAGCGACGCCGCTTCCGCGGTGAGCTGTCCGGTGACCTGCTCGGATTCATGGACTTCCGGCAGCAGATCGGCGTCGAGTTCCAATTTTGTCAGCAGTTTCTTGCTCCACTGGCGTTTCACAACATCCAGCAAAAGCGTGCCGCTGGCGTCGCTGACGTCCCCGGCGAATTGTCCGGTCAGCCTGCGACGAATTTCGTCTTTGGGGAGCAGCACTTTGCGAAGCTTGTCAAAGTTTCGCTTTTCGTTCGCGCGAAGCCATAAGATTTTCGGAGCGGTGAAGCCCGTCAACGCTGGATTGGCGACCATCTTGATCAATGCCTTGCGCCCACCGGCTCGCTGGGTGATCTCTTCACATTGCTCAGCGGTTCGCTGATCGTTCCACAACAGAGCGGGACGAATCACTTGATTCTTGGCGTCGAGAAAGACGGAGCCGTGCATCTGCCCACTGAGCCCGATCGCCCGGACGTCCGCAGGTTTCACCTTAGCCTTGCGAACAACCGCGCGAACGGTCTTGATGGTCGCTTGCCACCAATCTTCGGGATCTTGTTCGGTCCAACCCGGTTTGGGCTGATGCATCGGATATTCGGCGACCGCTTCGGCAAGCACATCTCCGGCAACATCGATCAACAACGTCTTGGTGCCGCTGGTACCGATGTCAATTCCCAAATAATACGCCATGCCTGTCGCCTCCGCTGGGTGTTCGTTGATCTTGAATCGTGGGTGATTGGCCTCATTCAGCCGATGAACCGTGCGGTAATATAATGCGTACGGACGCTAGCTTCCAGCTTGCGACCCGTTTCGTTTGCGAAGAATTCCCTGTCGCAGGTCGGAACGACGTTCAATGAATCTGTCTCCAACGGCAGACGGAGACGACCACCATTTGCCCTTCCTCTTGTTAGACTTTGAATCATGCGATTGCTCCTTTCATTTTCCTTGTCGATCATGCTGCTTTCGACCGGATGTCATCGGTCCGAAACCACCGATCCCACGGAGCCAGTCGGTTCCGACGCGGACAAGATTCCCATTCGTGTCGCGGTTTACGCGGAGGAAGCACTAGCGAAACAGATCGAACTGGGCTGGCAAGGGGTTTCCGAACACCCCGCGACGGCCACATCGGTGACCGGACGGCCCCTGGTCGATGTCGCAAGGGAAAGTGATGTGATCGTGATGCCCGCAAAGATGATCGGACAGGCGGTGAAGACGCAAGCAATTGCCGCGTTCCCCGAATCATTCGTTGTCGGCGATGCGCTGGGGTTTGAGCAGTTCTTCAGCCAGCTTCGACAGATGCAGGTTCGGTGGGGACGCTCCGTCGTCGGGTTACCCTTGGGGTCGCCAGTCGCCATGACCCTGGTGCGGGACGACGTGGCTGTGCCCGACGAGGGTCAACCATTGTCGTTCGCTCAGTTCTCCAAACTGGCCGCGGAAGTGAGTCAATCGAAGCCTTCCGCCGCGGAGCCCTTGGCGGAGGGAGAAGCCGCCATTTCGTTCCTACGACGCGCGGCGGCATACACAAGTTCCCCCTGGCTGTTTGATGTTGAAACGTTTGATCCCGAGATCGCGGGTCCATCGTACATTCGTGCCTTAAGTGAGATGGTGGCCGACCGGAAGCATTACCCAGCCGAACTGTTGACGGCGAAGCAAATTTGGCGTCGGCTGAATGAAGGGGAGTTGAAGCTCGCGATCGGCTGGCCGGTTAACACGGATGAAGAGAGTGACAGCGCGTCGATCAAGATCCTCCCAGCCCCCGTGGCGGACGAGGTGTTTGCGATGTCGTGGAAGAGCGTCGATGAAGGATCGCCTCGGCGGGGAGTGTTGCACAGCGACGGACTGATTGTCGCGATCTCGTCGGCATGCCGCCAATCAAGTGCTTCACGCAATCTGGCAATGTGGATGGTCCACGAGGGACATGCCGGCTTGCAGCGGACGAGCCCGTGGATTTCGACGGTTCGGTCCCCAATCGATTCGGAAACGGGAAGCCGTTTGCAGACCGCCGCCGCCTTGCAGTACGATCGCCTTGCCGCTGACGGACTGACCTACATGGTGGCTCATCCAATGTTGAGAATTCCGCACGCGGAAGAGTATCTTGCCGCGTTGGATCAGCATGTGCTCGACGCACTTGCCGGGAACCGTTCACCGGAGGAATCCCTTCAAAATGCGGCGGATGCGTGGAGGAATTTGAACCAAAAGTTGGGTACCGAAGACCAAAAGAATGCTTGGTCGGAAGGACGAGGGTACTGACGCAGTCGCTTTAGTGCTGGACGGTCTTGCCGTCGCGAGCGGTGCCGCGATCGGCCAGCAGTTTGTCTCGATAGTTGCGTGTCAGCATGGCGGTTGCCAAGTCCGCGAACTGTCTTAGGTTATCGCAATAGGCGGTGTAACGAAGCAGCGGACGAAGCGTGTCGTCCAAGGCGCGTCCGCCAACGATCAACACGACGCTTCCGGGAAGATTCGATGAAAAGTGATTGAAGTCGTCGACAAAGTTGTCTCGATCGTTGATGACTGAAATGCTTATCCAGACCATTTGCGGATCGTATCGTCTGACAGCCGCGTCAATCGATGCCCAGGGGATGTTGTTCCCCATCGATTTCGCGTTCCAGCCAACTTGGCGAAGGACCGACTCCACAAGCTTCGTCGGCAGTTGGTAGGAATCGTGTTCCGCGGAGCAACCGATCGCTACGGGTGCCGAAGCCGCCGGCTTGGGTATGTCTCGCATCAGCTCGCTAATCAGACGCGTGCAGATTTCACAGCCGTACCTTTCTTGAAAAACATCCGCGCCACCACAGTCCCATGCGTCGCCGATTCGTCGCATCGAGTCGGCAACCAGCGTGTCGGCGATGGTGGCGACGCTCTGAGTTTCGTGAAACAAATGATGCATGATCCGGCGGCACGCCGATTCGTCGCCGTTCAAAAGGTGTCGCGTGAAGTCTTGATCGAGTTGATCCGGCGCGGTTATTTCGGATTCGCTTTGCCCCTCGTCGCCGTGCCGCACCAGATCCTCGAAGCGGCAGTCCAGGCCGAGCGCTTCAGGCGAACAGATACTTCGCGATTGACGGCTCAGAAATTGCGAGAGCGAATCAACAGTAATGCGTCGGTGCCCACCGGCTGTCTTGATCGTCGGTATCAGACCACGATCACACCATCGCTTGACCGACGACTCGCTGACCATCATCGCGTCAGCCACTTGCTTCGGTGAGAAAAGGGATTCTTTCAAAGGATCTGCCTATTTCAATAATGAACGCGCCTGAAGTTGTCTTGCGTCAACGTTTCTCCGTTGATCTTGCGACGTTGTCGCGCTAGGGCGTCGATGAACGCATTTCACATTGTTTTGCCACGATCAGTTCCAACGGACCTTGCAAATAGCCAGTCGATGTTCCACGAGGAGACTCGCGTGGGATCGACTGCGGCTTGCATGGTCTGAACGATTTGAACGATGCGGTTTCGGCAAAATCGTTCAACAGATCATTATCACTGTTCGTCAACATTGCAACCATTTGTTCATTTTCATATCGCGCAAGTTGTTTAATTGAGGAGATTTAGCGTCCAAGCGTCAATTTGTTTTCGAAATTCACGGCCGAAGCCGTTGCTTTCCGTCGTCGACCCCGGTAAAACAACAGGATGAACGATTTGAACGTTTTGGTCGTTTCAAGTGAACGTTTACGGGCCGTGAGCCTACGGGAGAATATGATTCGCCATGATCATCGAAGCAGTTAAGACGCCGGTCAGGAAATCCACCCCATCGCGACGGGTGTCGCGAAACTCCCAACACGCTTGGTTGCGAGCACCTGGATTGCAAGCTGCGATGCGGGAAATTCCGTCATCCACGTCGTGGAAGGAGGCCTCGTTCGAGCAGCAGCAGGCGGAAACGCGGAGGTTGCTCGGCAAAGAGTTCGCGTTCATTGACAACCCCGATTTCCGGGAGGCCTTGTCAGGTGAGCGGTTGTTCTCTGAAGACTTGCAGTTGGTCCGTGATGAACCGATTGCAAAGTCCGCGCGGCAGGGATTGCCAACGCATCTTGAACGGTTGTGTTCCGCTGGGCTTTTGACACCCGAACAGGAGACCGGCTTGTTTGAGCGAATGAACTTTTTGTTGCATGCGGCGTCGCAGTGTCGATCGAACTTGGATTCACGCAAGCCCTCGGCGAACAAGCTCGATAGGATTGCGTTGCTTCTGGCGCTTGCCGATTGGCATCGGGACCGAATCATCGAAGCGAACTTGAGGCTGGTCTTTTCCATCGTGAAGAAGTTCGTCAACCCGTACGTCACGTTCGACGATCTGCTGGGTGACGGAATGCTTGCACTGATCCGTGCGGTCGAGAAGTTTGATTACGCACGCGGCTTTCGGTTCAGCACGTATGCGACGCAGGTGGTGCGGCGAAACTCGTACCGCTTGGTCGTTCAGAAGCAGGCCGATCGATCGCGGATGGTCGACGGCTTGGACGAGCTAGGCCTCGATGAAGCTGAGATCCCTCGCGAGTCATCGATCTCGGAACAGAGATGGCATCAATTGCGTTCGCGCATGGCTGTTCTGCTCGATGCATTGGATCGACGCGAGAAGTTGATTATCAGAGCAAGATTCTCGCTTGGTTCACACAGCAAGGTTCAGACGCTGCAGGCGATTGCAAAACGGCTGGGCGTGTCGAAGGAACGTGTTCGTCAGATTGAGAAGCGCGCCCTGGAGAAGCTGCAAGAGATGGCCGGGACCACGGACCTGCCGGACTTGGAAAGTGCCTGAATGGAGAGCACTGTTGGTCCTACGTTGCGAAAGCGTTCCGTACGAGCCGACGGTGTTTCAACAATGAGCACGTTTGATATTTTCTTACACTAGTGTTTCTGAGTTGACCCTGGGACGTGGTCGCTTTGAAAAGCTGGAATGACGCACGCCGATTAGCGTTCCTGGTACAATAGGCCTTCATTTAATGATTGGTATTGGCCAGCAGACGCTTCCGCCCCCGCCGTTCTCTCCGCGACATCCCCAAGGACATGGAAATGATCCGTTCTCTCAGCCGCTACATTTACTCTCTTTTGATCGGCCTGATGCTTTGTTCAACATCGGCGCTGTTCGCCGATGAAATGCCTCCGGCATTGGTTAAAGCGGAACTTGGGGAAACTCCGAATGTGCATCGATGCGGGCGACTTTTTCTGGCCGGGCAGCCGGAATTATCCGATTTGGATGCGGTACGCCAGGCGGGGGTCGAAAAAGTCATATTCGTTCGCATGCCCGGGGAATTGACGTGGGATGTTAACGAAGTTTACAAGCAACGAGGCTTCGGACTTACACGCATTCCGATCCAGGGTCCGGACACCTTAACGGACGAAGTCTTTGAAACGGCTCGGAAGTCGCTTCGCGAAACGCGGGAGACGACGACGCTGTTGCACTGCGGTTCGGCAACGCGTGTTAGCGCGGTGTGGTTTGCCTATCGCGTGCTCGATCAGAACGTTCCGATCGAACAAGCCTTGGCGGAGGCAAAGCGTGTCAGCAGCAGTTTCAAGGCCTTCGAGCAAAAGGCGGTCGACTATGTTCGGCGGATGCAGCAAACCGGAACGAAGCAAACCGACAAAGCCGAAACACAGGACGGCTCGCTACGCGCGGCGGCGGGGACCGTTTCGATAACGCCCGACGAGCCGGTTTGGATGGCGGGTTACGCGGGGCGCGATAAACCATCCGAAGGGAAGGTTCACGATCTGTTTGCCAAAGTCCTGGTCGTCGAGGATGCCGCCGGGAAGCGTCTGGCGATTGTGACGCTTGATTTGATCGGCATCACGCCGGAGCTTCGTTCCGCGGTTGAAGCGAGTGCGGAGACACAGGGCATTGAAGCGGCCGACTTGATGATGAATGCTTCGCACACACACTGCGGCCCGGAGCTACGTGGAGATCGCTTGGTCCGATTCGGAATCGATCCGAAGTACGCCGCGTTGTCGAGCCAGTATGTTCGCCAAACGGCGGAAAGGATCGGCAAACTGATCGCCGAGACATCTTCCAAGTTGGAAGCATCACGTTTGTTCTACAGTTACGCTCGCGCTGGGTTCGCGATGAATCGGCGTCTTCCGACGGACAATGGTTTCATCAACAGCCCCAACCCCGACGGGCCGGTCGATCACCGAGTGCCGGTGCTGCGCGTCGTTGATTCGGAGGACAAAGTGAGGGCAATTCTATTCGGGTATTCGTGCCACAATACGACGCTGGGATTCAATCAACTGTGTGGCGACTATGCCGGATTCGCGCAAGAGGACGTGGAACAAGCCCACCCGGGCGCGGTGGCAATGTTTGTGAATGGTTGCTCGGCGGATCAGAATCCTTACCCGCGGAGAACGCTTGAATTGGCGCGGCAGCACGGGCGTGCATTGGCCAACGGAGTCGAAACGGCACTGGAAACGAAGTTGTTTCAGGAAGTTCGGGGTCCGATTCGCAGTCAGATGGAGACCGTGACGCTCGAATTTGCGAAAGCGCCGACGGCGGAGGAGGTCGCCGAGGAACTTCAGTCAAGCAACCGGTATGCGAGGTTTCATGGGGAAGCAATGCAACAACAGCTCGATAAACTGGGGCAAATTCCGACGAGCTATGATAACTTTCCACTGCAGGTGATCCAATTTGGCGACGATCTGACGTTGGTCGCGATTTGCGGCGAAGTTGTCGTTGACTACGCCTTGCGTTTGGAGCATGAATTGTCCGGTCCCAACAAGCCGAAACTGTGGGTGGCGGGCTACTCGAATTACGTATTTGGGTATTTGCCGAGCCGTCGCGTTCTTCAGGAAGGCGGTTACGAGGGTGGCGGAGCGATGTTGTACACCACCTTTCCTGGAGCTTTCGCGGACGATGTGGAGGAGCGTGTGATCGACAAAGTAAGGCAAATGGTGGGAAAAGTACGCGACGCGGAAGTTGAATGATGCCCCCTTTCGCTGGCACGCCGAATGCTTCATCTTGGCAGGCTGTTTACGGTTCGTTCCCGAAACGCCGGGGTATCGGCGATTCTTGAAAGCCGGCTGTTTATCCGTATCCTGACATCTTGAACGTATTATGGCTGTTCCACGTGTTTTGGTCCTTCGTGCGCCGGGAACCAATTGCGATGAGGAGACTGCGTTTGCATTTGAAGCGGCTGGCGGATGCGCCGAGCGCGTGCATGTCAACCGACTGATCGACAATCCCACGCTGGCTTCACGTTATCAAATTCTGTGTGTTCCTGGTGGCTTCAGCTACGGTGACGATATCGCCGCTGGACGAATTCTGGCTGGCCAAATGAAGCGTCATTTGGCTGAAATGGTTCAGCAGTTTTGTGATCAAGATCGCTTGGTTCTCGGGATTTGCAATGGCTTTCAGGTCCTGATGCGATTGGGAGTGCTAACGCACGGGATCTCGCAAACGCAGCCGGCAACCTTAACGTGGAACGACCATGGACGCTTTGAAGACCGCTGGGTCGACCTTTGCGTTGACCAAACACCGTGCGTCTTCTTGCGTGGAATTGAGCGCATGTATTTGCCGATCGCACATGCGGAAGGAAAGTTCGTGACGACATCGCCTGACGTTCGTCGGCAGTTTGCCGATGCGGGGCGTCTGGCCCTGCGTTACGCCGGTGGAACGGGGGCGAACGATGTCGATCAAGTCCTGGATTTTCCCGCCAACCCGAACGGATCGGAAGCCAACGTGGCGGGAATCTGTGACGCGACGGGGCGTTTGTTTGGGTTGATGCCTCATCCCGAACGGCACATCGACGCAACCCAGCATCCTCACTGGACGCGCCGCAAGACGCAGCCTGAGCGAGGTGAAGGGTTTGCAATCTTCAAGAATGCAATCGACTACTTCGGTGAATGACGCCCGTCCGAATCGGTTGTCTCGCGTGCAGCGTTTCGCGGGACCATTGTTTGGCTTGATTCTGTTCGGCATAGCGATCTCCTTCCTTTATAAAAAGACACAGGAGATCACTTGGGACCAGTTCGTCGCGGGATTGGCTGGAATCCCGGCCGGATTTCATTTGCTGGCCGCGATCTTGGTGGCGATGAACTATCTGGTGTTGACCGGCAACGACATGCTGGCCGTTCGTTATGTTGGTGCCAGCCGAGCAAATCGCGATGATGCTTCGGCCGGCTTGAGCTACAAACGGATTTTGACGGTTTCATTCATGGGGTACGCCTTTGGCAACAACGTCGGCGCGGTTGCCGCCGGGGTACCGATACGCATCCGATTCTATAAATCCTGGGGACTGGCCACGGGACAAGTGGTCGCCCTGATCGCGTTCATCAGCCTTTCATTTTGGATCGGCATCTGCAGCACGGCGGGAGTCGCTCTGTCGTTGGTCGAGGTGCCGACGCCCGAATCGCTGAACCTGCCGGTGACTTCGCGAATCCTCGGTTTCTTGCTTCTTTCGATTCTCGGCGTCTATGTTGCGGCATGCATCTGGTGGAGACATCCGTTTCGACTTGCGGGGCTTCAGCTTCGACCTCCGGGACCGCAGTTGATGGTTCTGCAAATCGCCGTGGCGTCGTTCGATCTGATGCTTGCCGCGACAACGCTTTATGTGTTGTTGCCCTCGGAAATTCCCGCCACCTATCCGCAGGTTGTCGGTGTTTATCTGTTGGCCCTGGCCGCCGCCATGATCACGCAGGTTCCTGGTGGACTTGGTGTCTTGGAAGCGATCCTGCTCTCGTTGTTGGCGACCGCTGACAAAGCCGCGATTCTCGGATCGCTGTTGATCTTTCGGATCTATTACTATGTCGTGCCGTTGTTGGTGGCCGCCATCGTACTGGTTGTCATCGAAGCGAAGCCATCCAGAAAGAACCGCGCGGTGACGATCGATACACATTCTTCGGAGGACAACTGAGTGACGTCTCAAAGCTCACATTTCGATACATCGGGTCAAGCCCGGATGGTCGACATTACAGAGAAAGCCGTAACCGCTCGGATCGCGACTGCCGAGGTTAGTATCAAGATGCAGCCTGCGACAATGTTGCGGATTCAAGAACAAGGATTAAGCAAAGGGGATGTCCTTGGCGTTGCTCGTTTGGCGGCGATACAGGGGAGTAAAGCGACAGCCAGCTTGATACCGCTTTGCCATGCGATTCCGATCGAAGGTGTTGATGTTCAGTTTGAACCGATCAATGATCGCGTTCTGCGCTGTCTTGTGACGGTCAAGACGACGGCGCGAACAGGCGTCGAGATGGAAGCATTAACTTCGTGCGGCATCGCGGCACTGACCGTCTACGACATGTGCAAATCGATCGATCGGAGCATGGAGATTTCCGATCTTCGGCTGGTTCATAAATCGGGAGGTCGGAGCGGCGAATATGTGCGTTCCGAGATCGACGATCCTTATACCGTGCGTCGTCCGGAATGATGCCCTCGCGTCAAATGAAGCGAGTCACCTCATTCCTGACCACGCGACGTATAACGAATAGCGATTAAGCTTGAAGCACTATTCCTTACTGGATTGCAGCACCGCTTGGGCTCGATGAAGATCTCGACGAGCAACATGAACGGGTATCCCTTTGCTGGGGTTGCCGACCCCGCACAACATAACGCTGGCGTTGCCGCCTTGAACGAAGCTGCGAATGCCTTCGCCGCTGAGTTGTGCCTGGACGATGTTCGCTTCCATCGTTGAATCGCATCGCGTTGCGATCGCCAGCGTGTGATCATCCGGCTCGGGCTCGAGATAGGTGTCCGACGATAGGAGCAAAGATGCGTCCGCACGAGCGGCAACTTCCTGGCCGTCGAGCGCCCAACCTGGATGAATCTCAACCAGAACATTCGGGTCGACGGTCGCACCCGCTTCGGTAAGCCAGCGGCGATGCAGATCGGTGATGGCTTGACGCGCTGTTGTGGGTGTATCGGAGGCCGCTCCATCAGCGTTCTTGACAGGCGCGAAGACTTCGGATGCAAGACCTTCGACCACAAAAGCGTTCTCCGCCATTGGCAGCAGATCGAAGATAAACCGTTCGAACTTGATCGCGTTGGGGTCGGACGGTTCGATCCGATTCCCGCTCTGATCGATGTAAGGGACTTTTTTGAACGCTCGGTTGAAGGGGAGTCGATCATCATGGTCGGTCGCCTCCTTCAAGAACGACGTCTTGAAAACGTGGATGGCGATGTTCCCCGCCCACAATCTCAACGACCCATCCGGATTTGTTTGATTCGCAATATCTTCAGGCAGATGAATGTATTCAATGATCGAACTTTGCCGTCGATCGAAACGACATTGCCGACGCGTTCCAGCGGCTCGTTTGCGGATTGCTGCGCTCGTCATGTCACTGTTGGCCAGCAGGTGATGCCCGATCAGAGCCCGGTCGCGGATTGGCCAAAGGGTTGTCGATTTGAGCATAGGCAAGATGTTCAATGCCCGACGCGATCGCATGCTTCAAGCTTCCACCAGAGGCAAACGCGGATACAGTTTCCTCCGTGTCCATCAGGACTGAGCGCCAGTTCGTGTTTCGACGCCAGAAGAACGCGTCGGTGTCACCGGTCGACTGCCGGCATCGTTCATACGACAAAAGACGTGCAACTGGCCATCGGCTAATCCCAGTTGATTGGTTTGCTCAAAATACCGCAGCGTCTCTTCGTGAGTTGCTGGACTGGTCATCACGTACATCGGTATCATCACTTGATATCGATCGCGAACCGCTTTCAGCAGGTCGGCATGGAATTGAAAGAGCGTTCGGTTTGAGACCGGACCGATGGGAAACAAGCCCTTGGGCTGGTCGAACCCCAGCCGTGAACCTTGCCCGCCGGCAGCGATGATCCATTCCGACCTTGCCCGCCGCAAGGGCATCCGATCCGCTTTCGATTGCGTCATCCAAACTCCAAGCGGCACCGGAGCCGTCGGCTCGCACGGCCGGCGGAGCGGCGGCTCGCTGCGCCAAGGTTTCCATGCTTTCGCCGGAATCGGTCGCCTTCATCAATCGTTCAATTCTGGGAAAATCGATGGCTTCGATTTGAGATGTCAATTGATCTTGTTGCTTCCGATCAAGCTGATCCCAGAATTGCAGGAGATGTGCTTGCCCAAGGTCGCTCAGTTTTTCGTGCAGTCGTTCGTTCATGTATGTCCGTAAAGGGTGAGTCGGTTGGTAAGCACCTAGGTGCGTTCGTTTCGAGTTGCGAACCTCGTCTTGCAAAACAAGTCGATTCACAGGAAAGCAAATCTAATGCCGGAAGTTCCATTCGGCACATCCGTAACAGCAGTTGGCAAAGCTGCTTGGCTCGTGCTTCCGGGCCATTGTAACAAAGCTGAATGCGCGTCGAACGCATCGGCCAATGCCGTCCGCGGTGCAATTCGCTGAGTGGAACATTTACAACAAAATCACGATGATTGCGACCATCGCGATAGTCCGGTTGGCGTGGGGGAACGCGCATGTGCTCTGCACCAATTCCAACGGGAAGTCGTACAGATCGTCCCGTGGTAGAGGACGTGTCGACGGGCGACGCGTAAAGCGCTGTTTCCGGAAAACTTGCGGTTGCGCTTAAGTCAAATCACAAGTCCCTTGAAACGCAACCGGTTCCCACGCGACTGATCGCTTGCCCGACCGATTCCATGACGAAACGATGTACCCGGTCAAATTCCTGCAATTCGGTTCGTACTTCAGTATTAAGAATCAGCGAGAAGAAGGCATCCCGGCCCGACGGTAACCGATGTACCTCCGCTGCAACGCCGAAAGGATGGGAATTTGAGCCTGCTGACAGAAGGGAAGATTGACCTCTTCTTCGACTTTCGTCGCCCGTCCGACAACGACAACCGGGCGATCAAACGACCACAATCGAAGCACTTCGCGATCGCTTGAAGCTTCCGCGTCCGCTTCCGCCGCATCCAGCAGGGCTTCGTCGATCGCTAAATTCAATGCACAGTCGGAGAGGGAGAGATCAATCGATGCATGGCTTCGGATCGACGTCAGCGGGAGGGACTTTATTAATAATGAACGCGTTGGATGTTCATTATTGATGTTTATTGTTAAATAGCAACGATTGCAATGGCAAAAAGTGAACCTGGTTGCTTTGCGTAAAACATTGTCAAACAGGCTGTCGGCAAAGTGCATCGAGAACTTAAAATTTTTTTTGAATTCCTAACTTCTTATGCAATGAGGATTTGCCTCTCTGGTGTTGTAAGGAATGATTTGCATATCGGTTGATTGTTGAACACACTTATACCGTGCGTGGTCCGAAATGATGCCGTCGCTTTAAATGAAGCGAATCACCTCATTTCTTTCCACGCGACGTATATGCATGCGCTGGTCGACGCGACACGTTCGCATCAGGGAAGGCGAATAGCCTCAATTCCGCCGGCGTGACGCAGAAACAGGTCTGGCACGACAGATGCTTCGTTTGCCGTGCGAGTTTGGAAGACGCCATCAACCACTCTATTTGGTATTGAATCGATCGGAAGTCCCATGTCACAACAAAAGATGCTTTCCATTGCGATTGTTTGTGCCGTCGTTGTCGGCGCTACTACTTTCGGTAGCACGCCGCTTGCGGTTGCTCAGGATGATTGTTGTTTCCGGCCCGCCTATCGAATGCAGTGCGAAACGGTTTACGAGACGCAGAAGGTGATCAACTATCGCTTGGTCTACGAGACTTCCTATGAGGAGCGAGAGATCACGGAACAGAAGCCGGTGGTGGAAACGCAAATGCGTGAACAGACCTACCGAGTCGCCAAACCGATCGTGGAGACGAGCTATCGGGAAGATCGGTTCACCGTGATGAAGCCTGTTTGGGAAACAAGCTACCGTGAGGAAACCCGCGCTGAAACGAGCTACGTCACCGAAACAGCCGAACGGGAGGAACAGGTAACCACATACCGACCGGTGACCACAACCGAGTATCAGCAGCAGCAACACGTCGTGCAGCGTCCGGTCGTCGAGACTTACTACCAGACCGAAAACGTGACGACCTACAGTCCCGTGACGACAACGCATCAGCAGGTGGTTGATCAAGGGGGATATGTCGCCCAACAAGTGGTCCAGCCGGGAACCGTCGGTTATGCGGCCCAGTGGAATCCCGCAGCCTACTATCAACCGGGACCGCTGGGCATTCTGGCATACCGCCGAGGTGCGTATGCCGCCGTCCCTTACATGACGCCGCCCACGGTGCAGACGCAGTTGAGCTATCGACCCAACTATGTCACACAGCAATATCAGCAAACGACCTTGGTCCCGCAAACGGTGCAGCAACAGCGTCCGATTCAAGTGACCAAGATGCAAAACGAAGTGGTCACCCAGAACGTTCCGGTCCAGGTAACCAAGCTTCAGCCGGTGACCGAGGTGCGGAAGATTCCATACGTCGTCAATCGACCGGTCACGAATTACGTCAAGCATCAAGTTCCGGTTCAAACGTATAAGCTGGTGCCTGAAGAACAGGTCAGACGCGTGCCCGTACAAACGCAACGGATCACCTATGAAACCCGCACCGAACAGGTGCCGGTGAAGGTCTACAAGACACAAACCGTTGTCAGGAAAGTGCGCGTTCCCGTGACGACGGCGCGATATGTTCCCTATGAGACAACGCGCGTGGTGCCTCGCCAAGTTGCTCAGCCGGTGCCGTGGTCTTATTACGATCCGTACAGTGCCGCCATCGTTGCGACTCCAACACCTGCGGTCGCGGAAGGTTTAACGGAAACCTCTAGCGTGCAGTCGATTGAAGAATCGCCTGGCGTCCAGTCGCACAAAGTGGAAACCGATTTAAGGCCACTGAACCCCGATGGCGATACGGAACCAACGCCTGACCCAGCGGCCGATTCGATCATCAACAGCCCCAGCGATCGGGACCAGATGGAACCACCGGCTCTAAAGGGGCCGGAGAACAAGCTGGAAAGCAATTTGGATACTTGATCGATTCCGCCGTCGCGAGATGCCTCGGGTTGGGTTGTAGAGGCTGGCCGATCAAATTTCGGACGAATTCCGCGGCTTGTCTCTTGAACCGATCCAACGTTGATTATTCTGGTGTTGAACTCCTCAACACAACACCGCTTTGAATCCACGTTGGAGATTGTTATGCAACGCTTCCCTTTTGCATTGCCACTTTGTTTCTTGTTGCTGGCCGCATTTTCGTGCGCGGCCCAAGATGAACCTTCCGGCAACGACGAACTTCCGGTCGCGAAGCCGACCAGTTCCGACGAGCTACCGCTGGCGAAGCCGACCTCGGACGAAGACGAACCGATTGCCGAAGCGGTTGTGAAACCAGGTGCGTTGGGAAGTCGTCCGCTGAGCGTTAACATTACGCTTAACAATCAGAGCGTTATCCGAGGAACGCTGACCGATACAACGGAGATGCCGATGAAGACCGTTTTCGGTGAATTGACATTGCCGTTGGCGGAGGTCGCTGGAATTCGGTTCGCGTCTCAAGGGGATACGTCAACGACCGTTGTCATGCTCAATGGCGATTCGGTTACAGGGGCAACCGAATTGCAGCGTTTGACGGTTGAAACCGAATGGGGAGCCGCTCAAATCAACGGCAGCGGCATCGCGTCAATTTTGCTGGTGCCCAACTTGCAATGGAGTTCGGTTGCCGGATTGAACGGGAAACGTTGGTACCTAACCGAAGCGAATACGGAAACCGCGTCGGCAAACAATAACAACGCCATCAGCGTTCCGCCGAGTACGACGACGAATCGACCATTTTCCTCCGGCAGTGGCTCCATTCAGTTTCGACCAAACAGTTTCAGCAACTAGTGATCGTCTCCGATTCGCTGGAACCATGAGCTAACGCTGGGCTGTCAAGAATTTGAGGTTGACGAACGGTTCTTGCAAAAATTAGTCCCGTGATGTCAGTCCAAGTAGCAGCTCGATGGCTGGTTTTGCTCAGAGACTGATGTCGAGGAGCCTATCCGCCGATTTGGTACATCGCTTTTGCAGGCTGCTGAAAACCGAGGTGGGAGATCAAATGTCCCGCCTGTTTGGCCAGAACGCTGGCTCGCATCGTCTGCATGATCTCTCGATCGCTCGCTTGACTGCGAAGCATGTGTCCCAAATCCCAGTTCTCATCGGAGAAAAGGCAGTTCCGCAGCCCCCCGTCGGCGGTTAGCCGCAGTCGATTGCAGGTATTGCAAAATGGCTGGGACACCGGATTGATGAAACCGACATGCCCCGAACCGTCATCAAATGAATAGTCGATCGATGGTTGGGAAGCGTCGGGGCGACTTGTCGGATGGAGCGTTCCGAAACGTTCTTCAACGATCTTCAAGACTTCCGCCCCGGTCAGAACATTCTGGTCGCGCCATGATTTGTCGCCATCCAGCGGCATGAACTCAATGAAGCGGATCGTCAGATTTCGGCGGCGCGCAAATTCAACCAAAGGAATCACCTCGGCTTCCGTTAACCCGCGAATCGCCAGAGCATTCAACCTGATCTCATCGAATCCGATGTTGATCGCATGGTCAATGCCGGCGATGACGCGATGGACTCCGGCGCGGCGGGTGACTCGTTGGAATGTTTCCTCGTTCAGTGTATCCAGACTGATGTTCAGTCGATTCAGCCCGGCATTTTTCAGGTCATGGGCAAAACGTGGCAGCAGGATGCCGTTGCTTGTCAATGCGATTTCCTCGATTCGGTCGATCTCTGAAATCGCGGCGACCAACAAATGCAGGTCTGGACGCAGCAGAGGTTCGCCGCCGGTCAGACGGATCTTGCGTATGCCGACCTCCGCGAAAAGACGCACCGCCCGAGTGATTTCATCAAAAGTCAGCAACTGCTCTTTCGGAAAGAAGTCGCTGGCTTGCTCGGGCATGCAATAGAAACAGCGAATGTTGCAGCGATCGATAACACTGATTCGAAGGGAATCATGGACGCGCCCAAACGTATCGACAAGCCGAGAGGGGCCGTTTGCCGATTCGACGTCTGGCGGCTCATTGCGAAGGGTTTTGACGATCAACGAATTTTCACTGCGGGAAGGAAGCGCATGATGTCCGACAGATTCAGCGCTCGTGTACAACTGCGAATCAGCAAATGCGATACAAGCAGTATAAACGGTCCCGATCGAATTGACTATTGCAAGCCGCAACCCTCAAACGATGCGTTGGAAGCTTGTCTCCGTCGGCAGTCGGAGCAATCGTCGACGATCGGTCCTCAGTAGGACGCATTGATCGCACGCATGCCGCCTCGTGCTGCGTTGACAACATCCGCCGCGGCGCTGCTGATCCCATACGGAGAATTCGGTTGATTCAGCTCCAGGAAGACGGTGAATCTGGCATTCGGGCTTTCCGCATAAACCACGGGGGTCGGAGTGATCTTCAACAGACTTGACGGGTTGCCGTTCCAGCCGTAGGTGTAGCATCCCGAACCAAGCGAATGATCGGGCGACAAATGATAATAGGCAAGCATCAGGGAGACCAAGCGTGTGGGATCGCCGGTAAAGCCGTTGAAGCTGATGCGTTGAAGACGATGTTCGCGAGTGAAGGAATAGGTTACCGTGCCGGCCAAATCATCCGGCTTGGCTCCCGTCACGACGGGAACGCGGAGCGCTTCGAGTTGCGGATCGGCAAGAACGGTTGTGACTCGCGAAAACTGTGCGGTGACCCAGGCAGGTGTGGCATCGAAACGCAGGAAATCTCGAAAGTCTCGAAATGGTCCACCCGCCAAAGCTTGTGTCGGGTGACGCAGCCAGTCCAGGTCGTGATGCGGGTGTCGATCGGTTTGGGCCCACAACGCTTCGGTGCTGTAATGGGCGTCCAGTCCGCTGGAACTGGAAGCCGACCAACCGCCAGAGAGTGAGCTTTGCCCCGAGGAGATTTGCGACACCTTCGCGCGAACGTTTCGACCGAAGTCGGTTTCCATCGCGACATACGGTCCACCAATAACGGTGCCCGCCAGCAGCAACAACAGCGGAGGCTTGCGCAACATATTGGGATACTCCAACGATCAGTGATTCAAACGCGAAAATCAGCACCATCGTTTTCTTTCGGCATCGAGAACATCGTCGGTGCAGATAGCGTGTCGTTGCCCACAAGATCGTTGCAATCACTGCGGGCCGTTGGTTTGTCATCACTGGATCGCGTCGGAAATATTGGACGCGTTCCGAATGGCGTCCTATAGATTATTTGAAAGTCGCAGATGGCGAGCGGACGCGCTGCGACCTACGGGGCTCAGGCCAGTCGCACGAAAAGGCAGATCAGTGAACGAGACTTACCGATCCATACCGGTTTCCGAACTATCGTCCGACGTTGTTCTAAGCGCCCCGGTTTACGATGCCCACGGTCGGCAAACCAAGTTGCTTGGCAGCGGTGTGCGACTGACCGAAGGACGCATTCACAAACTGCATCAGTTAGGGGTCACCAATGTCTCGATCAGTCTGCGAGACGTTGCCGCAACGAACTTGTTCAAACCACAAGGTACGTTGAAGAGCGTTCCGTCGGATCATGTTTTTCCGCGATCCTTCGTAAAGAACGACGAAACGGAAAAGCTGGATGAAGTGATTGAATCGGGGAATGGTCTTACCGTCGACCCTTGCGAGTCATCGATTCTGGACGCGATACAAGATTCCTCGCCCGACATTTACAATCGGTCGGCGGTGCAAGCGTTGTCCGCCCAGTACGAGAGCAATCTCGTCTATCTGGATGATCTGTATAAGACGTTTATCGCCAGCGGAAGCCCGGATATCGCTGGTCTGGAGCGTATTTGCCAACGCGCCATCGAAACGCTGTTGGCCGACAAAGACATGTTCGCTTGCCTGGGTGTCAATCCGTTTGGCGTCGATTATCCCGTGCGTCACAGTCTGCACGTGGCGTTGCTTTCGATCGCCATTGGCGTCCAGTTGGGGCTCGACGACGCCAACTTGATGGACCTGGGCGTTGGCTGTCTGATACACGATCTTGGCATGCTTCGCGTGGAGACACGAGTCCATGAAAAGACGCAACGCCTGAATCCTCGCGAACTATCGTTGGTGTCGAACCATCCCGTCCACACGTTGCACTATCTCGGCATGGCGAGAGCAAGCGTCAGCGCACGCGCCCGAATCGTCGCCTATCAGATTCACGAACGATGCAACGGGACCGGATATCCGCGGCGACGTCAAGGCAACCAGATTCATGATCTTGCTAAGATCGCGGCGGTCGCGGACGTCTATGTCGGATTGGTGGCCAGCCGTTCGTTTCGCAAAGGGTTGCAGCCGTATCGAGCCGTCGAAAAGATTCTTTATGACATGCGTGCGGGGCTCTTTTCACCTCGCGTGATCCGCGGTCTTCTGGAGACCATTTCATTGTTTCCCATCGGCTCTTACGTCACCCTAAACTCCGGACAGGCGGCTCGCGTGATCCGCGCCAACGGAAAGAGCTACGATCGACCGATCGTCGAACTGCTCAGTCCCACGGGAACTCCATCAACGGTCGTTGATCTGGATCGCGACCGCAGCTTGAGCGTTGTCAAGACAATCCCCCGTGTCACGAAGTTCTAAGCAGCTTCGAATGAAAACGTCGCAAGATAACATTTAACGCGTTCATCATTGACCAAAGACGGCACGGCGCGACTACGCAGCGGCCGACTTGCCAGCCTTTGCGGAATCGCCGGTGAGCCATTCGGTGATCTTGGTCAGATCGGACGCCCACGCTTTGCTGACGCGACGTGCGCAGAAGCTGAAAAACATCAGGTCGATCGTTTCGCTCAACAGACGAATGGCGTCGATGCGATCCTCGACGCCAAATTCTTCATCCGATTCGACGTGAATCTTCGCGCCACTGATGCCGAACGTTTCGGCTTGCAGAACCAGATCGAACTGGCGACCATGCCGGACGGCCGTGATGCCGGACTTGCGGGGGAGCTTCCCGCTTCGGACGGCTTGGAAGGCTTCGGGCAATTGCGTGGGCGCCAAGGCGGAGATACTTTCCTTTCCCGATTCCCCGGCGGGACATTCCAGCGATAGCGTTTTCGTCAGCATCACCGTCACATCGGAATCGTCGGGCAGATCGATGTTTTCGCTTTGATGCTCCGTCGTCCACCAGAGCCACAACAGAAACTCATTCCCCAAGAAATCTGGAGCCTGTGAATGCTCGCTGGTCCATGTCGGCATGCCATATTGTTTGCCGGGCACAAAACATGCGGGGACGAGATCTTCGACGGCGGCTAGCTGCGTGTTGGTCGCTCCCCATTGCAGAGCAAGCGAACCGGCGCTGACGTGGCGCAGTTCGATTTCAAACGTTCGTTCGAGCAAATCCGCACAATGCCCGCTTGCGTTCCCAAACGACCCGCCGAAGTAGAGCATTTGGGATGCGGCATCCCACAGAATCGGAAATTGTTGCATGCGGCGGTATTTGCCGGTTGCGGCTTCGACTTCACAGCGTTGCTCCACCGCTTCCTTCGCTTCCTTGCGTTGAGCCTTTGTGGGAACACCCGACGCATTGTCTTGGCCAGAGCGGCTGAGCTCCATTTGCAGCCACGCCTTGCGGATGGCTGCGGGAATTTGATTCGTATCGATTCGCACGCCGCAATGGAGCGCATCGTTGATAATGTTCTTGGCGAGATCGAAATCGGTGTCGAACAGATGTTGACCGCCGAGAAACCCGACGTGAACGTTTTCCGTTGAGGAGGTCTGCGTCTGGCCAGCGGAATAATTCTGCAGGATTTCCATCTGGTCTTCAGAGAACATCGAACCATCGAAACCGGAAACGTTGTAACGTTCAAAGGCAAGACTGCCGCCTAAGAAAGGCATGATGTCACCTAAGTGTATAAAGGAGGGGGATGGGACGGCGAATGGGTGCTGTCGTTATCGGTGACCGACGGTATGGGACTTGCGACCGATGTTTATCGCGCGGCACTGATCCCGCAGGCGGCACAATCCTGAACATCGGTCCAATAACAGGAACGTCCTTGCGAAGAAGTGCCGAGGCGAACGTATGCATCAAATTTTGTGGAGGTTCAATAGCTGATGGATTCATGGTGGCTTTTGTTGTGGCCGATCTCGCTGATCATCCTTGCAGTGCTGGCTTGGGCGGTCAACTTCATCACGCTTCCAGGCAACTGGATCGCGGCAGCGATTGTTGTCCTTTACTACTTCGTCGCGCCCGACGGACTGCGATTGTCATTGGGAATCGTTGAGGTGGTGGCGGCCATCGGCTTTGCCGTGCTGGGCGAAGTCCTCGAGTTTCTGGCCGCGGCATTGGGGGCGCGGAAGGCGGGGGGAAGCAAGAAGGCGACGGCGATGGCGATTGTCGGTTCGATGATCGGTGCGATCGTGGGAGCGCTGTTCGGACTGCCGATACCGATCTTCGGAAGCATTATCGCCGCGTTACTGTTCGGTGCGTTAGGCGCCACCGTCGGTGCCGTCCTTGGAGAATGGTTCAGTGGAAAGCAATGGCGCGATACGATCGCGGTCGGCCACGCGGCGTTCTGGGGACGCTTGCTTGGAACGGTTGGGAAATTGTGTGCTGGAATAATGATTCTGCTGGTCGTCGTTGTTGGCGTTTGCCTTTAAGAATTGTTTGCGTCGCAAAGCGGGTTTTTGTCTTGCATGACGACGACGACTGTCAGTAGGATGGAAGCTGGAGACGAGAGACAACATGCGGACATCTCGCCGATTCATTTCCACGTTTGAAGGCTGACTTCGGATGATTCACTATTCCTGTGATCGTTGCAAATGCGAAATTAATCCTGAAGAAGAATTACGTTACTCGATTCAAGTCGAAATTAAAGCCGTTTTCGATGCCCCCGCTCAAGACATTGACGACGACGACACCGATCACCTCTTGGAACTGAGCGAAATCTTGGAACGCTTGGACGACGAGCAATGCGATTCAATTGCGGAGGACGTCTACCAACGTCGCCGTTACGATCTCTGTTGCGATTGCTTTCGGCAATATCAGAAAAACCCTCTGGGTCGCGACACCGCGGTCTCGCTTGGCTTCAGCGCCAATTGATTTCGCCCCAAAGAATCATATTGACCAGCGGCCAGTGCCAGGCACTTAATTGCTCGGGCATTTGTGTCAGCAAGTCGATGGCTTCGGGCCGAAAAACTTCGTTCGCGAAAGCACTTTGGCGATACAGTTCACAAACCCACGGTCGCCAATCATTTGCCAACCAATAAGGAACGGGAGTTGGAAAGCTTGCTTTCGGACGATTGGATAGCTCCGGCGGCATCAGTCGCTCGGCAACCGATCGCAGCACGCGCTTGCCGCGAACGGCACCGCGATTGACCAGCTCAGCCGCCCCGTCGTCGCGCGATGGATCGTCGGGTCGCCGATCAATGCGATATCCGAACGGTTGGCGAAGCACCTGTTCCACAAGATGGTGGTCGGTGTATGGAACGCGGGCCTCTAGACCGGCCCACATCGTTGCGCTATCGAGTCTGGCGAGCAAGCATTCAAGATTGACTTGCAGTAGGACGTGAGCCGTCTTTTCGAGGTTCGACATGCCGGGAAAGGCGTCAAATCTGGCGTCGTAGCTTTCTTCAACGCGACCATCGGCAAAGGCTTCAAGAAAGTAAGGTTCACGAAATAGTGCGGCCTGCTTGTCGGGGTGAATCAAACTGTTCGCCGACAGATAGTGGGCTCCCGGCGTGGCAAAGGTGAGCGTGCCGTACCGCTTCAGCAACTGGTCGGCAACGCGTCGCTGTGTTTCGGGTGCTAGCGATTGAAGGGAATGCGACAGATCGTAGTCGGCTGCCGAATAATGCGGGAGCGTGTATCCACAACATACTTCGTCCGCACCTTCGCCACCGATGGCGACACCAACCGACTTACGCAATCGCTCGGCCACGCGAAAGATGATCGCATCGGTCGGCGTGGAGACAGGCGTTTGATAAGCATCCAACAGATGCATCCAAGTTTGCTGGTAGGCATCGGCGTCCATTCGAACTTCGTCATATTCAAAACCAACATGCTCCGCGCATCGCCGAGCGAAATGGAAGTCGCTGTCGTCGTCCGGGATTCGGCTGTCGCGGCCCCCGCCGCAACGAGCGGTCATGCGAACGTGATCATTTGCGTTCAGCAAGCACGCCAGCAGGTTGGAATCGACACCGCCGCTGAGCATCATTCCAACGGGAACGTCGCTCCGCAATCGGATCGACACGGCTTGGCTGATCGTTTCGTGAAAGCGATCGACGGCATCATCATAAGAAAGGCTCTCCTTTCCCGATGATGGCGGAGACCAGTAGGTCGTTTCACGAATCGAGCTTTCGTTCACAAGCAATGTCCGAGCTGGCTGCAGCGTCTTGATTCCCTTGTAAACGGTGTCGCTGTCGAGCGTTATTCGAAAGGTCGCCAGATAGTGCCCCAGCGTTTCCCAGTTGGGCCGCTTCGTAAATCCTGGGTGCTTGGAAATCGCGGCGATCGAACTGGCGAAAACGAACTGTGATCCGATCTCCGCGTGAAACAGCGGCTTGATTCCGAACCGATCACGGGCAAGAAAGAGCAGTTCCGAAGCGAAGTCGTAGACCGCGAAGGCGAACATCCCGCGAAGTTGTTCGACACAGGCGGGCCCCCAGTGAAGCCAAGCGTTCATCAAGACTTCCGTGTCGCATCGCGTGCGGAAGTGGAAACCTTGCGTCATCAGAAACCGGCGAAGCGATTCGTCGTTGTAAATTTCCCCGTTGTAAATCAACGCGGTTTGACCGTCGTCGGAAAGCCACGGCTGCGTCCCGGCCGACGGATCGCGAATGGCAAGCCGACGATGCGCTAGTACGACATTCTGACGGCGCAGCAGCGTCGCATCGTCCGGGCCGCGGGCGGCCATTGTGTCGCGCATCGCGGTGACACGCGAATCGCTCACATCAACCTCGGATCGATCTCGCGCGACAATGCCCAAGATTCCGCACATCGATTGTCGGCTGCCTTCCGTTGCCCCCATCCCGCCGAACAAAGGGTCGGCGCATAAAAAAAGCTCCCGGATAGTACGAGTCCCAGGGGGGCGGAGGACAACGCGCTATGGATCCGGGAGCCGGTGGATGGTTGTATTCCGAAGGTTCGTTTTTTACCGGTGAATCTTCCTGTTAGGACGACACGCACGCGATCACGACATTTCGGAACGTCGTCAGCAATTCGCGGGCGTCCTTGCCGTTGAATCACCGACCATATTTCGCAACAAGCTGATAAATACCCGATCTTCATCCGTGAAGAAAGAGCAATTTATCGGCGTCCGCAGGACATATGTCCCAGTGCTGGACCGCTCGATTGCTTGGCGGTGTTGGATAACCCTCACCGCCATGTCGGGAAAGATAAAGGGAACGGCTTGAGCAGGTCAAGGTTGGTTTTCAACTTTCCGGAAAAAAACGTTTTTGCCCTGTGTTTCCTTTGAGCGAGGACCTCAAAAGATCAACTGGAAAACATTCTCGTAAGATAAGATTCTGGGGCGCGTTCATCCATGAAAAGTGTCGGAGTCGCCGTCGTTTTGATTTGCAAGCGTCCGGACAACCCGGCTTTCAATCGTTCCGTCAGACAAAATTGTCCGCAAAACATCGTCGGTTTGAACTTCGCCAATCGATCGAACGAGGCTTCCTTGCGGCTGCTTTTGCGTGACGCTGTAACCGCGCGCGAGCACCTTCAGCGGGCCGACGGCGTCCAGTAAACCCGCCGTTGCGGCCAAGCGTTCGCGAATCCTAACAATTGCTTCTCGCGTGGCACGTTGGAATCGCAACTCCGCTTCGTCGAACCACAGGGACTGCTCAACCACACGATCAAAGGGACGCGTAAATGCTGGATGTTGGGTAAGTTGCCGCAAAGCGGCCGCTTGCTGATCGTACTTTTGAACGACACGCAGCCGAAGTGTTTCTTGCAACGATTTAAGTTCATTCGCCACGTCGTCTCTCGAACGCACGACCAGTTCGCCCGCTTCCGATGGTGTCAGCGCACGGCGATCAGCCGCCAGGTCGGACAATGTAACATCGATTTCGTGACCAATCGCGGAGACAACCGGCAGTCGAGATGCGGCGATCGATCGAACGACACGCTCGTCGTTGAAGCACCACAAATCCTCCAAACTGCCGCCGCCGCGGGCGATCACCATGACATCGGGTTGCGGGTCGACTGCGTTAGCGACCTCGATGGCGGAAACGATCTCGTCGACCGCCTCCGCCCCCTGCACTTTCGTGGGAATGATCAAAACATCAATGCCGGGCCAGCGTCGACAAGCGACCTCCAAGAAATCGCGTACCGCCGCGCTGGTGGGACTGGTCACCAGCGCGATCCGCCGTGGAAAAGTTGGCAAGGGTCGCTTCCTTGCTGGATCGAAAAGCCCTTCGGCCTGCAATTTTTGCTGTAATCTTTGCAGCGCGAACTGCAAATCGCCGACGCCTCGCAGCTCCATGCGGCGAATAACAAGCTGATAGGTCCCGCGGGCGCCATAGACGTCCACATCCCCTTGGCACAGTACTGCTTGGCCATCACGCAAATCAAAGCGTATGCGCTCCGCGGAGCTTCGCCAAATCACGCCGCGAACTTGGCTTTGGTTGTCCTTGAGCGTCAGATAAATGTGGCCGCTTTGCGGGCGAGCAATATCGGTAATTTCGCCAGCAACCCAAATGTTTCGAAAGATTCCTTCGAGCGTCTGTTTGACTTGCGCATTGAGTTGCGTGACGGAGAGCGCTGCGGGGCGGTCATTCGATGGTTGCGTCGACTTCAATGGAGGGCCATCCTTGCGATTGGGCATATGCTGCGAACTTTTGCGAAAAAACGGATTGAAGGTTCAAGCTCAGCTTATTTTCAGAACACCACGTGATGGGTAAATCCCGTAGTTTATACCGTGCGTGGCCTGGAATGATGCCTTCGCATTAAATGAAGCGAATCACCTCATTTCTGACCATGCGATGCATCTACGGTCCGTCATTCGTTCGGCCCGGAATTGCAAAATTTGTCGAAACTCGAAATAATTTGCGTCACCGATCGATTAAGCTAGAGATTCGGCTAGAATCGTGACGCCAAGGGGAAAGCATCTTCCACTGGGGTCCCTTTCATTAAGAATTGGCGAGCGTGAGCTTGCCGAGATTTTCGGACACAAAGTTCTTAGAGCGACCACGTCGCAAGATCAACTGAGAAATGTTGCCGCAAGATAACATGAAACGTGTTCATTATTGATATAGCGACGGCACGGAATTCAAAAAATCCAAAAAGGTTTCATTCATGCAATTTTATTCAGACTCACGGCGTCGATTTTTGAAAGGCACTGCGGCGGCAGCTACGACAGCGGTGCTGGTTCCATCACGTCATCGTGCATTTGGGTTTCAAGCGTCAAATGATCGACCTGTGTTTGCGACCATCGGACTTCGCAATCAAGGTTGGGCGATCACCAGTAAATCTTTCAAGTTTGCTGACTTCGCGGCACTTGCCGATGTCGACGCGAATGTACTCGGTCAGAATGTTGAAAAAGTCGAAAAGGCGCAGGGAAAGAAGCCGGATGCGTACAAGGATTATCGAAAGATTCTTGACCGAGATGACATCGACGCGGTGATGATTGCCACCCCCGATCACTGGCACACGAAGATTGCTGTCGAAGCGATGTTGGCTGGCAAAGATGTGTACTGCGAAAAACCGCTAACCTTGACGATCGACGAAGGGAAGCTGATTGAGAAAGTCGTCAAACAGACAGGTCGCGTCTTTCAAGTTGGAACGATGCAGCGAACCGAGTCGGGGCAGCGCTTCCTGCAAGCGATCGCGCTGGTGAAAGCTGGTCGCATCGGAAAGGTTCAACGCGTGACGTGCGGCATCAATGGTATGGAAGCATCCCCGGAAATTCCCGAAGCCGCCGTACCGGAAGGACTCGATTGGGACTTCTGGCTGGGTCCTGCCGCCAGTGTCCCCTATCGCGCGCTGCCAAAGATGCGTGAAGGTTACGGTGGCGGCGTCCCGTTGTTCAGCAACTGCCATTATTCGTTCCGAAACTGGCACGAGTATTCGGGCGGAAAGCTAACGGACTGGGGAGCGCACCACGTCGATATTGCTTGCTGGGCGCTCGGGGCAAGCGACACGGGACCGAGCAAGGTTGCGCCGTTGGAGTATTCGTTGCCTGTTGAGTATAAGGATGGACATCCGCAGGTCGCCGATCAATACAACGCGGCCACAAAATTCCGCATCCAAGTCGACATGCCGAATTCGGTTGAAATGATCATCACCAGTGAAGGTGACAATGGTATTTTGTTTGAAGGAACCGAGGGACGCTTCTTCGTTAATCGCGGCAAGATCGTCGGCAAGCCGGTCGAGGATTTGAAAGACAATCCGCTTCCCGATGGTGCCATCGAGGAGGTCTACGGTGGGCCCGTCAGTGCGAATCACACCGCGAACTTCATCGAAGCGATGCACAGCCGCAAGCAGCCAATCTCCGACGTCTGGTCGCACAATCGCATGCTGGAGATCTGTCACTTGTCGAACATCGCGATGCGTTTGGGACGCGATCTGAAGTGGGACCCCGCCCAGCGTCAAGTCATCGACGACGCGCAAGCCAACAGCTTCTTGTCGCGTGAAAACCGCAAGGGTTACGAAATCGAGATGTAGTGATCAGCAAGATCGGGTAAGCGTCTAAGGACCTTTCTAGAGCGACCACGCCGCAAGACCAACTGAGAACTGTTGTCGCAAGATAACATCAAACGCGTTCATTTTTCAAATTGGTCAATCGACTTTGGAATCCGACTCGAACAAAGCGGCGATGCGCAGGGATGCGTTGGGAAGACAGAGAGGGGAAATGGTTTCCTCTATATCATGGGTCGTTATCGTGCGAAACGACCCGTTCTCGGGGAGCGATAGACGCGGACCTGACGCCGTGGCACACTGATCTGCCAATATTCAGGCAGACCAGCTTTTGCATAAATATCGCACTTTTCGCCCGTATCGAAAGCAATGCTGGTAACGCTAGCTTCAATAATCAACAAGACGTCCTCAGGCCCAGGATGCCGTTGAGCGTATGACTGACGCTTGACCCAGGCAATGTCTGGTTCCGGAGTGCTACTGGAATTGCGAAGCACGATCGGCTTTTCCGTTCGGATACGAAACTTCTTGTTTTGATCTGAAAGCCCAGGAGTTATTTGGCCGCAGAATCCCCAGTAGCGTCGTAACGGAGCGGGCAGCAACCTATCCGTGATTGTCACAAATGCGGGCGAGTCAGGAAAAGGCCGCGTGGTTGACGGCGTTGAACTACTGCCGTGCTTGAAGCGCGTGCGCTGCGCCATCGCATCTTCCGCCATCTGGATGTACTTTTGGTCTTGAGTACCAGCCCACGCACGTTGGCAGGTGACGCTCTTGGCCGTAAAGTTGAACGGATCGTTCGGTTCCAACTGACACGCACGGTCGCTGTGTTCAATCGCCTTAACATGTTCACCCAAACGCGTCAGCACTCGCGAGAGCTAAGGTGTGCAAGCACAAAGGTATCATCTTCGGCAACGAGGGCATTGAGACCTTCGACTGCTTGAGCGTCTTTGCCCGCGTCCATCAATTGTTCTATTTCGTTGTATCGTTCGTGCAGATCGGACATCCGTCGTTCCTATTCCTTAATTCGAAATCGAGTGCTGTCTTGTCCATTGCATGGTAGCCGAATTTTCATTTTAGGAAAGCCTGGGAGCAAGCAGCGCAATACGCTAACATAAGGCCTCAAACCGACTCATGGCGGACCAGCGACTCATCCAAGAGTATCGTGTGCCGCCGCAATTGTTCTCCTTTGCAAGTCTCGCCCGTTTATGAATGCTTCAAACGAACCCCTGCTGGCTGTCCACGATTTGAAGGTTCACTTTCCGTATCAACGAGGAAGCCTGCTAGCCCCGGAGTACGGCGTCATTCGCGCCGTCGATGGCGTTTCGTTTACGATTCGAGAAGGGGAAACGCTGGGCCTTGTCGGCGAATCGGGATGCGGGAAGTCGACGACGGCGCGTGCGATCGCACGGTTGAACCAACCGACATCGGGGAGCATCCGCATTGGCGGTCGCGAGATTATCGGCTTAGGCGAATCGGCGATGATGCCGCTGCGTCGAATCGTTCAAATGGTCTTTCAAGATCCTTTCGCGTCGCTGAATCCACGCATGACCGTTGGGTCGATCATCAGCGAACCGCTTCAAATTCATGGGATCTTGAGCGGAACGGATCGAAAACTCGAAGTCCTCCGCCTGATGGATTTGGTCGGGCTCAACCCCCGATTTCTCAATCGCTATCCTCACGAATTTTCCGGCGGCCAGCGGCAACGCATCGGCATTGCCCGAGCGCTGGCGGTTCGTCCCAAACTGATTCTGTGCGACGAACCAGTCAGCGCGCTGGACGTGTCGATTCAAGCACAAGTGATCAATCTGATGATGGACTTGCAACAAAAACTGGGGTTAGCCTATCTGTTCATCGCTCACGACTTAGGCATCGTCCGACATATCGCCACACGAGTGGGAGTCATGTACCTGGGGCGGATCGTGGAAACGGCTACAGCCGACGTGTTGTACAACGACCCGACGCATCCGTACACGCGGGCGTTGTTGTCTGCGGTCCCTGTTCCCGACCCTCGCATTGAAGCGCAGCGAGAGCGAATCGTCTTGAAAGGGGAAGTGCCGTCGCCCGATAAAGCCTATCCGGGATGTCCGTTCGTCGATCGATGTCCCGATGCTCAATCGCGTTGTCGCGAGATCGTTCCCTTATTGCCCGACACGAATCACGCCACGGCCTGCATCGTTCACGACGAAAACTGCGAAACGATTTCCACCTCGTCCCGCGAAACCATCACGACCGGCTGATCCACCGCGACTTTCGTCGGCGGGGACCGCCAGCATACGGATTGATCAATCGTTCCCTACCGAACGCGTTGGAGCTTCATAAGTCGGCCGGCAACGTTCCAGTCTTGAACGTAGAGATTCCCATCTTTGTCCCAATACGATCCATGCGTCCCACTGAAGACGCCTTCGACCCATTGGTCTTGCGGAATATTGAAGCTTCCTCCCTTGGCCGGGTCGGGATTGTTTCCCAGCACAGCGATGATCGTATTGTTCTTGTTCAGAACAACCAGACGCCCATGAAGATCGGGAACCGATACAAAGTCGCCTTGAATCGATACCGACGTCGGCATGCCTAAGCCGGTGATGACCTCTTCGATAAAGTTGCCTTCCAGATCGTAGTGCAACAACCGGCCCTTCGGCTGATGATTCCGATCGCAGATCAACAGACGCGGCGGTTCATAACGCGTATCGAGCGTCATGCCGTGAGCGGTATTGAACTGCTTCATCTGGTTCCCTTTGGTGCCAAAATGCATGACGTATTTGCCGTTCTTGTCAAACTTGAAAATGTGATTGCTGGCGTAACCATCGGACAAATAAATATCGCCGTTGGGGGCAACAGTGATGGCCGTGGGACTGAACTTCTTCAACCCAAGCCCCGATTCCTCCGGGAAAGGGAGATGCATCACGATCTCGCCGCTGTGTGCATTGAACTTGATCCCTTCAGCACTTGCATTCCGCGCGCCGTAGATAAACTCCCCCTCTTCTTCCTTGCGAATTTCCATGTCGTGAATGCTCGAGTATTCAGGCCCGACATAGGTTTGAATGACTTGGCCCTCGGGCGAGAAGACAAAAACGCCGGCATTTGCGCTGGTGTAGATATTGCCCATCGAATCGATCACGACCGCTCCGTGCGTCGATCCCAACGGGGAACTGCCGTCGGGACGCAGCCCCCAGCCTGGGACGGTCTCAAAGGTCATGTCGCCGCACCCCATACGCACTCCCGGCGGTTGAGCTTTCGGGCTTTCCTCGCCCATCGATAGAGTGACACAAACAAAAACTTGCAAAACAGCGACGGCAAACGCTCGAAGGGTCATGCGTATAAATTCCTCGGACTTAACGGTAAACGAAACAAAATTTGAACGTGCCGCTATTTTAGCATCCGCGAATCGAGCCTGTCGACTTTCTTTCAAATTGGTTAGCACAAAGATGCTTTCTTTCAGAACGAGGGCGATCGAGCGATAGCCCCAGATACTGGCATCCGATTTGCGTGCTCAAGCCCCTTACGCTGCAAGTTCCGAAGTCTTTCCAGATGAGGTCAACCATGAATTTCGTTCGTCTTCTGATAGCCTTTATCCTGCCCCCGGTCTCGGTTTACATGCAATTTGGTATTGGCAAGACCTTCTGGATCAACTGCGTGCTGACATTGCTGGGCTTCTTTCCAGGGCTTCTCCATGCCGTCTACATGATGGCGGCTCGACGTCCGGGATTGGCGCGACTTTGACGAACAGGATCGCCCGCTTCGCGAATCGTGGCGTCGGAGTCTATCGATCGGATGTGCAATCGTGTAGTTTGGACTGGCTCAAGCTTTCAAACCGCACACACGTTCCGTTTAAAAAATCATGTTGGCCGATAAGTCTTGCAGTCCGATTTCCGCCTTGATTTCCATAACGTCGTTTCTTCTCTTGCTCGCCGCCGTCGGTTGTCGGGGCGAACGCGATAAGACGTCCGAACAAACGGCTCCAACGTTCGAGATTCAGCGTTACCCGATCGAGGTCGTCGCAACGACTGGAATGGTCGCCGATTTGGTTCGCAATGTTGGCGGAGCCCACGTCGAAGTACGACAGTTATTGAGTTCGGGTACGGACCCGCATCTGTACAAACCAACACGCGATGATGTTCAAGCCATTCTTGCGGCGGATATCGTCTTCTACAGCGGTTTGATGCTCGAGGGAAAGATGGGAGACACGCTCGAGCGAACGTCACGACGTAAGCCGGTCAAAGCGGTTACCGAAGAGATCGATGAATCGCTGTTGTTGGAACCTGAAAACGCGCAGGGACATCCCGACCCTCATGTCTGGAACGACGTCAAGACGTGGAGCCAAGGGGTTGATATCGTGGCGCAAGCGCTCGGCGAAATCGATCCCGAACACGATTCCGAATATCAAGCCAACGCGGCCAGCTACCGGAAGCAGCTTGACACCTTGCATGAATATGGCGTGAACAGTTTGGCAACCGTCCCTGAAGCGAATCGCATTCTCGTCACATCGCATGACGCGTTCAATTATTTCGGTCGGGCTTACGGCCTCGAGGTTCTTGGCGTGCAAGGTCTATCAACGGAGTCGGAAGCGGGGTTGCAACGGATCAATGAGTTGGTCGACCTTCTTGTTCAGAACTCGATTCAAGCGGTCTTTGTCGAAAGCAGCGTTCCCTCGAAGAATATCGAAGCACTCGTTAACGGGGCCGCCTCTCGGGGACACACCGTTCGGATTGGTGGAGAACTCTTTTCGGATGCAATGGGCCCGGCGGACGCGTATGAAGGCACGTACATCGGCATGATGGATCATAATTTCACTCGCGTCGCCGCAGCGTTGGGAGGAGAAGTTCCGAGCCGAGGGATGCAAGGCAAATTGTCTGATGAGTGAAGCAACCGATTCGACGAAAACGTCGGACGAAGAGATTCCGCTTCGGTTTACGACCTGACCGTCGCTTATCAACGCAAACCGGTGATCTGGGACATCTGCGTCGATTTCCCCAAAGGCCAATTGATCGGCGTCGTCGGTCCCAACGGCGCGGGCAAAAGTACGCTTATCAAGGCCGTGATGGATCTGGTGCCCGAACTTCGGGCAGAATTCTGTTCTTCGGAAAACCAGCGACAAGGTCCGTCATCGTGTCGCCTACGTTCCGCAGCGTGAGAGTGTCGATTGGGACTTCCCGGTCGACGCACTGGATGTCGTTACGATGGGGCTGTACGGACAGATTGGATGGTGCATGCCGGTTCGCCGAAAGCATCGCCAAGCGGCGCTCGAAGCACTCGATCGTGTTGGCATCGCCGATCTCGCCCGGCGACAGATCAGTCAGCTTTCAGGGGGACAGCAGCAACGCACATTTCTCGCCCGTGCTTTGGTGCAGGAAGCCGATCTGTATCTGATGGATGAGCCACTTGCCGCGGTCGATGCGTCGACGGAGCGGGCCATTTTGAAGATCCTGCAGGAAATGCGTGAAAGCGGCAAGACCGTGTTGGTGATCCACCATGATCTGCAAACCGTTGCCACGTACTTCGATTACGTTGTTCTGTTGAACATGCGTGTCGTAGTGCCGCATGGTCCAACGGCGACGACTTTTCATGAGGAGAATCTAACGAAGACGTATGGCGGACGACTAACGTTGCTTGACGAAGCGTCCGAGGCCATTCGTCGGGTGCAGCAATGATGAATCGACTGCAAGCGTTTTATGTTGTCAGTCTGGCGGCGGCGTTTTCTTGTGCGACGTTTCAGAGCTATCGGCCGCTCCGCCGACGCGTGATGCCACATGCGCCGCGAAGCTTCGCAATGGCAACGCGTTTTGTGGATGCGGGACCATAACACTCGCGTGGTCGTGCTGGGAACGACACTGCTGGGGCTGGCCGCCGGCAATTGTCGGCAGTTTCACCTTGCTTCGTAAACGCGCGTTGATGGGAGACGCACTCAGTCACGCGACACTGCCCGGAATCGGCTTGGCGTTCATTGGTGCGACGTTGTTGGGGCACGATGGAAAATCTCTCCCTTTGTTGCTCGCTGGCGCGGCGGCGAGCGGGATCGTGGGAATGGCCGCGATCGTTGTCATTCGATCTTCGACTCGACTGAGTGAAGACACCGCGTTGGGGATCGTTTTGTCAACGTTCTTCGGAGCCGGAGTCGCCGTGCTCGGCATCAGCCAGCGATTGAGCACCGGAAGCGCGGCGGGGCTTGAATCGTTCATCTATGGCAAGACGGCGTCGATGCTTTCCAGCGACGCTTGGTTGATCGCGGCGGCTTGCTTGTGTACCTGTATCGTCGCCGTCCTGCTGTTTAAAGAACTGAAGCTGCTTTGCTTCGATGACAACTTCGCCGGATCGAAGGGCTATCCGGTTCTCTTTCTCGATTCGCTCTTGATGGCAATGGTCGTCGTCATCACGATCGTCGGACTTCAAGCGGTCGGTTTGGTGCTGGTGATCGCATTGTTGGTGACACCGGCCGCCGCCGCTCGCTTTTGGACGCAAAAACTGACCCAAATGCTCTTAATTGCGGCAAGTCTCGGTGCGATCAGCGGTATGTTCGGTTCGATTGCCAGCGCGTTGTTTCCCCAGCTTCCGTCGGGAGCGATGATCGTTCTGATCGCAACCGCTTTATTCATGATCAGCATGATGCTGGGGCCGGCGCGTGGCGTCGGACCGCGCTGGGTACGCCGACAACGCTTGAACGCAACGATCGACCGTCAGCATCTGCTGCGTGGAATTTTCGAACTGTTGGAAGCGGAAGGTCACGTCAATCCGCCACCGGGCGAGACGATTCCGACCGTGCGCATCGCGGATCTGTTGGAACTGCGAAGTTGGTCGTCTAGGCGGCTGCATCGCGAAATACGCAAAGCCCAAGAGGCCGGACTTGTTGCCCAGCTATCCCGCGACGAGGTCCGCGCGACAAAGGCGGGTTACCTCGACGCGGCGCGTTTAACGCACGAACACCGTTTATGGGAACTCTATTTGATCACGCATGCCGAAGTCGCCCCCGCGCAGGTCGATCGCGATGCGGACAAAATAGAACATGTCTTAAAGCCGGAGATGATCGATCGCCTGGAGCGTCTGTTGCAGCAGAATCAGCGTGCGGCCGGTGTCGCTCAAAGCCCCCATCCTTTGCAACGTAATCGACCATCGGAATCTTAATGACGATGCGGGTGGGATGGTTCAGTTTGCCGTCAGGCAGTGTCGATTCGCCATTGAAATACCGCTGACGATCGCACCCACAATCCCGACGAACCCTTGATCGGTTCCGCAAAGGAAAAGGTTTGGCAAGTGCGTTTGTCCGTCGAGTTGTTTCTCAGGAGCCGCCGTAGATTGCTCCGTTGTCATGCCATGTGAAACGTCGAATCGTTTTGGGCGTGAAGATATCGGTGTCGATCACGTGTCGGCGGAAGTCGGGCATGAACCGCACGGCCGCATCGATCGCTTCATCGTATTGGATCGTTTTTTGCCTTCGGTATTCGTCTTCACCTAAAGCACACCAGCGGTCATGATTGGCGAGCGTCGTGATTCGGATGACGCCATCGGGAAGCTGACCATCGGAATCGTCGTAGAGGTAGTTATTGGGAGAGCAAACAACCCCCGTGCGAGGATCGCAGAGCGTTTGTTCCGGACGTTCCCAGTGAAATCGCGGGCTGTCATTGTAAAACAATATGGTCCGATCAAAACCGATTTGCTTCGGTTGACGATCAAGAATCGATATCGATTCAATGAACGACAGCTTGCCCGCCCGAGCAACGTCGACTTGCGTGATGTCGTCGCACAATCGCATCGTTTCGATTTGACCGGCGGACGACAAAATCCGTTTGCCGCGAATCTCGGTTCCGTTGTCCAAGACAACGCCGACAGCGCGATCGTTTTCGACATGAATGCGTTCGACGCCGCTGCGGAGTTTCAGTTCGCCGCCGAGTCCGCGAAACTTGCGGACCATGTTCTTGAGGATCAGACGGACACCTTTGAAAGGTCTCGCGAAGCCTTCCATGTAACATGCCCGAAACATGATGCAGAATTGACCGAAGTCCATATCTTTCTCGCGAGCGTTGCCATACCACATCAGCGGGCATAGCAGCATTTCGATCAGCAACGGATCGGTGATGGTTTCCTCGAGGACCTGGCGAGTCGAAATGGTGAAAGAGGACTCGTCCAAATCGTCGTAATCGAGCAAACGAGAAAGGAGCTTCTGAAAATTGTCCTTCTGATGCGGGAATTGCTTCGCGACATCGGCTTCCAATAGCCGGATGTCGTTTCCAAAGTTAAGCTCAACGTCGGGGAAGCGGATCGACGAACCGACGGCCGGCACCAGTTGAAAGTCCTCCCAGCGAAACCGCAGTTGGCGAAGCAGCTTCGCCAGCGGTCCCCGTTTGGCACCCTTTTCCGTAAAGTTCGTTACGGCGTGAAGTCCCACGTCGTAGTCGCGACCACCGAGCCGGTAAAACGAGTTCAAACCGCCAATCGTGTAATGCTTTTCCAGAATGCATACGCGTTGGTCAAAGTATGCCAAACGAATGCCTGCGGCCAACCCGGACATTCCCGCACCAATGATGATGGTGTCGTAGACGTCTTCTTTCGGGAGATCGATGTCTGGATCGGCGTTGGTGGTCAAGATCGGCTTGCGGGTGCTCTGGCGTCGGGAATGTGATGGCGGCGGACCGCAGCGAGGATTCGCCTTTGCTAACTGCGGACGATGTCTTTCATCTTCGGTTCCAGGTAGGTAACCGTACTATGCATGCTCGCCAGTTGGGTATACTCCTCTTCGGGAATCTGCACACGATGGCGCTTTCGCAGCTCCATGACGATGTCCAGGAAGTCCATGCTGTCGAGTTCCAATTGTTCGCGAAACGGTTTTTGATCGTCCAAGTTGGACAGATCCTCATCGGGTGCGATGTCGCCAAGAATATCGATGATCTCTTCGCGAATGTCTTCGGGCGTCATAACGTCCTTCTCTCCTAGGCTTATCTCGATCGCGGCACATGATGTCCGCATGTTTTATCAAATGGTTCGTGAAAGCCACGCGAAGTCTTCATGATCAAGCAGTACAACGAAGAACGACGCAGGGCCGCATGGGCCAAATCGATGGAACCATGCTCGCTTGGGAAGTATATCGGTTTGACCGAATTATCAATAGGCTTGGTCGATCAAAACCGGCGGATGATGACAACCGAATTGATCCCGAGCATTCCAAAAGAATTATTCAGAATATACCGCACGTCATCAAGCTCCTGCGGTTCATTGATTACTAGCCCGGGGACGTCGCAAGCGGGATCCAATTGATCGACATTGATGGTCGGGTGGCAAACCTTGTCTTTAAAAGCCGGCAGATTGCCCGCTAGCTCAAGTGCCCCAGCGGCCCCCATGGCGTGGCCGATGTAGCTTTTGGTGTTGTTGAATCGCACATTGCGACAGTCCGTGAACGCACGACGCAAGGCATCGCATTCCTGAGCGTCCCCGCTGCTGGTCCCTGTCGCATGGGTACTGACAATATCGATTTGATCGGGCGCAAGTCCCGCTCGTTGCAGAGCTTTGGCGACACATTGCGCCTGCCGCTCGGGATTGGGCAGAACAAAGTCGGTCGCATCGGTGTTCATCGCGTAACCGACCAATTCACCGTAGATCTCGGCACCACGTCGGCGCGCGTCGCTGAGTCGTTCAAGGACGTAAACACATCCTCCTTCGGCGACGACAATCCCATTGCGATCGACATCGAACGGCCGTGACGCGAGTTCTGGGTTCGGATGTGTCGCCAACGCTCCTTGACTGTGGAAGCCGGCAAAGATGCCGAACGTATGGATGCTTTCGGAGACTCCGCCCGCCAGCGCCAGGTCGCATTCCCCCAGACGCAACATCTGGGCACCTTGAATGAGCCCGGCGTTCCCGCAGCCGCAGGCCGCGCCAATCGTGTAGTGCGGCCCAGTGATCCCCATGTTCAACGCGATCTCGCCCGCTGGACTGTTCGCAACGGTCCGCGGATTGTGGTGGTGCGACCAATATTTTGTGTCGTAATCAAAGCCTTTGATTTCGTAGATCTCGTTCTCGGTCTCCACGTTGCCGTGTTCGGTAACGCCTAAGTACACACCCACATTCGATTTGTCCGTGTTTGCCCAATCGATACCGCTGTGCTGGACCGCTTCATTGGCGGCGTAGATCCCCACGCTGCCGGCGCGCGTTCCGCGACGGAGATCTTTCCGCGCTTGATAACGCTTCGCTTCAAAGTCGCAAACGCCTGCTAGCGTCTTGCCAAAATATCGTATTTCGTAATCCGTAACGCCACTGCGTCGTTCCAGCAGCGCCTCGCGGAACGATTTCCAGTCGTTGCCGTTGGGAGCTGTCAGGCCAACGCCCGTGATCACGATGCGCTGTTCGTCGGGAAGCTGAAAAGAAGTATCGGACGCGATCACGGCTTTGTCTCTTTGAACCGGTTGGAAAGAACTGTCAATTTCAGTTATGAACGCCATCGTCTGCGACAAATTTACGCCGGTTCAGCATCATTTGTCACCACTCGAACGCGCGAAGTATAAAACTTTTCGTTTTGGCGGCAAGTCGTTGACACGCCATCACTTTGACAGCAACTCGACCACGGCCCGATGATTGTTCTCACGAGCAAACGTCACCGCGGTGTCGCCATCAACGTCCTTGGCGTTGCGGTTTGCATCGCGCTCGAGCAACATGCGGACAATCTCCAAATGCCCTTCGGCGGCGGCAAACATCAATGCCGTAAACCCTTCAACATTGTCGGCGGCATTCACTTCGGCCCCCGACTCCAACAGAAATCGGACGGTTTCGTCGTTTGGCCCCGACGCCGCATACATCAGCGCGTTTCGCCCCGTCTTATCCTTTGCTTTCAAGTTTTGTTTGTCGACCAGCAGCAGTCTGGCGGTTTCCGTGTGACCGTAGAATCCAGCCAGCATCAATGCCGTCACCCCTTCGGCATCAGGTGTCGCCACATCCAAACCTTGTTCGATCGCTCGCCGAACAACCTCCGAGCGACCGTTCGCCGCAGCCTGACGCACGTCGGCAAGCGTCAACGGAATGATTGGAGTGATTGCTTCCTGCTGGGTACTTGTCGCCACGGAGCGATCATCTTGAGCATTCGCTTTCGATGCGGGGAATCAGTTCTCGAACTCGAAACTTTGATCACATCCGGCGAAGCCTATCGCCGTCAGCAGCCAAAGTGCGGACAATCTCAAGTTCATGCATGCTCCCTTCCAGTGAATGGATCGCCTTTTGTGCCGATTCAGAAGAGCGACTACACGAAGCGTGCAATCTTCAATCCAGCGTGATAACCTGCATTATAGGACGGACGGACGAGTTTCAGCCAGCTCGTGCAGCAATGATTTACCCTAAACCGACCATGTCGCAAGATCACCTGAAAAACACTTGCGCAAGATATCATCGAACGTGTTCACCATTGATACATGCGTCGCGTGGTCAGAAATGAGGTGATTCGCTTCATTTGACGCGAAGGCATCCGTCCAGACCACGCACGGTATAAGACGGTTGTCGTTCGCGAAGAGCTTCGCATCAACCACCGTCCCAAAGTCGTTGACGCCGGCGTGCAGTTCGCATTGAAAAAGACTGCGTCGATTGACTTCACCTTCGCTGATCCGAAGCCCTCGAAAGTCGCCCCGTTCATGATAGACGCGGAAGATTATTGAAACGTCGACGGGCAAATCGGGAATGGTCAGCACACCGTTTGCATCCGAGATCCCACAAAAACGATGCTCAAGAATCAAAAGTCGCGCGTGCATCCAGGGGTAGATCAAGCTGGTCACTGGAATTGGAGCAGGCTCCGACTCCGTCGGGGTGATCACCGCATGCGATTTGGGCGGCAACTGCAGCGCACGATTTGGGTTGTTGAAGAATGCAAAGTTTGCGTTGCAGCCAATGTCATCGGTGTTGATGATCGAAAGCCGATCGCCGACCTTCATCGCCAAGATACGAGGCGTAAAATTGCAGTTGACGCTAGAAAGCTCGAATTTCTCAGTGCTTGAGGCGATATCCGCGTGTGGGGTCGGCAATGGATCGTCTGTCTTCGCCCGCTGGAGGTAGACGACAACGTTTGCAACTCCATCGTTGATCGTGTTGACGATCAGGCTCTCATCAACAAGGGAAAGATCGCCACAGAACTGATCGCCCACCGTATCAGCTGATCCGGACGGCGGGGTGTTTCGCCATCGAATACGAAACGAATGCGAAGCTCACCTCGACCAGTGTCATCGGCCTGGCATACGCATGTAAGCAGAAGGCCGATGACAAAGAGACGTCGCATGGGAGGTAAGCCGATCACCCAACCGATTATTCAAAGAGGTCGGCTTCCATAACGACCGTTCCCAGATCGTTCATCCCCGGCTTGATCTCAAACTCGAAGACAGGCTGCGCCGATCGAGCTTTTCACCTGCAATCTTGAGTCCACTCAGTTTTCCAGCCGCTTCAACATAAAGACGAAAAGCGAGTTCGCCGACTGGAAGGTTCTTGATCACCAGCGTTCCGGTTTCATCCGACTTCGCGGCATAGGGATGTCCAAGCACGACAACTTTGGCGTTCATCCAAGGATGAATGTTGCAGGCTGCGGGGACAGGGCCTGGCTCGGCAAGCTCAAGCTTCACTTTCTCAGCCCCGCCTGGCGGGATGGTGAAATTCTCCGGCCTATTCGCAAAGAAGGGCAAGTTGCAGTTATGACCAACAGGATCGGGATTGGTGACGTTGAGCGTATCACCGGTTTGCGTAATGACAATGTGTGGCTCAAACCGGCAATTTTTGTTTGCCAGTTCAAGAGTCTTGGCCACTTTCAATCGGGATGGATTGCCGGAAGCGGTTTGGAACCACGGCCTGTGTCAAATGCGGAAAGAACGACGTTGGCGATACCACCATCCTCGCCGACAACAAGTCGCTCGTCGACGAGGTTGTGCTTTCCACAAAAATTCTGGTCGACGGTAATGTTCAGTGGGGCTACGCGGGGCTTTTCCTTCGAGCTTGAATTGCACCTTCAGGTCGCCCCATTGCTGGGCGTCTACAAGGCCCGTCATCAAAGCTGCCGCTATGAATGTGGCTGTTAACAGATATCGCATGAGTTTCTTTACTCCGGGTGTTGAATGGTAAACGGTGTCCTTCGTTGCAAGGAACTTACCGCGTTAGGGTGTTCCGCTGTTACAGCGATTCAATTTCGGGTGCGTCTGCAAAGCGACGGCTCAGGTACAAACGACCTGAGCCGTCGACCAGTAGAACTTCAGTCACGGTTCAGCAGGTCCATCACAGGCGGGACGATTGCACAAGGGCAACGATGTCGTTGCAAACCCTGCCAAACGATGCAAGATGGAAGACACCAGCAATCGGCGGGCAGCCCTTATTGTAGGCACGTTGAGAAGAAAATTCCAGCAGCTTTCCGGCTCCTTGGAAGAACGAACCGGCAACGCTACGATATCAATAATGAACGCGTTTGATGTTGTCTTGGCCCGACGTCTTTCAGTTGATCTCGCGGCGTCGTCGCGTTAAGAAGCCTTTGTTCGCTCCTCCTCGCCATTGACCGGTGCTGAAGTTCTGATGGATTCGTCGTTTCGCAGTCCACGCCTGATCGATCGCTTTCGAAGCGGATTGCTGGTGATCGATCCGCGGAAAGCTGCTCCGCGTGATCCCCGATGCGTCCGCGTTGTTACAATGTGGATCGATTGTGCCAGTCGCCGATTTGATGGAGGTCGCGAAATGGGCTTCGGTTCAGTATCCCAAGGGCTTGGGACCGCTTGATCCGGTTTTGGCGAAGCACTTCAACACGCCGATGGAGAAATTGGATTTCAGCGCCATTGCGATTGAGGAACTGGTCGAATCGATAAATCAACGTGGGCTGGCTCAAATCGTCGTGGTCGGGATTGAGACCCATATCTGCGTTTTGCAAACAACGCTAGATTTATTGGCAAGTCAAATTGACGTCTTCGTTGTTGCCGACGCCGTTGCCGCTCGCGGGGCCTTGGATCATCAGATCGCCATCGATCGCATGCAATCCGAAGGTGCGGCGATTGTGACGACCGAAGGGGTGTTGTTCGAGTGGTGCCGTACCGCCACGCATCCCCAATTCAAAATGATCAGCGAACTGGTTCGCAAAGGATAGTTAAAGCATGCCGAAAGTGAACACGCAGGTCTCCAATGGCTTGGGAAAGGAACAGGCCAAAGAGAAATTGGATTACATGGTGCAGCGGATGGAACGCGACTATGGCGACAAAATTAAGAATCTCGAAGGCGTTTGGGATGAAGACGTCTTAAATATTTCGTTTGAGGCAATGGGCTTTAAGATCACCTCGATGGTCGCGGTCAGCGAAGATGTGGTCAATGTTGAAAGCCAATTGCCGATGGCTGCGTTACCATTCAAAGGGATGGTGCAGTCGCGAATCACCGACACGCTGTCGAAAATGCTTAGTTAACACAAGCGAAACAGGCAAAGTTAAAGCGACTGCGTCGCAAGATCCATTGGAAGACATTAACGCAAGAAAACGACAAACGCGTCGTCATTGATGAGAGAGCATGGGAAAGCAATACATTTACCAAGTCGAAGACTTGACCAAGAAGCACGGCCAGAAAGTGGTGTTGGAAAACATCTGGCTGGCCTTTTATCCAGGTGCCAAAATCGGGGTTCTCGGTCCCAACGGTGCGGGGAAAAGCACGCTGCTGAAAATCATGGCCGGGCAGGATACCGAGTTTGACGGCGTCGCTCGCTTGGCGTCGGGTTACACCGCCGGATATCTTTCGCAAGAACCCTATTTGGACCCCACCAAAACGGTTTGGGAAAATGTGTCGGTCGCCGTCGCGGAAAGGCAAGCGATTCTGGATCGGTTCAATGAAATCAGCGGTTTGCTGGGCGAAATCGACGATCCCGATCAAATGCAAAAACTTTGCGACGAAATGGCCGACCTGCAGGACACGATCGATGCCGGCAATCTGTGGGAACTCGATCGTCAAGTTCAGGTTTCAATGCAGGTGATGAATCTGCCACCACGCGATGCCGATGTCACGAAGCTCTCCGGTGGCGAACGACGACGCGTTGCACTGTGTCAACTGCTGATTCGTCAACCCGATCTGCTGCTGCTCGACGAACCGACGAACCATCTGGATGCGGAGTCGGTCGCGTGGCTTGAACAGCACCTGGCCAGCTATGCGGGAACGGTCGTCGCCGTCACGCACGATCGATATTTCTTGGACAACGTCGCCCAATGGATTCTGGAAATCGATCGTGGCAAGGGCGTTCCCTTCGAGGGAAATTACACGGCGTGGCTGGAAGCACAGGAAAAGCGATTCGCCTTGGAGCAACGCAAACAACAGGCGCGACAACGCACTTTGGCTCGCGAACTGGAATGGATTCGCATGAGCCCCAAAGCGAGGCAAGCCAAGAGCAAGGCGCGTATCGCGGCCTACGAAAAGATGGTGGCGGAGGAATTTCAAGAGCGACCCGACGAGCTGGAAATTCAGATTCCGCCGGGCAAGCATCTGGGCGAACTGGTCATCGAAGCCAAGCACATCAATAAAGCGTTTGGCGATAAGGTCTTGATGAAGGATCTTTCGTTCAGCCTTCCGGCGGGCGGAATTGTTGGCGTGATCGGTCCCAATGGTGTCGGAAAGACGACGCTGTTCAAGATGCTGACCGGTCAGGAGCATCCCGACAGCGGAGAAATTCGCGTGGGGCCGACGGTTGATCTGGGGTATGTCGATCAAAGTCGCGATTCGCTGAACGATGACGCGACCGTTTATCAAGAGATCAGCGGCGGTCATGACACGATCGACCTTGGAGGACGCACCGTAAACTCGCGTTCGTATGTGACCCGGTTCAACTTCAAAGGTCCCGATCAGGAAAAGAAGGTTGGCAAATTGTCCGGCGGAGAACGAAATCGCGTCCACTTGGCGAAGTTGCTGCGACGTGGTGTGAATGTCTTGATGCTGGACGAACCGACCAACGACCTCGACGTCGATACCTTGCGTGCCTTGGAGGAGGCGATACAGAACTTTGCCGGTTGTGTCGTCGTCACCTCGCACGACCGCTGGTTCTTGGATCGATTGGCAACGCATATCCTGGCTTTCGAGGGAGACGGGTACGCTCATTGGTGCGAAGGCAACTTTGAAACGTACGAAGCCCAACGCAGAGAACGTCTTGGTGAATCGGACGATGGTCGCAAGTTCCGCTACAAGAGCATTCATGCTTGACTATCGCTGGGTCTTGCATTTGGTTATAAAGGGCTAACCCACCTGCCTTCGTCTTATCCGAACGCACGATCAATTAACCTTCGCATCGACCGAAGAGCCTATACATATGATGTCCGACCATTGGAAATCGATCGCCAAGTTCTTGGGAACTCCTGGCATTCCCGACGATCCCGAGCCAACCGAACCCGAAAAGGCGGTCGATTCCGAATCGAAGCCCGATGCCGGCAAGGCGGAGCCCTCGAAGCAAGTTGAATCGAAACAAGAGCGTTCCGAGCCGGAGATTCATTGGGACTTGGATTCGTCCAAGAAAGAAGAGCGTCCGGCTGCCCAATGGATGCCACCCTCGACAAGGGAGGCGGACAAAATTCCCGGTCTGGACCTGCAACCGAAATCAAGCAGCGGAAGCAGTTGGGACGACTTGGTGCAAAGTTTTGGCATCGAATCAAAGGAAGCGGAAGCAAGCCAGCCTGCTGACGATCCCGAACCGATTCGCGAGCCCCGGTCGGTCTCTTCCGCTGAGCGAACCGAACCGCCCGCCCGCAAAAGTGCCGCCTCAGGTGGCTTTGCAGCCGGTTTAGGTTTCGACACGGACGACGAAGAAGAGGATTCCCCGGTGACTGGTTCAGCGTCGGTTGATCCTGTCGCACCTGAAGATCGTCGCGAAACTGCTTTCGACAGCGATCTTGATTCGGACGATTCGGAAGACGGAGGCGATCGTGTTGCTCAAAGCGAGGATGCGGGAAATGATGGCGGGCGTCGACGACGACGCGGCGGTCGCGGACGTCGAGGAGCCAGACGCCGAGAACTTCCGGTCGACGAAGCCTTCTCGTCGTTCGACGACGACGACAACATATCGGCATCGGGCGACGATGCGGACGATTTTGGTCGCGAGCGTTCCGACCGTCGCGAAAAGTTTGCTAACGAAGACACTGGACGATCCAAGTCGTCGGCGAACGATGATGTTCTCAGCTTCAAGTCGTTCCGCGATCTTCCCGAAGACGATGTCGAAGACTTTGACGAACCCGAATTCGACGCGGTCGATGAATTGGATACAACGGACGACATTCGCTCCATTGATGCCGACTCCGATGATGAGTCGGAGCAGCCACGACGCAGGCGACGCGGTCGACGTGGCGGCCGACGGCGTGGACGGGGAAATCGAGAATCCCAGGAAATGCTCGATGAAGGTGTTGAAGCACCGACGGACGAGGCCGAGGATTCGCTTTCTAAAACGAGTGCCTTCGATGATGATCATGAAGACGATGATGAAGTGATCGCCCTTCGACGCGGCAATCGGCGACGTCGCGGTCGCCGTTCGCGAGGGGGAGCAACGTCGGATGCGGAAGCGTCCGAACAGAGAGGTTCGTCGCGCGACGAGCGCCCATCGCAGGAGGCTTCTTCGCGTTCGGGCGGTCGAGCGTTGGAGGATGATCTTGCCGAGGACATCAAACCTCGTCAACGCGATATTCCTTCTTGGATTGAAACGGTCGATCTGCTGGTCAAACCGAATATTGAAGCCCGCGGAAAGAAATCGCAATCTCGCGGTCGGGGTGGTCGTTCGCGTCGCTGATATTGAGTACAATCTTCGGGACAGTCATCCATCGTTCGATTGCTTGCTGATGGTGACCCTTGCGATGGGGAACCGTGAATCGGGTCAGGCCTTAACTGGAGCAGCCATAAGCGGGGTACCTTTGTGCAGGGGTTGCCATCAGCAAGCAACGGATGTGACTGGCCGTGAGCGGGGGCCTTCGTCGACGCCTATGAAGTTGAACCTCGATTTGCCGAGCGACCGCCAATTCTTTAGCAGCAAGCTTCCATGTCGGAAATTCCAACAAGCGGACACAAATCTGGCGACGACGGTAAGTACATGGTCGTCGCACGTCGCTACCGACCGCTACAGTTCGACCAACTTGTGGGTCAGGAGAACGCGACCCGAGCATTGATGAATGCGATCGAGACGGGTCGAGTTGGCCATGCGTATCTGTTCACCGGCGCGCGAGGGGTCGGTAAGACAAGCACCGCGCGAATTTTCGCCAAAGCTTTGAACGCTCCCGAAGGTCCGACGGCGACACCGGATAATTCGTCCGATATCTGTCAGGCGATCGATGCCGGAGAGGACGTCGACGTACTCGAGATCGACGGTGCCAGCAATCGCGGGATCGATGAAATTCGTCAGCTTCGCGCTGGCGTGGGAATGCGACCGAGTCGATCGCGTTACAAAATCTACATCATCGACGAAGTTCACATGCTGACCCAGCAGGCATTCAATGCTTTGCTGAAAACGCTCGAGGAACCTCCCGAGCACGTGAAGTTCATTTTCTGTACGACCGATCCGGAAAAGATTCCGATCACTGTGCTTAGTCGCTGCCAACGGTTCGATTTCGCCCCCGTTGAAACCGACGCGATCTTGAACCGGTTGGAGGAAATCGTCCGCGCCGAGGGATGCCAAGCCGATCAGGAGGCTTTGCGTTTGCTCGCTCGGCGCGCTGGCGGATCGATGCGGGACAGCCAGTCGCTGCTGGAGCAATTGCTGAGTTTTTCAACCGACCGAATCACCGTCGATCAAGTCCATTCGATGTTGGGGACCGCCGACGATGCCCGCTTGGCCGCGATGGCGACGGGAATCATCGACCGCGATCCGGCCGCTGTCCTGCGAATGCTGGACGAAGCGGTGATGAGCGGCATCGACGCCGGGCAGTTTGCCGAACAGTTGCTTGGCTACTTCCGCGATTTAATGGCCGCGACGGTCGGTTGCGGGGTTGAAATGTTGCGTCATGCCGCGCCGTCTTCTTACGAAGCGTTGGCCGAACAGGGGAGGCAATTGGGAATGCAAACGATCTTAACGATCGTCGGCATCATCGACTCCGCCATCTCTCGGATGCGGCACAGCGTTCATAGCCGCGTGCTGTTGGAAGCAGCTTTGGTTCAGCTCTGCTGCCTTGCCGATTTGCAGGCGATTTCCGATTTGGCTGCGGGGCTGTCCAAGACGCCGCAATCGGGCGGCACACGGAAAGCCGCTCCTCGTTTGGTCGACGAAAAAAAAAAGACTGAACGCTTAGAGAGCAATCCGATCCAAGGCGAACCTTCGACGGTCAAGAGCACTGCAACGCAAGAGATCTCCAGGGACATTCCACCGAAACCTTCCGTACCCGAACCGGTCGCGGATCGTCAACAATCGTCGACACAAACAGAGCCAATATCGACGGCTACGGTAACGACTGTGAAAAGTGTGGACGAATCATTTTCGTCCTCTCAATCCAGTTCGCCATCTGCGTTGGTGGTGGATAAGGTTCGTGAGACGAACGGATCGGTGTCGCCTAATGACGTCATATTGCGATGGGATGCCGGTCATGTTCAGTCGGTATGGCGTCGAGCGATCGAGTCGCTCGATGACATGACAGCAAACTACGCGAAGAATGCCGATCGCGTGGAACCAGCCGGCGACGGATTGATACGTGTCTATTTCTCCGATGATCGCCAGTTGGACAAGGCAAGTTGCGAGAAACCCGAGCGACGTAGTAAATTGGAGGCAGCATTGACGGCGTCCGCCAACCGGCGAGTTCAATACGAATGTGTGCTCGCCGCGTCGCGAACGTTTCAGCGACCGGCAAGGCGAGCGCTGACGACGGCTGAACGGGCGCGTCGGCTCCGCGAAGTGGAAAATGAACCGATCATTCGTCGAACACTGGACTTGTTCGATGCCGAAGTCGTCCGCGTGATTCCCCCACCGGAAGATTCAAGTTCCTGATTTTGAGAATTCGATTTGGTTTGAAAGCGACGACGTCGCGAGATCAACGGGAAGAGACTGACGTAAGATATTCATCGCGTGGTCGGAAATGAGGTGATTCGCTTGATATAACGCGAAGGCATCATTTCGGACCACGCACGGTATAACATTGAACGCGTTCATCATTGATAAAGGACGGCGACAGATGAAAGGTGACCAATCGTATGTTTAGAGGACTTTCGGATATCGCCTCGTTGATGCAGGCCGCGCAGAAGCTTCCCGCGAAAATGGAGGAGGTCAATCGCGAATTGCAATCCAAACGAGTAACCGGATCATCTGGTGGTGGAATGGTTCATGTGGAAATGAACGGGGCGGGCGAAGTGCTTGCCGTTCGCATCGAGCAGGAATTGTACGACCAAAACGATAAGGAACTGATTGAAGACCTGATTCCCGCTGCGATCAACGAAGCGACGGGAAAAGCAAAGGAACTGTACGCCGAATCGCTGCAAGACTTGGCGGGCGGAGTCAGCGTTCCAGGCATGCAGGAAGCGCTCTCGAGATTTACCGGTGGTGGCGGAGCCAAATAGCAATGGCGGAAGTGACGCAGTCAGTCGCCGATATGATTGATCAACTGGGCCGACTGCCCGGCATTGGGCGGAAGACCGCCGAACGTCTGGCCTATCATCTATTGCGAGTCCCGAAATCGGAAGCTTTAGCCCTCGCCGACTCGATCCGCACCGTTCGCGAAAACGTTCGGTATTGCGAGACCTGCTTTAACCTATCCGAAGGTGCGAAATGCCCGATTTGCTCGGATCCGGGGCGTGACGCCACGCGATTGTGCGTCGTGGAACAGCCACGCGACTTGATGTCCTTGGAACAATCGGGAATGTATCGCGGTTTGTACCACGTGCTTCTCGGTCGCATCGCCCCCCTGGATGGAATTGGCCCCGACCAATTGACGATTGATCCGCTGGTCGATCGCGTGCGCAACGGCAACTTTGCCGAGGTTATCATGGCGACAAACCCTACGGTGGAAGGGGATGGGACGAGTCTCTATGTTTCAAATTTGCTCCAGGAATATCCGGTTGATATAACACGTTTGGCCCGTGGCATCACTGCGGGAAGTGTTTTGGAGTTTACGAACAAGGAGATTCTCGCCGATGCGCTCAATGGTCGGCAGAAACTTTAATCCGGCAAGGTTGAAAATGCCGGTGCCACGGCTGAAATTTTATGGCACAATACTTACAGAAGAGCCAAGTGCTTAATTGGCACAAGATGTGCGATTCAGACGAACGCTCCTCTGCGTAGAGAGATTTTCCAACCGAAGCGACCTCGAACCGAGCGTCGACTGTCATCTAAAAGCATAAGAATATTCCAATGCGTATCTCAATGGGTTTTGAACAGCGTCAACAACAAGTTCAAAAGCTTGCCCCGCGCATGATCCAGTCGATGGAAATCCTTCAGCTTCCTTTGTTGGCGTTGCAAGAGCGTGTCGAACAGGAAATGAACGAAAATCCGCTGTTGGAGATTCAGGACGACGATCCTCAGTTGCCTGATGATGTTGAAGATTCGTACGAGAATCCCGACGCACCGACTGAATCGGAACGCGAATTGGTCGTCGACAACGACCACGACAATCAGGATGATTTCGAACGCTTGCTGAATATGAAGAACGAGTTGCCAAACACGTTCGACGAACCATTTCGCAAGTCGGCCAATCGCATGCAGGAAGAGGGGGATCGGCGACACGATCTGATGGCCAATGCCGAAGCGCATCCGGAATCGCTGAATGATTTCTTGCTGCATCAGCTTGCCGAAATGGATATCGATACCGACGTCGAATTGATGGCCGAGCGGATCATCAGCACTTTGGATGCTCGCGATGGCGGCTATCTTCGCACCCCCCTTGGCGATCTTCTCCCCTCGAATCACTCCGACGAAGACTTGGCGCTTGCCAAACGGGCTCTCGCAATTGTGCAGTCTCTGGAGCCGACGGGGATCGCGGCCCGCGATCTTTCCGAGTGCCTCCTTCTTCAGTTGTCACCGGACAATCCGCTTCATGAGGAAATGAAGACGTTGATTACCGGACACTTGGAAGATATCGCTGGAAACCGCTTGCCCGCCATTCAGCGCAAGACCGGATATTCGCTCGACATGATTCAGCGAGTGAAGGAAGAACTGCATACGCTCAATCCAAAGCCCGGCGCGGCGTTCATGGAAACGTACGTCCCAACGGTGACTCCCGACATCATTGTTGAACAAGACGAAGATGGCCAATACAAAGTTCGCTTGGACGATGATCGCGTGCCGACATTGTTTATCAGCGAGTACTATCGTCAGCGGTTGCAAGATCCTTCCGCCACGGCGGAGGAAAAGGAATACATCAAACAAAAGATCAACGGTGCCCAGTGGTTGATCGATTCCATCGAACAACGGCGCAGCACTTTGACGAAGGTGGCGCAGGCGATCGTTGATCATCAGAAGGCGTTTCTGGATCTCGGCCCCGAAGCGATCGAGCCGTTGAAAATGCAGCAAATCGCCGACCGGGTCGGCGTTCATGTGACCACGGTCAGTCGAGCGGTCGATGACAAATGGATACAGACCGCTCGTGGCATTCTGCCCTTGAAACGTTTCTTTGTCGGCGGCACACAAACCGAAGATGGCGACGATGTTGCTTGGGATACGATCCGCATCAAGCTGCAGGAAGTTATCGACAACGAGGACAAAAGCAAGCCACTCAGCGACGAAGATATCGTCAAGGAACTGAAGAACTTCGGCATGACCGTCGCTCGCCGAACGGTTACCAAGTATCGCAAAAAGATGGGCATACCGAGCAGCCGCCAGCGTCGTGATTGGATGCTCGAAGCGAAGTCCTAACGCGACTTCGTCGTCAGGTGAAGCCGTCCAACCTCTTTCATGTCGCGACGGTTTCGCTTCCACATTGCGTTACCAGCCATGCGCGCACGTCGACCGGTTTGGCGAACAGGAGATGAGGTTTTTCCGCGAAGTGGAAACCGAGTGATTCGCCCATCGAGTTGACTCTTATATCGCAGCTCGCCGGCGCGAGCGTCCAGGGTGGATGATCGATTTCGCCGCGAAAGAGGCATCCTCTCTTGCTCGAACTGTACAAACAGTAGCGCGCCGTCAGCCAATGTTCAAAGGAGCCGACGTTGGCTTCAAAGAAATCGCCGGCAACTTGATAGGTCGCGTCGAATTCGGCTGGAGGTTCTCCGCGATGTGTACGCCGACTCCGATAACGGATTGCGTTGGATCCGTCGCGATCGAGCGACATGCATGCGTCCATGTAAGGCAAATTAAAGCTGGTCCTGGCGACGCGAACCGCCACACGGCTGGCGGCATCCAATGAAAAAAACCAAACGCCCGGCTTTCCATCAATGGTCACGTAGGTTCTGACGTTTAACTCTAGGAAGCGGCTCAAACCAGGAGTGGGCGGGCAACAACGCGGACCGACGTTCGACATCAAAAACGGAACGACTCCGACCCACGCCATTCCTTCGCGCGTGTCTATGTCAATGCCGGCGGGAAGCAGTGAGGCGACACGATCCGGATCAATCGGCCAATGGGCGAACAGTAAATCAGACCAAGTCATTTTCATGACCCAAGGTTGCCGCGGCAGCGGCCATGTCCGATCCGATTTCATGTTCATTTTCGAGTGCTATACCATGCGTGGTCTGAAATGATGCCTTACCGTTAAATGAAGCGAATCACCTCATTTCTGACCACGCGACGTATAATCAAATGCGTGGCAATATAATTTGTGAAGGTCTATTCGCTGATATCCGCGGGCTTGACTTGATATTGCGAGACGAAACGTTTGTCGATCCATGTCTTCAGATGCCAACACCAACGGGAATGCATCGTCATAGACCCATATTCAAGTAACGCTCGTCCGTCCCCCGTGTTCAACAATTTAAGAAAATCGGACTGTGGTTTAAAGGACTTCATTGCGCCGCCAGATAGTATCGCTCGAAGATTATGCCAGAGTACCGGACATTGCCGAACCGCATAGACGCCGGCTTTTGGGGACGGCGATTCCAGGATCGTTCCGCAGTCTCCGACCGCAAAGACGCGAGGGTCTGACAGCGACTGAAGCGTCTTGGATGTTGCGATGAAGCCACGGTCGTCCGTTTGCAGATTGAGTTTGCTCAGCACCGATGGAGCCGCCGCCCCCGTTGCCCAGATGACGACATCGGCGGCTTCCCGCCTGCCGCCCGAAGTACCGATGTAGTCATCGCCGACTTCGGTAACATGGAATCGCGTTGTGATTGGGATATCCCGCGCACCAAGAATCTTTTCAATGCGTCCCACACTGCGTGACTTCATACCATTGGCCACGGTTTCGCTTCCCGTATAGATTTCAACCTTGCACCGGCTGGGAAGATTTCGTTTGTCGCATTGTTGTTGCAGACACAACGCGATTTCAACAGTGGCGACTCCTCCGCCAACAACCGCGATGACCGGAGACCGCTGCGCATGATCGACGATAGTATCTAGATGCCGGTTAAAACGCGAAAGAAAGGACTGCATCGGCTTGATGGGAACGAAAGAGGCCGCGTGACGGTGCTTTCTCCATCCAACAGGCATCGAGCCGACGCCGACTGAAAGCGCATCAAACGCGATCGGTTCATGATCGTCGAAATGAAGTGTGGCCGACCGCAGGTCCAGGCCATTCACATTGGCGACGATCAATTCGGCTCCCGCACGCTTGCAGAGGGCCTTCAGATCGATCGACATCTCTTCCCGTTGAAACTGCCATCCGAGCGTGCCGGGAAGCATGCCTGAATACGTCGCTGTGGGAAAGTTGCTGACGCAGACCAGACGGCATGTCTCGATCGGCTGACCTATCCACTGGCGGACAATATGAGCATTCGTATGCCCGATGCCCAACAGAATAATCGTCTTCGTCGCCACAGCGGAGTCACCTGATTAAGCACGAGAATTGATGGAAGACGTTCAGCGGCATGCAATCGAAATGATATACCGTGCGTGATCCGAATCAACATCCATGCACCATCCAATCCGCATCATCGCATCGCGATGGCGAGGCGATCGTCTGGACGGCGGCACCATGGACCGATATCGATGACGTGTTAAAATGAAGTCTTTGCGGACTCCTTCTTTTAAAACGATGCCGTCATCATGAATCTAAACATTTCTCTCGCTAGCCTATTAGCACAGAGCACCGCTTCCCAGGGGGAATCGCAGGGGAGCAACAGCATTCTGATTGTGATGATCGCCATGGGCGTATTCCTGCTGGTCGGTCTTGGCATGGCTCTCGGCGTGATGTTTGGTCGCCGACCGATCAGCGGAAGCTGTGGAGGCATCGGGAAAGTGACCGACGAGAAGGGCGAAACGAGTTGTGCGTTGTGCCAGAACCCTGGAGAAGCTTGTAAGGAATTGCAAAAACGGATGGAGCAACCGGAGCAGTCGCGTTAGCCGCTTCACTTCGTCATCGGTTTTCCAGTGTTTCGCCATCGTTACGGATCTTGATACCGTTTGTGGTCTGGAATGATGCTATTGCTTTTAATGAAGCGAATCACCTCATTTTCGGCCAGGCAACGTATCAACCGAAAGCTATTTCGGGACACTTGCTGAATCAAGCATTCCGCCGGCGGGTAGTTCTTCGAATAGAAGTCCGATGTTTGGCTTCGAGACTTCGTCCATTTCGTCATCGCTGAAGAAGAGGCTGACTGGTTCGATCGCGTGGTTGGGAACCGGCAAATTGGCGACGCGATCCCGCGCGTCGATCTCCGCCGCATGTTCCAACAGGACTCTGCGAACCTCCAGGATCGTTTTCGGCTTGGTATGGATGTCGGTATGGGTTGCTTCGACATCAATTTCGCTGACCGCTTCTTTCAGTTTCGCACTCTTGATCGATACGATCCCATCGCCGTTGTCCTCGATTTCGCCAAAGGGCGTTTGGTGAATCGCCTTCCCGAAGATGTTGTGGTACTTCACATTGGGATTTCGCTTGGCCCGGGCCATCGCCGGAAAGATGGGTGAATCCGGGGACAACGAATCGATCGATGTTGTCGTTGTCAGCAGATCGGTGTTGCGGAAGTAGTCTGGATTGTTGCGAATCAGACGCGACGTGATGTTCGTCAAGAACGAGGGAAGGCGGATCAATCTGCGTCCCAACCATTGTGTCGCCGGGTTGGAAAAATGGCTGCCTTTGTGAGGCGTTCCAATCGTGATCACGCGCCTAACCGATTCATTGGGATGAAAGAACAGCGTTGACGCAAGCTTGGCGCGATCGTCATCATCCGCCTCCAGTTCGTCGATGGATTTGTTGCTGACCACGTCCCAGAAGTCATTGCCACTTTCCATCGTTTGCAATCGGCTGACCAGTCCGCCCATGCTGTGTCCGACCAAGACCATTTGATCCATCGTGTTGAGATCTCGCCGTGGATAATTCCGGTCGATCGTTTCCCGCAAGTCTTTGAGGTCTTTTCGCATTTGGACGGCGCTGATCCAAAAGGGTTGACCGGTGGGATAGAGATAGAACCAGACTTGGTAACGCTCGCGAATTTCGGGAAAGCTGCGAAGATCGTTGAACATGTCCATCCAAGTCATGGGACTGGACCATAAACCGTGAACCATCACAACCGGAATGCGTTGCGGATCGTAGGCCTCCAGCATGTACAAGCCCTGTCGGCTGCGAAGCTTGTTCGGTTTGAACAGTCCCAGCGTCGCGATGTTCTTGTCATGAAATTGTTCGTTGTCCAGGAAGAACGCCAACGGAGTGGTGATGTCTGTTTCCAGAGGCACCGTACGACCGGCGATTTCCGCTCGCGTGCGACGCATCGGGTTGTAGAAGACCAGTTCACATTGGGGTTCGGGTTGGTCATTGGCGTCCAGCGGGCCGGTCCAGTCACAGCGGAGAAGCGCCGTGCATGCAAAACTGAGCATGCCTGGATAATAATTTTCCATCGGCGAACCCTGATCGGACATCTTGCGAACGGCGATCAAGGGAACTCCCAAACCATAGGTCGTATGGCGGTTGTTCAGCGTCTTGATTTCATACTCGCTGGCGAACGCGAAATGATCGAAGTCCTTGAAATCTCGCGGATCCCACTGTTCGTCCAGTTTGGTTTTGATCGTGAACGTCTTGTTGCCCGACGTCAACTGATATGTCTTGTTCGGCTGCAAACGACCGTCGGCGCGGAGCAATCGCAGCATGTCCTCAAGCGCTTCGTTGTAGAGATCGCAGGCTCCGCGGTACTGCGGATCGTACGGGTTTCGCGCTTCCTCCAAACCCTCCGAGAAGAGATAAGCATAACTGCTGCTGAGCGCGCGACTGAAATGCTTTAATGCTTCGACCGGCTCTCCACGTCGCTTTGCCTCCTGTCCCTGAATGTACGCCAGTTCGGCAACCGCGTAGATGCGTTCTCCCTTCTGCCACGGTTCACTTTCCGATTGCAGTTTGATCAGCGCGTCGGTCGGGTTCTCTTTATAGGTTTCCGCGAGATCGAATCGCTGGAGCAAACGATGCGTTCGCGGCGATTCGTGAGGCCCGCGATCAGAAAACAACGCCAGCGAAGCGGCAAGCGGATTCTCACGAAGATTGCGTTTCTGAATGTAGCTGGTTGTTGCGCAGCCGCTTGTCAGCGCGATGCACAGCGCAGCAAGAACCGCAGTCACAAAACCGCGACTTCGCGTGTCTCTGTTAGCCCCAAGCCGTCGCTCCATCAACCGCCCGTCCTTGCTGCGAGTGAAATCACGCCGGACGGTAAAGAAAAGATGGGATCCGCGTCAATGCGTCTCATCCCCCGTTTGCTAGCCTTCACTAGGCCTTGCCGGAAAGAGCCTGAACGCCCTCGTTACGGCGCAATTGCGGTAAGCCGTACACAGGACTGGCGTTTCCATCGCGGATGAGTCGTGACTACGTTGCGAACGGATTCTTGTGGATTGCGGGTTGCTCGATGATCGCCGACTCGCTTGATTGCGTGGAGGCGTTTTGCACGGGCGGGACGCTCGAACCGTATTGCCGCGCCCAGTCCGAAAGTTCATTCGCGCTGCAGAAGCCGACCTTTTCGCCCACAGGCTTTCCATTCTTGAACAGAACGGTATGTGGGATTCCCGAGACGCGGAATTTCCGCGACAGATCACGATTGTGATCGACATTGATTTTGACGATCTTCACGTGTCCCTTTACGTTCTCCAATTCCTTGTCCATCATTCGGCAAGGGCCACACCAATTTGCTCCGAACTTCACCAAGACGACGCCCGGTCCTTCGACCTGTTTGGCGAACGCCTCGTCGTCGTAATTCCCCGTGATTTCGGAGAGGCCACCGCTGGACGCCATTTGAATGCCCAGGTAACCAGCAACCAGGAGCAACACGATTCCCACAATCTTATTCACAGTCAAGTTCCTCGGTAGAATGAATTCGCCAACGCATCAAAGGCTGCAAGCCAATGATTCCTCCAGTGCGGGTTCGCATGTTTCGCAGTCGAGCACGTCGGATTGCATATCGGATGGCGCCTGGGTGTCGAATTCATAAGCGAACCCTCCTTGATCATCCCAGTCGACCGTAACACAACGGACCGGCTGCCCCTCGACATTGCGTGAAAGCAATTCGGCGGAAAGTTCCGGAAGGATGTTTTGTTCAATCACTTGGTCGACCTTGCGAGCACCGGTGTCAACCGAAACGCACATTTGCGACAGCGCGTCGATCAAACGATCGGTGAAGATCAGTTCGGCATTGTGGTTTTCTCGCGTACGCCGGACGACCTTATTCAGCTTCAGGCGGGCAATCCTTGACAACACATCGACCTCCAGTGGGAAGAACGGAAGAATGGTGATGCGTCCCAAGAAAGCAGGCTTAAACGTTTTGAGAAGCTCGTCGTGCAATGATTCCTTCAATTCGGCTAGACTCGGCTTACGACCGCCGCCACACATGCTGGCGATCAAATCGGTACCGGCATTGGTGGTCATGATGACGACCGTGTTCTTAAAGTCGATATCGCGACCTTGACCATCCTTCATGTTCCCTTTGTCGAAGACCTGATAGAAGACATCTTGCACTCCGCTGTGCGCCTTCTCCAGTTCGTCCAGCAAGACGACCGAATATGGCTTGCGGCGGACCGCTTCGGTCAAGACACCTCCTTCGCCGTATCCAACGTATCCGGGAGGCGAACCCATCAACAACGAAACTTTATGTTCCTCCTTGAATTCCGACATGTTGATCGTCGTCAAATGTTGGCTGCCGCCATAGAGCGTATCCGCCAGCGTCAGGGCCGTTTCCGTCTTGCCAACCCCGGACGTACCGGCCAACATGAAGACGCCGATCGGTTTGTTCGGATCGCTCAGGCCAGCCCGAGACGTTCGGATGTGTTTTGCGATTTCATCGAGAGCATGCGATTGCCCGACGACCGACGCCTCCAATCGTTCCTTCAGATGCAAGATCGCTTCGGTTTGATCGGTGCTCATGCGTCCGAGCGGAATGCCGGTCCAGGCCGAAATCGTGCCGGCAACCGATTGCGGATCGACGTCGACATAGATCAATGGTTCATCTCCCTGAATGTCACTCAATTCCGCTTCGGTCTTGTGAAGCTCCGTCTTCAATGTTTCGAGCGTCATCGAGGCGTAAGGGGATGTCTTTTCAGCGGTTTCGTCGACCGACATTTGTTCATTCGGCTGGGCCAATTCGACGTTCGCCGCACGACTTTTCAGATGAATGTTTCGCTTGATTTCCAGAATCTCATTGACCAGTCGTTTTTCGCGATCCCAACGGGCTTCCAGGTCTTTAGTTTTCGCTTCCACCTGTTCCATCTGTGCGTTCATTTCGGCCAGCTTCCCAGCGTGGTCGGCCCCCATGCGTTCCTCCTCACACAATCGGGCGACCCGTTGTCGAATCTGTTCGCATTGCTCGCGAGCGTCTTGAATCGCGCCGGGCGTGCTGTTCTGACTGATCGCAATTCGGGCGCACGCGGTATCGAGGACGCTGACCGCTTTGTCCGGTAGCTGACGACCGGTGATGTAGCGACTTGAAAGCGCGACCGCCGAGTCAATCGCTTCATCCAAGATGCGGACGCGATGATGTTGTTCCAGTTTATCGGCGACGCCACGCAGCATCGCCTTGGCGACCTCCAACGTAGGCTCTTCGACTTTGACCACTTGGAAACGACGGGTGAGCGCCGCGTCCTTTTCAAAGTACTTCTTATATTCCGCCCAAGTTGTTGCCGCGATCGTGCGCAGTTCGCCGCGAGCAAGGGCGGGCTTGAGCAGATTTGCCGCGTCTCCTCCGCCAGCTTCTCCGCCGGCACCGATAAGGGTGTGGGCTTCGTCGATCATCAAAATGATCGGCGTTGGGCTCGCGTTGACCTCGTTCAATATCGACTTCAATCGGTTCTCAAACTCTCCTTTGACGCCCGCGCCGGCTTCCAACTGACCCAGATCGAGCGACCGGATAACGATGTTCTTCAGTGGCTCGGGAACGTCGCCGTTGACGATTTTCAGGGCGAATCCTTCAACAACCGCCGTCTTGCCGACTCCCGGTTCACCGGTCAGGATCGGATTGTTCTGTCGGCGACGAAGTAGGATATCCATCAATTGTCGGATTTCCGCATCGCGACCGAGCACCGGATCGATCTTGCCATCGCGTGCCTGCTGCGTCATGTCGATCGTGTATCGGTCGAGGTTCGGGGTCTTGCTGTTTCCACCCAGTGCGTCGCCCGCAGCTTGATTTCCGATCCCGCCCGACGCCGCCGTCGGCAGTGATGTTCGAGCCTCCACGCTGCGGGCGGTTACGGCTTGCAAGCAATCGGTGATCGCGTCGGCGGAGATTCCTTCAAGCAATCGCGTTAACGATGCATCGACCTCGAAATGCAACGGGTCGCGAATGATCGCGGCCAACAAATGTCCCGATCGCACTTGATTGGCGCCATATTGAACCGACGCCAGCATCCAGGCCGATTTGATCAGTTCGACGATCTTGTCGCTCAATCCCGGCGCGCGACCGTTGCCGGTTCGCATCTTGTCGAGAACGCCTTCGGCAACCGATTGGAAGCGACCGGCATCAATATCGAAGTGCCGCAGCAGGAGAGGCAGATCGCCGTCACTTTCGTCGAGCAGTTTGATGAGCCAATGTTCAATTTCGACGTGAAAATGCGTCCGAGACAAGCACAGACCGGCCGAGCTTTCAAGGCATCGTCGAGTTGGGTCGTTCAGTTTGCTGACCAGTGATTTCAATTGCAGTGATGCCATGGCGGATTGATTGTCCTATTTGGAAGTCGACGGTTGAAATGGGCTACGTGTTCGAGCGGTTATTGAAGCATCCACGCGACGGTAAAACTGGCTGTGATCGCGACACAAACGTAAATCGCGACAGCCGCCAGTCGTTGACGGCGATCTCGCAAGCGACGCGCTGCGGACCATTGAACTTCGTTCTGAATATCGAGGATTTGGGGCATGATGCCTTCAGCGAACGCTTGCTTGGTCGCGCCAGCCGATCCGGTGGCGGCAACGAAGCAACCGCGAACGCGAACATCGCCATCGGTCGCCGTGATGGCTCGACGCAGGAGTCGAGACATGCCTTCACGACGACGTCGCATCTGGCCGACAATGCGATGGATTTGATGGTTGCCACGTTGAATCAAGCGATCTTGCGCTTCGTCACGCACATCACGCCGCATCAAACGGTATCCCAGCGGTGGCAGCAGGTCGTCGCATATCCAACGAACGGCTTGCTCGACACCGGATGCAACGGCATCGGGTTCTCCGCTGGGAACTGCCGGTAGGATCGCACCAAGCCGACGGTTGCGTTGAGCTTCGGGAAACCGATCCAGCATGGCCTGTCCTCCAGCAGACAGTTCCAGATCACTGAAGATGACTTGTGCGGAAACCGACGTTTCGGTTGCTTTGGCGATCACGCTCAAATCGCGTTGAATGCGCATCCCCAAATGATCGGCTGTTTCGATGCAATCGGTTGCATCGATTGGGACGATTACCAGAAGCCCATTGATGGGGCAAAACGGCTGTCGTGCTTCGGCGATCTCGCGGCAGATCCCTTCCAGACGGTCCAGCAGTTGCGTTGCTTCGGTCGGTTCAAGTCGCAATGTCGGTTGTTTTGCCTGGCGCGGTTGCAGAACGGTGGACGTGTGCGCCGCCATCTGTTCGTCGGTTTGCGTCAGCGATTCGATATCGGCTAGCGTTTGGTCGATTCGTTGGACCGCCGCGGTGTCCTGAGCGGCAGACTCCGCCAACCCTTCCGCAGACCGGTTGCTGACGACCATCGTTTGGCTGGACGTATGGAAATCGCTTGGCATCGCTCCGCTTTGAGCCGGACCATCGGCGAAGTTTGTCGGTCCATTTGACGATGTTGCGGAATATGAGAATGCGAGCTGTTGTTCGGGTGCTTCTGATTGTTCGGAAGCTAGCGAGTGGAGGGGGTTGCTCCAGTAATGCGCCGGTTGGCGACTGGTCGGGCCTGATTGTCCCGGCGTGTTTCCCGCTTGATTGGCGATGCGCGTCACGGCGGCGCGACGAGTGAAGTTTCCGGTCAGCGAGGACTCTCGGCAGCAGACATAGATCGCATCTCGGTTGCCGCAAAACTGAATGGCTTCGTCCGCCTCTTCAGCGCTGGGCAGTACCGATAAATCGGTATTTGCGGCTGCAAAAAAGTCGCGGATACCTCCGGCGGGAGCGCCGAGAACGAGATACAACGGCGTTCGTTGGACGTCGATTCCGGAACGTTCAAAGCGATGCAGAGCCTCCCGCCATGCGGAACGCCCTTCACTGGAAGTCACTTGGTCAGCGGGCATCCGCAGTGTTTGTGCGATAAACCATGTCGTCCATGCAATGGCGTACAGCAGCGTCGCCACCAATGGGAACCAAATCCAGCGAATCAGAGGCAAGGATGAACGAATGAATGCATCGAGCCGGAAATGAACCTGCAGATAACTCAATCCGATCAAAGTGGCAATGACGGCGACGGAATGGATCGCGATCACTTGTCGCCGCCGCCAAGGATCACCGGCGCGTCGCCACGCGATAACGGGCGCGACGATCGACAACCCGATTTTAAGGACCTTCTGAAAGGATGCTTTGATTAATGCGATCATCGGTTATCGATTCCAGGTCGCTACTGCCAGGTAGGAAAGAAACGGAAGCAGAACGACGGCCGAGAGCCAGCCGACGTAGCCCGCCGTTCGCAGTTTTGAGGATCCGGTAAGCGGAGGAACATCGGTTCCGGGGGCCAAATCGTTCGCGAACGGCAGTTTCAGTTCGGTCACCAATCCCAATGCAAGTCGTGTGCGATGCATCCAAGCGGCAAGCTTTTCCGGATCGTTGCGGTATTGCCCCGTGAAACCCAATCCAACGCACAGATAGAAGACCGTCAGCGCTTCGCGTCGATTCTGAGTTTCGGCCAATTGAGCCTGTCGCCAAAACATCCAGGCGCGATCGTTTGTGCCGAACAACTCACCTTCCAGCTTGTTCTCGTTCCAGACGCTTCCGGCGACCGGATCGGATGTCATCATCTCATCGATCCAGCATGCCAGCGGATAACAAATGCCGAGATAGTCGCCGGTGCTGCTTAAGCCAGCCGCCAGTTCACTGCTGTGGACACGCGACAACAGCTCCTTGATTTCGGAGCGGCCACCGTCGAGGTGTTCGGCATGCCCGATCGGCAAGCAGCTCGCGCAGTCGCCATGTGCGTTCGAGAACTGGATCGACAAGCTGAGCTGTTTCAGGTCGCATGATTCAATTTGTCGCTGAGTGCCGTTGCCAAAGGAAGCGGTGTTGAAGCCGACTGAAAGCTTCGTGTCCCGAAAGCTAGGTCACAATGCGCCGCTAGCCAGCGAAAGCCGTGTGATTTGCATGAAGGAACCCGCTCGCGATGAGGGTTGTTCCGTTTGATCCAGCCTCAAAAACAAAATTCAAGTTTCTTTTTGCCTCCCCCAAACTGCGTTCTAGCTTTCCTCTGACAGCGAACCGAGTCCGTCACGACTCAACGCCGGGGCAACATGGACAACCAAGCACGCTGAACGACGAGTCCGCATTCGTCAGTACGCGTTTAAATGCTTTCGAGTCCATCAAATCATCAATCATCACAGGACCATTGTTGTGATCCAAGCGAACACGGCGGCAACTTTCGATATCGACGCGTTGCTGCATCCTATTGCGGGAGATCGTCCAGGCGGCGATGTACGTGCGTATGCCCGTGGTCTGCGAGCGGAGCTTGCCGAACTCCGCAATCCTCCGCGTTCAGCAAATCCGGATGACGAAGATAAGGATGGCGGAGCGGACTGCGTCGATTGGACCGCGATCACGATGCTGGCGACCGAAGCCCTGTGCGAAAAAACCAAGGACCTGCGAATTGCTTGTCATCTAACCGAAGCGGCGATGCAGCACTGGGGAATCGCCGGCTTGCGTGACGGATTCATTTTACTGCGTCGGATGGTTGAAGAATTTTGGGACACGTTGGCTCCCGAACTCGACCCCGACGATCCGGACGCCCGCTGCTCGCCGCTTGAGAACCTGCTCGACGATCCCAATCGAGGGCCTCGCATTCCCTCGGTTTTGAGGAACCTTCCGATCCTGCAGGCGGGTGAGCACAAGTTCAGTTTGATGTCAGCGACGCGACAGACCGTCGATTTGACGAGTACGGAAATCGCGGCGGCGATCCGCCAAGTGACGGTCGAGGATGCCTGTCAGCTCTCCGACGAGCTGGACCAAGCCATCGACGAACTGGCCTCGCTGCATCAGGCGATGACCGATCGGATGAACGAATACGCTCCGTCGTTCGTGCATCTCGAAGAGTCGCTGAAAGTCATACGTCAGTGGCTGGACGCGGTTTTGAAGCCGCAGTTCGAATCGCGCGACATCGTGGATGCTGAAGAAGCTCCCGAACCGAGGCCCAGGCAAGTCGCCGCGGAACTTGCCGAAGATGATCCGCTGGCGGTCGTCGATCAATCGCGGAAACTTCGGACCCAGGCCTATCAACAACTTTCCGAAGCGGCCCGTATTCTCCAGCAGATCGAACCACACAGTCCGATTCCGTTCATGATTCGGCGCGCCGTGCAATTGGGCCAATTGCCGTTTCCCAAGCTGATGCGGCAGTTGGTCAATGAAGAATCGACATTGGAAATGTTTCATCGCGAACTGGGCTTGTCCAGAGACGATGACGAAGCGTCAGGGACCGACGATTAGCTTTAGCGTAAATGTTCGCTGCAACGTGTGTTTGTAGGAGCATCCGTTTTAACCTCGCTTTCATATCGGGAGCAATCGATGAGTGATAGTCGACAACATACGTTGGACCGAGTTCGACGTCCGCGTGTCCAAGTAACCTACGACGTTGACACCGGAGGCGCAACGGAGTCGAAGGAGTTGCCGTTGGTCGTTGGCGTGATGGCCGACCTTTCCGGGCAGCCGGCGCAACCCAACGCACCATTGAAGGAACGTAAATTCGTACCAATCGATCGCGACAACTTCGATGAAGTGCTCGCCAAGAGCAACGCTCGCGTTTCGGCGCGCGTCGACAACAAACTGACCGACGATGACACGCAAATGTCGGTCGATCTTCGCTTCCGTTCACTGGAGGATTTCGAGCCCGAGCAAGTGGCTCGTCAGGTTCCCGCGCTGCGAGAAGCTGTTGGAAATGCGAACCCAGTTGTCGAACTTGTTGGGCAAGCTGGAAGGCAACGACAAGCTCGAGGAACTGTTGACGGAAGTTCTCGAAAACAGCGAAGCGGCAAAGAGCTTGGCGTCGGAATTGGGCAATGATGGCGACGCCGAGTAGTCGGCTGCGTTGAGAAACGTTTCTACATAACAATCACGTCTATACATTGGAACCTTGATAAATGAGTAGCACACAAACCGAATCCGCCGGCGGTGCCGCCGTAGCGGAACTGTCGCTGATGGATCAGATTCTTGATCAAACGCGACCTTTGGATGACAGCGAACGCAACCGCAACGCCACCTACATCGAACAGTTCGTTCGTAAAGTGGTCGACGGACAAACCACGATCAGCAAGGACGTTGTCACCACCATCACGAGCTGGATCGCTGAAATCGATCACCGCTTGTCGATCCAATTGGCTGAAGTCATGCACAGCGACGAGTTCCAAAAACTCGAAGGTACATGGCGCGGCCTGCATTACCTGACACAAAATTCCGAAACCGGAACCGGCTTGAAGATTCGCGTGATGAACGTCAAGAAGGACGAACTGCGGAAGGATCTGGAAAAGGCTGTCGAGTTCGATCAAAGCACGCTGTTCCGCAAGTGCTATGAAGAAGAGTACGGTCAGTTGGGCGGCGAACCTTACGGTATGTTGCTGGGTGATTATCACTTCGGTCGCACCGCCGACGACGTGAACTTGCTGCGTCTGATCAGCAACGTTGCCGCCGCCGGACACGCACCGTTCGTGGCCGCCGCCGACCCGAACATGTTCAACATGAACAGCTTCACCGAGTTGAGCGGACCCCGCGACTTGGCGAAGATTTTCCAAGGTGCCGATTATGCTCCATGGCGAAGCTTCCGTGAAAGCGAAGACAGCCGCTACGTCGCCTTGACGCTGCCGAATGTCTTGGGACGCTTGCCCTACGGTGGCGACTTCAAGAAGGTTGAATCGTTCGACTTCGACGAGCAAGTCGATGGCACCGATCACAAGCAGTATTTGTGGATGAGCGCCGCATGGGCTTACGCAACTCGCGTGACCGATGCATTCGCCAAGCACGGTTGGTTCGCGCAAACCCGCGGCGTTGAAGGTGGCGGCAAGGTTCAAGGCTTGCCCGTGCATACCTTCCCCACCGATGATGGCGATGTCGCCATGAAGTGCCCCACGGAGATCGCGATCACGGATCGTCGTGAATTCGAGTTGTCGAGCCTTGGATTCTTGCCATTGTTGCACGCCAAGAACACCGACTTCGCCGCGTTCTTGGGAGCTCAAAGCTGCCAAAAACCGAAGACGTACTTCGAGGAAGACGCCAACGCGAATGCGGAGCTGTCGTCGAAGATCAACTATCTGATGTGCGTCAGCCGATTCGCCCACTACCTGAAGGTAATGGCTCGCGACAAGATCGGATCGTCGATGGAACGAGCCGAGTGTCAAGAGTGGCTGAACGATTGGATCAGCAACTATGTTTGTGATCCGACCACCGCCGGCGACGAAACGAAAGCGGAACGTCCGCTGAGCGAAGCTCGCGTGGAGGTCGCCGAGATTCCCGGACGTCCGGGATGGTACGAAGCGATCGCCTACCTGCGACCGCACTTCCAGATGGAAACCCTCGGCGCTTCGATGCGTCTGGTTGCCGAAGTGCCCAAGCAAGGCTAAGTCGGACACGCTGGATCACGAATGAATGTCGGGCGTGGCCCGATAGACCGCGCGTTCTCCCGACACATCGTGCTTCGGGGATCGCGCCCCGAAAATAACAATAACCTCCTAAACAGGAACAATCACAATGGCAGTTGACTATTTCTTGAAGATTGACGGCATCAAAGGCGAATCGGAAGACGACAAGCACAAGGACGAAATCGAGATCATCGACTTCGAATGGTCGGAACAACAAAGCGGCAGTTTCGGACAAGGCGGCGGTGGCGGTGCGGGCAAAGTGAAGATGGAAAACTTCAAGTTCCGCACCTACCTGAATGCCGCGTCGCCGGCATTGATGCAATCGTGTGCCGAAGGAGCGCATATCAAGGACGCAACGTTCACCGCTCGCAAAGCGGGGGGCGGACAAAAGGAATATTACAAAGTCACGATGGAAGACATCTTGGTTGCCTCGTGTCGCATCAGTGGCGGCAATGGCCAGATCGAAGAGGGAGCTTGGGTTGACGGGCATCCCGTGGAAGAGATCACCCTGAACTTCGGGAAGATCAAGTGGGAGTATCACCCACAGAAATCGGACGGATCGCTGAATGCCGCCAAGACCGGTGGATACGACCTGAAGAAGAACAAGCGCGTCTAGTTTGTTCGGCATGGTGCCCGTTGGATTTGTCAACGGGCGTCTTCTAAAAGATTGGGCCGATCCGAAGGGGTCGGCCCTTTTTGTTCTTACGTCACAACAACCGCTATGCTGAAAGCCGTTCATGATCCTGAGTAGCGCAAGTAAAGTCGCCCTCATGCCTTCGGTGTTCGACCGCTTGGCCGATGTCAGCACCTTGGGCGCAAACAGCCAGCCATGGTATGACGTCGATGCCCTTACGCAGGCGGTGCGTCGGGATCTGGAAGATCTTCTCAACACGCAACAAACGATTCCACAACTCGCGATCGACTATCCGGAGTTGGCGGAATCCGTGGTCGGTTTCGGCGTTCCCGATCCGTCGATGTTCGCGTTGGACACGCCGAGTGGTCGACGACGTCTGGCGGCCGCGCTAACCACTGTGATCGACACATTCGAGCCGCGTCTATCCGATGTGCGAATTGAGTTGGGATCGGTCAGCGGCGAGAAACTTCGTGAGCTAAAGTTTCGTGTCGTGGCGCGATTGGCGATCGAAACCGCTCCGCAAATTGTCTTTGAATCGAACCTGCATGTCCCCAGTGGCCAGTTCCGTATCGGAAAGGAACCCGAATGACTCAGACACTGTTCCAATACTACGAACGTGAACTGCACTATCAAAACGAACAATCGCGACAGTTCGCGGCTCGTTACCCCGCCGCTGCCGGGCGTCTGCGAATGGACGCATCGGGAGCAGCCGATCCGCATGTCGAACGCTTGATTCAATCGGTCTCGCTGCTGGGAGCGCGTATTCACAAACGCCTCGACGACGATCTGCCCGAGATCACCGACGCGTTGCTTTCCATTCTGTATCCGCACTACTTGCGTCCGCTTCCTTCGATGGCGGTGGTTGCCTTGGCCGCCGATCCCGCGAATCTACCACCCGAAGGAATTGAAGTTCCAAGGGGACTGCCGTTGCGAACATCGCCCGTCAACGGTCAGGCATGCCGCTACACGACGACCCAGGCGACACATTTGTGGCCGCTGGAAATTGTCAATGTCGAAATGCTGCAACCTCCGATGGGACGTGGCCCCCAGGCTCCGCAAGGGACCGCATCCGCGATGCGACTACGTCTTCGCAACCTTCACAACAAACCCATTCACACGGTCCCGATCGATTCATTGCGATTGCATCTGACGGGCTCGGATCGAGTGGTCGCCGAGCTTTATGAGGCGGTCTACAACGATGTGATCGAAGTTGTCTTCGCCTCGCCCGATGGAAAGTTCGCGCGCATGGAGCCCGAACAAGTCGTCTCTCCGGTTGGCTTCGATCGCCAGCAAGCCATGCTTCCCTATCCGGCGCAATCGTTTGACGGCTATCGCTTGTTGACGGAACTGTTCTCCTTTCCCGACAAGTTCGCCTTCGTTGATCTTGGCGGTTGGCGGCAAGCTCGAGAAGTCATGCACGCCCGCGAACTGGATGTTTGGCTTTTCTTTAAAGCTCCGCACGATGAAATTTGCGCGTCGGTTCGAACCGACAACGTTCAGCTTGGCTGCACACCGGTTGTGAATCTGTTTCCGAAAATTTGTGAACCGATTCAATTCACCAAGCAGAAGCACGAGTATCGCGTCGTGCCCGACGCATCACGACGCATGGGCTGCGAGATCTACAGCATCGATCAAGTGATCAGTTCACGCAGCGACGGCGATCGTCATTGGCGACCATTCTTCGATCTTGGACGTCGCGAGCAAGCGGTGGCCAAGTCCGGATACTGGCATTCGGTTCGACGTGAAAGCCAAGCGATGGGGGATAACGGCACCGAAGTCTATCTGCAATTGGTGGACGAACAATTCGACCCGTTTGCGCCTAGCGCCGAGGTGGTCACGGTGCGAGCGATGTGTACCGACCGCGATCTTCCCAGCCTGCTACGTCAGCATGGCGACTGCGTGCAATGGCATGTCGATGCGGCATTGCCCGTCAAGAATGTTCGTTGTTTGAAACATCCCACGGTTTGCTTGCGACCACCGGTCAGACGGCATGCCCACTGGAATTTGATCAGTCATCTCGCCTTGGGACATCGATTTCTCGAAGGTCCGGAAGGCTTGCAGTCGCTGCGGGAGATCCTGCGGCTCTACGACTTTTCCGACCCGAACTCATACGACCCGCGTGGCGCCGCGGCCCGGCAAATGATTGATGGTCTGATCGATATGCGTCATCGATCGGTCACCCGACAGGTGGGACCGCCGGAAGAAGGATGCTTCGCGCGGGGTTCGCAGTTCACCTTCGTACTCAATGAAGAGAACTTCGACATGACCGGCGCGTATCTGTTTGCTTCCGTATTGCAACGTTTTCTCGGTCTGGCGAGCGGCATCAATTCATTCGTTGAAACGGTTGTCGAAACGCGACAACGCGACGGCGTTCTGGCTCACTTTCCTCCACACGACGGCGAGGAACCAAGACTGTGATCGATGGATTGACAACAAGCGAGGTCGCCACCTGCGATGTCGCCTCAATGGTCGATGACGATCGACCGCGATTGCCGTCCGGTTCGGTTGCGCGGGAATTGTTCGACCAGCCTTGGAAATTTGACTTCTTCCAAGCGGTGCTTGTCCTGCAGGAGCTTGCGTCCGGCGAATCAACCGACTCGCGCGACGATAGCTCGACGTCGCAAGCCTCTTCAATGACCGAAGAAACATCGGTCTCAAGGCAATCGAGCGTCCGCCAAGATAACAAACCGTCGGGGCCGATCGGCGGCTTCGTGCAACCCGCTCAAGAATGTTTGCAATTCACGGTTCCGTCCAGCCAAGCGTTTCCGGGTTCGTCAATTCAGGCCGTCACCTGGGACGCACAGCAGCGACGTCCTCGCGTCAGCATTAACTTCATGGGGCTGACGGGACCCAGCGGCACGTTGCCTCGATCCTACACATCGCGGCTGCAACAGATCGAGTTGGTCGCAAGGCATCGTGAAAGGCACGCGCTGCGCGATTGGCTGGACAATTTCAATCATCGGTTTGTGTCGCTGTTCTTCGATGCATGGGCGAAATATCGATTCCCCATCGGCATCCGGCGTCAAGCCATTCGTTCGCGGTCCCGCAAGCCGACACCAACGTTGATCCATGTCGCGTTGTCATCGATCGGTGGCTTGGGACTCAGGGATGTCGGTGGGTCCGATACAAGTCATGAACCCAGCGGCGATGCGGTCAAGCGAGACGAACTGTTAGGGCTGGCGGGGTTGCTCGCCCAACGCCCGATGAACGTCAGCAACCTTCAGTCGGCGGCTTTCACGTTGCTTGGGAGTTCCCGTGTGTGTTCGCCAGTTCGAGGGAGCTGGTTGGATCTGGAAGAGAGTTCGCAAACGAAGCTCGGTCGAGACAACAGCAAACTCGGACGCGATGCGTTCTTGGGAGAGCGAATTCGTACGCGACAGCAGAAGATCCGAATCGAAGTTGGGCCGCTTTGCAAAGAGGAGTTTAGCCGCTTCCTTCCCCCAGCGAAGCAAACGCCGGTGAGGGCTACCAGCGATTGTGCGAACTGGTCCGAACGTGTGTCGGTGCCGACCTGGAGTTTGATATCCAGCCGATCTTGAAGATCGAAACGTCATGGGACTTGCAACTTAGCGCGAAAGAATCGGTCTCTCGGCTGGGAATCGATAGCTGGCTGGGTTCGCCCCGCCAAACGTTGATCGCCGCGGATGCAGTCTTTTCCGGCGTCCGCCAAGCAACCGCAAACCGTAGTGGATCTTGTTAAAGATCCTACCGCACAGGATCTCCAACAAGATCCATTACGACATTTATTGATCGAACGATCCTCATTGAACAATCAGCCGGAAGTTCACCCCACTTCCGATCACACGGAATATAGAATGGCTTCGAGCGACGACGTCGCTTTGGGAGATGCAAAAGCATCGCTCCAGACCACGCACGTATAAGCACCTCGGCATAAGTCATTGAACAAAACGGAATCAGCCGCAGCACGCTCGCCTCCGGCTAAAGCTGTACGCTCTCGTTAGCGTCCGGTTCTTCGGAACCTTGCACTAACGCCCAACTGCTGATTTGACTGAATGACCTATGTCCAGGTGCTTAACATCAAACGCATTCAATTTAAATATAGATTCCATGAAGTCCAGTATCGCCATGAAGCTCTTGTTCGCAATCGTTCTGTTGTCGTCTGTTTTCGGAAATACGCTGATTGCTCAAGAACCAGCGCTCACCATTGAAGTACATCCGGATGCGAACGCACTTCAAAATGCGTTGACGAGCGTTAAGAAACTCCGTTCCGAAGGGATGCGTGAACCGGTGACGCTTCGTTTGGACGCGGGAGTGTTTGAATGTGACAAAGCCATTCACCTTGGGCCGGAGCTTGTCGGCGACGGGCTGACGCTTTTGGGAACGGGTGATGGGGATGTGGTGATCAGCGGAGGTCGACGGCTGGTCGGCGAAGGCCGCGATTCGGATGGCCGCTGGCGATACGCGATGCCCGATGGTTGGCGGAGCGCGATCGGCATCCCTCGGGTTCTGCTGATCGACAGTCAAATGCGATCCGCAGCTCGCTGGCCGCATGAAGGCTATTTGCGAATCGAACGCTCGCTCCCTGATCGCCGGTCGGGATTCACGGTGAAGCCGAATGATCTGCCGATGGGATTTCATCTGAATGACGATGTCACGTGCGACCTGATCCTGTTGCACGATTGGTCGAGCAGTCGGATGCCCGTTGCGTCGTACGATTCCGATAGTCGCGTGCTGCGGACGCGTGGACCGATTGGCAATGCCGCGGCACATTACGCGATCGACCATTTCGAGCAGCAGCCGCGATACTGGTTGGAAGGGCATCCAACGTTCGCCAGTTCCGCGAAGGATTGGTACATCGATCACCATGCGAATCAGGTTGTTGTGATCGCTGAGGCGGAAAGCGATGTTGAACCGGAAGTGATCTTGCCCTGGAGTGAGCAGTTGCTGGTCATTCAGGGCGAGACAGCGGATTTGGTCCGGAAGGTGACCTTGCAGAATTTGACGTTCACCGCGTCTCGATTTCCGATGCCCGAAGGGGGCTTGGCCGGTTCACAGGCAACCGCTCACGAACGCCGCAAGCCGGATGGCGGTCGCGACGGCGGTCGCGAAATGCTGTCGGCGGCAGTTCACATCGAACAAGCCGATTCAGCGCGACTTCTGAATTGTCGTTTTGAATCGCTGGGAAACAGTGGTCTTTGGTTGGGCGGTCGAACACGGGAATCCACGGTGCAACGTTGCCGCTTTCGACATATCGGAGGCAACGCCATCAATGCGGGCGAAACAAATGATCGGCGGATCGGTGGTCGATCGTGGTATCAAGCCGCTCCCGAGCAGGTTCCGCGGAACATTCGTATTACCGGATGCGACATTCGCCATTGCGGGGAATTGCTTCCCGGTTCGGTTGCAATCTGGGCTGGTTTTCAAGATTCGATATCGATCGACGGCAACCTGATTCGCGACTGTCCCTACACAGGCATCTCGTTGGGTTGGATGTGGAACCCGTCGGAAACTCCGGCCCGCAACAATTTGATCAAAGACAACCGTATCGAATACGTGATGCAAGTCCTCAGCGACGGAGGGGGAATCTATACGCTCGGCCGTCAACCTGGAACGGTCATTGAGAACAACGTCATTACCGATATCCCATTGAATGCGGGACGTGCTGAATCCAACGGGATTTTTATGGACGAAGGGACGACCGGCATTGAAGTGCGTGGCAATACGTTTCGCAGAATCGATCGTTCCCCGCTGCGGTTTCATCGGGCTGGCGAAAACATTGTTCATCACAATCGATGGGAACTGGCGGATGGGCAACCGGCAATCCGATTCAACAGCACGCCTGAAACGAATGTATCGTCGCAAGATAACGATCGGCTGGCCCCCGAACCGAGCTATTACCTGATCGGCAACTCATTGACCTGGGATACGGTTCCTTCATTGCTGGACGGCAACGTTCACTGGCATGTTGACTGTGGCAAGAGCCTGCCGTACATCGAATCAAATCCCTTGAAGCCGTGTGTTGAATCCTCACGCATTTGGCCCGTTGCATTGTCCAACACGAAGCATGATTTTCTTTCGGTGCAAACGCATTACGGCGCAACGCTGGATGAGGATGTCGCCACGATCTTGCGCTGGATGGCGTTACAACCCGATGCGACCGTGATTGTTCACACCGGCTGGGCACGAAGCGCAACACGTGCGGAAGAGTACGCTCAACGACAGCCCAATGAAACGATGTCGCACAGCCCAGCGTATGTCGCCGCATTGATTGCCCGACTGAAGCAGGCCGAGCCGACGCGAACGATTCGACAGACGCATGCAATCGATCTGCTGGACCGCGTGGCCCAAGACATCTCCGAGGGGACGGCACCATGGAAATCGATCGAGGAGATCTACCGTGACGCAATTCATATGAAACAGGAAAGTGGTCGGTACCTGATGCATAACGCAATGCGTGCCGCTCTAAATCAGCCGCTTTCAGCGAAAGGCTTTGAGAATACACCCGAGGGAGTCAAGTCCTACCTGAATCGCGTACTGAAGGAAGTTCTCTCCAGCAAAGATTGAGAGGCGATCCGCTTCGGACGGAAGCCGAAATACAGTTTGCCGTCGGCTCATCCTTAACGGCTATTTCCGGATAGGCTCTTCGCTTGACAGATGCCTGTTAATGTTCAGGACATTTCCAGCGAAGCTTCTTGAATTGTGGCGGATGACCGGTCCAGTTCTTACTTCCAAACAAAGTGCCATTGTCTTCCCGATAGGCTCGCAAGCTCAGTAGGTCGACGTGTTCCCATGACGACAGTCGTTCCCCATCGGTTGTCTGAAAGTCTGTTGGCTGAAGAGCAATCGTTTCCGTTTCGCCTCCTCCTTGCAGTTTCACCACCGAAACAAACGCCTTCTCCTTTCCACGGTACGGTCGAAAAACGTTCTCGCTGATCACGATCACCAATTCGTTGGGTTGTTCGGTCGCGATGTCGATCGCAAGTTGACAATCGACTTTTACTCGCCATTTCGGATCAGAGAGTTTGCGAGTTGAGAACTCCCAGTGATGCGGATTGCCTGGGGAAAGCAAATACCAATCCCGCCAGCCTTCCGCGAAATCATCGATCACCAACGACTCGCGATCGGTTGCCGCCACCTCTGCATCGACAAGCGCATCGGGCGATACCGAGTGCATCATCGAACTGAGAGCGAAGGTCTTCGTGGGAGGAGCAAATGGAACCGGCTCCGGTTCTTCAAGTTGGTAATGCACATTCGCGAACGCAAAGAGTGGCTGACTGACCGACAAGACTGGCAGCTTGGCGGTCCAATGCTTTCCTTCCCGCCGCGCCGTGGCGGTACGCCAAAATCTTGCCTGCGGATCGGGATCGACCGAGTAAAGAACATGCACCTTGTCAATCGGCATCGATTCATCCGGCCGGACCTCGAAAGTGGGAACATGATCGACCGTCGCGAGCGTAAGGTTTGATTGAGGCGTCGCGGGGAACAAAAAGTCTTTCTTGAGATGCTGATCGATCCAAAGTGGTCGCGTCACCGCAAACTCCGGCGTGAAACGATGGTTCATGTGAGGCGTGAATGCGTAGCGAACGGCTTCATGCTGGATAAGCTCGCCGGTCCGATAGGTGTCGTCCATGATTCCATGGAAATCGTTGGTGGAACTGAGCCAAAGCAGCGGTGCTTGGACGTGCGGCGCGTACGACTCAAATCCGATCGTTGCATTGAACAAATCCAAATCACCATTGGGAATTTGTTTCCTTTGTTCCGGCAACAGTGGCCATGGCTGGGTTCGGAAGCCCGAGCCGCCGACCGACGGCGCGGCCACCTTGACGCGCCTGTCGGTTCCCGCGACATAGACCGTCAGGTTGCCTCCCATCGAATGACCGTAGACTCCCAATCGCTGAGCATCGACTTGCGGCTGTTGTTCCAAGAAGGTCAACCCTCGCTTGGCGGCGAGGGTCAGCAGATACCAGTTGTTATTCCTGGGGGATTCTTCGGGGTCGAGGTAAAGTTCGCCAGGCTTCAGGTTGAAATAACCTGGAACATTCGTCTGCGTGGGATCAACGGCTCCCCAATCCGTATTCGGGTCGCCATCTTCGGCCTTCTCCATCTCGCGACCGCCCCAATTGATCGACAGGCAAGCGTAACCTCGCTTGGCGTAGAACTCGACTTCGTGAAGGAAGGCACGCTGGCCACCTCCATGAAGATGCAGCAGTCCCGGCAGATTCGTTTCCCCATTTGCAAACCCAAAGAAAGCGGCCATACGCGCGGGCCGACCCTTCAGGGTGGCGATATGGTATGTGACGTAGCGGTAGACAATGCCATCGGCTTCCCACTGACGCACAGTCTGGATATCGAGCGGCGTTTGTCGAGGATCGAAATCGGAGAAAAGCTCGGAGACGTTTCGAGGTGGGTCTTGGCAGACGCCAAACGTCGAACTGAACAGGAGCGTCGTGAAACAAATCAATCGCATCATATCAAAAGCCTCGCTGGCGAAGTTTCATCAATGGCGGTTCGCCATCGGAAGTAGTTCATGCATTTCACAAAGATCAGTTTACTCGGTTGGCGAAGCAGTGAGACCATCGCGCCACTCGTACGTGGCTAGTTGAATGCGCTGAAGCGGGCGTGCCGTCGCGATCATGGCAGACCATGAAGGACCGACATCGACCATTCGCAATGACCACCGGGAAAAGCCGGTTTCTTGATAAGCAGTCGCTGTTGTCAGATCGGGAGACAATTCGACTTTAAGAGGGCTTAAGTAAAACCCCATCCCCGTTACTTTCAGAATCGACTCCTTGGCGGTCCAGTGGTCAAACCAAACGTCGTCCGATGCATCCTTCAATCGCGAGCGTTCCAGCGGGGTGTAAACTTGCCGATCGATGCCCGGTCGCGAAGACATCGGACGTCGATGTTCCAGATCGATGCCGATCGGGTCGCCAGCGATTGCCACGAGCGCTCGATCCTCGCTGTGCGTCAAATTAAAGTGCAATGGCTTCGACGAAGGATTCATGGATGGATCGACAATCGGTTTGCCCATATTCTCCGTTGCAAATGCGACTTGCCGCGGAGACAGCGGCAAATAATACGAAAGTATGTCACGCAGCGCCACATGGGCCGCCGCGTATCGCAAGCGAAGGGATGACGTCACGAACCGGCTTGCTTTGACAAACTCTTCAGGCGACAAGATCGAAGCGGCAAGCTGACCGTTTTCAGGCAATAAACAATCCGGAAACGGAGGCACCTCTGGCTGCAGATCGATCGACCAGATCGTCGCGGTGTCGGGGGAGACGGAGGCGGCGAGACACATACCAACCTTTTTGCTTTGGTGGAAACGAAATTTTCTTCAATGATTCGGTTGCTGCTGGAAGAGCATTTTTGATATGCTTGACCGGCCAGTGAGTCTTGACTCGATTTTCGTGGCAATTATTTCTATGTTTCCATTTTGAGCAGCATCAAACATGTCCAACTCGAAGTCAGCGTTGATTACCGGAATCACCGGGCAGGATGGTTCGTACCTTGCCGAATTGCTTTTGGAAAAAGGGTACGTCGTGCATGGTTTGGTGCGACGCAGCAGCACGTTCGGAACAGAACGTATTGATCATATCTATCAAGATGTTCATGCCAATCCGACGTTGTTTCTGCACTACGGCGACTTGACCGATGGTCAGGCGCTCACGAATCTTGTACTCGATGTTCAGCCGGACGAGATATACAACTTAGGGGCCCAAAGTCACGTACGCGTTTCATTTGATCAGCCGGTTTACACGTTGCAGGCGGTTGGCGTCGGAGCCTTGAACATCCTGGAGGCCGCCCGCCAGTTGCAGAAGGTTAAACGCACGAAGGTCTATCAAGCGTCAAGTTCTGAGATGTACGGCGATGTTCTGCAAACACCGCAGAGCGAAGAGACTCCTTTTAATCCGCAAAGCCCCTATGCGTGCGCCAAGGTCTTCGCGTTTCATCAGACGGTAAACTACCGGCGCAGTTACGATATGTTTGCGTCCAACGGCATCTTATTCAATCACGAATCGGAGCGTCGTGGCGAGACCTTTGTCACGCGAAAAATTACCCGCGCGGCGACTCGTATCAAAGTCGGCCTGCAGAAGAAGCTCTATCTCGGAAACCTTGATGCAAAGCGAGACTGGGGCTATGCCAAGGATTATGTCGAAGGCATGTGGCGTATCCTGCAGCACGACGAACCGGACGATTTTGTGCTCGCGACAGGTGAAACACAATCGGTTCGCGAGTTTCTCACACTAGTCTTCGAACAGCTCGACCTCGATTGGCAAGATTATGTCGAAATCGACCCCCGTTACTTCAGGCCAGCGGAAGTTGACTTGTTGTTGGGGGATGCATCGAAGGCGAAGGAGAAGCTCGGTTGGACTCCGAAAACCGATCTCCGACGCCTGGCTGAGATCATGGTGCGGCACGACCTTGACCTGGCGCAGCGGGAAGCGCATGCGAAGACCTTCCCGGTCGCGAGCAGCTAGCGATCGCTTGGTGTCTGGTCTCGTATCGGCTTTGAAATTTAGGTGGTCAAAGTCATCGTTCGCTCAGATCAGCCTTCACGTGGGGCTCGGTTTTGTTATGCTGTTGCCTGTGAAGCCCGATTGACTTTGCCGGTTAAGCCAATGTCACCGGTTGGTATGGATGGCGATTGAAGTTGCGGAGTTCCCGCTACGCCACGGTTTTGCATTGAAATAGGTCCCATTTGAGAGTGTCGTATTATCCGATGAAGGGGATGCGACCGAAGGAGTTTTATCTGTGTCCCAAGCTGAATTGACTCAAGAAGCTTACAAAGTCAAAGACATCTCGCTGGCTGAATATGGTCGCAAAGAGATCATGCTGGCTGAGAACGAAATGCCGGGCTTGATGGCGCTTCGCGAGAAGTACGGCAAGTCGAAGCCCTTAACCGGCGCTCGTATTGCGGGCTGCTTGCACATGACAATTCAAACGGCCGTTTTGATTGAAACGCTTGTCGAACTTGGTGCCGAGGTAACTTGGAGTTCGTGCAACATCTTTAGCACGCAAGATCATGCGGCCGCGGCAATCGCCGCCGCAGGTATTCCCGTCTACGCTTGGAAGGGCATGACGGAGGAAGAATTCGACTGGTGCATCGAACAAACGTTGACGTTTCCCAGCGGGAAGAAGCTGAACATGATTCTGGACGACGGCGGTGACTTGACGGCCATGGTCCACGATCGTTTTCCCGAGCTATTGTCCGACATTCGCGGCATCAGTGAAGAAACCACAGCGGGAATCCATCGTTTGCAAGTTCTGGAAAAGACGGGACGTTTGAAAGTTCCCGCGATCAACGTCAATGATTCAGCGACGAAGAGCAAATTCGACAATTTGTATGGCTGTCGCGAATCCCTTGCCGATGGCGTCAAGCGAGCGACCGATGTCATGCTGGCCGGAAAAGTTGCGGTTGTCGCGGGATACGGCGACGTTGGAAAGGGATGCGCTCACAGCTTACAGCGATACGGCTGTCGTGTGATCGTGACCGAGATCGATCCGATCAACGCGTTGCAAGCCGCGATGGAAGGCTTTGAAGTGACGACAATGGACGAAGCCGCGAAAGAAGGACATTTGTTCGTCACGACCACCGGCAACAAGGACATCATCCTTGGCCATCACATGGAACAGATGCACAATGACGCGATCGTCTGCAACATCGGTCACTTCGACACCGAGATCGATGTCGCTTGGCTTGAACGCCAAGTCAGCGAAGGTAAGCTGACGAAGCTAAACATCAAGCCCTCAAACATCGGTGCCGTGGATCGATACACATTCCCCGATGGCCATTCGGTGATCGTCCTCGCTCAAGGAAGGCTAGTAAACCTTGGCTGTGCGACGGGCCACCCGAGCTTTGTCATGAGCACATCCTTTACGAATCAGTGTTTGGCTCAGATCGAACTTTGGAACAACACCGATCAATATCAGGTAAAGACGTACATGCTGCCCAAACGTCTCGACGAAGAAGTGGCACGCCTTCACTTGGACAAGCTTGGTGTCAAGCTGACCCGTCTCACCGAAGAACAGGCCGATTATATGGGCGTGCCGGTTGAAGGTCCGTACAAGCCGGATCATTATCGTTATTAAGCTTTCGTGAACCCAATCGAAGCAAGTTTCGTAGCGGATGACTGAACCTTCATTGCGTTCAACGCAATACAGGACCGATCCGCTACGCGAACTTGTATGAAAATTGAATAAAAAGCTATTGACCTAGCGGCCGGTAAGCCTAATAAAGGTAAGAAGCATTCATACCGTGCGTGGTCCGGAATGATGCTTTTGCATTTAATAAAGCGAAGCACCTCATTTTCGGCCACGCGACATATAACGCACATCGACAAAAGTTTTTGCAGGGATCTTAACCAGCCGGAATGCGTCAGTGACCCGTTCTCCGGAACCGTGAACGGGCGACCAACGGCTGCTTTTTATCCAAATACTTATGCCGAGTTGCTTGTCTTAAGGTGATTTGTGTATTCCCGTTCCTTGAAACTTGCGGCACTCGCCCTCTACCTGCTGGTATTCGCGGGTGGACCTGGGTTGCATCACGCGCCTTTCTTGGGATTGCATGCTCATCAACATGGTCACGCGGCTGACAAGGACCGTGCGCCAGCAAAATCGCGATCGGCTTCAGGCTCGACATCGTGCCACCATTGTTGTTGCAACGCGGAGGTGCCTGACAACAGCACATCGTCAACCGACATCAACGGCTCGTGCGATGGAAGTTGTGCGTTGTGCGACTTTTATTCTCAGATCAACGTCAGTTGCAGTGGCCACATGGCTTTGGTCGTGGCAGCAACAGCTCATCCCGCGGATGAACTCTCTTCTTGTCAGAACTCATATGGGATTCTGCTCACTTCGTCCCCTCGGGGACCGCCTCTAGGAACGCAAGCAGCTTGACTGACGAATTGATGTGGCGAGTTGTTGCTCACCACAGACGTTTGACAGCTTGCATCAATAGCAAAGCAGAATCCGCTTGCTGAAAAGTTGAATCGATATTGCGATTGCATGTGATTCAACCTAGTTCCTTGCCGTCCCAGATCATGATCCAAGATCGCGGGACACTTCGCACGCATGCAGCGTGGAAATGAGCGTTATACGTTGTACGGAGTCGCCTTTTTTCGCGAGCCGTGCTGCCCATCTTTTTTTATTGACTGAGAGTTCCAAACAATGTTTAAAGACATAAGAAATCCTCGCACGCGCGGATTTACCCTCGTTGAATTGTTGGTTGTCATTGCCATCATCGGTATCCTTGTCGGGTTGTTGTTGCCGGCGGTGCAAGCGGCCCGCGAAGCGGCACGTCGCACACAGTGCAAGAACAATTGCAAACAAATTGGCTTAGCCTTACACAACTATCATGATTCTTTTCAGCAGTTCCCGTCGGGCTGGATCAGTTACCAAGGTGACTTCGAGCCTGGCTGGGGGTGGGCTGCGGCGATTTTGCCCTTTGCCGAGCAAGAGAACGTCTACGACCTGATCGATTCTCGGATCGCGATTGAAGACAGCATCCATGACCAAGCCCGTCAAACACTCATTTCGATGTATGTTTGCCCAAGTGATGTCTCCCCTGACTTCTTTCAGATTGCGGAAGGAAGCGGCTTGCACGTTCACGCATCCACTTCGGTTTGGTCATCTGCGCATGATCACGGCGAGAACATCGATCATGACGGGCCTCACCTGTTCACCATCGCGAAATCGAACTATGTGGGTGTCTTCGGGTCGTTTGAAATTCACGATGATCCTTGGCAAGGCGACGGCGCATTTTACGCCGACAGCCAGCTTCGATTTCGCGATTTCAAGGATGGCACCAGCAGTACGATGATGGTCGGCGAGCGTTTTGGACGACTCGGCAATTCGATCTGGCATGGCGTCATTCCCGAAGCGGTGGAGCCTGAGGCACGCGTTGTCGGCGTGACCGACCACACTCCGAATTCTCACGCCATGCACTTCGAGGACTTCAGCAGCGAGCACGTCGATGGTGCCCATTTTGTCATGGCGGACGGATCGGTCCGAATGATCAGCGATACGATCGACTTAGCAATCTATCGGGCGCTGTCAACACGCAACGGTGGTGAGCCGGTTCCGAACAGTTCATTATAGAAGATGCTTGATGTCGGTTCGCGCCGTTGCCGCATGGTGGTGGCAGCGATTCCCGGACCGCTACTTACTGTGGGAGAGTACTGCCTGGCTGAAGCTTTGCTATCAACCTTGAACGAACGGGGCGAGTCGACCCGATGCTTCCATTCACAGTTTGGAAGCGGTTTTATGGGATGAAGGCGTTTACCCCGCGTTTGAAAGGCCAGTGACTCAAACATGCAGCCACTGCTGATTTCGCGGAGTCTAGCTTGGGTTATCCGGTACCCTGGAAAACTGGAGATGAGCTATGGCGGACGTCGCGATTCAAGTTGCTGCTTGTGGCCAGATACAAAGGAGAACGGTGGCTGTCCATTTCTTGTATCTGGTTGAGCGTCAGTCTTGCCAAAGCGGCTTGCTTCGCACAAACACCACCAAAGTTCTTGATGTTAAGGCGAGCGGCAGGAATGAAATCATCTAAAGGAAAGAAGCTGATTCGCCCTGAGCCGACCGCTTCGCACGCTGGCACAAAACGCTGAGGATGGATATCTTCTACGTCGTGTGGTCAGAAATGAGGTAGTTCGCTTCAATTAGCGCGAAGGCATCATTTCGGACCACGGCAGCGGAAGGTAACTTTTTTCCTGCCGCTCGCCTTAGACCTTGGTTCAAACATTCAAAAAATGGAGTTGGCAATGCGGCTTACAGCAACTCAGCTGGTCGAAGGCTTTGGTCATGAGAGCATGTTTGTTCGGGACCAAGTTCTTCAGTACTTCAAGCACAAGCCCGACGTGCCAATCGAACTAACGCGTCGAGTCATTCAAAGGATTGATGATCATGGCTGGGGTGACGTAGCGGTGTGGCCACATTGCATCAATTGCTGCTTGCTCGATGAAGAAGCGATGCTGTGGGTGCTGGAACAAATTCACAAACTCCACGAAGCGGATTCTGGGTCCCCCCTACCTTCTCATCTTGCATCGTGGATCGCGGCAGGGCCAATCGAACTACTGCGAAAAAACCATTCAAAGCTTGGTGCGTCATCTCTGTTGCGCGATGGCTTCTCTCCGAATCATTGGTCGCCACTTGCATTAATCGATGAACGGCTGCAAATCTGGGAACAGACTCCTGAAGCGTGTTGGGATCAACTGGTCGCTCACTGCCAAACAGTTGGCGACGTCGACTTCTTAGACAAGGCAAACATTCCGTATGCAAAACGATTGCTCGAACCAATCGCATCGGCTGGCGATTCGTTTGCCGATCGCACTATGGATTGGTTTCGTAACAAAAGCGGAACCCAAGGCGGCTGGCACGATTGGATGTCGGGAATGATGCTGACTCTGGCGGGCCAGCTACGGCTCGAAGAGGCAGCGCCCTACCTGGTCCAGGGATTCGAAGCAGATTGGGATTGGTACAGCGAATCGGCGTCGGACGCTTTGTCGAACATTGGCACGCCCAGTATCCATCGTTATGTTGCCAACCAATATCTTGGGGTTCCTTGGTGCGCCAGGCTTTATCTGTCATCGGTTTTGGAAAACATCTGTTGCGATGAAGCGGTCGATAGCATTGTTTCGCTGCTGGAAGAGGAAAGCGACGACGGCCTGCGCGTGAATCTAGCAAGGGCGGCAATCTCGCAGTTCGACGATGCCGCGATTGAATTGGCCGAATCAATCTTCGAGGAAAACCCCGAGGATACTGAGCGTCGCGAATTGATTAGCCGCCTATTTGCATTGGTGAGTATCGCGGATATCGATCATCCCGAGAGATCGGCTTGGCAGGAGACGCTTGAGCAAGACAACAAGCGAATGCTTGAATACCTTTCAAGCGACGTGTTCAAAATGTTGCTAGAAGGGGTGAAGCAAGAACAATCGGAACTCAACGGAGAGAAGCATCGCGTTGATTCAGGAGTCAAGCAGGTGCCTGTTCGGAAAGCACGCAAGCAACGCATCGGTCGCAATGACCCTTGCCCCTGCGGAAGCGGCAAGAAGTACAAGAAATGCTGCCTCCGAATCGATTCGTTGATTTAAAGCCTGTCTTCACTGACATCAACTGCCAGCAAGTCCAAGATGGATTCGAGATCTTCGTCCTCGTCGGCTTGAAAGGTGGAATCACTGCGTGCGGTTCGTTGCATTCCGAATTGCGCGTTCAGTAAACCAAAGTCGCCCAAGTCGATGCTGCCGTCCCCATTGATGTCGTGATCGCGGCTGTACAATCCGTCACCCGCGGCGCGGCCAAAGACGGTGTCCAACAAGACGACATCCGAAACGTTGACTCGGCCATCCAAATTCAGGTCGGCGGCGAACGTCGTGTGTGCCGCTGCGGAAACTGCGTAACGACCTCGGTTACCGGCATTGCTGACGATCGTGATTCCTTCGCTCGTGTTCAAGTCCATTGCCACGCCCGATGACAGCTCCAACGCAATGCGTCTGGATTGTCCCGGTCCCACGGAAAAACCGCCGCGCGCATCGGCATCGCCCGCGGCGATCGTAACCGCGGTCGTGCCGAACTGGATTTCGTAGACTTCCAGCACCGACTCGCCGACGTTTGCAATTTCAATGTACTCCAACGATCCGGCACTTCCCGGACGAATGAATGCTCCACGCGTTCCGTTAGCACGCGCACCGCCGAACTGCAACGTATCGCCTCCGCTGGACGTCGTCACTTCGATCAGCGGCGGCAGCGCCGCGGTAGCGATCTCAACCGTCGTCACCGCATCGGCAACATCCACTTGCTCGCCCGAAGTATCGCCAACCAACCCGACCCCGCCATCCCCCAGCGAGACCCTGATCGAAGAAGCATCCGTCGCCTTGAGTGCTTCAAACGTCAGCGTCGCAAACGTCTCCGGCGTCCCATCGCCAATCGCCCTTCCCAAACCTGTCGCCTCAAACGCCGCACCGGACAGTTCATCAATCAATCCCGCGCCAACATCCAACGTCCCACCTCGAAATGCCGGAAGATTCTCCGTCACGAGGTCACCAATAGCTTTCCCTGGATCCAACACCAACCGAAAGTCATTGGGATTCCAATCCACATCAATCGATAGCCCGCCGATGCCGTTGAGTCGAGGATCGATTTCGAGTGCGGAGATGTCGACTTGGAAGGTTTGGTTTGGATACAAGGAACCCGCAGGAGCGGTAAGCTTCAGTTCGACTTTGCGGTCATCGGTATTGCTCGCATTTGTGATGTCGTCGGGTTCACGAGGTGCGTCGTCGTACGGGTCGTGTGGCACGGAACCAAACGAATCGTTTGGCGCACCTGTTGGCGATGTTTCGCTTGCCGCTACGATACTTACAGGCTCACTGAAGATCCGAATATCGTCGCGTCCCGGTACCGCGACTGGAGTCAAAACAATGTTGGAGAAACCGCGAGACAGAGCAAACGACGCTGCATCTGCTTGCCCAACGGTTTTAAATTGAAGAGTCGCAAATCGCTCGAACGCGCCATCGCCTATTGGCCTACCTGCCGCATAAGTGATCGACGTAAGGCCAGAGAGATCGTCCACCTTACCCGCAGTGTTATCAATGCGGCCTCGGTTAAAGAGTGGTAGATTGGTTGTAACCAATTCTGACAAAGGCTTATCAGTATCAAGGGACTCAAAAGGCGTGCGTCCCAGTTTAGGTCGATGCCTATCGCAGCGAGTCCTTGCTTCAGCGGATGGTTCTCCTTTGCATCGATCGCTAAATAAAAAGATTCGCCAACTTCAACTTGGTTCGATTCGATTACCGCACCAGGACCGGTGCCCGTATCCTCAAGGTAGGTCAACCGAAAGTCGACCATCGCCAACAATCGACGGGCTTCAAAGTTTTCGAGGCGTAGCGATCTGCGACGCGGGCGCACTGCGTTGCGACGTGTCATCCATGAACTCCACATTCAATGATTGCCAGCCATCCATGGCGGCTTCTTGCCGGAAGCATCGTTAATACTTGGGGCGCGGTCAACGGAGACTTTAGCGATTCTGGAAACTTCAGCGGAAAAAGTCGAAATTGCTCGAAGTGCTATCGCTGTGATACGCTATCATTGCGGACGGCGATCATGCTGTAGTCAACGAATCTAGCACCAGCGATTTGCAGCGTCTAAGGAAGTTGGTCGGAAGTAGCGTGGAAACGCTTTGGGTGACGTGCTGGTCAAGGTGTGCTGAAGACGTCCTGTGACCGAATGGATGATTTCCGATCGAACGGATAGCGGTTGGGGCTGAATGAGGGCGAGGGAACCGCGAAGTCGGTAAGCGGGGCTCGTGTTTTGTGGACTGAAGTAGTGTTCATGGCAATCACTGCTCCCACCCGCACGGGGCCGGTGAAGCAATGATCTCCAGCGAACGCTGGCAACGAACACACACGGGCCTCCACTGACCCTGTGTCCATGACGCCGACGATTCACTTACAGGCCAACCAACACGCGAACATAAACTGGAACACTATCAATCCCGTCACCATCAGTCACGTTTCCGCCACCCGTTGCAACGATTTTGATTGTTACGATGCGAGGCGAAGTCGTCGCGCCAGAAACATACCGAATACGACTCAATTGATCGACCAAATCGTCGATACTCCCTCCGGAAATTCTGTGGCTCGTGTCGACGACTCCGTCGAACTCCAGGCTGTCATCGGCGGTTGCATTCAAAATGCTAACGTCGATAAAATCTAAATCGAGTTGGCCAGTATTGGCTAACAGCACATCCGAGTCAACAATCGAATTACCGCCAGTTTCGTATCGCGTTACGTAACCTAGTCCTAATGCGGTGCTATTGTTGGCATCCAGATCAATCCAAGGACGACGTATTTCGTCCCATTCGACATTAAATGTCTCGAAGTCTCCGAGTCCAAGTTCACGCTTTGGGAATCCATCGATCGTCCATGATCGTTCATCGATTGCATTTTGCGCCCCGTCGGGATTTCGCGTATTCGTGTCAATTGTGAAATCGTATCCTATATCGTCCTGCTTGATCGGCGATTGTGCATTCAATGCCTCGTCCAACAACCGGAAGTCGGTATCGTCGACCAGTCCGTCATGAAACACATCACTATCGTATGTCGATCCACCAACCAAACGGATTCGGAAATTAGGGGCTGCTGCGTCTTTGATCCGCAGCACCAAGGTGAAATTTTCGTCAAAGGTGTGGGTAGCTCCGAGCGGAGCATCCGCGGCGCATCCAATCGGGTGACTGAGAAACAACTTCCACCCCATCGTCGGTGCGGACTGCGGGATCGTATAACGCCATGAAATGACGAACTTGACCTGGTGCAACGTCTGGTGAGATACCGATGTCGGTCAAAGACCGTTTATTCTCGTCTTTGTCCATCAAGGCAGGGAAGTTGTTTGGATCGGCAAGGGAAGGTTTGTCTCAGGGTCAACTTCAACAATGCGGACATATTGCAGATCAGTGAGTCTCCGCCACTGACATCAAAGCCGTCGATTGTAAGCGTGGCGTCCGTCGTGTTTGTGATGGAGAACCTCTGCCACTTTTCAAACGAACGGAAAGTCAGTTCATAAAGCGATTGATCCGCATTGCCAGGCCCCCAAAAGTCTAGATGTCCGGGTAGGTCGTCCGATGGACGCAGGTAGGGAACATATTCGAAGACGCCGAAGTTCAGCGATTCGGCATTGCCCTTAACGCCCGCTTTCGATTCGCTATTTTCGATATCCACCGCGTGGGCATTGGCAGCTGCCGGGTACATGTATGCACCAAATGTCGCTGCGGAAATGCTGCTTCGTTCCTCGCGAACGATATATTCACGATCGGTCAGTGGTGTGCCATCTGCAAACGCTGTGAAGACATAGCGTCCGTCTTCGTCGGTCACGGCAATCGGTTCATTTTCATCAGGGTCGAACGTTTGGTCATTGTTCAGGTCCAAATAGAAAGCGTAGCCGGCGAGTCCGTCCTCATCATTATCCCAAACGCCATCCATGTTGATGTCATACCACTTATGTCCCGAGATCGTCGGTCCTGTCGTCGCGGGTGGTGTCACAAAGTCGATCGGACCACTGCGGAAGTTCGTAATCGGCATAACGAACTGGACCAATGCGGCGACATCGACCGATGCCGACGCGGTGTTGTTGCTCGGGTCAGGATCATCTTGCTCGCTGCTGATTTCCGCACTATTGACGAGTCGCTTTGCACCGGTATCGTCAGCGATGCGAACGGCAAATCGCAGCGTCGCTTCTTCGCCCGCCGCACCGGCCGATGTCGGCGATGCCAGAGTGAAGCCTTCCCAACGGATCACAAAGCGAGGGGGATCCGACAATGGAACTTGAGTGATCGTTGCTGTTCCGGTCGATGCCGTCGGTGCGACCAGCATGCCGCCGGAGTCACGAACCGGCTGTAGCTCAGGGGGCAACGTATCGGTGACGACAACGCCTGTTGCCATCGCGGAGTCCGCCGCTGATACGTTTCGCGCCGTGAGAGTGTAAATCACAAAATCGCCTTCGGTCGCGTCCGCCGTCCCATCGCCATCGCTATCAACAGCCGTCGTCACCGCCTTGCTAATTTCCAGGTCGACTTCGTCCTCAACGGTAATTGTCGCCGTGTCGCAATTGTTGATCGTATCGGGATCGCTCGCTTCCTCATCGAATGACGCGCACGCGGTATTGGCGAGCATCTTGCCGTGTTGCCCACCATCGACCAATGCCGACAGAACCAATGTTACCGATTCACCAATGGCGAGTTCTCCAACACGCCATTGCAGCATGCCCGAACCGGGATCAACCTCCACTGGTCGGCCCTCCGGAAAGACCGGAGGATTAGCCGCGTCAAGCGTCAAGCCTTCGGGCAACAATTCAGAGACGGTAACATTCGTCGCCGCGGCGTTCGAAGAAGCGGCGTTACCGACCGTGATCGTATAGGTCAACGACTGCCCCGTCCGCACCGTCTCGGTCTCGACAACATTCACTGATTTGACAACCGACACGTCGACTTCGTTGGTGGTCAGACATGCGGTGCTTCGATTGTTGCTGGCATCGGGATCGGGAAGAATACTGCTGATGTCGGCCACATTGCAAAACTCGATCCCTCGCGCGTCGGTCGGAATGACGACGTCGATCGTCAATGTCGCGGTCTCCCCAGGCGCAAGCTCGAAGCCGTTCCACAGTCCGGTCGATGGATCGAAGACGCCCTGGCTTGGGCTGGGCGTTCCTTGCACCAGCAATCCCGTCGGCAGAACGTCACGCACTTGAACATCGGTCGCCGTCGTCAACGTACTATGGTTCGTCGCGGTCAACGTATAGGAAACCGTTTCGCCGGGATTCGGTGTCGCATCGCTGACGGTTTTAAGAACGGAGATGTCGGCGACCGGTTGATGCACCACCATAACATCGTCCACGAACCAACCCTCAGGGTCGATTACCAATTCGTCGAGCGTGTTGAAGTAGTACTGAATCTGAATCGTCTTGCCGGCGTACGCCGTCAGGTCAGCCGTGGCGGTCAGCCATCGATCGCGTCCGGTTTGAGGAAGCGAACCCGAAGCTCGCGTCAGGATCGGCGTCACCGACTCGCCATCGTCGATTCTGACCTCCACCTGATCAAGCGACAAGCTGGGTCTCGTATCCAACAGATAGTTAAAGTTGAGCAGCGTGACACCCTCCGCCGGAATCGAGATCTCCGGCGAAATGGCGACACCTTGATGCTGGTACGGAAGGACATAGTCGCCACCACCGAAGGCGGTTTCAAACCTGCCGTAGTAGATGCTTCCTGGAGGTGTGTGATTGATCAAGCCATCGCGACTGCGACCGAGCGAGGGATGCCAGTACCCGGAAACAACACCTCCCGAATTGTCGAATGTAAAGCTTTGCGAACTGCTGTCAAAGCTTTCCTCGAACAAGACTTCATAGCTGCGGGACTGATCCGTAAAGGCAAGGTCGCCATAGATTCCTCTTTTTGGCGGATCAAGGGTTGTATCGACAACCGAGCCGGTGGCGGTGTCGATCCAGACAATCTTTAATTTCGCCGCATCCGAGGCGTACAAGCGACCGCTTTGAGGATCAAAGCCGAGCCCAACAATATCAATGGAACCGGAAATCATGGTCGACGACACAACTTGGCCAGCCGCATCAAGCCGATAGAGTCGATTGTTGCCAAGGCCATCGATTCCCGTCAGCAGGATTCCCTCCGACTCCGAATAGGCCAAACCGGTCGCTTGGCTCATCGGCAATGAAGCGATCAACGCTGTCGATCCGGATTGACGATCGATAGCATAGAGGCGACTGTCCTGTGAAACACCGAGCAGTCGATCGCCGGCAACGTCATAAGCCAGGTCGTCGATGTCGACGTTTCCAAGCGACAACGCGGAAAGAACTTCACCACTGATGCGATCCAGTTCCACCAGGTCGCTTGGACCAGAGGCAACCGAAGTCGTTCCCCACAAACGCTGTTGGCTATCGTGGGCGACACCATCGAATCCACGCGAACCGCCGAGATTGAGGTTATTCAGCGGCGTTTGAAAACCGTTGTTCGGATTGGCGGCCACGATCAAGCCGCTGTTGGTCGGCGAATCGCTCGCATCGTCCACGACGAGAGTCATCGGAGCGTTGTCGGCGGCCAACATCTGACGCGTTTCAAGTGTTTCCACGATACTGCGCCGCAGTCGATGACGTTTCGTCGTCGATTTGCTCTTTCGACTTCGCCAATTCAAGGAATCATGCGGCATAACGGAATCCAAAAAAGGTGACCCAAAATGGCATCCCGCCGACGAAAACACTCTCTCGATCATCCGGCGTGCGTTATGCCGTGCGTGGTCCGCAATGACTCATTTGCATCATATCGACAACGAATCACCTCATACTCGCCCGCGCGACGTCTTATAAGTGCCCCGCGATGACCGGCATGAAATCGCAACACGAAGGATTTTCACATCCCTGAGCAAACCCTTATGGTTGGTATGGTGCGTCTGGCCTTCAGCCAACCCAGTGAACGATTGGCGGAGCCCCATGATTGATAGCCAGCCATAAAGGTCTGTACGAATATTCGTACCGTATCGAGTATATCCATGAGAAGAGACACGACACGAGAAAAGAGCGCAAAAAAATTTTTGGAAGATTTCCCGCGCCGGTTCAATCGCTCAGGCAAAGCTTGACGGTTACCAGCTTTATTTGCATTGGGCGGGCTGAAGTGCCTCGCGTTCAAAGCTGGATTACCTTTTTCCCGTTATTGCTGGACACCTTTGTGCGGGAAACGCAAGCAAATCGCGATTCGGCCACATTCGGCACCGTCCTTGACGACTTTAACGATTTGAAGGGTCGTGACGATTACAAAGCGTCCAGCTTGTGTGCGCCGATAATCCGTCCGGCGTTTGTGTTGTACGGAGGCTGGCGGTTCTCGCAATTATTATTACTGAACCCTTGCTATTGGTCTTGCCGGTGCCTATAAGAGAATGATGCGGGGTAGCTCATTGATCGCGAAGTGTGGGCTCTTGTCGGCTAACAAACGGCGACACGAAGACGCTTCCATCGGTTACCAAATCGAGGGATTTTGGTTCTGGTACTTTAACGCGTTAGGGATGATATGGTCGTACAAAAACTTGTTTTTGAGGTTCAAAGAAATGTTTCGATTTTGGGGTCAAAAAGACCGTCGAGTATCCGAACGTAAAGTCGTTCACAAGCGTCGCCGTCAGCACAAACGCCGTCTGCTTTTGGAAAGTATGGAGGACCGCAAACTGCTAGCCGGTGTGGTCAATATCGAGATCGATCCAGTGGTCGCCGCCGGAACGATCAACTTGGTGGGTGATTCATCAAACAACTCAGTCATCATCCGTCAAACGGTCAATCCCAACGAATACGTGATTACCCGTCCGGTTGGGGATTCGACGTTGTTTCAACTCAACGGAGCGGGCGTCACCCAACCTTCGTTCACCGTGAACGCCATCAACGGTGATATCGAAGTCAACCTTGGCGATGGAAATGATCGGTTTGAATTTCTTGGCGTTTCCGCTGGAAGCACTCGGTCTCACGCGCATCAGGATCTGATCATCAACAACGAAGACGGCAGCAATGTAAACGTCATTCAAGATGTGATCATTCATGGTGACCTTTCCGTGATGAAAGACGCCGCATCGTCGGGTTACAGTGAATTGAGCATCATCAGTTCGCAAGTTAACGGCTACACAACGATTGACAATGTGGGAACCGGTGGCGACACCAAGACCTTCATCAGCAACGTCAACCTGCAAGGTGGCGCGGCGGCTTCGGTGTTGTCGATTCTTAACGGTAACGGTGCGGACCTGATCGATATTCAGGGCAACACTCAAATCGGTACCGGTGGTTTCATCGGCGCTCAACCCATCGTCTCGATCGATAACGGCGACGGTGGCAGCCGAACAACCTTCACCGGTGCCTCCAACGTTGCCGGCTCCGGCACCACGACCATCTATGGCGATGTCAACATTAATAATGGCGACAACATTTTCGGCATCATGGATGTGGTCACCTTTAACCAAGTAAACGTGCTTGGCGAAGTCGATGTCGACAACAACGATGGCATGTCGCAAGTTCTTGTTGACGGTAGCGACATCGGCAGCCATAGAGCCGCCGGATTGGGCGGTAAGCTGGAGGTCCAAAACGGTATTGGCATCGATCGTTTTGAAATGAATGACTCCAATGCACAATACGGTGTCGAGATTGACAACGGCACAGGTGTATGGGGAAGTGATACATCGATCAGCGGAGGTTCGATCGGAACGCACGCCAGCGTCGCTGGTACCGCATTGGAAATCATCAACGACAACGGAAACGATGTCGTGAACATCAGCGGAACGACCTTTGGCGCTGGTGTCGATCTCGACTCGATGGGTAACGGAATGAATGCCATTACGATCAGTGATGACGCCTCGATGCCGATGCTTGTGATTCGCGGTGGCAATGAAGACGATGATGTCACGATCAACAATTCGACAATCACGGACGACGTTGACATTCAGTTGGGACTAGGACAAGACAGCCTGATCATTATCGACGTCGATCCATCCACACAGTGGCCAAGTGCGCTGTTGGGCTCCATCGTCCTTGATGGCGGTGATGGTGTCGACGAATCGAATTTGAACGCCCTCGCTTTGGGAGCGCTCGATTTCGAATTGATTGTTTGATCGACCGCTGACCGCATCATCCGGACGACCGGCTTAGGCGAGACGACAGGCATTGACGGATTTTTCCGTCAATGCCTTTTTTGTTGTTTGTAGCATCTTCAACGCTCAATCGTCTCCTCGATCCAAGCGCGACGTTTGGCGGAACTCTCAACTCGGTGTAGCATCAAAACTCGTGAAGGCTTTCCACGATAAAGCAAACCGATCGTCGCGCGGTTTTGCGGTGAAACATCAGACGAACGAATCGTCCCAAATGTTGCTACGTTTCGATCACTATTGAGGTCTCCCCTTGGCTTGGTTCACAAATCCCGATCGATCAATAAACAGTGCCGTCATCGAATCAATGCATCGTTGGATAGGGCGTTCAAACGCTACGAAACGACGGCAAAAAGTGGACGCGTCGCGTCGCGGTGGGCGTTCCGCAAAGCGACGACTCCTTCATGAAGCACTATCGCCTCGACAAATGCTTGCCGGCGACGTCGCCCTGCGGTTCGAGTTTGTCAACGAAAGCGCTACACCGCTCGATACGCTGCAGGTTGGGCAACCCTTTCGGATGAACGTACACATCCGCGACGCTCGGCCCACCAATCCTCAGGGCGTGTTTCAAGCCTACATGGATTTGAACTATCCCGCCCCGCTGGCCAACGTCACGAGCACGCAGATTCATACCGATGACTTCTCGGCGTTTACTCGTGGAACGGTATCGACGGACGGACTGGTAAACGATGCTGGAGGCTTCATCAAGGGGCAAGCGGCTCCGTCGCCCCCCGGCAAAGAGTTGCTGCTGTTTAGCATTCCGATGATTGCCGAAGCGGCTGGTACGTTCACGGTAACCGCCGATGCGGCCGACGACCCGACGCTTCAAGTCTTACTTTTTGATCGAGTCGCTGGTGAAACATTCGACAACATCGATCTGCTTGACAATTCGATCGAGATCGTCGCGACAGGGCTGATCGTCAACGCGTCGGGTTCCTTGGTAACCAACGAGGCCGCGACGCAGTCAGCCTCGTTTGAACTGTCGCTTTCCAACGCCCCCACCTCCCCCGTTACCGTTCAGCTTGCATCCAATGACGCAACCGAAGGAACCGTTTCGCCAACGACGATTTCATTTAATGCGTCGAACTGGAACGTGCCTCGAACGATTACCGTCAACGGTGTCGATGATTCGATCGACGATGGCAACGTTTCCTACGCGGTCACGATAACAACGGCGAGCAGCGACACGCGTTTCAACAACTTACCGATTTCGCCGGTTGCCATCACCAACCTAAACAACGACACCGCTGGAATCACGATTCTGGATGCCGATGGCGGATTGACGACTCGGGAGTCGGGAAGCCGCACCGATACGTTCCGAGTCGTGCTGAACAGTCAGCCGACGGCGAATGTGACGATTCCTCTTTCCACCAGCAATGCGTTGGAGGGAACGTTGTCGACGAACCAGCTTGTCTTTACGTCAAGCAACTGGAATACGCCGCAAACGGTGACGGTGACCGGCCAACCGGACAGCATCGACGATGGTGACAAGACGTATCAGATCGTTCTGGCGAAGCCGACCGGCTCCGACACCAAGTACACGGCCCTCGCGTCGCGTCAGATTTCGGTAACGAATGTCGACACGGATACCGCCGGCGTGACGATCACTCCCGTCGGCGGCGTGATCACCGGCGAAGACGGTCGATCGGCAACGTTCAACGTGCGTCTAAACTCTCGCCCGGTCAATGGCGCCACGGTCGCGATCAATCTGACTTCGTCCGACCCGACGGAAGGAACCCTCTCGGTTTCCACATTAAGCTTCAACACAAGTGATTGGAGTACGCCGAAGTCGTTCACCGTAACGGGCGTGAACGATCAGATCGATGACGATGATATCGCCTACACCATCAATACCTCTTCCGCCTCCACGGTCGATCCGCTTTACAACGGGCTCGACATCGCCGACGTCGCGCTGACAAACGAAGATGACGGTGACACCGCCGGATTTGTGATCACCCCAGCGGGAACGTTGACGACTAATGAAAGTGGCGCGCAGCGGAATGCGACCTTCACCATTCGCCTGCAAAGCCAACCCCTCCCCAATCAAGATGTTACCGTTTCGCTGATGTCCAGCGACTCCTCCGAGGGAACCGTCTCCCCAAGCAGCCAGACCTTTAATTCATCGAATTGGAACACGCCACGCACGATCACCGTCTCGGGCGTCAACGATTCACTTTCCGATGGCGATATCGACTATTTTGTTCAAGCAACATCGCAGTCCAGCGATTCCAAATATGGCAATCTGTCCGTAACCGTCCCGGTCACCAATATCGACGATGATCCAGCCGGAATCACCGTGAGTCGCACGTCGGGCTTGCGAACGACGGAAGGGGGAGCCACCGACACATTCAACGTTCGCCTCGATTCTCAGCCGACGGGAAATGTGGTCATTACATTGAGTTCCAGCGACAGCACGGAAGGGACGGTGTCGCCGAGCCCGTTGACATTTACCACCGCCAACTGGAACGTCGCGCAAACCGTTACGTTATCCGGTGTTGACGACGCAGGGCAGGATGGGGATGTTGGATACACCATCAATCTCGCCGTTGCGTCGAGCGATCCCGCCTACAACAACTTGGCCGCACCCTCGGTTTCGGCGGTCAACGCGGATAACGAAGTGAATGTGATGATCGCACCGGTCGGCTCCGCCGTGACGACCGAACAGGGCGGGCAAGCGACCTTCAGCGTTACGATTGATAAGCAACCGACCTCAAACGTGACGATCGGTTTGTCGTCAAGCGACACGACGGAAGGGACCGTTTCGCCGACATCCATTGTCTTCACGCCGCAGAACTGGCAAACACCAAAGACATTTACCGTCACCGGTGTGAACGATGGGATCGACGACGACGACGTCAGTTACACGATCGTGACCGCGCCGATTGTCAGCAGCGATCCGAACTACGGTGGCGTCAACCCAGCCGATGTCACGGTCGTCAATCAGGATGACGCCGACACGGCGGGCGTTGTCGTTGTTTCACCAACTGAACTGACAACAACGGAATCAGGCGGAACCGCAACTTTCACGGTGGCACTTCGGTCGCAACCAACAGCCCCCGTGACCATCGATCTCGAATCAAGCAACACCGCGGAGGGAACGGTCAGCCCGATTCAACTTTCATTCACGACGGGCAATTGGAATGTTCCTCAAACCGTGACGGTGACTGGAGTGAACGATCCGTTGCCGGTCGATGATGGCGATATTGCGTACGCCATCGTATTGGATGTGCAAAGTGCCGATGCGAAATACAACGATTTCGTGGTTGCCAACGTTCCCGCCCGCAACGTCAACAACGATGCGGCGGGCGTCACGGTTTCACCGCTGACGGGGCTTGCGACCAGCGAGGAGGGAACGTCCGCAACGTTCACGGTTCGGTTGATACCCAACCGACACAAAGCGTCGTCATCACGGCGACATCCAGCGATACGGGTGAAGCCATTGTCGGCAGCCAACCGCTTACCTTTACCGCGAGCAATTGGGACCAACCACAAACCGTCACCATCACCGGACAGGACGACACCGACAAGGACGGCTCGGTCGGATACACGATTCAATTGGCCGCTGCTTCATCCGATTCCAAGTACGATGCGATCGCAATAGACTCGGTCGCGGGAACGAACGAGGACAATGAGATCCCGGTCACCATTTCCGCCCCGTCCGCATCCAGCACCGACGAAACAGGCTCAACCTCGACGTTCTCGATCGTGCTTGATCAACAACCGACCTCGAACGTCGTTATCGCATTGGCATCCAGCGATACCAGCGAAGCAACGATCGATGTCTCTTCGGTAACCTTTACGCCCCAAAACTGGAACGTCCCGCAAACGATCACGGTGACGGGTGTGGACGACTTCGTCGACGACGGGAATGTCCCCTATTCGATCATCACCGAATCCATCGTCAGCAATGACCAAGAGTTTTCTGGACTCAATCCGCCCAATGTTGCTTTAATCAACAACGATGACGGCGACACGGTGGGCGTTACCGTGACGCCGCTGGACGATCTTGTCACCAGTGAGCAAAACGGCTCTGCAGTTCAGCTAAGCATTGTGCTCGTTTCGCAGCCAACCGGCCCCGTCGCGATCTCCGTCGATTCCAGTGACACCACGGAAGGAATCGTCAGTTCAGCGGTCATCAACTTTACCGTCGAAAACTGGAACGTTCCTCAGACCGTGACCGTCTCGGGTGTCGATGACGATGTCGATGACGGAAACATCGCATACGATGTTTCCTTGAGTGTGACCAGCGGCGACGAAAGCTACAATGGCTTTACACTTCCAACATTTTCCTTCAGCAATACCGATGACGATCAGGCGGGCGTGACGATCGTCCCAGCAACCGATCTGATCACCGGCGAAGACGGCACGACCGACACCTTTACGGTTGTGCTCGACAGCCAGCCAACCGCCGATGTCACGATCACGCTTGCATCATCCAACACCGCTGAAGGGACCGTCGATCCGCAAAGCCTCACCTTCACCGCATCGAATTGGGATCAACCGCAATTGGTGACGTTGACCGGCATCGACGACGACCTGGAAGACGATCGTGTCGATTACACCGTTTCCGTCTCCGTCGGCGGTGCGGATTCAAACTATTCGTCGCTGACCATTCCCGCGATCACCGCCACGAATATTGATGACGAAGTCGGCGTTCGGATCACACCCGTTAGCGGATTGGAAACATCGGAAACCGGTAGCACGGCCTTCTTTGATGTCGTGCTGACAAGACAACCTGAGTCCGACGTGAGTTTCGACCTCATGTCATCGAATACATCTGAAGTCACCCTTTCCCATGCGTCGTTGACGTTCACGACCGAGAACTGGAACGTGCCGCAGCGGGTAACGGCGACAGGCGTTGATGATGCGGTCGTCGACGGAAACAAGAGCGTTCTGGTAACCACGTCGCCCGTCGTGAGCAATGACACGCGATTCGCTGGTTTCAATCCGCGTGATGTGACGATCGTCAACAACGACAACGACTCGGCCACGCTTCAATTGACCGCGTCATCGACGTCTCAAGTTGAAGGAACAGGTGATGGCGCGATTGAATTCACCTTCACGATCGAATTGTCCGGAGCGGTTGAGAACGGCTTTACGGTCGCATACGCGACCGATGACGCAACGGCTGTTGCCGGCGATGACTATGTTGACAACGATGGCGTGTTGACATTTGACGGCACCGATGGCGAGTCGAAACAAGTTGTCGTCTTGGTCAACCGTGACAATATTGTCGAACGCGACGAACAGTTTCAGTTTGCCTTGGGCGAATTATCCGCCGCCATGCAGTCGATCGTCGACCGCATCTCGCTCGATGGCGATCCGATTAACCTGACAATCCAAAATGACGACACTGCGACGATCACGCTTGCCGGTATTGCAAGCCGCGACGAGGGTACCGATTCGGCGAACGACACGATTGAGTATTCGATTACCCTCTCCAATCCGGTCCAGGATGGCTTGACGCTCGCATACGCAACAAGCGATGGAACAGCAGTCTCCGGCGACGACTATGTTGCCAATTCCGGTACGCTCACCTTTGCCGGCGCGGCTGAAACGCAAACCGTCAGCGTGCGGATCGTGCGCGATAACAAAGTCGAAATCGACGAAAACTTCGTTTTTTCCATCGGTCCGGTATCGAATGTTGTCGGCGAGATTGCAAACTCGGTTGACATCGATGTCGCATCCATCACGACGACATTAGCGAATGACGACGCGGCGACCATCGAAATCGTCGTCGTTGAATCCGAAGTCGAGGAAGGTTCGTCCTCCACGACGACCCCCGTTCAGTTTCAGGTGACGTTGTCGGCTCCCGTTCAGGGTGGGCTGACCATACCATTCTCGGTCGTCGATGGCACGGCAACCGTCGCGGACAATGACTTCCAAGCAATCACGGGATCGATCGTTTTCGCCGATGGTGTTACGACTTCGCAACAGATTACCATCGACGTCAACCAAGATGATCGTGTTGAGTCGAACGAGACGTTCACGGTTCAACTGGGAACTCCCACTGGACCGGCGGCGAGCATTCTGGAAGCGATATCGGTCGCGACAACATCCGCTGACGCCACGATTGTCAACGACGACTTCCCGCGTCTCGTATTGTCGCCGCTAGCGCCGATGCAAGCTGAAGGGACAGGCGACGACATGACGACGCTATCCTTTACGGTCCGTCTGACCGATGCCGTTGCCGGCGGCTTCACCCTTCCCTATACGCTCGATGGCGTAACGGCAATCGCCGACGTCGACTTTGAGGACAACGACGGCACCCTGACGTTTGCTGGTGAGGAAGGCGAAACGAAGACCATCATCGTGCGGATTGCTCGCGATCAAATCGTGGAGGGCGATGAGACGTTTGAACTGAATTTGGGGCAGGTCGTTGGCGCTTCGCAACGCGTGGACATTCCCGACGCAAAAGCCGTCATTACGATTGTTGATGACGACTCCACGACCTTGACGATCAGCGAGACGAATCTATCGCAAACCGAAGGAACAGGTTCGGGAACCACCGAGTTCGTGTACACCGTCACACTATCCAATCCCGTTCAAACGCCGTTCCAGTTGCCCTACGCAACCGCCGATGGAACCGCGCGAGCATCCGATGGTGACTACACCGCCGCCGATTCGCAGTTGAGCTTCTCAGGTTTGGCGGGAGAAGAACAAACCGTGCGAATCGTCGTTGCTCGCGATGCGATCGTTGAGACCAACGAGAACTTCGTGGTCAATTTCGCGGAACTCGTCGGCGTGCCGACATCCTATGCAAACCGTGTGAACGTCGATTTCACCAGTGCAACCGGGACAATCACCGATGACGACACGGCGACGATTACGGTTTCGGATGTCAGTGGTTCTGAGAATGCGGGGAACCTCACATTCAATGTCGTCTCCAGTGCGATTGTTCAAGGTGGCTTTGGAATTGGATATTCGGTCGTCAATGGGACCGCAACCGCCGCCGACGGCGACTTCGTCGCTAACTCCGGAAGCTTGCAGTTCAACAACGTGGCCCAACGTTCCGTCGAAGTTCAGGTAACGGGTGATGCGAAAGTCGAACGCGACGAGACCTTCGAATTGCGTCTGGCAAATCTAACAGGATTGCCGGCATCGCTGGTGGATCGAGTGACGATTGCGGATTCATCGGCAACCGGGACGATTCGTAATGACGATACCGCCCGAGTCGCCTTTGTGAATGCGACGAGCGTGGTTCAGGAAGCTGCCGGACTCCATTCCTTTGAACTGCGTCTGGACGCCGGAGTTGGCGGATCGATCAGCGAACCGATCACCGTCAACATCACCGCTTCAACAACCGGGACGGCAAGCGGTTCGGACTTTACATTGTCCACCCCGACGCTGACCTTTCCGGCGGGAAGCAGCACTGGCGCGACACAAACCGTCCGACTGCAATTGATCGACGACAATGTGCAGGAATCACCTGAAACGGTGTCGTTCAGCGCCGCGATCACCGGCGAGACCATTGGCGGCGCTGTGACCATGGGAACCCCCGCGTCCCATACCGTCGAAATCCAAGACGACCCGCGTACAGGCGTCGTTTCCGGCAGTGTCTGGGTCGACGGAGACCACAACCAGACAGCGGGCTCGCATGATCATATGCTTTCCGGCGTGACCCTTCGACTCTCGGGTGTCGATCGCTTGGGCCAGTCGATCACGGCTTCGACGGTTACCGATGCCCAGGGGCACTATCGATTCAGCAATCTTCCCGCGGGAACGTACACCGTCACGCAGGATCAACCAGAAAAGTATCACGACGGCAATCCGGTTGCCGGATCGGCGCAAGCCACCGTCTCCTCGAATCAAATTTCCGGCATCGTGATCGAACCGGCGGGCGTGTCGGCCGATAACAGCTTCATGGAAGCGGGCCTGAAAGCACAGTATGTCCGATCCAGCGGTCGGCTCCTTGCCCGTCCGATCGTTCGGGAAGCCGCCACGACATCGCAACTTGGAAACGTTCAAATCCAACAATCCGGATCACAGGTCTTGATTGTTGGCAGCCAGGATCGCGATGTCATCGAGGTTATGCCTGCCCAGACCGCATCGGGCCAGCACACGTTGATCATCAACGGACAATCGCGAACATTTGACGCAGCCATGGTCAGCACCATCAAAATCGAAGGTCATGGCGGCGACGACGATGTCATTCTGCACGATACGACCGGGAACGACAAACTGACCGCCGCAAATGACACGTTATTGCTGGAAACGGAATTTCTGAACGTCGAATCGATCGCCAACGAATTTGTCCGAGCGACGTCCACCAGCGGTACCGACACCTCGACCCAGGAAGCGATCGACTTCGTCCTCCGACTTGCAGGCAACTGGAACGAATAAGATTTCAAGCAGGGCAGATGTCGTTGTACCGTGCGTGGATCGCCATCGCACAATCGAATGACGCGTTGAGGATCACCTCATTTCCGGTGGCGCGATGTGTAGCGGCACGCGAACGGGAATTTTTGCGTTCCAGTCGCGAACGGGCGCTTGACGCTTCGCTGCAAGAATGCTAACGTTTCAAGCACATGGACTGAGTCCATAACCTGGGGGATTAGCTCAGTTGGGAGAGCGCTTGCATGGCATGCAAGAGGTCATCGGTTCAAGTCCGTTATCCTCCACTTAAAGTGAACCGGGTTCATCACAGGTGCCGTTAATCCTTTGCGATTGACGACGGGAGTTACGGAAGCATGATCCCCAGGAAAGCTGATCAAGAGCATTTGAAGGAGCTGCTCATCTAACTGGTTGACGGACAACCAAGCAAACAGCAGTCCGATGAACTGCGGTAAGTCGGGAATTCGGTTCCCGATGGCATCGAGCGGAAGGTTGATCGCTCGGTGACGATCTGGTGGCTGAGCCTGAGAACGTTTATACCGTGACGTGGTCTGGAATGATGCTAATGATGCTTTTGCATGTAACGAAGCGAATCACCTCATTTTCGGCCACGCGACGTATAACCCACAGCCGCAAACGAGGTCTGATAAATCTAACCCGGAAGTGCCAGGACATCATCCCTACGGCTGCGGGTGAAAAAGTTGCCAGCTGGCTGGAAGTGTCGGCCAGCGTGGCATTGGCGGTCTTTCTGCTGATACGTCGATGACAGTCGGTCTATCACCACCGGATTGCTGAAGCCGCCATCCTACGCACGCAGAACCGATCGAGCGTGTTGCATGTCGTCGAAGCGGAACGACACCCGGCCGACCGAGTTCAATTCCCGCGAGACGCCAAAGTCTCGACGCAGGAGATCGGTCTGGGTGGAGATGAACGGTTATCGTCCTGGGCCTAGGAGGTGTGCGATGGAGCCACCTGGATAACGCTGGGGCCGCGACGAGCGGTGTGGTTGGGGCCGATGAAATGGGCACCTCAAGTACATCGGCGATCTGTACACGCTGCATCTGAAACGCTGCTGCAGAACTTCTCAAGCATTGTCAGTTGAGGAAGCTCCGCAGGTACGGACATCATCACGGCCGTCCCGCGTCGACGCTGGAGTGAGCGTCCGCTCAAACGGGCGACGATCGAAGTCGATCGCGAAACGATAGCGGTCCGACATCTGGTGATCGAACGCGAATTCCCCGATCAGTCCTCGACCGTGGTGACATTTACGCTGGTCGATTCTCGACTGGCAGATGAGGAATTGTATGGCCCGCAAGGGCATCTCACGCAGCCGCGTCGCCAGTTCTCTTGCTAATACTGAGGCCACGAAACGGCGTGAGCTGATGATGCACTGGTTCGGCCCATCCGCTGAACGCTGGATTCAGATCCCGGAGGCAACTTCTGAATGATCGATAGACTTCATGCCCTCGTGGCATTCACATTCTGTCTCGCAGCAGTACAGGCCGCAGTTGTGGGCGACGACCGTCCCGCTCCCCACGGGAAATCTTCGCGATGCTGTCTGGTTCAAGCAGGCAGACAAAGACGGCGATGGCCGATTGAGCCGCGAAGAAGCTCCCAACAAAGCTGTCTTCGACGATGTCGACACCGATGGTGACGGGTTCGCTTCGGTGAAAGAGCTACAGGTCTGGTTGGCGAAGCAACCGCAGCGAGCAACCCAGCCCACCGCTGATTTTCGCGCGTAGAAGCCGGTTAAACGATGCCATTTGTCAGGCATCCGGGCTCACGATCAATGCGTCAATCCGAGCAATCACCTCGGAAAGTTCCGCGTCTGTGACACGGTGCAACAACTGAACCTTGCGAGCCTTCCAATCCACGTTGCGCAGATGATCCGCCAATACCACGCTCGTCGAGCCGTCAGGGTTCGCGATCTCGACTTCAAACGCATACCCCTTGGCCTGATGCGTTGCCGGACACAGGACGCACAAACCCGTCTTGCGGTTGTAGCTCCTGGGGCTGATGACCAAAGCGGGACGCCGACCAGCCTGCTCATGTCCAGCGATCGGATTCAGTGTCACCCATACCAGATCTCCGCGATCAGGCACGTAGTTGGACGCAGCCCGTTTCACTCGATCACCTCCCGACCAACGTCGGCACCAAAATCGGTTTCACCGTGCAACTGCGATGGTCGGCAGTTCTTCAGTAGCTCCCCCAGGCTGAGCTTTTTCGAGCGGACGGGTCGCACCACCAGTTCGCCCTCGCGGACCTGCAGTTCCACCGAAGCACCAGCTTCCACTTCCAACTGTCCGGCAAGTGCCTGGGGGATGCGAATCGCGAGGCTGTTGCCCCATTTCTGGATCGTAGACATATTTCCATTCCAACAGTATGTAGATACAAAGAGTATACATCTCGGTGCGCACATTCGTCAAGGTGATTTCTGATGCGATCTTCTCTTCAGTTCCGTCGTCTTCTTGCCATCACAGCTTGTACTGTCTCGTCCGGGATTACGGACCCACACCTTATTGCCGCTGACAAACCCAACATTATCGTCTTCTTCGCCGATGACCTCGGTTATGCCGACATCGGCGTGAACGGCTGCAAGGACATCCCCGCCGCACGTTGATGCCATCGCCAACAGCGGCGTGCGGTTCACGGACGATTACGCGACGCACCCGGTCTGCTCTCCGTCGCGAGTTGGGCTGATGAGCGGGAGGTATCAGCATCGGTTCGGGTTCGAGCACAACTCCGGCCCGGAATGCTTTGCGTCACCCGACTTCGGCATGTCGCGCGATGTTCCCTGCCTGGCTGAAAAACTCAAAAGAAGCCGGATACACGACGTGCATGGTCGGCAAGTGGCACATCGGCTTCAACGAGGGGCAGCGGCCGCACGAGCGAGGGTTCGATCACACGTTTGTGTTCCACTCGGGTGCGAGGTCGTTCTTTCCTGAGACAATCCGCCGCAATCCGTTGTATCGCAATGGCTTCACGGTCGACGATAAGTTCGACTACATTACCGACGAGTTTGCCCGCGAGGCGGTGGAGTTTGTCGGTCGCAGCAAAGGGAAACCGTTCGGTACCGGTCGCTTGTTCGTCGAAGAACCGCCGAGCCGCGTTATGGTGTGGCGAATCGGGGTTGGCGGCATAGAGAAACAGGTTCGTGTCGGCGGAGAGAATCATGCGTCACCGCGCTCCGCGATTGTCTCGGCCTCCACACAGGTATGTGCCGGGTCGACCAGGAAATCGCCGCCACAGTCCAGCGTCGGAAACTGCCAGCCGCCGCGACTTTCCGTTTGCTTGGGAAACCGCTCGACGAAGTGCTCGGCAGCCTTTCGCATCACTTCCGACAACGACCAGTCCTGTTGTTCGGCGATTTCTTTCAGTCGCCGGTAAAGCGGAGCAGGAAATTGAACTTGAGTACGTATCATGCCATCGATCATACATCTCCATCAAACTGACGTCCAATTAGGGTTACTGGTAGGACGGACATCCTGTCCGTCCTGAGGAGAACGACGGGCAAGATGTCCGCCGTACTTAAGCGCGATCGTTTCCGCCGCTCGGCTCCCGCGACTTCGGCCACGACCTCGATAGGAACACCGGCACCAGTCCAAGATCTCTACACGTCGGAAGGGCTGCACGAATTTTTTCATGCGGCCATTGACTAGCAGTGTAGTCACATGCTAAAGTCTGATTACATCAGTAGTCAGTTGTGTTTAGACATGCGATAAAAAATGGCCGAACAAGAATCTCTAGGCAAGGTGGAATTGTCGTTGCTGCAAGCTGTGGCGGATTTGGAGCCAGTATCCGTCCGTGCCTTGGCAGAGCATGTGGCAAAAACTTCGGGGCAAGCGCGCACGACAATTCTGACAACGTTGGAACGGTTGCGACAAAAAGGTTACCTGACGCGAAAAAAAATCGGCGGCGTAAATCACTATCGCACGCGAGTCAGTGTTTCGGACCTGCTGCCGCGCTTAGTCAGTGATTTTGTCCACCGCATGCTCGGCGGATCGGTCTCGCCGTTTGTCGCCTATCTGCAAGAGTCTCGAGAGATTGATCCGGCCGAATTGGCACAACTCAAAGCTTTGGTGGAAGAGCTGGAATTGCAGCAGAAACTGGATTCTCAGGAGCCCCGACCATGACCTTCACCTTCGATGTTGTCGCCAGCGGTGTTCTCGCAGCAATATGGCGCGCCAGTTGGCAAGGAGCGCTCGTAATCTTGCTGGCGTTAGGGATTGAAGTTTTCTGGCAGCGGATGCCGGCCGCAGCGCGGAGTTGGATGTGGCGATTGGTTTTTGTCAAATTGGTCCTGGCACTGGTTTGCACTTGGACGATCCCTTTGCCTGTTCTGCCCGGACGTGGCAGCGACGACAGAACCGCGCAGCGGATTGTCACCGAATCGACCGAGGTGGCGGCAAACTTGCAGTCAACTATGACGGCTGAGCTTGCGCCGACTCCGACGGTTGCTACTGACCGATCCTTGTGGGCGACTGGATTGTGCGGTTTGTGGGCGATAGGGGTGTTGGTGCAGGCCGGCTATTTGGTACACAGATGGCAGGCCATCGGGCGACAGATTGCCCGTGCTCGCAGAACGCCGATTGCCGATCTTAGCCTGCAGCGGCTGTTTATTGCCCTGCTGCCACGCTTTGGCTTGCGTCGCAGTTCCCGTTTATGCATCAGTTCCAACATTGGCGGTCCCTGCGTTTATGGGATGAACCGACCAATTGTGTTTATTCCGAACAGTTGGCGAGAAACGTGTTCCAGCGAGCAACTGCAGATTGTGATGGCTCATGAACTGGCGCATGTGGAACGTCATGATTTGCGGTGGAATCTAGGCATCGTTGCCTGTCGCGTGGCGTTGTTTTTTCATCCTCTGGTATGGCTGGCAGCTCAACGTTATCTGGCTGCGCAAGAGCTTGCTTGTGATGAACTCGCCTTACGCCGCACAGGAAGTTCGCCAGTGATCTTGTCACGTTTACTTTTGAAATTTGTTGATGATCCTGCGGTGACCGAATGGCCCAATGCCGCAGCGATGGTGGGGGCCAGTTCTACACTTCGAGAAAGGATCGTTGCTATGAATCGTAATTTGTTGGGGTCAGCTTCCAGGACTTCCGTGGTGCTGGTCGTAACCGCAGGTGTCTTGATGTTGGCCCCATTCACCTTGGCTGATCAAGGCTCGACGGGCAGTCCCAATGACCCACCGGCAAAAATCAGACCCAATTCCACAGGCAACTCTGCCAGCGCCAACGCTTCGGCGGCAGCCAGCGGGAAGGACGTGCGGACGCAAGCGTCGGCCAATGTACAACTGGGCTTGCGGACGCCTGCGAAGAACGAAAAGCCGCAGTCTGTCGGCGATGTCTCCGATAGAAATAATCCTTTGCCCCCGATGAATCCGTCGGTAAAGAACAATTCTACAGTGAAGCAGACGGCTACATCGCAAAACGGTGGCGATGGAGAAGACTGGAAACGCGTGACCGAAGCCGAAGAACGGGGCCGTAAAATCAGAATTGAAGAGACCAATGATGAAATCCGCGTGACGTTGTTGAACAAAGTCACCAACAAAGAAGTCGTCACGGTGGCTAAGAATGCCGAGGACTTGAAAAAGAAAAGTGTGACGGCCCACGGGTTGTACCGCAAGTACGTGGCGAACCGTGAAAATCGCAACACGGCCTCCGCAACCATCAGCACTTCGCCGGGAAATGAAACCAATCCCCAATCACCTATGCCCGGTTTTGCTCGTGGATTCGCTAGCGGGAGTGCCGGTGGTAGCGCCAGTGGCTCGGGCAATGGAGGCGGCATTGGCTTTTCAAGCAGCAACGCTCAGGGAGCCGTCAACGGTGCCCTCGGCGGCGCAAATGCGGCGACGGAACTGTTAAAGAAGCAACTGCAAGAATTAAAGCGGCAGAATCCTGGTCAGGCCGCGATGATTGACAGGATGCTGAAAGAAGTGGAGCGGCAAGCAAGCCCCACTCCGTAACCTCAATCCCTTCTGGAACGCACCGCGAAATGCTTCTGAGTTCAAACCGTTACTCGCCCAGGCGAGTAACGGTTTTTCTCTCTATGTCTTTCCGCTGAAGATCGGACAACAGTTTCGCGAAGTGTTCAAGTGGAATGGGTAGTAAGCCTTCTTCAGTTGCGTCATGGCGTTGCGACGCACCGGCAAGAACATTCGATCATTCCGACGCTTCAAGAATTGTTGGGGATGCCGATTTCAATTCAACCAACTGTTTCTGCGTCGCGTTGGCGACCACCAGCCAGCAGCCCACCACTTTCAGCGGCCTCGACGGCAGCGGCATCTCCGGCGAAGCCGCCGACCTGAACAACGACGGCCTGCTCGACCTCTTCCTCGCCGTGGATATGATGCACAACCACGCACTCGACACCCAATAGCCCGAGGAGTCCAGACATGCTCATCCGGTTGTCACAATTCTTTCTCAGTCATTGCGGTCTGTTCGCGACCCTCGCGATAGGCTCGATCGTTTCCGTAGAGAATGGCTATCGCTCGTCCTATTACAAGGAGGGCGAAATCCACGTCAACGTGCTGGGCCAACCGGAATGAAAGCCGATCATCACCGGCCACTGGGGCTTCAAACCGTCGTGGTCGAACGCGGGATCATGCCTCCGTGGTTCGCTTCGGAAACGAAATCAGAGACCGGGACGGGCGATGTTCATGCGCCCTGGGCCAATGACCGCTCGCTGGCAGCCGCTGAGAAGCAGGACTTGCCAAGCACCTAGTTCGACAAATCCGTGTATTTGAAAGACTTCCGTCTCGGGGACGGCAATCGCACTCGAACCAAACGTCTCCAACGCTGAACCCAAGACGAAGTCTCGAAAGAAATTTGCATCGACGTTGCAAACATATACCTTTAAGTGTATGTTTATTGCGGGTCGACGATGCGTATCGTTTCGATCCAGTTCCCAACAACCCGACGGAGAAAAAGAATGACGAAAACAAAACTGGGAAAAGGCGGATTGATTGCATTGGTTTGCGCGTTGGTCGTTGGCGGCGGATTGATTCCGTTCGCATCGGCCGAAACAAAGGGTCCTGGAAATGGCGATCCCGCCATTGAACGCGCCAAAAAACAGGCAAAGATGCTCGACACGCTGTACAAAACGGCGATCGTCTTGATCACCGAGAACTACGTCACTGGAGAAGAGTCGCTTGCCGCCGGCGACGCGTTTCAAGCCTTGTTCAAAACGATGAAAGAGAACGGCTTTCACGAGGTTCGACTCCTGGATGCCACAGGCGAACCGTACGACTCCGACAATGAAGCAAAGACCGAATTTGAAAAGAAGGCGATCAAGGAACTGCTCGCGGGCAAGCCGATTGTCGAGCAAATCGTGAAGGAGGGAGACCAACGGTACTTGTGGTCGGCGACTCCCATTCCCGTCGTCATGGAGAAATGCACGATTTGCCACAGCAACTATGAAGGGGTCAAAGGCCCGATCGGTTCTTTGGCGATCAAAGTCCCATTGGACTGAGCAGTCGGTGTCGGTGGATGTTTCGCGCCGCGGGGCACGCGAGTGGCGCTTATTTAATGCCGCAACATTTTTAACGCCGCAACATTTTTAAGGCACAATGGCTGCCGAGCTTTTGATGTACCGCCAGTTGAATGTACAGCATCGCCATTGGTTCTAAATATCGAGCCGTTCGCAAGTTTCCCGCGTCGATCGGCTCAAAGCCAAGTTGCTCAATCAATTGCTGGACGGTCGCTTTTGCCTCAACGCTGTCGCCACAGTAGAACATTGTTGCGGGCTGTCCGTCGTAGATGGGATTCTCCATCGTCTTAACACTGACGGTGTTAAACGCTTTGACGACATGCGCTCCGGCAGCCCAATCGGCGATCTGTTCGGCGGCCGATTCAGTGTAGCCGAGCGTGATGTCGTCAAACGTTTCGTTCAACGGATTGGTGCAGTCGATCAAGATTTTACCGCTCAGATCACCAGCGGCTTGCAGCACATCCTCAGCGGCGGGCCATGGGGCGGCGAAGATCACGACATCTCCTTGAGCCGCCGCATCGGAAAGCGTCCCGGCTTGATGCGCCTGCGGATTTTCAGCGATCAGGTTCTGAATGCGTTCACCCTGCGGAGATCGCGAACCGAACCAAATATCATGTCCCAGCAGTGCCAAACGACGTCCCAGCACGCCGCCGACATTTCCCGCTCCCAAAACTGCAATCTTCAAAATGGGCTCCTTGAGATGACATGGAACCACAACTTGTTTGCACCACGTCGACTGGCACGGTTCCTAGTCATCAATGCAAGTTTCCAGGAAGCGTGCAAGTTTGTAAAAGTCGCTGTCGCGTTCGATGAAGCGTACTTTGGTGACCAACGTTTCAGGGTCGACCAACTTCTCAAAGGGGACAAAATGAAGATCAAGCTGTCCGGAAACCGACACCATCACGCCGTTGAGATGTTCTTCGTTCAAGGCTCGATAGGCACCGACGCCTAACTGCGATCCCAACATGACATCAAACGCATGCGGCGGAGCACATCGACATTCGTAACCCAACTGGAGACCATTGACCTTGCGTGTCTTGCCGGTCCGCTCTTCGTAGCGGCGTGTCACCAAACGCGAGATCATTGCTCCCAGATTGATTTGCGAAATTGCGATGTGACCGTGTTCGTCGCGTCCCACACCTTCGAGACTTTTGCTGGGCAGGAATTCGGCAAGCCCCTCGGCGATGACAATCACACCGTATTGGCGACCTTGACGTTCACGAGCCAACATCATGTCGACCATGCGGTCGATCACGCGATCAATTTCCATGATCGGACGTGTCGCTCCCGTTTCAGCATTAACAACCTCTTCACCACGCAAGCTCCCCGCAATATCTTCGACACTCAGGACCATGCTTGCTTCACCCGCGATCGCCGCTCCGTACGCCAGCCAACCCGCACTGCGTCCCATTGCTTCGCAAATGAAATAGGCCCGCCCCGCGGCCGCATCATAATTAAGGTTGCGAATCTCTTCGGCCAATGTTTCAACGGCGGTAAAGTAGCCGAAGGTGAAATCAATGCCCATGTAATCGTTGTCGATCGTCTTGGGCAAATGAACGACTGGGAATTTTTTCGCGTCGTTGGGCAAACGATCCTGAAACATTTTCAGCTTGTTGGCCGTCTTGAGCGTGTCGTCGCCACCAATGGAGATCAATGCATCGACATCGAGCGAACGGAGGCCTTCATAAACGCGTCGCAGTGGAGCGGATAGTTCGGGATCGTCCAGGTGACTGGGATTCGAAACGTGTTTGCCTGGATTGGTGCGAGCCGTCCCAATCATGATCCCGCGACTGACACGAGCGTGCGCCAACATCTCGTTGGTGAACGGAATGTAGTCGACACCTTCACGCATCGGCCCCGAGGCGCTGTACTCAGCTAAGCGACTGTAACCGTGCTTGATGCCTAGAACCTCGATTCCCTCTTTCAGAAACGATGATGCGGCCGTCGCAATCACGGAATTGGCGGCAGGAGCCGGGCCACCCGCAAACAAAATGGCGACGCGTTTGATTTCTTTGGACATTATTAAACCAGCCTATATCAATTATCAATGATGAACGCGTTTGATGTTATACCGTGCGTGGTCCGAAATGATGCCTTCACGTTAAATGAAGCGAAGCACCTCATTTCTGACCACGCGACGTATATCGTACGTCGATATTTTTCAGTTGACCTTGCGATGTCGTCGCTCTGCGAGTGTTTTCGAGCCTATCCAAAAACCATGAGCCGACAACGCTAACCGCGGGTCTTCTGGGGTTTTCCGATAGGTTCATTGTTAGGATATGATCTGAAGACAATGTCTTGGATAAAGTCTTGTTTACAGGGGGGGCCTAAATCGATGCTTTAATGTCGTCGAAGGATCGCGTTTCGTATCCGATGCCGACGTAGTCCAGCACCCTACAGAGGCCTCGCATGGCAACGCCGAACCCGTCGGGTCCACTGAAACCGCCAAACTGCCCACCCCCTTTAACATGCGGTTCCAAATCGCAGACCACTCCGGCGGCACCACGCTGTTGCATGCGTGCTTCAAGTTCAGGAAGGAACGTCGCCAAGTCACGCAGAATGGCTTCGTGACCACAATCACCTCGGTCGGCGGGGACGAAGTTCTTCAGGGAGGCTTCATCCACATGCGATATCCGTCCCGTTGGACTTGGGTCGTGATAGTCTTTGATATGCAGCCAACCCAGCCCCGGTTTCATCGCCAGATATTGTTCGTAGACCTGATCCGCGGTGAAGCCCTGCACCAAAATGTTGGCCCCATCGAAAATGGTCACCAACGCCGGATGATTGACTCCGCTGTGCAATTGAGCCATAAGCTGACCGGTTTGCCCGATCAAGTTGGCTTCGACTTCCAGCCCATATGTCAAGCCATGCGTTTCGCACATCTCAGCGATCCGCCCTAGTTGATCACATGCTTGTGACAAGTGATCTTCCGGCTTCGTCCCTTTTGGGTGGTAGTACGAGAAGCCACGGATTAGCTTGCAGTCAAATGCTTGAGCCAATTCGCAAGCCCTTTTGACTTCGCCGGCAAGGTACTCGTCGAAGGGAACATAACGATTGGTGGTTCCGTCATCGACATCTTTCAGTTTCACTTTCCCCAGGGGTGAACCGATCGTTGCGACGCGGAGACCGTAGTCGTCCATCAACCGGCGAATCGTCTTGATTTCGTCGTCGGATAGCTGCATCACATTCTTGATACCGTCTCCCGCATCGATAAATCGCAGGGAGAACCACTTCAAACCAAGTGCTGCAAAGGCCGCAAACTGCTCGACCGCGGTCTTGTTGATGGCCGATTCGTCCGCGAATCCGGACAATAAAACCGATGGGGAATTTGATGACATGGTAAAGGAACTGTTTTGAAAGGAACAAATCGGAAACGAGGATCATTCGTCGTCGGGCTCAGGATATTCGACAGCGATCACGCTTGAAAGACCACCACGCGGTGTCCAGCGGCTCTCCAAACTAAGCCAACGCGGCTTTACGACTTCGACAAAGTCGTCCAAGATGCGGTTGGTGACCTGCTCGTAGAAGATCCCTTCAGTTCGGTAACGTTGCAGGTACAGCTTCAAACTCTTAAGCTCGATACACTTCTGGTCGGGAACATACGTAAAAACCAAGGTTCCGAAGTCAGGTTGCCCCGTTTTGGGACAAACCGATGTAAACTCAGGGCAGGTGTGTTCGATTGTATATGTTCGACCGGCATACGGGTTATCAAACGTTTCCAGCAAATCGCTAAAATCTGTGGACACAGTACATTCTCCTGAAGTAAAGGCTTCATTGTCTCGTTCGCTCACTGACGCGAAAGGGGGGACTTTGCGCTTAGCCGAACTTTACGTCAGTCGTCAGGGGGAAGGATTGCTGACGGGGACCGACAGCGTCTTTGTGAGAATCAGCGGCTGTAATCTGCGTTGTTGGTTCTGCGACACCCCTTATGCATCCTGGCATCCGGAAGGAGATCAGCAGTCGATCGATCATATCGTTGACGAGATCTTGAAAAAGAAGCGGCACCATGTGGTTGTTACGGGTGGCGAACCGATGTTGCATCGCGGCATTGTTCCGCTTTGCGAACAACTTTCGGCGGCGGGGCTGCATGTGACGATGGAAACCGCGGGAACCGTGATCCAGCCGGTCTTCTGCGATTTGATGTCGATCAGCCCAAAATTGACGGGCAGTGGGCCACGTCCCAATACGACATCGAAGAAATGGATGTTGCAACATGAATCGCGGCGTTGGAATGTCGAGGTCGTTGGAGAGCTGCTGAGCCGAGCGTCAGATTTTCAATTGAAGTTCGTTGTTGACGAGCCCGGCGAGCTTGAAGAAGTCGAATCGATGATTGGCCAGATCGATCGCAATGTCGATGACAATAAAGTTTGGATCATGCCTCAGTCACGCAGCGACGCCGAATTGGATCGCCATGAAGTCTGGTTGCGACCATGGTGCGAAAGCCGAGGCTTTCGTTACTGCGACCGACTCCACATTCGCTGGTACGGAAACTGTCGGGGAACCTGATTATTTCGTTTTATCGTCTGAGATTGTCTTCAAAGCCTGAGAGTGACTGCGTCGCAAGTTGAACTGGAAGACATTGTCGCAAGATAACATCAAGCCCGCTCATCAATGATGGAAAGCCATGTCCGATCATCCGCTTAATCAGCTAACGCAATCCGATCCGTCGCAAATCCTGCGTTACCGTGATCGTCAATTCGCCGCCGATCTGATCGCCGCGGCATTGCTGGAATTCAATCTTTTCACCGTTCTGGCCGATCAACCAGGCATCAATTTCGCCAACCTGTGCGAACATTTCGGCTGGGCTCACCGGCCCGCCGATGTGTTGTTGACTCTGTGCCGCGCCAACGGGTTCATTCGCAACAATCAGGACGATGGCATCGAGCTGACCGATGTGGGAAAGGAGTTTCTAACCGATGGAAGTCCGTGGTCATTAAAAGCTTACTATCGGCCCATTGCCGATTCACCCGTTCTGAAGAACTACGTACAGATCCTGAAATCGGGCAAGCCAGCTAATTGGCAAGCGAAGTCCGATGGGGCTGACTGGCACGAGTCGATGAAAGACCCTTTGTTTGCGCGTCAGTTCACCGACTTGATGAATTGCAGAGGGATTGCTTTTGGCCAGCATTTAGCCGCATCCATTGCTGATCAAATGAAGGATCGAAAGCAGATGCTGGATGTCGGGGGCGGATCGGGAATTTACAGCGCCACGATGGTTGCTCGACATCCGCAGCTCCGCGCGACGGTATTGGAACAGCCACCGGTCGATCAAATTGCACGACAGGAGATCGCTGCGCACGACCTGCAAGATCGAATCGCAGTCCATTCGACCGATATGTTTGCCGAATCTTGGCCGCAAGGCTTCGATACGGTCTTGCTGTCCAATGTGCTTCATGATTGGGACCTTCCCGAAGCGAGGCAGCTTGTCAAACGTGCCGCTGACGCGTTGCCGGTCGACGGGTTGTTGATTATTCACGGAGCGATCATCAATGGCGAAAAGACGGGGCCATTGCCTGTTGCCGAGTATTCCGCACTGTTGATGAATATTACGCAAGGCAAGTGCTACTCAGTCGCTGAATATGAACAAATGCTGCGACCGTGCGGTTTTGAGATGGCACCTTACAAAGCGACGATCGGTGATCGAGGATATGTGACCGCATTGAAAGTTACTGATCGCTAACGTAAAAGGAGTTGCGGCGATTCAGAACGTAGGTTTCGTTGCACCTCGCGGCAGAGAACATGTCATGGCGTCTCCAGAAGATAACGATCCGAAGGGTCATTCCGCAGCGGAACCAGCGGAGGATCGGATACAGTCGCCGCACGATCGGCTGATCAATCAGACGCTTCAGCAACTTGACGCGGCGCGAACACTATTGGCGAACCACCTGCCCCACGAAGTGGTTCGGGATCTCAAGCTTAGTACGTTGGCTAGGGTCGACACCAGTTTCATCGACCGAAATCTCAAGCGACGATTTGCTGATCGGCTCTTTTCCATCGAAGTCTCCGACGAGGTCGTCAAAAGCTTGGGACTGCGGACGAACTTCATCTATGTCTTGGTATTGATCGATCACAAAAGCACCGATGAACCATGGGCATTGATCCAGATGCTCGGTTATATCGTGCGAATATGGGAAAACCAGTTGGACAACGCTCAGCCGCTGGTCCCGATTATCCCTTGGGTGATTTATAATGGCGTTCGTCCGTGGCAGACGGCTCGCAGCCTTGAGGAACTCATTCGGGTTCCAGCCAACTGGAAGCGTTATGTTCCCGGATTGGAATTGCCGATTTTGGATATCAGCCGGATGGACGATGCCACGATGGTCGGAGAACCCGTTTTGCAGGTGGCCTTCACGCTGTTAAAATATGGCAGGTCTTCTCAATTGGATGCCGTGCTTCGGCCTTTGTTTCAGATGCTTTCGCAAGCGATCAGCCAGCACCAGGCCAAAGACTTACTTGATACGATAAAGGTTTATGTGATGTCCGTGAATCGCGTCGTTGGGGAAGAGAAGCTAAACGAATTGGTCTCGGAGTTCTGGCCCGTGCAGCCCGAAGCAGGCTCCATCGCGGACCAACTGATCAAGAAGGGAGAAGTTCAAGGGGAGGCCCGTGGAGTTGCACAGGAAAGAATCAGCATGATACGCGCATTGCAAGCGATCCTTGGAGTCCCTCAGTCGTCCGATGAGGAACTGGCAACGACAAGTCATGACGAACTGCAAACGATGATTGCATCTCTTCAACAGCAGATCGCCCAGCGCATCGGTTAGCAATTAGGTTAATGGAAGCTTAGACTTCCTCCAAAACTCTGCAAATACCATTCGTCAAGAACCGCTCAGTCGCTCAATCGGAGTCACGGTCATCGAGATGTCCCGTTCGGCCCATTGCTAAAACCAGTCGCAACATCAACATCAGGCTTATCGTGTTTCCAATCAAGCCAAATAGACTGATGTTATGCAAACCAAATCGCCAAGGCTCGGTGAATAACAACGGCGGGACGTCTCGACTGAGCAGCAACGACGATCCCAGGAACAATGCACTGGCAAGCATTCCGAGAACCAATCGATTCACCGGTGGCCCGAGCCGTCGATGCAGCAGGTTAACGTTTGTTCGACCTTGCCTGAATTGTTCCAGTAGGCCGACAATCTGCTCCGGCGCCACCTCCATAAAGTTTTCCGCTTCCATATAGATGCGCCGGGCCTGTCGCAATCGACGTCGTGGCGACAGCCGACGTATCATTGCATGACGCAGAAACCCACGCATCACTTCCAGCGAACTGAAACGGGCGTCAAGTTCGCGTAGCGTACCTTCCAACGAGATCAGCATTTTTAGCAACAGCGCTGATTGGTGCGGCAACTTGATGCTGTGGCGATGCAATATCTCAGAGAGATCATTCAACGCACCGGTCAAGTCGAATCGGTCCAAGTCCTGGGGGCCATATGTGGATAGATATTCGGCGACATCGATCGACAATGCCGCTTCATCGATATCTTCGTTCACTTTACCAACGCGTTTGATCAATCGAGTCAATTGCATTTGATCGCTCGCCGAGATCGCAAACAACATCTCTTCGATCGTTTCACGGAGCCGATCATCAATACGACCGACCATCCCAAAGTCAAGAATTCCCAGTTCGTCGCCCGCAATCACCATCAAGTTGCCAGGATGCGGATCGGCGTGAAACGTACCATGGACGAAAATCATTTCCATGTAAATCTGAGCGATCCGCTTTGCCAGCATTTCCCGATTACAGAGTATCGTGCTTTGATCACTTAACGCTGTTAGAGATTCACCTGAGAGCCACTGCATCACCAACACGCGACGCGTCGACAGCCGACCGAACGTCTTCGGAATATGAATTTTCGCATCGTTCTCCAAAAAGCCACCGAAGAGCCGCATATTCTGCAATTCTCGTTCGAAGTCGAGTTCGCGGCGAAGCATCGGCCCCATCTGATCAACCAGCTCCACCGGTCCCCAGGCAGCCAGTGAACTGACGCGTTGCGCAAGCTGCGCAAAACCGGAGAGAACGTCCAGATCTCGAAGGACCGTCTTTTCAATTCCTTGTCGTTGAATCTTGATGGCGACAACCGTTCCATCTCGCAAGCGTCCGCGATGGACTTGGCCGATCGAGGCGACCGCAATCGGAACAGGATTGAACTCAGCGAACTCCTCAGCGAAGCGTTCGCCAATCTCCGCTCGCAACGTCGCTTCAACGACGTCGGGCGGATCCGGAGGAACCGAGGCGTGAAGCTGACGAAGTTCGGATGCCAACGAAGGTCCGACCAAGTCGGGACGCGCGCTCAATATCTGACCGAGTTTGATGAAGGTGGGGCCCAATTCGGTCAACGCCAGCCGTATCCTCACTTCCCGCGAGTGCTTCGTGAGTGGCTTGCCTTGATTGTCTTTTAACACATCGCTGAACGGGAGCTTCGGAAAATGGCTCATCCAGTCGGCCAAGCCGTACCGATTAAGCACCATCAGCATCTCCTGACAGCGACGCAGGTTGCGATACAGTTGCGGGATCGAGGCGATTTTCATGAACATCCAGTCAGTGGGTGAACGTTCATTGTAATTCATGATCAACGAAACAGAATCGCATGACCGCCTTGTAAGGGGCTACCAACTGCCAGATAAGATATCGAAAGGAAGTGGATGTCGATCCATTTCTTCAGAAAGGTTTCGCAAGGCTGCCGTCGCATGACGCTGCATCGCATCACGTACAACGGGAACACGCCCCGCGATGTCATTGACATCAAATCGATCATCCGGCTTGCGAAACAACATTGTCTCGGAGGCTTCGGATACTAAATGCCACCATTGCGATTGAAAGCTGATCCAGTTGCCTTGTTCATCGACAGACAGGGTCCACTGCGTTGAAGCGTTCATGTCAGCCCACCCGCGCGGCGAGGCGTGACGCAGCAAACCTCCCGATTCGCCCGCCAGCCACGATTCAACCGTTCGTCCAATCTCAAAAGGCTGACAAAGGTTCGGGCATCGAAGCGACGCCCGTCCAGGGATTCTCATCAGCAGTGGCACATGCAACAAAGGACTTCGGTACCGCGACGACGAACAACCAAAGTCACCCGTTTCACCCAACGGCATTCCCTGAGTCCCTACGACAACCAGCATCGTTGTCCCATCTGCTGACGATTCGTCAATGCGATCGACCAGCAATCCGAGAAGTAAATCCAGCAACCGAACCTGTCCCCCGTAGACCATCATCCAAGCAAGCAACTGATCTGGGTCGGTCCTTTCGATCTGAACATTCGATGGCGGCATCGCGTCGCTGGGCGGTTGCATCTCATCATCAACAAAGCAGAGAGATCGGGGAGCATCCCAACAGCGAGTCAGGCTGGAAAGATGCAGCCAAATCAAATCGCTCCCCGCTTCGGCAATCACTTCAAGCCCGCCGGCAAACAGATCTCCCATCGCGGTCTCTTCCACGTCCTGGCGGGCAACATCAGGAATCAAGTAGGGGATCACCGTTTGATTCTCAAAAAAGCTCGCCGCCGACAGCTCTGCAATCTGATAGTCGTCGGTAACCAATTCGGCGGAAATATTGCCAATCCACGATTTCTGATGCTCGCGCCCGTCCCCAACCAGCGCGGCGCTGTGCTTCCCCATGATCATCGACACGAGCGATTGGTGCGACATGACCGTGTCGCTCATGCAACGTTCAAAGACAATCGACTGCGACGCGAGTCGATTGAAGCGAGGTGTCGGTTGCCAGGAGCAGCCATAGGTCTGAAGGCTCGCGGGAGACAAGCCATCAACCGAAAGAATCAAACAGCGACGAGCGGATGCGATGCCAATAGTCCTTCAAATGCGTGGATACACGATATGCCAAGCGACGCAGCGGAGTGAATGTCAAGCGGGCCAGACAGTGTAACCATTGAACCGCGCGACAATCAACATCCCGAAGGAATCAACGTCGCCGAGCAATTACGACGTAACCGAATCCGAAAAGGCGTCGACGGACGATTCGTCATCTTCAATCGCTTGCTGCTCAATCCAAGTGTAACGATCACGATAAATCCATCGGTGCAAAAGACCAGCGTGGCGAAGACCAGGATCGCTGGGATCGATTATGTGCTCTTTCCCTCGTCGCGTTTTCAACAGCAACCGACCATCATCGAGAACATCCGCCACCACCCAGTACTTATCGACAACATACGAATAGTACTCCCCCTTCGGACAGGGATGAACCTGCTGCGCGCGTGGCCCCGGTTGCGGACCAATTTTGCTTTTTCGGTAGACGACCCAGTCGCCCGGCATGTATTGAGGACGTATCATAAGTTTTACTCGCTCCTGAGACGTTGAGGGGATGTTGCATCGAACGCCGCGTCTTTATTCGTGTCACGAGCGCGGAAATGCGGTGATTCGCGTTACTCGCTGCAAATCAATCACATCAAACCACGCAGGGCACAACGATCTGGACGGAAAATAAAACGGCCCCCTCGCTCCATTTCCGAACAGACATCCGTTAAAAAATAGGTTACGCATTGTTCTCGACAACGAGCTTCCTTGCGGACGTCAAACGATTCACTTTCTTGTGAAAACGCTTGCGTCAACCCGGCTTACCTATATCATGTTCAGAAACCGAAATTTAGGCAAACGCAATCTACGCAAAAAATAAGGTGTTTAACTGTGTCTTCACAATTGGAACTACTGGGCATCACGACCCAAAACGCGATCATCCTCGGATTCATCGTTTTTTGCATCTTTTTTGGGCTGATTGCCGTCTTTTTCGGGTTGCGATACGGAAAGTTGTGGTTTCAGGCCTGGATGAGTGGTGCCGATGTCAGCATAACCTCGTTGCTGCGGATGCACTTCTGCAAAGTTCATGCCGCAACCATCGTTACGGCGAAAGTGATGGCCGCACAAGCTGGAATGGACATCAACCCGCGAACCGGCATCAGCACGCGACGATTGGAAGCCCACTATTTGGCCGGGGTAATGTAATGAATATCATCAACGCGATCATCGCGGCTCATCGAGCCAACATCCCGTTGGTTTTCGATCAAGCGGCGGCGATTGACTTGGCTGGACGCGATGTACTCGATGCCGTGCGAACGAGTGTCTACCCCAAGGTGATCGATTGCCCCGATCCAAAACGCAGCGGCAAAACGACGCTTAGCGCGATTTCGATGGATGGTGTCGAATTGCGTGTTCGCGCCCGCGTCACGGTACGCACCAATTTGGAACAGTTGATCGGCGGCGCAACGGAGGAGACGATCATCGCCCGCGTTGGCGAAAGCATTATCAGTTCGCTCGGATCGTCCGAATCGCATTCGATGGTGCTCGAAAACCCCGACCGTATCACGCGGGCCGTTCTCAGTCGCGGACTCGATGCCCATACCGCTTTCGAAATTGTGTCGATCGACATTGCCGACATCGACGTTGGCGAAAACATCGGTGCTCGATTGCAGGCGGATCAGGCCGAAGCCGATACGCGGGTGGCTCGCGCGAATGCTGAACGCCGTCGCGCCGAAGCCGTCGCGGTCGAACAGGAGAACAAAGCGAAAGTGGCCGACAACCGCGCTCGTTTGGTGATGGCCGAAGCCGAAGTTCCGCAGGCAATGGCCGATGCATTCCGAGCGGGACGCGTAACGGTTGAGCACAACGGCGCTGTCTAATTCCTGTGTCGACCCCTTCTCCAAATCGCCTCAGTCGTCGGCTCTCCATCGAAAAACCGTCGGGAGCTTCGTTGGCCGCGATCATTGATGAGCCCGCCGAGGCGGCGATTGCTCGTGTTGTCTTCGCCCATTGCTTCACGTGTGGCAAAGACCTAAAGATGATCGTCCGCCTCAGCCGCATGCTAGCTTCGGCGGGCATTGTCGTGCTGCGCTTTGATATGACGGGAATTGGCGACAGCGATGGTGATTTCTCGCAGACCAACTTCTTAACACAAATGGACGATCTGCGGTCGGTAATTGAATACTTCGATGCTCAATGGAGTGAGCCTCTGTTTCTTATTGGCCATAGCTTCGGTGGAGCGACTTCGCTGGCCGTGACTCAGGATTCCGAATCGGTGCGCGGAACGATTACGATTGCCGCCCCAAGCGATACATGGCATTTGGCACGGACACTGGAAGGCATGAACCCGGACATCGAATCCGCCGGGCAAGGAGAGGTGACCATCGGTGGGCGCAGTTTCCTGATCGATCGGCAAATGCTGCGTCAATTCCGCGAGTACGACCTTGACGCGCGAATTCGAGCGATTCAGAAGCCGATTCTCGCAATGCATTCGCCGGACGATGAAACCGTTGCATTTTGGCATGCCTCTCGAATCGTTGGCCCGACCTCGGGTGATGATTCTCGTCATGCGTTGCCTCGCAGCCTGATCGCCTTGCCCGGTTCCGATCATTTGTTCTTGAAAGACCCACGCGATCTGGAATTCGCGTCAAAGGTTATCGTCGCTTGGATCGAACGTCTGGCTGGTGAGTAATTAAACTGGGAGTCGACGTATCGTTTACCCGCCGTAAACGTGTTACCTGCGGACAAACGAAGATAGACCGACGTGTTATTTAACAGCATTTCCTTTCTGATCTTTTTTGCCCTCTTCTTCACGCTTTATTGGCTGCTGCGCGGCCGCTTGCGACTGTTGCTTTGCCTGACGGGAAGCTACTTCTTCTACGGCTGGTGGGACTACCGTTTTTTGGCACTCCTGTTCGCCTCGACCATCGTCGATTACTGCGTGGGCTTAGGACTTGGCAACGAGCAGTCCGACCGCAAGCGAAACGGGTTGCTGGCGATCAGCCTGGTCAGCAATCTGGGAATCCTGGCGACATTCAAGTATTTCGATTTCTTCGCAGACAGTCTGCAACACGCCCTTGCACCGTTAAACGTTTCGCTCAGTTGGCCCACCTTGAACTTGGTCCTTCCTGCCGGAATCTCGTTTTACACGTTTCAAACGCTCAGCTATTCGATAGACGTTTACCGGCGACAGATCGAACCGCAACGCGACCTGCTTCGATTTGCGACCTATGTCTGTTTCTTCCCTCAGTTGGTTGCAGGCCCGATCGTGCGAGCGACCGCTTTTATGCCGCAGCTCAGCACCGATCGACGCTTCACGTGGTCGAACTTTGAGTCCGGCTTTCAGCGAGCGTTGCAGGGCTTTTTCAAAAAGCTTGTCGTCGCCGATTCCATCGCACCGGTTGCCGACGCGATGTTCGTGGACGGCAGTGGCTACTCATCACTCAACGTCTTGATCATCGTCGTTCTGTATGCCTTTCAAGTCTATTGCGATTTCAGTGGCTACAGCGATATTGCGATCGGCACCGCGCGAATGCTTGGATTTCAGCTACCCGAAAACTTTCGCTTTCCCTATTTGGCGATTTCACCAGCCGATTTCTGGCACCGGTGGCACATCTCGTTATCGACGTGGTTGCGTGATTATGTCTTCATCCCGTTGGGAGGCAGCCGTCACGGTGCCTTCAAGACATATCGCAATCTTGCCGTCACCATGTTGCTGGAGGCCTCTGGCATGGTGCAAGTTGGAACTTTGTAATCTGGGGTGCCATTCACGCGGTGCTTCTCATCGGCCATCGCATTTGGATTCGGCGAATTGGACCGGCGGTATCGTCGTCGGAACGCGAAGCTCGTGACGATGACGGATCGAATTCAAGTCACCCGTCCCCCCGTTTGTTGATGTTGCAAACTTACGACAACTTCGTCACCTCCCCATCGTGGCGACGAAAGTCGTCTGTATGTTCTGCATGCTGTGCGTTACGTGGGTTTTCTTCAGAAGTTCTACATTTTCTGAAGCTCTATTGATTCTCGAACGCATGCTTCAGTTCGATGGATTCAGTCTAGGATTGCTGCAGAATCGCGTTCCATTGATGAAAGCAATGTGCGTCGTGATGCTGCTGGTTGCGGCGGAACTATCCTGCGTGCTGATTCGCTGGTCCGACGTGTTCGGAAAGGCTGGATGGTTACGAGCGTTTTACTATGCTTCACTCTTGTGGTTGATTGCGTTACTGGGAACCTTCAGTGGCAATCGGTTCATCTATTTCCAGTTTTAGGGACTGTTGAACGTGGCGTGGTCAGGAATGAGGTGATTCGCTTCATTTGACGCGAAGGCATCATTTCGGACCACGCACGGTATAAACACAAACGGTGTCGTCGCGAACCTCGCAGGGGACAACAACGACCAAGGTACTTCACCATGAACAAGACATCTTCAACGTACCGTTGTTTAGCGGGGATCGCGGCGTTTGTGGCTTTGGTCTACGCGGGAGACCGGCTCATCGGCCAGCTAATCGACCGCGCGGTGATGGCGACCCAGTTCCGGTATTCAATGCTGTACAACGGAGACCTGCCCGGTCAGATCGTGCTGCTGGGAAACTCTCGCAGTCTACACATGATGCATCCGCCGGCTCTCAACGAAGTTACCCAGGGGGAAGTGATCAGCATCAGTTTCAATGCCCTTCCCACCGTACTGATGCCCGCTCTTTGGGAAGACTATCTGGAACATCACCAAGCTCCGAAGAAGCTCCTCTTTGAAGTGAGCTGCGCGAATCGTGAAGACGAACCTGGTGCTCTGGAGCGATTTACCGCCTACCTCGCGCACTCCAAACGACTGAGACGGATTATGGCGGAGCAGCGACCGAGCGAATTTTACGCCTCGGAGATATCGCACCTGTACCGTTTCAACGGCGAATTCACTATGCGAAGCATGCTTTTCCGTAAACGCAACGATCAAGATTGGATCATGCAGGAGACGGCGAGTGAAGAACTAATCGATCGGATGCTCCGCATCGGGGTCGAGGAAACGCTGTACAGTGATGCCAATGTCGCCGCCGTTGCTGAGGTTCTAGCGATTGCGGAGCGCTATGACGTCCAGGTGGAATTGATCATTGGACCATTCCATCCTGAATATCTCCGGGAATTAACCGAGCTTCAACCTTGGATCGCATGGTTTGAATCTCAGATCGGGCGTCAGGTGAAGGACTATTCCGGTGCCCTCACCGACCCAGAAGCATTTGCTGATCACCTTCACCTGAATCCGCATGGTGCCCGTATGTTCGCCGATCTGCTGCATGAAGACGGCCTTCTGGCCATTGATGACGTTCGATAGCTTGTTCGATCCAGTGCTTCGATCCGTCAGCGATCGATGATGCCCGTGCGAGCGGAACCCCTATTTTGCATGCGGGCCAAATTCATGCGTTGCAATTCTGGTATGCTGTTGCCGGACATGAGTCGTATTGGCCTCGGCGTTGCTGGCGGACGCGAGACGATCGAGTCGAACCCTTTTTGAGAATCAGATCCCATGTATTTGCAAGAACTTTCCTGGCCACAGATTGATCGTTTGTCGCGCGACCTGCCGGTCTTGATCCCCGTTGCCGCGGTGGAACAGCACGGACATCATTTGCCGGTTCACACCGACAGCATGCTCTTGGGCGAGATCGTGCGTCGAACCGAAGTCGAGTTACAACAGGAGGTATTGGTGACACCGCTGATGTGGCTTGGCAACTCCGATCACCATCTCGACTTCACCGGCACCCTTTCCGCACCGCCACGGGTCTACCTCGACATGCTTGTTGGTCTCATCAACAATATTCTGTTCCATGGGTTCAAGCGAATCCTGATGCTCAATGGACACGGCGGGAACGATATTCCAGGCAAACAAGCGATGTTTGAAGTTCGCCAAAATCAGCGTCAGCGAAACGACCTGCTGCTACTGTTTACAACTTACTGGTCGCTCGGCACCCAGCCGTGGACGACGATGCCCGATATCCAGCAGCGGGAAATGGGGCACGCCTGCGAATGGGAGACGTCCATGATCATGCGGATTGCTCCGCAGTTGGTTGGCGATTACGCCAACGCTGATGTCGTCGAACCAGGGAATCCATTTCGCCCGGCATCGCGAGCCTGGATCACGAAGGATCGCAGCGCGCCAGGTCACATTGGTCGCCCGCATCTGGCGACTGCGGAGAAAGGAGAGCACCTGTTTGCGTCCTTCACACAGGACACGATTGCGTTATTGCGCCGAATGCAACAATGGGACGGTGTCTCCTGGGAGGGATGATGATGCGGCGAGGCGCGGACCACAGGTCAACAACAAAAGAATACAACCACGTTGCGGGAAAAGCACGGTCGAGTACGACCACGCGAGGAACGCTACATTTCTTCCCAGACGGAATGATAACCGCCAATTGATTCCACGTATTCGAAGAAGGCGGCGTAAAAGTCGTGCGCTCCGAGCGTCGCACTGTCTCCCACGACGATCAGTTTGCGGCGAGCGCGTGTCAGGGCCACATTCATGCGTCGTTTGTCCGCGAGGAAGCCAATTTCCCCGGTTGCGTTCGAGCGGACCAATGAAATGAGAATCGCTTCTTTTTCGCGTCCCTGAAATCCGTCGACCGTGTCAATTTCCAGACGTTTGAACTCACAGTTTTCCCGTAGGAATCGGACCTGAGCCGCGTACGGCGCGATGATTCCCATGTCATCGGCCGACAGTCCCGATTCGTGTAACTCGCGTGCTTTTTTCAGCAGCAAGTACGCTTCTTGGACGTTGCGTTTGCTTAACCCATCGGGTTCAAGTTCTTCATCCCAGTTGGCTCCGGCGGAATCGTAGAAGATGACCGGCTGATCGGTTTCCGGCGGCAAGTCGATCGATTCAAGATCGCTCAGTCGATGTCCGGCGACACTCGGATCAGCCTGCAAGCTGGCGTCATAAAACTGCCGCGACGCAAAGTCCATGATCTGCTGGTGCATCCGGTATTGAACGTCCAGCCGACGAGTCACCGCGTCGCCGTAGTGTTCAACCAACCGTTGCATCATGCTGATTGCAAAACCTAGTTGCGCTGCTTCAACAGACAGCACCGTTGGCGGCAATTGGCAATGATCCCCGGCCAGGACAATCCGTCTGGCGCGTGTCACGACAGGCCAGCAACCTGGCTCGGTGCTTTGGCAGGCTTCATCGACAACGCCTAGATCAAACGTGCGATCCCCCAAAATCTGACCATCGAATGTCGTCGTTGCACAAATGATCTGAGCCCTGTCGATCACGTTTTGAACAGCTTGCTTCTCCAACAATCGCGCATCGTCACGCAGACGTACCGCTTCACGTCGTAAGGACTGCTTGTGGCCTTTGTCAGGCCGCGCCCGGGTGAATCGATTCGCCTGTTGAAACAACTGTTCCGATTCACGCATCATTTTGGCGACGACCCGCATTGTGGGATCGTTGGCGACTTGGCCATCAAGCGTGTGCCGTTGTAAATCTTCGCTGACGCGTGCAGGATGCCCCAAGCGAACGACACGCATACCGCTGTCGACCAGCCGCATCACCAAGTTATCCACCGCCGTGTTGCTGGGAGCGCACGCCAAAACGGACTCCCCACGCGCCGCGGCATAGCAGATCATTTCGACAACCGTCGTCGTTTTCCCAGTTCCCGGCGGACCGTGAATGATGGCCAAATCGCGAGCGCTCAGAGCAAACCGAATGGCGGATTGCTGGGACGGATTCAGTCGCCGACTGATGGTAATGTCAGGTTCACCGTCGAAAGCGGGCGGGAACTCTCCCAGCAGAATATCGCGCAGCTTGGCCAAGCGACCGCGACTGGCCCGAACCATCGACATCGCCTGCTGCTGCCTCAGCCGCGAGACTTCGTCGGGTGACATATCAATACGGTAGATATCTCCTGATGGCCATTGATCCAACGCAACCTGGATCGCTTCGTTGTTGCGCTTTGAGACGACTCCCGACAGGCTTTCTTGACTCCAGTCTTCCTGGGCCGCGACGATCACCGGTGATCCAACCTTAAACCGGTTCCACGGCAGAGCGAGCTTGCGATTCCGTTTGACGAAAGTCAGCAGAAATCGTCCGCCCAATCCGGTCTCATGATCGCTGACCACAAGGTCGAGCAACGTTTCGCCGAACGCTTCGGCTTGTTTGCCCCCGGACCGTTGTCGCCGTTCATCCATCCGCTGCCGTTCGGCAACCGATTCCATCTGCAACCATTCGACCATGCGGTCGAAATGCTTTTCGCTGTCGTTGTTAATCGTGATCGCTCCGCTGGTGGTCCGACGTTGGCTTCGCGACGAGAGTCGCTTCCACGAATTCTGATTCCGTCTTGGTTCGCAATGCGATCCGACGCAAGCACGTCTCGGTGTCCAGCAAACCAACGACCTGATGAAGGTCATTCAGAACCGGAATCTGTCCCATGCCACGGGGCATGCCGACCAGAACGTCTTCGAGCGACTCATCTTGATCGACCGTGATCGTGTCCCAACGCATGATTTCACCCGCTTTTCGGCCAGCCCCCGGCTGCCGCATCGCCACAGCCAACTCCTCCAGTTGCAAAACACCTCGATAGATACCATGTTCCGTCACCGGAAACACACTTTGCAGTTGATCGGCGGCCAAGTCGGCCAGCTCCGATAGAGGTTCGTCGATGTCGGCAGTCGCAAACTTGCGTATCATGGCGTCGCGGACTCGAAGGTCCTTCACCTGCGAGGCGATATCGACTTGACGATATTCCATCATTCCAACCCAGAAAATGAATGCCGCAATGAACGGAACAAACGGATAATCTTGCATGTTCCTTACACCGATGACAAACAGCACCAACGCAATGCCTTGACCGACACGCATCGCCAGCCATGTCGCCCGTCGATGATTGGTGAGCATTGAGGCCGCACTCCGAAAGACGCGCCCGCCGTCCATGGGAAAAGCCGGGATCATGTTGAATACGACCAACGCGATATTCATCGCAAAAATCTTATGAGCAAACATATTGCTTTCGTCCGACAGGTCGAGATCGACCCCATAGGCGACAGCGATTCCAATACCTAGCGTGGTTGCGATCAAGACGTTCACCGCTGGACCGGCGACTGCGACAATCAATTCCTGCCACGGTTCTTCCGGCATGCGTTCCAAGCGAGCAACGCCACCGATGGGAAGCATCGTGATATCGCGTGTTCCCACTCCGAATGCTCTGGCGGCCAAGACATGCCCATATTCATGCAGGATCACGCATGTGAACAGCAAGCCGATTAAGATGGTTGTCAGACTGATGTCAATCCAGTCGCCGCCGTAGCTCCATTCCAGATACGCCATCCAGGCTGGAAGCAGAAAGAACGTCCAGTGAAGGAATAGGGCAACCCCGAAAAAGGTTCCCACTTTGATACGACGAGACATCATGGATTAAGGTTCAGATCGGAGCGAAACGCATTCAGCGGAAATCAATTGGCCCGTCAAGTAAAAGGGCCAGCTCTCCCAGAAACATTGTTTACCAACGGTGCCGATCGGGTTTACGATACTGTCTGTGTTGAGCGACGTACAGCACCTCTCAGCGAATCACCATTGAAACGGAGACTCAAGAAAAATGCGTCAATTTGCAATATTCGCCGGTTGCCTTATGGTATTGCTGGCGGTTCCCAGCGACGCCATCGCGAAACGCTTGCCGAATGTCGTCGTGATCTTCATTGATGACATGGGGTATCACGACATCGGTCCCTTTGGTGTGGAAGGCATCGAAACACCTCATCTGGACCAGATGGCGAAGGATGGTCGACGCTTTACGGACTTCGTCGTTTCCTCGGCGGTCTGTTCCGCGTCGCGAGCGGCCCTGTTGACCGGATGCTACCATCGCCGCGTTGGCATCTCCGGAGCCCTGGGGCCAGGTTCGAAGATCGGCTTGAATACGAACGAACTGACGTTGGCCGAGCTTTGCAAACAGAAGGATTATGCCACCGCCATCTTCGGCAAGTGGCACTTGGGGGACCGGGAACCCTTCCTTCCGCTGCAGCATGGTTTTGACGAGTACTTCGGCTTGCCTTACAGCAACGACATGTGGCCCTACCATCCCAATGTGTTGCATCTGCCAATGGAACAACGTCTTAAGCGATGGCCACACCTTCCGCTGATCGAAGGGAATCAAGTGATCAACCCGCAAGTGACGGACAAAGAACAAGAGCAACTGACGACTCAGTACACCCAGCACGCGGTCGACTTCATCAATCGCCACAAAGATCAGCCTTTCTTCCTGTACGTGCCACACAGCATGGTACACGTTCCGCTGTATGTTTCGGATAAATTCAAAGGCAAAAGCAAGCGAGGACTGTTCGGCGATGTTGTCATGGAGGTCGACTGGTCGGTTGGGCAAATCAACGATGCGATCAAACGCAACGGGATTGAAAACGATACGCTGGTGATCTTTACAGCCGACAACGGGCCGTGGCTTTCGTATGGTCAACACGCGGGAACGACAAGCCTGCGTGAAGGGAAGGGAACCATGTTCGAAGGGGGATATCGCGAACCGACGCTCATGAAATGGCCCGGACGCATCCCCGCTGGAACGGAGTGCGATCAACTCGCGTCAACAATCGACATCTTGCCAACCGTCGCCGAACTGATCGGCGGCAAATTGCCTGACCACAAGATCGATGGCAAGGACATTCGTCCGTTGATGTTCGGGCAACCGGACGCCAAGTCGCCTCACGAAGCGTTCTATTGCTATTACGGAGGCGGCGAACTGCAAGCCGTTCGCAATGATCGCTGGAAATTGCACTTCCCCCATGCATACCGAACGCTCAACGGTCGGGAGGGACGTAGCGATGGGCTGCCGATCAATTATGAGACGGGAAAAATCGGACGCGCTTTGTACGATCTGGATCACGACGTGAACGAAACAACGAACGTTATCGATCAACATCCCGATGTCGTGGCGATGCTTGAAAAGTATGCCGACGAAGCGCGAGCGGACTTGGGCGACAAGCTGACCAAACAGCCCGCCAGCGGTGTTCGCCCGGCGGGCCGTTTGAATCCTTAGGGATGGTCGATCCATCAGGGTCTCGGCGGGGACCGCCGTGAGGCCCGATCGCCGTGATGCTCGGCGGCGACCGCCGAACTGCGTACTTTAGGTCGGTCGTGGAGCGGCTATTCCGCGATGTCGAATGCAAACAACAAGTCTTGATCGCGTAAATAAAGCGTTTGTCCGGCGATCACCGGATGCGCCCAGATCGCCCCTTTTCCACGATCAATTGTTGTTTGCTCAGGCAAAGTCAGCTTTCCCTTGAGCTTGAGACCATCACGACTGGGCTCGACCAATAACACCGAGCCCTCTTGATCGCCGTAGCAATAAAGTCGTCCATCGGCCAGCGCGATCGAACCGCTTCGAGTCTTCCCAACAGATTCCATCCACAGAGTTTCACCGGTTTGAAAGTCCTGCGCCATCCAGTTGCCACGATTTGTCTTCGTGAATCCGTAGATCACGCCATCGACGAGGACCACGCCGCCATGATGATTCTCCATGCTTTTGGCTTCTTTTGACAACGAATAAACCGGCTTAACGTCGAGACCGTTGCCACTTCCTTTCGACAACTTGATCAACGTGTTTCCGGCGTCGTAGGCGGACGTATGATAAACCTTGTCCTTCTGAACAATCGGTGTCGGGATGACCGCCACGCCATTGGCGGTCGCGGTATCGGCAAAGACTTGCTTCCCGCTGGCGGTATCGAACGCGAGCAGCCCCGGTTTGGCGGCGGTCACATAAAAGGATACGCCATCAATGGAGTGCTTGATGATCGAAACATACTGTGCCTCGGTGTCAACGCCTTGGCTCGACCAAACTTTCTTTCCGGTCTTCTTGTCCAGCGCAACCATGAAGTTCTTCCCACCAGGCGTGACCACGACGCGATCGCCATCGACCAAAGGGGATTCACTGTAGCCCCATTTGGGAATTGAACCTCCAAAATCATCGACAAGGCTAACCTTCCAAACCAGTTCGCCATTTGAAGTCTTCAAACAGGCAAGGGTTCCACCATCGCTGAGCGCATACAAATGATCGCCATCAACTGTGGGAGTGCTCCGCGGGCCGCCTCCCCAGCCGTGCAGATACGCTTCCTCATCGGGCGCTTGATCGATTGCCGTCTGCCAAACCTGCGATCCACTGGCGGTGTCAACGCAAAGAACAAAGCACTTGCCGTCCTTTAGCCCCATCGTGAAGAGCTGTTTACCGACGACCGAGAAGGCCGAATAGCCGACACCGCAGTCGCGGAATGTCCATTTGACGGTCGGACCATCGGTTGGCCATTGCTTCAACAGCGATTGGCTTGCCGATTTGCCGTCGCGATGCGGGCCACGCCACTGGGGCCAATCGGCCGACTGACTAAAGGCGGATGAAATCGAAATTGCGAATAATGAAATTTGAATGAAGAATACGTTGCGGATTCTTTGAATCATGGAAGGCATTCCTGAGGTGGGAAACATTACGCTGAAGTCCAGCTTCAGAGTATATATCAATAATGAACGCATTTGATGTCGTCTTGCGACGATGTTTTTCAGTTGATTTTGCGACGTGGTCGCTCTAGGCAAGTTGCCGGTTTTCGTCCGGGCGATCGGCAGGAAAAAACTTACAAAAGTTTTACCCCTCACCCCGGCCTCTCCCCTTAAAAAAGGGGAGAGGGGCAACGGAAGGTAACTTTTTTCCTGACGCTCGCCCTGCGGAGGTTCGGTTGAACAAAGTTTTCCGCGATTTGCCGGGATCGACGACCTTTGATTGCAAACGCGGCTGTCCCCCAGCGGCGATTGAAGTATAACAAGCACCAGGTTTCAATCCATCAACAAACAGAAAAGACTGGCGGCGATGAAACAAACAACCCTACCGGGCACCGATGTCGTTATCTCACAACTGGCGCTCGGCTGCTGGGGACTGACAAGCGACTTTCACTGGGGAACACGCGACCCGGACGCAGCGAAGGCGACGGTGTCGGCGGCGATGGACGAAGGCATCTCCTTTTTTGATACCGCCGCGATGTATGCTGACGGAGCAAACGAATCGCTGCTTGGCGAGTTGCTTAAGGGATGTCGCGGTCGTGTGCAGATTGCGACGAAGTCGGTTCCGCAGCGGAAGTCCGCCGATGAAATCAAGGTGGACCTCGAAGCGTCTCTGGAGCGGCTGCAAACAGACTACGTCGACCTCTATCAAATCCATTGGGCTGGCGCCGATGAAGAGCTAGCCGATGCGTGGGGTGGCATGGTCGAACTGAAGCAAACAGGGCGAACGCGAGCGATTGGTGTCTGCAATTTGGGGCCCCGACAATTGGATATCGTCTCCGCAATTGAAAAGCCGGCGGCTGATCAGTTGCCGTACAACTTGCTTTTTCGGGCGATCGAATCGGAAATTCTACCGCGCTGTCGAAAAGCGAAGCTCGCCGTTCTCGCATACAGTCCGCTCATGCATGGCATGCTTCGCGGGGACTGGAAGACTGCGGATGATGTCCCAGCGACACGTGCTCGCTCGCGTCACTTCAGTTGCGATCGACCACATGCTCGCCATGGCGAAACCGGTCACGAAGCGCTGACTTTCGAAACGCTCGAATGTTTGCAGCAATTTGCGGAAGTGTCGCACAACACGATGGTTGAACTTTCGCTGAAATGGTTGGCCTACAATCCACAAATCACGTCGATCCTGGTCGGGGCCGGAACTCCCGAACAAATTCGGTCGAACGTTGCGGCCATCAACCGACCGCTCGATAAGGAATGGTGGAATCAAGTCAATCAAGTCACCGATCCACTGAAGGAAGCGATGGGACCAAACGCCGATTTGTGGCAATCAGGTGAGGCGTCCCGAGTCCGGTAGGGGGAGCCAAACATTTCATTTCGTAAGGCGAGCAGTAGGAAAAAACTTACCAAAAGTTTAACCCCTCACCCTGCCCTCTCCCCTCAAAAACAGGGGAGAGGGGGCAGCGGAAGGTAACTTTTTTCCTGCTGCTCGCCTAAAACAAAAGACGCGGAAGATGCAATATGGACACGGACGTGATCATCATCGGTGGCGGATTGGCTGGCTTGTCGTGTGCTGTCAAGCTGGCGCAGCGGGGCGTCAACTTTCAAATTTTGGAAGCCACCGATCGCATCGGGGGTCGCGTTCGAACCGACAATGTGGACGGATTTCTACTCGATCATGGGTTCCAAGTCTTGTTGACAGCTTATCCGGCTGCTCAGGAACTGCTTGACTACGATGCATTGCGTCTTAACCCCTTTGAACCAGGAGCGTTAGTGCGCGATCAATCTCGGTTTTTGTCGATCGACGATCCGTGGAGGCACCCGAGTTCGATCCTTTCGACGGTAACCAGTGGCGTTGGGACGCTCGCCGATAAGTTTCGCATCGGACGGCTTCGCTATGACGTCTGTCGCGGGGAACTGGATGATCTTTTCGACCGCGTCCAACAGCCGACGATTTATCGCTTGCAAAGCCTCGGTTTCAGTGATCACTTCATCGATCAATTCCTTAAACCCTGGTTCAGCGGTGTTTTTCTGGATTCCGATCTGGCGACGAGTAGCCGTGTGTTCGAGTTCGTTTTTCGAATGTTCTCCTCCGGAGATGTGGCTTTGCCGAGCGGTGGAATGCAAGCCATACCCAGACAACTTGCTGATCGTCTGCCTTCCGAGTCGATTTGCCTCGAAACCACCGTTTCGACAATTGAGGGGACTTCGGTCGTTTTGACCGACGGGACGCGAAAATCAGCGAAGGAGGTGGTCGTCGCGACAGAAGGCTCAACAGCCGCGAGACTGCTTGGGCGTCCCGACAACATCGATTGGCAGAGCGTACTTTGTTTTTACTTCTCGGCAGACGAAGCTCCCTGAATAGCAAAAAGCTTGTCCTGTGCGGTACCGAGAGCGGACCGATCAATAACGTCGCGGAAATCAGCTCCGTCGCCCCTTCATATGCTCCAGAAGGGAAGACCTTGATCAGCGTGAGCGTGCTGCCTGTCCCGGCCGACGCCGACCCTTCTTTTCAGGCGACCCAGCGGGGGTGCGACGGCAATTGTCTGAATGGTTCGGACCGCAGGTCGATGGCTGGTCGTTGCTGAGGACGTACCATATCCCTTTTGCATTGCCAAGCCAATCGATTGGTCGAATGAAGAATGTCGTCAAGCCCGTGGAAATCGCGAATCAACCGCTCGTCTGTGGCGACCATTGTGAGACGGCATCCATTCAAGGTGCCATGAACAGCGGGATCCGAGCCAGTGAAGTGATTCTCGGCCGCCTTGGAGCGTAGTGTATCCTCGCCTCTGTTTCTCTCTGTCTCAGTGCGACACGGTTAAAACTGTTGTGGTTGACGCCGTTTCAGACTAATCTGTATTTCACACCATTGCGTGCTTCTCTGGGCTCTGTCACGCCGCAATTTAAGCTGTTTTCTAATTGAGAATGTTTTGGAATCGAACGATGCTGTCTCGCAAACCGATATTTCTTGCTCTGTTGATTGCAATTTCCGCCGTCGTCTGTTGCGATCTCGCGTTTGCAGGTGGCAACAATAATGGTGGCAACGATAACCAACAAAACTTCAATCAAGTCGCTGGCGTTGAAATCGATGCCACCGGTGTCCTGCGGATCCGCGAATTTTCTGCTGAGCTAACGCGTCAGCGCATCGCGGCGGCCCGGCAAAACCTCCCAGCTGACCTAGCGCGTCGAAGCCCGTTGCGAAAGGTATCCCTCACACGTTTGGAAGCCGCCGTCGCGGCGAAGCTTGACGCTGGCGAAGAAGTTCCTGCGGATATGCTAGCGATGGCTGGACTGACGGGAGTCGAATATGTCTTTTTCTATCCCGAGCACAACGAGGTCGTCATCGCGGGTCCCGCCGAAGGTTTCGTCGAAGATGCCAGTGGCCGGGTCCGTGGTTTGGACAGCGGTAAGCCGGTCGTTCTCCTTGAGGACGTTGTGGTGGCCTTGCGTGCCTTCCCTCCCGCCGAAAAGTCGAACGCGGTGATCAGCGTTTCGATCGACCCGACGCAAGAGGGTTTGCAGCGCATGCAACAGTTCTTGGCGAATGTACGCGGGCAAGTTCGCCCCAGCGATGCGGGTCGCTTGGTTGCTGGCTTGAAAGGCTCCATGGGAATGCAAAATGTCACCTTTGAGGGTGTTTCGACCAGCACAAATTTTGCCCGCGTTTTGGTGGAAGCTGACTATCGCATGAAACTGATCGGTATCGGACTGGAAAAGCCCCCGATTCGATTACTCAGCTACGTCGATCGCGCCAATCCCCGTCAAGTTGCCGCTAATGCGATGGAACGATGGTATTTCGTTCCCGATTATGACTGTGTCCGGGTCAGCGAGGACGAACTCGCGATGCAACTTGTCGGCAAGGGAGTTAAGCTGATCGGCGAGGGGGAACGTGTCGGGCGTGGAGGAGATCGCGAGGCTTCTCAACGTATCAACAAGGCGAGCCAAGCGTTCTGTCAGGATTTCACGGACAAGTTTGATGAGCTATCGAGAACGATTGTCGTTTACGCACAACTGCGCAACTTGATCGATATCTCCATCGCCGCTGCCTTTATCCAGAAAGAAGACTTTTATGGAAAAGCCAATTGGACGTTGCCCGTTTTTGGATCGGAAGACAAGTTTGCCGTTGAAACGCATACGGCCCCGGTTCAAGTCGAAACCGCGGTCAATGCCGTTTGGCGAGGCAACACGTTGATGACGCCCCTTGGTGGCGGAGTAAAATTGCAGCCTCGCGTCGCCCTCAACAGCGATCGCATTCAACTCGATCAAGAGGGCCAAGCGGCGAAGGCTCATCAGAACCAAAACCTTGCCTCGCGCGAAGCTGATCAATGGTGGTGGGACTAGACCAGACACACCGCCTGTCGACGCAAATGTACATCGGGTGGTCAGAATGAGGTGATTCGCTTCATTTAACGCGAAGGCATCATTTCGGACCACGTACGGTATAACGCAAGCCAGCTCCTTCGTCGCGAATGATCTCACATGCATTCGCGCAACCTTCAACGATATCGCACGGTCCCTCTTAGCAGGCCAATCGCGACACCTTAAAAATTTCTCAATTGAGAGACGTCGGGCTACGCCAAACCGAGTTTGACCGCCCGCACAGCCGCATCGGTACGATCGGCGGCGTTCAGCTTGCGAAGGATGTTTTGGACATGTTCCTTCACCGTTTCAACGCTGATTGCAAGCGAGTTTCCGATCTCTTTGTTGCTCAGGCCCAGCGCCACATGGCGAAGCACTTGAATTTCACGAGCCGTCAATGGCACATCAATGGAGGGGGAGTCTTTGCCGGATCGGCTCATTGATTCGCCAACTTTTCGCAGCAAGCTTTCCGAAGACGGTTCTTCGCCCCGGGCGACTCGTTGGATCGCATCCAAGTAGACCTCTTTGGAATCTCCCTTGAGCACGTAGTCGTTGGCTCCCAAAGCGACCGAACGCGCGATATACGTCGGGTTGTCGTAAGTACTCAGCATGATCACCGGAAGGTCGGGATGATTCACACGGATGGTCTGCAACGTCGCAAGTCCATCAACCTCGGGCATCCGAACATCCAACAAAACCACATCGGGAACTCGCTTTTTCAACAAAGCGACTGCTTCTTCACCCGTCGCAACGCCATCAATGACGTTAACGTTGGTTCCTTCAAACAAACTGACGATGCCACTTCGGACAACCTCGTGATCATCGACAACGATAACATCCAATTTTTTCATTTTATCACCACCCAACCAGGCGCTCGTTTGTAAAGAAAAGAGTGATCGCACATACGCAATTAAACCAGCGGCTACAGGACTCTACAAGACTACGGCATCCATTGGCAACTCCCTCTTGAAGGAAGACTACTTAAACAATAGCGCATTTCCCCCTAACGGCAAGAGGAAAGCCTTTCCAATTTGAGTAATCCGAGAATTTATTTACCGACTTTTACCTTAAGCTTCCTTGATAGTCTAGTGCTTCAAGAAAGAAAAGGTGGGCAAACGCAACAACGTTGTTTTTTTGACACACCCCTATTTGCAACGTAAATGTTAAGCGTGGAAACAAATCCTACCCGCGTTAGCATAGTGTATTTTTGTTCAAGTGCTAGCTAGGGGATATTCAAAAGCGCAGGTTTTCGTATGACGTCGACTCCCAAGCTCCTTCTTGTTGATGACGATCGGCATCTTGCCGCATCCATGGCCGACTGGCTGCGATACCAAAACTACAAGGTTGACGTCGTTCACACGCTGGCCGCCGCCACCCGGGCCATCGAAGAACGCTCTTATGACTTGATGCTGCTTGACTTACGGTTGGAGGACGGAGATGGCTTCAATCTAATCTCACTGACGCGACGCCTTCAGCCCGATTGCGAGGTGATCGTCCTGACCGGGTATGCAACTCCCAACACGGCCATCGAAGCCGTTCAAGCGGGCGCTTTTGATTTGCTAACAAAGCCGTTGGTTGATGAGGAACTCAACCATGTGCTGGAAAGAGCACTGGCGCAGCAAAGCATTGAAGCGGAGAACGAAAAGCTTCGCGCTCAGTTGGACAGCCGCTTCGGGCTTGAACACATTCTCAGCCACGATTACAGGATGCTGAAAATTTTCGACGTCATCGACAGTGTGGCCGATGCGCGGGCTTCGGTCCTGATAACCGGCGAAAATGGAACGGGCAAGTCGATGATCGCTCGAGCCATCCACAAACGCAGCAATCGCGCCAAGGAACCCTTCGTGGAAGTCGCATGCGGTGCCTTACCGGACAACCTGCTTGAAAGCGAATTGTTCGGTCATGTCGCTGGCGCTTTCACGGGAGCAACGACCAACAAAGTTGGAAAGTTCAAGCAAGCTGACGGAGGGACGATATTTTTAGACGAGATTGGAACGGCATCGCAAGCATTTCAAGTGAAGCTGTTGCGAGTGCTTCAAGAACTGCAGTTTGAACCTCTCGGAGGGACGAAAACCGAAACCATCGATACACGAGTCATTCTGGCAACCAATGAAAACTTAAGCCATGCGGTCGCCAACGGTCAGTTCCGGCAAGATCTGTTCTATCGCGTGAACGTTATCAATATCGAACTTCCCCCCCTTCGCGAGCGATCCGGAGATGTGCCTCTGCTGGTCGATCATTTTTTACGAGAGATATGCGAATCGACCGGCAGAAGGGTGCAAGGATTTGATCGAAACGCTTTATCGATCCTGCAAGCTTATCCATGGCCGGGAAATGTTCGCGAACTGGAAAACATTGTCGAGCGAGCGGTCTTGCTAGCTCGTACGGATGTCTTGACTTCCGATGACCTTCCACCGCAGGTGCTAGCAAACCGAACGGCGCGCTCTTCGGCCATCGGTGAAAGCGTTGCGAGCATTCCCAGAAACATAACGAACGCACTTCCGCAGCAGACGCTCCGTGAAGCATTAGAAGAGCCCGAACGACAGATTATTCTGCAATCGCTTCGACATCATCATTGGAACCGTGCGGCGACCGCCGACACGTTGGGTGTCAACCGCACGACTCTTTACAAGAAAATGAAGCGTCTCGGCTTGGACGATCCGCGTTTGCAATTCATGGGGACCGAGTCTGCAAATCACTGAGTCGCCGTCCGTATCGTCCATCAAAGCTAATTTTTATTCCGCGAATTAACTGATTCGCGTTGACACGCGAAGTTCTATCTTGGTAATTGCCTTGTCTGTTGGTCGACTGCATGTCGACACATCGGATTCACGAAGGGAATTGTACCGTACGTGGTCTGGAATGATGGTTTTACATTTAATGAAGCGAATCACCTCATTTTCGGCCACGCGACGTATAAAGACACATTTGAAGCTTTGCCGTAACAGTCGTCGGATTGCGGGAATCGACGCTGCCTCCCTCCTGGGTTGAGCATTATCCAACTGAAACCCTATCTGGGTCGAGGGTTTCATGCGGTGCTTCGCGGTAAAGCTTTACTGAGCACCGAGGCGTACGCAGACGCGTCGCCTCGGTGCCAGAGAACAGCGAAGGGCGGTCCGCCGGTCTAAAATGGCGGACCGCCCTTTTTTGTGCCGTCCTCCGACAATCGATATTCCATGAATCAACATTTCCATCAGGTCAACGCCAGTCCCCTCGAACCTGCCGATTGACCGCACGCTTCTCGTTCATACGTCGCGTGGTCAAAAATGAGGTGATTCGCCTCATGAAATGCATGGCCATCATTCCGGATGACGCGCGGTGTATGTTTCACTTAACGCACTCATTAGTCTTGTTCGTTGGCACGGTTGTCTTGTTAGGTTGCCATAACGAAAGTCCCCATTTGACGAACACCGCCAGGCTATTGAATAACGAGCAGCAGAACGGACACCAAAACGAGCAGCAAGCGGAAGCCGATGCAAGTTCCGCCGAAGCGCCCCTGGCTGAGCAAATCCAAAACGTATTGCAGGGGGATGACGACCGCGTTCTTGTGACTGCGGAAGTGACCGATTCTCGACTCGCCAATGTTCCGCAGCTTGATGGGCTTCGCGAACTGTTGCTCGACGGAGGCAGCATTCAAGGTGAAGGGCTTCAACCGCCCAGCCGTTGGCCGAATCTGCGTCATTTGCGGTTGAGGTACTCGCCTATCGACGATCAAGGGCTGCAACTGATCTCGCAGATGAAGTCGCTTCAGATTGTGAACCTTCCTCAAGCACGCTGCACCGACGCGGGAATCGAATGCCTTGCCGCCCTCCCGGACCTCCGACAGCTTAGACTCGCCTCGCCGCTGGCCACGTCCGATATTTGCAAGCCGATCAGCAAGTTGACATCCTTGCGATCACTTCACCTGATCGACATCCCCGTCGACGACAATGGACTCATGTTGCTTGCCGATCTGCCTGACCTGCAGTCCCTCTATCTCGACAACGCTGCGGTATCCGATTCCGGCTGGACGAAGTTGTTTGACAGAAAGCCAGGCCTGCATGTTCACATCGACCAAAGGCATCATGATCTTGATCCCGCCAAGCACCCGTGAGCTTGATGAATCATTTGTTCTTCGCCTTGCGTCGCTGCGTGATCGAGGCGTGGACAATGTCGCTGCGTCTTACGACACCCAATAACTCGTGCGGTTCTGTTCGAGAAACCACTGGAATGCAGTCATCGGTTTCCGCTTGGAAAACCTCGAAGGCTCGCGAGGCGGGTTCGTCGGGATGCAGCAGATGATCGATGCGGCTGACCAAATCCTCGGCACGCACCAGTTGAGAAGCACTTTGGTCGAACATCACGTCGCTGAGCAGCGGATAACGAATCACGCCAACGACACCCGCTTGATCGTTAACCACCGGATAAGTGTTGTCGCGGCTGTGTTCAATGTGATCGATAACCGCATCAAAACTCGCCGACTGATGAATCCCTTTCGTCTTCCGCAACAGGTTGCCAATCAACAGATCGTTGGTCGAACCAAAGGATTGCGACGTGCCACGGATCGCCGCGCGAAAGCGATCGATCAGACTGCGGACTTGCTCGCGAGGTGTTCTCGTCGTGTGATGGATCGCTTGGGCCAGCGGGATTTCACCCGTTTCCAACAACGATTTGCGGATATAAAGCGGCCCGATGATCTCGAACAGAACGACGGATCCGAGGATGATGTCTTGCACCGGCTTCCCCAACGCTGGATTGCGATTGACGGCGATGGTCGACAAGGCGATCGCCGCCCCCGCTTGCGCGAACAGGCAACTGCCCAGCCAGTAACGAACTTCGAGCGGTTGCCGCGTCGCCCGCGCTGCTAAATAGACCCCCAACCATTTGCCGACGATCCGAAACAGAATGTAAACGCCGCCGATAAAGCCCGCCGCGATAAAGGCACCAAGGTCCAGTTCGGTTCCATGAACGGCAAAGAACAAGACGGCCAGCAACCCAGAGATGTGATCGAGTTCCTCAACGATCTGCGATTTGTAATCGGAGGTGTTGGCGACCGTCACGCCCATGGCGAAAAACGTCAACATGTATGGAATGCTGAGCGTTTCATTGACGCCAAGCAGAAACGTCGACGTCGCAACCAGCAGAACCAACCATCGTTTGGCGTTGAGAAAGCCGCATCCGTAACTGATTGCCAAACCACCGACGATTCCCCACGCGACGGAACCAATCATGTTCAAGAAAACATTCCCCGCTTGTTCAGCCAACGACGCGTCGTGATTCCCCTGAACAAACTGAATCGCCAAGAAACCAAGCTCGAAGAGGATAATGCAGGCGAAGTTGTTCATGGCGACCAAGAAGCCAGTGCTTTCGGTAACCGGTCCTTCCGAACGAAACTCCTTCAAGACCAGAATCGTGGTTGCCGGAGCGGTCGCCACCGCCAAACATCCGAGCAGAATCGCCATGCTGCTGGGACAGCCAAAAAGCACCAATCCCGTGGCGACGAGGCCAAGGGTGACAAAAATTTCACTTGCCGAAAGGATGAGACAGTGTCTGGCGATCCTGCGGAATTTTGTGAAGGTGAATTCACAGCCCAAGTTGAACAACACCAACGCCATTGCCAGCTTCAACAGAGGATCGAAGACCTCCAGGTGGTCGTGCGGGACCAAGCTGAGAACGCTGGGACCGACCAAGAAGGCCAACAAGCAGATACGCCGTGACCTTTGGCAGATGCAACCAATCGGCAAACACGCCAGCCAGCAAACAGACCCCTAGAAGAACACCGAGCGTTCCCGAAATGTGAAGTTGAATATCAGCCATCGGGCTCCAGCGTTCAGCGTGCCAGCAATACGATTGAAGCCAAAGGTTAGCAAATGTTCGATGTTTGAACCAGCAGGCAAACCGGACACCACAACATCTTCATCAATGATGAACGCGTTGGATGGATCGTGCATCAATGCCTTCCAGTGGATCTTGCGACGTTGCCGCTCTAGGTTTGCTCCGCCAAAAGATAGCTCATCAATTCATAAATCTCGTCTTTTGTAAACCGGTCCAGCAATGCTTTCGGCATCATCGACTGCGAGGACTGATTCATCACTTCGATGTCGTCGCGATCGACCACCATGGGTTCGGGGGATTCCGGATTGGCGAGGATCGACACCGTTTTCTTATCTTCAGCGACGACAATACCCGACACGGCCTTCCCGTCGACGGTCAACAACACATGAACGACATACTTGGGATCGATCTTGTGCGAGGGATCGAGAACTTCCTGAAGCACCGCAAGCTTGTCTCCTTTCCAACGGCTCAAGACGTCAGCCAACTCAGGTCCAACCGCCCCACCTTCGCCTCGTACTTTGTGACACTGAGCGCAACTTGCTTCTTCGAAGATTCGTCTGCCAATTTCGGGAGACCGCCCTTGCAGCGACTTCTCCAAATCATCTTTGAAGTCATCCAGCCGCCAGCTCTGCACAAACGCCCGATTGCTGCCGATCGGGTCCTTCGGTTCCACCGGATTCTTTAGCCAAGCGTCCAAATCTTCGACAACAACCATCACGCCGTACATTCGCATCCAGTGGCGTGGGAAAGTGCAAACGAAAGGATATTCTCCCGGTTCGGTCGGAGCCGTAAAGGTGAGTGCTTCCCGCTGATGTGCTTGCACCATCGACGTCGCAAAAAGAACCTTCGGGCTGTCGGGAACATGCATCTTTCCGGAGGCACCAGGCTCCGAACTCATCGCCGAACCCAGCTCGGCAACTTCCTTCAGACTACCGGGCGTGGTGATCACCAAGTTATGCGGCATCAGGTCTTCATTGACAAGCACAATCTGCACATCGCGCCCAGCCTCAACCGCGAAGTAGGGCGTGTCGTAACGCATCTCCTCTTCGATGGTCCGAATCTGCACAACGCGCACCGTGATCTCGGCCAATCGATCCCGTACCCGTCGCGCGTCGTCGACCGGCATTGTTCCAATGAGTTGGTCCACCAACTGCATCGCATTCAGGAAGGAAGGACTCGTCCGCTTTGCCGCCGGGGTCGCTTCGGCTTGTCGCAACAGAGTTTGTACAATCTCGGCGGCCTTCGATGCGTCCCGCTCTTTCCTTGGGATCGCCAACAACGTCGCAACCGCTTCAGAGGCAAGCTGCTTGTTATTCAAAAATTGCGAAACCCGCACGAACGTGTCGGGACGATCCGACGAAATTTTGCTAAGGGCTCCAATCGCCGCAAGTTTCACATCGTCTGCTGCTGACCCGCTAAGGAACTGCAAAACACGTTCGCGTTGCTGATTGCGGCGCTGAACATCGGGAAGCAGCTTGATCGCGGTCAGGCAGTCGATCGTTGCCTGTTCACTTTTTGAAGCAAGCACCCAAGCGTTATCCAATTCGCCGGCAGCCATTAGACCAGCGAAACCGACAGCGCGAGCCAATGGACTCGATGATTCGACCGTTTCGACAAGTGAAGCATGATGAGCCTTCAAGTCTTGCTCGGACTGTGACAACAGCATCGCCGCCAATTGTTCACCGATCGCACGCTGTTGAAGGTTCAGCGCGTCCAAGGTCGAGATCGCGGTCAACAACTCAGCAACCGGATCGGAAGCATTCAGGATCGAGAGCCCTCGAACCGCTTCTTCCCGATGTTGACGAGAGATTCCCGGACGCGTGAGGATTGTCGCAAACACCGGTTTATACTTCGGATCGTTCGTTTCCCGCGGAACCAACAACAATTGTTCGTTTGAGAGACGATTGAGCTGAAATAAGACCACGCGTTCGCTTTTGTCCAGGAAGACGCGGGGCGGCTTGGCCTCGTCAGCGGATGAAAGACGTAACAAGCCCGTCACGCAGAACAAGCAGCAGGCAAAAAAGATCGTAAGCTTCATAAACAAACACTAGCAAAGGTGATATTCCTAGAGCGACCACGTCGCAAGATCAATTGAAAAACCACAAGCAAGAAAACATCAAACGGGTTCATTGTTGATATAAGCTGGGAATTCCAGGTACCACTGATTGCCATGAAACGCCACCTCGCGGTCATCAGATTCACATCGACACGTTGTGCCGCACGATCCTAGAGCGACGATTTTGCACAAAGACGCCCCGCTGTCAGCCCTAATCGATACAGTCCGGGCTACTCGAACAAAGACCTTGAACGCCAGCTCACCCAATGGTGTTCATCCCCCGTCCTCTCTCCGCTTCCCCTTCAACCCCGCCGCCAATCTTCCGCACTGGTCGCGAACTCAAGCAAAACGTTTCGGGTGTATGACACCGTTTGCAGCATTTGCCTTGCATGGCCACGCGTCGTTTAAGTTCAACGCACGAACTTAACCGATCTGTTTCGTTTCGGATCCGCAGTATCGCGCGATCAGCCAGCAGCCAAGAGCCCAAACAAGGCCCGCAGCCCAGCCGGCAAGCACATCGGTCGGATAATGAACGCCCATGTAGACGCGGCTGAGACCGATGATTCCGGTCAGCACGATGGCAACGGCAAGGACATAGAAACGCACCCAGAATCGCTTCAGCACGGGGCGATCAGGGCTCCCAGTGTCAGAAAGACCAGTGCCGACATCATCGAGTGCCCGCTGGGAAAACTGCTGGTGTAGACGGCATCGAGATGCGGTACGAAGTCAGGACGCGGACGCGAGAAGAACCGCTTCAAAAGAAGGCTGGCCCCGATACCTGTCGTTGTCGAAATCACCAGCACCCACATCGTTCGATACGCTCGGCAGACGGCGAGAACCAGCCGATGCAATAATGAAGAATGTCAATACCGCGACGCCTCCCAGCCGCCGTGACATCGCGTCCCACCGACGCCAACCAAGCTGGTCCAATCGGCACCGACGGATTGTCCGCTTGCCGAAGCGACTGCACCGCCCAGCGATCAAATCGATCGGTATCTCCTTCGATAACTTCACCGGCCAACGCAATAAATCCCCATGAACCGACCACAATCAGCAGCAAAACGATCAACATGATCGGTTCGCGACCACGGATGTACTTGATTGTCGTCGCTGTTGCGTCGCGAAGTCGAGAGTGGCGGTGCGCCGTGGTATGCATGAGACCTTCCTGATTACTTTCCGTCCGGGGTGTCTTTCGGGCACGACAGTTGCATGTCCCGTTCCACAACCTTTCGTGAAAGCACTCGCAAATCACGAATCGACTGATACCTGAAAGCACACATCGCCATTGCATTGGCAAGTCGCGACGTGTGCGGACACTTTCCATGGGAGACGCTTCAATGGCAAACGCCGTTGCAAATGAAAATAAGTTGCTGAAGGCCATCCTCGCAATTCTGTTGCCACCACTCGCCGTTTTTATGAACTCCGGGCTGAGCGGTCAGTTTTGGCTGAACGTCGTTTTGACCATTCTCGGCTTCTGGATCGTGGGGATCATTCACGCATTGATCGTCGTCTTGTAATTGCAAGCCGATAACTTCACGACAACGCCACCGCCGAACCCTTCCGCTACCCGAACCGCTTCACGCGTGTAGCAGCCCTTATCGCATGGATAGAATGATGCCTCAGACAACGAGCCCGATACCGTCACCGATCCCAACACCGAAGAATTGGTTGCCCTCATCAACCGCGAGTCAGGTTGCTGCGTCTCCATCTTGCTGCCGACACATCAACGGAGCCCTGACAGCAATGAAAACGCGATACGCTTCAAGAACGCCGTCCGCGATGCGCAGGAGCAAGTTGATGATGCGGAATCAGGCTTGCAACAACAGTTGCAGGCCATTGCGAAACTCGAACACGATTTCAACTTCTGGCAGCATCAGTTGACTGGACTAGCGATTTACGTCACCTCAGATGCCGCATGGTTCTATCGGACGACCAGCGAATTAGCGGCGAATGTATACGTGGGTCCCGATTTCCTAATCCGCCCGCTCGCCATTCGCGGCGACAGCGATTCGACGCCCCTCACGCTCGCCCTCAGTTGGGAGCATGCAAGGCTGTTCCATTCGGACGGGCAAACGGTATCGGAGATCGAGAATGATTACTTTCCCGTCACCATGGATCAACTGGTGACCGAGCGTGATCCCGAACAGCAATTGCAGTTCAATACACATTCGGTGGGCAATGCCGATGTCGCGATGTACCACGGGCATGGGGACGGGGAAGATAAGATCGAAGCGGATCGCGACATGTATCTTTCACGCGTTGGCGAGCGACTGGTGAAGATGGTGTACAACACCAATCGGCAAATTCTGCTGATGGCGACTGAAGAGGTCGCGGGACATTTCCGCAGCACAACCAACGTGGAAATTCAGTCGGTGGTTCACATGAGCCCCGATGGCGTCCAGGACGACGCGCTCAACCGACGCATCATGGAGTCCTCCGCCTCCATGCATGAAGATACAAAGTCGGGCATCACCGAACGATTGGGAACGGCGATCGCCAATCAGAAGGGAGCGAAAGACATTTCGGAAATCGTTCCCGCCGCCAGCACCGGGCGTATCGAGACGTTATTGATTGGAAGCAGCGATCCGATATATGGCGCCTACGACGGTCAAAACCAGAAGGTGCGGAAAGGTGGAGATTCTCGAGCCGATCTGGTGAATATGGCGGTGCGCGAAACATTACGAACACGCGGAACAGTCGTTCATTGCGGCGACAGCCTGGATTCACCCGTTGCCGCGATCTTTCGCTACTAATATCCGTTGGACAGGTCTGTTGTCCCGCACAACTTCCACTTCCACTTTCACTGACGGGTAGCGCATGTTTGCAGAAACGTCGGGCAGCCGAAAGACGATCGGCGACGTCGACATCTTGTATCACGAAGGGCTTTACCATTTGTTCCATTTGGTGCTGCCCAATCATGATTTCATCGCGCATGCCGTCAGCACCGACGCCATCAATTGGCGTCGTGTCAGCAATGCCTTGTTCATTGGCGATCCCGGATCGTGGGACGACCTGATGCTTTGGACGATGCATGTTTCGCCCGACCCACATCACAAGGGTCGATGGCGAATGTTCTACACCGGTCTTTCACGACGAGACCAGGGAAAGTATCAGCGGATTGGGCTGGCCGTCAGCGATGACCTCTATCGATGGACGAAGGCTCCGGTCTGCTGGAGCGACAATCGCGGCCCCAAGGATCCCGACGCCGTCAAGCACGCGGTCAAGGAGAGCCGCGCAAGAAAGGCGGATCAATGTCACGCGATGCTCGATCCCGATAGCTGTTTTCCGCTGGAACCCGACTCGCGATATTACGAGTCGCGGTTGGACGAAGGGCGTTGTTTGATCAGCTTTCGCGATCCCTATTACTATCACGATGGCAAGGACGGCTGGCTGCTCGCTTCGGCCAGAATCAAGGATGGTCCGATCGTGCGTCGTGGCTGCGTGGCGGTTCTGAAAGAAACCTCTCCGAACCATTTTGAAGCACAGCCTCCATTGCATCATCCCCGACTGTACGACGACATCGAAGTCTCAAATTTGCTGCATATGGGAGAGGACCATTATTTGATCGGAAGCATCCGCGAAGATGCCAAAATTCGGTACTGGCATTCGCCGAAAATTGGCGAGACTTGGAGCGCTTATCACGACAACGTCCTGCTTGCGCAGGGCAACTACGCCGCGCGAGTTTGCCGCGACGATAAGGGTTGGTTGTTGTGGAACTTCTTTTCGATGGACCTCAACGATCGAACGGTCGATAATTTAATGCCCCCACCGAAGCGGTTGCATCAGTCCGAGTCTGGACTGCTGCGGGTCGTCACCTTTGAAGGAATTGACAACTATCAGCGCGAGCCACTTGATCCTCAATGCATCCACAGTTTGATCGACCAATCGGGAGCGCCAAAACAGATCTGCCGTACGGGGAATCAGCATCTTGAACTGGCCGGTGATGATGGTTTCCAAGCATTTGTGTTCGATGAATCGTTGGACCACTTTCGATTTTCCGCCGATCTTGAAATGCAAGGACTGGGAAAATGTGGGTTGGTTTTTCGGATCGATCCGGATTCGCGAGACGGATACTATTTGTCTCTCGATGTCCTCAAAGGAGTCGCACAGTTGCGTGCCTGGGGAACTCGCCGAGATGTCGATGGCGAACAGATGATGGATTTCCGATCGCTGCAATCGGCCTATTGGTTTTCCGAAAGTCGGACCGCCGTTTCCGTTCAACTGATCGCCTTTGGAAGCTACCTGGAACTGGCGGTCGACGGATGCGTTATCCTTTCGCTGGCCGACCAAACATTCGACAAAGGGATGCTCGGAATCTATCTCGAATCGGCCTGTGTTCGTGTCAACAATATCAAACTCAATCGGTACTCGGCCCCCAGCCAAACCGATGAACATTTGATTCAGGGTTGATTCAGGTCTTTCAAGTAGTACAGATAGATCGTTGGTTCGAACAGCCGATTCGCAACGGTCTCCACACGCGACTCGTCCTTGCCAAAGGACGAGGCCGAGGCGAACAGTTCGTCCGTCATATACTGCGTCTTAGCTTCATCGATTCGCAGCATCGATGGATCGATCGAGTCTCTGGCGGCCAGATGAAATCCCCAAGGTCCAAAGCTGGCCAGGGGAATCGTGTACGAGTGCGTTTGCAGTCCGGCACCACGCATCGTTTCGGCAACGCACCAGAAAGCCCGCCGGGTGAATAACGGCGAGGAGCTTTGACACACCAGAGCACCATCCTGCGACATGCACTCGGCCAACAGCTTGTAGAATTCGATGCTGTAAAGCTTCGCCAACGCGGCGTCGTGCGGATCGGGAAGATCGATGACGACGCGGTCCCAGCGCTGCGTTCCCTTCCGCTGCGTGCGAACAAAGTTGAAGGCGTCCTGATGATGAATCGTGACGCGAGAATCGTAAAAAGCATCGTTATTCAGCCGCCTCAGCGGACCGAGCTTCTTCGCAAGCTGAGTCACCGCCGGGTCGATATCGACCAAATCAATTTGCTCGACCGAATCGAACTTCAGCAACTCGCGAACAGCCAGTCCGTCACCACCGCCAAGAACCAAGACATTTCGCGGCACCCCCGGCAGAGACATCAAGGGATGAACAAGGGCTTCGTGATACCGGTATTCGTCCTGTTGAGCGAATTGCAAATGGCCATCCAAATAAAGCCGAATCCTGCCGTTGCGCTCGTTCCGTGTGATGATGATCCGTTGATAAGGTGTCTGTTGGCGAAAGATGATGCGCGACGTGAACAACTGACTCTCGGCCCGATCCTGAAGCCAGTTCGAGCCCAGCAAACCGGCCGTCAAGATGCAAGACGCCATGATGGCGGCAAACCACAGTCGGCGGGGCGTTCGTAACACGGAAGTGAAGGGAATCAGCGTCGCCACGGCCACCAAGACGTTCACCAGCGCGACACCCAAAGCCGATTGAAACAAGCCCAGGGTCGGCAGCAAGAACAGGGGAAAGGCGACCGATCCGATGAGCGCACCGAAATAATCAAGCGACAGAACATTTGCAATCGCAGCGCGCCATGTCGAAGCGCGGCTGAGAATGCGGGTCAGCAGCGGGATCTCCAAGCCGACAAACGTTCCAATCGAAAGAATCAACGCCCAACTGACGGGTTGATACAGTGAGTATCCTGGAAACGCCCAAAACAGAATGGAACTGCTCCAACCGCCCAGCAACGACAACGCGATCTCGATGCCGATAAACCACGCCACCAAATCGCCGCCGATGCGCTGACTCAGAAGCGCCCCGATTCCCATGGCGAGCATGAACAAGCCAATCGTCAGCGAAAACTGAAGCACGCCGTTGCCAATCAGATAACTGCTGACCGCAGCGATAATCAGTTCATACGCAATTCCGCTGATCGCAACAACGATCACCGACACCAATAAGACAGCGATCTGAATTCGCGATAACGCAAAGGTATCGCCGACGTCGTGATGGTCGGTGTCGATCGTCGTCGCTTCCGTTTGCTGATCCAAGCGTTCTACTTTCCGAAGCTGAAGCTGCCCGATCCACTTTTCGATCGCGTGGATGAACTGGAGCTTCCGAACGAACTCGACTTGCTCTTCGCCATCGCGGTGCTGTGATAATTCTGAGGACTCATCGTTTGCGTTCGAAAGTTCGGTTTCATGGATGCTCGATCGCCCGAATAGAAGTTGCTTTGTCGTCCCAACATCGTCCCTAGCAAAAAGCCATGGAACCCGTGGCTGCGATATTGATGCGGGCGTCGGTTCCCTTGTTCATCCGACGCGATCAAACGTTGCCCTTCCGCATCGATTTCGATCGAGAACAACTTCTGTTCACCACTGTCCATCGTGGAATTCTGATTCGGGTCCTTGAATCCCAGAATGGCACCCGTATCGTCGATCTTTACTCCGATTGGCGAAGTGATTAAAGCAGCGGAGTTCAGCTTCTGTGCAAAAGCCGCCAAAAAAGTTTTCTCAGCGGCCGGGTCCGCCTTTGTTGGATCAATGGGTACGACGCCACCGGCAACAGATTCTCCATCCGTTGCGGTCGCCGAAAGATCCTCGGCGGAGCCCGCCACTGCAACTTCCCCTGACGCTGGCATCGACTGCGCATCGAGCACTTCGACCAGTAGATCAAGCACACGATTAAGATCGATCATTTCTTGTGAACTACTTTGGCACCCGATCATCGTCAGAGACAACAGACCGGCCAGAGATGTGGCAATTCCCGACTTCAACATGGCATTCACCCGCCTTTGTAATAAGGTCACGATCCTAAACATCGCATGGCTGAAAATGAGGTGATTCGCTTCATAAAATGCAAAAGCATCATTCCAGACCACGCACGGTGTAAACGTCGCGTGGTCAGAAATGAGGTGATTCGCTTCATTTAGCGCGACAGCATCATTCCAGACCACGAAAACCGAGTGATCGGACTAAATCGTCGACGGCGGGAATGCCGCCTGGAAATGCGACGAACAAACATCGCCCGCCCCACTGCCGAACCTGGTCGATAATGGGCTGAAAGTCTTGCTTTTGCAATCGCGAGGCCGATTCATCAAGCTCCCACGACAACCAGTAGGCATCGTTGGTTTCCCCAATTTCATCAATATCCGTGAAGCGAATCTGCCGATGATCGCTGCCGGTATCTCGGTGCTGAGCCCCCCGCAATCGCAAACCGTAAATAATCTGCGATTCGTTAACGTCATAAAAGTCACGATGTCGCAGCTCTTCGGCAAAACCGATTTCCTGCAAACAACGTCGCATCCCGGCATAGACATCACCCTGTTCGGGATCGATGCTAATCGCTTAAGGGAGCGAAAATTTTTCGTCCACCTTCATCACGAAGCATGCTCAACATCTGCGAAATCATCTGACGCAGCGATTCAGGAGACTGATCATTCCTGATGCAGGTCCACCCCAGCACAAAGCCGCCAACCGTATTGTCGATCGGTGTCGCTCCGGTCACGCCGACAATATCGTTACCTCGGACCCAAACGAAATAACCCAACAAGCCTCGCCGGAACGTCTCCGCCGCATCTTCGGCGTCATCTTCGTCGCGATCGTGAAGTATTTGCAAAACATCGGGAATGTCCGCCTCACGCATCGGACGCAACTGCTCCATTTGTTCACTGCCGTTATGAAACATGCTTCTTTGTCCTTCCACGATCAATTTTCTGAGTTACTATCGATTCAGGATCAAACGTGTTCCTTAACAGTTCGATCCCAGGTTCCGCATTCATCGTCGGACTACAGGTAAACAAATCGACACATACCGCGCGGTGTTCCGGCCATGTATGAACCGCCAGATGCGATTCGCCGATAATGACAACGCCGGAAAGGCCTTGTGGTTCAAACCGATGAAACGAACTGCACACAATGATTTGCTGTGCAAACTTCCGCCGCGGCATGCATGGTCGCCTGCAGCGTTTCAGGGTCTTCGACCATCCGATGACAATCGAGCAAGTCGATTAACCAGTGGGTGCCCAGTGAAAAGGTTCGCACGGAGTTAGGGGACGTTTGAGACGCGTTGCTTTATTGTCCTTGTCGCTTGATTACATCACACCGCAACGAGACCACTCAGGCAATGGCTGCTCCCGTCATCAGTGATCCGCCGCATAATCCGGAAGGCTTGCGTCAGCGGATCGATTATATCCCTTAACAGTAACGATTCCAAGATCGGACGGATGGTTGCTTGGTCCATTCGCATTAATTGTCCTCTCCATCGTTACGTACTCGATCGAGACCCTTCCTGATCTTTCGCCGACCAGCCAGCAGATTTTGCGCTAGGATTGAAGGCGAAACCGTCATCGTCTTCACCAGCGAATATTTGCTCCGATTGTGGTCCGCGCCCGTCCGATTCAGTACGCTACAAGCATCTTCGGCATTATCGACTTGGCCGCGATCCTCCCTTTCTGGCTCGCAACCGGCTTCGATTTCCGATATGCACGTATTTTACGGATGCTGCGACTGTTTCAGAATCTTGAAACTGACGCGTTATAACCGGGCGATGCAGCGGTTTCACAAGGCGATGTTGTTGGCTCGCGAGGAAATCGTGATCTATCTGTGCTTGACTTCAATGCTCCTATTCATCGCCGCAGCCGGTATTTACCATTTTGAGCATGAAGCGCAGCCCGAACAGTTCTCGAGCATTTTCGCTTCACTTTGGTGGGCCTTGGCGACCCTCACAACCGTCGGTTACGGCGATGTCTATCCGATCACGATTGGCGGGCGTTGCTTCACCGCGATAATGCTCATGCTTGGCCTGGGAATTGTCGCCGTTCCGGCCGGATTGGTCGCTAGCACGTTGGCGACGGCACGGGAAATGGAGTTGCTCTCTCATGCAAACGCGGATCACCATGAAGAATACGATTCCGATGGCGCTTCGCCCGACCACCCGAGTGATCCTGACAAGGCACAGCCCCCACAGCAAAATGACGACATCTGAGTTCCGCGTCCCAGAGATCCCCGAAATTCCAAGCCTTTCAGAAAGTGAAGCCTATTGTCGGAAGATCACCCGCAGTCGTCGAGAGAACTTTGTTGTCGTCAGCTTTCTGTTGCCAAGGCGTTTGCACCAAGATTTTTGCAATGTTTACACGTATTGTCGCCTGGCGGACGATCTCGCGGACGAGATCGTCTGTCCAACGGAAAGCCTCCATCAGCTCGACATATGGCAAGAGCATCTGGAAAGCTGTTACAACGGTCAACCGAAGCACATCGCCTTCGTCGCGTTGCAGGCGACCATCCGGCGATTCAACATGCCTCGGCAGCCATTCCTCGATTTATTGACCGCATTCCGTAGGGATCAGACCCAAACGCGATATGAAACGCTCGACGACCTACTCCACTATTGCCGATACTCGGCCAATCCAGTCGGGCGTCTGATTCTCGCCCTGGCCGACTCATTGGACGACCATCGCGCCGCGTTTTCGGACGACATCTGCACTGGCTTGCAACTGGCAAATCACTGGCAAGACATCGCCGCGGATTTCCGCAAAGGCCGGATTTATCTGCCTCAAGACCGCTGCCGGGAACTGGGCGTAACCGAGGAAATGCTGAAATTGCCGAAAGCCCCTCCGGAACTGCGGCGTTTGTTGCGGGAACAGGTTGCGATTGCGGCGGATTTTTTTCAACGCGGACGTCCGTTGCTGGAAGAGGTTCCCCGTTGGCTGCGAGTCGATTTGAAGCTGTTTATCGACGGAGGACTGGCCGCACTGCAAGCGATTCGCCGAGCCGACTACGATGTTCTGGCGAAGGACTGCAAGGTGAGGCGACGAACTCAATTGCGGCTGCTTGTAAACGCCACGTGTCGACATTGGCTAGATCGACAATCCTAACGCACTGACGAGCTGATGAAACGTCCGAGTCTTTCCATTGATGACAGCTTTGCCGCCGCATCTCAAATCGCGCGGCATTCGGCTAGCAGCTTTTATCCTTCGTTCTGGCTCCTGCCTCGGCCCAAGCGGCTTGCCATGTGTGCGTTTTACGCATTCGCTCGATTGACCGACGACGTGGCCGATGCAAGTTTGCCGATCGAGCAAAAGCTTCGCTGGCTGAAACAGTGGAAAGAACAAATTGCCCATGCGTTGCCTGCTCAGGATACCGAACATCCCTCTGTCCCGGAGTCGCAAATCGGTTTCGCTGAAGCACCGGACGTCGAAGCGATCGAAATCGACAAGGACTTTGCTACGCAGGCGAACAATATTCTCCCGGCACTGGCCCAAACGCAGCGGAACCATCAAATTCCCGTTCACCTCTTCTTGGAACTGATCGATGGTTCGATCGCCGATCAACAACCCGTTTCCATCGATCGTTTTTCACAGCTCGAAGATTATTGCTACCTCGTGGCTTCGACCGTCGGATTGGTCTGCCTGCACATTTGGGGATTTGATGGTTGTCCAACGCGGCAGGCGGCTATTGATTGCGGCAAAGCTTTCCAACTGACAAACATCTTGCGCGATGTGAACGAAGACCGCCGACGCGGCCGCTGCTACTTGGCCGCCGAGGACTTAAACCGCTACGGCGTTGATCGTCATTTGACCGACGCGTCGCAAGCCGCAGCGTGGCGTGCTTTGCTGAGCGATTATTGCCAACGGGCGGATTCCTTTTATCTGAGTGGATGGGACGCCTACGATGGCATTCATCCCGATGGACAGCCGATGTTCAGCATGATGTGGCACAGCTATCGCGAGTTGTTGTTGCGAATTCAACGCGATCCCACGCGGGTGTTGCAACGGCGGCTACGATTGTCCTGGCCTAAGAAGCTCCGGATCGCGACGAAATACTTTGGCCCGCTGACCGTTCGGAAACTGTTGCATTCGTTGCCCGGACAGGCTGGGCGGTCATGAAAGGTTCACGTCCCAAAGTTGCAATTGTGGGTGGCGGGTTGGCCGGTATGGCCGCCGCGATGGCTCTGTCGTCACGCAACTTGAAAGTCACCTTGCTCGAATCACGCAGCAAAACGGGAGGCCGCGCCGGTTCCTTCCTCGACCCACAGTCCGGTGTCGAGATCGACTACTGTCAGCACGTTGCAATGGGATGCTGCACAAACCTGCTGCATTTGCTCGATCAGGCGGGGCAGCTTGGCTCATGGAAACCGTATCGTGAACTCCTTTTTATAGGTCCTGACGGAGGATGCTATCCATTTGCATCGTCGTCATGGATGCCCGCGCCGTTGCATTTCACGAAGGCTTTTGCGGGATTGAAGTATTTGTCAACGACCGTTCGCCAACAGGTCGCGCGGGGAATGTGGAAGCTGATGCGATTGCCCGACGCCGATGCTGAGAAGTGGCGATCGATGCGGGACTGGCTGAACGATGCCGGCCAATCCCCCACAGCCATCAAAGCGTTCTGGGACGTTTTCTTGATCAGCGCTTTGGGGGAACAGACTCAGCGAGTCGCCGTTGCTCCGGCACGCAAAGTCTTTGTCGACGGATTCTTGTCGCATCGACGGGCTGCCGATGTGTGGGTTCCGCAGCAACCGTTATCGATCCTGTTCGGAGAGCAGCTTCCGCAATGTTTAATCGATCGCGGCGTCGACTTGCGAACGTCGACGCAGGTGAAGCGTGTCCAACGGATCGGTCGGCAAGCCGTTTCACTGCTGATCAGCGATGGCTCGACCATTCCTTTCGACTTCCTGATCGTCGCGATTCCCTGGCATCAACTGCCGAAAGTCTTCGGCGACGACGAAGAGATACTGCCGAACTTGCGTCAAGCCGGTGCGATCCCCGCCTCTCCGATCACCGGTATTCATTTGTGGTCGGATCGTCCGCTGACCGATCAGCCACATCTGGTCTTCGTGGACAAAGTCAGCCAGTGGCTGTTTCGTCCCGCCTACGCAAGCGATTCGCCGCATCGTGTCTATCATCAAGTGGTCGTGAGCGCTTCGCGTGACCTTCCTTCACGGGAACGGCTCATCGAAATCGTTTGGGAAGAATTGCGCATGCTGCTTCCACATGCGAAGGAAGCCAACTTGGTTGATGCGAAAGTCGTTACCGACCCGAAGTCGGTCTTCTCCGTTTCCGTCGAGACGGAAAGAGAGCGTCCTGAGTCGAAAACACGACTCGAGAATCTCTGGCTGGCTGGCGATTGGACATGCACAGGTTGGCCGGCGACAATGGAATCGGCGGTGATCAGTGGGTTTCGCGCCGCCGATGGCATCGCCACCGCGATCGGAGACAATCGTTCCTGGGAGCAACCGCCGCTGGAAAGGTCGCGATTGTCGCGATGGATGATACGGTGATGGCGGCAATTTTCGATGCCTCTTTTCGGTCCTGAGACTCAATTGCAGCATCGGAAAAAGATTGGCTATTCTTCATCGTTGACATCATTTCCGACCTTTCTTCAAAGCAGCGGCATTGATAAAGTCCAGTGAGCCGCACACTGGCCGACTCGCATCGGATTGCAACAATGATGTATTGCCCAGCGCGAGAGGTTGCCGCTGTTGTGCGTGATTTCATAACTCAAGAAAAGACGGGTCGATCATGAACCAAGAAGCTTTATTAACGCAACTCAACGAGATCCTGAAGCACGAGTGGACCGGAGTGGCCCAATACTCGCAAGCCAGTTTTGTTGTCGAAGGCGTGTGGCGCGAAGTGTATGCCGATAAATTTATCGATGATGCCAAAGAGTCCTTCGGACACGCTCAATTAATCGGCGACAAAATTGTCGCCTTGGGAGGCGTGCCTGTGGCAACGCGCAACGAGATCAAGCAGTCTCGTGATTTGAACGAGATCTTGAACTTCAGCCTTGATTTCGAGGCGAAGGCGGTCGAGATGTACACCAAGGCGTTGGAACTGGCTGAAGGTGACCGAGCCCTTGTCGTTTTCCTGGAAGACATTTTGAAGGATGAACAAGAAGGGGTCGACGAGTACACGAAGCTGCTGCGAAATTCGAGCACCGCGACATCCGCGTCGACACAAAGCGCACGCAAATCGGGCTAGCCGACGCGGCAGACCATTGCTTCCCGCGCTTCGCGAAAACTGAGGACGTCGACCGCTTCGGTCGACGCAACGCTTTGAGGCTGGCTACGCTGTGTTTCACGGACATTTCGCACCGCGCCGCCAGTCAGCGTCATCGTCAAACCGGCCAATTGCTCCGGTTCGATGGGAAGCGTACTCTGCGTGAACCAACCAATATCCGACGAAAACGTCTCCTGTCGCAATACAAGTCGATCCGCCGAACGATCACACTTCAAAATTGCGATCACCAGTCGATGATTCTCATCCTGGGAAGGAACAACATTTAAGATGACTTCGTTTTGCAAAGTTGTCACCCAAGGGGATGGCTTTGTTGAAAATGATTCTCAATAAGCCTTATGGTAACCGACATCTCGCCTCAGTCAACAGGCGACGCCCCAACTTTGCACCCAATTTTTCAACTTTCAAACGCCGTCT
>JAWKTL010000006.1:0-232762 GCA_041399105.1 Pirellulaceae bacterium | reverse complement strand
GTGAGACGCGGACATCTCCGGCCGCAACAGGTTTAATCTGTGGCGGTAGATTTGGCAGAACACGGGCAATCAGCTCGGCGGGATACTTGTTTTCCCGACCCGCATCATCGACCAGTTTCAACGACCAACGAGCCGATTCCTTCAATTCGATAGCGACTTCGTAGGTCGATGGCTGACCGTCGCTTGGCGACATCGCGACCATCGAACCGTCGTCGGCAATCAGGGCGATTTCACGGACCGGTTTGTTCAGCGTGCAGAACCACGTCAAACGCGTTCCCTCCACGGCGGCGACCCTGCGCGTGTCTTCAATCCTTTTTTCATCAAGTCCCGTGTAATCGGGAAACTTCAGATGGGCATCGGATTGCTTCAACTCCGGAAAATCAAAAACCGTGATCTTATAGACCGGCGATTGTTGGGCGTCGTAACGCACACGGTAGGTCAAATCGGATTGGACCTCGTTCAAATACCCACCAAAGACCGGATCATTCAAATTCCGCTTCATTGCTTGGGTTGTCTGTTGTTGGTCTTGATTGACAAGCAAGGCGACATCGCTGGGAAGGAACGCATCCTCCTCCAAGGCGAAGCGAGCGACAACGATGACATTGGAACCACGCTCGACTTCGGCGTCTCCCGGTTCAATTGCGACACCGATGCCCGAAACCAGACTGCTCGCCGAATCGACCAGAGGGGATACGCTATCGGCTTCGGCCCGTTTGGAGAGGAGGCCACCGAAAACGAAAAGGAGCAATAGCATCGCGACCGAATTGAGCAACCAAGCGAACTTTGTCCAGCGATGATTGGCGGCGAATGTCCAACGATGTGTCTTGCCGTGTCGGATCGCTTCCTTGATCACCATCTGTTGCAGGTATGACAGCGGCTTGTCGCCATCGGCGGGTCGTTGATCGACCGCCGTTAACAATTTCTGACGCAATTTTGGAAAGCGAGATTCGATCCGCAAAGCGACCGTTTTCGGATTGCGAAATGAGGCAAGACTGATGCCCCAAGCACAAGACAACAAACCGACGATTGTCGCCGCCGCCACTCCACAGGCGACCAATTGCGAAACATCTCCCGATCGAACCTGCCAGTTCAACGATGCGATAACAAACGCGCTGGCCAGCCAAACCGCGATCAAGGACCACAGCAAACGCTGCCGCCGCAATCGTTTCGCGACCGCCTCCAAGAGTTCTTTCAATCGAGCATCCAAGATTCGCTTCTCCAACCAACGGTTTCGATCGATGTTCAAAGCATTTGAATCAGTGTAACGCATTGCGGCGATCCGAGTCACGAATATCGCGATTGCGAACACGCATTTTCGTGTTCGGAAGTGCTTGCAATTCGTGAAAGCGTCGAACGCTTGCGGCTGGGAAAGCAAGTCTATCGGGGGATCATTCGCGTTTGATCACATGAACATAGCGGAAACACCCAATAGTCAACTGCTCATCGGACTCCGGGCGGGTCGTCGTTGAAAAGACAAGATAATTGTGGTAGTCCACGACCGCATCACTGAAGGATTGGGCAAAAGCCGAACCAATCCGAGCCAAGGTGCTGTTTCTCCCTCCATCCGACAGCGGTGCCAAGGTTTCTTCGGCCAAGGTTCTCGCATGCTCGTCTTTCGTCGGATTGGTTAACGCCGCCGCCACCACCAACCCACCGACCAATAAACCCGATTTGAATTTCATCGCCATCCCGGTTGACCCTTTATGTATCAATAATGAACGCGTTTGATGCTATCTTGCGACGCGGTCGACTTAGGTAATTACGACCGCGTTTGCTGACACTTCCGCTCGAACCGTGAAATCGACCTTACGCCATCGTCGGGCCGGAGCGTCCTGGCCGTTAAATTAAGTCGGCGCGACGGCTGCCGCGCATCAACCATCCGGCCAATCCCAATGATACGATCAGGAATGCAAGGCTCACGAACCAATTCACGGACGAACCGGGTCCCCAAACATTACCGGAGAGGACCACTTCGGGATACAGTAACCTCCGCAGTTCGACCATGCTATAGCTGAGCGGATTACAACGCATGATCCAGTGCAGAATCGAGGACCCGATCGAACCGCCGTCACTGAGCCGCCGGAATCGGGAAAAAGCTCCGCTGAGCAACCACATCGGCATCAGAAACAGCATCATCACCGCGTGGAAGCCCTGCGTGCTGGTCATCGGCCAAGCGACGATCATGCCGACGGCGCACAAGGTGATCGACATGACCGCCAGTAGCCCGACCGCCGGGATCAGATTCCAACTCGGTTCCGCCGTACCGAACAACAACACCAATCCTAGAAACAGAACGGCTTGCGCCCAGGCGATCCCTCCCCCTCCGACCACTTTGCCGATCAACACCGGCCAGCGCCCCACCGGGGCGACCAGCACACCTTGCATGAAGCCTTCACGTCGATCTTCGATGACGGAAATGGTTGCGAAGATGGCGGTGAACAGAACAATCAATCCGATGGTCCCAGGCAGGAAGTATTCGAAGAATCCTTCCTGGCCGCTTGCGGTCCATGAAAACGATCCGCGCATCCCCGCTCCAAACATTAACCAGAACCACAACGGTTGAACCACCGCCGAAACGACGCGATTCCGCTGTCGGAAGAAACGAACCCATTCCCTACGCGCCAACATCCACGCCGCGCCCCATCCACTCGGACGCCCGTTCAGTATCGGTTCGGGAGCGGATGTGGCAACCGCATCGGTCGCTTCGAGAGAATCGGATGTGTTCGATGTCAGGATACTCATATCGACTTTTGTTTATGACGCTCCCGACCAGAATTGATAACCTGTTTCAGCAATGAAGACATCCTCCAGACTAGGGCGTCCGACCGATACGGAAGTGGCTTGGTCTCCGAGAACGTCCAGCAATTGCGAGACCAGCGGCCCGGGATGATCACTTTGCAGGCGGACTTGATTATTCAACGCCTGACCTTCAAGACTCAGTTGCTCGCGCAACCGGCGGCAAACCGCATGCGGATCTTCCGTCGTGATGGTGATCAGTCCCGCCCCCATCCGCGATCGCAACCGGTCAGGGGCGCCCTGCGCGATCACTTTGCCTTCGCTTAAAATCGCGATCTGGTCAGCTTTTTCGGCCTCTTCCAGCAAGTGAGTTGTCAACACGACAGAGAGACCCGCTTTTGAAAACTCATTCAAGGCTTCCCATAGGTCCAATCGAGCCCCCGGATCCAAACCGGTGCTGGGTTCATCCAACAACAGCACTTCGGGCTGATGCAGCATTCCCTTGGCCAGTTCCACGCGTCGCTTCAATCCGCCTGAAAGTTTCTCACAGAAATCGTTCTTCCGATCCTCCAATCGCAAACGCTGAAGAACCTCGGTTTCACGGCGACGCAACAAGGCACCACGAATGCCATACAACGCGGCCTGACAACGGAGGTTCTCCAGAACCGTCAGCTTTTTGTCGAGACTAGGGGACTGAAAGACGATGCCGATTCGACGTCGCACCTCCATCACCGACGCCACGCCAACCCCCGCGACCCGCAACTCCCCCGATTGCAAAGGCATCAGGGTTGCCAACAAGCGAAACAACGTTGTCTTGCCGCTGCCGTTGGGTCCCAACAAAGCGAAGATCTTGCCTTGCGGAACGCGCAAGCTCATCCCAGCCAATGCAACGTGATCATCATAGGCGTGCCGGACGTCGACCGCTTCGACGGCAAGCGATTCCGATTCAACATGCGGGTCAGCGGTGTGCATCACTAGTCCAATTCCGAGGCGGGTCTGTTAGCAGTCAATCATGATCTGGAAACTGCTTCGCATCAAGGCCCTCGTTGACGACGCGCGAACCAACGCGACTTAAACAAACAATTCCAACGACGAGCGTGGCGACTGTAAGCAGCCCAAGAATGCGGATCGCCCAATGGACGACAGAGCCAAACTTACCCGTCGTGGGATCGTAGAGATAACATCTCGCGAATGTCAGGCCCTCGGAATCGGTCAACGCTTTTTGATCCGCGCGTCGCAACGCGGCCTCCAGTTCCATCGGGGCGAAACGGACCCCGTCCAGATACTCGGTGATCCCGCCGTCGGGCGAAACGATGATCAAACCCGCGGCATGCGCGTACTGTTGGGTTTCATCATCCCATGCATAACGGAAACCGACAGAGCGTGTCAGTTGGTCGATCGCGTTCTGATTCCCCGTCAGAAAGTACCACCCCGTTCCCGTTGGATCGCGTCCGTAACGCTGAACAGCAATGGATCGAGCCGCCATCGCCTGCTTGGGTTGGTCGCGCGGATCGAAACTGATCAGAAGAACGTCGAACGCGTCGCCAACATCGCCGTCGATGGATGCAGCGGCGCGGACAAGTCCGTCCGCCGCCAGCTTACATAACATCGGACAGTTGAAATAGACGAGGCAAACGACACTGGGGCGCTGACCGCAGACGATCTCGTCGATGGAAACCGCGTTCCCATGATGATCAACAAAGATCGCTTCGGCGGGAAGACTTCCGCCGATTTTCGGTTCGATGCCGGCTTTGCCGAGCATCTCCTGCTGAGGCTGCGAAAAACCCTTCGTTGCCATCACGAAGAATAGGCACGGTAATAAACACTTGACGGCGTTCAATCGTTGCATCATTGTTCCCCTCCATCGCGGGTGTCAATTCTGCGGGAGACCTCTAACAGGCGTACCGACGGAGATGAAGTTCTTCGTGAGCTAGAGCGTGATGAAGGATCTTCGGACGGTGCGCGGTACAAGCCATGCGGCATCGGTTCTCGCAGTCCTCGTGTTCCATAGTCGGACATCAGCAGCATCAGAAAAACGAAGAGCCAGAAAACGCCGCCACAAGCGACGATGCGAGTCGCGGTCCGACTATGAAGTAGCTCCATGAAGACGGTGGCGATCAAGAGCATCTTGAGCGTCGCAATGGCGAGTCCGACACATAACGCGACCACGCCACCGAGCAAGAAACTGGCACCAATTGTCAGCGCTAACAAAAACAGCAAGCCGACAAAAGTCAGATAGAGCCGCATGTTCATCGATCCTGGCTTCATCTATTTCACCAGATAGAAAAGTGGATACAAAAACACCCAAATGACATCAACAAAATGCCAATACAATGCGACGACAGCGATGCCGGTCGCGCGGTTGGTTGCATGATTGGATCGAAAGGCGATCACAGCCACCACCGCCACCAGGGATACACCCACAATCATGTGGAACGCATGAAGTCCGGTCATGGAAAAGAAGAGCACAAAGAACATTTCGGCTGTATTCCCTCCGACGGAGCCGGCCGGAAAGCGTTTTGTCGGGAAATCCGAGGAAGGAAAAAAGCCATCTGAGATCAGGTGACTGTATTCGTGGAACTCCAGCCCTAAGAAAACCGTTCCAGATACCGCGGTCATCAATAACAGAACCCACGCTCGACGGCTGTTGCCTTGCTGCTGTTGCACCCATCGATTCGCCACGGCAATCAGCAAACTTCCCAGCAGCAGAATCGCCGTCATCACGCCACCGGACCACAGGTTCAACTGTCTGCTGCCGCTGACGAATGCATCGCTGTATTCGTAGCGGTATACGACGTAGGAGATAAACAATCCACCAAAGAACAAAACTTCAGTGGCCAGGAATATCCACATGCCCAACAGGGCGGCGTGATGATTGTGATCCGACGTCTTCGGCGAACGCGCTTGCGTTTGGATCGCGATGTCACTCATGTTCCATTCACCTCATCAATGCGGTTCCGGCTCACCTTCGCCGATCGTCAACTCTTTGTGGGCCGGCGCATAATCGTAAGCAGGCCAGTCGACCGTTGGCACCAGATCGAAGTTGTGTTTGGGAGGAGGAGACGGCACATCCCATTCCATCCCCGCCGCCTGCCAAGGATTGTGGCTCGACCGCCCACCGAATTTCAACGACCACAGGAGATATACCAAAGGAAGCAGGTATCCGACGCCAAGGATTGAAGCTCCGAGACTGCTCATTACATGAAAGACTTGAAACTCGTCCGGGTAGGAATGATAGCGACGCGGGTTTCCGAGATAGCCAAGAACGAACTGCGGAAAGAACGTCATATTGAAACCGCCGAAGACGATCAGAGCGCTGATGCGTCCCCACCATTCGGAGTACGTGCGTCCGGTCATCTTCGGCCACCAGAAATGCAGTCCGCCGAGATATGCCATAATCATCCCACCGACCATGATGTAATGAAAGTGAGCGACGACAAAATAGGTATCGTGGACATGCATGTCGAATCCCAGTGTCGCCAAACTAATGCCGGTCAACCCGCCAAATGTAAATAATCCGATGAAGCCGAGCGCGTACAACATGGGAGTCTTCAGAAAGATGGTTCCTTTGTAGAGCGTGGCTGTCCAGTTAAAGACCTTCACGGCCGAAGGGACCGCGACCAACATGCTGAGGAAGGAGAACAGCAAGCCGGCGTACATCGACTGTCCGCTAACGAACATATGATGTCCCCAAACCAGAAACCCTAACACGGCGATCGCCATTGTGGCCATCGCTATAAAGCGGTATCCATACAAACGTTTTCGGGTGAAGCATGGAACGATCTCGCTGATGACTCCCATCCCCGGCAGAATCATGATGTATACGGCGGGATGCGAGTAAAACCAGAATAGATGCTGGAACAGCAATGGATCACCACCGATTGCCGGATCAAAGATTCCCACCCCAAAGATTCTCTCGGTCGCGACCAGCAACAATGTGACCGCCAAGACGGGTGTTGCCAGAACCATGATCAAACTCGTTGCGTAGATTGTCCAAACGAACATGGGGAGACGAAACCAATGCATCCCGGGTGCTCGAAACAGATGAACCGTTACCATGAAGTTCAATCCCGTTACGATCGACGAGAACCCGGAAATGAAGATGCCGGTCGCCGCAAGGATCACAAAAGTGTTGGCATAGGTGCTACTGTACGGTGTGTAGAACGTCCAACCCGTATCAACTCCTCCCACAACGATCATCGTAAGCGTGAACAATCCGCCAGCCATGAACAGATACCAGCTAAACAGATTCAACCGCGGAAACGCCAAGTCCCTTGCTCCTATCATAAGGGGTACCAGAAAGTTCCCCAGCACCGTCGGAATGGATGGTATGAGGAAGAACCACACCATGACGATGCCATGTAATGAGAACAACTTGTTGTAGCTGTCGGCGGAAAGAAGATCGCCTTCAGGAGTGAAAAGCTCCAGTCGAAACAGAACCGCAGCCATGCCGCCAATGAAAAAGAAGAAGGTCAGTGAAACCATATAGAGGATCGCGATCCGCTTGTGATCCGTTGTCAGCAACCACGAGCCGATACCTTCCTCAGCGTTCAGATATGACTTCTGGTCAGTCACCTTGAACATCCTCCAACGACCTTAAGTACGCGACGATTTCAAGCAAGGCTTCTGATTCAATTTGTCCGGCATAGCTCGGCATGGTCGGCTTGAAACCGTCATGCACCTTCTTCATCGGTTCGATGATGGACTGACGAACATAATCGGCATCGGCGATGATCGTCGTTCCATCGGACAGCGGAATCGAACTTCCATACATACCGGTGAGGGAAGGCCCGGTTTGCGTCCCCGCCACGGCGCGATGACATTTAAGACAACCGAGTTGCTTGACATGCCGTTGGCCACGTTCCGACAAGGTTTGTGACGGTTCCGCCGCCGCCCACTGACTGTAATCCTCGGGCGACTGTACAACGATCTCGCCAATCATCTGTGAATGCGACGTTCCGCAATACTCCGCGCAAAACAAGCGATACCTTCCCGGCTTCGTCGGCTCCCACCAGATCGTCGTGTAACGTCCGGGCAAGACGTCTTGCTTCGCTCGAAATGCCGGAACGAAAAAGCTGTGGATCACATCCTCGGAAATCATCGTCAGTCGCACCGGTCGTCCGGTGGGAACATGCAACGAATTTATCTCGCGACGCCCATTCGGATGCGCAATCTTCCACATCCATTGCTTTGCAACCACGTTTACTTCAAGTGGATTGTCAGGTGGTCGATGGATGCGCACATAAACGACCGCTCCCCAAATAAACAAGGCGATCAAGATTGCCAGAGGACCAAGCGACCACGTCAGCTCCACGATCCAGTGCATTCGGCGAGACGGACTGAATTGTCGATCGACCTCCCGCGTATGCCAGTATCGAAACCCGAACACGAGGATCGCCGCAAAGATACCAATCGTAAAAAACAGACAGATCGCCAATAGCGCGAACGACAGGTAGTCGACTTCGACCGCGCCTCGAGAAGCAGCTTCGGGAAAGAATTGAAAGGACTGGTTCATGGATCTGAATCTGTTTGCGAACGTTCCGCGATCATTTGCATGGCTCGTTCAATTGGAACGCGAGCGACCGTCTGTTCCCGATTTTGCCAACCATAGGAGTCCAATTGTTTACGCTGGGCTTCCAGTCTTCGTTGGTGGTCGAAGGTTTGGTTCGGGTCGACGCCGGGCCGCGAATCGCCAATCTTCCATTGGATGTTTGGTGGTGTCGTCTGTTCGTCATCCAAAATCCATACCAGGGAAATGTAGATTGCAAACATCGCGGTTGCCATCAAGACAACGGTTCCGACCGCGACGAAGACAACGTGTCGACCGCGTATCCGATCGGGATCATGTTGCTCGCTGACGCTCATCCGGGTTCCTCGTTGAACAATCCGATAGGACGCCATTCACCGATCGCCAACACGCAACCAGTTGTCGGCAACAACAAAAGCACGCGTCGCAAGTTTCCGCCGTCGTCGGCTGGCAAGATCATCCATGCCAACTCGGCCAACCGGAGCATTATTAAACCGATCGCCAATCCACCAATCCACCTTGTCGACCTTTTGAAACGTGAAGATAGCAGGCAACAAAAAGGGACGACGAAGCCAATGATGGCGACCAGCGGTGTCACAAACCGCCAGCCCCCTTGATTGCGGATGGCGTAATAGTGTGCTTCGGTTGGCAAGTTGCCGTTCCACATGATCAAGAACTGAGAGAAAACCAGGTAGGCCCAGATCATGAGAAACGCAAACAGCAATCCGGATAGATCATTCATTGTTGAAAGGACATTAGCCGATTTCGCACGCTCCTCCACGTTATCGAGTGCTGCTTCATGGATCTTGTGATTCGATCGGCAATACCCATGAAGTCCGTATGCCAATGCCGATAACATTGCTCCCGCGCCAACAATCACGCCTAACAATGTGGAGGTGAAAAACGGATGAAATGACATGATCCAATCCATCGAAGCCCATGTGATGCTCAACAAGATCAGCACCAGCGAGAATCCCGCGACCGCGGCACTTCGACTCTGGACGAACAGCACGAGCATCGTCCAAGTCAAAAAATAGGCGACGCTGCGACCGATAAAGAAGGCGGGTTGATAATACCATTGACGATTCGTCGTGTTCTCGTAAGGAATGAACAGATTGGAATCGGTCCATGGATAAAGCCAGTGAATGCCGCAAAGGATGGGAGCATCATGAACCCGCTTAATGGGACCAACCCCGCACCATGTCTCATCCAAGGTTTCAACGCCTGCCCCCAACGGCCTCCCGTAAGCGTATCAATAAACAGAAGCGTCAAACTGCCAACGCTACGGCTCCACACCAGCATCGTGGCGGTCAACCAAGCCACCAATAAATCTTTTGGCCACATGAAAAATGCGCAGATACATATGATCGCCAGCAAAATTGCTGAATGCCGATAGGTCGAGCGTTGAAGGATCATTCGGAATCCTCCTTGCGCAACTGTTCTCGATCTTGATCCGTCAGGTCCGCGGCGGGGACGTGCTGACTCAGTTGCAACGCGCGGACATAGTTCGCAATCGCCCATCGATCGGGTCGACTGATCAATGCACCATAGGCGGGCATGTTTCCTTTACCGTCGGTTGCGACGGCTTGGAAGTATTCGACTGGCATGCTTCGCAATCGATCGATGTGATAACTGGGCGGCGAATCGAATCCGCGTAGCACGACCATGCCGTTGCCGGTACCAGTTCGATCGTGGCAGGGCGCACCAGATATCGAATCGCTCCCTTCCCCGCCGCAATGTGGATAGTGTCACGTCCTGCTTGTCGTCAGGGAGGGGTGCGTCGCGAACGCTGACTGGTATGGCGGACGACGAAGCAGGGACGGTGTGCATTGGGGCGACCGTGGGCAAATCAAGAACCATGAGCGAATCATTGCTGTCGGACATTGCGGAAGAAACCTCCTGCGGTTCGACACGCCGTTGATTCGCCATCTCTTGCGTACAGCCGGAAATCAGAAACGCCGTTAATAATGTTAAGTTGGCACTACGCATCGGGAACCTCCCAGCAAGCAGTCGCCCCAGCATCCATCAGCAGTCGTTGCAGGTGTCCTTCCTTCAAGGATTCCGCATCACTGGACAGTGAAAGAAAAAAGCCATCACTGCTGGCTTGCTTGAAAGCATCGATTTCGAACACCGGATGATGAAGCCTTGGCAGACCGCACACAAACAGCAATCCGAAGATCCCCGCCAACGACGCGATCAGGACGGTGAACTCAAACGTTGGTGGAATAAACGAAGGCCAACTGTGCAACGGACGACCGCCGATGTTTAACGGGTAGGCGAGCACGCTGACCCAGTACTGCAATGCGTACATCGAGATCATTCCCACGATGCCGCCAATCAACACAAAAAGCGGCGTTCGAGAAGGTTTTAATCGCATCGCCTCCGCGAGTTCATCCACGGGAAACGGCGTGAAAGCATCCAGCGACACATGTGGCTCGTCACGCAAGCGGACAACCGCTTTCAAAAGGGCATCCGCGTCGCTGAACTGAGCGAGACAAAAACGCATCGGCTCCGTCGATCCAATCATTTCGCCGTCTCCCGTGATGCATGAACCAGTTCCCGCATTTCATGCATTGAAACCGAAGGAAGCCAACGAACAAACAGCAACATCAGGGTGATGAACAAGCCGAACGTCCCCGCGAAGAGCAACCAGTCCCAAAGGGTCGGATAGTACATCGCCCATGTGGTTGGCATATGGTCGCGGTGCAGCGACAGTGAAACGATAATGAAACGCTCCAGCCACATGCCGATGTTGACAATGATCGCGATTGAAAACAGAGCGATGGTGTGCGTACGAATTGTCGGAAACCACAATGCTTGCGGAATCAGACAATTGCATAGAATCAATGCCCAAAAGCAGTACGCATAAGGTCCATCGAAGCGATTGCTGTAGATGTAGCTGTCAAAAGGTTCGTTGTTGTACCATGCGGCCCAGGCGTCCATCAGATAGCCGTAAGACACCGTCAGTCCCGACGCCAACATGATTTTCGCCATATTGTCGAGATGCTTTTCCGTGACGAGGTCCTTGAGGTCGTAGTACCAACGCAGTGGAATGGCGATTACCAGCACCATGGCGAAACCGCAGAAGATTGCTCCGCCCACGAAGTACGGCGGAAAAATGGTCGAATGCCATCCCGGAACGATACTTACCGCGAAGTCCCAACTGACCGTCGTGTGAACCGATACAACCAGCGGAGTCGCGATTCCGGCGAGGATCAGATACGTACGTTTATAATGCATCCAATGCACGGCCGAATTGCGCCAGCCCAATGCAAGCAGCCCATAGACGCGAGCTTGCCAGCGCTTCTTGCAGCGATCGCGCATCGTTGCCAAATCGGGGATCATTCCGAGGTACCAAAAGACGAGCGAGACCGTCGCATAGGTCCCCACTGCGAAGAAGTCCCAAATCAGTGGGCTGCGGAACTGAGGCCACATACCGGTCGTCGCCGGGTAGGGAATCATGTAGTAGAACAACTGTGGTCGCCCCAAATGCAGCAGCGGATAAAGGCCGGCACACGCAACGGCGAACAACGTCATCGCTTCAGCGAACCGGTTGATGCTGCTACGCCAATCTTGATGAAGCAACAACAAGATTGCGGAGATGAGCGTTCCCGCATGGCCGATTCCGATCCACCAAACAAAGTTGACAATCGCCAGTCCCCAAGCGACTGGAATATTAATACCCCAAACTCCGACACCAAATGCAAACAACCAACCGATGGAAATCAGCAGGATGTTCAGCAACATCAACCCCAGAAAGAAACCGAACCACCATCCTCGATGGGTCTTTCGGCGCAGCGTCATCCCGGTGACCGCGGAGGTAACCGATTCGTAGGTGGCGTCGTGGGGAAGTAGTTTACCGGACATGGCTTTCACGAAATGCGATTGTTCACCTCCGCCAAGTACGTTGTCCTCGGCTTGGTGTTGATCTCCTCCAGCAATGAATAGTTCAGCGGATGCTTAGCCGCGATCGCAACCTCACTTTTCGGATCGTTGAGGTCCCCGAAACGAATCGCGGCGGAGGGGCAAACGCTTTGACATGCGGTTCGAATATCGCCATCGCGGAGTGTATCCCCTTCAATGGAGCGGGCGATGCGAGCATTCTCGATTCTCTGGACGCAGTACGTGCATTTCTCCATCACACCGCGACTTCGCAGAGAGACTTCCGGATTGGACAGCAGTTCCATCACCGGCGTATCGACGAAGTCATTGGAGTAATCGTGAAAGTTGAAGCGGCGGACCTTGTAAGGACAGTTGTTACTGCAGTACCGCGTTCCGATGCAGCGGTTGTAAACCATCTGATTCAACCCTTCATCGCTGTGGCTTGTCGCCGCGACGGGACAAACCACTTCGCAAGGCGCTAACTCGCAATGCATGCAGGGAACGGGTTGATGCAGCGTTTGATCGGGCAGGTCCGCACTTCCTTTGTAATAGGTATCGACACGAATCCAGTGCATGTGCCGATTCATATCACACTGCGTTTTGCCCACGACGGGGATGTTGTTCTCCGCCTGGCAGGCGAGAACACATGCCGAGCAACCAACGCAGGCGGTCAAATCAATGGTCATGCCCCACTTGTGTCCGTCATCGCTCCAGGCGGGATGCAGATTCGCTTCGGGAAGAGGCGATGCCGGATGAGCAAACTCGGGATGGGCCGGATGATCGAGATAGGCATTCAAGCTTCCCGATCGTGCGAGGTGTCGTCCCGACATTGCTTGATGATGCTGAGTAGTGACGATCTTCGCACTGTGGTGAAGGTTTGTGATCGTTGCTCGCTGAGATCCAAGTAATGGACCGACATCAAAACCTGTCTCCCGTGCGACTCGGCCAGCGTGACCCAAACCATAACCATGAAATAACGTGACACAACCTTGGGCGTGGCCTGGAACAATCCAAACCGGAATTTCAATCGCCCGCTTTCCAGCGGAGAGTCGAGCTAAGTCGCCATTTTGCAGTTTCAGATTCGCCGCGTCGGCGGGAGCGATCCATGCCGGATTGTCCCAAACAACGTGTGTCAACGGTTTGGGCAACTCCTGCAACCAACCATTGTTGGCGAACCGCCCGTCCCATACCGATGGATCAGGGAGGAACTGAAGTTCGACGATCGTCTCATCGGATCGCGGCACCGCGGGGCGGTTGTATCCTTCGGAAGGTCGATCAATGCCCGCAGGCTCTGCTTCGCTTTCGGATGTTTGCTCGAACGCGGTATTGGGAATTACGCCGTTGGCGAGAACGGTTTCCCATTCCGCATCGTTCATCGTCCAAGTTTTCCGCACCGAATCGTAGCCCGATTCGGCATCGTTCATCAACGCTGACAGGACCTCGACGGCACTCATGCTTTTGTAAAGCGGCGAGATCATCGGTTGGACAACGGATGCCGTTCCATCGTGAGCCCGGGCGTCGCTCCACGTTTCCATGAAATGTGATTCGGGCACAAGCCACGTTGCCGAGATCGCGTTTCGATTCTTGTGGCTTGCCAAAACCACCGAGCGTTGCGACTGTTGGATGATATTCTGAACCGAATCCAACAATGCGGATTCGTCTCCAAGCACAATAACGTTTCGACTCGATTGCGGCAGTTGGTCATTTCGCACCACGGGGGAATCGATTCGCCGAACCGTCGAACCAATCGCGCCGAGATGCCGATTGATCCGATCCGCCAATTCATGAATGACGTGGGGCATTCGACGATCAACGATCACCAGTGACTTTTCCCCGCGGTTCGCAAGTCGTGCGCGACGATTTTCGCGAAGTTATCGACAACGGAATGAAGATGGCCTCCGCGCGGTCGCGGTTCATCGACGCCAGTCGAGTTTGATTCCAAACCCAGTTTTTCCGCTATCGAACGCAGCACAGACGCAATCAGGAAGGCGCGACCGATAAGGAATGATCGGCTTTGGCGGACGTGAGCGACGGAGTCGAAGCTAAGGAGAACAATCGAACCATGGATTGATCGTTCGTGGAACCGACGATCCGCCGCGCGTCGGCGTACTGACGAATGTAGACCGGAGGCCAATCGCGAGCCCCGAGAAAGTCGGCTTCCACAGACACAATCGATGTCGCCTTGGACAAATCGTGGACAGATGCGGTCTGCCCATATGTCTGGAAAGCGTTCACCGCTGACCATCGTGCTTTGGGCCACCGAGAAACCATTTCATCCAACAGTCGCCGCACGGTGGGGCTCGTCGTTGTTCCGATGACGATCGACAGGGATTCCCCCTGGTCGTCGTCGCATTGATCCGCCAATTCCGCGAGCATTTTCCGCACTGCTTCGAGAGTAATCAGGTTGCCTTCATGCAGCGGGACACGCAGTCGATCGGGATCATACAGGTCGAGCGTGGCGGCTTGTTGAAACACACCGGTCGCGCCAAGGCTGCTCGGGTGCATCCGGTTCCCTTCTACTTTGATGGGACGACCGTCTCGCGTTTCGACAGTCAAACCGACCGCACAGCCGGCGAAGTCCATTGCCGTGGCGAAGAACGTCGCTCCGCCTGGTGGAGCGAAGTCTCGCAATCTCGCCGACGGAACAATCTTTTCCCGAGGCTGTGTGAATTCGCAACCCGATGCGCCCGCCAAGAGTAAGGACGCGGCCATCAATCGCATAAAGTCTCGTCGCGATGAAGCGGACGGTTCATCCGCATCCGGGGGAAACTCACGCTCCAAACAGACCCGCCATGAATCGTCTCCAGAGAGTTCCTCCAGTGTCCGCCACCAGTTTGCAGCGGGTTTCGCTTCGACGATCGGTAGGGCAAGATGTTTCTTCATCGATGACATGTATAACAATCTGTTTTGCGGCGAAGGTGGTACGATTCAGCAAGTTCGTGTTGCAACGCTTCGAGATCTTCGTTCCCACCGACCAATTCGGACAAGGGTTGCGGGACGAAAATGAATTCCGTTGGTCGCACGTGCTCGATCGGACTGCGATGGCATTCCAGGCACCAACCCATCGTCAAGGTGTGAGCCTGCCGTGTCAGTGGCATCTGATCGATACGCCCGTGGCATTCATAGCAGCCGATCCCCTTGGCGATGTGAATGCTGTGATTGAAATAGACGTAATCGGCCAGGTCGTGAACTCGATTCCATGCGATCGGCTTATCTTCTCGATAGCTGACGCGTACCGGTTTGAGCATTTCACTGTGGTTCCAAAGTTTGCGGTGGCAGTTCATACAAATCTGCGACGACGGGATGCCGGCGTGGGCCGATGTTTCGACACCTCGATGGCAATAGCGACAATCGATGCCAATGTCCGCTACATGGTGCCGATGACTGAACGGAATCGGCTGCTCAACCGTGATGTCCTTTCCAGTCAAGTAAGAGGAACGCGCCAGTGCGAACATCGTTCCGACAACTCCGCAAACGACAACAAGCAAGCCAATGAACACGGCACGAAAAATGGTATCGCTCGATCGTGAGAATAACTGCGGCATCGTGATCCATTAGTTTTCGACTTCGATTTGGTAATCACTTCCCTCCCAACGTTCTTCGCTTGGCCACCAAAACGTGAACTCGATGCGGTCGCCTGTGGATCGGTCGGTCACGATGTCGACATAGTGGAGGTCGTATCCAGGCGATTGGGATTGGCACTCATGCTCCGTTTGCCAGTTGCTGTCCGTGTAGCGCAATCGAAAGGGAGCTTGTGTTTGAACGCGCAGCGTTTCGTTGCGTCGCAGGGACGCTGGTTGGCTGTCAAACTTCCAAATCTCATACCGGGTTCGTGATGAACGATCCGTCGCGCAGTAACGTTGATGCACGATATCGATGCGATCGAACGGTTTTCCGTCGCGCAATCCTCGAAGCAGACGGATATACTCCGCATGCGCCCAACACAGAGGGGTGGCACAATCGATTCCCTTGCCGAAGCTTAATCGATCGCTGGGCGTTTCGGGTTGATCCCAAACCTGCTCGGGCAGCAATCCCGTGGGGCCAGCGAAGAACTCCATGGCGGCAACATATCGCTGGACATCGCGGTTGGCGGACATTTCGTAGATGCCTCTTTCGCCAGTCAGCAACGGCCATGCTCGGCCGATTCCCGAATCGATTCTTGGTCCTCCATCGCTTCGTTGCCCGTAGCCGTCGTGGTTGTAGCGATGCCAGCAAGGTCCACCGGGGGTTTCCACCTTCAAGACATGATCCACGACGCGCAAGGAGGCCTCGATCAATTCATCGTTGGGTTGACGAATGCCGAAGCGAACCAACTGCAAGAACCCGGCATCCACGATCTCCTTCGCGGCGAAACAATTTTGCTGGTCCGCTGGGAGGCCGGAGAGACAAAAGCGTTCATTGTCTGGATCGCTCGGTCGTATCTTCTTGGACGGATCGACTGGAAGAATGCGGATGTAGTGTCGCGTTTCCTCCGGCATCAAAACGCCTTGATTGGTGACGGTCCAGCGTTCGATGTGCTGTTCCAAGAAGTCGGCGTAATCCAAGCAGTACCGGCTCCATGCGTCTTCGCCACGATGTTCGGCGAAGTCCGCCGCGCATACGAGTGCCGCGATATGTACCGCCAGCGTGGACGGCGAGAAACCGCTCGCCTCCTCCCATCGTTCTTGAGGTGTCGCTGGACCATTTTGAATCAAGTAGATCGCCGCGCTACGCACCATCGGATACGGGTCGAACTGCTGTAACGCTTCGGCTTGTTTCAGTCGCCAAGCCAGCAACACGGGATACGCGACTTCGTCCAACTGGACCCCTTTCCAATAGGGACGTCCGTCGATCCAGCAGTTCTGCGGGAACCCGCCATCTTCATTCTGCAGCGATGCCAAGTAGATCAAAGAACGAAGGGGAGTAGCGAGTTCGCCGGCGGCCATCAATCCAGTCGCCGAATGAACCGCGTCGCGCGGCCAAACGAGATGGTATCCTCCGAGATCTTCATCCGACCGGGCATTTCCCCACGGGATGCTCAGCGATGCGATGGTGGCGCCTTTGTAGATCTTGTCTTCATGCGCCAGCAACAATCGATGGCTCAATCGAAACAACGCACCGCCGTCTTGAGAGACGTCGGCAAGTGAATCGTCGCGGTCGTCGAAAGCGCGAGCCCACTGCGCCACGAAGTTCTTTCGCTGTGTCTCAAAGGGAATCGCCAGCGATTCGGTCAGGGCCACGATCGCGCCGTGCGGGTGATAGCCAAAGCCAAGCCCCAACGTGAACTCGTCCCCCGCGCGGCGGTCGATCTCTCCGATCAATGCGACATTGCCATCTTCGGCGCGGTCGAACTCCCAGTCCATTTGCAGATTGTCGTGAAGGTCCGTCCAGCCATCCGATTGACCAACAAATCCGCACGATCCTCGCTTGAAACCGCATGAACAATCCATCGCCAAAGCTTTTCCGTCGCGGTGCGCCGACAGTATCAACCGTCCATGCCTGCGAATCAGTTTCGCCGTGTTGCCGTATCCGCCGATATTCAGGTGCGGTGCGAGTAGGGCGAAGAACCGAAGTCGGTCCCTCCAATCCTTATGAACCGTGATCCGAGTGCGAATCAACAGGCAAGCAGCGTGGGGCGCGGTGAGGATCTGTTTTTCAATGGCGTACCGACCTTCGGGATCACGATTAAGCATTCGGTATGACAGCGATTCGCCATCCAGCCCTTCAATTGATTTTTCCGTGTCACGTCTTTCGTCATGAAAGAACGTTTCACCATCGGTAATCAAATATTGCAAGTCTCGAATTTGCGGAGAATCGATGGTGGGAAAATACACTTCGGTGACGATGCCCGAATTCAGACTCGCCCAAATCGGACTGGCGGTACTGTATGCGCATACAATCGCCTCCTTATCACTTCGCGTCCAACGCGGTTCGATACCTGGATGCCCAAACGCGTCGCCGCTCATCGCTCTCCCCGATTCGCGTGGTCGAACAAGCCATGCCGTCGATTCAAACTTGCACCGCCATCTCGATTTCCACCTTTGGTCAAATAGGCGATCGCCAAGAGCCCGATTCCCGCCGCACCGATCCACTGCAATGCGGGTCTGGCTTTCGACACGGCCAGCATCGGACACGTCGAGCTGGCCCGGCTGTCGAATCGACCGTGCGCGCCAAAGTCGTCACCGCTTTCACCGTCGACGGGGGACCACAGATTGTCGCCGCGCCCGCGGTCCTCCGCTTCGGATGTTTGCTGCGAAGAAAACCCGTTCCTCGCCAGATACCAATCCGCAAACCAGGGCGCGATCTTTTGGCCCATGATCGCCTTGACCGCCGAGGCACCGACCCAGACCTCACGCCGACGGTGTCGCGCGGCGAAGTAGATCGCATCGGCGGAAACTTCCGGCTGATAGATGGGCGGGACGGGCTGCGCCTTGTTCGGCAAACGTGACTTCACCCAACCAAACTGAGGCGTATTGACGGCGGGCATTTGGACAACCGTCACATGCACTTTGCTGCGCTCGTGCATCAACTCGCACCGCAGCGAATCCGTGAATCCGACAATCGCATGTTTGGCCGCGCAGTAGGCTGATTGCAACGGAATGCTGCGGTAAGCGAGTGCCGATCCGACCTGGACAATCGTTCCGCGATTTCGCTCTCGCATTCGCTTCAGGGCCGCAAGCGTCCCGTAGACGTAACCCAAATACGTCACCTCGGTCACCCGTCGGAACTCCTCAGGCTTCATCTCGGAGATCGGAGAGAAGACCGAAGCCATGGCGTTGTTGACCCACACATCGATCGTACCAAGCTCTCGTTCGACACGTTCGGCCGCCGACTCGATGGCTTCCGCATCGGCCACGTCGAGCGACAGGACCAGCGCCCGACCACCCAGTTGTTCAACTTCGCACGCGGCGGCGCGAAGTCCCGATTCGCCTCGAGCGATGAGTCCCACGTCGTAGCCAGCCCGCGCGAATTTGCGAACCGCCGCGCGGCCAATTCCCGCCGATGCTCCGGTAATGACCACAACCGGACGTCGGTGAACACGATCCTTGGTGGTCATTGGGCGATCCATTGGCGTGCGACTTCGAGTTCGGAAATTTCAAAATATTTCACCGTCGCCGATGTAAACGGCTTACAAAACAACGCCATGCCGCTTTCCCATCTGGCGTCTCCCACCAGCGCCAATCGCTCGATATCGCTGTAGTGCTTGAAGTCGAACTTCAGATCGTCCCACAACGCGGCGGTCGACCAGCCATGAAAGTCCGGCATGACCACGAGCAGACGAATCTTGCCGACTTGCTTGATCCTCTGCTCGAGCACAGGAACGAATGCTTCGTAATCTTCATGGGTCAATTTTCCGGACAGCCCCACCTCAACGATGTTCTCATCAACGAGTTCCTTGACTTCATTGGACATGTTCCTTTCCCTTTCACCTTTAGGTTTGACAAATGGGAGACCGACCGCATCGCGACGACGCGCTCACCTTCACCGGCTCACATAGACACGGACTCCAGCAACTTTTACACCAAGCGACACGCTCGACCGCCGCTTAATCCAAAAGCCGTAGCACATCCTCCAAGTCCATGTCGGATGCGGAATTTCGTCAACTCTCGGCATACGAATTGCCGACCCGTCGTGAGACATTCAACGCCTCCAGCAACGGACTATGAAGATGAGCCAAACCGTTTCCGATTTCGTTTTTCAACGTTTGCATCAGTGGGGAATCCATCGTGTCTATGGTTTTCCCGGTGATGGAGCCAACGGACTGTTCACCGCGATGGACCGCTTCATGCATTCGGATTCGTCCAAGAACGGCAACGAGGACGGCTTTGAATTGGTACGCGTGGCGCATGAGGAAATGGCCGCTTTCATGGCGTGCGCGCATTCCAAATTCACTGGTGAAGTCGGTGTTTGCATGGCGACATCGGGACCCGGTGCGATTCATTTGCTCAACGGACTTTACGACGCGAAGATGGATCACCAGAGCGTCGTCGCCATCGTCGGTCAGCAAGCGCGGATGGCTCTCGGTGGGTCTTACCAACAAGAAGTCGACTTGATTTCCTTGTTCAAGGATGTCGCGGGCGAGTACGTTCACCAATGCAACGACCCGGCGCAGATTCGTCATTTAATCGATCGCGCGATTCGCATCGCCGAGTCGCGACGATGTGTAACCTGCATCATTATTCCCAACGATGTGCAAGAACTTGCATTTGAAGAGCCCGATCGCGTGCATGGTTGTGTTGAATCGGGAGTCGGATACCGCGAGCCGCGCGTTGTTCCCTATCAGCGGGATCTGCAAGCCGCTGCAGATCTTTTGAATGAAGGTGAGAAGATCGCGATACTCGTCGGTGCTGGTGCGATGAATGCGACGCAAGAAGTTGCGGAGATCTCCGATCTGCTTGGGGCTGGTGTCGCGAAAGCGTTGCTCGGAAAAGCCGTCTTGCCCGATGATCATCCGGGTGTCGTTGGATCGATCGGGCTGCTTGGTACGGAACCAAGTTGGAATCTGATGCAGCGATGTGACACGTTGCTGATGATCGGAAGCGGATTTCCCTACGCGGAGTTTCTGCCAAAGCCAGGCAGCGTCAAGGGAGTGCAAATCGACATCGATGCCAAAATGCTTTCGATTCGGTATCCCATGGATGTCCCGCTGGTCGGCGATGCGAGAGAGACGTTGTCGGAATTGATTCCGATGATCCGTCGTAAAAAAGACCGCGGTTGGCGAGACAACATCGAGCGGGAGATCGCGGACTGGAACGAGGTGCTCAAAGCACGCGCGATGAATGACGGAAGTCCAATCAATCCTCAGCGCGTGTTTTACGAACTGTCTCCGAAGCTTCCGGACAACTGCATCATCGCGGCTGATTCCGGTTCGGCCGCCAATTGGTATGCGCGAGATATTCGGCTTCGCCAGGGAATGTTGGGATCGCTGTCGGGTTCACTGGCGACAATGTGTCCCGGCGTTCCTTACGCCATCGCCGCCAAATTCTGTTGGCCCGATCGACCCGCCATCGCACTGGTTGGTGACGGTGCGATGGAAATGTTGGGAATCAATGGCTTGATCACGATTTCACGATACTGGAAGCAGTGGAGCGATCCTCGGTTGCTCGTTCTCGTTCTCAACAACGGCGACCTGAATCAAGTGACTTGGGAAATGCGAGTCATAAGCGGATGCAAGAAATTTGAAGAATCTCAGTTTGTGCCCGACTTCCCCTTTGCCAGCTACGCCGAAAGTCTGGGACTGAAGGGCTTACGGATGGACAATCCCGACCAGATCGCGTCGACATGGGACGAAGCGCTGCGGGCTGATCGTCCCGTTGTTGTCGAAGCGATCACGGATCCGGAAATCGCGTGCTTGCCACCGCACATCACCATTGAACAGGCGATCAACTTTATGTCTTCCATCGCCAAAGGGGATCCTGATCGGCTGGCAATGATCAAGCGGGCGTTCCATGAAACGGTTGACAGTTTTGTTCCGCATACTGACTAAAAAGCTTCTGGTTCAGGTGTTCGGAGAAACATCCACCGTTATCGCTGGCCCGATGCTAACGGCATTCCGCAATTACAGTCCCAATTCACTCCATCCGACGGCCCGACCATGATTACCTATCTTGATTCGCCAAAATGAATGCTCTCACGATCGAAAGTGTTAAAGTCGCCAGCGACCGCCATCCGACGCAGCGCCCCGAGTGCGACGGAACACTGTGCTGGGACTCAACCACGATGGTGCATGTCGAAGTCACCGCTGGTGAGCAAACCGGCTGGGGTTATACATACAGCGACGCGGCCGCAGCAAAGTTGATCGATGGAAAAATGAAGCCGCTGTTGCTCGGCGGCGATCCAATGTCCGTGCGAAATCATTTTCAGGCGATGGTCAAGGAAATTCGCAATCTCGGTCGCCCCGGCATCGCGTCGACCGCGATTTCCGCAATCGACATAGCGCTGTGGGATTTGAAGGCGAAGTTGCTTGGCGTGCCCCTCGTCGATTTGCTTGGTCGCGTGCGCGAGAATGTACCCGTCTACGGTAGCGGAGGTTTCACTTCCTACACCGACAACGAACTGATTGAACAAATGTCGCGGTGGGTCAAAGGGGGCATCAACCGCGTCAAGATGAAGGTCGGACGCAACCCACCAGAAGATCTGCGTCGGGTTGGTGTCGTTCGCGATGCGATTGGCGATGCGGACTTGTATGTTGACGCCAATGGTGCATACGACCGGAAGCAAGCGATTCAGTTCGCAGTGGAGTTCAGTAAGCTTGGTGTGACATGGTTCGAGGAACCCGTCTCTTCGGATGATCTTGTTGGGCTGCGATTGAATCGTGACGCAAACATTCCCGGAATGGAGATAACCGCCGGAGAGTACGGATATCACAACGACTACTTTTTGCGAATGCTTTCGGCTGGTGCCGTTGATGTTCTCCAAGCCGACGCAACCCGATGCGGTGGCGTGACGGGATTTCTGCAGGTGGCCACTTTGGCCGAGGCGTTTCATGTTCCGCTGTCGAGTCACTGCGCTCCGGCGCTCCATGCGCATTTGGGCTGCGTTGTTCCCGGACTACGACACATTGAATACTTTCACGACCATGTCCAAATCGAACGAGGAATTCTAGGCGGCTTTCGAGAACCCGAACATGGCATGATCCGGCCGCCCCAAGATCACTCTGGTTTCGGCTGGTGCCGAATCAATCTCTCAAGCTCTTGAATGATGAGGGCCGGATACTTCCGATGCAAACCGAACAAACCGTATCGAATCCCCAATACGTTCACAACCTGATCAACGAACTCAATCGTACCGTCAGCGGCGAGGTGCGTTTCGATCATGGAACACGCGCGACCTATTCAACGGACGCATCGAAGTATCGTCAAATTCCCATCGGAGTCGTCGTTCCCGAATCGGCGGATGACGTCATTAAAACGTTCGCCGCATGCCGCAAGTTCGGCGCACCGATCACTTCGCGCGGGGGCGGCACGAGCTTAGCCGGACAATGCTGCAATGTGGCGGTCGTGATTGACTATTCCAAGTATATGGACAAGGTGATCTCGATTGATCCCGATGAACGTCTTGCTCGGGTCCAACCGGGTTGCAAGCTGGATACGCTTCGCGATGAAGCGGCCAGGCACGGATTGACTTTTGGGCCTGATCCGGCGACCCACAACCACAACACGCTCGGTGGAATGATCGGCAACAACTCGTGCGGTATCCATAGTGTTTTGGCCGACCTCTACGGACCAGGTCCTCTGACTCGGCACAATGTCCATTCCCTCGATGTCTTAACCTACGATGGTACGCGTTTCACCGCCGGCGCAACCGATGATGCATCCTACGCGGCGATCGTGTCGGCTGGAGGGGGGCAAGCTGAGATCTATCGAGCACTCCGTGAATTAAGCGAACACTACCAGACCGAGATTCGCACGCGATATCCCGGTATTCCGCGCCGGGTTTCCGGCTTCAATCTCGACGCCCTGTTACCCGAACAGACGTTCAATATCGCCCAGGCATTGGTTGGGACGGAAGGTACATGTGTCGCTGTGCTTGAGGCCACGGTGAAGCTGATCCCGGCCAGATCACATCGAACGCTTGTCGTTTTAGGTTATCCGACCGTTTATGAGGCTGGCGATCATGTGACGCAAATCATGCGTCACAAGCCGGTTGGGCTGGAGGGAATCGACGATCGGTTGGTTGACTACATGAAGCAAAAAGGTCTACATCCAGACGATGTCGATCTGCTGCCGGACGGATCGGGATGGCTGTTGGTCGAGTTTGGTGACGAATCCAAAGAACAGGCAAACGCGGCGGCAAGCGGGCTCATCGCAGACCTCAAGCGAATGGATGATCCGCCGTCCATCAAACTGTTCGAGGATCGCTGGGAAGAAGAGAAGCTGTGGCAAGTTCGCGAATCGGGATTGGGTGCGACAGCTCATGTCCCCGCCATGCACGAAGCGCACCCAGGCTGGGAGGACGCATCGGTCGCACCTGAAAACGTCGGTAAGTATCTACGAGAATTCCGTCAGCTTCTCGACGAATTCGATTACGACTGCGCCCTTTACGGCCACTTTGGACAAGGCTGCATCCATTGTCGAATCACGTTCGATTTACAAACCGAACCGGGTATCCAGCATTATCTCCGATTTATCGATCGTGCCGCCGACTTGGTCATCAAACATCGGGGATCGTTATCGGGGGAACACGGAGACGGGCAAGCACGCGCTGCGCTGCTAACAAAGATGTACGGAGATCGGATGGTCGAGGCGTTCGGAAAGTTTAAAGCGATCTTTGATCCCACGAATCGAATGAATCCCGGCAAAGTCGTTGATCCGTACGCGCCAAGTCAGAACCTGCGTCATGGCCCCAAACACTATCGACCCGCGAAAGTGGAGACCGTCTTCCAGTTTCCTAGCGATGGTGGTTCATTCGCCAACGCGGTCAACCGCTGCGTTGGGGTGGGAAAATGCAGACGTGATCAGGGAGGCGTGATGTGCCCGAGTTACATGGCGACTCGTGAGGAAGAACATTCAACACGGGGACGGTCGCGAATCCTTTTCGAGATGTTGCAAGGGGACGTTTTGCCCAAAGGATTGAAAGATAAGTCCGTTCGTAAGGCACTGGACTTGTGCTTGGCTTGCAAAGGTTGCAAACACGAGTGTCCCGTCAACGTCGACATGGCGACTTACAAAGCCGAGTTCTACTCGCACTACTACCATCGTCGCTTACGACCGCGCCAGGCATACGCGATGGGATGGATCTACTGGTGGGCGAGGCTGGCGTCGAAGATGCCAAAGGTCGTCAACTTCTTCGCGACAACCAAACCATTCAATATGTTCGCGAAATGGTCGGCAAACATCGCACAGCAACGATCGATGCCGACATTTGCTCATCAGACGTTTCGCAACTGGTTTGAGACAACTCCTCGGAACGATTCCGAAACGGCTCGACCGGAGGCTGACAAATCGATGGCCTCGCTAACGACTCAACACGAACACGTGCCTCGATTTCAAACCGACAGCTATGCCGATGACGCACATAGGCATCGACTGCATCCCGCCGGATCGCGACAAACCTATTCCGGTTCAAAGGTGATCCTGTGGCCCGATACTTTCAACAACTTTCTTAACACCGATGCCGCCATCGCGTCGACTCACGTGTTGCGAAAGCTCGGGTACGATGTCGAGTTGCCCTCGCGAGTCCTTTGCTGCGGTCGACCACTATACGACTGGGGAATGCTGACAACGGCCCGCAAGCTGCTCCTGCAAACCATCGAGATCTTGCGTCCGCAGATCGTCGCGGGGATTCCCATTATTGGAATCGAACCGAGTTGCATTGCGGTTTTCCGTGACGAGTTGACGAATCTGTTGCCCCACGACGCGGATGCCAGGCGGCTTTCGCGTCAAACCTTTCTGCTCAGCGAATTCCTACAATTGCGTAAACACGCCTTGCCAAAGCTCCACCGAAAAGCTGTCGTGCATGGCCATTGCCACCACAAATCGATCATCCACATGGATGCGGAAGTCTCCGTGATGAAGGAATTGGAATTGGACTATCAGATTGTGCAGACCACCTGTTGTGGTATGGCTGGCTCCTTTGGCTTCGCCGCCGATCACTACGATGTCAGCGTCCAAGTCGCAAAGCAAGGGTTATTGCAAGCGGTGCAAGAAGCCAGCGACGATACATTAATCATCGCCAACGGCTTCAGTTGTCAACAACAGATCAAACAACTCACACACCGACACCCTCACCATATTGCCGAGATTATCGAAATGGCGATGAAGTCTGCAATGTAATGTCGACGCATACGCACCGACCTAACAAAAGATGTCATGGTCGAGGAAAAGCGGCTCGGTGCAATCGTCGTTTGGTTTCCGTTGTGCCAGCAGCTTTTTAACACCAATCTCGGGACAAAAGTCAATCGTGAGGATATGTGTTGACGGAGTCGAAGATAACGATGTCCGCTTCCGATCCCTGTTGGCTATGGACGGTCGAAGCCATCCATGACTCCATTGCATGCTTTGCGAAGAATGAATGAATCAACTTTGCTTGTGCCTTGAACGGCGAAATGAACAAACCGTTTGCCGAGCGAAGTGTGCTGTCGGCGAACATCTTCGCCAGCACTTTGTTTGTCGCCGAGCCGCCTTGCCGATTGAAATCGCGACGGCGTCGGTCGCACGATTCGTTGTGGAGACAACCAAGATGCGTTCGGTCGGGTCTTCGAGTACCGCAGCAACTTGTTGGCCAGTCGTCAAGTTTTTCCAGTACCAGGAGGCCCCCACAAAACACTCCAAGATTTCCGCCACCAATCTTTCAGTGGATTTAGGCCAACCGCGCTTGCACCGACCGCTGGCGGATGAACATTTCCCTCAGCAGCCAACAGTCTTTCTGACAAAACCGACTGGGCATCCGTAAACTCTGGTTCATTAAAGATACGGTCCAGAAACTGAAGGAACTCAAAGGGACGCACATAAAACGACCCGCGTCGTGGTGGATGTTCAGGATTTGCGACAACAACGAAGATACGTCCCGTGGCCTCATCAACTTCCAACACTTCGCCGCTCCAGACAATCGAATCATCGATATCGGGATCGATCGAGCCATTCTCAAAGGATGTCGCTTCCGAGTCCTCAAACTCCTTCAGCAGCAAGGGACGAAACGCAATGGCTCCTTCCCATGACCAATCGAACTCAACGGCATGTCCTATCAATCGCCAACGAGCGAACCAAATTGCGGAGTTTCTCATTGCCAATCTTGGCCCCAGTTCGCTCGTTGATCGCAACGATGGTTCTCCCTTGAGAACTTCCAGCAGTGGCGAACTGTCTCCCAGCGATGTCTGCCGCCGAAGGCGTAAAGCCCATTTCAATTCCTAACGCGATTTCGAGAGGGAATATTGTTCGGCCTGACTACCCCTTGACGATAACGCACGCTCTAATTCGATTCGCCCAAACGGAGTGACGATCTCGCGGTTGAAGGTTTTATCAGAGAGTCGGCGATAAGTACGATCTCGATACGTGACCGTTCCCGGCATTTCGGAGGGTCTTCGGGTTCGATGGCATTGAACGCCACCTGCTCAACCTCACGCCCCAACTCACGGACGGTCGCTGCAAGGGTTTCTTCAAAATCCAGAGTCGTTGAAGGACTGACATCGGCCTTCACGAAACGATCAACGAGGGAGACCAACTTGGCCTTCGCTTTATCTATTCACTCTCTATTGTGTCGCGAATACTGGGTTCTCGGGTTGCATCCGCAGGGGTTCCAAGGGTAAGCTGACCATCCATGAGGTTACTTTGTGCTGTTGTTAGTTTTGGCACCAACATTTTGCGCAGGAAGCCTCTTTTTCATAAATAGCAATCCCGAAAATCACCCTCGAAAATCACGCGCATTACGCGGATCGCACCCTTGCCTTCTCTTCCTGAGCAAAGAGAAATAGCGCGACGTGTCAGTGAATTTATGTTGCTTGCAGACAGAGTCGAGGCCAGTTTGGAAGCCGCATCGAAGCGAACAGATCGTATGGCCACCGCACTTTTAGCAAAGGCATTCCGAGGCGAACTCGTCCCACAGGATCCGAACGAGGAACCGGCGAGCGTGCTGCTCGAACGCATCCGCGCCAAGCCTGACACGAAAAAGAAAACATCAAGGCGAAAGGCGAAGACAAAGTAACCAGGGCGAGAACCTGATTACGCCAACCCAAGCCGGTCAAGCAAACGGTCCCAACGCGACATCTGAACTCCTCGACGGGCGGTTCACCCGAAGAAAACGCACGATTTCACGTCCGAGGCTCTTGGCATAGCGATACTTAACAGGTCGCCGTTTTCGTATCGCCGCAACGCTGGCAACTTGTTCGGGACGATACCGGACGGAGTTTCCAACCTCGCGTTCGACCGCGTTTATGTGCTCCGGCGAGACGCGTGTATCATTTCGCAACGCGTCAAGAACGTTTTGCTGCCAACGGATGTCATCTGGAGTCTGGCAGCCCAACCCATGTAATGGGCCAGCCGCAGTTGAGCTCGTTCAAAAACCGCCAGCACAAAACTGCGCACGTTAAACCGGTTGTTGTCGGGCCAAGTAGGAACTTTTTCGTACGCTCGTCGAACGCGTTAATAGGAGTGCCGAACGAATACGGAATTTGCTCAACGAGATTTGCGTGAGCAATATCCTCGCAGATTGCAGCAAGTTGTCGAAGTCTCGCTTTCGGAACTTGCGGATCGACCCAAAAGTACTTGCTCGATAAATGACCTTGCTGGGTCAATTGGCAATGCCAGCCCAAGTGCAAAAACTGAATTGGACCAGACTCGTCGACCCGATAAGTAATACCGGCATGTCGCTGGTCGCCACCGGGATCGCCTACTTCACGAATCACAACAGCGACGTGCCGAAGTTGGTCAACCGATTTATCCGCTTGTCGATGAACCCGATCCATGATTTGTTACTTCAGACCGTCGAGCAGTCCTGGTTCCAGCTGACCACGCTTCTTGAGCGTTCGGCGTATTCCTCGATAGAGTGCTTTGCGACTAGGCAAGCTCGATTTGATTGGTGCGGTGGCAGTTAGAACCGCAAGCATGGTGTCGATACCCGCTTCGTTGATATCGAAGGTCCGCATGTCTTCATCGAGTTCTTTCGTCTGGCCATCTCTCAAGCGATAACGCGTGTTTCGGTAAACACAAAGCGAAGCGCCCGATCGAATGTCACCCAGCTCCTCAAACGCAATGGCTGCCTTGAAGTAGTCTTTGGTCGCGGTTTGCTCTTCCAAACACGCAACCATGTGGGCAGTACGTAGGTACTGCTCCCGCCGCGGAACTGATTGAGTTTTCTCTTGAACGATTTCTATCAAACCGTCCACCATTCCCACTGGCTCGTATGGAACGGCCGGCACCGCTCGACGAATACTCGCCGAGCTGGGAGGTTAACGTTCTCCTCTTCCGTTGCAGCGAGGGTCAGAATCGATATATAGAGCGGCATTGCGTCAAAGTCGGTATACGCAAAAATCTTGTTCCACGTGACACCAGTCTTAGATGCTTCGCGCGAAACAGCAGTCACAAAGACATCAAACGCCTTTACGTCGGGGCTCGGCAACTTGGCGAATACTCTCACATCGTCGCTGCTAGTCGATTTGGTTCGCGTCGAACGTAGCCACCGACTAGCTCGTTTTTTCGTTTCACCGATCTTTTGATTCAGTTTCAGCAGCGTCCATGGTTGCTTCACGAATTCCGGATAGTAGTACCCGCTGTGGCCAATTGGCCAATGCTTGCATTCGTGAGTTGCGAAGAGCGGATCTCCAGTACCAGGCCTTCTGGTCGTCGGTGCTACTGACTTCGTCTTCGAGTTGACGCACCTGTTGGATAAATTCTCGTGGACTGATAGTTAAGCTATTCATCGCGTTTCTCCGATTCACCAGATATCAGACATGGTTTCCGGTCGATTGAACAAACTCATCTTTGATCGTGTTTGCTTTCTTAATTGCTCGCTTGCATTGCTCATGAAGCTTCTCAGCATCCTTTAAGTCGAGTGCAGGCTTACTTCGTGCCCCCCGTCGTCGCTGGAGTATGCAACGCGCAACGTATGGGTAACCACGCCACCCTCGACCTTTTCTCCGTCGTCATCGAAGAGAGGCCGTAAATCAGTAATGATCCGTGCCTTCCGAAGAACGTTCGCATAATCGTAGCTCAACTCATTGCCTTCGTCACAAGACGTACGGGCGTAGAGTCAACTAGGCCCTGCATTGATCCTGCAATCGAGTCCCATTCGGCCTGCTGATCTTCACTGGACATTGCGACTCGCAACGCCTTCATAACATCAACGGACTTCGACTCACTTACCCGAACCAGCATGCTGAGCGAGAGGATCTGCGACAGCAAAAGCTCCGCATCTTCTTCACTAAGCAGCGTCTTTAGTTCGCTAAGCAGATGTTCAGGAACAAGGGGTGTCTCAGAGAGTTGCCCAAGGTGAATAACCAGATCCGCCAGTTTTCCGCTATCGAGTTCTGCGCAGCGGAGAAGCTGGCTTAGCTGCTCTGGATTTGGTTTGATTTTGACAGTCACTGGTCGGCGGCACGTTAGTTTTAATTTAGCCCACTGTGCTTACCAAGTAGGGTACTTCCGGGTCCAGATCGCCGGGGCCGCCGACCGAGATTCTCGACGGTCCCAGCGTGTTTCACCGTTTCGCAACCCGCAAATCCCCTGCACCAGGACAAAAAACTGCACACGTGAGGGCGTTCAGGTTCGGAGCATTTGATTCTCGATCGAGGAAACCTGTTCTTGGATGGCACGTACCGCGTCTTCGGCAGATTCGAACTTCGCATTTAGGTCTTCATGAATGCGTTCGTGCTCCTCGACAGGTCGCGTATCGATTCGCTTCTTGGCGAAACGGTGTCGCTTTCGCTTTCTCTTGGTCCTGGCTTATCCAGCTTCTGCGTTTGGTGATCTCTTCATCCAGGCGGGCTCGTTCGTGTTGGGCTTCGTTGAGTTGCGCAATGACTTCGTCGTACTCGTTGACCAGTTCGCGGTCTTCGTAGGTTTGCCGCAAGTCCATGCGGGCTTGGTTCGCTCGCTTGCGGATGGCGTTGATTTCGTTTCGTCGGATGTAGAGCGGTGTACTGGTTCAGCCTGCCGAGCGAAATAAGTCAGACCAAAATGCAGTGGAAACGAAAACGCGAAAACCCAGCGTAGTCCCACTCCGCAGGCCAGTCGTTGGGGAAGTTGGGCGAAGGCACTAACCGCATTGCCAGGCGTGGAGCTTGGTCGAATGCCAATGGGCGGCTGTGGACACGTTTGTTATCGCGACGGCAGTGATGAAACAGGTGTCTTTGCCTGAGCAATGGTGAACAATGATCGCGATAGAGTCCGTATTGCTGCGGACCCCTTTCACACCACCTAGCGTGCGGGGCCGCACTCGGCGGTTCGTCGCTTGGAAGCAAACTGGTCCGACTGTCCTCAAGGCTCGCCAATCCCAGTTCATTGAGATCGTCGTTCGAGATCGCCACGTGCATCGCGGCGGCTCGATGATATCACCCAACTCCTCTTCAACGGCATCCTTGCGGGAAGAAAAAGTGTCAGGGAAGAAAAGTGCCAGGTCTCTTTCTCCTCTCCTTGAGCAGATTCCCCGCCGGGTCGTACCATTGTTTGGCGATCAGCATTGCCGACGGCCCCATTACTGGGATCGACCGCATAGTTCCTGGTTTATTAGACGCGGCCTCGATCGTCCCTAAGAAACTGGACCTATCCCGAATGGCTGGATTCAGGTGCCTCGTCCTGAGGCAGGGTTTCAAAAGGTGGTCGTCGGCAATACTCCTTGTCCGCCGACGCAATGCCGCGATCGGAATCCACGTCCATCATTCATGGACCATGAATGACGGAGGCCGCAAAGATCGCACACAATCTCAAGCCCCCGCACCTCATATCTTCACACCGTTATTGACTTGATTATTCGAATGCTAACTGTCACCTCGGCAGTTGACCGCCATCATTGGCTTTGCTTCTGCAAGCGAATTCCTTCGCCATGCCACAAAACTTGCATATCCTGCGAAGTCCAAAGCTCTCGGCCAATCGAGGGGTCGCCGATGATCACGTCGCCGTTGGGAAGTCTTCCGAAAGCGACGACGGAATGTCCCAAGCCAGGCACCCATCCCCAGTTGTTTTCATATCTGGGGTCATCGACGCCGCTGGTAGGCAAACGGACCATCAGCAGCACGGGCCACGAGTCGTCAGCGTAAAGCTGGTCTAAAGAGGGGGGGACGATCTCGACATCGAAGCCGTTTGCTTCAGCATACAACTTCACGCCGCGATAAAGCCCGAGCGAGACGGTTCCGCGATTATCGGTCAGGCAGGCCGCCATCAAGTCGCTTTCGTTCACATCGATCCCATTGGCCTTCAACAATGTCGCGGCGGCGGCCGGGCTGCAAGACGACCACGACGTCTGCATAGCGACGCCTTGATTCCAAAGATCCCCTCCCGGTTCAGCGGGGCGCAGACCGTAGCCGACCAGGGGCCAGAAGGCCGATCCGATCGCTAGCAATCCAAGCAAACCGGACGAAAGGAATTGACGCCAGCGAGGAGTATTGGGCAGACGAAAAGCAAGTCCAGCGGCGATGGCGGCAGCCATGGGGACAAGATTCGCCCAAACAATGACCGCTGAGTGCGGAATGTACTTAGCCCATATGATGTTGCCGGTGCTGTAGTAGACATTGCCGAAGGCACCCAGCAAGAGAATGATCATCGCGGTAACCCGCCAATAGCCTTCGGGACGTTTTGAACGAGCAACGATCAAACCCAACGAAACCGAAGCGACCAACACGACCGCGATAGCCGAATAGATGTCGGTCATGTCAAGTTGGCGATCAAGCGTTCGTATGTGCGTTCGGCAGTTTGGGGCTTTCCATCGTTATCCAGTTCCAATTGATAAAGCTTTTGCCCACAATCAGTGGGATAACTTCCTGTAATGCATGCTTGGCAAAGTTCGGACGCGGGCAATCCGATGGCGCGGGCTATCGCATCGACTGGCAGGTATCGCAGCGAATCGGCCCCTAGTTCGCGAGCCATCTCTCGTTGACCAGATTCGGTCAGTTGGGCGTTCTCAAAGTAACGCGGAGCAATCAATTGGTCGATTGTGCTCATGTCGATGCCGTAGAAACAAGGCGCGACAATCGGCGGACTCGCAACACGCACATGAATCTCCCTGGCTCCCCCCATTTCGCGAATACGATCCAGCAGAACTCCCATCGTCGTGCTGCGAACGATCGAATCCTCGACCAACAGCACTCGCTTCCCTTCCAAGACTTCTCGCAGTGGCGTGTACTTGGTGGAAGCTTTGACTCGCCGAGCACGACCGCCTTCGATAAATGTTCGTCCAGAATAGCGATTGCGAATCAAGCCTTCGCGGCTAGGGATTCCCAGTTTATACGCCATCGCATCAGCGGCCGCTTTGCTGGTATCCGGAACGGGAACGACAATCGTATCTTCGGGATCGAGCGGAATCTCGCCAGCTTCTTGTTCGATTCGCGCCAACTCCTCGCCCAATCGAGTGCGGCTCAGATAAACGCTCTTGTCGTCCATTGTGCTGGCGACATTGGCGAAGTAGATCCATTCGAAGAAACAATGCGCCCGCGACTTGCTCTCTCGAAACGGCGCGATCCGCAGTCCTTCATCGGGAGTCACCATCGCGGCATATCCTGGCTGCAACGATTTGATCTCATCGCTTTCAAATCCCAGGTTCACCAACGCAACGCTTTCGCTGGCGGCGGCGAACAGGCTGCCATCAAAAGCATAACACATCGGTTTGATTCCAAGTGGGTCCCGAGCAACGACCATTTCGCCCAAGGCGGTCAGAAACGCCATGCTGTACGCACCGTCGAAGTCCTGGGTTGCTTTGCCAAGCAGATCGATCCAGTCAGGCTTTCCCTTTAAGTCGCTCAGCAGTTTTCCCACTTCATGCAAAATGATTTCGGTGTCGGTATCGCGTGAAAGATGATGGTCGCCTTCAGCCAGCAGTCGATGCTTCAATATCTGATAATTGGCAAGTTGCCCGTTGAAGCAAAAACTGAACCACTTGCGTTTGTGAATATGTTGCCGTTCGAAGGGTTGAGCGTACGAACGATCGTCTTGTCCGCAAGTTGCATAGCGAACGTGTCCGATCGCCGCCCTGCCAGCCAAATGTCGCATCAGCGATTCGCTTTTCTGGCGATGGCTGAGCTTAAAGACTTCAGAAACGGTTCCGATGTCTTTGTGTGTCGACAAGATTTCGGCGCGTTTGGAATGGAAGCTCGTCATTCCAGCGGCTAATTGGCCCCGGTTTTGAATGTCCAACAACATCCTTGGCATTAATCGCGACACATTGGACGGTCCTTGATCAGGACAGATTGGGCTGGGGGCCGTGCGAGGAAGATGATAAATCGCCGCAACGCCACACTCGTGATGTATTTCGCTCATCCAGGCCTTTGCCTTCGTTAATCATTCGATACTCGGCAACCCCGAGATATCATGGAAACCGACCGCCATTTTTCGCTAGCATGCGCATGTCGCTTTGAGTTTGGCGAGCGGCAAACAAAAATAAACCTGCCGTTTTCATGGTAGGACGGACTGGAAGTCCATCCTACGGAACGCTTTTCACTGCCGCTCGCCTTAAGAACCGACCCGAAAACCCAATGCCGATCCGCAGCTAGCGCGGTCGGCTCATAGTTTTTAAATTGACTCGTGTCGACATACCGTACATCAGTCTAACCGATGCCGGATTTTCGGCAATTCGGTCGTCAACGATGCGCGGATGAAAATGACGCAATTGCATCCCGTGAACCGAATCGGCATGCGAGGAAATTCTAGTGAACCGTTTGCCCCAGCTTGGGCTCGTATCCATCTTCGACCACCTTGCCCTCGACGGTCTTAATGACGGGGAGCGGATGCTCATCGACCCACTTCTCCCAGTCCGCTTCGATTTTCTTCTGCTGTTCTTCTTCCAGCGAAGAAAACGCCACTCGGCCTCGACATTTGGGAAAGTTCGAACACGACAACCATAACCCGCGTTTACTGTCGCGCACAAACAATGGATGCTCCTCGCACTTGGGGCATTGTATTTCGCTCACCATCGGTTCGGTCTTCGGCAGGACGACGGTCCCTTTCTTCGGGTCAAGCTTCAGAATGAACTTCACCTCCGGATAGTTCTGGCTCGCCAAGAACGGACCAAACCGGCCCGTTCGCTTGATCAACGGCGAATCGTCTTCGGGACAAAGGACGTCGGTCACTTCCGGTTCCATCGGCTTCCCTTCGCTGTCGATCGGTGCGGCGTAATCGCATCGTTCGGGCATCTCGTCGGAAATCTTTTGAAACTTCGCCTTGTCTTCTTTGGTCAGCTTCATCCAACCCAATTTTTCCGACGTCTCCTTTTCCAATAACTGCGGACGGGCTTTTCCGCGAGCCTTGTGCAGCAGATAGACGCCATCATGCCCCTCGGGACGAACCTCCACCGGATCGACCATAAACTTCGTACAACCAAGGAACCGCCCGTTGCGACCGAAGCGATAACACGTCCGTGCGCCACACTTAGGACAACGAAGCTCCTCCGGAGCGGGCTCGAACTCAGCCTTGGCGTGGCTGGTCTTCTCCATTGCCTCTTCCAATGCATCCTTAAACGGATCATAGAAGCGGTGCAGCAATTGTTGCCATTGCTCTTGGCCGGTTTCGATTTCATCCAAATCGGCTTCCATGCGTCGGGTGTACCCAACGTCCATGATTTCCGGAAAGGCTTCGACCAGTTTATCGGTGACGACTTTGCCGATATCGGTTGCCTTCAATCGCCGATCACGCTGGGCGACCGGTTCGACATACTTCCGATCTTGAATCGTGCTAATAATCGCGGCATATGTCGAAGGTCGACCAATCCCTTCCTCTTCAAGTCGCTTTTGCAGGCTCGCTTCGGTGAAACGCGGCGGCGGGCTGGTAAATTTCTGCTCAGGCGAGATTTCCAATGGCCCAAGCTGCTGCTGCTCGGAAAGTTGGGGCAACACAATATCGTCGCTAGTCGGAACGCCCGAGGCTTTATAAAACCCGTCGAACACGAGTGTTCGGCCAGATGCCTTCAGCAATGCATCGACTCCTTCAGGACGAATTTCGATCGATGTTGAATCCCACTGCGCGGGTGTCATTTGGCAGGCAACAAACCGTTCCCAAATCAGTTTGTACAGCTTGTACTGTTCGTCGGTCAGATGCGAGCGAATGCCGGCGGGAGTCAAACTAACGTCCGTGGGACGAATCGCCTCGTGGGCTTCCTGAGCATCTTTGTTGGACGATTTATAGAAATTTGGCTTCTCCGGCAAATAGGATTGGCCATATTGTTGATCGATGTAGTCGCGAGCCATCTGCAACGCTTCGCCCGAGAGGTGCGTTGAGTCGGTACGCATGTAAGTGATCAAGCCGGTTTGACCACGGGATCCTTTGAGGTCGACACCCTCATACAACTGTTGAGCGGTCCGCATCGTTCGTTGCAACTGAAAGCCGAGTCGATTGGCCGCCGCCTGCTGCAACGTCGAGGTGATGAACGGCGGCGAAGGTCGACTGGTCGTCCGCTTTGTTTCGATGGAGGTGATATGGTATTGAGGTGCCTGGCCAACATTTCCTTGAAATGTAACAAGGTGCTTCGCGGGTCCCTTCGCCTTGGGATCTTCTCTTTCAATCGCTTGATCCAGTTGAAAGCCCATCTGCTTGGCGGCTTTTAGTGCGACGTCTCGATTGTCCGGCTCGAACTTGCCTCCGTCATATCGAACGAGTTCCGCGCGGAGACATTCTTTCTCGCTGAGCCATTCGTTTTGCTGCTTGATCGTTCGATCTTCGAGGTCGCTCCAAGATCGCCATTGCTGAGCGATCTGCTCCGTTTTCGCTAGATCGGTGGCGAATAAGACGTTGATCCTCCAGAATTCGTCGGGAACGAATGCTTCGATTTCTCGTTCGCGTTCCACCACCAAACGAACAGCGACGGACTGCACGCGTCCAGCGCTCAACCCACCGGCGACTTTACGCCAAAGCAAAGGGGATACCTGATACCCCACGATCCGATCGACGATCCGGCGGGCTTGTTGAGCATTGACGACGTTGGTGGCAATGCCTCGTGGATTTTGGAAAGCCCGGGCGATATCACCCTTGGTAATGGCGTTGAAGACGACCCGCTTGGCTTGCGTTGTCGGCACGCCAAGCGCCTCGGCAAGATGCCAAGCGATCGCTTCCCCTTCGCGATCAAGGTCGGTCGCGAACCAGACGTCTTGTGCTTGCTTAGCCGCTTTGACGAGATTCGAGACCGTCGGTTTCTTGTCCGGCATGACTTCATACGTCGGCAAGAAATCATTGTTCAGATCAACGCCCGGCACCGGATGGTCTTTCCGCTTAGCCCCCTTGGGAGCACTCTTGGGCAAATCCCGAACGTGCCCCACCGAAGCCATGACGAAGTAATCCTTGCCAAGGTACTTATTGATCGTCTTTGCCTTTGTTGGGGATTCCACGATCACCAAGTGCTTGCCGGCAACCTCTTTGGGATCGAATGCGAATTTCTTAGCTGAGCGTTTTGCCATGCGGTTACGTCACATCCTGACAGTTGTTTTGACGGTTATTGGGCCTAACCATTTATACATCACACATTCGGTGCCGGAGCAATTCCCATTGGCTGAAACGACGTCGCAATACCCGGAATGTACAACGTTCAATCGCGATCAATGTCGCCCGTGAATCAGGTTGATCCCTCTAGCGACGATCAAAAGCACAAGGCCTTCGTCGGATTCCTTAATATGCCGGCCCCCTGCCTGTCAAGTACGCCTAAGTTATCGTTATAGGAAATGCGACATGATTGCCCCCTCCCGACGGATTCAAACTCAGCGTTATGCCGCGCGTGTGCAAAAATAAATCATGCGCATCGATCGAGGCGAATCGCAACATTCCTTTTTGCGAGGCGTCCATCTTACCGCAACAACCGGTCAGTGAATTTTGCAGGTCCCGGTATCGCATGCTTTTCCAGCAAGAAGATATCGTCGTTTGGCAACTTGCTTATAAAGCCAGCCAAGTCTTGGCTGATCCAGGCAAATGAAGAAGAGGCATGAACGGCCAAAGCGGCTTCAATCGTCGGCTTAAATAACGAACCGCGTCGCTGCCGCCATAACGGTTGCCCTCCGAATCGACCACATACATTTGCTGCATTAAATCCTCGTGGGACAGATCTGCATATCGTTCGGAAACCCGCGAATCGTGCAGCGAAATAAACGAAAGTCGGTGATTGCGATCAAGCCAGGCCAAGCGTTCGACCGCCCCGCGACAAAATTGGCATTGCCCATCATAAATAACGACGTCCGCCGTTGGACGGGTGTCGGGATCGGCAAGGTCGGATGATCGGAACAAAACTGGCTCCAGTGTTTAACTCTGCAATCTGATTGCGATTCGCCTCGACGATTCCGTTCGAGCATGAAGCGCACTGCTATCAAAATTGAACACGTTTGATGTTTGCGTCAACATTTTTCAGTTGCGTATTGCGACGCAGCCGCTCTAAGCAAAGTGACCGCAAATCGCAAGCCGATTTCACAACATTACCGCATGGGAACAACGAATGTCGGCGTTGATGTTCGGATTTTCAGAAGGTAATCGAAATATTTCAACGGCGACCCTGTCGCCAATGCGGTTCGATATTGCAAGCTTTCCGATGGGCGGTTGTGCAATCCGTTGCTTTGCGGTCATAAAGAGGCTTGAATTGGTTCTTCGTTATTCTTTAAAGCCGCGAAAAACGCTTGAGGGATTCGTTTCCCTGACGTCCCCTTTCGCTGACGGGTAGAAATTTTGAACGACATTCGTTCTCAGCAAGACACTCCTATGGCAACCGCCTCGACAACGCAAACACCTTCGCTGGATAAATCGAACGATCGTGTTCGGGAAATGTTTCGACAAATCGCGCCTCGCTACGATTTGATGAACCATTTGCTCTCGTTGAACATTGACAAACGGTGGCGGAACAAGACCGTCGAACGGCTGCGGATCGAAGGAACGGAGCCGATTCTGGATGTCTGTACGGGAACCGGGGACTTGGCTTTGGCAATCAGCCGGCGAGCGGGACAACAGATTCAAGTGTTGGCCTCCGATTTTTGTCACGAGATGCTCGCAATCGGCCGCCACAAAGGAAGCCAATGCCCGGGGGTGAACGTTGAATTCTTGGAGGCGGACGCTCAGCAATTACCGTTTGACGACAACCAGTTTCAGGTGGTAACCGTCGCCTTCGGTCTGCGGAACGTTGCCGATACCGATCGCGGCCTGAGCGAAATGGTGCGAGTGTGTCGTCCGGGTGGACAAGTTGTTGTGCTCGAATTTTCGCAGCCGACCGTGGTTGGGTTGAAACAGGCATATCAATTCTACTTTCGACAGGTCTTGCCCCGAATCGGACAAAAGATGGCGCGCAACAACAAGAGTGCCTACAGTTATCTGCCCGAATCGGTAAGCCAGTTTCCGTGTGGTGAAGCATTGGCCGATCGGATGCGATCAGCGGGGCTGCGCGATGTGCGGTTTAAACCGTTGACGTTTGGTGTGGCGACATTTTACGAAGGGACGAAATGAATCATCCCCTTGTCGTTGCGATCACGGGAGGAAGCGGGGCCGTCTATGCGATGCGTCTGTTGCAGGTGTTGTTGTCGACCGGTCGAGAGGTCTTTTTGACGTTAAGCCCGTCGGGGGCCGATGTGATTCGACAGGAATTGAACGTGGATGTCGATCTTTCGCCTGACAAGTTTGATCCGCGACCGTTGGTGCAGTACCGATTACCTTGGAGCGAGCGAGCTTCTGAAGTCGACGATGATTGGGGCGACCGGCTGACCTATGCTCACTTTCAAAACTATTTTTCACCCATCGCAAGCGGATCGCATTTAACCGCCGGAATGATTGTCTGTCCATGCAGCGGAAGCACGCTCAGCGGCATCGCCCGCAGTGCCGGAAGCAACTTGATCCACCGGGCGGCCGAGGTGCATTTGAAAGAACATCGACCGCTGATTCTGGTGACCCGCGAGACTCCGTTGTCCGTGATCGCTATCGAGAACATGCATCGGGCCGCGAAAGCGGGTGCGGTTATGTTGCCGGCAATGCCTGGCTGGTACCACGGCGTCAAAGGGCTCGACGACTTGGTCGACTTCATCGTCGCGCGCATTCTCGACCAGTTGAAAATTGAGAACCACTTAATGCATCGCTGGGGTGACGCATGAACCGGGAAACCATGGAAACGATCGAAACGGATCAACCGCTCGTTGAAGAACACGTTTCGACAGACAAACGTCGCGTGTCCAACAATGAGGTGATTGGCCTTAATGAACGCGGAGCCATCAATTCAGGCAATGTGATCGATAAGTTTCGTCTGATGCTGGAAATGATTCGATTCAGTCACACGCTCTTTGCATTGCCGTTTGCTTTGCTTGCCCTTGCAATGGCGGTCAAGATGCCGCTTCCCAATGGTGGCTCGGTTTCTTTTTCGCCTCTGCAATTGTTGGCCGTCTTGTTCTGTATGGTTTGTGCTCGCAGCACGGCAATGGCCTTCAACCGCTTGGTCGATCAACGATTTGATGCGGACAACCCTCGCACGTCCGGAAGACATTTGCCCAGCGGCCTGTTGCGACGCAATGAGGTTGCATTCTTTACCCTGGTTTGCGGGCTTGGGTTCATTGCGGGAACGCTGTTGTTCTTGCCGAACTGGTTGCCGTTGGCGGCGTCTGTTCCCGTCTTGTTGTTTTTATGTGGGTATAGTCTGGCGAAACGCTTTACTTCAGCGGCGCATCTGTGGCTGGGGGTGGCGCTCAGCTTGGCACCGGTTTGCGTTTGGGTGGCCGTCCGCGGGACGGTGCTATTGACCGAACCGACCGATGGGATGCCCGCTTTGTTGCTCGCGTTGGCGGTTGCTTGTTGGGTGACCGGGTTCGATATTATTTACGCCTGTCAGGATGAGAATTATGATCGAAGCGCTGGCCTGCACAGCGTCCCCGTTCGATTCGGGGCGCGGGGAGCGTTTCGGATCGCTGCTGGATTTCACGCCTTGATGGTGATTCTGCTGCTAGCCCTGCCCGCCGTTGCCGCACCGCTGCACCTCGGCTGGTTGTTTTATACTTCGGTGGTTGGAATCGCCGCTTTGCTTGCCTACGAACATTGGTTGGTACGACCGAACGATTTGGACCGCATCAATCACGCGTTCTTTCACGTGAACGCAATTGTTAGCTTGGTCTTGCTGTTGGCCGGAACGCTTGACTGCTGGTTTGTCTAGCAACGACCTTTATCAATATTGAACGCGTTTGATGTTATCTTGCGTCAATATTTCTCAGTTGAGCTTGCGACGTGGTCGCTCGAGGCTGAGAGATGGAACACGCCTTTCACGATTTCACGAGTAATGTAAGAGATGATGGTTAACGAAACGAAAGCTCGATTTAAGGAGATTCGCGACAAAGTCGAAGCCGGACAACGGCTTTCGATGGAGGATGGTTTGTTTCTGTACCAGCCGGAGGTTTCGCTGAACCAGCTTGGTGAATTGGCGAACTACGTTCGGGAAAAGAAGAATGGAAACGTCGCCTATTACAACATCAACACCCATTTGAATCCAACCAACGTGTGCGTTTATCGCTGCCGTTTCTGCGCGTTTCGGTCCGATCTGCGGGATCCGAAAGGCTATGCGATGGATCAACAGCAGATCATCGAGCGAGGACGGGAAGCAACGCAGAACGGTTGCACCGAAATGCATATCGTCGGGGGACTGCATCACCAACGTCCCTACGAATGGTACCGCGGCGTCCTTTCGACCTTGTCGGAGAATTTCCCACGCTTGCATTTGAAAGCATGGACGCCCGTCGAAATCAATTGGTTTGAGTTTCAAACCAAGAAGTCGACGCAATGGGTCTTGGAGGACATGCGCGAAGCGGGACTGGGAAGTCTGCCCGGCGGTGGCGCGGAGATCTTCCATCCCGAGGTGCGCGATCAGATTTGCGAACACAAAGCGAACACGCATGCATGGTTTCACACGCATCGGACCGCGCATCAAATGGGAATCCGATCGAATTGCACGATGCTCTACGGTCACATTGAAAACGCCTACCACCGTGTTGATCACTTGCTTCGCTTACGCGAGTTGCAAGATGAAACCGGCGGTTTTCAAGTTTTTATTCCGCTTGCGTTTCATCCAGACAACACCAAGCTGAGTCACCTTCGCAAGCCTTCGGCTATCGACGATCTGCGAAACGTCGCGATCAGTCGTTTGTTGCTGGACAACATTCAGCACATCAAGGCCTACTGGATTATGCTCGGCATTGGCACCGCTCAGACCGCCCTCAGCTACGGTGCGGACGACATTGATGGCACCGTCCGTCACGAACTGATTTATCACGACGCCGGCGCCACCACGCCCGAATTGTTATCGGTGGAACGGATTCGGCAACTGATCCTCGAAGCTGGTCGCGATCCCGTCGAACGCAATACGGTCTATCAGGAAGTCATTCGCAACGAACATGATTTCTCTGACTGGTCGATTGGCGAACCGCTTCCTTGTTAACAAAAACGAATCGGAAAACTTAAAAGACGCCCGCGCCAAAGCTGTCGTCGTTATCATCGCCACCGCGCGGAGCGGTCTTTTCACCGCTGGGCCGCTGATGAAAATGAGGTGGCGGTGGCGGAAGTTTGGCGGGCAAGTCGCTGGAGTCATCGAGATAGGGTGATACGTCATCGCTGTCGAAATCGTCGTCGTAACGTGAGCGATAGCCCGGTTGTTGGGCTCGCTGGAGTTCGAGTTCAAATTCCTCGATGACATGTCTCTGAATGCGTTCGCGGCACTCGGAATTGATCGGGTGAGCGACGTCCGCATAAAGTTTTTGCGGTCCCTCGTTTTCCGAAGCGACATTCCGCTGCTTGGTGCCGCACTGGTTGCAATACTGGGCGCGAAGATAGTTCTTGTGACCGCATCGACCGCAGTGTCCGGTCAGCTTGCGACTGGGCATGGCGACGAACGGCCCGTTGGCACCATCAATGATTTTCAAGTCGCGGATAACGAAACAAGAATCGAACGTTATCGAACAGAACGCTCGCAGTCGATCCTCAGAGTTCTCCATCAATTTGACGCGTACTTCGGTGATTTCCACTTTCCGACTCTCCCTAACCGGGGTTGTTACGTCTGTCCCAAGACCGTTGAGCGTATACAGATCGATCGCGCGGCGAATGCAATGCCGATGCCGGCAGCTTGCAGGCGGTGTGCGATCGTCGATGCCATCTTCTGTGTTCTACAAATGCCAAAGCAAGCCGATCCGCTTCCCGTCATCTGATATCCAAGAACCGGTGTCCGAGAGATCGCACTGAGCACGCGATCGACCCAATCGCTTGCCGCGCGGGCCGGTTCAGTGAGTCGATTGACCAGATGCCCGGAAACCTGCGTCAGGTTACCCTTCGCCATTGCCGCGATGATCGGTTCAGATGCCGTTGCCCGCGTGGGTATGCTGCACGTTTGATAGACCTGCTTCGTCGAAATGCCGACAGGGGGATGGACGACCACAAACGGAATTCGCTGCCCAACGTCAATCGATGTAATTTGTTCCCCGCGTCCACTTCCCAGTGCGGCGCTGGCTCGATGGTTCTTCGAGCCAAAGAAGAATGGAATATCGCTTCCCAGCAGTCCAGCCAGATGCAGCAGATCAGGATGATGAGGATCGACGCCACATAGATGCGCGGCCCCTTGCAAGGCGGCGGCGGCGTCGCTGCTGGCACCGCCCATCCCAGCTCCAGCGGGAATCGTTTTCCGCAGTTCAACCCTAAACCCGAAATCGATATGAAAGGTTTCTCGAAAACACTGCAAGGCTCGTGTGACGAGATTGTCGTGCGAGTTGGGTAAAGAAACGACGCTGCTGTCCGGTGAACCATACCGTGCCGCAATCAGACGATCATGCGGCCGCCAGCAGCAGTCGGTTTCGACCGTGTCCGATTCTGAAAGCGAAACGGTCAAATGATCAAAGCGATCGATCGCGATCATCACCGTTTCCAGATCATGGTAACCATCGTTGCGGCGTCCATGCAGTTCCAGAAACAGGTTCAGCTTTGCCGGTGCGTCAATCTGAATCGATCGGGTGAGACCAGAGATCATGCCGAGAGTTACCTATCATCAAAGATGCTCGTGCCAATGCAATCGGAAACTTATACCGTGCGCGATCCGATATGATGCCCTTACATTTTATGAAGCGAATCTTCATTCTTGATAACGCGACATAGTACGAAGCAAGCAATAGAAACCGGGATAATGCAAGCAGGCATGAGTGCGATTGTACGCTACATTATCGCTGGGTCAATCAAACAAATTGGCACATAATGCGAGGATCTTCCGCATAAACAATTTACGCGATTACCCAAACACCCCAGATTACCCATTGTCTTGAATGGAGGACTGTTCAGGGCGCGGAGGTGGCCAGAGGGCCAACAAGTTTGCGGCGAGAACCATCAGTCCGCCGATCATCAAGGGAAGGCTAAACTGCTCGTTCTCGTACCGAACGCGACAACAGAGACTTAACGTCGCCGGCAGGGACATCGCCCAGATCGAAGCAAAGACCGGTTCGAGCGTATAGATCACCGCCGCGTGTCCGGCGGAGATTCTCGGTTGAAACTTGTTCATCCAAGCGAACGCGATTACCGAAGGAATGGCACACAGCAATACAATCGTTAGGAAGAACGCGGGGGTCATCATCAGTCCACCCCATTCCGCGTTACCATCTTCGGAAACATACGGCCGCACGATGGCGAAGGCGGCGAATCCAAGCACCGCCGTCGTTGCAAACATGGACGGCGTGAAGGCGACCGAATCGTAGCGTCTGCCAAACTGGTCGAGCAACAAGATTTGCGCGCTAAAGAAAATGGCGGAAAGGACGGTCAAAGAATCACCAACGGTCCATCGCCCCACCGAATCGTCCGCCAGCGACAGTCGTCCCTCGGAGATAACGACAACGCCCGCCAGGACGGCGACGCCAAGCAGAGCCGTCGCGGCACCGGCGAGTACATTCCATCGCGGTCTTCGGCGATGGAGGACCGCCCAAATCAAGGGGGTGAAGACGACGGCCAAACTCGTCAAGAATCCGCTGCGTGATGCTGGAATCGTTCCCAAGGCGATTACCTGCAAAATCAAACCGATAAAAAACAACGCGCCAATTCCAACGCCAATGCAAGCGTGCGGCGGTCGTACGGATCGAATCGTGCGGCTGAAGAGAACGCCGAAGAGGATCAATGAAGCGGCAAAACGAAGTCCGATCAACCAAGCGGCGGCGGCGACGCGCAGATTCGTGGACGCGGTTTCGTGATCAACACCAAAATGCTGATCGATCTGGAGATTCAAGCACTTCATCATCGGGAACGAAAGTCCCCACAGAGCATTGACCAGGATCAACGCCAGAATTGCATAGTGTCGTTCATGAAGCGAAATCATTGATTGCATACGGTTTGTGAGCAGACATCCTCATTCTATAACGCTCGTGGCCTGAAACGACCACGCGACGTATAAAACGTTCCAAGCCGATAGAACCAGCACATCCGACATCTTCCGCCCCCCGTTGATTGTGACTAGGCGCATATTCCGATTCATTTGCAAATGGAGAATTGCTTGCATCGGAGACGTTTTAGCGGATGCGTATCGAGGCCGCTACGAGGGTGAACATTGGAAAAGACAAGACTTGAAACAAGCTTGCGGAAGTGCGCCATCTTAATCATGAGCCTGTCGACCAAAGCGGCGGCGATTGTGATGTCACGTCTGACCAGTGCGCAGGTTGAAGCAATCAGCTTGGAAATCGCTCGCTTGGAATCGGTTGGTGGCACCGAACAAGAAGAGGTCATGCATGAATTCATGGGTTCAAAGACGAGCGCTTTGAACGTCAGTTGCGGTGGCCTGAATCTGGCTAAGGAACTGATTCGCCAAGCAATGGGAGCCGATGCCGATCCGGTCATTCAGCGAATTGAGCAATCCATTGAACAGAAGCCCTTTGCATTTGTTCGCAGAATCGAACCGAGCAATCTGATTCAGTTCCTGCACGATGAGCATCCGCAAACCATTGCTTTGATATTGAGCCATTTGCCGCAAGGTTATTGCGCCGAAGTTCTTGCCGGATTGCCGCCCGAAAAACAACTCGAAGTCATTCAACGCATCGCCATCGTCGGCAGCGCCGATTCGGCGGCGATGACCGATTTGGAACGGGGGCTGGAACTGCGGCTGGCGAGTTTGGTCAACGGAACCAACCTCCATGTCGGAGGCGTCGAGCACGTTGCGGGGATCTTAAACGTGTCCGAGCGATCCGTCGAACGCGCCATCATGGAATCGTTGGCCGAGGACGAGCCGGAACTGGTCGAAGAAATCCGTCATTTAATGTTCGTGTTTGAAGATATCGTGAAGATGAGCGACAAAGATATTCAGTCGCTGTTGAAGAACGTCGAGACCGCGAAGTGGGCCTGTTCGCTGAAAGGTTGCAGCGAGTCTCTTGTCAACAAGGTCATGAAAAACATGAGCACACGGGCGGCGGACAACTTGCGCGAGGAAATGGACTTTTTGGGAGCCGTTCGCCTATCGGATGTCGAGGCGGCCCAGCAGAGCATTGTCGACATGGTGCGGATGCTGGAAGACGCCGGTGAAATCTCGCGGCCAACAGGCGAGGAAGAGGAGGAATTCGTCACCTAAGATCGGTCAATCGACGATTGGCTTGGTGGTCTTCGCCGAGAGCCTCGTTTGTTAAGAAACACCCAGCCTTATCTAGGAACGCCAAACATCGAACGGTTGCTCCCTGGCCGTTTTGCCTGCTCATCCCCTGCCTGACGATGTTTTGCCGTGTGCCGTCTATATCGATTTGTCGCGTTGCAACGCTGTTGGATAGCACTTATTGAGCCGATGGCGAAGGTTTCCGTAGAAAAATGCCGAAAGCAATCTTAAGCTAGGCTGTGCGATCGAATAAAACATAAGCGTTTTCTTTCCTTCACACTTTGGCTAGGCTTGCGACAATCCATCTGCGGCCTCGTCAATCACTTATTGTTCGATCGAACGCGAGGTTCAATAATGCCCAATAATCATGCTTCTTCACGCTTTTCCGTTCCATCTTGGCCCGCCTGGATTCAAATGATTGTCGCTTGTTTCGCGGGGTCGCTGGCGGGGGGCTACTTTGCCACGAAAATCGCTGTGTCACGCAGCGATGAATCGATCCGACAGCAAATGGAAATGCGTTCGATCGATCGTTTCGTCTCGCTCGGTGGCGAGGTATTGCGAGATGGAAACAACGTCAGTCCGACCGGGATGCCCGCATTGAGAGGACTCGGGTTTTACACGATCGACTCCGCCAACGACGTTCGACAGGCAATCCTTTACGGTGGAACCTTGCCTGGAATCACGCAGCTTCACTTCGCACCATTCGGCGTCAGCCGGGTTGGTGCCGGCGTGACCGATGGAAACGTTCTGCGTTTCGCCAATCGAAATTTTAAGAATATTGAATACCTGGACGTTTCAAATTGCAGGATTCAAGATGCATCGGTCATTCAACCCATGCTCAACTTAAAGCGACTGCGAATCGGCAACAATCCGCTGACTCGAAACGGTCTAGAATCACTGAACCTGCTCGATTCCGTGGTGGAGCTTTGGATTGGCTGGCCCGACCGATCACTCAGCACCGACAGCATTTATCGAAGCGCTGACTATCGAAAGACGTTGGTCAAGGCTTTGACGGAGATGGACAAGCTTCAGAAGGTTCATTTCTATGAGGACATCAAACTTACTCAGGCCGAACGCGAACAACTCAGCAAGCTGGAAATCGCGCAAGCCTACATGAATTAAGGTTTCGGTCGGTCCAGCGCAAACACGAATCCCACAGTGCGGGGCAGCGTCACGCTCGCAAGCTTTCAGCTTCATGGACGCTGCTGGCCAGCAGGACGATGCTGAATGTCGACCCCACGCCCGGTTGGCTCTCCAGTCGCACCGTCCCGTGCAGCGATTGCACGATGTTCTTGACGATCGCCAATCCCAGCCCCGTCCCCCCAAACTTCAAATCCCGAGCCTTCTCGACTCGATAGAATCGCTCAAAGATGCGTTCTTGATCGACCTTCGGGATTCCAATTCCGTCGTCGGTAACCCAGATGACGATGCTTTCGTCTTCGACTTGGCAACCGACACGAACGTGACCGCCTGATGGCGTGTAGCGAATCGCGTTTCCAACCAGATTGTTCATTACGGTCAGGAGTGCTTCGTGTTCACCCATCACCGACATCGACTTACCGATCGGCTCGACATTCAGTTCGATCTGCTTCTGTGCCGCGACAGGTTCGTAGGTTGCGATGCACTGCTCGACGATCGGCTCGACCAATACGGGCTCGATGACCACGGTTTGCGAGCGATCTTGTGCTTTGGCCAGTTGAATCATGTCGGCAATCAATCGTTCCAGTCGATCGGTTTGCGCCAGAATCTGGCTGACAAAATGCGGGGCCATTTCTTTGTCATCGATCGCTCCAAGATGCAAGGTCTCCGCATATCCCTTTACCGCGGCCAAAGGAGTCTTCAATTCGTGGGATACGTTGGCAATGAACTCACGCCGCATCGACTCCAAATGTTTGACTTGCGTTTGGTCATGAATGGTCAGTAGCACGCCGGGACGCGACGACGAAGGCAAGGTACTCGCTTTAACCAACAACGACTTGGAATCGCCGCCACGAATCTCAACCTCCGCGTCATCACCGCTGCTCTGAGTATCGTTCACCAGCGCCGTCACTTCCGGTATTCGGATCACCTCCAACAGATGACGTCCCACCGCGTTCTCGCTGCTCAGCCGTAAGAAGTGACGCGCGGCTTCGTTCACCAACAAAACTCGCCCCTCATCGTCCACGGCAATGATCCCTTCGACCATGTGCGCCAGCACCATGAAGCTGCGTCGCCGATCATCTTGCAGCTTTTGAATCCGCCGCTGCATCGCTTCGGCCAGCGAGTTCAGGTTGTGTATCAATTGGGATTGTTCAGCAATTCCGGATTGCGGATGCAAACGATACGACGCTTGTCCAGCAGCCAACGCGCCAATCCACGAGACGATCATCCCCTCGCAACGTACCCGCCGCTGATAACGAAGCGTTCGCCAAATAAGAATGGCGGACGAGAGAACCAAATAGCAAACGGCAAAACGCCACGCCACAGTACCACGGTATGACAGAGGCACCGACGAAATTACGATCGCACCAAACGGAAGTCCCGCGACGATTGCGATAAACAGGCCGCCTAAGAATACACGGTAGGTTTGCACTCTATTAAAGATCCTGATCGACGACGAAGCGTCTGTCGGGCGACGAAGATTCGTGCGGGAACCCGAAGGTCTATTGTTTTGCGTCCGCCGAACGCGATTTCAGTTCGGCGTTCGTACTGCGTCCAATTTCCGCAAATCGCTCGGGGCTCATCCCCAACCTTTCGGCAAACAACGACAGCATCTCAATTTCGCGAGCGTTTACTTCTCCGTCAAGCGTGGCCAAGTCGAACAGCATCGCAATCGTCGTGTCGGCATCCTGCTTGAGAACGCGAAACTGCTGCTTATAAAACTCGGGTTCGGTTTCGGACCTGGCGATCATGGCTTCGAGGGACGCTCGGCCAACGCCGACTCGCTCGGCCAATCGCTTCAATACGGGAAGCTCGGCATCATCCACTTTGCCATCCGCACCCGCGATACAGCACGCCGCTCGTAACAGGTCTACTTCCGACATTGCACTCATAATTCATCCATCCTTAACGTGTATTGACGTCGCGTGGGCAACAATGAGATGTTTCGCTTCACAAAACGCGAAGGCATCGTTTCAAGCCACACACGGTATATACGTTGCGTGGTCAAAAAAGAGGTGATTCGCTTCATTCAACGCGAAGGCATTATTTCAGTCCACGCACGGTATAATATAAAATCCCATCGGATAACAGCGGCCTCACTTTCAGCAAAACAATCCGCCGCCAAGATCAGTATGACTGGAAACCGCGAACCTGATGGGCTGCGGCTCAACTTGGCTGGAAAGTCTCTCGAAAACGACGCAGCGCCTTGCCGGTGGCTGATTGGTCGCAGTCCATAACCGTCTCTGGATCACCCACCACAACGATTGATCCACCATTTGCCGCCGCCCCAGGTCCCAGATCAATGATGTAATCCGCAGCACTGATTAATCGCAAATTGTGTTCCACGACAATCAAGGAATGTCCGTCGGCCAGCAATGCGTCGAAACATTGAAACAACTTCACGATGTCAGCAACATGCAAGCCGGTTGTCGGTTCGTCCATCAGAAACAAGGTTCGCCGGCGCTGAGCGGAACTCAGAAACGCGGCCAGCTTTAGTCGCTGCGACTCACCACTGCTGAGCGTATTGGCCGGTTGTCCCAATTGCAAGTAATCGAGGCCGACATCGGACAATCGTTTAAGCTTTTCCCGCACCAGTTCGTTACCGCGGAAAAACGAAGTGGCCTGTCGAACGGTCATCTGAAGCACTTCGGCGATGTTGCGATCACGATACCGTATCCGAAGAATTTCGTCTCGATAGCGTGTTCCCTTGCATTCGGGACACTGCATGTAAATGTCCGCCAAGAACTGCATGTCGATCTGCAGCATGCCGTCTCCCTGACAAGCTTCGCATCGCCCCGCCGATGAATTGAAACTGAAGTGTCCCGCTCCGAAATTGCGTGTTCTAGCATCGATCGTATCGGCAAAGACCTTCAGAATCGAATCGAAAGCTTTGACATAGGTCACCGGATTACTTCGCGGACTGCGGCTGATTGGCGATTGGTCCACCAACAACACATCCTCAAACTGGCCATCGCCTATCAAATCGTCGAATGGCAGAACGTCGACGCCCGTCTTGCGTTTACGCCGACAAACCGCGCCAAAGAGCGTATCGTGAATCAAGGTGCTCTTGCCACTTCCGGAGACCCCCGTCACCGCGCACAGCACACCCAGCGGAAAGTCGACATCGATCGACTGCAAATTGTTACCCGACGCCCCCGTCAGTTTCAGCCATCCCCGTGGTTGCCGCCGATCGCGTTGCAATGACAACGTCCCTCGCCGCCCGCTGAGAAAATCTGCCGTACAACTCTCCTTCGCCTTGATCATCCGATCCATTGAACCTTCGAAAACGATCTGTCCTCCCGCCGATCCCGCTCCCGGCCCGACTTCGATCAATCGATCCGCGGCGGCAAACATCAATTCGTTGTGCTCGACCACCGCAACGGTGTTACCACGATCTCGCAGCTTGACGATCGAATCGATTAACCCCGGCACATCCATCGGATGAAGCCCCGCGGTCGGTTCGTCGAGCACATACAACATGTTGACCAAGCTTGAGCCCAATGCGCCCGTTAACGCGACGCGTTGGGCTTCCCCACCTGAAAGCGTCCGCAGCGTTCGGTCCAATTGAAGGTACCCCAATCCAACGGACTGCAGGTAGCTCAAGCGGTCGCGCACTTGACTGAGAACATCGTCGGCGATTTCCGCTTCGCGCCGTTCCAGTTCAAGATTCTCGAAAAACCGCAGGGAGCGATCGACCTCCAATTCGCAAACCTCGGCGAAATTCAATCCATTCAACCGATAAGCCAACGCCTCATCCTTCAGCCTGCGACCATTGCAAACCGTGCATGTTCGATAACTTCGCCATCGACTCAGAAAGACGCGGACATGCATCTTGTATTTCTTTCGCTCCAGCCACGCGAAGAATCCTTTCAAACCGCCGAAGTTCCGCTCGGGAACACCCTCCTCGATCCAGCGTCGTTCCTTTTTCTTCAGCTTCGAGTAGGGGACGTCAACCGGAATCGCGTACTCATCGGCCAAGGCAAGCAGTTCTTCGAGTTCATGTGCGTAGGACGGCGTGTTCCACGGAGCGATCGCTCCCTCTCGCAGCGACTTCGATTTGTCCGGCACCACCCGATCCATATCGATATCGACCATGTCGCCGAAACCTTCACAAGCGGGACAAGCACCCAGCGGATTGTTAAAGCTGAACAGTCGCGGTTCGGGATCGGGATAAACGATATCGCACGCGTCGCATCTCCGCTGGCGGCTCATCGGAACCATCGCCCAATGTCGACCGTCGATCTCCGTCATTCCTTGCTGGTCTTCAACAAGGACCAACGCTTCGCCGTGCCCCTCTGAAAACGCGGTTTCAAACGATTCGGTTAATCGCGCCGGATCGTCCGACGTCTTCACGCGATCGACAACAACGATCACGTCGGTTCCCTTTCCGATCGCAGCGGCCAGTTCCGATCGTTCCTCGTCACCCAGGTTGAAGGACCGCTGGCCCACGATCAAACGCGGAAACCCTTGTTGTTGCAAAAACGAAAGCTCATCGACCGCGTGAAGCTTCGATTCCAATTTCACCGTGAATCCGATCATCGCGCGAGATGCCGGACGCCATGACGCAAGACGCGCCGCGGCGGACTGCGGATCATCACAGCGAACCGGTTGGCCACAGCGAAAGCAATACAGTTCGGCGACCTTTGCGAACAGCAACCGCAAATAGTCGGCCGTCTCAGTCGCTGTGCCGACCGTGCTGCGATTGCTGCGTGTCGCCCCCCCACGCGTCACCGCGATCGCTGGGGGAATGCCGTCGATCGATTCACAATCAGGCCGATCCAGTCGCTGCAGGAATTGCCGCGTGTATGCGGAGAAGCTTTCGATATACCTGCGTTGACCTTCCGCGTATAGCGTGTCCAGCGCTAAACTCGTCTTTCCACTTCCGCTGACCCCACAGAAGACGACAAGCTGATGATGCGGCACGTCCAAGTCGACGTCTCGCAAGTTATGAACGCGCACTCCGCGCAGTCGAATACTCCGTTGGCTCAATCCAAATCCCGCTTACAGCTAGAGCGACCATGTCGCAAGATCAACTGAAAAACATTTGCGCAAGATAACATCCAAACATCAAACGCGTTCACCATTGACATAGGCTCGTTAAAAAAAGAGTTGTTTCATCTGCTTGCATTGTACGACCAAGACAACGGTGAGCCGTCCGACTCACCGATGCAATCGACCTGCAATGAAAAAAACACCGAACCCACGAATGTATCACGATCGACGCGTGAACGAAATGCACGTCGATATGATTAGCCAACGCGTTGCATGACAACCTCAAGCGTCTTGCTCAATGCGGCACCGCTGGCGCGAAGGCCCTGGACTTCCTTCGGCCACAAGTCAATTTCATATCGGTCGATCACCCCGCAGCGGCCGACAACCGTCGGCACGCTCAACGCGACATCGCGAATGCCGTAGCAGCCATCTTGAACGCTGCTGACCGGCAAGATTCGCCGCGAGTTCAAGGCGATCGATTCGATGACATCGCGGATCGCGATACCGACAGCAAAACCGGCTCCCCCTTTCCGCTTGATCACTTCCGCTCCGCTCCCCTTCGTCCGTGTGAACAACTGCGTCGCCAAGCTGGGATTCCAACCGGGGTACTTCTCCAGCGGCAAACCCGCGACGGTCGCACTGGACCAAATCGGCACCATGCTGTCGCCATGTTCCCCCAAGATCAACGCCTTGGTTTGCGTCGGTGGAACTTTCAACTCAGCCGAAATGAGGCTGCAAAATCGAATCGTATCGAGCTGCGTCCCCAGGCCGATAACCTTCTGTTTGGGAAGCCCGAGTCGATGAGCGGCCACATAAGTCAAGATGTCGACCGGATTGCAGACGACCACGACGATGGCATTCTCTTTCATTCCGGCCGATTTCACTTGGTCCAGAATCGAAACAAATAGATCGGTGTTTCGATTGATCAAGTCCAAACGGGATTCGTCTGGCTTGCGACGCAGACCCGCCGTAATGCAGACAACATCGCTGGAAGGAATGTGCTCGTATCCACCACCGACAATAATCTGATCGGCAACGCTGGGAGCTCCGTGAGCCATGTCGAGCGCTTGCCCCACGGCAAGTTCCGCGTTGACATCCAACAATGCGACTTCGCGTACGATGCCCCCGCACTGCAATGCGAATCCGGCGCACGAACCGACAAGCCCGCCACCACCAATGATTGAAACTTTCATGTTGCTACTTTCCGGTGATCTTTCGTTGTTCTTATTTTCCAAGCTGACGCATGACTTCGGCAGTGATCAGTTTCACCAATTGCTCTTCATCAATGCCCGACGCACTGCCGGCGGACGTTGACGGAGCCGCTTCGGCAACCGCCTTTCCGCTCCAGCTTCCCGACACGGGCGGAGCCAAGAACGCTTTCCTCGCCACTCCGTTGTCCTCCCAACTGCCGCGGAAGACATCGTTTGCGCAAATGTCGCAGTTCTCGAACTCTTTCGTCAAACGTGGATCCGTAAATCCCCACTTGTCCTTCAACTCCAACAGCTCACGCGACTTCTCGCCGCTCAAGTACTGCATGGCCAAGCTGGCGAGCCAGCATGAGCATCCGGCAGTAGGCGTCAAGGATTTCCGTCCACCAATAAGCACGCTCCACGTTCTCGCCAAAACTGACCGTCCCGTGATTGGCCAAGATGATCACATTGCTCTTATCGACATAAGGGACGATCGTGTCGGCAAACGCTTGACCGCCGGGTGTTTCATACTTGGTGATCGGCACATCGCCCAAAAAGACCTCCACTTCCGGAAGGACGCATTGCGGGATCGGTTCGCGGGCGATCGCGAAAGCGGTTGCGTGCGGTGGATGACAGTGAACAACACTCTTCAAATCGGGGCGTTGTTTGTAAATCTCCAGATGCAACAAAGCCTCACTGCTGCGCTTTTTATTGCCGCTGATCTGCTTGCCGGTCATGTCGACAATGCTGATATCGTCCGGCTTGAGATACCCTTTGCAATGCATCGTCGGTGTGCATAAGACTTCATTTTCACTGATGCGAACCGTGATGTTGCCATCGTTGGCGGCGGCGAATCCCTTCGCATAAATCCGTTTACCGATGTCGCATATGTCTTGTTTGATTTTGTGAATGTTTTGCATGATGTTATTCAGCTTCTGTCGATCGGATTCGAAGGAAGTTTCAGTCGGATTAGTTGATATCGATATGGTCCAAAATCGCCGCGTTGTAAGCGTCGATGCATTTCATTTCGGGCATAAACGGTTGAGCCGCTTCGGGTCCCTCCGCCAATGCAATCATGTCACCGTTGCCAGCCCCCAGAGCGTCCCACGTGACGATCAGATCGGCATCGGTAAAGTCGTCGCTTTGAAGTTGTGACAGATCATCAATCGGCAGCACGCATCGCAACCGAGCACCCGCAAGTGCCTGGTGGCTTCGGCTCAGCGTCACGGTTCCGATTACTTTTGCAATTCGCATGGGAATCGTCTACTTCAGTGTGTTGAGGGCGACGTTCACCGCCGCGATCAAATTAAGGCGTTTCATGTCCAAGACCCAAACTTTGGGTTGCATGACCGCGGCAATCGCTTTGACGTCGGCAATCGCCGCAACCTGCACCGCATCGCGACCACTTCGACAAAGATCGCAAACGACGGGTTGGGGCAAGTCCGCCAACACAATGCTGGCGTCCGTCATCGCCGCCCCCAGCGCCACTTTGCCCGTTCGCAATTGAAGCTGCTTGGAAAATGCAACACCTCGGTCCTCGTTGTTCACATCGGAAATCAGAATCGACTGATTCGCCGATGTGTTTTGTTTCATACGACATGTCTTTTGGACGCGCACAATCGAAACGGAACTTGCCCGCAGCAAATCGACGGTCGCCGGTGTAATCACGGCATTGTCGGCGGCAATCAGTTCACGTTTCCCGGCAAGCTTCCCCTCGACATCAGCCAGCGTAATCACGCGGCGATCATCAAGGCACAGTTGCGATGTGGCGTTGTCTGTCGTTGTCACCGACCCGGCAAGCACGTCGGCGATAACGCGACGAACGATTGCTTCCAGGTCAGCGGGATATTTCGTCATGGAGTTCATTCATCAATAATGCCCAGCGTGCTCCAGCGCGCCGGCGTTAACTTGGCTTCACCCACCAATTGCTGTGTGTAACTTGAATCGCTGGTCAACATCACGGTGTCTCCCTTTCCCGCCCCCAAACCATCCACGGCCAGCAACGGCGGACCATCATTGCCCCCGTCGGCCAGCAATGGCTGAACGATCAACAACTTCTGACCGATGAAGCTGGCGTGCTTCACCGTCGATCGAGTCGTTCCAAGGACTTTGGCGGGTTGCATGGGATTGAGTTTCAACGGCGGAAAAATAAACGAACGTTAGGACTGCCTATACCGTGCGTGGGCGATAACGATGCCTTCGCCCTCTCGGAAGCGAAGCACCTCACTCATGGCCACGCAACGTTTAACGGCGCGGCGTCTAAACCTTCGACGGGCTACCAACGACATAAAGGTTCTCAATAATGCTGCATCGCCGTTCGCGAGTAAACGTCATCGGCGTGGTGACCCCCTCGCCAGTCGGTCCGGCGATCGAGAAGCTCAAATAACCTTCGCCTCCCAACCCCAAACCGGCCACGCATGGTCCATTCTTGATGTACAGCGTCGTGTCCAACGCGCGTCCCATTTTCGTCATGTTGCGAACGTCGCGACTGTGAATGATGCTGGTGTGACGGAAGCCATGTTCGCTTTCCTTCGCCATGTCGATCGCTTGATCGACATCAGCGGCGCGAACAAAGGGGATGAACGGCATCATCTGCTCGACACTCACAAATGGATGATCGTGATCGGTTTCACCAAAGGCGAGTTCGACCGTCGCGGGAACGGTCTTGCCGGCCGCGGCGCACAAAACGGACGCGTCTTTGCCGATGAAGTCCTTCGCGGCGACTTGATGACGATGCGAACCTTCCCCCGTCATCGTGATCGCTTGCCGAGTCAGCGTGTCGATTTCCGCCGAGTTCAAACGAGCCGCTCCAGCTCGCTCCATGGCGGCCATCATCGCGTCGAACACGCTTTCGACCACAAAGACTTGCTTCTCCGCGATGCACAGCAAATTGTTATCAAATGCTCCACCATCAATAATGCATCGAGCAGCACGATCCAAATCGGCTGTTTCATCGACCACCACGGGCGGATTCCCCGGACCGGCCACCACCGCACGCTTGCCGCTTTTCAGGGCGGCGCGAGCAACCGCGGGGCCCCCCGTGACACAGATCAGCCGCACGTCGCGATGCGAGAAAATGGTGTCGGCGGTCTCCAGCGTCGGTTCCGCAATCACGCAAATCAGATTATCGATCCCCAGATCTTTGTAGATCGCTTCGTTGAACCGGCGCACCCCTTCGGCGGCCACTTTCTTGCCGCTGGGATGCGGATTGACCACCAGCGTGTTGCCGCCGGCGATCATGCTGACGGCATTGCCGGTGATCGTTGGCAGCGAGTGCGTTACCGGGGTGATCGCGCCAATCACGCCGAACGGAGCACGCTCGATGACGGCCAGCCCTTTATCGCCGCTGAACGCCTCGGTTTTGATCATTTCGATGCCGGGAGCCCGCTGGCCCAACGTCATCAATTTCGCGATCTTGTGCTCCAAGCGACCAATCTTCGTTTCGTTCATCTCCATCGTTCCCAATTCTTCACATTGGTCGATGGAAATCCGTCGAATGTGCTCGATGATGCGACCACGTTCTTCAATGGTTCGTTCCGTCAGTTGCAGGAACGCCTCTTGTGCGGCCGCAACCGCTTCGCCAGCGTCGTGGAAGACACCGTGGCGGCCCGCGAAACCACTGCTTCCTTTGTGGATTGGTGGTGGCGAACCGACTTCCGCCAACACTTGAGCGACAACGGATCGGATCAGGTTTTCGTCGTATTGCATGATGTAAGTTCGATCGACTTTCGTGATGATTAGTTGTCTTCGCGACGGAAGACGTTCTGTTTCTCAACATGAACCGAATCGACGATGCCGATGATGACACAGTCGATCGGAAGATTCTTCGTTTCCGGCGTCAAACGCGCACTGCTCCCTTGCACGATCAACACCATGTCGCCCTCACCCGCTCCCAACGTATCGCAGGTGATGAACGTTCGTCCGGTGGTAACCAACGACTTCCGATCGTTCGGTTCGATACGATAAGGCTCGACGATCAACAGCTTGTGGCCGGTCATCGAACCGACTTTCTGCGTGCTGACAACCGAACCGGTAACTTTTGCAATGAACATGGGTCACTTTATTGTTCGTTTGGAAATCCGACCATAATCCGGCGAAACGTCTTTCAACGCCAAGCCAAGACTTCCGGTCACATTCCTCGCGCCACGAAACGCCTGGTCGGCTCCGCCGAGGATCTATCCGACTAAACCAACGCATTGCCTGGCGACGATCAATTCTTCATTGGTGGGAATTCGCCAAATCTGAGTTCGACTCGAATCGCTGTGCATGGAGGTTTCCCCATCGGCTTGCTCGTTCTTCACCTTGTCCAACGCGATTCCCAAGTCCTCCAAGCCTTCACAGACCCGAGCTCGAATCGCCTTCCCCTTCTCACCGATTCCTCCGGTGAATACGATCGCATCCGCTCCGCCTAACGTCACCAACAACCCGCCCAAGTATTTGCGAATTTCGGCGACATAAACATCCAAAGCCAAGCGGCATCCCGGATCTCCGTTCGCGGCTCCGGCTTCCAAATCCCGGATGTCGCCGCTCGAACCGCTTAAACCCAACAAGCCACCTTCGCTGGCCAGCTTCTCGAGCACCTCGGTCAGCGACAGGCCGGTCTTCTCCATAATCAACGGCAGCGCCCACGGATCGAAATCTCCCACGCGGTTGTTCTGAGGCAAACCGGTCTGCGGACTCATTCCCATCGTCGTCGCCACGCTCTTGCCGTCGCGTATCGCACACAAACTGCTGCTGCCTCCCAGGTGACACGAGATGACTCGTGATGCCTCGGGGACCAGTTCGGCGGTTCGGGTCGCGATATATCGATGGCTGGCGCCGTGAAACCCGAACCGCCGAATATGAAATTCCTCGGACCATTGTTTGGGAATCGCATAATAACGCAACGCATCGGGAATCGTTCGATGAAAGTCGGTTTCAAAAGCCGCCACTAACGGAATGTTTCCACCGGCCGATGCAAGCTGTCGCATGGCCGCCACGTAGGGCGGATTGTGCGCTGGCGCGACTTCACGCATCTCCTCCATCGCCGACAGGACATCCTCGTCAATCCGAAACACACCGCTCAGTCGACCGCCATGGACCGCCTTGAATCCAATCGCACCCACTTCATCCGCCGATTTCAAGCAGCCATTATGCGGATCGGTCAATTGCCGCAAACAGGCTTCCACGGCGACTCCGTGGTGCGGAACCGCCATCGTCTTCTGTTCGCTCCAATCGCCGATCTGAACCGTGCAAGTCGACTCAACGCCACCGATGCGATCCACCGCACCGCGCGCCAACGTCCGTTCGTCGGTCATATCGATCAATTGATACTTGAAGCTGGTCGAACCAAGATTGGCAACTAAAACCTTCATGGCTACAAAGTCGTCCGTGGGTGAAAGGATTAAGGATGCAACGGGTGACGTGGTGTTCGGATGAACTAGCCGATAAACGCTTCGGCCAAACCTTCGCTGGGCCGTGCGATAATGTGGCTGCCAACCAATTCGCCGACTTGCGCCGCCGCCGATGCGCCGGCTTCGACCGCCGCCCGGACGCTACCAACATCGCCGGTCACAATTGTGGTGACAAAGGCTCCGCCGATATCGACGCGCTTTACAATTTCAACGTTGGCCGCTTTCGCCATTGCGTCGGTGGCTTCAATCAGGGCCAACAAGCCCTTTGTTTCTACAAGACCTAGTGCTTGATTCATCGTATTTTCCAAGAAAGTTGTTTGAGAGGGGATCGTTTTGTTTCGGCTTACGGCGGTCGCCGTGCGGGGTTCCTTCGCGGGAGGCCATTCTGCTTCCAGTGAATCGTTGTCCGCTGCACGACGTGTCGTGGCTTTTTTCTTTGCCATTGGAAGGCCTCGGGTGCGAGAACTAACGGACGGGTCGGATTCCCGACTCGCGATTAACCACCGACTTTGAGAACTTTTTCCAGGTCTCCATGGGGACGAGGAATGACCTGGACCGCGACGACTTCGCCAACCCGTCCACCGGCGGCCGCGCCGGCATCGGTCGCAGCTTTCACCGCCGCAACGTCGCCCGTCACAAACGCGCTGCACAGACCGCTGCCAATCTTGTCCCATCCCAGAAACGTGACGTTCGCTGCTTTCAGCATCGCGTCGGTCGCCTCCATCAAGGTGATGAAACCTTTCGTCTCGATCATGCCGAGAGCTTCGTTAATCTTTGCCATCGAATCAATTGCCTTTTGAAGTAAGAACTTTGAAGTTTTAAGGTGGCGAAAACTTTCAGCTTGCAAGTTGGAAGCTTACGCAAGAAGGAATCTCACGCCACGGTGAATCCAATATTTATTGCTTCCTGCATCCGCAACCACCACCGGAGGGCAACAACTCGATCTTTGTCGCCGCCTCCAGATTGCAGGCGTTTCCCTCATCGGTGTCGATGTGGACTTCCAGCTTGCTCGTTTCGTCGGCACGCACCAACAATTCGTTCAGCGTGACCGAACACTGGGGACTGGTGATCTTCAGATCCATGAAGTCCCCTTTCTTGACGCCGTAGAATGCGGCGTCGCTTTGATTCATATGTACGTGACGCGCCGCGCGAATCACCCCTTTATCCAGTTGAATCGTTCCCACCGGCCCCACCAAGACGCAACCCGGCGTTCCGTCGATGTCGCCACTATGGCGGACGGGAATGTCCAATCCCAAGGAGATCGAATCGGTGAAGGCTAATTCAACCTGGCTGAAGTCGCGTGTCGGACCAAGCACACGCACGCTGGGAAGCATCCGACGCTTTGGGCCGACAACCATCACGGTCTGCTCCGCCGCATAGAATCCGTCTTGGTAAAGGTCTTTCATCGGAACCAGCGTCGCGCCGCGTCCGAAAAGCACTTCGACATGCTCGTCCGTCAAGTGAACATGCCGCGCCGAAATGCTCACGCGCAAATTCGGCTTGCCGTTGACCCAACCCGGTGGCGAAGCGAGATCGTTACCCGTGGAAGGATGCATGATCGCGCGAACCGCTCGACGAACGAGCGCTTCGACGTGAGCAGAGTCTATCGTAGCTGTCATGGATATTTCGTTCAGTTTAGGGTCCGGCAATCACCAGTTTGACGCCGGCATCAGTGAGTCTCTGTCGCCATGGTTCGGACAACTCGTCATCGGTTACGACCGTGTTGACGTCGCCAAGCTGACACGTTCGTGAAAGGCTGGCATGACCAAATTTCGTGCTGTCGGCAACGATGATCGTTTCGTCAGCACTGCGTAGCATTTCCTTCTCCGTTCCCACCAACAACATGTTGCTGTTGTAGAAACCGCGTTCGTCCGCTCCGGCGATACTAATTACCGCACAACGAACATTCAAACCTTCAAGCATCGTATTTGCGTAAGGTCCCAGCGTGACACCCGTTCGATTGTGTACATATCCTCCAATCAGAACCAAATCCGACTTATCCGTGCCGGAAAACAAGTTCGCAACCGGTAAGGAATTGGTGACCACCTGCAACGGGCGGCCAACCAACAGACGCGCCAATTCGTACGTCGTGCTCCCTCCGTCGAGGATGATCGTGTCGCTGTCTTGAATCAATTCGCTCGCAGCCAGCGCAATCGCCCGCTTCTGCGTCCAGCGATTGTCCCGTCGACCTTCAAACAGACGCATGTTGGCCGGAGAACCCGTCCAAAACACTCCGCCATGAGTGCGCTTCGCCTCGCCTTGCTCCTCAAGATAATCCAAGTCTCGACGGATCGTCGACTCGCTTACCTGCAGCTCCGCCGCCAATTCGATCAACGACGCAAAACCATTCGCTTGAATCTGGCGACGCAACTGATCCCGACGGATCTCTGTCGATGAAGCTGAAGACAAACGCGACTCCCTGCCGCCTCTTGAACAATACAAACCGCTCTATGAAAGATTATGCTCACAATATGACAGATATCAATCATATCAGACCGGATTTTCGCCATAATGTCCCAATTTTTAGGAAGCATGCCGATTTATACGTCGCCTGGCCGAAAATGAGGTGATTCGCTTCATTTAATGCAAAAGCATCATTCCAGACCACGCACGGTATAACCCGACGATCCAGTGGCAGAATAAGTTAAGCCTGGCCTTGACCGAAACATCGACCATCGCCAATATATGTCCCACGGGGAGAAAAGGTGCTGCTCTCCAGACGATTCAATCGTATCGTTTCAGGCCACGCACCGACAACGCGGGCGAATAAAAGCCCCACCCTTAAGCGATTTTCCGTTGTTGCGAACCGCTTTTCAGTTCACCTTCGGCAAATCCATACCCTACATCAGGGCGATTAGCTCAGTTGGTTAGGAGCGGGCTACGTTGACATCGTAGAGGTCACAGATTCGAGTTCTTGTATCGCCCACTAACGTTTTTTCGCTACTTCGTACGTCACTCCACTCCTTCCAAAATGCCTGTTGAAGCTTGTTCCGGGGCAAATCCGGGGCAACATTGAGTTTACGCACCAGCCATTCGCAAATCGTCTGAAAGCTCAATCGCTTACCGCATCCTGTCCACAGCGTAACACTATTTTTAACACTTGCTTAACGCACCGGAAAATCACGAAACGCGTCATATCCCACTTTGACTCCAGTCAGACAATTGACATACATGCTCTTGATACAACTGACACGTGGCGGTGACATGTAAAAAGCCGAGCTAAACAAACATTTGATCAAGAAAACCTTCCAAGCCCAATAAAAGACGAAAACCGCCTTACCTAGAGGGAAAGGGGACTGCCAGCCACGTCTACGCCTTTCAAATACTTAGATTTCATGAGCTTTTTCACGCTCTCTTGGAACCTTCCAGAACGTGTCGTGACCACTAGAAGTGCCGCCGAGAAGCGATTGGCTTACTTTCCAGTGAGATTGGGGAGGTCTCTTCCGAAGTTGAACTTTCTCCAACAAATTTTGAAATTCGTTGGATTTGGTGACCGGATTTTCGGACGCATTTCGAGAGTTGGGATAGCCAGGCGGTCCATTGCTGATGATTCGACCTGACAATCCCAAAACCATGAAGCACGGTGTCCGAATGCTTGTTCCTTTGGTCGATTCAGCCAATGATTTTGAACGGATCGAAAAAGCAAAGAGCTATCTCAAGCTTCGATCCAATGGTGTCGTGGTACCTGACTCGGATCTGGAGGCCTGGACGAGGTTCTACCGACGTTGCGATCGGATGATTGCCAAGATTCTCAGCGGTTTCAAAATTCAATCATCATGTCTGGAAGATGTTGTTCAAACCGTTTGGATGGTGATTACGCGCGATCTGAACACTTTTGAGTGTGATTCAGCGAGAGGAACATTCTGCGGGTGGCTTTACGTTCGTGTTCGATCCGTTGCCGTGGATTGGATACGCCGACAAGAACGGCTGCCCGAGCATACGGCGGGCATTTGGTTCGGTCGCTTGGAATACCTAGCGTATGGTCCCGCCGAATCCTTGGAAAGTCAAAGCAATTATGACGTTCTGGAGCGGATACTCCGCCAAGTCGAATTGGTCACAAACGAAATTGATTTCAAGCTCTTTGTTATGCGTTACTTGTATGGAACGCCCGTGCATGAACTGTCGGCAGACAGCGGTCTGCGTCAAAGCACCGTTCGATCGAAGCTCTATCGCACTCAGCAGCTTTTTTGGCCATTAGTGAACAGACATGCGTCGGGAGCATCTGTTTCCCCGCGTGATTGAACGTGTGCGTAAAAAATCAGAAAGCCGCAAAGCATTACGGACAAAAGCGTTAAGAAAAGTACTGCAAACGGAATGCATTATTTTACGCAAGCGCTTTTCGACTCTCAAACGTGGCTTATATATAGGGGGACTGATTGTAGCTCACCAACAATGCCCCCCTGCCGAACTAGTAACACTCTCCCCTGTTTTTGCAAAGGCATAAGGCATGAAGCGGAATAGAGATTTGCAGCGTGGCTTCACGCTGGTCGAACTGCTCGTTGTGATTGCGATTATTGGAATCCTGGTTGGGTTGCTGTTGCCGGCAGTGCAAGCCGCTCGCGAAGCGCCGCGGCGAATGCAGTGCAGCAACAACTTGAAGAACTTGGCTTTGGCATGCCACAACTACCACGATACGTACAAGTGTTTCCCGCCTGGCTGGGTAGGAAGCGTCAGGAACCCATCAGTTAATACTGTCGGCGGTATTGGCGGCAGCAGCGGCCAAGCTCCGATGTGGGGCTGGGGAGCGATGTTGCTTCCATTCGTGGAGCAGGCCCCAGTTCACGAGAATTAATTGGAGCCAATTCGCTGCTAGATGCAGCTCAATGGTTCACAGCGGAAATGCAGACGCCGATCGCCACATTTCGCTGTCCGTCTGACGTCGCTCCTGATGTCAATCTGCCTGGATCCATTAATCAATAGATCGAACTGTTGGCGGCACTTCAATAAACATCCCGCTCGCCACTTCCAACTACATCGGTAACAACGCCGGTCCGTGCTTTGCTGGAAACGCGTCGCTTGCCGACCAAGGACACAACGGAGTCTTCCGACAAGACTTCGGCTGTCGCTTCCGTGATATTCTCGATGGAACCTCTACGACACTGCTACTAGGCGAACGACGCTGGCAATACAAATCGCAATCCAACGGAAATTGGGCCGTGTGTGCTGCGGGTGTCGTGTTCGGTGTTCCTGGCACGATTAACCCTACGATCCTTCCAGCCAATGAACCACCAGTAGTAGGAGGCGTAATTCATGCGTCTCTTAAGCGCGGCAGTTGGTGGAGGTGAGCTCCGGGTAAACTATGATTTCCGCTTCGAAGAACAGGATTCAAGAAGTTCCAACTTTTCTAGTTTTCATCCGGGTGGGACTCAGTTTGCTCTAGCGGATGGATCGGTCACCTTTATCTCAGAGACGATCGATTTCACTGGCGTAGATCAAGTCCTTACCAACAACGGCCCAACAAACACATTCTGCGTGTACCAGAAGTTGCTGTCCCGGGACGATGGGCAGCCGGTCGCGGTGCCGTAACTTTGTTATGTACGCTTCTTCAATGAATTGGACCGTTTGGTTCTCTGTGCCCCGCAGCCGGACGGCGGACGTGCATTGGTTCAACTATTTCCTTCACAATGAGCATCAACCGCTGGGACTAAGCAACGGGTGAACAATAACTGAAGGAATTAGGAGTAAAACTGTAATTCCATTTTGGAAGGATTTGATCCCGAATGATATTGATACTAACCTTGGCTGCATCGGTGAGTTTTTGTCCTGTTTCGTAGGTTCGATCGATCACGTTGACGGTGGCTCGAAGTCCCTGTTGTGTACTGGTTTGACGCATCAGTTCGACCACTGTTTGCAAGCTGTCAAACAAGCGACCCGAGCAGGCCCGACAAACATGACAAAAGAAACGGCGTTCAATTGGATTGTATTGACTACGGTAGCTGGGAAAGTGAGCGACTCGAGAGGTAAGTCGATCGATCGACTCAGTTGCTCAAGGTAGTACTTAAAAAGATAGCTATGGGCCGAGTTGCTTCCGCCGCAGTCGCACAGGAGAAGGAGGCTGGTAGCATGGGGGTAACACCGTTTTCCAATGCGGTTCCAATACCACCGTAGGCTATCGATCGCAAACTCGCTCGTATCGCGACTTAGGCCGATGTTGATATGGCCGACATTCCGCATCATGTCGAAGATGCCGTGCGGTATCAGTTTGCCGTCGGCCCAGCTGGGAAAATCGTGATCAAAAGCGTGGAGTGCCGCCGTGCCGTAGACACGTCCTTTGCGGTACAAGCGTCCCAAGTACTCTTTGGCTTTGGTGTCGATCGAAAAAACTGGGTTGCCGGCAGTCCGGTATGCATCAATCAAATCACCGATAAGATCAAACTGTTGCTGTCGGTCGGGGGATTGCCCACCGGGGATGTCCTTCTGCATTTGGCGAAGGCTCAGGCCGATCGTACGATACCAATCCTTGACAGTATTTCGATGGATGGGCGTTCCGTTTTCGGTCGCTTGACGCGCAACCTGTGCAGGCGTTTGGCTCGTGAAGGTGACGTCGGGATCGTCTGGGTCACCGGCCGTTTGCAGTTTGAGCGAATCAACAAGATTGGACTCTAGTTCGCTATCGACATCAATTTTTTTTTTCGACCGCCACCTACGCGGCGAACCCGGCCTTTGGCAGGATCACCTTGGGACAATTCATTCATCTCTTGGGTACCGCGTTCAATGGTGCTTCTGGAAACGCCCAGCAGACGGCATATGTAGGCAATTCCCCCATGCCCAAGTCGCTGTGCTTCAATCGCCGCAAACCGTCGTCGATCCTTCTCCGAAAGCGTTGCGAAGTAAACCTTGCTGCGTTGTTCAACTGCCGAATCGAACTGATCTTGGAATGCAAATGCCATCCGTGACACCCTTAAAAACGTGAATTAAAAGAACCTCGACAGAAGATTACCAGAAAAGGCAGAGTCCGTCATTAGATGTTCACGCGTTGCTTAGGCGTTTTCGTTTCGCTTCTTTGCTGTTCTTTGTGGGCATAGACGAATTAAAACATCCATTCCCAAAATGCGCAAGTTAAGATCGTGTTCATGTTTTCCCGGACGCTATTGGGCGCGGCGACTGCTCTACACGGGCGTTCAGTGTGCGGTCAAACACAATCCGGCGGTCAAAGCGTTGTTCGTATGTCATATGGCCAAGAGAAAGCCTTGCAAAGTGCTGATCGGTCACTGCATGGCCAAGCTGCTTCGCCAGGTGTACGGCGTCTGGACTGGCGATTGTGGTTTCGATCCGAACTACGAGACGCCGGGGCGGAAGGGGCGGCCCCATTCCGCCGAGCCCAGACGGCGGTCGACACCGGCAGCGCAAAAAACCGCGTCTTTAGGCTCGACGCCCTCGATTATTAACGTCACATCAAGCGCGTTCGGCTCACGGTTTTCGGATAGCTGCTTATCGACTACCGTTCCAATTGGCGGAGCGTTTCTTCAAGGGTGTAGTTCAAATAATCATCGGTGTCGTGATTAAGTACATCCAACGCCAGTTCGGCCGCTTCTGGACCCTCTAGAAAGCTGAGCGCCCGTACGGCCTCGAGCCTGACGCGCGGATGTTCGTCGTTGACTCGCGGTCGCAGCAGTGCGATCGGGTCCTCGACATCATTCACCCAGAACGACAAGACGCGCACGGCGGCGGATCGCGCTCGATGGTCTTTCGCATTGAGGAGCGTATCGAGCAATTCAGGATGGATGACATGGTGCGTTTGATGCAGCCAAAGCGCTTCCAAACGCTGATGCTCGACATTCGGATCGTTCGCGTCCAAGTTCGACAACCATTTGTCCGTTGCGGCGATCACTTCGTCCGCATTTCGCTCGGCAAGTTCGCGCCGCGTTCGATAGCGTGTTCGATCTTCGGGCAATTTCAGCAGTTCGAGCAACGCCGGAATCGGCTGACCGGCAATCTTTGCGGGTTCAACAAGGGGACGTGTCTTGTGCGTCACTCGCCAAATCCGTCCGTGGCTGTGATCGCGGTTCGGGTCTCGAAGGTTGTGTTGCAAGTGACCGATCAGCGCGTTGTGCCAATCAACGATGTACAACGAACCATCGGGGGCGATCTGCAGATCGACAGGGCGGAAGTTGCCATCTTTGCCTTCGACGATTTTTTCCACTTCCACGCCGACAAAGCCCGAACCTTCTTCGCTGATCCTATGGTTCAGAACGGCTCGGTCCCCGATGCAATTCGTCACCAGGAAGTTCCCCTGCCATTCATCGGGAAAGTGCCGACTGGAAATCATGGCGCATCCACCCAACGGGCGCGTTCGTTTGGGGTACAGCGTCCGCAAGGCGTACTTCGGATCGCCGCCGGCCGTTCCTCCACTCGTCTCCAGCGTCGCCACGCGTCGGTGCTGCGAACCACCTGGATGCTTCATGGGGTAATCAATACGGCCGGAAATCGGTGCCGCCCAAAAACTGAAACCCGGTGACGCGTCGCCGATGAAGTTTTGCCCCCAGCGATCGAAGACGTGTCCCCATGGATTGCTGAACGCGACCGAAGAATGCACACCGAAACGCTCGGTGACGGGGTGATAATACCAGATGCCCCCTTCGTGCAACCGCGTCAAACCGTAGGGGCTTTCAACCTGCGAGTATTTGAAAGTCCCTTCTTCAAAATACAGGTTGCCGCCGGGTCCCCACTCGAATGCCGAGATGCCATGATGGGAATCCGCCGAACAGAAACCGACAAGCTTTCGGATCATTGTGTCGGCAACGTCGTCGCCATCGACATCCTGAGCGAACAGAATATCGGGCTGCTGCGCGATAAACGCGCCCCCTTTGCCCAGCTCGAAACCGGTCGGTTGGTGCAGGCCGCGCGCGAAGACTTTGCATTCGTCCGCTCGGCCATCTTGGTTGACATCTTCCAGGATCAGCAACTTGTCGTCCAGTTTGCTTTTCGGCTGCCAGTGCGGATAAGAAGCCATCGTCGAGACCCACAATCGCCCTTGATTGTCGAATTGCAAGGCGACGGGATTGGCAAGCTCCGGAAATTGTTCTTCCGAAGCAAAGAGTTCGATCTGCAAACCGTCGGCCAAATCGAACAGCTTCTGTTGTTCGGCGGCATTGAGGTATTCCAGCGTTCCGAGCTTCCCGTTCTTGATGTTCGGGTCGTTGGGAACGCCGACATTCGTGACAACATTGATGAACGGCAGCGTATTGTCGTCATCGATCGGCTGGTCAATCTTCCGTCCCTGAGCAATGGCCCAGATTCGAGCGTCGCGATTTGCGGTCATCTGGTCAAGGATCGCTCGTTCGCGTTCCATGACGTCTCGATTGTTGTAGGTTCGCGTGCCATCCTGCCCAGCCAATCCGCGATCACCATAAATCGAGAAGCCATTGACCGCGCGATATCGATGCCACCAGTGGAAGTTTTTGTCGTCGACGACGGACTTCAATTCCACATCGATCTCCGATTGATCGCTCCCTCCCATCGCCGCAACAAACTTGGGTGCCAGCGCCTTGTAACCCGCTTCGTTTAAATGCGAACCATTCAGCGTTAAACGATCATCATGCTTGTCGAACAGCTCTCGGGTAATCTGAAACAGATCAATGGATGCGACGTCGGTTTGCTCGGCCACCTCAGCCATCGCATCAGCGTACATCGACAACCTTTTATTGTGCTGCGTACCGTCGGGTAAGTTCTTGTCCCCGGTGTTCTCGAACGCAATTGGCGAAACCAGAATGATCGTCGGTTCCCCGTCGCCGCTGTAATTCTTTGACTTGGTTTGTTTCACCAGTTCGGTCAATTGTTGCTTGAAGCGATCCAGGCCGGCTTCGCCCGCGAAAGACTCGTTAAATCCGAAGAACATCATGACGACGGAAGCTTTGCTGTGCGTCAAATGAGAGTCGGGATCGCCAAAGTTTTTCGAACGAATGCGTTCGAATGGTTCGTCCCCAGGAAAGCACAAGTTGCGAACGACGAGTTCCTTGTCGGGAAAGCTTTGATGCAGCAAGGTTTCCCAGTAGTTATGGTGTTGCATCCGTTCGCCCAATTCGTTTCCGATCAGGCAAATGCGATCCCCTTTCCGAAGCTGGATATCGGCAGCCTGGCTAAGGGTGCTCAAGAATGCAACGAACAACACAAACAATTGTCTCATGCGGAGACTCCTTCAGAGATACAGCGATGACACCGACCGGGTCGGCAAAGGTTTCGAGCCTAATTTAACAAGAAGCCGATTGCAATGTCCACGCAATGCGTTACATCGTGCGTGGTCCGAAATGATGTCTTTGCGTTAAATGGAGCGAATCACCTCATTTTCGGCCACGCGACGTATAAAAGAAGCGAAGCACCTTATTTCTGACCACGCGACGTATAACTGTCGATTCATCGGCAAGTCATTCCAAGACGGCTTCCTTGTGCTCGCGAACCTTTCGATTGTAGGTGGCGATCGTTTCCTTGCGTCGCAACATACCGATCAGTTTCCTCGACTTGCGATCCTCGACAACGGGAAGCTCTTCCAAATTCAGAGCGGTGAAATGGCCCAGCGCCTTATTCAAGTCATCCTCAGGCGTGACAAACACAATCTTGGTCGTCATCACATCGCTGGCGTTGGCCAATGTCCAGATTTCATCGTGATACAAATAGGATCGCACGTCGTCGTCGCTGAAGATGCCGACCAAGGTTCCATCGGGTGCGACGACGGGGAAGTAATGTTGATGACTGTCGGCCAGTAGGTGGACGATCTCGTCAAGCGACATCGATTCGCGCACCAAGAAGTATTGATCCAGCGGGCGATAGTTCCCTTTCACGGGAACCCCGTCGAGCACATCGACGATAAAATCGCCACGGTGCGCCGGCGAATCCATCCGTGTGGGAACTTGCTTGCGATACAATCGCTTCTTGCGGCCAAAAGCAAAAGTGATGGTCGTTACGAGCATTGTGGGAACCAACAAACCAAAGTCGCCCGTCAATGCGCGGACCATGATGATCGTCGAAATCGGCGCGTTGGCGACCGCGGCAAAGAATCCGGCCATGCCGACGATGGCGAATGCTTCGGGATAGGGGACCCATTGCGGCATCCATTGGTGCATCCAAAGACCCACGCCGGCGCTGAAGCATCCTCCGATCACCATCGACGGGCCAAAGACGCCTCCCGGACTTCCGCTGCCGATCGAAAGAGATGTTGTCACGATCTTTACCAACGCGATGGCCAACAGCAACGCCGGACCGAGTTGACTCGATTGATGAACGGCTTGCTGCAATGTGCCGTAGCCAGTTCCCAGAACCGCCAAGGCGCGAAGGTCTTCGCCGGCGAGGAAGTAGAATCCAATACCGATCAAGGCGGCGAGGAACGATCCGATCGCGGGCCGAATGTGCGGCCAACACCGAACGCCGTCGAAGAACCGCTGCGCTGCGTGAAACAACTCCACATACAACGTCCCGACAAACGTCAGCGCTACGGCCAGCAGGAAATAGGGAAACAACTCCATCGGCCCGCCGATCGCATGTTCGACTTCGATCCCGAACAAAGGCTGAAAGCGAACCTCCGCGGGGAGCGATTGCGTGTAGATGCTGTAGGCGACAATCGACGACGTTGCCGCGGGAACAATCACGTCAGCCTCCAGCTCGGCATCGCTGTACAGAATCTCCGCGGCAAAGACCGCTCCCGCCAGAGGAGCGCGAAAGATGGCACCGACCCCAGCCCCCATGCCCGCGGCGAGCAAGATGCGACGATCGCGAGGCGACAGCTTCAGTGTCTGGGCCAGCAGCGACCCAATCCCCGCGCCAATCTGACAGATCGGCCCCTCGCGACCTCCGCTGGCTCCCGTTCCCAATGCGATCGCCGATGCGATCGTCTTGATGAAGGGGATCCGAGCCGCGATCTTACCGTGCCGGTTGTGAAAGGCGTCGATTGCGGCGTCGGTTCCCGGACCAGCCGTTTCGGGAGCGAACTGATAAACCATCCAGCCGGCAATCAATGCTCCCACCGTCATCACAACCAAAATCATCCACGGTTGGAAGACGGCTCCCGATGCTTGTAACATCGCCCCTTCGCCGGCCGCCTGCGGTGGGGCATAACCCGCAAATTGAACCATGGTATATCGAATCACCAAATGTCCGAACATCTGAAACGCGATAGCCCCCAATCCCACGGCAACACCGACCAGCACCGCGAGGAACAACGAGCGGCTGGATGCGCGAATGTGCTTTGAGCGTTGACGCAAAGACTGAAGGAAGCGAGGCGTTTCGGCCATGAAGTCCGAGGAGCTTGGAGGGGGTGTTCGATCAAATACGATGCAAACGTGTCATTTCAGGCCACCGACAGTATATACGTCGCGTGGATGGAAATAAGGTGATTCGCTTCATTAAAAGCAAAAGCATCATTCCAGACCACGCACGGTATAACGTCTTTTCTCCAAGAGACAGCCCCCTGGGCTGAGTCGCCTTGTCAAAGTCGTTGCGGCGACCAAAATAGGCTATATATCAGTGATGAACGCCTTTGATGTTATCTCGCGTTGATATTGTTAGTTGACCTTGCGACGTGGTCGCTCCATGAAAATCTCCCTGCGATACGGTCGTCACGGTTTGTCGATCGATCTTCCCGAAAATGCCGACACCACGGTAATTCGCAAGCCGGAAATGCCGTGCCTTGAGGATCCGACCGCCGCAATCGAACAGGCATTTAATCATCCCGTGGATACCGATCCCCTGCGAGAACTTGCACGTGGACGATCGAGTGCTTGCATTGCCATTTGTGACATCACGCGTCCGGTTCCGAATCATCTCTTCCTGCGGCCGATGATTGAAACGCTGATGGGCGCCGGCATTCCCGCCGACGCGATTTGCGTTCTTGTGGCGACCGGATTGCATCGTCCGAATCTGGATGATGAACTAGCCGAATTGGTCGGCGACCCGTGGGTCCTGCGGACCGTCGATGTCGTTAATCACTTCGCCCGCGACGACGACCAGCATGTCTGTTTGGGAACGACATCGACTCGCCAAACGCCCGTTCGATTGGACCGTCGGTTCGTCGAAGCCGATCTGCGAATCGCCACCGGGCTGGTTGAACCGCATTTCATGGCCGGATATTCCGGCGGGCGTAAAGTCATCGCGCCCGGGCTGGCCCATGCGGAAACGATCACCACATTTCACAGTGCCCGGTTCATGTCCGACCCGGCGGCGGCGAACTGCAACTTTGTGGGAAACCCTTTGCACGAAGAACAACTTCAAATCGTCAAGATGCTTGGCGGGGCTTTTGCCCTCAACACCGTCATTGATGAAGACCGCCGACTGGCATTCGTGAACTTCGGCGAAATCATCGCCAGTCATCAGCAAGCGGTCGATTTCGTCCGTCAATATTGTGAAGTCCCCGTTCCTCGACGATATCAAACCGTCCTCACGACCGCAGCCGGATACCCGTTGGACAAGACCTATTATCAAACGATCAAAGGGATGGTCGGTGCCATGGACATCTTGGAACCCGGTGGCAATTTGATTATCGCTTCGGAGTGCTCCGAAGGGCTTGGATCCGAAGAGTTCGTTCAATCGCAGCGGCAGCTCATCGACTTGGGCTCCGATGCCTTCCTGGCCAAGATCATGCGACAGTCTCACGCCGAAATCGACCAGTGGCAAACGCAAATGCAACTCAAGCCGCAATCGATCGGCAAGATTCATCTCTTCGCACAAGGGCTCAGCGATCACGATTTCGCATTGACCGGCGTTCAGCGGGTGCGGTCGCTCGACGCTACCTTGCGATCCTGCCTTTCTGAAAGCCGCGACCGGTCGCTGGCGGTGATCCCCGAAGGACCTTATGTGGCCCCGTTCCCGCAAGCGTGATCTGGATTGTGTCTGTTCCGAATCCCAGAGCGACTGTGTCGCAGGATCAACTGGAACAGACAGGCATAAGAAAACATCAAACGCGTTCACCATTAATAGAGGGATAATCCATCCTCTTTAGCAAGGCAAACGTATCGGGAATGTAACGGACGCGTAAACGTTTCGCGGTGGACACCGGAAGCTCTTTTTGAACGCAACGGATTCTGATAATTTAGCCCCGCCGATTTTCATGCGTCGCGTGGCCGAAAGCGAATCGAGTCGCTTCCTTTAATGCGAAGGTATCGCTTCCGAACGCGCACCGCACGAGTCAGGCACTTCCTTGTTCTCATTGGCGGCTCATGGCCGCAAGCCTCACACAACAGGAACGCGTGCTGTGTCGATTGCGATTGAACCCGAAGATGCTTCCCCTCCGGATCTTCTCGAATCAACGGAAGCTCAAGAATCAGCGCCAGCAAAGCTGCCCAGCCGCAGCGAAGTGCTCGCCGTTATTCCCGAAGACTGTTTTCAACGAAGCACCTTCAAGTCACTGATGTATATGACCTGCTCCATCATCCTGACGGTTGGGTGCGGAGCCTTGGCTTATTTGTTCATTCCGATGACCTGGGCTTGGCTTCCCGCATGGATCGCCTATGCCGTGGTCACCGGAACGATTGCAACGGGATGCTGGGTGATCGCTCACGAATGCGGTCATCGAGCGTTCAGTCGGCATAACTGGTTGCAGGACGCGGTTGGCTTCACGCTTCATTCCGCTTTGCTGGTTCCCTATTTCTCTTGGCAGCGAAGCCATGCCCTGCATCACGCCCGCACGAATCACATGGATCTCGGCGAAACCTTCGTCCCCACTCGAGACACGACGCGTTCGGGTCAACTTTGGATCCGGTGGCAGGAGATGTTGGGCGATGAAGCCTTTGCCGTGCTGATCGTGTTCGCTCGCCTGACCGTTGGTTGGCCCGTCTATTTGATGACCGGTGCCAGCGGCGGACCGGCTCGTGGCGTTACCAATCACTTTTGGCCCGCGAAGCCATTTTCCGCCGCGATGTTTCCCGGCAAGTGGCGGGGTAAAGTTTGGCTGTCGGACTTGGGCGTCCTCGCCACGCTTGCCTTACTCGGGTGGTGGGCCTACGCGGCGGGATCCATCGTTCCCGTGTTGGCTGTGTATGTGGGGCCCTATCTGTTCACGAACGCTTGGCTGGTTCTTTACACATGGCTGCAACACACCGATGTCGACGTCCCTCACTTTGAAGAAGATGAATGGACATGGGTCAAAGGCGCCTTCATGACGATCGATCGTCCCTATGGCAAAGTCTTCGACTTCCTGCATCATCGAATCGGCAGCACCCACGTCGCGCATCACATCGACGCGCGCATTCCGCACTACAACGCCGTCCGCGCGACCGAAGCCTTGAAGTCCGCATTTCCCGATCTCTATCTGTACGATCCGGCTCCCATTCACAGAGCGTTGTGGAAGGTCGCCACGCACTGCAACGTGGTTAGCAAAGCGGATGAAGGCTGGAAGTTCATCGGAAAGAGACGCTCTTGATGCAACCCGTCTTGGACGTCATCGATTCGCACACCGCGGGTGAACCGACGCGCACCGTCGTTTCAACGATCGACGCTCTTCAAGGGCTAACCGCAATCGAACTCCGAGATCGGATGCGTTCGGATTTCGATTGGATCCGCACATCGCTGATTTGTGAACCGCGGGGCAGCGATGTCATGGTGGGAGCCCTGCTTGCCGAATCGACAATCCGCGATTGTGTCGCATCGGTTGTCTTTTTCAACAACGTTGGCTATCTGGGCATGTGCGGCCACGGGTTGATCGGCGTCGTCACAACGCTGGCCTATTTGAAGCGCATTGGTCACGGACCATGTCGAATTGAAACCCCGGTCGGCGTGGTCGAAGCGGAATGGTTGCCCAATCGAGCGGTTCGTTTTCAAAACGTTCCCGCTTTCCGCCATCGAACACAAGTGCGGATCGATCTGCCGGGGGAAGGCTTCATTTGCGGTGATGTCGCTTGGGGCGGGAATTGGTTTTTCTTGTCATCTCAGATTCCAGGTCCGATCAACTGGCAAAGCACTGGTCGCCTGACCGAGTATGCAAAGCGAGTTCGCACCGCTGTTGAAACGCAAGGAATCACGGGAGCCGACGGCGCTGTGATCGATCATTTTGAATTCTTCTTGCCCAGCAGTCACCCCGATATCGACGCGGACAACTTTGTCCTTTGCCCCGGCGGAGCGTTTGATCGTTCCCCATGTGGAACCGGGACGAGTGCAAAACTCGCTTGCCTAGCCGCCGACGGAAAGCTCGCGCCAGGACAAGCTTGGCGTCAACGAAGCGTCACGGGGGGCGTCTTTGAAGGGTCATATCAGCCGATCGTCGACGATGTCGACGACGTCGCTCGGATCTTGCCAACGATCAGCGGAACGGCCTATATCAATGGGCGAACCGAACTTCTGCGGGATCCCGCCGATCCACTCGTCCACGGCTTGCCGTCCTTGCCGTAGAACGACGATCCGTTCCCTGCCGGCTTGGCCAGCAAGAACGGAAGCTTTGCGGCTGAAGGCGTTTCAGGCAATCCTTGAACACAAGCTTCTTGCTTCAAGAACGCGTTCTAGGGCCTGATCGGTCGTCGCTCCGGTCGCGGTCAGATGGCCCATCTTGCGACCAGGGACCGCTTGATCTTTTCCATACAAATGCAATTGAACCGAATCGATGGCCAGAGCCTTGTCAAAGGCGGGTGGCCCAGAAAGCCAGAGATCGCCCAGCAAGTTCGCCATCGCCGCCGGTTGCGACGGATTCTGTGTCGCCAAAGGCAATCCGCAGATCGCTCGCAATTGTTGTTGATATTGACAGCAATCGAAAGCTTCAATGGTCAGGTGGCCCGAATTGTGAGGTCGCGGGGCAAGTTCGTTGATTAACAACCGATCGCCTAAACACACAAACAGCTCGATGCACAGCAGGCCGACCAGCGACAAGGCGTCGGCTGTTTTCAGCGCGATCTGTCGGGCGGAAGTTTCCAGCGAAGGGCCGCCGACCGCCGGGCAGATCGAATAATCGAGAATGTGGTTGCTGTGGTGGTTTTCGATCAGCGGATAAGTGCCGATTTCTCCGCGTGTGTTGCGATAGACGAGGATCGAAACCTCGCGTTGGAAATCGATCATTTTTTCCGCGACCAAACGGTCCGAATCAAGTTCTCGGATCGCTTGCGTGATGTCGGCGATGTCGCGAATGATCCGCTGACCTTTGCCATCGTATCCGCTGCGAGCCGTCTTCAAGACGATCGGCAAACCTAGCTCGTCGACCGCGTGACGCACGTCTCCCTCGTTGAATGCCGGACGAAACGGAGTCACCGGCAAACCGGCATCGCGAAGTGTTTCCTTTTCGATGATTCGATCTTGAGCCACATGCAAAACGCCTTCGCCTGGATGAACGGGTGTAATCTCCGTCGCCCATCGGACAGCCTGAACGGGAATGTTCTCGAACTCAAGCGTGATCACATCGCACGCCCCCGCAAATGCCTCCACGGCGTTGCGGTCGTCGTACTGACCAACGATCTCGCGATCCGCAACCTGACCGGCGGGAGAATCACGATCGGGAGAGAAAATCACGACGCGATATCCCATCCGCTTGGCGATAAAGGTCAGCATGCGACCCAGTTGGCCGCTGCCGAAAATACCTAACGTCGACCCCGGCATGATCTTCGCATCCACCTTCACAGTTCCACGTCCTCCAAGACCGCTTCGGTTTGCCGCTGAACGAAATCAGCAAGCCGCGTGCGCAACTGAGGGTCCTCCAGCGACAGAATTCTCGCCGCCAGCAGCGCCGCGTTCTTCGCACCCGAGGTGCCGATCGAAAGCGTTCCCACAGGGACGCCGCCGGGCATCTGAACGATGGAAAGCAGAGAATCGAGTCCCTGCAGTGCGCGGCTTTGCACGGGCACACCGAGAACCGGCAATAAGGTTTCCGACGCCACCATGCCGGGAAGGTGGGCCGCTCCGCCAGCACCGGCGATGATTACCCGCAGCCCGCGATCGGCGGCCGTTTGTGCATACCGTATCATCCGTTGTGGTGTCCGATGCGCCGAGACAACCTTGCATTCATGAGGGATTTGCAATTCGGTAAGCATCTGGTCGGCCTGTCGCATGGTTTCCAATCCGACTTGCTTCCCATGATGACACCGACCTGGGGCGTCGCGTCCGTCATTGCCGTTGGCTCCGCTGAAAAGGGCGGCTATACGGTGCGTGGTCTGGAATGATGCTTTCGCACTTCATGAAGCGAATCACCTCATTCTCGGCCACGCGACGTATAAAAAGGTAAGTCCAGCCGATTGCAGTCGCTTCTGACTTTCCGCCATTAAAGCGTCTTCGGCTCCTTCGTCGGCCGCTTCATAGGTAACGCTGAAGCGGATGTAGGGGCCGGCGTCATCCCAAGGGACGGTGACGATCGAATGCTGCGTGATCAAGTATTGGCTGGCCGCTTCGGCGGAATCAAAGCTGCCACCATCGGCGGCGGCTTGAGGGGGCTTTTGTATACAGGAAGTAGCTGCCGCCGGGCATCTGACAATCGAATCCGCAAGCATTCAACATCGCCACCAGTTTCTCAAGTCGACGACGATACTTGGCGTTGACACGACGCGGGATCGAATCGTCATCCAAAGCGGTCACTGCTGCTTTTTGAATGGCGATGAACTGACCGCTGTCGCAGTTATCCTTCACGTCGGAAAACGCTCGCACCAGCGTCTCGTTTCCACATACCCATCCCAGCCGCCAGCCAATCATATCGAAGCCTTTGCTGAGCGAATGGACTTCGACGCCAACATCTTTCGCACCGGGTGTTTCCAAAAGCTGGTTGGTTTGCCGTCAAAGGTCAACATGATGTGAGCCGCATCTTGAACGACGACAAACTGTTTTTCTTTCGCCAGCCGCGACAACTTTCTCGAAGAACTCCGGTGGGCACAGTCGACCCGTGGGACTATTGGGATAATTGAGCACCAACAACTTGACGCGCTGCCAGACGTCGTCGCTGATGGAGTCGAGGTCGGGCAGGAAGTTGTTCTCGGCGAGCAAGGGAAGCTTGTGAACCGTGCCGCCATAATAAGCCGTATGCGTGCCGGCGACCGGATATCCTGGAACGGTCATCAACGTGATGTCCCCTGGATTAATAAAGCAAGCCGGGAGCATCGAGAGGGCCGTCTTGCTGCCGATGCAATGGTTGATCTCCGTCTCCGAGTTGAGCGTGACATTGAAGTTTCGTTGCATGAAGCGAGCAACCGCCTGCTTGAAATCCGCGATGCCATTATCAGCATAGCCTCGATTTTCGGGCTGATTGATCTCGACCGACATGCGCTGGCGAACCGCGGCATCGGCAACGCCATCGTTTTCACCGATGCCAAAATCGATCAACTTGCGTTCGGGATGTTCCGCCAACGCCCTGCGCTTGGCTCGCTTGATTTTTTCAAACTTGTAAATCGCCGTTCCTTTCCCGTAACCACTTCCACCGATGCGATCGGCGAATAGAGTTTGAAAGTACGGATCGGCTTTGGCTTGCGATTCTGCTGTGCTCATGTTTCTACCGTGTGTGGTTTTTGGCCCTTGATGCTAGCCACATCCGCCACGTTGGGCAATGGTGCGAATACCTCAAAGCATAGCAATGCAATGCATTTTGAATGAAACTGGACACTTCCTGTCGAAAAATGCCGTATTGCGACCGGTTGCGTCAATTGGGCATCTTGAGGACTAGCCAACGGTCGCTAGCATCAAGCTGGTCGCAACAAGATGTCGATTTGGAATGCAACATGCCATTGAAAGGGAAGACCGCTTGTCGTTTCCTTGCTTTCGTGCAAAGTTTGGAATGGCGGGTTGATTGTAAAGATAAACATAAGTTCCAGGCGGGCTGAATTGATTTGGCTCGCTGTATACTTAGCGTGGTCAGAAATGAGGTGATTCGCTTCAGTTAACGCGAAGGCATCCTTTCGGACCACGCACGGTACAACTTACTGCGATTAGGACATTTCAGGCCGGCTCGGAACGAATCGGTCCATTCCAAAGTGATATTCAATGTCAAATCCACGCGTCCAGCAATTGATGAAATCTTCGCCGACGATTCTCCCGTCACTGCTGCAATGTGACTTTGGGAATCTGGAGAAGAGGTCCGTGCCCTCGAAGAGGCGGGGTGCCAGGGGCTTCATTTGGACGTCATGGACGGGCGATTCGTACCCAATCTTTCCTATGGAATGCCGATTGTCAATGCTGTTCCGCAAATTGACCGACTTGCCGTTGGACGTCCATTTGATGATCGAAGACCCGGGACAATATGTTCAGGCGTTCAGTGATGCGGGGGCGGATTTGTTGACGTTTCACGTCGAAGCGGTTGACGAGGTTGTCCCGATATTAGAAAACGTTCAGGCTTTAAACATGGGAACGGGTCTGGTTTTGAATCCGGGAACTTCACTTGACCAAGTGACGCCGTATTTGGATCGGATTAATGTAGTTCTGGTGATGAGCGTGGATGCCGGTTTCGGTGGCCAAGCTTTTAACCCCGTTGCACTTGACAAACTGAGAACGTTGCGAAGGATGAAGCCGGATTTGACCCTCGAGGTTGACGGCGGCGTGAACTTTGAAACGATCGGAAGGTGTCGCGAAGCGGGAGCCGACTTGTTTGTGGTCGGCTCAGCGATCTTCGGTAGTTCCGACTATGCGGTCGCACTGGACCGCATGCGTTCGGAAATGCAACGTCATGATCCTCAAATGAGTTAGCTGGAGAGTATGTTAAGTATTCTATTGGTTCGTCCTGGTGCTACGGATTTCGACGATCAACGTCGGATCAAGGGTTCTTTGGATATGCCGCTGAGCGCATGTGGACGCGAACAAGTGCGTCGCACCGCCGAAGCGGTGGCCGACGTCCAACTGCAGGCGGTCTACACCGCTCCGTGCGAATCCGCCATGATCACATCCGCGGAGTTGGTTGCTGGTCGAGACATCCGGATTAAGGCGATTCCTGATTTTCGTAACATCGACCACGGGCTTTGGCACGGCAAACTGCTTGACGAAGTGCGTCGACAGCAACCGCGATTGTACCGCCAGGCGGAGGAAAACCCGAATTCCATTTGCCCTCCCGGTGGCGAAACCTTTGATCAGGCCAAGCATCGCGTTTTCAAAGCGTTACGCAAAGCGATCAGAAAGCACCGTCATGGCGCGATCGCTTTGGTCATTCCCGATCCACTTGCAAGCGTCGTTCGTTGCATCCTCAGCGGCGAAGGCCCAAGAAGTTTGTGGTTATCCGAAGTCGACACCGGCGAATGGGAATTGATCGAATTGGCGACCGGCGACATTCGCGAGCCCGCCTTGGCGTAACGCTGATTCCTTTCCGATCGATCATCGCGGTTGAACGACCATCGTCGGATCAGTTTGCCGACCGATTTTCCACCAGCCAGTTCTGGATGATCTCGGTCATCTCTCGAGTCTTTTCCTCAAGCTCGACGATGAGCGCGATCGCCTCTTCCGTTTTGTTCTGCCGCGACAAGTGTTCAACCTTTTCCGCCAAGGCCCCGACTTCTTCAAAGGCCACCACTCGGGAGGCGCTTTGAGCGTATGGGTGCTGCGAGTCGACGCGCTGCTCGCCACTGGCGGCCGCTTCTCGCAACGACTCGATCAGTTGTGGCGCCTCAATCAGCAAAGACTCAGCGATGACGATCGCTTGCCCCAGATCATATTGTGCGCGAAACTGATTCAGCCCGGCATGTGTTGACTGAGTTTGTGCAAGCGCCGTTCCGGTCTTGTGTCTTCTTCTTGCTCCAAATTCTGGAATCGTCGGGGTCGAATCCGCGCGCCATCGCTTCCCAACACACGCATCAGTTCGGAGATCAGGTTCTCGTGCGTGACCGGCTTGGAGATATAACCGTCCATGCCGGCATCAAAGCATCGCTGTCGATCTCCCTTCATGGCCGCCGCCGTCATCGCGATGATGGGCAAGTGCATTCCTCCGGAAGCTTCGCGCTCACGTATGGCGATCGTCGCTTCGATACCATCCATCACGGGCATCTGCACATCCATCAATACAACGTCAAAGGCCTCCGCTTCGGTCATCTGAATCGCTTCACGACCATGCGTCGCCACTTGAACGTCGCAGTTCAATCGCTGTAGCAGTCCCAGTGCAACCTGTTGATTGACCAAGCTGTCCTCCACCAGCAAGATGCGCACGGGTTGATCGTTGCCGATGTTGATCATCGATTGTGTATCTCGCTGATCGCGTTGAGGCTTGGCTCCCAACAAATGCAACATCAGAAACTCTTCGACCGCTTGATGCGCCAGCGGCTTGCTTAAGTGACCGACATGCAGTGCGGCCCAGCCTGCAAGCTGGTCGGGCGTGTAAGCACCGTGCATGATCGCAATCGGAATCGCTTCACTCTCGGGAACCGCACGAATTGATTCAACACATTGCTGCGTTGGCAAATCGTCGAGGTCGTCCGACAGCAGGACAAGTGATATGTGATGATGAACAAGATGGGGTATCGCCTCGGCCGCGGATCGGACGGCGACAACCTTTGCTCCCAGGGACTCGACCATTTCCGTCGCCACTTCCAAGCTCTTCGGCTTGCTTTCAACGATCAGAACGGCTCCCTGGGCTTTCGTCAGCGGTCGCTCATCCACCTCCTCAACCGGCAGATACCGCATCGGCAGCGTCACCCGGAACGTTGATCCGACGCCGGGTTCGCTTTCCACCGTGATGTGCCCGTCCATGGCTGAAATCAGTTGCGACGATATCGAAAGTCCCAGGCCCGTGCCGCCATAATCTCGCGAAGTCGACGGTTCCGCTTGCCGAAACGCGTCAAAAATGTGGTCAAGATTTTCCGCGGCAATCCCGATGCCGGTGTCCGCGACACAAATTGTCAGTTCCGCGCGAGCAAACTCGAGTTCCCGACACGTGATGTCCACAAACACGTGCCCATGATCCGTGAATTTGATCGCGTTGCCGATCAGATTAAACAAAATTTGTCGCAACCGTCCCGGATCGCTGACCGTCCTGTGTGGCACGTCGGGCGCGATGCGACACACAAACTCGAGATCCTTGTCGAACCCGCGAACGGCCAATGTCGCGATCGTTGAATCGACACAGCTTCGGAAATCGAACGGAACCTTCTCGAGCGAGAGCATGCCGGCCTCAATTTTCGAGAAGTCGAGGATGTCGTTAAGCAACTGAAGCAACCATTGGGCGCATTGCTGCATCGCCACCAGTTGGCTTTGTTGCTCAGGACGCAGGTCACCCGCTTCAAGCAATTGCGCCATCCCCAAGATGCCGTTCATTGGAGTCCGTATCTCATGGCTCATGTTCGCCAAGAACTGACTCTTGGATCGATTCGCCTTCTCCGCCACGTCGCGTGCTTCCATCAATTGACTTTGGACTTCTTTGCGAGTATCGATTTCGTATTGCAATTCCGCGGTGCGTTGCTGAACCCGATGTTCCAGTTCTTGTTCGGTCCGCAAGACGGCGTCGGCCATGCTGTTGAACGCATCCCCCAAAGCGGCGAACTCATGTTCCGATTGCGCTTCGGCGCGGGCATGTCGTTGCCCGGCGGCAAACTGGCTGACGACCTCGGTCAGTCGATCCAGTGGGGACATGAATCGTCGCGCCAGCCATTGCGTCGCGGCCCAAACCAAAATCAACATGACCGCTTGAAACAACAGCAGCAGTTTCGCGAATCGATACACCGGAGCATACGCTTCGGAAGCATTGATCTTGGCGATCATTCCCCAACGACGGACCCCTTGCTGAAGGTCGATTGGCTGATAGGTCGCCAAAACGATATCGTCGCCAAACCGTGTTTGGACCGCCTCGAGACTCGCACGATCATCAATCGCCATCCGCAGCACGGAAGCTTGCCGAACCGATTCGGGACGTTTGAGCGCGGTCGGGAAGAAGTAAGACAGGTGATCGCCTTCGAGGCAAGTGACGAGGATATCTCCGGTCATCCCCAACCCTTTTCGATCACGAACCATCTGACGCAGCGATTCCATGTCATGCAGAACGTACAGTACGCCGACGGGGTTCATCTCTGAATCGACGATCGGTGCCGTCAAATCCGATGCAAGCAGATCATCACGCTGTTGCGGTGCGGCGATGAAGGGTCTCTCCAAGCCGTGGATGAAGCTTTCGTCGCTCGAAAGGTCTTGTCCAATTTTGTCGACGTCGGTGCTGGCGATCACGATCCCTTTCGGATCGGTCACCCACGCGTCAAAAATGCCGACAAACTGCTCCTTTGACTCCGACAACATCCGTTCGATCGTTGCTCTTTGAACTTCAGGATCCTCCGGATACTGCTGCACAGCTCGACGAAGCCGATTTCGAGACGCGTACTGCCCCATGCGTCTGAGTTGTTGATCGATGTGCGACGAGAAAAACTCTTGCCGCGCCGCTGCGATAATCCGTAGGCGCTCATGTACCTGCTGACGGACAATCTCTCGGCCGACCAGGAAACCGACAAGCGTCATGATCAACGTCACGGCGATCAAGAGAACGGAAACAAAGATGCAAACCTTGCGAGCCAATGAGCCGAGTCGTTGTCGGGATGCGGGTTGGGTCAACTTCATTGAACTCGGATCGGGTGTATTGCTATCTGTCTGCTATCTGTCTGCTCGCATGGGCGCCAAAACCGGCTCGGCGGGTAGGCTGGTACCGTGCGTGGTCCGAAATGATGCCTCGCGTTAAGCACCCGTGCATAAGTTCTTGAGCATAACTCGTTTAACGGCAAGCCGAAGGCGACGGCGAAACACTGGAAAACGTCGCCTTCGGCTTGCCGTTAAACGAAAACTTATGCGTTGGTGCTTAAATGAAGCGAATCACCTCATTTCTGACCACGCGACGTATATAAGCACTTCGGCATAAGTCTATCAGTTAAGCCAGCAGTTGAGCCGCTAGATTACGGTTCCGAAGAACCGGACGTTAACGAGAGCGTGCCGTTTGGGCCGGAGGCCGACACAATCCACGAGCGCCAATGTGCCGCCCGCCGGGCTAACGTTGTCATTGTTTCGGTTCCGGGCCTGACGGCCCCGGCATTTTTGTTTCGGCCTCCGGCCTAAGCGAGGTGAGTGCGTTGCGGCTGATTCCGTATTGTTTAGTGACTTATGCCGAGGTGCTTATATTGTGCGTGGTCCGAAATGATGCCTTCACGTTAAATGAAGCGAATCACCTCATTTCTGACCACGCGACGTATATAACGGCGAGATGCCTTTTCAAACAGCCAAGGTCGAACACTTCGGCATTTCCTGGGGGCTTGCCGTAACGTGGCGAATCTGAATCAATAACGCTTCACCGCTTCGTTGATCCAAAACACCGTTCTGCTTGCTTCTTTGCGGAAGCAATGCTCAGAGAAAAGAATTACTTGAAGGACTTACCGCATGTCGAATGTCATTGGAAACATCATCGCCGATTCCCTCAGTCGTGGTCTTGATTACGCGCAGCGGTTGGCTGCGGGGATTCCCGCCGACCAATTCGCTCGCTTCGCAGATGGGAAAGACGGCCCGATTGTGTCAAACCATCCAGCCTTCATTTTCGGTCACCTCAGCATTTACGCACCACGAATCGTGGAGCAATTGGGGCACGATGCCGCGCCTTACAAGTTGCCTGACGATCAGCACGATCTCTTCGCCCCCAGCGCCACGTGCCAAGATGATCCCGATGGTTCACTGTATCCCGCAATGACCGCGATCATGGACCGATTCACGACATCTTATCAAGCCGCGTTGCAGGTGCTGCGCGATGCGAACGATCAACAGTTCGCTGAAGTCAATCCGGCTGAAGGGCGGATGCGTGAGTTGTTTCCAACGCTCGGGTCGATGCATGCGTTCTACTGTGGCGGCCACTTGATGATGCACATGGGGCAATTGCGCGCATGGCGTCGGATGCAGGGCATGCCTTCGGCTTAGGTCGACGCCCCACGTTTCGCTCGAACGGGCGGACGGCTATCAAACGAAGCGAATCGCTTCATGCCCTCTTTCGTAGCGTTTATCCCGATCAACCGTTGCAATCGATCGGACTGCTACATCTTTAAAGAGTGCCTTCGCGCAATACCGAAACAATTCGTATGTCGTTTGAGTGGCGGTCGATGGTATGGCTGCAAGACGCTTCTGAACCCGAAGACTGAATGCGCGTATGTTGTTGGCCGCCGGATCTTTCCTGTCTCAGATGATGCTGCTGTTGGGGATGTTGTTGTCGCCTGGGTCTTGGTCCGTCGCAACATTCAGGTGCGACGTCGCAGCCGCCTGTCGACCGGCAGCTTCGATTGCAGAGAGCGTCCGGCGATCGACCACCCGGAGGTGCTCCGCTTGCCGACGCCCCAAAGGAGGTTCTTCGCTGGCAAGCCGCGATGTTCGATCTGCAACGGGATCTCAAAGCGGAGTTGGATACACGTATCTCGGTTGTTCAATCGCTGCTTCGTCAGGTTGATCAACGAATCGACGAACTTCGATCCGTTCAGCAGCGACGCGATCGATTCGATACGCGTGGATTGCGGGATGTCGTCGAGGTAGCTTCGGAGGACGACACATGCGTCGGTGAATTGTCAGGCCTGAGAGATTCGCACCGGAGCCGACTGGAGAACGGAGTCGTCGGGTCCGTCAACTCTTTGCGATCGGTTTTACACCCGACGAGATCGCGGAAAAATCTGGAATTCCTTTGGCGGAAGTCGAATTGTTTCTTGGCTCGTCGCATCCAATGCGTACTTCGTCGCCGATGCTTTGACCTAACGTGTCACAGCGCTCGCCAATGATACAGGCATAAGAAGTTTTAAACCTTTCGCCTGATTTTCGATGGAGACGCGACCGATGACACAGCTCATGCTTTTCGATGCCCCGGTACCCACTTCGCTCCCAGCTGCGGCCGGTGATTCGGCAAACCGTCCCGCACCGCGATTGGCCGCTTCGCAGCATGCAAACCATTCGTCGTATAAGGCTCCCGCCGCTGATGAACCGCAACGCATGGGCAATCTTGCCCATCTGGTCATCGCCCGTTACGACATGGTCGTCCGCCGCCGCGAAGCCCAACGACAGGCCGCCCAACGCAGACTCGAAATGGCGCGAACGCAGAACCAAACAGCGTAGCAACCGACACTGTGTTCGATCGTGTGGCACCAAAACAAACAAAACGTTGCCTCTTTCAGATGCAGCGATCAGACGGCCACGTACGAGCTGAAATTCACCGATCGTGATCCTGCTCTGAACGGAACTACGATAGCATTTGTCAAAGCAGAGCAGGAATCATACTTCGGGCTACATGGTTTCGGTCTGTATCGACAATACTTCCTCTTGCTTGACATTCGTGGTCGACGGATATCGATGTCCGCCCAAACCATTCGTCGCCCCTTGCGATGGTCAGATCGAGATCATGCAATCGCGATAATCGTTGCATTTGAATGAGTGCGGTCGCTGATTGGGACGTGGGCGCATGATCGCTGACTTGCGAGAAGCATTCGTCGGGGCTTGAGATTAGGCTCAATGACGGTGGCGATTCGCGTTTGATCTAAATCAATAATGAACGCGTTTGATGTTACGCCAATGTTTCTCAGTTGATCTTGCGACGTGGTCGCTCTAGGGTATTTCGGCCGGTACCCCAAATCGCATCCCTGTTTCCCTTATCGCATCCCCCTCTTCAGAACTTTTCAGCAGTCGAGGCGAATCATTTTCAATGCCGCTGTACTGGGTTGTCTTATTGGTTTGCGTTTTGATGCCCGTGACGGGGAACGATCAGTTTCCCAATCTGGAACGTCCATGGATGGGGGCTATCGCCTGTGTTGTCTGCTGGGGCCTGATTGCGAAAGGTCTTGCGTGCTTTCACGCATCTCGTGTTCTGACGCGGCGAGCTGATTTGCATTCTTCAAGCGAGAGATTCTCCAAGTCAGTGCATCACCTTCGCTGGCTCTGGATTCCGGTGGGTGCATTCGGTTTGACGGCCTGCGGTTGGGCGGAACAGGTCGGCACTTTGGTGCCACGTTCGTTTGCCTCATTGACCGCCTGTCTGCTTGTGCTGCCCAGCTTAATGGCGATTGCGACAACATGGATTGCCGAGTTTCAATATCGTGAATGGGCTGAGTCGACGTTGTCACAATCGGCTTCGTCTTGCTCGGATCGTCCTGTTCGCTTGCCCTTGGTGGACGCGGTCACTGAACGATTCCGCTTGCAAGCTGGCTGGATTCTGTTGCCGGTGTTGTGCGTGCTGGCCGTGGTTGACGCCACCAACCTCGTCTTTTCGAATTTGATAACGTCGGCGGTTTCCGCGGACATGTTTGGATCAAACGGAGCGAATGACCTCAGTGCAGACCACTCGCTATCGAGTATCCAGACGACTTGGATGGCGGGAGCGATCGGCTTGCTCACACTGCCGCTTCTGCTTCCCAAGCTGATCACAACGGCTTGGACGACATCTCGCTGCGGTGATGATCCACGGACGACTTGGATATGCGAGGTTGTACGATCCGCGGGATATCCTCGACTGGAGGTTCGACGTTGGGACACCGGGCACAGGATCTGTACGGCAATGATCGCGGGAGTCGTCCCGGGGTTTCGCGTGCTGCTGCTGAGCGATGGTCTATTGGCACGACTCGATCGTCCGACAACGATCATGGTGGTGCTGCATGAACTCGCTCATGTGGCGCGGCGGCACATGCGCTGCGGATGGCGGCGCTCTTCCCGATTTGGGCCATCGCCACCTGGATATCCGTTTCGTTCGCCACAACGCAGATTGAACGTGCCGTATGCGTGGGTCTGGGGCTACTGATGACAGCCATCGTGATTCGCCTGGTCGCACACGCAACGGAGTACGACGCGGACCAGGCCGCCTGTGAAATGGCGACGCGTCTTTCCGACGGCTTGCCTGAAGGATTGGCTGCGGTGGTGCCGTCCACGACGGCTGACGCGGCAAAGGTCTTGGCGTATGGTTTGATCTTAGTCAGTGGTAATGACGATGCGGCCCGTCGGGCTGGCTGGATGCATCCAAGCCTGATCGATCGCGTGCGAAGATTGCAGCAGATAGGGGATGGCTCGCCAGCGGATGGTGTTCAAGACCGGGTGCTGTTGCGTTCGACTTATACGTCGCGTGGTTAGAAATGAGGTGATTCGCTTTATTTTACGCGAAGGCGTCATTTCGGACCACGCACGGTATAACGTCCTTGCTTGATGTTGGCGGCATTTGGCACAATCGGCACAATCGACAATGTCTTGTTGGAACGCGCAGATTCTTGTCGCGAGGGTGTCGTTTTCTTAAGGCAAAGCGTCAAGTCCTGTCGAAGAATTCATACGCTGCGCGGGAAGAATTGACGGGACTTGATATCAAGGTCGCCAATGCGTCACTTCGGACCACGTATCGCGAATGGCCATCGCATTGGATTCTTCCAACCCCCTCCCTCCCGAAACCAGGCAAATGATTACAGACATTCTTCCCGGCGTGCAGGCCGATGTGGAACCGTTGCAGATTCGTGTTGATTACGCTTTACGTGAGCATCCACATTTGCGCGGCACCGGCATCCAGCCGCACACCGATGGCGGCAAAGTCATTCTCAGCGGAACGGTTCGCAGTTATTTCATCAAACAAATGGCTCAAGAAGCCGTTCGTTGCGTCGCTGGCGCGAACAACGTGGACAATCAAATCGAGGTTCACTGGTAACCCGCCCATTGCGGTGTCGTCAAAGTTCGCCATACTCAACATCGGTTCGACAGCCGGTAACGGGTAGACCTTCAAAGGATCCTGGGCTGTCGGATTTGAGTAATCCACACAACCGCGAACTTTGGAGAATCGATAATGGCCCGCAGTGGAGTAATCACGTTCAAGGGGAACCCAATGACCCTGCAAGGCGAAGCATTGGCCGTCGGCAGTCCGGCTCCTGACTTCACCTTGCATTACTATAAAGATGGCATGCAGACGTTGACCTTGGCTGATGTGAAAGGCAAGCCGACGCTGCTGAGCATTGTGCCTTCTTTGGATACCGGGGTCTGTGCGACGCAGACGAAGAAGTTCAACGAGTCGCTGGCCGCGCTGGGCGACAAAGTCAACGCGGTCACCGTCAGTCGTGATTTGCCGTTCGCCCAGGCTCGCTTTTGCGGAGCTGAAAATGTTTCGATGCGGACCGCCAGCGACTATCAGACCGGCGACTTTGGTGCCGCGTACGGCATGACGATCGACGAACTGAAACTGCTCACTCGCGCGGTCGTTGTGCTCGATAAGGAAGGAACGGTCGTCTACGCCGAAACGGTTGGCGAAGTGACAAGCGAACCGAATTATGATGCGGCGCTCGAGGTCCTCAAGCAGTCCGTCTAATCCACGCTATATCCATGATGAACGGGTTTGATGTGATCTCGCGTTAATGTTTCTCAGTTGATCATGCGACGTGGCCGCTCTTGGGACGACGGATTTCTGGTCCGTCGATGACGTTCGACGGCGGACTGGACGTCCGTCGTACGGTACGCTGTTATCCGCCGCTCGCCTTACAGCCAAATGCGTTGGACGCGATGGTTGTTGCTGTCGAGTACATGCAGTCGACCACGCGAATCCTGCACGATCCCCCATGGGTTAAACAGTTCGCCGGTTGCGTGTCCTGGTCGCCCCCAAATGTCGATCAGCGTCCCATGCGGATCGAACTTCTGTACGCGATTGTTTCCATATTCGCACACATACAGCGACTGTTCGGTATTTCGATCCAACACGATTCCGTAGGGATAGTAAAGCATCCCGGGCTCGTGACCAAAGCTTCCCCACATCTCCAGCAACTTCGGTTTGTCGCCGGTAGCGTCGAAGATTTGAATCCGATGGTTGCACGAATCGGCAACCCATAGATGATCGTTTCGATCGACGACCAGACTTTGAGGCCGCACGAATTGACCAGGTTCTCCACCGGTGGAACCCCACTGCATCAGAAAGGTCCCGTCGGGTGCGAACTTCTGGATGCGATCCACGTCGCTGTACTCGCCGGTGTAGTAGTTCCCTCGCGAATCGCGAACGGCGTCCGTAATGAACGAGAATTCCCCCGGACCGGTCCCCTTCGTTCCACCAATGACCTCCTGCAGGAGCAGGTTACCATCGAGCGAATAGGTCAGCATTTGATAGTAATGCGTGTCGGCCACTAACAGGCGACTGCTGCGATGATCCACCTCCATGCCGGTGGGGCGTCCGTTAACCGCCTCGGGGGTTTTCCATCCTCGCAGGTAATCTCCGTCGGCGGTAAAGACCTGAATCCGCCCGGTTGTATCAACAATGTAAAGATTGTCGTCCGCATCGATCGTTATCGCACGCGGTTTCTGAAAACGACCGTCAGACAGACCTCTTCGTCCCCAGACAAGATCGACCTCTCCGACCGCTCCTTGGGAGCCGATGCATCCTCCCAAACCGGTCGACATCCCAGCGGCAAGCGACAGCACCGCGCCAAACCTTCGGCGATTCATGGAGGGAGATTTGATCGGGGAATCCAGCATTGATGCAGTCAGAACGTTGCCGTGTCGGAACCGAGAAGCACGATGCCGCCGGTTGATGACAATCCGAAGGCTCATCTATAATAAGCCATTTGGATTTTCAAATCTTCACCCTGGAAACGCTGCACCTTCATGCCAACGGTTATCGACTTGCAACGCGCCGATGATCCTCGAGACATCGTTTATTCAGCAGTACAAGCGGCTGGCTGAAGGTAAAGTGATCGCTTTGCCAAGCGAGACGGTTTACGGCTTGGCTGCAAGTGTCTTGTCGTCCGATGCAGTTGAACGCATGGTACGCATCAAATGCAACACCGGCGATATCGCTGTTGGGGAGCAAAATTCCGGTACCGCCACGCAGGAACGTCCCCCCTGCTCGCTGGCGATCGCGGTGAAGAGCGTCGACGAAGCACTCGATTACATGTGCTACGATTCCCCTCTGGCAATCCGATTCGCCCGACGATGTTGGCCCGGCCCGGTAACTCTTGTTGTTCCGTGCGATATCGCTCGTTCGGCCGTTTCGCGATTCCCCAAGCCGGTCCAGGACCTTATGATTGGTCCCAAAGGGGACATCAGTATCCGTGTGGTTGCCCACAGGCTGTTTGAACAGCTTCAGAAGTATTGCGCGGGGCCAATTGCTTTGTGCAGTGCGGCGCGTTACGGCTCAGCTCCAGCAACGACGGGCATTGCCGTTGTCGAGCAATTCGGCGACGATATACCCGTGGTGCTCGACGATGGTCCCACACGATACGGTGGCCCGTCGACGGTCGTTCGGGCCGACGGAAATCAATTCAGAATCATTCGAGAGGGTGTCGTGGAATCCGCAGCGATCCGTCAATATGCGCGACCATCGATTATGTTGGTTTGCACCGGCAACACATGCCGCAGTCCCATGGCTGAAGCGTTGCTAAAGCGACGAATCGAAGAGAAGTTCGGCAATCTTCCCGCAGCGGCGATTATGCCAACGGTTGCTTCGGTGGGGCTGGCGGCGATGCCCGGCGATCCGGCCACGCCGCAGGCGATCGATGTCATGCGGCAGCGCGGTTTGGACATATCCGCTCATGAAAGCCAACCCTTTGGAGAACAAATCATCCGTTCGGCGGACCTCATTCTGACGATGACCCGCTCGCATCGAAACGCCATCCTGGCGCGATGGCCCGAAGCGCAAGATCGCGTATTCACCGTGCGTCGCGATGGGGGTGATATTTCCGACCCGGTCGGTTCGCCAGTGGAAATCTACAACGCTTGCGCCGATCAAATTGATCGCGAACTGGCGCAGTGGGTCGACAGCTTGGGTGACGACTGGATTGCGATTCCCGAGACGGGTGGCGATGGAGACCAATCATGAAAGTAAGCATTGCCAGCGATCATCGCGGCGTCCACATTAAAGCTCGGATCTCTCAAGCGTTGGAAGCCAACGGGCATCATGTTTTCGATGAGGGTGCCGATTGCGAAGACGCCAGTGATTATCCCGATTTCGCTTCGATCGTCGCTCGCAAGGTGAGCAACGGCGAAGTCGATCGCGGCATCTTGATCTGCGGGACCGGCATTGGAATGGCGATCACCGCCAACAAGTTTTGCGGCGTCCGGGCCGCGCCTTGCTATGACGAAGTGATGGTCGAGCTTTCCCGTCGACATAACGATTTGAACGTCCTTTGCTTGGGAGGCGATCTGATCGGCGATCGCAACATCGACGACCTCATCCTGTTGTGGATGCGAACCGAGTTCGAAGGCGGACGACACGCGCGTCGCGTCGATAAGATCGCTTCGATTGAAACCTCCAGCGGCAACGACTGACACTGCGGCAACGTCTGACACTGTGCCACGTGTCGGTTATTTCTCGTCGCCGTGATCGGACGCTTTCTTCAACGCTCGACTCGCCCGATGAAGCAACTGCCGCTGGTCATCGCTCAGAGCCTCGATTCCACCACGGCTGACCAGATCGAGAACGTCGTCCAGTTTGGCGATGTCGACCGCTTCCCGGATTTCATTGACTTGCGCCTGGCGGATGCGTCGCGCACCAAGCCATCCAATCGGCTTGTCTTTCGGATCGAGCAGGAGAACGCGTGGATCGACCCGCTTGGCGGACAACCACAAAACAAATCCGACGCCGGCGAACATCGGCCACTTCGGAACATGTTGACGGTCCTCCCAAACAGCACAAAACAGCGACAGCGCCACCATCGTGAAGGCGCACCAACCGATGATATGTCCCGTCGTTTGATCGCGCTGGACCGCCGTTGCATCGGGGCGAACAAAGGCGGTCAGGCCGTCTAGAATCGTTCGCCCGGAACATCGCCAAATCGGCAACAACTGGATGCATGCCAGAGTCATCGCCACCCAAAACCATCCCTTCACAACCGAACCTGCAATCGAGTCGCTTGAGAATTCCAACTCGGTCAAGAAGTACCAACCTTCCGACGACGAATCAGCATGCAACCACAAGAGGAGCAACAGCAAGATCGCGGCGATGACGATGCTGCTTAACGGACCGGCGGCGGCAACGGCGACCTGCCGAAGGCCGGGAAAAATCCGATATTGCCCAGCCGCCCCGTGCGCGGCCAAAACAACGAAGCGGGAATTTCCCCCCAGCCATCGCGCCGCCAAAGCGTGAGCACACTCCTGAGCAAACCCCAAGATCGCAATGCCAATCCACAAGGTGAAAGCCAACTTCGGCAAGTCGCCGTTGCCCGGTTGCGATTGCAGGAACCATGCGGCGGCAGCCATCACGAAGCCCAGTCCAAGATAGCTCCAGCCGATGCAAATCGTTGTCTCTCGCCAACGCCCCAGCCGAATCCCCAATGTGGGCAGGCGAGCGATGGGAAGATCAGCATTTTCCGGCACGATATTGACCTTGGGTGCGTAGCCTTTCGGAAGCGGGTCCGTGTATATTCGTTGCGTGGTCGAAAAAGAGGTGATTCGCTTGATTTAACGCGAAGGCATCATTCCCGACCACGCACGATGTATACGTCGCGTCGTGAGAAATGAGGTGATTCGCTTGATTTAACGCGAAGGCATCATTTCAGACCACGCACGATATAGTACGCTTCAGATGCCATTTGAGTTCAACCCGCATCGGCTCAGTCGCCGGACAAGCCTACCCCATGTCAAATCCTTTAACACCGCAAAACGTTGCCGATCGAAAAGTCTTCGATGGAATTCGTTTTAATGTTCACGAACTGGAATATCCGGCTGCCGATGGGACACTTGTCAGGCGACACGTCGCGCGACATCCCGGCGCGGTTGTGATCGTTCCACTTCTAAGCAAGGATCAAGTTGTCTTGATCCAGAACACGCGTCCTTCCGTTCACCGGACGCTGCTCGAATTGCCGGCCGGAACACGCGAACCGAGTGAGTCTCCGGAAACAACCGCCGCTCGGGAACTGATCGAGGAAACAGGTTACACGGCAGGCAAGCTCACCCTCGGGTTGCAGTTCTATGCTTCTCCCGGCATCACCGACGAACGGATGCATTTGTTCATTGCCGAAGACTTGGAGGAAGGGGAGCATGCTCGCGAACCGGGCGAATGGATTCAAAACCAAATCGTTTCCTGGGATCAGATCGATCAAATGTTCGATCGCGGAGAATTCGAGGACGGTAAAACGATCACAGGTTTGTTATGGACGCGTCGCTGGCTCGCGCGACGACGAACGAATGAATAAATGCTCACACAAAGGAACCAAGCATGTCGCAAGCCATCCTGTTAGCTGGAATCCCCGCCGAGAATGCTTCATTGTTTCACAGGCTTCCCATGGCGGTTGGCGATCCGGCGGCATGGATTCGCGTCGACGACGAAACAACGGTCATCGCGCGCGACATTGAAGTGGCCCGTATTCGCCAACGCGTCGACGCTTCAAAGGTCGCGTCACCTCAAGACTTTCGTCCCGACAAGGGGCTTGATCCCGATCGCGCCACCGCGACCGCTCAGTCGGTTGCCGAATTCCTGAAGCGACATTCCGTCGATCGCGTGACGGTCGATCGCAGCTTGCCATACATCTTCGCTTGGCATATTCAGCAAGTCGGTATCGCGATCGACTATGATGCGACATTAGGTGTGGTCGACCGCCGCACAAAGACCGCACGTGAGCTGGAATGTTTGCAGGCCGCCCAGGCAACGACGGGCAAGTCATGCGTCTGGCGTGCGAAACGGTTGCGAACAGTTCGGCGGACGCCGAGGGGCGGTTGATTTTCGACGGAGAAATCTTGACCAGCCAGCGACTCAAAGCGATCATTGCTCGGTTCTTGCTGGACCGCAATTTCACAATGGGGCATGGTGCGATCGTGGCTACCGCCCCGATGTTGCCGACTGCCATCACAGTGGTCAAGGTCCTTTAATGACACAGCGTCCCGTGGTGATCGATATCTTTCCTCGCGATGAATCAACGCGATTCTGGGGCGATTGCACCCGAACGGTTGTGCATGGCCAGCCTTCGGATCAAGTTCTGGCGATGCATCGTGCGGTTGTCGCGGCCAAAGCCGCCGCGACGTCGGCTTTGCAAGTCGGATCGACCGGCGATGCGGTGCATCAAGCGGCAACGAAGGTGCTGACCCAACATGGCTTTCCGCTCAGCCGAGGGACGATTACCGATCATCCCTCGATCCAACACGGGACGGGACATGGGATCGGCTTGGAAATCCATGAACCCATTCTGCTCGACGACAATGGTCCGGAACTGCTTGCAAACGAAGTCCTCACGATTGAACCTGGCTTGTACGGACGAATCGATGGCGGCGTGCGTGTCGAAGACATGGTCGTCGCGACGGAGAGACGGACCGCTCAATTTCAATCGACTGCACGAAGGGCTTGACTGGACTTAGCGTCCGGCTCAGCTTCTATCGAATCGCTTCAACTTGGCGTCACTGAGTTGCAACCCAATGCTGGTGACAATGACAACCAGTTCCGCTTGACTGTGAACTTTCAGTTTCTTGCTGATCGAATCTTTATGGCGTTGGACCGTCTTCGGGCTTCGATGCAGGAACTCGGCAACCTTCGGAACGCTCATCCCATGCCCGAGCAGCACCAGCACCTCCAATTCGCGAGGCGTCAAAATATTCAGTTCCCCAGATCGATGTACTCCGTCGAAACGGTCTCGCACGTTTCGGCTAGCTAACAACGAAGTCTCCTGACCATGCAGTTTCGTGATGACGATCACGCGATTGAATGGAGGTTTGCGATCATGAATCGGCCACAATGTGGAATGGATGCTGCGACCATGGTAGATGTGATGAATCGCCAGTGGTTTGTCCTCGTCAATCACCCGCGCGATCATTTCCAATCGCTCGCGAACGTATTCCTTCGGATGAAAATCGTGGATGAATTTGCCGCGGTAGTCGATATCATGCGTTGGAAAACAGGACCATTGAAGTATCGTTGACAAACAGCAAACGACCTTCGCGATCGGTGATGCTCACCCCGACTCCCGGCGTTTGCGATACGGCTCCCCAAAGCGAACCGAGATCGATCTCAAGCGGATCCACGCGGGTAAGTTCAGCGGCGGACTGCGTATTGGATGGCTGCGATGTCATCTGTATTCCATCAATCGTTGCATGGCGACGCGATATCTTTCAATTTGAGGCGATCGCCCTATGGTTTGGGAACTTGGCATTGCCGATACTCAAAATGCCCACGAAGGACTGTTCCGCCGGGCAGCCACGGAGGGCGTTTTCATACGCCGCGAGACCGAAAATGAAGTGATTCGCTTCATTAAATGCAAAAGCATCATTCCAGACCACGCACGGTATAACTTGCCGAGGCCGAATCGATCCCATCGCTTTACATGGTGCGAATCCCATCATTCCGGCCAACGCGGCGTCAATACTTCGCATGGTCGCGCGAGGGATCTCAGGGCAGAGATCTCTCGCCGGCCATGCTATTTCGGACGACGTTCATTGACCCAATCAGGAGAAACAACAGCTTTCGGCTGTTCCCGAACCCAGGCCGGTTCGGGAAACCAACGCAGACCGCTGACTCGGGGATAGGTTTCCCAGACGTCTCCGCCGTCGACTACACGGGCGTCGTTTGTCTCATGCAAATACTTCATTAAACGATCGTCCAAATCGTCTCGCACGTCCGCGTATTGAAGGTCGGAGGCCAAGTTGTGCAAACAGTCCGGATCGCTGCGTATGTCGAATAATTCGATCGCCGGTCGCAGGGCGACTGACAAAGGCAAGAATTTACCGAGCGTTGGATGATCTCGATTTGCGATCAGGAAGTCGAGAGAAGGACAACCATCAATGTCGTGGTATCCACCATGCGGATTCCCCAACTTGGACTCGATGACATTGCCGTCGTCGTCGTACGTCACGGCGTCAAACTTCTGTCCTGGACCAGCCGGCCAGCGCTGCGGACGAAAATTGCGGATCAACAGATAATCCCGTGTTCGGATTGCTCGTTGCGGATAGCCCAACGAGTTATACCGCGAAGACGAGTGGCGTTCGCGCGCGGCGTAGACGGCTGAGCGTTGCGGTTCAATGATCCCTGTTTCTTTAGACGTCAGAAGCGACAAGATGCTGCTCCCGACGATCGGCTTGCTCTGGGGTGATGCAACGCCGCTCGCTTCATAAATCAACGCGGTCAAGTCGACAAATCCAACCAAGTCGTCGCTTGTTCGGCCACCGGGAACCTTCTCCTTCCAACAAACCGCAAGCGGAACATGAATGCCATGTTCATAGCAGTTCGCCTTCGCGCGGGGGAAGGGCATTCCGTTATCGCTGGTAACGATGAAAATCGTGTTGTCAAAATCGCCTCCCTGTTCAATCAACGACATCATCGCCGCACAGTCGTCGTCAAACCGTTCGACCTCAAACGCATAATCCAAGAGGTCGCTTCGGATCTCTTCCGCGTCGGGCAGGTATTCAGGGACTTCGGCTTGATCGAGTTTCTTCCCTGCTTCCAGTCCTTTGCCATGGGCAAACGGACGATGCGCATCGTGGCCGCCAAACCAGAAACAAAACGGCGTGTCGTCGGGCCGCTGCTCCAGGAACGAACGGAACGATGCAACATGTTTCGATTCGTCACCCGAAGGCTTCGCATTGAAACCAGGGCCGCACGGGTTTTCCGTACGACCAAGCTGTTTCCAATTTCCCGGTCCCCAACCTTTTCCCGTGTGTCCAACGAAGTAGCCCGCATCGGCCAGACGCGTGGGAAACGTCTCATATTCGGGACCGAAGTAACTGGCATGGGTCCCGGCATGTTCGATCATCCACGTATGGCGACCAGTCAACAATGCGGCCCGCGACGGACTGCAACCGGGACTTGCGCAGAAGCCGTTGTTGAATAGGACACCTTGCCGCGCGATCCGATCAAACGCTGGCGTCGTGACCATTTGCGACCCGTATGCCGAAGCATGGGGCCACGAAACGTCATCGCTGATCATGATCATGATGTTCGGCCGCGCGTTCGCCAATGCGAGCGAAGCGTGCGAAACGAATAACAAAGCGACAAAGGTGATAATCGACTTCATGCTTGCGTCTACAAAGACTTGATGCTGAGTGACTTGAATTCGACCGGATCACTGTGCCCGGCGAACCCGAAATGCCCTTTATCCAGATCTTTGCCCGGATGCGGCGAGTTGGCCATGAACTCTTCGATCTGGCTGACATCGGTATCCAAGATCTTGCCGCCGTTGAGTTCGACGGTGATCTTTGAGCCTTGAACCGTAACCTCTTGGAAGTTCCATTGTCCGACGTCGCGCAAGTAGCCACGCGCCGCCGCGGCCATGCCGTATGCCGAACCATGATACTGGCGAGGATCAAGCTTCGCATACTTTCGGCCGTGTTGTCCAGCACTTGCAATTCAGTCATTCCGGCGTATGCGGGATTACCCTCGCCTGGATATCGGATCGCCAAACCGTTGTTGCCTCCCGGTGGCAAACGGAACATCAAACGGACGCTGAAGTCGGCATATTCGGCTTCGGTGAAGAGGTTTCCTCCACTTCCCTTTTTGCAGCGAATCGCGCCGTCGACAACTTCATAGCTGTCGGTCGCTCCGGTCCAGCCCGCCAGCGATTTTCCGTCGAAGATCGATTGATAATCCTGCTGGCCATGTGACGCCAGAATTTGATTGGCTTCGTCAGCACCGATCTCGCGAATCTTGATGTCGCGCCAGGCGATCTCGCCACCATGGGTTTGCAACTGAATCGGGCCGGTGCGAAACATCGGTTGCGACCGATCCCAGAAATTCTCCATCAGTGCATGATCAACGACCAATTGATCGTTCAGATAAACGGTTGTTCGTTGCCCGACCTGAATGACGCGAACGGAGTTCCATTCGCCAAACGGTTTGTCGGCCAGCACCAGCGGGTCCTTTCCAGGCGCCCCCGCCGAATTGTTCCACAGTCCACCCGATCCGAGATTCGCCCCCAGTTTGAACTTGCCTTCGTCGGTGCTGTCCCAGATTTGCACCTGCGGTGTCCCTCGCAGATAGATTCCGCTGTCCGCTTTGGCGACGGTGCGATAATCCAATCGCAATTCGTAGTCGCCGTAATTCTTGTTCGTCGTCAAATATGGACCGTGTCCGTCATTGATCAGCACGCCGTCTTCAAGCGTCCAGTGGGCCTTTGTGTCTTCTTCCCATTGGGCGAGCTTTTCGGCTTCGGTCTCTTCGTACTTCCGCGGATCAAGATGAGGGCGACCATGCCAGCCTTCAAGGCCAGCTTCAGGAATCAACGACATGAATTGCGAATCTTCTTGCTGGGCGACCGTCACGGTGCAACAAGCAGTTAAAAGCAAAATCAACAAGGTGGGACGCGGCATGGGCGGGTGTCTCCAGGTTCTGTGGTAGGATAGGAACGGGAAAGTGATCCTTATGATAACTGTCGGGCGGGGAACATTCCATCTGACCTCGAAGAAACCTGATATAAATCGCGTGGTCAGAAATGGGGTGCTTCGCTTCATTTAACGCGAAGGCATCATTTCGGACCACGCATGGTATAAGTTGACCGATCCATTTGCGCACGATGCCTGAAGATACCGCTTACCGAAAAACGCTGGTGATGATTGCGATCGTTCCACTTGTGGCCCAGGTGATCGGCAGCGCATTCAACATTTTTTATAACGTCTCGCACATCGAACCACTGATTAAGCCGGAACAAAAGACCGCGTTGCTGGGCTCGATCATGCGTGTCAACGCGATCGTTTATCCGCTGGCGACAGCGTGCTGGCTCTCCATCGTCCTTCGGTTTCGCGGCACCTTGCGAAAGCGTGCCGGGAACGAACCGGTCGACTCGCTGAAACTTGAATCCATGCGTCGCTTGGCGATCAATCTGCCATGGTGGATGATTTTGATCGGTGGGGCCGCGTGGTTGAGTTGCATCCCGTTGATCATTTGGCCGCTGTCGGACCCTGCATTGACGCTCGATTATCGCGTCCCCATCTTGTTGACGATTTCCATCGTGGTCGCCGCGATGATTGCCTTGACCCATGCGTTCTTCGCTTTGGAACTCGCCAGTCAGAAGTTCTTGTTTCCGCTGCTGTTCGACCACGGACAACCATCCTCCATCAAGAACGCCTTTCCGCTGACTTTGCGAGGACGAGGAATCGCGTGGAGTATCTCCGCCGTCTTCTGTCCCATTTTGTCGATGTTGCTGGTGTTCTACGCACCGCAAGGTGAAACGCAGCGAGGGTTGCTGTTTCCGCTGATCGTTGGATGCATCGGCGTCCTGTTCGGACTTGCATCGGCATGGTTGGTCGGTCGCCTTTACGGTTCACCGATCCGGCAACTGAAAGCCGCCGCGCAAGCTGTTTCCCGCGGCGATCTGGATACGAACGTCAATCTACTCCGAGCCGACGAGTTTGGCCCCTTGATTGAGGAATTCAACCGCATGACCAGCGGCTTGCGAGAGAAGGCTCGACTGCAGCAGATGTTCGGTCTGCATGTTGGGCGCGAAGCGGCAAAGCATATTCTGGCAAGCGTTCCCGGCCTTGGAGGCGTCCAACGTGAGATCACGATTATGTTTGTCGACATACGTGGGTTCACCGCCGGAAGCGAAGGACGCGATCCGGGGGAAGTCGTTGCGGTCTTGAACGAGTTCCTGACCGCGATGGTTGAAATCGTCGAGACGTCTCATCAAGGCATGGTCAACAAATACTTAGGTGATGGCTTTATGGCGTTGTTCGGCGTCGCATCCGATCGTCCCCATCATGCCGATGATGCGGTTTGTGCCGGAGTCGACATGTTGCGACGGTTGCGGAAGCTGAATGAATCATTCGCACAACGTGGACTCCCTCCGCTTCGTGTTGGGATCGGTATTCACACCGGGAATGCTTTGGTGGGAAGCATCGGTTCGGAGCAACGGCTCGAATTCACAGCCATCGGCGACGCGGTGAACGTTGCCTCGCGAATCGAATCGCTCACCAAGACACTGGGGGTTTCGTTGTTGCTGACTTCCGCGACGCGAAATCAATTGCGGCAATCTCACCAGTTTCAAACGCATCCGCCTCAGGCGGTCAAGGGTGTTCGCATGCCGGTGGAAACCTTCTCGCTCGTCTTTGACGAAGCACAAACGGCCTAAGCACCTCGGCATAAAGTACCGGTTTGTTCGAGTGTCGGCATCGACACACTTAGAAAACATGTTGTAAGCTTGGTAAACGGTTCCGATCGTGAACCGTCACCGTTCCACGCGTAGCCCGTCGCCAACACAACGCCCGTTGCCAACGCCTGACAAATCATCAAACCACGGATTCGATCCCATGCAAATTCTTGTAACCGGCGGTGCCGGATACATCGGCAGCCACACCTGCGTCGAACTACTCCTTGCCGGACATGAACTGGTTGTTGTCGATGACCTCAGCAACAGTAAACGCGAATCGTTACGCCGCGTGCAAGAACTCGCCGACAAGACGCTCGACTTTCACCAAATCAGCCTTCTCGATACCGCCGCGCTGGACCGCGTGATGCAACATCATTCGTTCGATGCGGTCGTTCACTTTGCCGCTTTCAAAGCGGTGGGTGAGTCGGTCGCCAAACCACTGGAGTATTATCGCAACAACGTGACGGGAACGATCAACCTGATGGACGCGATGCAAGCGGCGGGCTGCAAGAATCTCGTTTACAGTTCATCCTGTACGGTCTACGGCGAACCGCAACAGTTTCCGGTGACGGAGGACCATCCGATTGCGCGGGCGGAAAGTCCCTACGGCTGGACGAAGTTGATGACCGAACAAATCATGCGCGATGTTCATGTCAGCGATCCCGGCTGGAACTTCGCGTTGCTTCGCTATTTCAATCCCGTCGGTGCTCACGAAAGCGGACGCATCGGCGAGGACCCGAACGGAATCCCCAACAACCTGATGCCGTTCATCACGCAAGTCGCATTGGGAAAACATCGACAATTGAATGTCTTCGGCGGTGATTACGACACGCCCGACGGAACCTGCATCCGCGACTACATTCACGTCGTCGACCTCGCCGACGCGCATGTTAAAGCGGTCGAAAAGCTGGCTTCCGAGAATGGACTTTTCACCTACAACTTGGGAACCGGAACCGGCTCCAGCGTCCTGCAAGTGATCGAAGCTTTCCGCGAAGCGACGGGAATCGATTTGCCTTATCAAATCGTCGATCGTCGTCCGGGCGATATCGTGGCGGCCTACGCTGATCCGTCGCGGGCGGAGCGGGACCTGGGCTGGAAAGCCTCACGCAACCTGCTCGACATGTGCCGCGACGGATGGAATTGGCAACAGCGGAACCCCGATGGATTGATCGAAGGGGCTCCCTCGACCGCTCAGTCCCCAGTCCAATAATCGACGACCAAGACTTTGTCCAAATGCGGCTTCAAGATGTCGACGAACGCGAGATGTTCCTTGTGCGGAAGGTAGGCGTCGCGATCCGCCTCGCTTTTAAAGGTTACCAGAAAGCAATGCGTGAACCCGTCGGCAAGCCCTTCGGGGCTGTTGTCGGTACCATGCTCATACGCATGGATTTGTGGAATCTTGTTCTTCAGTGTGCCGAACGCGTCGACGATCTTTTGGACGTCCGATTCGGATGACGTCTCTTTGAATTTGAACAGCACCACGTGACGCAGCAAGCGATCCTGCTTGGCCGACTTTTCTTCGGCGTTTGCCATAGTCGCACCTCCCATTGGTGATTTGTAAAGGACGCCTCCAAGTGTGATCGTCGCCAGTGCGAAAACGATGGAAATGCCACGCAGTCTCGATTGATTCAGCTTCATAGGTTGTGGGCCTTTGTTGCAAAAGGGTGATTGGAATGCGGTCGATTATACCTATAACGACCACCTCGCAAGACCAACTGAAAAACATTCGTGCAAGATAACCTAGAGCGGCTACGTCACCGTCATTCCGATTGCGGCATGGAAAGCATATGGATTGGCGTAGTGTTTCCTTCGTATTGCCCATCGTCGTCCAAACGCCTTCCATTGCCATTGCTGTTGCGATTGGTTGTCGTCACGGCCAATCGAGAGCCATCGGGCGACCGGCTCAGGCTGTGGCAATTGATCAATTTCTTCGACGCGTAGAATGGTTTTTCGGCGTCGAGTTTTTGAAACAGCAGACGTCCCGTCCCGGCCGCTCCACAGGTGACGGCCATGATGTAACCATCGGAATGGAAATGCATCTCGTGGACATAGCAATCCTTAGAGGGACCGACGAACAGAGTCTGTTTCAACTGGCCGGTTGCGACATCGAAGATCATGATCGTCGGTTCGCCTTGTACCGTGCCACCATTCTTGGGCTTGGTTCCGCACGCGGCCAGACGCTCGCCGGTCGCATCGAAAGTCAAACATTTGACCCCGCCAACATCCTGCAACCGATGCAGCGTAAACAACAGCGAAGCGTCCAGATCGCGCAGACAACGGCGTGCCGCTAAATCCCAAATTTTCACGATCCCTTTGGCGTCGCCGCTGGCGAGCAAGTTCGAGTCCGATGGATGAAACGCAAGGCTGTAGATATCGTTCTCATGCCCCTGCAATTCGCCGATTGAATTGCCATCGGCGGGATTCCACAGTCCGATCCGCTGATCGCGTCCGCACGTGGCCAAACAATCCTTCGTGATCGCCAATTGACGGCACCAGCCATCGTGTGCTTCCTCGACCGACCATAACGTCTGCGGCCCATCGGCGTCATAGCGCCAAGCAGCCACGCCTCCCCACGAATCGGCTGAAAAAGCGACTCCATCGCGAGTCACCACTGGGCTGACCCAAGCTTGGTGCTGCGTGAACGCCTCCAGTTCGCGAGGCGTCTGCGGATCACTGACATCCCAGCGACGGACCCGCCCATCGAACGAACCGGCCAGCAGAAACCGGCCGCATTCCGAAAAGTGAGCCGACCCGACTTGCGGATCGACGGTAATCACGCACTGCTCGACTGGTTCCAAGATTTCCTTCATGACAACACCTCTTTGATGGGGCTGTGATCATCATGCGCGATCGGCAACGGTTGTCCATTGTTCACATATTCGGTTTTGTGAGGGTCGATTCCCAGGGCGTGAAACCAAGTATGAAACAGATGCCCCATGTCATACTCCTCACTGTCGACGAAGGTGCCTTCTTCGTTGGTCTTACCGATCACGATCCCCTTATGCAGACCGCAACCAGCCATTGCCAGCGACCAAGCTTCAGGCCAATGGTCGCGTCCGATATGTCCGTTGATGCGGGGGGTCCTTCCAAACTCGCTCATTGCAATCACCAACACATTGTCCAACATGCCGCGGTCGGCCAAGTCCTCGATGACGGCGCTGAACGCCTGGTCGAATCGAGGCATCAGGCTGGCGTGACCGTTGAAGTTGTCGCCATGCGTGTCCCAACCGTAGGAGTTCACCTTGACAAAACGGACGCCCGCTTCAAGCATGCGACGCCCAACCAGCATGTGCCGTCCCAGTTCGTGATCTCCGTAGCGTTCCCTTTCGGATTCCGTAACGGTCGACGGATCAAACAATTCGGAGCGGGACATCAACGTCCTTGCGGTATCAAAGACATAACTGCTTGCATCACTGACACCAGGCCGACGCCGCTCCGCGTAACGCTTGTTGACAAACTCACGCATCGCATTGCGTTGCCGATCAGCCTCGGGAGTGATGCCTTCGGGCAGCAACATGTTCTCCGGCGGCTGACCATCTCCCAACGCGAGTGCTCCATACTTGGGGCCCAGGAATCCCGCGTCCGCATGGATGAAGCCGCCACTGCCGGGCTTCACCCATACGTAGGGGGGCAGACCGCTGGAGCAAGGCCCCATCAGTTTCGCGACAGCCGAACCGAACAACGGATACGTCACGCCTCGTTCCTTCGGATCACCCCGTTGCACGCGATTAACACCGCGTGAATGGGAATTGTCTTGCGTGTGCAAACTGCGAATGACCGCCAGATGATGCATGATCTTTGCCGTTCGCGGCATCAATTCGCTGACATGAACGCCGGTCACCGAAGTCGGAATCGTCCGGAAAGGGCCGCCAAACCGCGTCTTCGGTTTCGGGTCCCAGCTTTCCAACTGACTCATCCCACCATCGATCCAAATAAACAAGACTTGCTTTTCCGTCCGCTTCATCTGCTCGGCCACGGCGGGATGCAACAGCCCCCCCAGACCCAATGTGCCCGCGGTTGCGCCGGCCGCACCAAGCAGTTGCCGTCGCGAAAGAACATGATCGATCGGAGTGCAAAGGTTATTCATGGTCTTGCCAATTGAGGAACGGATCAGTGGTTCACGAAAAACTCAGTCGACGCCAATAGCGCCCAAGCCAGATGGTGCAGCGGATCGTTCCCCGCCACGTTCGATTTGTCTACAGGAATGAACTCGAGCGCCAAGCGAAGTTCTTCATCGGAGGGCATCCGCGACAGGGTTGCCAGATAAATCTCTTCGACTTGTTGACGGGCTTCCGACATTTCTTGAACCCGATGGAGCAAATCGCCTTCTCGAAGGAAACGCTGAATCTGGTCATCGTTCAACAGAAACAGAGCCCCTTTCACCGTCGGGTTGACCTCCAACTCAGGCTCCTTCGGCGGATTGGCGAACGCGTCGCGAAACCGTTTCAACGCATCATCCCGCTGATCAACCGTAAGTGTTGCGCCGGTGGCCTGGAGGATCGAATCAAACAACTGTTCGGCGCTGAGTCTTCGTTCGGTCGCACATTGATACGATGCGGAATCCCCGCTCGCCCCGGTCGTAACGCTTGATCGAGCGTACGTCCGCGTCAGCGCCAACTGCCGCACCAACCAGCGAATATCGTATTGATGTTCGACGAACGCCTCACCAAGCAAATCCAACAACTCGGGATGCGATGGCGGATTGTCACTGTGATGCATGTCCAGCGGTTCAACCAATCCGCGTCCCATCATCATCCACCAAATGCGATTGACCGCATTGCGGCTGAATGCGGGAAGTTCTCGCGACGGCAACTGCTGCGATAACAGCTTCGTCGTGCTGAACTTGGGGACCCCAGGCTCCTTCGTCTTGCGATCCGGCGGAACCGCGTACTCTTCTCCTTTGGCAAACTCCGGAATCGCAAACTCGGTCAAGCCGGGTAACCGCGGACCGACCGACATCGGCTGGGCGTCGAAGACCGATGCGAACTCAATTTTCTTCAGCAATGGTTTCTCGGTGATGGCCGGAAACTCCTTCGCGGTATCGATACCCGTGGAGCCAACAAAAGCGAACAACCCTTGCCAGTCGGCTTGTTTGTAATCATCGACGAACAGGTGATCGTGACACTGCGCGCATTGCACGTCGATCCCCAGGAACATGCGTCCCACATCACGCACCAATCCGGGCATATCATCGGGATTCTGGCCGTAGCGTTCCAACCGCTTCGTATAAAAGAATGCCGATCCGCGCGACTGCTCGTCCGACGGATCGGGGGCGAGGATCTCGCGAACGATCTGATCCCATGGCTTGTTCTTGGCAACCGCGTCGGTCAAAAACTGAAGCCACTGTTCGTGTTCACCTCGTCGTTCCATCAGCATGATATTGAATTGATTCGCCAGATGACGTGGATGCCTTTCGTCATCAAGCAAGCGATCGATAAGCTTTTCGCGCTTGTCGACCTCTTCGCTAGCCATGAATGCACGCAGTTCGGAAACGTTCGGGATCGAACCGACAAAATCCAACGACGCACGTCGCATGAACGTCGCATCGTCACACAGGTCACTGACCGGACCTTTGAACTGACTTTGGATCAGCGCATCGATCCGAACATGCAAAGGTTCGTCCGCAAGCAACGCTGCCGAGACAACGGCAAGGGAAATCCAGCAAACTGAAAAAGCAAGACGCTTAAACATCGTGATGCCATTTCCAATAGGAAGGTTTCAAGAAAGGCGGGAGCGGGGGAACGTATCCGCTGGCAAGTTGTGTTCGCCTCGCATTGTAGCATGAGCGAAGCGGTCGTGCGCATCAGCGACGTACCCGCAAAACAAACGCGTTCATTTCTGAGGCAGTTGCGGCTGAAATCGCCTTCGAATCCAGACTTTTGGTGATTGATACGATAGAATGAACGATATCGCTTCGATGACCGGAACAAAAGCAGTCGACTTAACCATTTGCAAACAGACGGATGATGTCAGCAACGAACCCTTCAGACATTGCGGAACAGCGGGTTGTGCTGGGAAATGTTTCATGGCAAACCTAGGTGGAGCTTTGCGGTCATGCGGATCGCCCCTGCGGTCGGCTAACGTATGACGACGGTGAACTCGAAATCATGTCTCCAACATACCTCCATGAGAACATCGGCGGTATTATCGGTCGGATGATTGAAATGTTTACCTTTCACGGTGGAATCGAGATCAGCAGCACCAAGTCAACGACCTTCCAACGCGAGCAACGCGTGCGAGGATTTGAGGCGGACGAGAGCTACTACATTTCACATGCGGCGATGATCATCGGCATCGAACAGGTCGCTTTGGAGATTCATTCGCCACCGGACTTGGTGATTGAGATGGACATCAGCCACAGCTCAGCATTGAAGATGCGAGTACTCGCGGGGCTGGGCGTACCAGAAGTCTGGCGATTTGATGGCGAGCGCGTTAAAGTTCATTGTCTGGTCGACGACGTTTACGAGGTTCGTAACTCTTGAATCGTCAAATGCTTGAGTACGAATTTGAATCAGCTTAGAATCATCATTTCGTCGTGCTGTTCTTGCCGCACACAACACTCTGGGAGTAGGCCGTGAGTCTAGTAGAACGAATACACTCGGAACCTGAAACTCGAATGGTCCTTGAAAACGTTGCGTGGGACACCTACGTTACACTCGCAGACCAACGACGCGGGAGCGTTCCACGCATGACCTATGACAATGGGATACTGGAACTGATGTCGCCTAAACGAGAACACGAGAACATTGGACGCTTGGTTGGCCGCATTGTGGAGACGTATTCTGAGGTCAAGAGTATCGAGATTATTAGCGTCGCATCGGTGACCGTGAAGCGTTCGGATTTGAGCAAGGCCTTCGAAGCCGATGAATCCTATTACGTAACCAACGCAGCGAGTTTATTGGCGAAGAAAGAGCTGGATTTTGAAAGCGATCCGCCGCCCGATTTGGTCATTGAGGTTGAGTTGACTTCTTCCGCAATCCAAAAGATGAAACTGTTTGCAGCCATGCACGTACCGGAAGTTTGGCGGCATGACGGTCAGTCGCTACAGATGTTCAAGTGGGTCGATGGTGTCTACGAACCGATCACATCCAGCTTGCAACTGCCTGGATTGACATCCCAACGCATTGATGAAACGTTAGCCCTTCGAGATTCGATCGGGGAAACGCGGATCATCCAGCAATTCCGCAAAAGTGTCCAGTAATTCTCGGAAGCGATAGCCCCCGTCGTCGTTAAAGCACCAGGGCGTGATGATAACTCCGTTCCGAACGATATCCATACCAATGATGAACGCGTTTGATTTTATCTTGCGTCGATCGTCTTCCAGTTGATCTTGCGACGTGGGAGTTCTAGGGATTGTGTTTGGTGACGGACGGTTGTTGGTGCGACAGGACCTTCACGAAGTCATTCAGATTGTCGAACTCTTGATAGACGCTGGCGAAGCGGACAAAGGCGACTTCATCCAACGGAGCCAGATATTTCATCACGATTTCGCCAACTTCCCGGCTTGTCACCTCCTCTTCGAATCGACCGTGAATTTCGGCGACAATGTTTTCGACAACGGTGTCAATCCGGTCGCGCGAAGGAGGGCGCTTCCAACACGCGGTCTCGATGCCCGCTCGAATTTTCTCGCGATTGAGCGGCTCGCTAGCTAAATCCTTTTTGATCACGCGGATTCCGACTTCCTCCACGCGTTCGTAGGTCGTAAATCGACGACGACAACTGTTGCACATGCGTCGACGGCGGACGGAAAAGCTGTCTTCGCTGGGTCGCGTACTCAATACGCGGTCGTTATCGTTCTGGCAAAAGGGACATCGCATAAAAGCACGCTTCAGATAAAAGCATTGAGTCCGATCACAACAATCGATCAATGGGCCGATGTGGAATCGTCACGAAACGTGAATATACTAACTTTTTTGTCCGACGCCCACCAATCGAACATGATTTGTGGCCTGCGGTATCGCCTGCTTTCACGCCAGGGTTTCATAAAGATGCTTCGACTGCTTCCGCCTTGCTTGCTTTTGTTCCTTGCCACAACCGCGTGCGCTGAAACCGACCCTCCGAATCGCCCGAACATTGTTCTCGTCATGGCCGACGACCAGGGGTGGGGACAGACCGGGTATGCGAAACATCCGGTCTTGAAGACACCCCACCTGGATGCCTTGGCCGATGGCGGTTTGCGATTGAATCGATACTACGCCGCCGCTCCCGTCTGTTCACCGACAAGGGCTAGCGTCTTGACGGGACGAACGAACCAGCGGACCGGCGTGCAAAGTCACGGGTATGCTCTGCGTCGTCAAGAAAAAACGCTTGCCCAAGCTTTGCAATCGATCGGATACGCAACCGCCCACTTCGGCAAATGGCACCTCAACGGATTGCGTGGCCCCGGTGTACCGATCCTCGCCGACGACACGCATCATCCGGGGAAATTCGGGTTCGATCAATGGTTGTCGGTCACGAATTACTTCGATCGCGATCCGATCCTCAGCCGACAAGGAACATTCGAGGAGTACAAGGGCGATTCGTCGGAAATCGTCGTCGAAGAAGCGGTCAAGTTCATTCAACTGCAGGCCAAGAAAGACTGTCCGTCGTTCACGGTTATTTGGTACGGCACACCTCATGCTCCCTTTCGTGCTCACGAATCGGACACACGGGCGTTTGATGAACTGAATGAGGCGTCGCGCCGGCATTATGGAGAATTGGTCGCGCTCGATCGAAGCTTGGGAACACTTCGTCAGGGGCTTGAAGACGCTGGCGTTTTGCAAGACACACTGATTTGGTACACCAGCGACAACGGAGGCCTACCCAATATCAAACCGGACACCGTGGGCGGTTTGCGTGGATACAAAGGGAGCTTGTATGAAGGGGGCTTGCGCGTTCCATCCGTGATTCACTGGCCTGCGATGATCACGCAACCGCGAGTGAGTGCCTACCCGACCGTCGCGATGGACATCTTTCCGACGATCGCCGATATCGTCGGGCTTCCCGAATCGGTGATGCTTCAGCCATCGGACGGAGTAAGCCTGCGTCCGTTGTTCACGAAAGAGATCGGACGTCGCGAAAAGCCGATCGGTTTTCGCTGCTTCGGGACGACAGCGATTGTTGACAACGACATCAAGCTGATTCAGTCAACGGGCAAGAAAGGGAAACGCGAACTATACAACCTCGCCGAAGACCCCCATGAGACAACCAACCTCTATCGCGATCGACCCGAAATAGCCAAACGCATGCAAGACCTTCTAGATCGCTTTGACGCCTCCATTGATGACAGCATCAAAGGTTTGGATTATCCCGAGGGGACCGTTGACCCATCAGAACCCGAACCACGTTTCTGGTCGGCTGAGGCCGGTTATCAACCTTATCTGGAAGCCTGGGAAAAGCGACCCGAATACAGTGCTTGGATTCGAGCGCGACGAAATCGAAGGAATTCTACCGTGCGTGCTCTGGAATGATGCTTTTGCGTCAAATGAAGCGAATCACCTCATTTTCGGCCACGCGACGTATAAAGTACCCGCATACAATGCTTTCACCATCCGTAAACTTGTCGCTGTTGTTCAGCTCACTAATACTTTGTCACGCGGTTGTCGCATTTGATCCATGCCGGATCGAGGTGATTGAAGAAGGGAGCGGCTGGCCTGTTCCGTTGGTGGAATTGCGAACCACACATAACGTCCGCTTCGTGACCGACAATGCTGGGGTCGTGGCATTCGATCTGCCGGAATTGATGGGAAGGGAAACGTGGTTCGCCATTGAAGGGCACGGTTATGAAGTGCCGGTTGACGGATTCGGCTTTCGTGGCGTGCGACGGATACCGAAGCCGGGAGAAACGTTGACCATCCAGGTGCGGCGACGTCTCCCCGCCAAGCGGCTTGGCCGCATCACGGGAGCCGGCATCTTTGGCGAGAGTCAACGATTTGGCCAGGAAACCGACTGGACTGAATCGGGCATTTTGGGATGCGACAGTGTGCAGACGGCCGTTCATCGCGACCGCTTGTTTTGGTTCTGGGGGGACACCGTTCTTGCTCGTTATCCTCTCGGCTTGTTTCACATGACCGGAGCCAACACCGAACGGCAACCTCTGCGGTCCTTCATACCGCCGATGCGGATTCGGTATGACTACGTGACGACAGCGACGGGGGTTCCACGAGAGGTCGGCAAGATTGAAGGAAGCGGGCCCACGTGGATCAATGGAACCGTCAGCCTTCCCGATAAGGACGACCGACAGCGACTTGTCGGGACCTATGCGAAGATCGAGCCTCCGTTGACGGAATACGAATGCGGACTGTGTGTTTGGAACGATGAACAGGAGCAGTTCGAGCGACATCGTGTGTTGTGGACCAAGACCGCCGAGAGCCCGAAACCTCCGCCCCGACCTGGAGGGCATCCGGTCGTCCATACCGACAGCGACGGCAAGCGATCCGTCTACTTCGGCGATCCGTTTCCCTATCTCAAGTGCGCGGCCGATTTCGAGTCGTGGAGCGATCCAAACCGCTGGGAACACCTGACTCCGCAACCTTCGGTTCGCGTCCGCGGAAGCGATGACACCATCACGCCGCATCGAGGCTGCATCGCGTGGAACGCTTATCGCAAGCGATGGGTTGCCGTACTTACCGAGTATCTGGGAGAAGTTTCTCCGCTGGGAGAAATTTGGTATACCGAAGCGGATCATCCGACCGGTGTGTGGGGACCGGCCGTCAAAGTCGTCACGCACAAGAATTACACTTTCTACAATCCTTGCCTGCATCCCGAAATGACTGCCGCGGAATCTCCGATTCTGCTGTTTGAAGGAACCTACACCAAGCAATTCGCGAACAACCCAGAAGCGACACCACGTCACGAATACAATCAGATTCTGTATCGGTTGGACCTCGACGACGCGACGCTGGTTGAATGAATTCGCCCAGATCGTTTGGCAACGCGGTTCGTCCGGCGACCCATGCAAGCGACGCGTTCCGCTTCAACATGAACGTTGAAATCAAGCAGCGTGCGCCAGCTTTCAGCTTTCAGGCGTCAGCGCGAGTTGACCTGTCCATGAAACAGGTTCTGTTGAACGCCACGTTCAACCCGCTCGTCGGCAATGTATCCCAGGTAGTCGTGATCGGGTCCAACTTGGCTGGAAGCATTGTACTGATCAATCCGGTCTCCGTGATAATGTCCCGCCGGAAGACCGCATATTCCGGTAAAGCCCAGCGCGGGGGTGAAGTTATCCAACCGCAGGAACTTGTAAAGCTTCAAATACTGATCGCGGGTGTTGTACATCACGAACAGGTGATTCACTTTGTGAAGCGCCGCTCGACGCGTGGACACGAAACAATCATTGCGAATGGCGGGGACGACCAACGTCAGATTGATCGAATTCGGACGAACGTTGGTCGCGCCGAGCTGCGAACCGCACAGCGAACCGCCCCCAAGCAGATGCATGGCGTCGACGGAAAGGCGACCGCCAAAACTGTATCCGATCACCGACACGAACTCGTCCGCCGGAAGGGCCCCGATCAAACGCGCCAGATGAAACGCATGTTCGTCGGCTCGATACGCCTTTGTACGCACATCGCGAATTTGACCGGGAATCTGATCGGCTGGCCACAGCCAAATGACAAAGCGGGATGACGGCGCGTTACTCGCTTCTTTGAAGGTTTGATCGTAAGTCTGCAGCCCTCGGCGGACTGCTTTCTGCTCGGGTGTCCGATTTCCATGCACAAAAATGACGGTATTTCTGATTCGATCGGTTCCCGATGGATCGTTCAGGAATCGATCCGCCGATTCGGTTTGCCAAACATCCCCTTCGATTTGACGCCGGAACTGCAACGCGTGCAACGGATGATGCCGCGACCCAGCATGGCGACTGCTGATCACCCAGATTTCATCTCGGTCTCTCGCATCGAAAGCAGAAAGGGGCGCGGTCTCCAATCGCGATTCAACCACCGACTCCTCGACCGCCCCTCCGGCAACCGATTCCTCCGAACCTGCGGGTTCGGGAACCGCTGGATCTTGAGTTGGCTGTTCCGTTGACGGTTGTTCGGGACTCGGTTCGCCCGCGTCGGACGGTTCGAGCACCGACTGCTCAGGTGCGGGCTGCTCCGCGTCGGCAGTGGCGGGGGCGGGAAGCTCGACCGGTGCCGGTGCTGCCGGACTGGCTGGGACTTGCGCCGGCTGAGCCGCCGCGGTTCCGACCAGCGAAAACAACAGAACCAGTCCGAATGTCCGCCTGATAATGCACGTTAGCCATTCACGCGGGATGCCGTTGGTGGACGAAACGGCAGGTGGACGCAACAAAGGAAATGGCATCAACATCTCGATATAAAGGACGTGAGGAACGCCCGATCAATTGCCGTCGTCGTGGACGAGTCCGCCGTCATACGACGCATCGTCTAACCCACCGGCGAAACAGAAACTTATTGTTCGGTCGTTTCGAAGCTACCGGTGCATGTTGCAATCCGATGAGTAAGTATAGCTCTCAAAATCGCCCAAGTCGCATTTCCGACCGATAATGTCGATAAAAACCGTGCCAATGGATGCTCTTTGCGGTATTGGGCTGACAACGGAATCCCCAACCGCGTGGCGCTGGCGGACACGCGGTTGATGATTTTCGGCGATCTTGCGGATGATTTACCGCTGAACGCGAGCCGAGCCACCTTGAGCGAGGGCCTCGACTTCGGGAAGCTTGGCGTTGGTGATATCGCCTGAGAAGGTTGTCAGCAACGCGCCGTGAGCCCAGCCCAAGCGAAGGGCTTCTTCATGCGAACGGCCATTGATCAGGCCGTAGATCAATCCGGATGCGAATCCGTCGCCACCGCCGATTCGATCCAAGACGTCCAGTTGACATGTCGGGGCGACGTGACGTTCACCGCCGATCCACAAAACGGCGCCCCAGTCGTGCCGGTTGGTCGTGTGAACCTCGCGCAACGTGGTGGCGACCATTTTGATGTTCGGATATTTCGCGACGGTCTTTTCGATCATTTGAAAGAAGGTGTCCGGATCGAGCTTCGATTCGCTCTTCGCTTCGACTTCCGGACCCGTGAAACCGAGGCCCTTTTGAAGGTCTTCTTCATTGCCGAACAGAACGTCGACATTTTCGACGATCTTGGCGATCATCTCTTGTCCCTTCTTCAAGCCGCCCAGTTTGTTCCACAGTTTGGCGCGGTAGTTCAAGTCGAACGAGCAGATCGTGCCACTGGCGCGAGCGGCTTGCATTGCTTCAACGATCAGTTCCGACGTTGTCGAGGACAGCGCGGCGAAGATTCCACCGGAGTGAAACCATTTCACGCCACCGCTGAAGAGCTTGTCCCAATCGAAGTCACCTGGCTTGAGCATCGCACCGGCTTCGTTGGCTCGGTTGTAGAAGACGACCGGTGCGCGAACGCCCACGCCACAATCGCTGTAGACGGTGGCGATGTTCGGTCCGTGAACGCCATCATGTTCAAAGTGCTTGTAGAACGGGCGCACGCCTGTTTCGCGAATCCGCGCCTGGACGAGTTCGCCGATCCCATAATCAACCATCGCCGTACAAATGCCGGTGTTGAGTCCAAAGCAATCCGAAAGGTTGGCGGCGCAGTTGTATTCGCCACCGGAAACGTGAACCTTGAATTCGCGTGCCTTGCGAAACACCGTGGTCCCTGGGTCGAGCCGATGGACAACCGCGCCCAGGGCGAGAAAGTCGAGGTCGGCTTCGGATTTAATGTTTAAGACGCTCATGCGGGATATCTCCTCGAAGATGATGTTGGGGGTAGCCGCCGCGAAGCTCATGAAACCAGCGATCCATGAATCGTCGTCGGCCTATATCAATAGTGGACGCGTTTGATGTTATCTTGCGATAATGTTTTACAGTTGATCTTGCGACGTGGTCGCGCTAGGGGGAATCAAAGTTTAAATTGTCGTTGACGAAAAGCCGCCATCGACCACGATGTTCTGACCGGTAACAAAGGACGAAGCTTTTTCAGCCGCCAGCCAGATCGCGGCACCAGCGAGTTCGTCAGGTTCGCCGAATCGCGCCATCGGCGTGTGACCGATGATTTGTCCGCCACGTTCGGTGTAGCCGCCGTCATCGTTGAACAGCAGCTTGCGGTTTTGTTCGGCGGGAAAAAAGCCGGGACTGATTGCGTTGACCCGAATTCCTTGCGTCGCCCACTGGCGAGCCAGAAACTGGGTCAAGTTAATGACCGCCGACTTTGCCGCCGAATAGGCGACGACCCGAGAGAGCGGGATCATGCCGGCCATGGATGCAATGTTGATGATCGATCCTTTGCCAGCCGACAACATGCTTTCACCAAACACTTGACACGGCAACAGAACGCCGCCAACCAAGTTCAAATCGAAGACCTCTTGCCATGCATCGAGGGGCAACTTGCAAAAATCGCTGCCGGGGGGCAACGTCGCATCGGGACGGTTGCCCCCCGCCGCGTTGATCAAGATCGAAGGCGTTCCGAGTTGCTTGATGATTTCGTCGCGGGCGGCAAGCAGTGAATCTCGCTGCATCGCGTCGGCTGATTGAAAGATCGCTCGACGTCCGATCGCCTGAATTTGATCGACCCGTTCCTGACCGCGTTGAGCGCTGCGTCCCACCACCGCTACGTCGGCACCTGCGGCGGCCAAAGCCTTCGCCATGTCGCCACCAAGCGTTCCGGTGCCGCCAATTACGACAGCGGTGCTGCCGGTCAAATCAAAGATCTCGATGCTCATGCTGCTTTCGCCGCCTGTCCGTGGGTTCGATGGTTGTCGGTTTTCGCAGGCTAAGTTAATCGAAATCGCTGGTGAAGAATAGTGGAAGGCCGCGCGCGTCGACTGGCAAACAGGGTCGATCGGACTACAATCGTCATGCTGTTTATGTCCCGCCCTTAACGAAAGTTGACACTCATGTTGCGAAGCCTTTCATATTCTCTGTGTCTTGCTGTTGTCTGCATCTTTTGCCCGGTCGCTCGGTCGCACGAAGGGCACGACCATGCCGACGATGATCGCCCGGAAAACATCAAGGCTCACGGGGTCGTCTTCGATGACCAGAACGGCAATGGTCGAAGGGATTCGGGTGAGCCGGGGATTGCGGATGTTCGTGTCAGCAACGGTCGTCAAATCGTGAAGACCAATGCGAAGGGGGAGTACGAGTTGATGATCAGCGATGATTCGATCGTGTTTGTCATCAAGCCTCGCAACTGGATGACGCCGGTCAACGAGGTTAACCTGCCGCAGTTTTTCTACATTCATAAGCCCAAAGGTTCGCCGAAGTCTCAGTTTCCAGGGGTCGAACCGACGGGACCGCTCCCCGATTCGATCGACTTCGCGCTTCGACGCCAAGAAGAGCCCGACACGTTCCGCGCCTTGATGTTCGGTGATCCGCAACCTCGGAACATCAAAGAGGTCCAGTACATCGCGCACGACGTGGTCGAGCAGATTATCGCTGAAGAAGCTCATCAAGCTTCGTTTGGGGTCACTCTCGGCGACATCGCGTTCGACGATCTGAATACCTTTGCTCCGCTGAATCAAGCGATCGCGTTGATAGGTATCCCGTGGTACAACGTCATCGGAAACCATGACATCAATTACGATGCAAAAGACGATCAAACAAGTGACGAAACGTTCGAGCGACATTATGGCCCGAACTATTACTCGTTCGATCACGGACCGGTTCACTTCATGGTTTTGGACGACGTCACATGGACGGTTCCCGAAGGGAGCAAGCGTGGAAAGTATCATGCTGGACTGGGCAAGCGACAAATGGAATTCATCCGCAACGATCTGGCGGGCATTCCGGCTGATCAGCTTGTTGTCCTAATGATGCACATTCCGCTGGTGGAAGTCGAAGATCGGCAGGAGCTTTATCGATTGATCGAGGCCCGACCGTTCGCGGTGTCGATTTCCGCGCACACGCATTTCATGGAACATCGGTTCATCGGTGAAGAAGACGGTTGGAAGGGGAAGGAGAAGCACCATCACATCGTCAACGTGACGGTCTGTGGAAGTTGGTGGCAAGGCATGCCCGACGAACGAGGCATTCCCCATACGACGATGAAGGACGGAGCGCCCAATGGTTATTCCATCATGACATTCGACGGAAGCAAGTATTCGCTGGAATTTCGCGCCGCCGCGCGCCCTGCCGATCACCAGATGAACCTCTACGCGCCCGAGGAAATCAACCGAGGCGCGGCGGATGTTCGATCCGACGATCCGCCGAAACTGTTCGCAAATGTCTTCAACGGTTCGGAACGGACGGTTTGCGAATTTCGAATCGGCGGCGATTCGCAATGGACCGCCATGCAGCGGATCAGCAAGGAGGACCCCGCGTATGTTGAGGCGGTCGCTCTCGAGAAGTCATTAAAGGACAAGACCTGGAAGGAACTGCCCGGCGTCCGAACGACGCCTCATTTCTGGGAGGCCGACCTGCCGACCAGCCTGCCGATTGGAACGCATCGCATCGAGGTCCGGGCGACGGAAGAATCGGGCAGGCCGCACGTAAGTAGCCGTTTGATTCGCGTTCGCTGATTTGCATCGTTTTCGGGCAGGGCATGCTTTCGTATTGCGCACCCGAAGTCCATCATCCTGCTTGCCCTTTTCGCAACGTCAGGCATTGAGGCATTACCGCCCAACAATGCCGATCGATCGCGCATTACGAAACTCGCAAAAGATTCACGATTGCGGGTACGATCGTTGCTTTGAAAAGAAGACCCAACGCCGAAGCAAGTTGCTTCGGCGACTCATGGTCTTATTCTTTAAGGAGCACGATGATGAAACATCGAACCGTTCGATCCCCGGGTTTCACCCTGGTGGAACTTCTTGTGGTGATCGCAATTATTGGAATCTTGGTGGGCTTGCTGTTGCCCGCTGTTCAAGCGGCTCGCGAAGCGGCGCGTCGAATGGAGTGCAGCAACAATCTGAAACAAATGGGATTGGCACTGCACAACTACCACGACACGTTCCAAGTGTTCCCACCGGCGCTGCTCGGTTCGGGACGTTACGACAATGGTACTTATCATTCGACACACGGTGGTGTTAAGAACACGACGGGATGGGCCTTGATGCTTCCCTTCGTTGAGCAAACGGCTCTTGCCGATCAGTGGAATTTTAATGTGTGTGCTAGCATGGACAGTCCATACGGACACGCTGTCGCTGGGGACGACACGTTGAACGACGGTGTGTACAACGCACGACTTGACATGCTGGCGTGTCCCTCCGATCCGACGTCTGAAGAGATTGTTAACAGTGGTGCTGGTACAACGGCGTTCTATTCGCGTCGGAACGCCCGGCGGACCAGCTATCTATGGTCGACGGGTAGCTTCACCGACTACAGCGCTCCTTGGATGAATTATTCCAGCGATATTCGTCAGGGGATGTTTGGGAATGATGGGGCCGCCAACTTTGCAGCGATTCTTGATGGGACGGCAAGCACGATTGCTATTGGCGAAGCTGTCGGCGGACGTTTCAAAACATCAACCAGTTACGGACCGTGGGGTATGGCGGGTTGCCACACGGGGATCCATGGATACGTCCCAGGCGGAAGCTCGACACAATTGACGACCGCGTTAGCTCTGCCATATGCGGGCAACTACAACATCAATTCCGCTTACAACAACGATGCGCTTCGACGATCTTATGCTTGGGTCTTTCACAGCATTCACCCCGGCGGAGCACAGTTTGTCCTTGGCGATGGCTCGGTTCACTTTCTGAGTGAAACGATCGAGTACCTTGTGTTTCAGCAACTGGCTTACATTCATGATGGCCAAGTGATCAGCGGCGATTGGTAATGAGATCGTCTGACATTTGATGGCATGCCGTCTGGCGGAACCTTGCGTATCCAGTCGGTTATTTGATTCTGAAATTTACACCGCGCGGGGAACGAGCGACTCGACCGCGCCTCCGCCCCGCGTGGTTCATCAACGAATGATTTGGTTTGGGTTATGGGTATAAATATGTCTCGAGTGACCTTTCTGATCGGTTTCTTCGCTCTTGCCGCGTCCGGATGCTCATCGTCTCCGGGTGGACCGGAAACGGTTCCTGTCGCCGGTGTCATCACGATGGGTGGACAGGCTGTTGAAGGCGCCACGGTTCAGTTTATCGGTGGACAGTTCAGCGCCTTCGCAAAAACGGATTCGTCGGGCAAATTCAGTTTGGAACCTGGGGCCGTCGTCGGCGAAAACAAGGTGTTGATCAGCAAGCTTTCAATGCCGGCCGGTGCCGATCCGACCATGGACGAAGGTCAACTGATGGCCATGGCGGGGGATCCGGCGATGGCGGCGAACAAGAATGCGCCAAAACAGTTGATTCCCGGGCAATATAGTGATCCGGAGAAGTCGACGCTCACGTTTGTCGTTCCGGAAGACGGCAGCGATTCGGCCGACTTTTCTCTCGACGCCAAATAGGCCCGAGGCGTGGTTGCATGCTTGCGGTTCGCCGTGTGAAAATCGACCGCAAGTTTCGACTTGCGGTTCTCCGGAGACGGAACAAATTCCGGTGTCGATCGCTTAGTGGCAGGCTGACAGACGCGGGCGGGAGCGTTATTCTATCTGAAGTCCCATTGTAATTCAGAAACCGTTCGGGGCTATCTTCACGGTTCACCATCCCACCTGCCTTAAAGCGATAGATACAAACATCCAATGGTTGAAGTCAAAGTTCCCACCGTCGGCGAATCGATCAGTGAAGTTCAAATTGGCCGATGGTTGAAGGCTCAAGATGCATGGGTTGAAGCGGATGAAGATCTCGTGGAGATCGAAACCGAGAAAGCCTCGGTTCAGATCCCCGCCCCCGCATCGGGATACCTGCGCAACGTCAAGAAGAAACAGGAAGAATTCGCGGCCGTTGGCGATATCATTGCTGAGATTGAACCGGGTGAACCCGGCAAAGCACCTTCGGCGGACGCATCGGCCGCGGCGGCGAAGCCTGCTGGAGATGAAGCTCCCTCGAAGTCGTCGGACGATTCGGCTCGGATCATGCCGGCCGCGGCTCGCCTGATCGAAGAGAACAACCTTGATCCGGCAAACATCACCGCGACCGGGCCGGGTGGCCGCATCTTGAAGGAAGACGTTGTGGATCACATGTCGGGGTCGACACTGTCGCAGGTTCCGCAAGCTGCTCCGGCGGCAAAATCGGCCGACGAACCATCCAGTTCGATGAAGCCTTACGAAGAACGGACGCGCACCAGCTTGATGACATCTGGTCCGCATCGGGCGGAGGAAGTCAAACCGCTGAGCATGATTCGGCGGACGATTGCGGCTCGGCTTGTGGAGGCACAGCAGAATGCCGCTTTGTTGACCACATTCAACGAGATCGACATGGAACCGGTCAAAGACCTGCGGGCCAAGTACAAAGACGCCTTTCAGAAGAAGCATGGCGTCAAGCTCGGCTTCATGTCGTTCTTCGCCAAAGCCGCCGTCGAGGCATTGCGTCGCTTCCCCGCCGTCAATTCGGAAATCCGCGGCAACAACATCGTCTTCCGCCATTACTATGACATTGGGATCGCGATCGGAGGGGGCAAAGGCTTGGTCGTGCCCGTCTTGCGGAACGTCGAATATATGTCGTTTGCGGACGTCGAACGATCGATTTCCGAATTTGCCGAAGACGCGCAGGCCAATCGTATCAATCCGCAAGACCTGGAAGGCGGAACCTTCACGATCAGCAATGGTGGAATCTACGGCTCGCTGTTGTCGACACCGATCGTGAATCCGCCGCAGAGTGGTATTCTCGGCCTGCATTCGATTCAAGATCGACCGATGGCGGTCAATGGCCAAGTCGTGATTCGACCCATGATGTACGTCGCTTTGACATACGATCACCGCGTGGTCGACGGGCGCGAGGCGGTCAGCTTCCTGCGTGTGATCAAAGACGTTCTCGAAGACCCGGCGCGACTTTTCTTGGAAGTTTAGATGACAACTTGATGTGAAAACGTTGTCCTCGTTTGCTAGACTGGAAACATCGACCATCGAAACGGTTGGATCGGTGAAAACCGTTTCGCATGGACGCATCCAGCATTACGCCATGCGTGGTCGGAAATGACATCTTCGCGATAACACCAGCGAATCGCTTCATTTCCCACAACGCAACGAATAACGTCTCAGGGGATTACCAACGTGGATAGCATTGCCATCAATTTCAAGACTCACATCGTTGGAGTTGCCGCCCGGATCGCGTTGGTCGCGATCGCGATAGGTGGCGGTGCCGTTGTTTGCATTGCGGCGACGCCTGCGGCAGGGCTTGGAATCATGGTTGGCGAGGTCACCAGCGGGCAGGCTCACGTGCAAGTTCGGTTAACAACCGACGACGAGCTGCAAGATGGAGAGCTTCCCGGTTTGGCGGGGACGGTTGGCTTCCGTCTGTACGTTGAAGGAAGCGAACAAGTTGTCGCCAAGCAAGTTTTGAAAGCCAGCGAACACCGGGACTACATGGTTCGCGCGACGTTCAAATCGTTGACGCCCAGTACGCGGTATCGCTGCGAAACGGACCTGGTCGATGCCGAAGGCGTTACGGCGGTTGGCCCGACAGCGACATTCAAGACACTGCCTGTGTCGAGCAATGCGTCGGAAGTTCGCTTTGTCGTTGTCACCGGCATGAATTATGCAAAGTTTCATGGCGACGACCGAATCGATAAAGAACAGCACAAGATCGAAAACAACACCGAACTTCCAGCAGCCTATTCGGGGCCTGACAAGCACCTCGGCTATCCCGCGCTGGAATCGATCTTGAAGCTGAAGCCCGACTTCTTCGTCGGTACCGGCGATAATGTCTATTACGATACGCCCGACAATCCGCGAGCCAAGACGGTTCCCGAACTCCGAACGAAATGGCATCAGCAGTTTGTGCAGCCTCGCTATCGCAGTCTATTCGCCGAGGTTCCGACGTACTGGATGATCGACGATCACGATTATCGGATGGACGATTGCGACAACTCCGGGAACTACGATCCCTCTCCAATCATTGGTCGCAGGATGATGCTGGAGCAACTGCCGGTCGCTCGCGCTGACGATGCCAATGCAAAGACGTATCGCACGTTTCGTGTCGGTAAGGATTTGCAGATATGGCTGCCGGAGAATCGCATGTATCGAAGCGACAACGCGGTCGCCGATGGCCCTGAAAAATCGATTTGGGGCGAGGAACAGAAGGCTTGGCTGAAGAAGACGCTTGCAGCCAGCGATGCGACATTTAAGCTGCTGATCTCACCGACTCCGATGGTTGGCCCCGACGATTTGCGCAAGAAGGACAACCACACAAACATTGGGGGCTTTCGACACGAACGGGATGAGTTTTTTGGCTGGCTGAAAACGCAGGGCCTCGATCGAAACGGGTTCTTCATCGTTTGCGGCGATCGTCATTGGCAGTATCACGCCATCGATCCGTCCGGCCTGGAGGAGTTTTCCTGCGGTGCGTTGGTCGATGCCAATTCTCGCTTGGGACGGAAGGCGGGCGATCCGAAATCGACTGATCCGGAAGGACTGATACAGCAACCTTACCTGCAGGACCCGGCATCGGGAGGCTTTCTTGAAGTTCATGCCACCCCGGCCAACGAGGATCATCCGGCAACCCTCAACTTCATTTGGCATGACGAGAAAGGTGTGGTTTTGCATAAGGCTTCCAAGCCATCGACCTGAGCGATCCGCATATCCCTTGAAATCGGATCCTGACCCGTACAGGTGATCCAAGTGAATCATTCCGGCCCGCGAGGCTCCAAAACCTGCGGTGAATCCGCGCACATCAGCGATCCGTTGGCTCGATCGAGTGCCGAGGTGTACAATGAAGAGGTTGCTGAAAAATCCCACCCCAACACCTTCTTGTTGACCTTTACACGTCGCGTGGCCGAAAGTGAGGTGATTCGCTTCATTTAACGCGAAGACATCATTTCTGACCACGCACAATATAATAAGTGATGAACGCGTTTGATGTTATTCTGCGTTAATGTCTTCCAGTTGATCTTGCGATGTAGCCGCTCTATGTATCCGAAACCGAAACCGCTTTGCTACTTGCGCTTCTTCGCCGTTGCCTGTGTTGTCGTCTTGATAAGCGGGTCATCTTCGAGCGCGGAAACGACGATCGACTTTAATCGCGATATCCGTCCGATTTTGTCGAACCATTGTTTCGCCTGCCACGGACCCGACGCGAATCATCGCGAAGCGGGATTGCGTTTGGACGATCCTGAATCGGCGATCGCCGAACTCGACAGCGGGGACCATGCGATCGTTGCGTCGAATCTTGAAGAGAGCACGCTGATCGCCCGCATCAACAGCGACGACGAAGGGAGCCTTATGCCCCCGCCCGAATTCAACAAGCCCTTGTCGGACCAGCAGAAGCAATTGTTAGCCGATTGGATTGGCCAAGGGGCGAAGTTTAGCGCGCATTGGTCGCTGGTCCCGCCGATCGCAAGCGAGCCTCCCGCGATCGAAGCCTCCTTGTCGGACAAGGTCGACGGTCCGATCGACCAGTTCATCGTTCACAGCGCTGCTCAGGCGGGCCTCTCGATCAACGGGGACGCCGATCGACGCGCGTTGATACGAAGGGCGACTTTCGATCTGACCGGATTGCCACCGACGATAGACGAGATACGTGATTTCGTCGACGACGAATCACCTGAAGCTTACGAACGCGTACTCGATCGGTTGCTGCAATCGAAGCGATTTGGCGAGCATCAGGGACGCTATTGGTTGGATCTGGTTCGCTATGGCGACACCCACGGGCTTCATCTGGACAACTACCGCGAGATGTGGCCCTATCGCGATTGGGTCATCAACGCCCTGAACGACAATATGCCGTTCGATCAGTTCATCACCGAGCAACTTGCCGGGGATTTGCTCGAGGGTGCCACCCTGCAACAGCAAATCGCTAGCGGTTTCAATCGTTTGAACGTCACGACCAGCGAAGGGGGATCGATTTACGAAGAGGTCTTCGTGCGGAATTGTGTCGATCGCGTGACCGCTTTCGGTACGGTCTTTCTGGGGATGACAACCGGATGCGCCGTGTGCCACGATCACAAATTTGATCCGATCTCGATGAAAGACTTTTATTCGTTGTTCGCGTATTTCAACAGTCTCGATGGACGCGCGCTCGACGGCAACAAAAAAGATCATCCGCCCACGGTTCGTGTTCCGACCCGCGAAGACCTTGAACAAATCGACCACTTGTCCGAGGAACTGGCGTTGCTGAACGCCGAGATGGACGGAGAGTTGACGTCCGTCGACGAATCGCAACATCGATGGGAAACACGTTTGAACGGGCAAGCGGAGGTTCAATGGGTCCCGCTGAATCCGGATCAATTTGTATCGGCAAGCGAACTGCAATTGAAGAAGTTGGACGACGGTTCGATTGTTGCCGATGGGAAGGTTCCCGATTCCGATACGATCATCATCGAAGCGCCGGTTCCCGATGGTGATGCTTGGCAATTGATTCGACTTGAGGTTTTGAGCGACGATGACAAACCGGCGGGACTGAGTTCAAACGGCAATGCGGTTTTGACGGAATTGAGCGTCGAGATCGCTTCGCCGATGACGGGAAATCGCTGGTTGCCGGTTAAACTGATGTATGGCGAAGCCGACTACGAACAGGAAGGTGGAAAGTTCGCCGTCGGGTACGCGATCGACGGCAAGTTGGATAAAGATGCGGGCTGGGGAATCGGTGGGCAATTGAAACCAGGAGGCCGCTCCGCTTGGTTCGTCGCTTCGAGCTTTCTTTCGGCCGGTGAAGGGTCTCGACTGCGTTTCAAATTGCAATATCAATCACAATGGAGCGGCCACCAATTCAAACACGTTCGTTTGCTGGTCAGCGATGCGGTGCCAACACCCGCGAAAGATCAACAGCTTGTACTCGGCGATTGGGACCAAGTTGGCCCGTTTCCGGTGGAATCCGCCGACCCAGGCTACTACCGCACATTCGCGTCGGAAGGTCGTGCATTCAACGCCGATGAAACGTTCAGCGATCGTGAAAAGAAACTCACCTGGACCACTGAGCCCGGCTATGCCGATGCCGCATCGCACGACCTGCCGACGATTGGCGAAGAACCTTCCGTCATGGTGCTGCATCGCACGATCGAGGCGAAGTCGCCGCAGAAAGCAACGTTGTTGCTGGGAACACAGGATGGTTTTGTTTGCTATCTGAACAACGAGAAGCTTGCCGAGATTCAGGACCAGCGTGATCTGTCGCCATTGCACGATGAAATCGAAGTCGATCTAAAGAAAGGTGTGAATCATCTTCTGTTGAAGGTCGTCAGCCACGGAGGACGTCCGAGTCGTTTTGCATTTGCAATACGAAGCCCATCGGCCCCCATCCCCGAATCGATCCGACGGATCGCGGCTGTTGATGCCTCCGCCAGAAACGAGGCGCAGGTCAACGCGATCCGATCCTACTATCGAAGGGTCGCCAGCGTCGATCCCGATTGGCTGGTGCTGCGATCTCAAAAAGACGCCATTGGCGATCAGATCGAAGCGATTCGCAAGTCGTTCCCGACAACATTGGTTTGGAAGGAACTGTCTGAACCGCGTCCCAGCCATGTTCTGTTGCGAGGGGAATACGATCAGAAAGGGGAACAAGTGTCGCGAGGCGTTCCCGCTTCGTTTCCTCCGTTGCCCGAAGGGGTTCCGAACGATCGGCTTGGGCTTGCGAAATGGCTGACCGATGCAAGCCATCCATTAACCGCGCGGGTGGCGGTCAACCGATTTTGGCAACAGCTCTTTGGCGTCGGGTTGGTGAAGACAAGCGAAGACTTCGGTGCTCAAGGGACACCCCCAAGCCATCCGCAATTGCTCGATTGGTTGGCGATCGATTTTCAACAGTCGGGTTGGAACGTGAAGCGCATGTTCAAACAGATCATGATGTCGCGAACGTATCGTCGCGACGCAACGATCTCCCCGGAACAACTGCGAATCGATCCTCGGAATCGACTCCCTTGCCAGAGGCCCCAGGTTCCGTCTGGACGCGGAAATGATTCGCGATCAGCGCTCGCGACCAGCGGATTGCTGATCGAAACCGTGGGGGACCGAGCGTCAAACCGCCCAACCGGCGGGACTCTGGGAAGCGGTCGGTTACACCAATTCGGACACGGCGAACTTTAAAGCGGACGTTGGGGAGAAGATCTATCGCCGAAGCATGTACACATTTTGGAAGCGGACCAGCGCTCCGCCCACGATGACCATGCTCGATGCACCCAGCCGTGAATCGTGTACCGCGCGGCGCGAGCGAACCAACACCCCACTGCAAGCCTTAATGCTGCTGAACGAAGTGCAATTTGTCGAATGTGCGCGCAACTTGGCTCAGCGCGCCCTGTTGCTGGAGGAGGCATCGGCCAGTGGCGATCAATCCTTCACGGACGATCAATCGCGTCTGGCTTGGATATTCGAGAGCCTGACATCGCGCCCGCCGTCGGAATCGGAAATCTCCGAACTGACCGGCTTGTTAGCCGATGCACGTTCGACGTTCGCCAATCAGGCGAAGAACGCTTCCCTGTTGTTAAAGGTTGGCGATTCGCCGGTGAACTCTTCGGTCGCGACTGAAGAACTGGCCGCCTGGACGGTCGTGGCCAGTACCCTGCTTAACCTGGATCAGGTGGTGACAAAATGAGTTGGAACGAAATCGATCGATACAAGCAATTGGTCACACGTCGTCATTTCTTTCGCAACGCGTCGACCGGCCTGGGTGTCGCGGCGCTAGCAACTTTGGAGGGAAGCATGCGCGGGGGCGACCTCCGTTGAATCGTCAGGGGCAACGGGAGGTTCGCCATCTTTGCCGCATCATACGCCGAAAGCGAAGCGGGCAATCTATTTGTTTATGTCGGGGGCTCCCAGCCAGATGGACATGTGGGACTACAAGCCGACGATGAGCGAATGGTTTGATAAAGACCTTCCCGATACGATTCGACAGGGACAGCGTTTGACAACGATGACCAGTGGTCAGGCGAGATTTCCGATCGCGCCATCGATTTATAAGTTTGCTCAACATGGCGAGCGCGGAACGTGGGCAAGCGAACTGGTGCCGCACATGGCGGGGAAAGTCGATCAGATTTCGCTGATCCGCAGCATGTGGACCGAAGCGATCAATCACGATCCGGCCATCACCTACATCTGCACAGGCGATCAGTTGCCCGGCAAGCCAAGCCTCGGATCTTGGCTGAGCTATGGTTTGGGGAACGAGAATGAAAATCTTCCATCGTTCCTTGTCATGACCGCTTCTTGGACGGGACGGCAGCAGGCGCAGGCACTTTACAATCGGTTGTGGGGAAGCGGATTCTTGCCCAGTAAGTATCAAGGCGTTTCACTTCGCAGCAACGGCGACCCCGTGTTGTATCTGTCCAACCCCAGTGGAATCGATCCGACGCTTCGTCGCCGCATGCTCGATTCGTCGCGCGTCTGAATCAATCAACCTACGAACAGATCGGTGACCCTGAGACCACGCGCGGATTGCTCAGTATGAGATGGCGTTTCGCATGCAAACGTCGATTCCCGAATTGGCCGACTTGAGCGATGAGCCTCAGCATGTATTGGATCTTTACGGCCCCGAAGTCTTGCAGCCGGGAACCTATGCGAACTGTTGCATCTTGGCGCGACGGATGGCGGAGCGAGGGGTCCGCTTTACGCAAATCTTCCATCGTGGGTGGGATCAGCACGGCAATTTGCCAGGCGACCTGCCGAAGCAGTGTCGCGACACGGATCAACCCAACGCCGGACTGCTGACCGATTTGAAACAGCGTGGCCTCTTGGACGACACCTTGGTTGTGTGGGGTGGCGAATTCGGACGTACGATCTACTGTCAAGGAACGTTGACGCCCAAAACCTACGGACGCGATCATCATCCCAAGTGTTTCACCATTTGGATGGCGGGGGGCGGCATTCGCGAAGGTGTTGTGCATGGCGAAACGGATGAATTCAGTTACAATATTGTTTCCGATCCGGTACACATTCGCGATTTGAATGCCACGATCCTTCATCAATTGGGTATCAATCACGAACGTTTCACCTTTCCGTTTCAAGGACTCGACCAACGGATCACCGGTGTCCAACCGGCCAAGATCTTGCGTTCGGTTCTTGCGTAATTGCTGCTGTGGACTGAGAAAGTCTGGAACTTCCGGAAACGATGCTGGTCAAAACTTCTTCTGTCGCGTAGAACCGACAGTTGAGCCGTGCGTGGTCTTCCAACGTCGTCGCTTTAAGAATCGTGGTTTCAGGTCCTTCTAAAATCTATGCAGCAGTTTTTCGCAAAGCTCTTCGACACCGCGGACTTTCCAGCGCGGTGGTACTGCGGCAACTGGTCGGATTTTCATGGTTGGTTGCATATCGTCAGCGACGTCGCAATCTGGGGTGCCTACTTCGGTATCCCGATATCGCTGATCTACTTTGCTCGCAAACGAAGCGATGTCGTCCTGCCGCGAATTGTTTATTTGTTCGCAGCCTTTATTCTGGCATGCGGTACGACGCACCTGATTGAAGCGGTCATCTTCTGGAATCCCATCTATCGCATTTCGGCACTTGCCAAACTGTTTACCGCGTCGGTCTCATGGGTCACGCTGCTGGTGATCATTCGATACCTTCCGATCGCTCTGAGCTTACCATCGCTGGCGGCCACGAATCAAAAGCTTCAGGATGAGATGGAGCAACGCTTGCGGAAGGAAATGGAGCTTCGAGCGGCCAACGCGCGGCACAACGCCCTGCTGGAGGGAACGCGAAGCATCGTATGGACGACCGATGCGGAGGGGCGGTTTTCCGAGCCACAACCTTCATGGCAGCGATACACCGGTCAGGATTGGAACGCGCATCAAGGCATGGGCTGGGCGAACGTGATCCACGAAGCGGATCGTGACAGCTTCCTGGCGAATTGGAAGCGGGCGACCTCGACGCGGGAGAAGTATTACGGCACCGGACGCATCTGGAACGAAGAGCATCAAGCGTGGCGACAGTTCGTCGCCGAAGGCGTTCCCGTCTTCTCGCATGGGAAGGTGTCCGAGTGGGTCGGAACGATCAGCGATATCGAAGAACAGCATCAGGCCGAGGTCAACCTCGATGCAGCGCGATCCAATTTGGCCAGGCAAAATCGTGAACTTGAATTGATCTATCAGGCCGCCCCGGTCGGCATGTCGTTGGTTGACCGCGATCTGAAGTTCTTGCGCATCAACGAGACGCTGGCACGGATCAATGGGATCGCTCGCGAGGAACATATCGGTCGTCGACTGGACGATTTGCTAAGTGGTCTGAGCAGCCAAATCGCCCCGCTCTACGAACGTGTCTTCGCCACAGCCGAACCGGTCATCGGCGTGGAGATTGTCGGCACTCGACCAGCCGACGAACATGAACGAACGTGGCTGGTCAGTTATTATCCGCTGCAATTGGAATCGGATAGCGCCAACACACCCGCTGGATCATCGGTGACGGCCGTTAGTTCGATCGTTCAAGATATCACCGATCGCAAACAGACCGAGGAACGCCTCCGTCAGAGCGAACAGGCCGCTCAAGCAGCCAACCGATCCAAGAGCGAATTTTTGGCGAACATGTCGCATGAAATCCGAACTCCGATGGCGGCTGTCTTGGGTTACGCCGATGTCTTGTTGAATCATCTCGAGGACCCGGACAATCGAAATTGCGTGTTGATCATCAAACGCAATGGTCAACATTTGTTGGAACTGATCAACGATATTCTGGATCTTTCGCGTATCGAAGCGGGGAAGATGGATATCGAACTGGAAACCTTCGACCTGCCGCAACTGGTTGGTTTTATTGAATCGTTGATGCAGGTTCGCGTCCAGGAAAAAGGAATCAGCTTTGACGTTGTGTTCGAGGGAAAAGTACCCGAGACGATTCACACCGACCCGACACGCGTGCGTCAGGTGCTGATCAACCTGATTGGAAACGCCATCAAGTTCACCGAGAAAGGCTACGTCCGACTGACGGTTCGCCTCATTGAACTCGGCGGCGGCCCGGCGATCGAGTTTGTCGTACAGGACACCGGCATCGGGATGTCCGAAGAACAGAGGCAACGTCTGTTCAAACCGTTCTCACAAGGCGATTCCTCCGTAACCAGACAATACGGTGGCAGCGGCTTGGGACTTGCGATCAGCCGCCGATTGGTGGAGATGCTGCACGGCGAAATGGATCTCGAATCGCAACTTGGAGACGGATCGACCTTCTTCGTCCGATTGCCGATTGGTTCGATCGACAATGTGAAACTGATCGATGCGGAAGCGGCGTATGAACGTCACGAGGAACAGGCCGAACCGACACCTCCCCGTGCGCTCAGTTGCCGCGTCTTGGTCGTCGACGACCGGCGTGACGTCCGCCACATCAGCCAACACTTCCTGGAGAAGGCTGGGGCGACGGTGGCGACGGCGGAAGATGGGCGACAGTGCATTGATATCGTCCTCGCGGCCCGGGATTCCGGCGATCCATTCGACTTGATTTTGATGGACATGCAGATGCCGAACATGGACGGTCTGCACGCGACAGCCGAATTGCGATCCGCCGGCATTCAGCGACCCATCATCGCGCTGACGGCTGACGCCATGAAAGGGGATCGCGACAAATGCCTCAGCGGCGGCTGCGACGATTATTTGTCAAAGCCCATCGACCACGCCGCGCTCATCGAAATGGTCGGTAAGTATACACAAGATCTTTCGCTGGAAAGCTTGAAACAGCAGCGAGCCCGCCGTGCTCAAATGCTTCGCGCGCGTCTGAAGGATTAATCGGCGTGATACCCGCGCCACATCCAAACCAGCGTATCGGCTAGTGTGTGTTTGAAGACATTGCCATCACAGTGGCGGCTCGCCAGACTGAAAACGAAACGATAGTCATAGCCTTTCGCCTCCAGCGCCGCGGCGGTTCGCTCGTTGGCCATCACCCAATTGTGATACGTTTCCTCGGGATCATTGGCTCGCAGATCGTTCTCGGCTACATGCGTGAAAATCCGCAGCGGCTTCTTTTCACTTTGCTGAATCAGTTTCATGCCCGAGTGATACTCCCAAGCGCCCAGTGGATAATCAGCCTCCTCCGCCGCATCGTCATCCTGCTGGTCAACGAAGGTTCCCGAATAGGTGATCAGACGACGAAACAGATCGGGGCGGAACCAGCCCATCGTGAGCGCCGCCGCTCCACCGGAACTGCACCCCATCGTCGCGCGTCCCCACGGGTTGTCGGTGAACGCGATCTTCGGATAGGCCGCTCTCACGTCCGCGTTGCCAAGCACGGTGGTCAACACCTCATCATTGATGAACCGCGCGAAACGATCGGACATCGTGTCGTATTCGAGCCCCCGCTCGCTCCCCTTGCCATCATTTCCACCATTCTGAACGGCAATCAAGATAAACGCCGGCAAACGACGATCGACATTCTTGGATATCGTTAAGTTATCGAGCGCGTTGCGAATCAAGTCGAAGTGGCTGGGCCCATCGTGCGTGACCAAGATCGGAGCCGCGGTGCCATCGACATAGGCGGCCGGAACATAAACGAATATCTTGCGTTCGGTTCGAACTTCCTTTTCCGAGTCGAGCGTTTTGTCCGCGCCATCGAAGATTTCGCTGTCGGCAAGCTTCATCGTGATCTCAAACGATTTGCCTTTCGGGTTTCCTTGGTCCGTCAGATCGCGATCCATCGAGTAGTCTGGGCCGACGACAAACTTGCCGTTCCCCTCCGTCCCCGGATTCTCGGTGTAAGACCCAAGGGATGCGTTCAGCCATCCAATCGATTGCTTCTGCCAAGCATCCCACATTGGACCCTTGTAACCGTTGAGCCCATGTCCACCCGACGGCAATTGAAGGTACTCCGTCGGCACACCATGGGCCTTCAAAGCATCATGAAACATCTGACTGTTCTGGGCGGCAACGACTTTGTCATCCAGCGGGTGGGCAAGGAATGTCGGCGGCGTGTCCGCAGTGACCTGTTTTTCATTCGAGAACAAGTCGATTAACTCTTGCGAAGGTTCTTCCCCCAGCAGATTCCGACGCGACCCAGCGTGCGCGGCGGAGCCCATGGAGATAACCGGATAGACAAGGATTGCGAAATTCGGGCGGCTGGACTGACGTTGAACTTCGTCCGCCGAATCCGGCTCGCCGGCGTCATAATGTGTGGCCGCCGTCGATGCGAGATGGCCCCCCGCGGAAAAGCCAATGATGCCGATCTTCGCCGGATCGATGTTCCATGCCTTTGCATTGGCTCGCGCGGTTCGGATGGCGCGTTGAGCATCCAACAAGGGCACAAAGGGACGCCCGTTTGGCAAGCGATACTCCAACACGAGCCCGGTGATGCCATGTTGATTCAACCACTTGGCAATCCCATGTCCTTCGCCCCCGGTAACCAAGCCCCGATAACCGCCGCCGGGACAGATGATGATTGCTCGTCCGTCCGGATTCTCAGGCTGATGCAGCGTCAACCATGCCTCTTCCGTTGTCGTCGAACCATCCCCAGCGGGAGCCTTGCCGTTCCAAAGCGACAGTCGCTCGGATTCGTTCGGGTCGCTGGCCGATGTCTTATTGGACGATGCCTCACTAGCGGATGCTTTCGCCGGTACCGCGTTTGGCGTCTCTTTTGGATCGGTCGTCGGCTTCGCCTTCTTGTCATCGCCAACGGAGACACCCCCGCTGCATACCAGTCCCAACAATATCAAATACAACAACCCGCACCGATGTAATCGCAAAGCCATAACCATTTCACCTGATTCTTAAAAGCACTCAGCAAAGTTCGATCAGCAACGTCCGATCCACACATACCCTGTCTTGTCACGGACACGCTTCCGTCGCGCGAGTGGAAACGAGATGATTCGCATCATCCTTACATGAAGGCATCGTTTCGGAGTACGCGCGGCATCAAAGCTTAACGTATTGCAGCCTCAAAGCGTAGTCGCTTGCATTCATTTTGGGAATTCGCGGAGCCTTCAGCTAGCGTTAATGGCGCATAAGCAACCCTAGCGGGCGTGTCGGTTTAGATCACTCTTCGGCGGGCAACTGATGTTCGTCGATGTGAATCAGTTCGCGATTGAGAATTTCCAACAGCGTTTGCAGGAAGACAACAATCATCGGCCCCATCAAGATTCCGATCGGCCCGAAGACTTGAACGCCTCCCAGAACGCTTAACAAGGCGAGCAACGGATGCAGATTCGATTGACCTTGCAATACGAGTGGCTTGATGATGTTGTCGATCATGGAAATGACCAATACCCCGTAAACCGCTAGACCGATCGCGGCGGGCCAGTTGTCTTGTACGAAACCGAGCCAAAGACAACACGGAACCCAGACGGCGGCGGCCCCCAGGAACGGAATGAGCGCCATGAAGGATGTCAGCAAGAAGAGCAGGACGATCGATTCGAGATTCGCGAAGTAGTATCCAATGGTTGCAAGGGTTCCTTGGGCTAAAGCGCTCAAGAACGTTGCCATTACGACCGCGCGGCTCACTTTGTCAAATTCGCGGAGCAATTCGCGTTCATAGCGATCATCGAGCGGCGAGAGGGCCATGATCGTCGCCATCATCGACGGACCGTCGATGAGGAAGAAGTAGATCGAAATCGTCAGGATTACGATACCGAAGATCGTCTTTCCGGCGAAGACGGCCGTTGCCTGCGTGGCGGAGACGACGCGGGGCTGAAGGAACTGAAACGCTTCCCGAATCCAGGTTTCTCGTTTTTCGGCCGTCGGATTCATCGTTTGACGAAGCGGTCCCAAAATCGGCCCGCCGGAGATGTCATTCTTGAATTGACGGTAATCTTTCGTGATGCCCGCGACCGCGAGATGGAATCGATTCACCGGCAGCAGTTCGTCGGTCGGCTCTTCGCTCGCATTCTCCTCCTCAACGGCGACCACGTTTTCGTCCAACGCCTCGCGAAGGTATTCCTTTACATCAACGAGATCGTTGTGAACCTCATCGAAGAACGGGTCGTAGCGAGTTCCTTCGCGACTGGCAATCGAATGACGCATCCTGGAGAACTCTTGATCCAACTGGGTCAATTGCTTCTCCAGTTGCCGACGATCGCGATTGAGGTCAAAGGTTTGATTCAGATCGAGTAGCTTACGATCGATCACTTCAAACTCGACGGCGCAGGGAAGTTCGAGTCCGACCGCTTTGAGGCCGCGAGCAAACGCAACGTCGATGCTGCCCAAGTTAGCTTCGGTGATAATACGTGTTGCTTGGACACTGGCAACGCCGATTAAGATCGTTGTGGGCAATAGAACGATCAACAGCACGGTGACGGTGGTCAGAAAGGCGGCTGAACGCCGACGATTTTTCAAGCGACGAAGGAACCAGTCGTGCAGCGGATGAAACAGCACAACCAGCAAGGCGGCGAGGAACAAAGGAATGAAGAAGTTGATCATCACCTTGTAGAACAGCAAGCTGGTTACCAAGATAACGATGATCAACACCGCGATGGAGATCATTCGGTACATCCCCATCCGCGGGATTTTGTTGTTGGTGTCGCTGGAATTGCTCATGATTGGCGTTATTAATAAAAGCGATGGTGAACGTTCAGCCTTGCAAGGCGAAAGCCATGAGATATCGAACGGGCAATGACCCGACTTGCCAACAGATTTTCCCCTTTTAAAGCGACTTTGCAACGCACCTGCTGAAATGATTCGACTGTGAAGCCAAAAAAGAATTCCGACGTTGTGATCGTTCGATCGCGCAAAACTTGGGTCATGCGTGGGGTGAAGGGCCTGATTGTGTTTGTCGTTGTCTTTGGCCTATGGCGGACGATCGACTCGGCGCGCCGCCAACTTGCCGAACAACAACAGTCGATTCGTTCGCAGATCGCCGTTATTGATCAAAACTTGCAAGGTGCGGCGAATGATCAGGATCGCCGACAACTTCAGGAAGAGCGGGAGCGTTTGCTGTTGCAACAGCCGTCGATCGCCTCGGTCGATAGGTGGCGCATCGCGATTGCCGCCGTGATTTATCTGGTCAGTCTGTTTCCGACCGCGATCTTCTTTCACCAGACGCTTACCCATATGGGACAACGCCCGCGGCTGGCTGCTTCGGTTCGAGCCCATGTTCTGGGGCACATGGGAAAGTATGTGCCCGGCAAGGCGATGGTGGTCATCTTGCGTACCGGAGCGATCGCTGGTCCCGATGTGCGTCCGGGTGTGGCGATGGTGGCGGCGTTTATCGAGACGCTGTTGATGATGGCCGTTGGCGGCACGCTCGCCGGCCTGCTGGTCATGGCCCTCGACTTTCCGTTGGAGATCACATTGCCTGCGCTTGGATTAGCGATCTGTACCGCGATACCGACCATTCCCGCAGTCTTTCGAATATTGGTCCGTCGTGTCGCGGGCTCGCGACTAGGTCGCGACAAAGGGCTCGACGACGCTGTCATCAATTGGGGATTGATGGCAATCGGCTGGGGATGGATGTTGCTGACTTGGGTTCTGGTCGGCAGCGCGTTCGCATTGATCGTTCAAGCGTCGCCAGGGGCGATGATTGAACCCTTCACCTGGCGCGACAGCGCTCTCTGCATCGCTTCGATTTCGTTGGCGATGGTGGCTGGATTCCTGTCGCTGCTGCCCGGAGGAGCCGGCGCGCGTGAATTGGTGATCACGACATTGCTGGCCCCACGTTTCGGAATTGTGCCGGGTCTGGTGGCGGCCATTCTCGCTCGCGTCGTTTTCCTGTTCGTCGAAGTCACCATCGGCGGATTGTTGTGGCTGAAGCGCCCACCGCGGGCTCCCGTAAGCGAAACCGATTAGACATTGAAAGAGAAGGCGGAAACGAAGCACTTCGGAATAAGTCGTTGGATAAAATCATTCGTTGAGGGTCAGGTCACGGTTCCGGAAAACCGGACGCTAACGCGTTCCGGCTGTTTCCGTTTTGTTCATTTACCTATGTCGACAGCAGCAATCAGGCCATGCCGTACAGTTCGGCAAGTGCTTGGTCGTAGGCGTCTTCATTGATTCGCCGTCCGACAACCTCGCCAAGCATCAGCGCGCTGAAGGCGTTCTCGCCGGTGATGATTTGTCCGTCGACTAGGACGTCGTCGTCCGATGTGCTTGCATCGCCGATCGATCCGGATTGCGCCATGATTGCTCCATTGCGTTCGATATGCCATCGACTGGAATCAGGACCAGGCAGGTTGTCGCTCGGCGCGGGACCATCCCAACCGGTGACATTGCGACCTTCGAGAAAGCTTTGTCCGTCGACGCGCGCGTACGCCAAGACGGAAATGCCATAGCAAACCGCCGTGACGAATTTCTCTTGATCGACAAAATCGTTGATCAAGTCATTGACAACGGTCCTGATTTCAAGGCTGCCGTTATAAGCGGGATTGTCATAGGTTCCCTCGAAGCCGTATTGATACATGGCCATGCCCCAGCCGCCGGAGAACATGATGCCCGAGTAATCGTCCGCGTTGACATCCGCCAGGGCGATGTCGGGGGTGACAAAGCCGCCATCGGCTCCATAGCCGCTGCCCCACTGCGGTGTTGACACTTCGGTCGTGGCGGCGGCAACGATCACGTCGAGTCCCTGTGCTTCGAGCCCGGCGAGTGTGTCTGCGTAATCTTGATACCAAAAGTCTTGGTTCGAGATGACCAACAAGACAGGTTGCGTTTCCACCGCGTCGTCGATCACCGACGTGGCGAACAACTGCACGTTGTCGAAGTCGACCTCCAGATCATTGCCGACGGGAACTCCTTCGGATTGATTGAGGTTTACCAAGCGAATGGTCAACGCCTCGCCAAGGAGCGGGTGATCCGCTTCGGCCATGAAGCGAATGCGGCTGTTGCCAAACTCACCTTCGTTGATGAGTCCATCCAGCGAGTTGTCGTCCGACGCGATAACCGTGTCTCCCGCCAACAGATCGATGCGATATCCCGGCATGCCATCCAAATAGAACGTCTGGCCTGATTGAGCGATGCCGGTGGCGATGTTGCCGACATCGACGCTGAGTGTATAGAACGTATCGGCCTGAAGCGTCGCCGACAAGGTTTGCTGCATTCCATACTCGCCGCCATCAGCGGTGTTCTCGAAATTGAAAGCGATTCCGACGCGATTTCCTTCCGAAGCCCCAGCCGGGAAATTCTGAATCACTCCCGGCTGACTTGGCACTTCGCCCGGCGTCAGTGTTCCAACAAAGTAACCCGGCCCGATCCCTCCGTTCGTGACGCCGTTGGGATCGTAAACGTCCCAGCCATTGAGAGCGCCGAACGTGAACTCATTGAATGGTGCCTCCCCGAGATGTCTTCAAACCCACCATTGACGACCGACAGTTCAACCGTCTCGACCGGCATTGCTCCAAAAGAACTGTTGATCTCCAGATCGGTAGCCATCAGTTGTCGTGACTCCAACGATTCCAATCGATGGACCATTTGGCGTCGTTTCGATCGTCTCGGCGTTCGACGTGTCGCCGACTTACCAAACGGGAACATTACTTTGAATGCAGACATGACGAGTTTCCTTGTGCAAAGAGAAGCCTTTATACCGCGCGTGGTCTGGAATGATGCTTTTGCATTTCGTGAAGCGAATCACCTCATTTTCGGCCACGCGACGTGTATACCGTGCGTGGTCTGGATTGATGCTTTTGCATTTCGTGAAGCGAATCACCTCATTCTCGGCCACGCGACGTGTATACCGTGCGTGGTCTGGAATGATGCTTTTGCATTTCACGAAGCGAATCACCTCATTTTCGGCCACGCGACGTTTAATTTCCGACTCGCGAACATCGACACCGATGTCGCGGCACAAGGGACTCGTCAAACGAAGTCCAATCGCGACACGTTCACACAATTATTCTGAAAAAAGTTTTGCCTTACCGATGACGGCTAGTCCGCCGCAGCCCACGTTGCATCGACAATCACGCCATCGTTGCCGTTTGACGATTCATCCTTAACCACGTTTCCATGACCCTCGTCAAACTGAAGCAAGCAGATGGTTCGCTCGTCGGTGGCGAAGCGGGAGGGAGGGAAAATGATTCGGTATAAAGAACCCCTTCGGAAAGTCGCACCGCCCCGATCAGGCCCGCATAAAAACGATCGTCCTGATCGGACGGGAGCCGTGTCCGTTCAAAACCGCCGATAAAGAGAGCCGGCTCCGTTTCCGGCAACTTAAAGTTAATTTCATGAGTTGCAACAGCCCTTCCATCGATGAATAACCCTAATTGCTGTCCATCCCACGTGCCGGCAACATGCACCCAAACTCCTTCGGGAGTCGATTGATCAGCCACGATCAGGCGTGAGCCTTCGGGCGTCAAGCGACCAATCCCCCAATTGTTGTGCTCACTGATAAACAACGCCGTCCATTCGGGGCCCAGCCAAGAGATGGCATTCGAAACACGAAATCGCTCGGTCAAGACGATCGCTTCGACGGTAAGCGGACGGTCGGGAGTATGGGAGATGTTCTCCACCCACACGTAGCTCGATTCACCATTAAAACGCAAGGCGTTGAAAGTATCCGGCGACCGATTTGAAGAAGGCGATACGACTGGTGGATCGCCTCCGTTGTAATCTGCCACAACCGCGAAAATTAGCGCCGCGGAGCTTGCCAAAAGCACAAGCAACACCCACTTTCCGTATCGTTGTCCCCACGCAGGGGTTGAACGTTCGCCGGGACGCAATCTTTGGACTTGTTGCGGACTCAAAGCTCCTTTCGTCAGCCGGCTCTCCGCCGTGGAATGGCGAGTCTGTTTCAGGTCGATCGTTTCCGCAAAACTGTCGGCCACGCCTGTTCCCGTGTCGATCGTTTCCGAAAAACGCGGAGATGCTCCCTCCGGCGATGTCAGCGATGGCTCGTTACCGATCGCCTTGCGCAGGTCGACGAGCAATCGCTTTAACCGAAGGGTATCGATCCGCCGGATTCTTCGCGATCATTTTTTGAAAGATGGCGTCGACCTGCTCAGGTATTTGCTGACTTGGCAAGCGTGACGCCAACGAAGGTGTCGGGCGTGTCGCATGCGCCAGGATCGTGTCGATAACGGTCTCGCCTTGAAACACCGGACGTCCCGACAACAGGAAATAGAACACACAACCCAGGCTATAGATGTCCGATCGCTCATCCGCGGTGCGCGTATCGCGTGCTTGTTCGGGAGCCATATACGCGGCGGTTCCCATGATCGTCCCGGTCTGCGTCAGTTCGCTTTGGCCATCTTCGGACAAATCATCCAAACCAAGTCGAGCCAAGCCCATGTCCAGAATTTTCACGCGTCCCGATTCATCCAACAGCAAGTTTGCGGGCTTGATGTCGCGGTGGATGACCTGTTTGCCATGAGCGTATTCAAGTCCGGTCGCCACATCCAAAATGAAACGCATTGCCGATTGCCACGCCAGCGGGCCGCGTGTTCGCACACACTCGCTGAGGTCTTGGCCATCAACGAACTCGGTCACCAGATAAAGCAAGCCGTCCTCTTCGCCGGCATCGTACGCCGTGACGATGTTGGGATGAACCAACAGTCCGGCCGCGCGTACCTCGCGTTCAAACCGCCGTTTCATCGACTCCTTGATCGCCAATTCGCCCCGCAGAATCTTCAAGGCAACGGTGCGATGCATTCGACGATGGACCGCCCGATAGACGGTCCCCATCCCTCCTTGCCCCAATGGCTCAACAATATCGTAATCTCCGATTCGATCTGGAATCTCCGTTGGAGCAGGCACATGCTGAGACTGTCTTGTCGATCCGTCTCGGGACTGGGCAAGCAACGTCGACAACCATTCCGAATCAATTTCGGGGAAACGGGAAAGGTATTGCTTCACGTTGAGCCCAGCATCCGATTGGCCTCGGTATTCGATTTCAATCGGCAGCATTTCGCGAATCGCAATCGTCCATTCTCGTTCGCTCAGGTCCTCCAAATAATCTTCAATTCGGGGACGCTTGCCACGAGACAATTCGAGTTCGAATGCATTGCATCGCTGATTGATCAACAACATCCGATCGTTCGGCAGATCTGAAAACGATCCGCCAAGATGACTATTCATCCGTCGAAGCCTCCGATCGCAACAAGCGTTCGATCAACTGCAACTTACGTTCGACCGTCCGTCGCGCACAGCGAAGTTGTTCAGCGATCTCAAGGTTCGATTCACCTTGCAGCTTCGCCAATGTAATTACTTTTAAATCGGGATCTCCTTGCGCATCGAGCCTTCGCAACAATGCCTCAAACTCGTCGGCCACCAACACCGCGAATTCGGGCTCCGGTTCCGATGAGATCAGCTCGCTCAAGCGAGGTTCTCGACGTGCCGCGTCCAACCGATTCGATTCCGCCCGCGTCCCATTCGCCGATCGCTCGGTTCCCTCACCGCCACGTTTCTTTCGATTCTCGCGGCGAATGGCGTCCACTGATTTGTTCGCGGTAATCGCCACCAATAACGGCCACAGATTGGTGCGATCGGTCAGCTTCGAATATCGTCCCTCACGGGCGGCAATGCAAAAGCTCTTGAATGCACTTAAAGCAATATCTTCACCATCGTTCGTCCCAGGCCGCGCGCCTTTGAGCTTATGATAGGCGAGTTGAACCATACGAACAAAATAGACCCGCCAGAGCTTCTCCGCCGCTGACGCGTCCCCTTGCCGCAGTCGATCAATCCACTCGGTGACGTCGTCCGACATGCGTGCTCTTTACTTCAGGGATCGAGAGATTTTGGTTTCTCGATATTCTGAAAGATCGGGTCATAGGTTGCAAGAATGGGGTGATGCCGGGAAAGGTGTTTCGGCAAAGTCGCAAGTCCCGGCGATGCGGATTGAAAAACCGACGGGCCTTAAGTAAAAAGCATCGAACGAAGCGGGGGACGCATCTCGCATCCATATCAATAATGAAAGCGCTTGATGCTATCTTGCGCCAATGTTTCTCATTTGATCGTGCGACGTGGTCGCTCCAGGATATAGGTCAAGTCATCAATCCGGTTGTCGAAATGATTCCATCTGTCGAGCAATTTGAAAAACTGGGGGCATTCTATCTAGGACGCACCTACGACCTGCAAGCTGATCGCAACCTTGACGAGTTGCTGATGTACGACGCCAAGGATTTGTGTACGCACGCCTTATGCGTCGGCATGACCGGCAGCGGAAAGACGGGACTCTGCTTGTCTCTGCTGGAGGAAGCCGCCATCGATTCGGTTCCGATCATCTGCATTGATCCAAAGGGCGACCTCGGCAATCTTTTGTTGACATTTCCCGACTTCAACCCCGACGACTATAAGCCCTGGTTGGAACAAGCCGAAGCGTCGCGCAAAGGCTTGACGGTCGACGAACTGGCCGCTCGGAAAGCCAATCAATGGCAGGAAGGACTGGCGGCCTGGGGACAGGACGGAGCGAGAATTCGGCGATTTCAAGACTCGGTTGACATTGCCGTTTACACGCCGGGAAGCAACATCGGTCTGCCATTGACTGTCTTGAAAAGCTTTGACGCGCCGCCGCCAGCGGTGATCGACGACACCGAGGCGATGGCGGATCGTGTGTCGAGCGCGGTGTCGGGCTTGCTTGCCTTGATCGGTATCGACGCTGATCCGTTGGCCTCCCCCGAGCATATTCTTCTGTCGAAGATTTTGGATAACGCTTGGCGATCGAGAAAGGATGTATCGATCGGCGATCTGATCGGCATGATCTCCGCGCCGCCATTCGACCGCGTGGGAGTGATCGCGTTGGATGCATTCATGTCCGCGAGCGATCGCACCAAGCTGGCGATGCGGCTGAACAACTTGTTGGCCTCCCCCGCCTTTGCAACCTGGCTGGAGGGTGAACCGCTCAGTATCGAACGCTTGCTTTACACCAACGACGGAAAGCCGCGTCTTTCGATTCTGTCGATCGCCCATCTTTCGGATGCCGAGCGAATGTTTTTCGTCACGATTTTGCTGAATGAAATGGTCGCCTGGATGCGGATGCAAAGCGGCACCGGTAGCTTGCGAGCGTTGTTCTACATGGATGAGGTCTACGGCTATTTCCCTCCGGTCAAAACGCCACCTTCAAAGGGTCCGATGTTGACGCTGCTCAAGCAGGCGCGCGCGTTCGGGCTGGGCGTTGTCTTGGCGACACAGAATCCGGTCGATCTGGATTACAAAGGACTGTCGAATATCGGCACCTGGTTTTTGGGGCGATTGCAAACCGAGCGCGACAAACAGCGCGTCCTCGAAGGGCTCGAAGGTGCCGCTGCGCAAACGGGAACGAAGTTCGATCGTGGCGAAATGGAGCAGATCCTGGCAGGCTTGGGAAGTCGCAAGTTCTTGATGAACAATGTTCATGATGATGGCCCGCGAGTGTTCCAGACTCGTTGGGCGTTATCGTTTCTTTCCGGGCCGCTTGCCCGCGATCAGATATCGCGTTTGATGGCTCCTCGTAAAGCGACGCGGCAGGCAACAGAAACGCTCACGGATCATCACAGTGAATCGCTCGGCCAGCAGAACACCGCGACCCAGCGTCCGGTCGTGCCGGCGGGCATCGAAGAGAGCTTCCTGATACCCACTTCGGAACCGGTGGAACAGGCGTCGCTCGTCTACCGACCGGCTCTGCTGGGAACCGGAACGCTCCATTACGTCAGTTCGAAGAACAACGTCGATTTGTGGAAGGATCAGACGCGGTTTGTTTGTTGTTCGAGGTCGATTCCCGATTCCGTTTGGGATCAAAGTGAACTGGCGGCCGCGAATCAACGTTTTGAATCGCATCCGCGAGACGGTTTTTCGTTCGCGGATCCGCCGACGGCAATGATTGATTCGAAATCGTATCGCCAATGGAGCGATGAACTGGAGGATTATTTCTACCGACATCAACCCTTGGTCGTTTACGAATGTTCCGCGCTCGACGCCGTCGCCCCACCCGACGCGACTCCGTTGCAAGCACGGTTGCACTTCAAACAACTCGCTCGCGAAGTACGAGATCGCGAAACGGAGGTCTTGCGTGAAAAGTATGCCGCGAAGATGAAGTCGCTGGAGAACAAGATTCGCACGGCGGAGGACCGTGTTGCACGCGAGCAGTCGCAGGCTCAGGGAGCGACTTGGCAGTCGATGATTCAGATCGGATCGACCTTGCTGAACGGATTCATGGGCAACAAGATCAGCCGTCGTGCATCCTCGGCGGCCAGTGGTTGGTCCCGTGCCGCCCAGCAAAAGGATGATGTGCGCCGAGCCGAAGCCGCGCTGCATGAATTGCACGATGACATGATTGATTTGGAGGAAGAGCTGAAGTCGGAAATCGACGCTTTGGGCGATCGTTTCGACATCCAGAACCTCGAGCTGGAGGAAACACCCATCCGCCCGCGCAAGAGCGATCTGAAGGTGACGGCTGTCGGTTTGCTATGGACGCCGTGGCAAGTCGACACCAACGGAACCGCGGAGCGACTGTTCTAGATCTTGGTTGGACCGCGTTCCGTCATTGGCTATCGAACCGATTCGACAAGTCTGTTATAACGGCTCCAGCGTCGTCCGGAACGTGGGCCACGAATCGGGATAGGTTTTCGACTCGATCCGTTTGTTGTCGGTTGAACACGAAGACGCATCATTGTCCTCTTACAGAATCACATCATGAGCAATCCTTACGACAGCGAACTTCCGGAGAAAAGCAACCCCTATAAGGTTTCAGGAACCGAAAGCTCTCCTCCCAGCATCGGATATTCCCCGTTTCGAGAATCGTTCCGGGTGCGACGAGTTGGCCTTCTTTCAGTGACTAGTTTGTTTGGGGCGATGGGTTTCGCCGTCGGTCTGTTGGGAGCCATCTTGATGGGAAGCGTTACATTGCTGAGTTTCGTCATGGCCGACAACACGGACATCGTCGCTGGAGTTGGGACGGGGCTGATGATGACGTTCATGCTTCCTTTGTTCTACGGTGTTCTCGGAATGATCGGAGGCCTTATTTGGGCGGTCATCTACAATGTGATTGCGAATTTCACCGGTGGGATTCAAGTCGAGATCGATCGTTCTTGACGCGATCGAACGGTCCAACGCATAAACGAAACGAACATGCCCGAACCGCCCATCATTGATGATACGTTTGCCGAAGCGTTCCCGATGAAAGGAACGCGACTGATCATCACGGCGATTGATGAAGAACTCGCCGAGACAGCCGCTCGCGAGTTCTGCGGCAACGCGTCGAGCGTGATCGGCTGCGATGCGGAAGCCGGGATCGAACGCTATTTGCCCGAAGGCGAGACTCCCGACGGAAGACCCGGCGTGAGCGTGTTGGCCTTTGCCTTCAACACAAAATCGCTCCAGAAAGCGGTTGCGTCGCGAATCGGGCAGAACGTCTTGACGTGTCCCACAACAGCTTGCTTCGCCGGGCTGCGCGATGCTCCCGAGACAGGACACATAAAGATTGGTTCGCAACTGCGATTCTTTGGCGATGGATTTCAAATCTCCAAAAAACTTGGCGAACGTCGCTTCTGCGCGTGCCGGTGATGGACGGGGAATTCCTATGCGAGGATATCACGGGCGTCGCGCGTGCGATCGGCGGCGGCAACTTCATCGTTTGCGGACGTTCGCAACGCGAAACGCTCGCGGCGGTCCGCGCCGCCGTTGCGGCAATTCATGGATTGCCGGATGTTATCTTGCCCTTTCCGGCCGGGATTGTTCGCAGCGGATCGAAGGTCGGGTCGAAATACCCGCAGCTTCCCGCCAGCACGAATCATCGCTGGTGTCCGACGCTGAAAGGGCAAACCGACAGCGACCTGCATCGCGAGGAAAACGCCGTCTACGAAATCGTGATCGATGGCTTGTCGGAACAAGCCATCGCCTCAGCAATGGCGATCGGAATTCGCGCGGCTTCGACAACCGGAGTCGTGCGAATCTCAGCAGGCAACTACGGCGGAAAGTTGGGGCCGTTTCACTTTCATTTGCATAAGCTCTTGGCGAGCGACGCCTCCGAGTGAACCTGATTCCAGGTTGTGAAGCCGCCACTGAGGTTGCGTACTTGAAAGTCGTTTTGCAACAGCAAACGCGTCGCCATGTAGCCGCGTTGACCAACCGCACAGTAAGCGATCACCGGGCGCGGAGCGATCAAGTTCGCCGATTCGCTGGCGAAGGGACTCCAGCGGAATGTTGATCGCTCCCGGAATGGAGCCCCCGGCAAATTCAGCGGCGGTCCGCACATCAACGATCTGTGTCTGATCAATCAGCGACGGAACTTCTCCGGCGTGGACGATCGGTTGATCTCCACGCAGAACACCAGCGGCGACGAAGCCCGCCATGTTTACCGGATCTTTGGCCGAACCGTACTGCGGAGCGTAACATAGTTCCGATTCTTCGAGATCGAAGACCGTCATCCCGGCTTGTATGGCCATGGCTAGAACGTCAATCCGTTTGTCCACGCCATTACCGCCGCAAGCCTGCGCACCAAGAATCTTGCCGTCAGCGGGACTGAACAGCAGTTTGAGCGTCATCTTTGTCGCGCCGGGATAGTAACTGGCGTGATCGGAGGGATGCACATAGACCTTCTCGTAATCGATGCCGAACCGCTGCAAAACCTTCTCACTCAAGCCGGTCATTGCGGCCGTCATATCGAACACACCCACAACCGCCGTCCCTTGCGTGCCGCGATACGAAGCGGAGCGGCCAAAGATGTGGTCCGCCGCGATCCGACCCTGCCGATTGGCGGGGCCGGCCAAAGGGATCTGCACCGCTTGACCGCTGACAAACTCTTTGACTTCAACGGCGTCTCCGACCGCATAGATGTCGGGATCGGAAGTTTGCATGTTCGCGGAGGTGACAATACCGCCGCGAGCGGCGACCGACAGCCCCGCTTCCGCCGCCAAACCGCTTTCCGGACGAACGCCAATGCACAGCATGGCGAAGTCGGCTTTGAGAACATCCCCCGACGCCAACGATACGTGAAGCGAATCCTGCTGCTGTTCAAAGCCAACGGCCGAGTCCCCGAGTCGCAACCGCACCCCTTTGGAGGTGAGATGACGCTGCACGTCGGAAATCATCTCCGCATCCCAAGGTGGCAGTATCTGAGGATTCAACTCCACAAGCGTTACATCCAAACCGCGATGAATCAGGTTCTCGGCAAGTTCAATCCCGATAAACCCACCACCAATGATAACGGCTCGTTTCGCCGAACCAATGGCGACCTGATGCAATCGATCCGCATCACTTAGGTCGCGCAGAGTGTGAACACTTGGCAAAGTGATGCCGGGCAACGGAGGCCGCAAGGGTGCGGCACCTGTCGACAGAATCAACTTGTCATACGACTCTTGATATTCACGGCCATCTTCCAGATTGCGCACATGAACCTGTTTGTTTGGTCGGTCGATCTTCGTCACCAGCGTTTGCGTCCGCACATCCAGCCGGTAACGTTCGACCAATCGCTGCTTCGGCGCGACAAGCAACTTGTCGCGCGTGGCAATCTGACCACCGATGTAATAAGGCATCCCACAGTTTGCAAAGGATGGATCATGACCCTTTTCAAGCAAGATGACCTCCGCCGACTCACTGAGTCGACGGATTCGGGCGGCCGCTGAGGCTCCACCCGCAACAGCCCCGACAATCACTACCTTCATGGAATCCATTCCTTATACCGAACAAGTTTGATTCGTATTTCCGCGGACTTGATTCCACGGCATCTTCGCTAGCAACATTCCCATCCCGCAGGTATCGGTGATGCCGGCAAACGTGAGTCCCGCGCCAACAAAGGCTGGAAGGGCGCACCAGAGCGGGTAAAAATATCCCAATACGGAACCGGTGAGCACCAACAATCCGGCTGCGATTCGGACTTGTCGTTCCAGCGAGATCGCTTTCTTTCCACGCTGTACGGGAATCCCTTCTTGGATGCACTGCATCGTGCCGCCATCGACGTTGATGATGTTGGTGAAACCAGCGTCGACAAACGCCTGACACGCTTTCGCACCACGTGCGCCTGAACGACAAATGACATACAACGGTTCGTCCGCCGAGCCATTCCGAGCGGCCATGAGCGTTTGCGGATTCAACGTATCCAACGGGACGTTCTTCGCCCCTTGAACATGCACTTCGCGAAACTCGACCGGGGTACGGACATCAATTAAATCGACCGACTGTTGGCGGCGTTTGTTGGCAAACTGGGCCGCTGAAATGGTTTCAAAACTCATCGCTCGCTCCTCATCAAAAAAAGCTTGAAACATCGTAACATCGACACTTGTCGACATGTTTTGGTAAAAAAATTCACGGAGCTTCGAAAAACTTGCTCTCGATGCACGCGATGATCTTTTCCAAGTGGGGTTCAGCGATGCTGTAAAACACCTTTCGGCCATCGCGTTTGCTGTCGAAAAAGCCGCATCGCTGCATCAATCTCAAATGTTCCGAAGCCACGTTGCTCGGAACTTGGCAGTCATCCGCCAACTCGCCAACAGTATACTGACCGCTGAGCAGCATTTGAACCATGCGCAGACGCACCGGGTGCGCCAACGTTCGCAGGCATTCAGCCGCTTGCGAGAGCGTATCCAAATCGCAGGGAACAAGCGTTCGTGTCGGAGATGTTGTTGAACTCTTCATACCTTAAATATATCGTCATGTTGCGACATTTCAAATATGTAAAAAGGCAATTTTTGAAGATTGCTGCCGACATTCGCGTTCTTTCCGACGAACTGCTTGTTCCGGACGGGCGCCATATTCTGGTCGCCATGCCTGCTTTTCCGATGGCGCGCGTGGAACGGGATATGTCGAAGTGGCTCAGCAACGTCCAGAGCATTTGATCGCCGCTGCGCCGAAGATTCGATGGGACCGCATTGCACACAATGTTTCCGCGGCCGAACGATCGTCCTTATTGAATTGGCCCAACAAATGCAGATGGTGGGGCCGCGACTTCCATTGTGGAAGTCAACTTCTCTTAACGTAAAGGAACTTTCGATGAATCGTGTTATTGCACTCGCAACCGCGGCCATATTTGCCTGCGGTACATTTGGAGCTTTGTCAGCTCAGGAAACAACACATCCGCAACGTGTGAAGCCCAAACAACCGCGACAGCAAACCGATGCCGGAAAGCTCGATGCGAAGACACGTGGCACCAACATTCGCGTCAGCCAACTGATGGGCTACAACATTCAGAACTCGCGTGGGGAAAGCGTTGGTGAAATCAAGGATATCGTCATCGACAGCTCAACGGGCAAAGTGCGTTACGCGGCGGTCACTTACGGTGGGTTTCTTGGGCTTGGGAACAAGCTGTTTGCCGTACCGTTTGAAGCTTTTCGTGTCCAGGTCGATCCCGACGAGATCGGCGATAACGACATTGACGAAGATGAATATGTGCTGGTGCTGAACGTGACCCAGCAACAGCTCGAAGGCCAGCAAGGCTTCGATGAAGATAACTGGCCAAACATGGCGGACCGACAATGGGCTGCGGATTTGGATAAACGTTACGGCGTCAACCGGAACGAAGATGCCAAAGAACGCATGCTTCGTCGGAATCGAGAAAGCAACAATCAGTAGGTCACCCGCAGCAGGTAACCGCTGGTTTTTATCGATAGAAGGAACGCCACGAGTTCAGACGACTCGTGGCGTTCGTTCGTTAGGGTTCGTCGCATTGCGTCTGCTTGGCTCAGCGAGCTGCGTTAATGCGACGCCACCAAGCTCATCGCAAAGACTTCGGCCTTGTCCAGATGGAATCGCAACAGGTACTTTCCAGGGGGCAGATCGCCGAGGTCGCGTGCTTTCCAAGAGACCGCGCCACGCAGCGTGTCGGATGTCACCGCAATAGCATCGTCCTTTGTGAAACCTCGCACGCGATAGCCGTCTTCAGTGAGGATTTCGACACGGATCGAACCGCCGCTGGCATCCGCATTGAGCGAAATTTGGTCGATGCCTGTTAAGTCGATGGGCTTGAGCGTGATTTGACCGATGTTCTGAAGCGGACGTTTCAAAGTGCTCTGCGCGCTCGTTTCAACTGGGCGAACTCCGGCGAAGCGATCGAGTCGAATCGTGGCGAGGCCAACGCCGCTTTGCTGGGCGGAGTCGATAAGCGCGGCACCGCCACCAATCGCTCCGCTGTTATAGCCGCCGTAGTAGAACCGGATCTCGTCCCGCAGGAAAATGGGAGTCGAGTTCGTGAAGACGCCTCCATTGGAGAACGCCTGTCGCTCACTTGGGAAGAACGGCTGATCGCGAAACGGTCGGTCCCATCGCAATCCATCGCGACTGGTCATCAACTCGACATGCATCTGGTCGGCTTTGGCGTTTACCGCTTCGGCGCGAGCATGAAGGATCTGATTCAAACAGAAATAGACGCCTTTGTAGTAGAAGACCGGAGACGTATGGAATTCTGTATCAGGCGGATCGTGCTCGTCCGGCCACGCCACTATTTTCGGTTTTGACCAATCGACGAAATTGCGACTATCCACTCGCGCCATGGCGTGCTTCCACGCCAGTCCACCGTCGGGCCCTTGAAGCCAAGACTTGCCGTAGACGCTGTAGACTCCGCGAACCGGATCGAACATGACGTCGACCGCATCGGACATGGAAATCGGCAGCCTCCATGTCTTTCGGGTGAACTGTTTGCGCTCGTCCCATCGTTCGGAATAGACATCTTCGTCTGAAAAAGGAGGCTGCGATCCCCGCCCCCCGTACGCGGTCTGGTTCAACGGATTGTGAGACGATTTTGTCCAATGGATTCCGTCTGACGAGAACGCCGCATGGAAACCAGGCCATTCCGCACCTTGTTCGTCCTTTGAGAAGTCGGTGTAGAGCATTTTGTAACGACGCGAAATATCCGGCTCGCCGGGTTCCAGCAACACTGAATTGGCATAACGATCTCCGTAGCCGCCCTCTCCCAGCAAGACGATATTCGTTTGTTGATGGTGTCCGGCAAATGGCTTGCGCTCGGTTTTAAAATCATGCACCGACAGTTCAGGCTTGACGAAAGTGACGCCGTCGTCCGATTCAGCATAACAGACCACACACTTATGCGTTTTGCGTTCATCGCGACCGCCACCATATGCTTGATACCAAAGCTGATACTTTCGCGTCTCGGGATGCAACGCAACGCTCACCCAGCCAATCGCCAACTCCCAGGGCTTGTCTTCACGAATCAGAGGATTCTCCGAATGCAGGTTGGCGGGGTGTAAGATTCGCTCGGTACCGGACCGGTACAAGATGTGGTGATCATCGACGAAGAGGAATTCACGTTCCGTCGGTCGTTCAACCGAGGTTGGGTCGACAAACTGATTCAGTATCCAACTTGCGGCCCGTGTTGCGCTTCCGTCAGGAGTCGTATGGCCGCGAGGCTCGGGCAGCACATTCAGCTCGATTCGGCTTTCGAGCTGATGCGCTCGGGAAGCCGCCGTGACTTTGCGGGCAAAGGCAATTGCTTGATCCGTGCCGACACGTTCATCCTGATCGCCGATCACCAGCCAGAGCGGTCGACCCGCAAGTTCGCCGGCAACGTTCTCCAAACTCAGCGACTTCACAAACGGTTCCGTTGCGACTGCGCGAAACTCGCTTAATGCCGCAAGATCGGTGACGGGCGCGAAGCCGGCTGCGCACCGAACACGTCGGTCATGGGCGGCGAAATGGAGGGCAAGAAACCCACCTCGGGATGTTCCGCAAACGGCTACGCGTTCCGGGTCGGTTGCGCCGGTCTTGATCAAGTCATCCAGGACACTGGTTAGCCTATCATTCGATTGCTCGACAAAATTCCTTTCCCGTGCCGCCAGATAACTCCAGCCACTCAGTCCGGAAGGCTCATCCTGAGTGGCAAATGTCCCGTGACATGGCAGATCGATTGAAACGCAAATCCACCCATGCTTTGCGAGTTCGTTGCCACATTGCCGAAAGTAAGGTTTCTCAAGACTTGATTCAATCGTTCCCGACAGGACGAACAACGTTGGTGCGGCAAGCTGGCGGTTAGAGTTCCAGATGCCGTATTCAATTGCGTCGGGCGTTGCACAACGGACGATCTGGCGGGATGGTTGTTCCTGGGCCACCACGCAAATGCCCGAGACGAAAGAAAACCATACGGCAACGCATTGCGCGATCGATTGCCCCGCCTTGTGTACCACCTTCCCGTTCACTTCATCAAGCATAAAGAAACCATTTCCAATTAAATTCACGGGCAATGAAGACAACCGTGGCGTCGGACGGCCTGGTCGATTCTCCGACAAACGACGCATGGGCGGAAAACGAGGCAGTGCGATTTACATCATGCCAATGTGTCGCGTCGAACCATGCACGGTATAACAAGCGGCGACGGCTTTATCAAGCAATCGGACTGGCTGGCGAAATGGAGTACGACATTGTTTGGGTCGATTGGCTTGTGGCCACTTTGCAATCGCAGTGTTGCTTCCACCGAGGAATCGATCCAAACTGATGCTTCGATGACCAACTTGATTGTTTCGACTCGTTTCAGATGCTCAAAGGTTTGTTTATGAATTTCAATCGACGACAACTACTCGCCGCTTGTGCCGCCGGTGCTTTGGCGACCGATCCCTTTCCCGCATTCGGAGACGATGCTCAAACGCCGCGCAATCCAGTCACGGATTTGACAACGCGTTTGAACCCGAAAATCGAAGCCGATCGCGTCACGGCACTCGAACTCTTAAAGCCATCACCCAAAGAGCTTGAACATGGATTGAAACTGCATTCCGAATCGATCGTTTTCGACGCATATGGGTTCTCGCCGCGAGCGGCCGTGGATGGCGATCAGTTGGCCAAAGCGGTGGAGGCGGGCGCGTCGCCGGATCATATTAAGGACATGCGTGAAGCCATGTCGATGACACGGTATGCCACCGATCCGGTCGAACAGCAGGAGTATCGCGACGCGTGGCGCGCGTCGGGCGTTACCTGCATTTTTCAGAACGCCGGCGAGGAAGGGCAAGATCCTTTGCGACTGATCAAGCGATTGGCGAACTTTACATATGCCACGGACTTGATGCGGGGCTTCGTCTCGAAAGCGGTCGTCCCGACCGATGTCGAAACGGCAAAGAAGGAAGGGCGACACTGTTTGTATTTGACGGGAAACGGAGTCCCACTGGCGCAGCAATGGGCTTCGATGCCCGACGAACTGCGATATGTCGACGTGTTCCACAAATTGGGCATTCGCATGATGCATCTGACCTACCAACGGCGGAACATGATTGGCGATGGTTGCGGCGAAAAGACAGATGCCGGATTAAGTGATTTTGGTCGCGCCGCGATTGCCGAAATGAATCGAATCGGAATCATCCCCGATTGTGCTCACAGCGGATGGCAAACGAGTCTGGATGCCGCGAAAACATCGAGTCGCCCGATGGTCGCCAGCCACACCACGTGCGGAGCGATCCATCCGCACATTCGCAGCAAACCGGATACGGTGATCAAAGCAATCGTCGATACCGGAGGACTGATCGGGATCTGTTGCATCCCTCGCTATCTTCGGGGCAAGGGGGATATCAACGCATTGTTGGATCACCTGGACTATGCCATCAAAACATTCGGTCCCGACGCGGTTGCGATTGGCACCGATGTCGCCTATACATCGCAGTTTGCCGGAACCCAGCAAGCGAAGGTCCCGCGACAACCCAAGCAATACGAACCGTTTCGGTCACTTTGGCCCGCCGATGATTACAAGACGACCGCCGAGGCAACCGCCAGCTTGGCATGGACGAACTGGCCACTCTTTACAGTCGGTTTGGTTACGCGAGGACACAGTGACGAAGTTGTTCAGAAGGTCATTGGCGGAAATGTGATGCGTGTTATCGCATCGTAAAACGCGTCGCAAGCAAACCGCGACGGTATATACGTCGCGTGGTCAGAAATAAGGTGGTTCGCTTCATTTAACACGAAGGCATCATTTCGGACCACGCACGGTATAAACTGATATCGAGTTCGGCGGAAGGAACGCTTGAATTCAAGCTGTCACGGCTCAAATTATCACCTCAGATGTAGATCCATTCAAAGCATGTCGAGCGAAAAGACGGACGCTATCATTCTGCGAATCGTTCCGTTCAGCGAATCGAGCGTTGTATTAACCATATTGACGCGAGATTTTGGAAAGATCTCCGCCTTGGCCAAAGGTGCTTATCGGCCGAAAAGTCCGTTTGAAGGCGCGATTGACCTGGGTTGCCATTGTCGCGTAGTGTTCATCAAGAAATCGTCCGACGCTTTGGATTTGCTGATTGAAGCAAAGCTGGAACGGCGGTTTCGTGCGGCTAACAAATCGTTGCGTAATCTTTATGCGGGTTACTACGTTTTGGAACTGCTGCGCGAACTTACGGAAACCGGACAGCCTCAAGCCGACTTGTTCGATCTTGCGCTGAACACCTTGATTCAAATCGACGCTCCCCAACCGGATGTCGTTGATCTGGCGAACCTGTTGACAATGTTCGAACTTCAAGCCTTACGACTGCTGGGACACGCCCCCTCAATGACCGATTGCGCGTCATGCGGAAAAGAGGTCTCCGAATCGAAAATGGTGGCGTTCGGCATGATTTCAGGCGGTGTTTTATGTCCGCAATGCCGACCCAAAGAAAGAAGCGTCGTTTCGATTTCACAAACGGTCCGCTCCGCGATCCGTCAACAGCTTCAAGACGCTAGCAACTCGTTGGAACAATACAGTTTCGTGAATTGCGATCAAAAACGATCGGCCGTCACCGGCGAATTGCGGGCGATTCTCGGTCGATATATGTCACATCACATAGGACATGAACTCAAGATGCGCCGATTTATTGATGCCCTGCAATTGTCACACTCCAGCAAGTCAACCATACGCTGATCGTCCATTTGCGAAGCACATTCCAGCCCACGACATGGAAGTCGATATGCCAACCAAACCTCCTCGATATCTAGCGTCCGAATGTTCGTCGCCAATGCATCATCGTACCGATCCGCCGAGCCCAATCTTCAGCAGGCTCGCTCTTGGTGGTTGGACTTGGCCAGACGCAATGCCGCGAATCGATGTGCTGGTCCGCTTCGATAGGCGCTTGTGTCTTATGCTGCTGATCGCGATCGTCAGCATCACCGGTTGCCAAACGTTTCCTCGAACACCGTGGAGCGATGAACTCGCCGCTCAGGAGGTAGCATCGTCGCCCGACGGGTCGATCGATGCGACAACCGCGATTCAAGATAATCGCAGCACGACCGATGTACTGACCGATTTCGTCACCGGAAAGAACCGGGCCAATCGCGAAGAGGCCAGGGCGCTTTATCTTGAAGCGGAGCAAATGTTCCGCACCGCATCGGAAGCCGAAGGTTCCGCGCGTCGACGTCAGTTTCGCAAAGCAGCGACATTGTTCAAAAAGGCATCGAAGGAATGGCGTTCGTCGGCGTTGGAGGAAGACGCAATGTTCATGTCGGGGGAAAGCTACTTCTTCGCCGATGATTTCCCGGAAGCCGACAAGATGTATGGCGAACTGCTGAAGAAACATACTCGCAGTCGACACATCGATCGCGTTGTCGCGCGTCGCTTTGAAATCGCCAAGTATTGGATCGCCGTCGACAAGCAAGCCCCCAGTGTGCTGCCTGTGAATTTCACCGATCATCGACTGCCGATGGTCGATATCGACGGATCAGGCATCAAGCTGCTCGATCAAATTCGTTACGATTCGCCAACCGGCAAGCTCGCCGACGATGCGACGATGGCGGCTGGCCTGGAATACTTCGAGCGAAAGAAATGGGTACTCGCCGATACGTTCTTTGCCGACTTGCGCGACACCTTTCCCGACAGCGACCATCAATTCAACGCCCATTTGTTTGGCTTGAAATGCAAATTGGAGATCTATCAAGGACCCAAATACAGCGGAACGGTACTCGACGAAGCTGAAGAATTGATTGAACGGATGAAGCGACGCTTTCCCACCGAACTTCAAGACTCCAAGCATCGCGATATGGTCGCCAGGTCGGCAGCCGAGATCGACCATCTCCAAGCCGAACGTCTTTATTCGAAGGCTCAGTTTCGGGAATTGCGATCTGAAAACGGATCGGCCCGCTTCTACTATCGTAACATTCTCGATAAGCATCCCAACACTTCCTACGCTGAAGTTGCGCGGAAACGCTTGGCGGCTCTTGAAGGCGAACCCGACACGCCCCCGCAACGATTGGCTTGGCTGAATGACTTGTTTCCCGACAGCGAACCGGCGAAGCCCATTATGGTCGGCAGTGACAGGAACCTCTTGCGATAACCTCCCCATGCCTGCGACACGATCTCTTCATAGGACGCTTGCTTTGAATGCCTTCGGTATCTGCGTGATGCTGACGGCGGTGGCGGGATGCGCTGGATATCAACTCGGAAATCGATCGCTCTATCGCGGCGATGTCCGCACCGTGTACGTGCCCATTATTCGCAATGATACATTCCGAGAAGACCTTGGCGTACGACTGACGGAAGCCCTTCAAAAGGCGATCGAACAACGCACCCCTTTCAAAGTTACCGGCGACCCCAATGCCGATAGTGTGTTGACCTGTCGCGTCGTCGGCGACAACAAACAAGTGCTGACCGAGACCGATACCGACGAACCGCGAGCCCTTGACAATGCGATCTCCATCGAAGCAGCCTGGGTCAATCGACAAGGAACCGTTCTGATGGAAAACCCGAATCCACTGCCGCCTGTGGAGTGGCGGCTCTATTTCCGTCAAAGCAGCCGTATGGTTCCGAGGCCGGACAGACAAACGCAACCGCGTTTCAAGATGCTATCCAGACCTCGCCGACCAAATCGTCAATCAAATGGAAATCCGTTGGTAAGCGAATGGCTTCGCCTGTTTTGATTGAATAACGACGATGCCAGATGCCATAAAATTTCAAAAATTGCCCTGAACCCCTGTTACCCGAACCCGATCTTTTCGGGTACAATCTCGAACGACACTGCCCGATGGTGTAATGGCAACTACGGTTTTTGGTACGCGTCATTCTGGTTCGAGTCCTAGTCGGGCAGCTATGAGAAAAATCGCCAGCAGTCACTGGCACGCAAAACCCAGCAATTTGCTGGGTTTTTTTCGTCTCTCGATTTTTCCGCCGTCTGCGTCAGCTTGCCCCTGCGTCCCAGAAGGCGCTTAGCTGAGTGGTGTAGATTCTGGTGTAACTTTTTGCCGCGGCGATCTCGATTGCCCGTTGGAAGGAATCTTGGGTCGCCATGGCGTAATGCTTCACGTACGGACGCTGTTGCCAAGCCAGCTTGCACGACGTCCGCCGGCTGGGTGGATGGCCATCAGTTCGGTTTCGCGCGACGCTCGCAAATTCCTGAAACGAGCGCTTCCCAGGGAACCAGCCCGGCGCGTTGATGATCTTGTTGAATGTCGTTCCGATGTTCTTGCCATCGCCGTAGCGAGTCTGGAAAATTCGCTCCCTCGTCCGCCATCTCCTTTGCTCGCAAGATGTGCGGGCGGAGTTCTGGAAGATGGGACAAACGCGAATGCCCGTCTTTCGACTGCGGATCGTCATCCGCGAATGGATAATGTCGATGTGCTCCATCGCATCAAGTGCTTCATGGCGGCGCAGCCCGCCAAACCGGCAAAGTGCAATGATGATCCGCCACGATTCGCACGGCGACGCCTGGATACAGCGGTCTGCCCAATCATGCGATACGAATACCTGACGATCTTCGTTGGCGTTGACGTTCGCGGCCAATCCATCGAAAGGGTTTTTCCGCGATGATGCGATGCTTGATTGCGGATGCAAACATCGCGTGCCCGTCCGACGGCGTACCGTGTTTTCAACTTAAGCGCTTTTGTCCTCGCTCTTGGTTCTTACGTTGCCTTCCGTCGCAAGCCACTCGCGATAGTCGCAAGCATCGCCGGCGGTAATCGATGTCCAGCTTGCGGTCGTCGCCGAAGTAGCGAGTGAGATTATTTCCGGCGATCGTCAAACTCTCTATGGTGCTGGAAGCAAGTGTCTTGCGGCTTTTGCGATGTAAGTCTTTATCAATCGCCAAGCAACGTCTCATCTTTTGGTTTTTTCGTCGCGGCGATGCGGCCGATCGACTAGCCGAAACCCGCCAAGCGAGAATGCAATCGGTCATCGATCGCGGCCAAGCCACGCGTCAACCTCCGGCTCGGGTGTGCGATTGTGTCGGCGTCGCGATGCAAAGATGCTCCAACTTCGCGGCGATGCTCGACGCCTCTTTCTTTGTTTCTCGCGCGTACACGCTGCGGTAGGTCGGTTGTGGTCTTGAAGCGGATCTCATACGAACCGCTCTTGCCTTTGATGATGGATGCCATGGTAACAACTCCTGTCGTTGTGCCTGATAGATAAACCAACGGCGGTAGCTCAGGGGCGGTTTTCGGCAGCAACTCCTAGCCGTGGCGAGTGGATGGTAAAGAACAAAGCGTGAACTGTCAAATAGCAGGTGATGCTACGTCAGGATACGCTCCAACTCATCGCGCTAAGATCTCAATCATCTCCGAATCAGTAACACGATAGTGATAGGCGACGTGATGAACACGTAAACGCTCTCGCATCCGTTACGCGGTCCCCGTAATACAATGTCGGCGATAGTACGTATCACCCTGGCGAAAGTACAAACGGCTCGCGTTGTTTCTCAACATTTTCGCATTGGTGACCGGTGGCCGCCAGGGATTGAGAATGAAACGCCGGGAAGCATCGCCGGTTGGAACTCCGCATGGTGGCGATTGCATCGTTGTAAAGGCGGGTGTCGTAAAGTTGATCTGTTGTGGTCATTTGGTGGTTCCAATCGTGTAGGTAAATCGACCGGCCTATGCCAACTGGTGCGTAAACTCGTAACCCAGCGTGCGCGGTCCGGCGATTCGATCTGCTCGCGGCTCGCTCGGTGTCGGCGGGAGTAGGTGACCATCGAACCGTCAGCCATCCGCCGTGATCTGAAACGCTCGCGATGCGACCGCGAAGGGATGAGGCGGCAGTTGACGGCAAGAACGGCGGATACCATGATTACGCTCTTAGCGTTGGATGAAGCTGGGGAATCATGTCGGGTTTCATTCTCATCGGTCCATTGCGGCGGGTGATCGAACATCGGCGACGGCGGCGTCGTGGTCGAAGTGGATTGGTCAACGATCGAATACGCTACGTAACTCAAAGAGGTCGTTGGTCGGTCGGCGGTGGTGTCGGGTAGCGTATTGTCGATCGGTACCTTTTGTACGTTGAGCATCGTTCGCTGCTGTCGCGTAAAAGCCAGGTCGGTCGGAACCAAGGCTGATGGAACAGCCATGGTTGCCGACGATGGCGGCGGCAACCTCATCGATTCGATCGTCAAGGATGCGGCGAAGCCAGCGTTGCGCGGTACGTTGTTCCATGATCAGATGAGCGTTTTCTGCGTGGGGATCCGCGGCATTGCCGGATGCGTCGCATTCCATGCATTGCAGAATGCAAGGAAGGAATGCGAAGCAATCCGCAACCACGAAGCAGGCGACGCATCGGCAGATGCGGCCTCCGTTTCTTTGGGTTGCATTTGGTTGCTTTCGTTGCGTTTGGTTCGGTTAGGTTATGTGGCGCGGTGCCAAGCGTGTATGCCGTGGCAGGGTGCTTAGGCAGCTTGCTTTGGCAGCTTGCTTGGCGAAGTCTTTGTTGTGCTTGCTCAGGTTGCCTTTGATGAAGTTTGGGGCGTGATGCTCCCAATCGTGGAACAACGAGTCGATAAGTGTCACAACGGTCAGCCAGCAGCAACAGTCCGATACGGTGATCAGCAACCCCACATCGCCGAACCATCCCACAGATTCCGCGATTGTGTCGTCATCGAATCTGCCACCACGTCACCCTCCATTGCGGAAGTCATCGCCATGTGCCATAGCCGCTCCAGGAGAATTCCGACGGCGATGGTCTCAATGTCGATCTCACGACAATCGATCAGCGAGAAATAGAAGCTGTCGAATCAAGCGTTTGAATTTTGCGTGTTGGCGGGCTGTGTGTGGATCATCCCCGGCTCCGCCTCGCGTGCAGATGCAACCGCCACCCAAACCACAGCTTCGCCACCCTGTCGCGTGGTCCGCCGGCGATCGGTTGCAACGATCAAGCCGAGGCGGCCTTAAGGTACCCGTGAGCGGGAATCGCCGAGATTGGCCAACCAAAATGGGCTGACACCTCATCGGCGGTCGCACCGTCCGTCGATTGCTGCTGTATGTATGCGAGCGAGAGCAGCGCCCGTTGCCCAATCTTGAGTTTCGCGGCGCGTGCGCCTCGCGTCTCGTCCTGCGCGGTGCATCCTCGTTCGCCCGCGCGGTTGAATCGAAGATAGCAAACATGTCGGTTTGCTTTTTCGCCAGTCTGCGAATGAACGGACGATCGATGCCTTCGGTGGGGATGTGCTAGCCATGGCGCGTCCCCCTTTCTTTGCGGCGCGTTTCGCCCAGCAGCGCTCGCTGCGGTAGCCTCCGCGTCCGGGTTGTACGCGCTGGCGCAGCAGCCTCCAGCACGTCATCAATGACGTAGATCCGGCGACCATCGGCCATCAGCGACGGTATGACACCTCGCCCGCCACCGATCTATAGTGGTGGCCAATGCGCAGCATCGTCGCCGGAGTCCTCGCGTCCAGCGCATCGCATCAATGCGGTCTGCGTAGTCTGAGGTGACAATAGCGGTCGTATCGCGGCTATCACATCGGCGGCGATGTCCGCACGCAACCGCTCGAGGTCGACGTCCCATAAATTAGGTCCCAGGCATCGCGTCGGCCCTCCTGTCGATCGATTACTACTTTTCCGGCGGCGATGCGATCGGATTCCGCCTTGCGACGTAACATGTCGCGCATGCGCGGAGCAATCATGGCTCGCGCATCCGCTGGGCGATGTCCAGTTCCACCGCCCGTAGCTCGGGCAGTCGGTCAATTGGTGATTGGTTCATGCTTAGCAGGCTCCTGACTGTGTAGGTGAGACTGCCGGATTTGACCATGTGCCGTGCGCTGCGGTACGCATCATGCGTATTTGTTTGCGTGCTGATTTGCGTCAGTGCTTCGCGACTTCGTTCGTCGGTTCCGAGCGAATTATCGTTAGATCCCAGGGTGAATCGCGGCTTCGTTTAGCGAGGTTTGCCCAGCCGTTCCAACGCAGCTTGCTATCGTCCTTGGTTCCGGTTCCGCCACTCGCCAGCAATCGCACTCACGCGTCAGCGTTTCAAATCGCACGTAGTGTTTACGCCGACGCAAAAACTGAAACAGTTTTAACGCTTGCCCTTCAATCTCTTCAGGATCTATCTGCGGTTGCCCGCCTCCGGATCGCCGTTCGCAGCTTCGCTTATCACCCGCTCTTGGCTCGCGGCGTACCAGCCATTGCGATGAGGTTTGCAGATCCCGTGCGTCCTTTGATCCCGTGTCCCCGCCACCGCCCCAATAAAATCGCATAAGATCTCCTGATTGATACCATCGATACCGATGAGCAAGCTCGCCCGCCGATGCGGCTCCCTTCAGAGCATCGCGCATCGCGTCGTCAAGAGCGGTCCCCTTCGCAAGCGTTTGCTCTCGAGCCATGCCGGCGGCAATGTCCGCCGCCATCGCGTGACCGTCGTAATCGGCAGCATCTTGGATGCGTGGGCGGTGTCGATCGTAGGAGCGCACCAGCGGCGCGTTTACGTTCATTTTTGCGGGGATTCCTGTTGCGGTTTAGACGGTCGCACACGCCCGGCGGCAACAGGTCCGCCACCAGGCGTATGCGTTCAGCGTGGATCAGACGCTTACCATGTCCGTTCGATCATACTTACCCCCACAATCACCCGCCCAAAAAAAATCCAAGTTTCCGACGTTTTCTTGTATGGCTGCGGTTAGGTCCACTGCGGCGGATGCCGTCAGGATTTTCGCCCCCTCCCGCTTCGCGGGGCCATCGCGACGTAGCGACGCCTGCCCGCGCTTCCCCGCAAAACGGAAAGATTTGTTTCCGGTTCGTTGCCGTCGTTTGCGACGATACTCAATACGTCGTGACCCGTTGGAACTGCTGTTTGAATCGCAGCAGTGAAATTACCGTTTGAATCCGGTACTTCGCCAGCTTCGCCTTTGGCACTCAAGGTAGTGCGGCCGCGCTTGCCTTTCCATCGTTTTTACGAGCTTGCCGGCGGTGCGAAACCGGGCGGAGCCTTGCTCCGTTAGTCGCTGGCGTGGGCGGAACTGTGGTACCAGTTCCACCCAGCTCGTTTTCTTTACAGAGTGATTCCGGAAAAAAACGGCAACGTCCGAATGTCAATCTCGGGATACTCGCTCCACACTCCGATTGCTTGCACGGGATTGACGGGATTCCGTTACCGCTGTTCCGGATCGGGAGTGTTCGTCACAAACCCTTTGGCGTTCAGTGGGAACGGCTTTCCCTGAAAATTCGGATGTGACGCGCCGGTATGGCTTGCCTTTCATTCTGCATGCCAAAGAGCATCGGTAACCACGCTGGACAGGTTCCAGTCGCCTGCCATCGCCCGTGATTCGAGCGAAAAGCTCGGGATTCGCACTCGCCACTCATCAGGGTCGTATTCGAGCGTACAGCTTACCGCGACGTAATCTACCATCGTTCCGGCGACTTCCACCGCTTGATTCGTCATGCTCCAACTGTTGAACTTCAGGGTATATGCGCGGCCGCAAACGTCATCTGCCCAGCACGACAAACGTCACCGCATCGCTGTTGACCCAGTCCACCGGAAACACGCAATGTGGTTCGCATTGACCGCCGTTACGTTGAGTCAGCGTGATCGTCTTATTCGCCCGATCCTGCACGCGTGCAGGCGGCGCAGTTCATTAGCGAGCAGGTTGACGAACAAATGCGGCTGGTTCAGTTGCACCGTTGCCGCTCCGCCCGCCGTCGTGCCGTCAGACGGCACAAACCCGCCGCGATAGGTTCGTACTGGACATTCTTCTGACGCGTTGCCGCGGCGATTTGCATGTCGGGCGTACATCCGTTGGATTGTTCGTCGGATTGCCGCTCGAATCACGCTCGCCAGGACCGAACTGTTTGAAATGCAACAGCGTCAAAGTTCGCACAGGTGGCCACCCGCTGCGGCGGATCGATCTGGTACAGGTTCGCCGATGTCAGCACATCGTTTCCAACCTCGTACGTCTTCGCAATCGTAAAGCCCTCGCTGATCAAATAGTTAATGACCGTGTTGCCGCCGTCCTCCGGATCATCGCTCCGCACGTACAACCGCGCCGTCAGTTCTCGCAGTTCGTTCAGGGCGATCCCGCCCGTGTTGTCTTCGGCATGCCAAAACCATTCCGTACAGGTCATTCGTTCACCTCATCATCGTTAGAGTTTCGCCCCACCATTTGATAGCACCGCCCCGTGTTCTGATCCGATTCCGCACCCGCCAGGCCCCGCGCAATCGCCAATAGTTCGAGTTTCAGACCATCATTCAGCGACCGATACAGCGACACCAGTTCGCCTTCATTCGCGTCGTTTTGGGTCCAAATTGGTGTAGATTCTGGTGTAGATTTCAGCCCGTCGCCGTTTGCCCTTGCAAATTGCTGGGTCTGAGCAGTCCTAGTCGGGCAGCTTTTCCGCAGAGTTTTGCGGGTTGCCGCAACTGACGAAATCATGGACTTACGCTAATTGCGGCGTAGGTCTTTTTTGTGCCCAATGCGATTGCAACACGCATTGGGGACCGTTAAGAGGACAACACTTCATTTGCGTTGGGTTTGTGTCGCTGGTTCTTTCCGACTTTCCGTGATCCGACCATGCCATCTCGAAAGCCGCAACGGAAAATCTCGCATCGTCCTTCGGCTTGAAGGCCGCAAGCTGGCTCGCTCGTTGAATACCGACGACGAGCGAAAGTCACAGCAGCGCTTGTCACGTCTGGAAGACAATCTGCACCGGTATCAGCTTGGAACCCTGCCGGTCGATCCAGATGTCGATCTGGTTGATCAGCTCCTCTCCGGCGGGCAGCCGGTCGAACGAAAGCTAGCGCAACTTCCCCGATAATGGGCCAAAACGTAAGTTTTCACTGGGATTTGGGCCAGATGTTTGACGGCCTTTTGTTCTGGCTTGTTTGCTGGCAATCGCAGCTTCGACTATACACAAGATCATTAAAATTAGAACGATTAATAACTACTTCACTGCAAAGATTGTCTAAACGCAGCATTCATTAATGGTCGATTCATTACTTGCCGGAGGAACCGCAGGGCCACCACTGCGCTTTCCTTCCAGCACACGATCGACATCGCATTGTCTCCGTTGGCGATGCCCCGTCGTTCTTCAAGAGCCACGTCGAGCGAGTTTGAACGCTTCGGCAACACTATCGGAGCCCCGATTAACAGTAGATACGAACGCTGTGAGGAAATTTCATACCGAACTGATTCGGCACAAGAGCTGCTGGCCGCTACGTTCGCATGCCAGGAAGTGAGTGCCAAGCGAAGTGCCTCCTGGTTCTCCGCGTGACAACTGGACAAATTCTCTCTTTTCCTGCCCCATATGAATTTATGCAGTTTACGAGTCTAACCTTTCTCGCGTTTTCCTGCCTTTGGTACTGTTGATGCTGCCACCTGATTCGTCAGCGGCAAGGCCAGAATCTTCTTTTGCTTACCGCCAGCTATGTCTTCTACGGCTGGTGGGACTACCCGCTTCTGCCTGCTCATGCTTATATCGAGTTTGGTAGATTTTGCCATCAGTCGACAACTCCATCGGGAAACCAAAGACCTCCAGCGTCGCTTTCTGCTGGGAGTAATACGGCAAACAATCTCGGGCTACTTGGTGTTTTCAAGTACTTCAATTTTTTCATCGAAAGTTTCCGTGACATTGGCCAACTGTTCCGGTTTCAACATGACCAGTGGCACGCTGGAATTATTCTCCCAGTTGGCATCAGCTTCTATACATTTCAAACAATGAGTTACACCATCGATATCTATCGAGGCAGCTCAAACCTTCTGACTCACTTTTAGATTATCTTGCGTTCGTTTCTTAGCTTTTTTTTCCCTCCAGCTTGTTGCCGGCCCAATTGAACGAGCACGTAACCTTCTTCCTTTAGCACAGCATGCTCGAAAAGTCGACTGGCAGCAGACGTCTGCCGGCATTCAGCAGATTGTCTGCGGATTCTTTAAGAAGATCGTCATCGCTGACTCCGCAGCGTTGATTGTCGCGGATGCCTATTCATCGCCCGGCGAAACGAGCGGAGCCCGGCTTGTCATTGCAACCATCCTGTTCGCATTTCAAATTTACTGCGACTTTAGCGCCTATTCCGACATCGCAATCGGCACCGCGCGGTTATTGGAATTAACTTGATGCAAAACTTTAACACCCTCACTTCTCCGGAGGCATGGGAGAGTTCTGGCAACGCCTGGCACATCTCACTTTCGTGGTTCGCGACTACGTCTGCATCCCGCTTGGCGGAAATCGAGCTCCGCGTATACCCGCAACCGAAACTTGCTGTTAACGTTTATTGCCAGCGGAATATGGCACGGTGCCGCATGGAGATTTCTCGGCTTGGGGTGCTTTTCATGGGGCCACATTAGCCACTGAGAAAGAAACTAGTACCGACAAACAAAATCTCTTGATCCGCCAGAGGTTAGGCTCGTTCCATCAGTCCATAGCGTCATCGGATGTCGCTAACCTTCACTCTCGTGTGCCTAGGCTGGGTGTTAGAGCCGAATCGATTTCCGATGCCGGATTGATCTGGAGCAAAATGTTTTGGAGTGCAACAGAACTCGCTGACTGGAACCGTCTTTGGGTTGAGTATTCCTCTCATGGGCCGCTCTTTATCACGCTAAACGTACTTTGGTGGCGTTTGTTCTATTTGAGTGGTTCCAGCGGAAGCACCCTTACCCACTAAAGATTAGCCATTGGCCGAGTCCAATACGCTGGCCAACCTACACCTTGACAATGTGGATGATAGCCGAGTACGCCGACAAAGTTCCATCGAATCCGTTCATTTACTTTCAATTTTAGATTATTGCCTCGCTTTCACCATGCATCAAAAGTTCATTCGCGGCTTCAACGCTGCTGACGGTTATGCTGGTACTCGCTACTTGTGAGGTCTCGACACGATTGTTTGCGCCCAACGTCGGACAACTTGAGTCGACGGACGTTGTCATTGGTCGTCGCTACATCCCAAATCACAACCGTTACGTCTACAACGGCGAGTCCGAAGGCACCAGTGTTGTTTCGCACCAATCAATACGGATTTCTTCGGGGCCCTCGGGTGGAAAAAGAAGGAGGAAGGCGTTTACCGAATCGCTGTGGTCGGCGATTCATACACAGCATCAAGCTCTACCAGAAGAAGAAACGTTTTGCTTTAGACTGCAAATGAAATCTTTCCAACGGAACTGGATGCGTTTTAGGGAGGTCTTGAATTTTGGCATCTCGGGATCGGGAACAGGACACGAGGAACCTCGCTTTGTACCGGAATGTAATCGAGACCTCGACGTAGACGTCTTGATAGTTGCTTTCGGCAACGCCACGGACATTCGCGACAACAGCCGAGAGCTAGGTGGGAAGCCAATCATTCACTTCGCGTTTGATGAGCACGGCAAACTCTATCAGGTTCCTGAAGCAATCAGCGTGTTAAAGCATCCAAGTTTCTTAATCACTACAGCCAGTTCTACAAATGGCAGAAAGCCAAAATGACTCGCTTGGCGCATCACATCTTCAAGGAAACGAAACAGCATCGCGGACGACAAATGGTATACGCAAGCAATGAACCTCCGGAATACTCGCGAGCTTGAGACAGCCTCCGAGATTCTTAGAACTTTTCGGGACGAGTGTACTGCTTGTGATACAGAGCTATTGGTTGCTGGCATCCCTCACGCTATTCAGGTGCGTCCAGAGCTGTTTGAGGAAGTCGTCACGCTCTGTGATCCTTCGGCGGAGATGTCTGCGACCCATCCAGACGATCGGATGCGAAGATCTGCCAGCGATTAGAAATTCCATTCCTGGATCTCGCTGAACGTTTTCGTAATCAATCGTCGACTTCATCACAGCCGATAAAAGCTGAACAGCTTTTCCTCGGCGGACGAGGTCACCTCACCGCCGATGGCAGTCGACTAGTGGCTTCCGAGATGAGCCACTGGATGCTCTCAAATTCGCAGCGAATCGCTTCTCGTGTTCGCGAAACCTCCCTACGTTAACGAACTCGGCGTCACTTAGGGTTGTGCGTATTCTGTTAATTGTGGCTTGGCAGGTTTCCCCCAAGAGTTCGAGTAAACACGCCAAGTGCTAGAACAAATTGCCAGTTCTCGCGATCTAGCTGTGTAATGATTCTAGTCGCCTGTTCGGTGTTAGCGAGTTCTCCTGTTTATACCGTGCGAGGTTTTTAAGAGTTAGAGATTCCTTGCTGTGCGATGTTGAGCGGTGATTCGCCGGCGGTAAAGGGAAGGGTATGTCTGGGACACACTACTTCTCGGTTGAGCACTCGGCCAATGCGTGGGTGAAGGCAAATTGTTGTAAGGACGAACACCCGATCGAAATGCTGCAACCCAAGATCAATGACGGAACATCGATCATTCGCAGGGCTTACGGCGACGGGAGAGACGGATCAGAAGTCGTTCTGATTGAGATTGTCGGCGGAGGGCGCACATGGCCGGGACAGCCTGAGAGATTGCCTCTCCTCGAAAAGGCCACGATAAACATTTCAGTAAACGATACAATGTGGGAATTCTTCCAGAAGCACCCGATGAAGTAAGCAAAGGACGTTTGCTATGACGATGAAACATCCCGCAACCATCCGCAAGCCCAACGACGGTCGTCGCATCGGCATTGTCGGCGACGTGTACCGTTTTCTCGCAACAGGCGAAGAAACGGATGGCAAGTACGCTACGTGGGAGGCAATCGTGCCTCCGGGCAGTGGCCCTCCTCCACATATCCACAGCCTGGAAGAAGAATCATTTCTCGTTCTCGAGGGGGAAATGACATTCCAGCTCGGTGACGAACGGTTCGTCGCCAGCGAGGGAACGTTCCTCAATATGCCGATTGGAAGCCTTCACAGCTTCAAGAATGAAAGCGACAAAATTGCTCGTTTGCTGATCTCCATTGCCCCAGCCGGATTGGAGCGAATGTTTTTTGAGGTTGGGCAACCGCTCGGTGTTGACGACGTAACAGCACCGCCACCCAGTGAAGCCGAGATCAAGCGACTGCTCGAAGCTGCGCCCCGATATGGCGTTGAAATCAAAGTGACGCAACATGACTGACAAAAAGCGAAGTAACAGTGCTGATGAAGTCCGAAATATTCGGCGTTATGAAGCACGGGATTTGGATGATTTGTTGGCGGCTTGGGCGTCGGCATCCGAGATCGCCCACCCTTTCCTGACACAAGAGTTTCTTGCATTGGAACGTGAGAACATTCCCAACCTGTATCTACCGAATGCCGAGACTTGGGTTTACGAGCACGATGGCCGAGTCATTGGCTTTGTAGCTCTGCTCGGAAACGAAGTCGGAGCGATCTTCGTTCATCCGGATCACCACGGAAAGGGCGTTGGAAAGAGGCTGATGGACAAAGCGAAAGAGTTGCGGGGCGAACTCGAAGTGGAGGTGTTCAAGCAAAACACGATTGGACGGGCGTTTTATGCTAAGTACGGATTCACGCCGATTGAAGAGAAGGTCCATAAGCAAACGGGCTTCGATCTCCTTCGACTTCGATTTAGCTAGTGCCGCTGAAGGAATGCCGCTTTTGCAATCGGCCCGATTGCAAGTGCATTCCGTATATTTCGGGGAGCATTGCATTTTTGTTGGGTTCGTTTTTTGGGCATTCCCGCAGGTGTTGCCCTAATGATGTTGATCTTGCTGGTAAAGTGGTCAGGTCAGAGCTTGCCGGAAGAGCTTAACGGGTATAAGGGTTGCACTCAGAGTGTTCAATTCAAGCTCGTTCCCGGCGTCAGGGCACAGGAAAGAGCGCACGCCTACACAAAAGGATGTCTTGATGACCGAAAAGATTTATGAAGTGCGACAACTCGCTGATGAACTTCAATCGCCTGAGTCCGGCAAACAGAGCATCGTGTTGGCCGACGACGCGAATGCAAAAGTTGTTCTGTTCGCCTTCGCCGCCGGGGATGGTCTACCCGAACACGTTGCTCCTCTCCCAGCGATCATTCAGATCATCAAGGGCGAAGCCTCACTGACCGTCGGTACGGAGACTGTGGCAGGCAAGCCGGGCACTTGGATTCAGATGACAGCCAAGACGCCTCACAGTATCAAGGCCGAGACGCCGATGGTCATGTCGCTGACGCTGTTGAAATGACGCAATGACGCAATGACTTGCAATGACACAATGACGCAATGACATGACGCAATGACGCAAACGAAACACAATCTGCCCGAGACTGGTACTCATCAAATGGTCAATCTTGACATACTATCTCGCTCACGTTTGTGACGTGCGATACACTGCGTAGCGATTAAACAGGTTCGTCGTTCAGAAATGGAGGGAGGCACGGATGGGACGCATTCCTGCTGACCGAACGCAGGAAGCACTTGAACAACACAAGATCGTTTCTGATGACGACTAAGCGAAAGTGAAGAAATAGAAATGGGAACCATCGAAAAGGCGATTGAGATTGCCGCTAAGGCTCATGCCGGGGTGACGGACAATGAAGGCGAGCCATACATCCTGCATTCCATTCGAGTCATGATGGGAGTGAACGGAGAAGCCGCTCGCATCGTCGCTGTCCTGCACGATGTCGTCGAAGACACTGAAGTCACAATGGATGACATTAAGTCTGAAGGTTTCAGCGATGGCGTTATTGCGGCCTTGTCGTTGGTCACACACGCCCCAGACCAGCCGTATGCGGACTATGTGATTGCCTGCAAAGAAAACGACATCGCACGACAGGTGAAGCTGTCAGACCTGCGGGACAACTCCAGTCTCGCTCGCATGTTGCTGCGTCCCGAGAGGATTCAGAGAGACATGGCTCGAATGCGGAAGTACCTACTGTCGTATCGCTTTCTAATCGACGAAATCAGTGAAGCGGACTATCGAAATCTGATGGCAGACTGAGCTTGTCAGGTCAGTACCAGAATTCTGCTTGGCTGCGTCGCAATGATGAGCACCCAGCCGATGAGCGTGCCCCACATGGCAATATCCTGCGTTCCGACATAGCCGTCTCGCTCGTGTGAACAAAGACTGGCAAGCGACATCGACAATATTTAAGCTCCGATGCCTACTTCTCTCATTGCCCTCAAGTCCTTTGAAGAACAGAGATCATAACCTTGGATCGACTGGTTCGCTTTCCAACGCCAGCACGCCGAAGACACATTCATGCACTCGCCGCAGTGGCTCTCGCCGAATGAATCGTTCGAGGGACTCGATGCCCAAGGCGAATTCACGAAGGGCGAGAGATCGCTTTCGACCAAGGCTGCGGCTACGAAGTCGGGCGAGGTTTTCAGCCGAGTCATAGTCCGGGCCGTAGATGATTCTGAGGTACTCCTTGCCACGGCATTTGACTGCGGGTTGAACGAGTCCCTTCTTTCCTCGCACGATCCAATCAGCGGGTTTGACGACCATTCCTTCGCCGCCACGTCCCGTCAGGTTCTTCCACCAATCAAATCCCGCTGAAATGCTATCCAAATCGGTGAGATCGATAACCTTGAACGCTGTTGCCAACAGAAGGTCGGGATCGGCTTGGCACACCTTCGCCAGCCTCTCCATGTGCCAGACATGATTCTGGTCCGTGTGGACCTTGCCTTCCGTCGCCAGCAGGTGGAATGGGGCGAGTTTCAAATCATTGAGCGACTCCACACTCCAGCAGTATTGCCGGTAGGCGGCAACGAACTTCTCGACGCTGTGCTGGCGACTGTTGAACCGCTCCAGAACGGAAGTCACCTTTGACTTGTTTTCGCCGGTCATTCTCCCTGCGGCACGCTGAAGAACATCGATGGCCTTCGGGAGCGACGCACTTCCAGCGGCACCCACGGCGGCGTATTGCGACCGAAGTAGCTCCTGCGCCTTTGCCGACCACGGCATCAGTTCGCAGTCAAGACAGGCCCAAGAAGTCTGAAACTCGTCCCAGAACCCAGAGGCGTTCATTGCCGCTTGCAGCCGTTGAAGGAATTGCGATTCCAAGTCGGCATCGTTGAAGAATCGTCTTCCGGTGCGAGTGTAGACAATCCCTGTTTCACCTTCGGTCACTCCGAATCGCTCTCGGGCAGCGCCCTGATCACGACAGACGATGACAACAGCACGAGACCCCATGTGCTTTTCCTCGCACACGACCTGCGGAACGCCTTGGCTGCGGAAGTACGAAAACGCTTCAGCCGGATGTTCAAGAAAGGATGAAGGCTGTGGGATGAAAGATGAATCTGATTCACCGTTGCTGTCTTCCTTCATCCTTTCGCCTTCCTCCTTCAGCCTTTGGCCGTGCGTTTCGCAAGGCGACATCGTGGGCGGCAGGTAGATGAGCCATTTTGGGTTGGCGGCAAACCGGCTCATGACTTCCAGTGCCGCAGTTGCATTCTCTTCCCGAATGGTCACGTTGCGTTGCAGTCGATTCGAAATGATTCGTTTGCCGAGCACACCTTCAGCGTCGAGGATGTCGTCGTACAACTGTTGGGCCGAGAGAAAGGATGAGGACTGAGGGATGAAGGATGAATTGGAGGCCCCGTTCATCCCTCCGCCTTCATCCTTCATCCTTTGAAACGGCCGTGACGGTTCACAATAAAGTTGTTTCGCCTCAACGGATACGAATTCCCTTTCGGGGTATCTCATCGCAGTGAGTTTGCCGCCGAAGACGCAGCCGGTGTCGATGTTGACCGTGCGGTTGAGCCACTCTGGCTCGGGGACCGGAGTGTGACCGTAAACGACCATTGCTGAACCACGATATTCCGCAGCCCAGTTGTATCGCACGGGCAATCCAAATTCGTCGGTCTCTCCCGTCGTCTCTCCGTACAGAGCAAACTCTCGAACCTTTCCCGATCCACGCCCCTGATACGCTTCCTTCATCCCAGCATGAGCAACGACCAGCTTGCCATCGTCAAGGACGTAATGACTCACGAGGCCGTCGAGAAACTCGGCCAACTCCTTACAGAAGGGTTCACGAATGTCGTTTGGAAGTGCTTCGATCTCGTTCCATGACTGGGCCAGACCGTGCGTCATCTGCGGATTCTTTCCCCGCAACTTTCGCAGCAATTTCATGTCGTGATTTCCGGGGACACAGATGCCGGTTCCGGCGTCCACCATACTGCGAACCAAACGGACAACATCCAGTACACGTGGGCCTCGATCAACCAAATCGCCCACGAAGACGGCTTGCCGTCCTTCGGGATGTTCGTATGTGAATTCGTCCCAGCCCGGCCCTACTTCATTGGTCCGCACTGGTTGGTAGCCGAGTGTGTCGAGCAATTGCTCAAGCTCGTCACAACAACCGTGAATGTCGCCGATGATGTCGAAGGGACCATGTTCGTCCCGCTTGTCGTTCCAAAGCGGAACACGTTCGATGGTCGCAGCTTCAATCTCCTCGACCGAATCCATCACGAAGACGTGGCGGAACCCCTCTCGTTTCAGCGCCTTGAGCGAGCGTCTGAGTTGTGACCGCTGCTGTTGCACGACATGCGGGCCGAACGTGCGGTCATCCCGATTCCGGTTGCGTTCGTGACAAACCTTTTCCGGGGGATTGAGCACAATTGCAATGGGCAGGCAATGGTACTGCTTCGCCAACTGCACCAGAGGCTTGCGGGCTTCCGGCTGGACGTTGGTGGCATCGATGACTGTCAAAGGCCCCCGAGCAAGCCGTTTGGCCGCAACGAAATGCAACACTTCGAACGCATCGTTCGTTGCAGCCTGATTGTTCTCGTCGTCACTGACGAGTCCACGACAGTAATCGGACGACAGCACCTCGGTCGGCAGGAAGTGCTTTCCGTGCAAACGTACTCTTCCCGATCCGCTGGGAAACACGAGTACGACAAGTGAGTTTGGGAATCTTGATCTGCATTCACGCCCCTCCCCTCTCGCAACCGATCTGGGTCATCGAATGGATTATCTCCAATGCACATCTGCCGCCCAGACCACGTTGATGTCATCTGCCTCGTGCCGTTTATATTGCCTCCGCACTTCGTCAATGGAAGAGTGATCTTTGAGAGAAGCAAGACCAAAACCAGCCGCTCGCCTCACCATGACGTGGGGGTCATCGAGCATTTCCAGCAAGTGGTATGTAGCCACCGTGTTACCTGCGTGCCCAAGGATACGGCAGGACGCCTCGCAACCACGGATCATCGGAACGAAGAAGCGCAATCATTTCCGATACAAGTTGCTTCGTCCGCTCTGTTGAAAGAGACTTCATTGCCTTCAAGACCTTCGTGCGAAAGAGATGGATCAAGATGTCAATGAGAATGGGGAGCGGAGACTCTTTGTAGCGATCCAGCAGCGTTTTTGCTGCACGCAGGCGGATCGTGCGGTTGTTGCTGGAATACATGCGAACCCAATCATTCATTGTCGGCATGTCCACCTCTCCGTTGTTGACCTCGCTCGAACACTCCCATCTGTGTCGGCGATCCGACCGTTTCGTCTTCCGTCCCACTGGCAGAAAATCGAACTGAGTGTCTGGCTGTGTTGATCTGCCAATTCGATTTGCCCAATCCCTGAAACTCCTGACGACTCCACCTCGAATCGATGGTCGGCGTGCCGGAACCGACCTGCAGGCAGCGTTTTCCACATCACGTTGTACTCGGTTTGGCGTCGTCAGCACGACAGTCTTGGGCCGGGCGAACTCGAACAAGACTCTCTCAAACGCCGACAACCCCGGTGGATCAAGATGTTCGACAACCTCAACGACGGCTGCCGCGTCATAACCTTCAAGTCGCTTGTCTCGGTAGATCAGCGAACCGTGAATCAGCTTCAGCCGTTCGGCTTGTCGCTCAGGAAGCCGGTCCAGTTTCAACCGCTTGAGCCATCTCCAACGAGCGGATCGAGACATCCATGCCGACGATTTGTTCGAACGTCGATCCTGAAGAAGTTCACGCAGGAGCTTCCCTTCGCCACAGCCGAGGTCGACACTGTTCGGGCACCGCTTGCTCGAATCGCAGCGACGACCGTTCCGTGCCAAGTTGATCGTTGAGACTCTCAACGTCTTCTCCAGCGACTTGCTGCTCTGTTTCTGACGGCTCTTCCTTCGCTGTTTTTCCTCACCCTCGGCCAGCCGGGCGAGAGCCTCTCTCGATAGAGGCTGGAGCGATGCTTGAGATACGCGGCGAGTGATCTGCTCCTTCTCTGGGTGAGCCGCTAACCAGCCGCCTCCCTTCGCCAGCAATCTCTTCCAGTTCGTCTTCGCCGACGAAATAGTGCTTCTCATTGTCGAAGACCGGAACGAGGACATATAGGTGCGTCAACAGTTGAGAGAGCGTCTTGGTGCCGGTGATCGTGATCGAGATAGTAGGGACTCTCACCCCATTCGGGAAACCGCTCGTCGAGAGGATGTCGCAAAGCTGACAGCGTATTCCAGCGGCTCGAATATCTGATGCAGGAATTATTCACCACCCCGCACGGGCAAGACATCCAGCCGAGCGGTGAGTGGGAGGGGAGTTGTGACCAGTTCCGGGCGATCCTGCAACGACCGCCCATCGCAGTCCCGAAGACTTGCGAGATCGCCACGCTCATGAAAGAGGATGCAACATAGGGACGATCATTGACGTAATGGCCGAGCAGAAAACTCTGATCCCGCTTTTTTCCACGCACCATGCCTATCGGGTCCACATCGAGCAACAAGCTGGCAAGCGCAGCGATCCTCTGTCACCTCGGGGTAAAAGACATGCGCCTGCCCGAAGCTCATTTCGAAGCTCTGAAATCGATCCGGGTGTTTGTGCAGCAAGAACCCAAGGTCGGTGGCTGGTTTGTGGTCCAAAATTGTCAGGAGCATTTTGAAAGAATGAAGGATGAAGGCGAAAGGATGAATTATTTGTGTTTCTTGGCATTCTTTGCACGGGTGACGAGTATAAGCCGTCAGTTGACTTCCTGCTAGAGATCGGCAAGTCGAAACGATTCGATGATGCCCGATTCAACGAGAAGTTCCATCCAGCATGCCGTTTCTTCCAGTTCCTGAAGCCCTCCCTCAATCTTACTGATAAACTTGGCGTTCGAGCTGAGAGCGGCTTGCTTCACGGCAATGGGCTCCGACCGATGTTCTGGACCGAAGCAATTATTTTCCGATGACCTGAGGTTCCTTCGTCGTTGGCAATGCTGAATAAAGTCGAATGACTGGTAATGCAAACTGTTTCTGTACGCTTCTTCAGATCAACTGGATTCTTGTCTTCATTCATCTTTCAGCCTTCCCCTTCATCCTTAACTCATGACACTCAATCCACGTCGGCGGCTCGCACTTCTCAGCGAGCCTGCGGATCACCTCGTGCGATGTCTAACGATGTCCAATCATCAAGGTCGGCAAGCTGCTGGCAGACCATTTTTGTGTGAGTCCACACATCACCTTCCGAATGCCACTCGGCATCCTGAACGCATTCTGCCATCGCTTGACACCATGGCTTGGTTCAGCCCATAGCAAGATGTTCGTCAGTCCCTAGCGAAGTTATGGATCCCGGTTCACGCCATCAAAAGCAGCATTTCGAGAGTCAGCATTTTTTAAATGCGATTGCTCGAACCACAAGGGCAGAGATCATTTCTCCTGAGCTTCGCCTCCAGCAGCTTGTCGCCGTTGACGACCTCGTACTCCACGCTGGACTTGCGTTTCTGAGGGGGTGTCCCCGGCGACGCTTGCTCATCGTTCAAAAAAGACAACCGTTCGACGAAATGCTGATAATTCGCATGTCGCATCACGCACCTTCCTTTCAAAGCGTGAGTCGCATACATGACAGTACGACGGAAATGGTCTGCAGGACCGATTTGTCTTTCATAACGCGCGGCAACGTAGCTCGACGGTCCCCGTCGAGACCCAGCATGTTCTCGACGGGGACCGTCGAGTTACATTGTCCAGCTTATTTAACAAATCGGTCCTGAAAAGGCTCGGGACCGGATACTTCTGAATGGCCGAAGCTAGAATATGTTAAGAATCAACGGCGAGAAAGAAGGGTTTGAAGCAACCACTCCATGACGCGACTCGCGGGATTTTCGGAATCGCTTCGATACTTCTTCAAATGCCTGTAGTTTTTCCAGGTCACCTTGGAAAACGTTGAGCCAGATGATCGATACCACCGCCCAGTAAAGGCTTCGCATAAGGAATAGACGTCGCACGATGTGGAATGAACGATACGCAAGCGAAAGCTACGTTTACGGAACTGATCCAAACGTATTTCTAGTAGACAACGCAGGCCTGCTTACCGACCCGCATCGAGCCCTCGGTGAAGGAGAAGGCAGGAACGCCGTCTTTTTGGCGACCCTGGGTTTCGATGTGCTTGGTGTCGATGGCTCGCAAGTCGGACTTGATAAGGCACAACGACCGGCTGCTTCAAGAAGTGTTGTTGTTCAAACTGAAGTGGTCGATCTTGCTGCCTATCAACCACAAGCGAATCACTTTGGGCTGTTGTTTCGATCTTCGCACATCTCCCAAGTGTTGTTCGTAGGCGACTGTATCCATTGGTTGAACTCAGCTTAAAACGGGATGGCATCGTCATCCTCGAAGCCTACTCAAAGGCACAAATCAATCGCGATACCGGTGGCCCAAAGGACTTGGATATGCTGATGTCAGTTGAAGATTTGCAAAATGAGTTTGCGAATCTTGAACCGATACTTTGCCACGAATTCGAGCGAGAAGCGGACTGAAGGCGAACACCACTCGGGGTTGGCCTCCGTCGTTCAGTTCATTGCACGCAAAAAGCCATAGCGAACAAGTAACACCATGAAGAAATCCGAAAACTGACTGTTCGCATGGACGTTGCTCAGCTAGAGGACATTCCAAACATCGGCGTATCGATTGCCGTAATTTACCAGTCAGATCGGAATTGCCAAGCCGCATGATCTTCACGGACGTGATCCCTACGAGCTTTATGATCTACTAAATGGTGTCAGTCAGCGCACGGCACGATCCATGCGTGCTGGACACATTCATCGCCGCAGTCCGATACATGGACGGCGGACCCAAAACTCCATGGTGGAAATTTAACAAATGAACGTAAAGTAACGTTGGCCGAAAGAGAATTGAAATCCATAAAGTCATCACATCCTACGTTCCGCACATCCGAAAAGACATATCTTTGAATTTAGAACGAATGACTTAGGTACGATAGGCCTCTGGGCGCGATGCCTAGAAGTTTCAAGATCTGCTGGTGGATCGGAGCGAGTTCGGTTGCAAAAAATTTGCACTGTGTCGCGGTTGGGGTCGGCCAGTGCATGGCGGTTGACCAGATCGAACACGTCGATCACTTGGTCGACGTTGTCGGACGCGCAGGGGCGTCCCTCAGGATAAAGTGGAATGGCAGCGATTTCTTCGCTTCTCATCGCCAGGCGAAGTTCTCGCTCCGGTAGCGACTGCGTCATCAGAGCGAAGAAACAAACCGCCAGCAGGCCGACGATCCTGCTGACGCTTTGCAGATACACAGGAGCCACCTGGAAATCTGTCTTCAGATCGCGAGAACCGTTTCTCGATGATTGGCTGACGCTTGTATGCTTGCAAGATCTGGACTGGTGTCCAATCCACCAAATTTGTGATTATCGGAAACACGCCATCGTCGCCCGGAGGCACGCTCCAGTGCTGACGAATCAAAATGCCAATCAATATCGAAACGCGTGTCAACTTGACGGTTGTACTTCGTTCGCTTTCGTCGGACGACCCGGCGTTTCGCTTTGACGAAATGTCCTATGCTCAATCTCTTTGGATTTCAACACTCAGAAAATCACTTACGCCACGCGAGCGCTATGGATTGCCTTGACGGCGTCGCTCACCTTCTGCCTCGTCTTAAAAACGTGTCCGCACACTACGCAATCGTCTCTGCAGTTGCCTCAACTCGTCCACCGCCTGCCTCACCACGGCGGCGCCGCGTGTCTGAGCATCGGTCTCGGCTTTGCTTTGACTGTGGAACCACAGCAATCGGAATCCCTCTTTACTCAAATGTTGCGTGGCATCAACACGATACACATCACGTAGCGAATTCATCCTCATGATAGACACGCAACACCTCATTCCAAGTAACGATTCTCTTGGGTCATCAAATCAGACGCTTACGAAACTCAGCATCCTCTTCCGCGTTGGCAGTTTGGCAGGGATCGTGATAAACTGTCCTCCACATCGAGCGATCCGAGCATGTTGCTGGTCGTGGCGAGTTTACAATCGGCCACATACACAAAGTCGGGTCGCTTGACTACTTCATTGAGCAGCTTCCAAGTTCGCTGATGAGTCGAGTCATCCGTCACATTACCACTTTCCGTCTGGAAATAGATCGGTACGCCGCCGTCGTCCGCGACGGTCAGGATGTACAGTAATTGCTTGAGGTCCGGACGGTGATCTTTATTGTGACCCCAGGTAATCGCCGGAGTCTGCACCTTCGATTTGTTGCCGTTTCGCAGCATCCGCATAATCGCCGTGGAACGTAACTGTCGTCGAATCATTGTGAAGTTCGTCCATCCGGAACATCAAACTCTGCTACAACATGCGACACGACATCCATGATCACACTCGAATCGAGTGATTCAAAAATCCGATCCAGCTGCGTCCCACTCGATCATCGTTAAGATGCTGCAGTTGTGTCGAGGACAGATCAAAGAGCTCCGGCGGATAGTTACTGGCCCACTCCGCCACACCATACATAGGTTGCCTTCGTGTAATCAACAAGTTCTTCAGTTACAGCAAGACAACACGTGGTGTATCGACCTTTGTTCGTTGATCTTCGTCTGGGAGCTGTCGTTGGAGAATCTCCTTGAGCTTCATTCTTTTTAGATTTGGATTAAGTATTGGCATCGCGCCAATGGTGTGTGTGATTAAACAGCTTCCGTCTGGCTGCGTAGCTCTTCTTCCGTCGGTTACATGCTTGGGGCGTCTCGCCTCGGGCTGTTGTTTCGATCTTCGCACATCTCCCAAGTGATGTTCGTAGGCGACTGTATCCATTGGTTGAACTCAGCTTAAAACGGGATGGCATCGTCATCCTCGAAGCCTACTCAAAGGCACAAATCAATCGCGATACCGGTGGCCCAAAGGACTTGGATATGCTGATGTCAGTTGAAGATTTGCAAAATGAGTTTGCGAATCTTGAACCGATACTTTGCCACGAAATCGAGCGAGAAGTGATTGAAGGCGAACACCACTCGGGGTTGGCCTCCGTCGTTCAGTTCATTGCACGCAAAAAGTCATAGCGAACAAGTAACACCATGAAGAAATCCGAAAAACTGACTGTTCGCATGGACGTTGCTCAGCTAGAGGACATTCCAAACATCGGCGTATCGATTGCCAGTAATTTACGTCAGATCGGAATTGCCAAGCCGCATGATCTTCACGGACGTGATCCCTACGAGCTTTACGATCTACTAAATCGTGTCACCGGCGCACGGCACGATCCATGCGTGCTGGACACATTTATCGCCGCAGTCCGATACATGGACGGCGGACCAAAAACTCCATGGTGGAAATTTACCAATGAACGTAAAGCAACGTTGGCCGAAAGAGAATTGAAATCCATAAAGTCATCACATTGATTGAAACTCCGGGGGAAAGACTTCCAGACTCACCAATCTCCACCAGCTTCAGGTCGTTTAGGTTCCCTTCTTCCAAACCGATTATTAAATTCGTCGGACGAGCCACGAGGAATCGCTCATGTCGTGGTCTCACAGTTCAAAAGCATGAAGGGAATCGAAGATTCGGCTCGGAGCGAATTCATCTGGCCGATGGAAACATCAGGAAGGTGGTTCGCAAGGCTCTGGACATCGCCGTGACGTTGCAGAGCTTCCACAACGATGGGCAGTGGCTCAGCCCAGATTTCGGGGAAATCGATTTCTCCGGGATTCAATGTCGAAAACGCCAGTTGTTCAGATGGCGGCGTGAACTGAGCATTAACGCCTTGTTTGTTTCCCCGTGCATCAATGCGACACCAGCCGTGTCCCTTCAGATGGACGGCATTCAGTCCATGCACGCAGTATGGTGGTTGGTCCCCATCAACGGTGAGTCGCTGGTAGCAGAATCCCGCAGGGATGCCGTTGGCTCTCAGCAGCGCCGCCAACAGATGACTCTTGGCGTAACAGTATCCGGTGCGTTTTGCCAGCACATCAGACGCACAACACGTTAGCTCAGTGCGTTGAAAGTCCAAACTGTGTTCGACGTGATCTCTGACCCACTCGAAGCAGTGTCGTGCAATTACAGCGTCATCCGTGTGCGTGCCTCTGATCTTGGCCGCCAACTCACGAACATCAGGCGAGTTGAAGTCAACAACCTTGGAAGCAGCAAGGTATTCTTCCGGTATCTCATCAGGCACAGCATTCATCTATCACTCCATGCAACTTCGAATAGCAACGGCATCGAGGTCAGTTTCGACCAGATGTAGTGGATCAATCAGCCTGCTGACTTCGAGCATAAGTTTCGCGATCGCTGCTGACACCAACGCCATGATCGGCCACAACCTGCCGAAGTTCTTCAAGTCCCGTGAACGTCCCGTAGGCAAGAGGGTAATGCGCCAACGTTCGCCACTCCTCTTCGTCGAGTACATCGTCGACCGACAGCGGTTCACAGTCGGTGTGACTGAGCGAAATGTCAAAGCGACCTTCCGCAGCAGCAAACCAGTTCACAAGAGGAAACGACGGCAACTCCATAAACAACTCTTCCCGTAGGCGCTTGGTATTTCTTGGTTGAACGCTCAAATCTTCTTTGCCCTGAATTCGAATCGTGCGGTAGTCGGCAAACCATGTCGAATCACGACACGGGTTTGGACGTGCAAGCACTTCGATCATAGACAAACACAGAACTTCCAGGCGAACCAATGCGTCTCAATGTAAAGCGTCGGCGTTCCGTGGTCACAATGACCGTCATTCGTCACGAAGTCAGCCTGGATTGTGGAGCGATGGGAACCCAATGATTGGGCGATGTATCGATACAGAAGTCCAGTCGCGAAATCAGACAACCCGCAGGGAATAAGGTTCGGCATGACAGTTGCCGAACTGATCCGGCGACTTCATCCGCACAGACATTGGGTCAATCTGCAACTGATTGCTGCCTTGAATTCGTTGCCAGAGTCTCAGCTTCGGCCGCAGTTCGCCATTGGTCAAGGTTCGGTTTGAAAGACGCTGGCTCACCTATAAATCAGATGTCAACCACAGGGACGCGCTGGGTGTTTTTAGGGGGGGATCGTGTGCGTTGATGGAGCGACCAGTTTGCTGCCTTAACTGGGCCTCAAATTGCGAAGCGGATGGAGGTGGCAGGCTTTATACCGTTCGTGGTCTGGAATGATACCCTCGCGTCAAATGAAGCGAATCACCTCATTTCTGACCACGCGACGTTTAATTAGGCCACCAATGGATTGATTCTGGAGGGGGCAGAGCGTCCTTGTTGCTTTGGGAATCGCAGCAAATTTAATAAAAATGGCCACTTAGGACAAATCCCAAGTGGCCACCAAGCGGATGGGGTGGGATTCGAACCCACGGTACTTGCGTACGCCGGTTTTCAAGACCGGTGCCTTCGACCACTCGGCCACCCATCCCGTGATTCATACGGTTTGACTGCTTTTTCGGTCAACGGAAGTGTACATCGGATCGCTCATTGCGCAAAGTCCGCTCTGCGGGAGTTCAGGAGTTATACCGTGCGTGGTCCGAAATGATGCCTTCGCGTCATTGCGGCCCATGCGGCATGACGATCTGTAAAGGGCGTTCTACGTTGGCTGGGAGTTCGAGCCAATGAAGGTTCCCCTATCGACTCGCCTTGCCGCTTAACGGGCAAGCGGCTATCAATAAAGACTGTGCTTTCTCGTTTGCAGGGTTTAATACCGGAAATTGCTAAGGACGTTGCAATCATGCTCAAGATGCTATCAAGCATTTTTTCGTCGATGAGCTTGGAACGCAAATGTCTTCTCTTCTTCGGCGCTGCGTTGACGTTGTTGATGTTCTTCGCGTTTTCGATTGTTGAAGTTATCGCGCAGCGGCTGGTTTCGCAAAAGATTCAGCAAAGTGCGAAAGACTACGCGAACACCATCCTAGCGCGTGAACACTGGCGAGTGATGATGGCCGATGCGGTCAAGAAGCAACGTCAGCAAATCATTGGCAACGGCAATCTTCCCGGTGGCGGTGTCGAAGAGTTGTTAGCTCGCGATTGGGAAACGCTCGACAAGCTGGACGTCTATCTGCTGAAGAAACGAAAGCATTCCGCGGATATTATCGCACTGGAGGAAGGGCCACCGTTGCAAGATTTGCATTCTCCGGTGATCTCCGATGACCCTCAGGAACGGGCCAAGCTGAAGGCGTTGGAGGCTCGATATCGCGAGTATCTGATTCAGCACTACACGGAGAATCGTCCGAATTTCTTGCAGGCGACTGCGATGGACGAGAACGACAGTTTCCTTCATCCGACCTTGCAACCCCTGTTTGAAGATCGAGGGCCGGTCGGGGATCGGTACATTTTTTACGATCCCATCTTCTTCAAGCCGATCTGCATGACGTGTCATACCAGCCCCAGTTTCAACTTCAGCAGCGATCTGCCCAACGATCAATTCGCTGAACAACTGGTTGCCGCGACACCATTCCGAGCCGTTCGCGTGAGCATGCCGTACGAAGAGACCGAAGCGTCGGCGACCTGGATCCGCGCCGTGGTGATGGCGCTGGCCATGTTAATCATCGCGATCACATTGGCGGTGCTGCACATGATCTTGCGTTATTTGGTCTTGCATCCATTGCAGCACCTTCGCGATGTCAGCGATTCGATCTCGCGCGGCAATACCGAATTGCGTGCTGAAATCGACACCGAAGACGAATTCTATGAGCTTGCCGACGCGTTCAATCGAATGCTACGGCATTTAACGGAAACCCAAGATCAACTGCGAACCGTCAATCGCGAACTCGATCAACGTGTCGATCAGTTGGCTCAGTTGAACCTGAAGCTCTATGAAGCCAATCGTCTCAAAAGTGACTTTTTGGCCAACATGAGCCACGAACTGCGGACGCCACTGAACAGCATTATCGGATTTTCCGATGTGCTTAAAGGGTTGGCGACCTTGACCGACAAGCAACGCAACTATGCGGCGAATATCGAGAAAAGCGGACGTGTTCTATTGGAAATGATCAACGACATCTTGGATTTGGCGAAAGTTGAAGCGGGAAAAATGGAACTTCGCCCGACGACGTTCGACATCGTTTCGGTGGTCAGTTCGCAATGTGACATGGTGCGCAGCTTGTCGAATGAAAAGAACATTGACCTGACGATTGAAGCTCCCGATCAAGTTCCTCGCGTCTTACAAGATCAAAACAAGATCGGTCAAATCTTGACCAATTTGCTTGGCAATGCGATCAAGTTTACGCCGGAGGGCGGGTTGATCACGGTCAAGATCGAGCAAGCAAGCGACGAGCGTTTTCGCCTGCTGGTCAGCGACACGGGGATTGGAATCCCCGAAGACGATCAGAAGGTCATCTTTGAAAAGTTTCGTCAAAGCAAGGTGGTGCTGGACAATGACGGGCTGACACGCGAATTCTCTGGTACCGGGTTGGGGCTTTCGATCGTCAAGGAGCTTTGTAAGTTGCTCGGTGGGGAGATAACATTTACGAGCGAACTGGGGCGGGGGAGCACATTCATCGTGACGCTTCCGATGGTACTGGAAACGCAGCCGAACGGTTCGGGGAATATGTCGATGCTTGAGTCGATGAAAGCGGAAGTGACTGCACAATGACCGAACAGCCGACACGATGGGTCCACTTGTTCACCGATGGTGCCTGCAGCGGCAATCCTGGTCCAGGAGGCTGGGCTTTTGTGTTGCGCGATCTGCAAACCGGTGCGGAGAAGGAAGGCTCCGGCGGCGAACCGGAGACGACGAACAATCAAATGGAAATGACGGCCGTTATCAAAGGCTTGCAGGCGTTGCGACGTCCGTGTCGCGTGACGCTCTACTCCGACAGCAGCTACGTCGGACGGGAATCAATCAATGGTTGGCCGGATGGAAACGCAACGGCTGGCGTCGCAAGGCGGGGAAGAAGTTCGAGGGCGCTGAAGAATGTCGATCTCTGGAAGGAAATCGATCGACAACTGCAAATCCACGACGTGACATTCGAGCATGTTAAGGGCCACAGTGGCCATGAGGAGAATGAACGCTGCGATCGGCTTGCCGTCGCGGCCAGTCAACAGTTTCGGTAAATCAGAATCATGAATGTTCAACCCAACGCGGCCATCGGCGGATTGGCTGGTACTGCTCGCGCCCAACAACGCGGCAGCGATTCGGAAACCGTGAAACAGCAGCAAGCGGCTGTTGAACAAAAGCAAGCACCGGGACAATCGCCTGATGCTGATCAATTGACATTGCAACCCAGCGGTGAGTCGACCGATCGCGACGCCGATGGCCGAAGACTATTTGAATCGCATGCCGAGCGAAATTCGGATGACTCGGATTCCGATCCCGAAGCGTCTTCTCAAGCCACGTTCCCGCCGCTCGATGATGACCTGGGTGGCGAGTTGGATCTGCGTGGCTAGCGCGTACCCAGCGGTAGGTTCGCCAGAGCGAGCCGCCTCACTTGCGCTTCGACCGTTTGTTGATCGCGTTGCACGACGCGTTCGCGTTGCTGCAATGCTTTTTCCTGCGATTGCAACTGCATGCGAACGGTCCGTTCACGATGGTTCAGCAAGGCCTGCCGCGCGTTCAGTTCGGCTTCTCGGCGGTCGAGTCTAACGCTCCAGGCCTGCAGCTTGCCGATCAAGTCCGATAGATGTTCGCTGGCGAAAAGCTCGGCGGCACCCGCGAACTCGCTTGTGACGCTTTGTTCACAATTGTCCGGCTCTTGTTCGGAAAAGCCCGACGCGGCAACGTTTAACGTAAACGCCGCTGGATCGTGGTTGCTTAATGCCGAGTGAGGGTCGTCGATGCGGCATCGATTCGCATTACCGTTCTGCGGCACGATTGTTTTACCCATCTTGATTAACTTCCAAATGGATTGATGATACAATGAAGTATCGGTAACCCAATTCCGCAGAATTGAGCCGTGCTAGCAAATTTAGAGCAACCAGGAAAAGATTAATGTCATACCGTGCGTGGTCCGAATTGGCACCTTTACATCAGTTATCAACGCGTTTGATGTTATTGCGCGTTGAGTTTTTCCGTTGGCTTTGCGACGTGGTCGCTCTAAGTGATATCGAGCGAATCTCCAAGTTTCCGTCCGCGCGACCGCTACAATCCCGTTCTTTGTTGATCGCCATTGCGCTCCTCCTTCTGACATCGCCAAGCTTTGCCCAAAGCAATGTCGAGCAGGCGATTTCAAAAGGGATTGATTTCTTGACGCGAAAGGCCGTCGCGGCCGACGGCGCTTACACGCCGCAAACGGGGGCGGGTGTAACGAGTTTGTGTGTGGCGGCGGTTTTGCAGAATCAACCGGCAATGGTTGACGCCCCATCGATCAAGAAATCGTTAAGCTACCTGGAACAGCTTGTTCAGCCTGATGGCGGCATCTACGTCACCGATTCGCTGCATCGCAATTATGAAACAAGCTTGGCCGTGCAAGCGTTCTCCCTAGCCAACCGCGATGGCAAATACGACCCAATCTTGAAGAAGGCGGAGGCTTATTTGCGAGGCATCCAATGGGACGATAGCGAAGAAATCGACGCTTCGGACCCAGCCTTCGGCGGTGCCGGCTACGGCAGGCACAAGCGTCCGGATTTGTCGAACACAACCTTCTTCATGGATGCGCTGAAGAGTTTGGGAGCGGGAGAAGATGATCCGGCGATTCAAAAAGCATTGGTCTTCGTTTCGCGATGCCAAAACCTCGAATCGCAGTACAACAACACGCCACATGCTGACAAGGTCGGTGACGGCGGGTTCTATTACACGCCGGCGGCGGGCGGGCAAAGTCAAGCGGGTCAAACGCCTGAAGGGGGTCTGCGAAGCTACGGTTCGATGACCTATGCAGGTCTGAAAAGCATGATCTATGCCGGGCTCAGCAAGGACGATCAGAGGGTCAAGGCTGCGATGGACTTTATTCGAAAAACCTATTCGTTGGAAAATAATCCGGGTATGGGGGACGCTGGTTTGTATTATTACTACCATACGTTCGCCAAAGCGCTTGACGCGGCGGAAGTGAAGACCTTGGAGGATGCTTCCGGGGAAAAGCACGATTGGGCGCAAGAACTCTCGAAAGTGCTTGTCTCATTGCAAGCCGAAGATGGTGCCTGGGTCAACACCAAGAACGACCGATGGCTGGAAGGCGATCGAAATTTGGTGACCGCTTACGCTTTGATGGCGCTTCGCTATTGCAAGTAAGCGGCTTCGTCCGTCGATAGGTCGGCAATATACATCGCGTGGTCAGAAATGACGTGATTCGCTTCAGTTAACACGAAGGCATTATCTCGGACCACGCACGGCAATAACGTAACTTGATTGACAACTTGGAGGCTAAACCGTGAAAGCTTTATTTCATTCGTTCCAGAGACTTGCATCCTTTGCGGCGGTGTTGATCCTTCTGCTTGGAAGTTTGCATCCCGCGTCGTTGGTCGCGGAGGATTCGGCAGCAACCGCGAAGGAACCTGAAGCGGCGAAAGAGGTGTCGGAAGCGTCAGCGGGGTGGCCGCATCGGTGGGTGACATCGTTGACGTCGGGATCTGGCAAGCTTTATGCCGGCGTGGCTGATGGCTTGCTGCTTCGCGAGTCGGCGGTTGTATCCTTTGCATCGAATGATCCGACGAAAAGCGAATCTTTATACACGCATCCGACGAGTGTTTGGGCGCTGGCGTCGGCCCCCGACGGTTCGCGATTAGCCAGCACGGACTACAAAGGAAACTTGGTTGTCTATACGCTAGCGGACAAACAGCCGGTCTCCAAGGATGGGGTCTTCGAACGTTGGACGCGCGCTTTGTTGTTCACCCCGGAAGGTGCGAGCTTGGTCGCCGCCAATGAAGCCGGCAAGGTCTTTCTCTATGACTTGGGTAAAGGTGAAGTCGTCAAGACTGCGGAAACGGACAAGCAGCAGATTTACTCGATCGCCTTGAGTCCCGACGGATCGAAGCTCGCGTGCGGCGACGGAGCCGGCAGCGTTCATCTTTTAAAGTTCCCGGAGTTGGAACCGATTAAGAAGGTTGCATCCGGAAGCGAACCGGTTTGGGCGGTCTGCTTCACGTCCGATGGCAAGTCGGTGATCGCCGGAGGTGCGGATCGCAATTTGCGATCGGTCGTTGTTGATGGGGACGCTGAGCCGACGGTAATTGGCACAACATCCGATTGGATTACATCGATTGTTCCTGATTCAAAAGGCGAGATGGCTGTCGGTTGCATGGACGGCAAAATGTTTATCACCGACGGCGCAAAGATGGAACAGATCGGGAAGGTGCCAAGCGGCATCTGGTCGATCGCTTTTTCCGACGGCAAGTTATTGGCGGCGACCCGCAAGCATATGGTGGCTACCTTTGTCCCTTCTTGGAAGGTTGGTTACACCGCGCCGGAACCGACGAAGTGAGTCGATTCGCGTTGCTAGCCCGAGGGTGATCTGTTCTCGATTTCTCGGAGCGACGACCTCGCAGGGTCAACTGAGTAACATTGACGCAAAGAAACATCAAACGCGTTCGCGTTCATTACTGACATAGATATAAGTACCCATCTGATGACAGCAGCTTCAGTTTCGGATGATGCGAGAGCAACGGGCTATAAGTTCGTCGTTCGTTGCGGTGCCATGCGAACGCTGCACGTTGCGACCACGAAATCGAAGTTTGCATACAGCGAGAAGGTTGTGGTGCGGACCAGTCGCGGAGTCGAGACTGGTGAAGTCTTGATTGAAGCGACACAGCAGGCGTTGAAGCACTTGCATGATCCTCCCGGTGGTCAAATCCTTCGCAGTCTCAGTCGTGATGATCAATCCAATTTGCAATGCTTGATGAAGCAAAGTCGAGACGATTTTGAATGCTGTCTGAAGCATATCGAGCGTCTTGGCCTGCAGATGAAGTTGGTTGACATCGAACGTTTGTTTGGTGGCGAAAGAATTGTGGTTTACTACCTGGCGGAAAAACGCGTCGACTTTCGACAATTGGTTCGCGATTTGACCAGCGAACTGAAAACGCGAATTGAAATGAAGCAAATCGGTGTTCGAGACGAAGCCAAACTGCTCGCCGATTACGGAGATTGCGGCAAACCGGTTTGTTGCAACACGCATCTTTCCGAAATGCCACCGGTATCCATGCGAATGGCGAAGCTTCAAAAAGCAACGCTCGACCCGTCAAAAATTTCCGGCCGTTGCGGTCGACTGAAGTGTTGCCTGCGTTACGAATTTGACGCTTATGAGGAGATGCAGGCTGAGCTGCCGCCGTTGGGAACCGAGGTTTTGACGCGGGACGGCAAGGCCACGGTACTCCATCAGGAAATACTTGCACAACAATTACTGGTTCAAACCGAGGACAATCGCCGAGTATTGATTGATGTTTCGGAAGTATTATCGGTTGTCAAAAAGGGCTCCAGCAACGACAATCGTACATCATCCGATGGCTCCTCTGGGGCGAAGTCTTCAAACGTCAACAAACCTTCCAAAACGGAGGGAGATGAAATTCCATGAATGCTGGCATACGTGCGTTTGCGGAACTGCTGGAAACCGATCGGCGGTTCAAGTTCGAAGCTTATCAGTTCATTCGCGAGTCGCTCTCATACGCTCACGATGTTTTGCAATTGGGAAACGACCCGGCGTTTGCAAACAGCGATCTGGAGGATGGACGCCATCTAACCGGGCAGCAGTTGTGTGAAGCCTGCCGACGATACGCCTTGGAACAGTACGGCTTCATGGCTCGTTTGGTGCTTAACGCGTGGGGCATTCACAGCACCAGCGACTTCGGCGAAATCGTTTACAATCTGATTCGTATCGAACAGATGCGCAAGAGCGATTCGGACCGTCGCGAAGATTTCGATAATGTGTTTCGCTTTGAAGACGCCTTTCAACCCGAATTCGAATCGCTCACCAGTGGCTCCGTTTAGCGAGCCGCTGAAAAATGGGATCGAATAATGGGATCGTATAATGGGGTCAGCCAACTCTTGAGGACACGAAGATGATGATCCCGTTGCGTTCTGGGTTCTTGTTGGTCGCGATGACGACTCTCTTTTTCAACCACGCTCTGGCTCAGCAGGAACCCGTAAAGCAATACCTGGGTCGTGTCATTGCACCGACAATGACCTTTCACGGTGCCTCGTGGTTGATTCGTCCAGACCGTAACAAGGAAGAAAACACCGACTTGGTGATGCGGCAGTTGCAACTTAAGGAAGGGATGACCGCATGCGATTTGGGTTGTGGAAATGGCTATTACACGTTGCGAATGGCCGAGCGCGTCGGTGCGACGGGCAAGATCTTGGCCGTCGATATTCAGCCGGAAATGTTGACCATGCTGCGACAGCGCGCTGATGACGCGGGCTATGAAAACGTTGTTCCAATTTTAGGCGCGTTCGACAACCCGAATCTTCCTGATGGTGCCGTTGACCTCTTGATCATGGCGGATGTCTACCACGAATTTTCACACCCTGAATCGATGTTGAAGGCGATTCATAAATCGTTATCCAAGGATGGGCAGATCGCCCTGCTGGAATATCGCATGGAGGATCCCACCGTTCCGATCAAGCGGCTTCACAAAATGTCGAAGACGCAGATCATGCGGGAATATTCCGCCAACAATTTCAAACTGGTGCGCGAGTTCAATGGACTTCCTTGGCAGCATCTCATGTTCTTTGCTCGCGATGACTCATCACTTCCGGAGGTCAAGCCGGAACGCTGGACGAAAGCGCTCAGCGATGACGAGTAACCTTAAGTCGCTCCGCACGACGACTTGTGAAGCTTGCGTCACCTAATTCCCAGGCCGGTCCTTATCGACTTAAGTAGTCCGATGCTTGCTCGTTTTGCGATCGCCCTTCTCCGTGGTTAACCTCGTGAAACCAGAATCCGCAAGGACGGTTGTTCTCGTTACGTTCGTTCAGACCGCAGAGGTTGACGGAGGAGCTTTTCTCATTGATGCGTCGATGCGACGAGGACCGGATGGGGTGATCGGCGGATACGGTCCATGATGAAGCCGTGGACGAAGTGGTCATCGATTTCGTAAGCAAGGACGATCAATTGTGGCACCGCCTCTTGGCCAGCCAAAGGGGGAGCGGTCTGTGTCGCTTTGGGAACCAGTCGATAGGAAAGCCCGGCTTCTTGAGCGGCTTTCTGCATTGCAACGTGCAAACGCGAGTGGCTTTCAGCCAACGCGGTGTTGAGTTGTTCGGGTTCGAGCGTCCGCTCGGGAACGAGGACTTCCAGGATCGCTTGTAGGTTCTCCAGTTGTTCGCGGTCCATGACAACCTCCAGCGAGATCGACGCGCTTTCGGACGACAGTCCCAGCGCCCAACCAGCGGCGAGAGGTTCGGCATCGCACTCGGAGGATACAACCATCGCCACTTGTTTGCAGGCGGTTGCCAGAGGCTGGTCGGTGCTTCGAATGATTAATAGCGGAACGGGGGATCGGGACAATATAACGTCGACAACGGTTCCGATGCTTTCGGCTCCGATCGACTGAAAGTCGCGACCGAAGGGGCAAGGGAGAACAACCAGATCGGGCTGCCTGGATTCAATGGCGGCCAAGATTTGGTCGTAGCTGGTGCCAGAGGATTTGGCGAGCCGTTCGCTGTTGGCAATGGCAAGGAGGCTGTCGATCGACGGGCTGGCCGCTTCCTCATCGTCGGTTTCTCGCGCATCGAGGACCAGCAAGGTTGCGTCAAATCGTTTCTGCAAGGTGGTGGCGGCTTCGATGATCGCCGCGTCTTGCGACGATCCGTCGATGGCGATCAAGACGCGTGCGGGTTGTTTGGGTTCGATCGGCTCGGCAATCGGAACCATTGCTTTCTCGAACATTCGCATCGACTCGTCGAAATCTCGATCGAGCTTATCTTCTGTAGGATCAAACATGACGTATCCGAAAGATGGGAGTTGTAGATTCGATGATGGAAACGTTGTCGCCCGCTAATGCAGGTCGTGATGAGTGTAAGTCCGTCGGACGAATTATACCATGCGTGGTCTGAAATGATGCCTTGGCGTTAAATGAAGCGAATCACCTCATTCCTGACCACGCGACGTATAAAAAAGTCTTGCCGTCCACTGTTTGCTATCGAAAACTTTGAAGACTCCTTGTTCCCAGCAATTCGCTCCGGACGCTAGCATCGAGTGCTTTAAGCATAATTGCAAAAAAGAGAATCTTTTTTTAGCACGCTAAATTTCGCGATTCGCCAAGCGTTTGTTCTCAATAACGGGCCGACCTACCGGACCAGCGACGCGATTCCAGGTCGAGACTGCTGTTGGGGCAACGGGAGCTTGGAATTAAACTCCGCACTCTTGAATTTTTGCCCCCGATGGATCGAGGCTTGAGAGCATGGACGCTCGTTTAATTCGCGGCATGATTGCTGTTGTCATGCTGTTGTCGACCGGAACCGCACTGGCGGTTCCACATGGAAGCTACCGCACGCAGAACTTTATCGTGCAGGCAAGTTCGCCACAGTTTGCAAAACAGGTGGGGGATTCGGCGGAGCAGTTTCGCCATCAGCTTGCAAAAGAATGGCTGGGACACGAACTGCCTCCTTGGCCCGTGCCGTGCCCGATCCGTGTTCAGGATGCGCCGAACTTGGGGGCCGGCGGAGCGACGGAATACACTCCGACCCCTGGAGGCGTTCGCGATTTCCGGATGTCCATTCAGGGGACGCAGGAAAGAATCCTCGACAGCGTTCTACCTCACGAAGTGACGCACACGATTTTGGCGACGCATTTCGGTCGCCCGCTGCCGCGGTGGGCGGACGAAGGCGCCAGCACAACGGTGGAGCATGTCAGCGAGAAAGCCAGGCACGAGCAGATGCTGCGGGAGTTCTTGTCCAGCAACCGCGGCATCCCGATGAATCGCTTGTTCATGATGCGCGATTATCCAAGCGACATCCTGCCTCTCTACGCACAAGGCTTTTCCGTGGCTCGTTTCTTGATCGAACAAGGGGGCAAGCGAAAGTTCATCGACTTCGTCGGCGAAACGCTCAACGGCAGTCAATGGACGACTGCGGTGCGTCGACATTACGGATACGAAAGCTTACGTGAGCTTCAAGACACTTGGCTGCAGTGGGTGGCCGACGGCAGTGGCTCGGTGCAACGTTATGTAAAAAATTCCGCTCCGTCGACGCCAACGCCAACGCCAGCCGACGTCGCTCAAGTTGCGGCGACGAGCAACGCGGACGAGGCAACGAACTCGACGATGCAAGCCGGGCTTGTTTCAGCGAACGACGAGTCGGGCTGGTACCTGCGCCGCCGACAGCAAGTGGCCGCTCGTGAGGCAAGTTCTTCCGACAGCGCCTATCCGAATGATCGTGACGGCTCGAAAGAAGCCTCTCGAGGCCACAGTATCGCCCGTCCACAGCCGATGCAAACGTTGGCTCCCGAAGGCAGACCAATCGGTGCTCAAGCCGGGACGCTGTGGCGATGATGCCGCTAGGCTCCGATTCCGGCGATCCAGACCAATAAACCAATGATCACAGCGCAGACGGCGCACGAAATCAAGAATCCGCCGATGTCTTTCATCCTGGGTCGCATGATTTCGATATCGGTTCCCGGAAGCAGCTTACGGTCGTCGAATCGCGTGGGATTCTCATACGACTCTTCCAATTTCCGACGATCGATCGCTGGATCGGGATCGACCTCCGTCTTCATCTTGGCGTAATAGCGATCGAGCAACCGGGGATCGTTTCGCGGCGTCAAAAAGCTGACAATGATCAGAAACAAGAATGGTGAAAGCACACGTGGCGGCAGACGCAGTGAAGCCAATGTTGCTTTCGACACGCTTCCTAAATCGATTCCCAGCCAGTGATAGACGAGAAAGTCGACGTTAAATGATCCGGCTCCTTTCATCGGGCCGACGTGTCGCTGAACGAGTCGCTGGACGCCATCGACTTCCGTTTCCGAGACCGTTTCCAATTGAGCCTCGCCAACGGGCTTGACCCCTTCGCTCCAGAAGAGCGATTCGCCGCCTCGCTTTGACTCGATGGTGATCGGCTGTCCGATGGTTGCTTCGGGAGGCGCCGTTCCGATGGATTTAAGGACCTCCTCCAAGCGATCGGGTTGCTCCGCGTACTTTTCCTTCGCATTGGCCACCGCCGTCTCCCATGCTTCGTGTTTCGCGACATCGACGGCGGTTGCGTCTCGCTGACGCGTCGTGGTGACAAGATGCGTCGCTGTTGTGTAAGCCGGATTTTCCCGCATGCCAGGGTTCAGAATCGGAAGTGCCGTCGGCAGGATGAAGAAGACGATGGCGACAAATCCGATCGTCAGCCAGACCGCCAATCGATTCGCACGACGCCAAACCATACCGATCCAAAATGGAGCGGCGAACAAAAGAGGAAGCTCGATGGCCAACTTGAACTGTCCGAAAACGTCGGAAAAGTAGATGGCGACGATCGATGCGCCGACAATGATAATGAGCCCGGTCATTCTGGCCACGCCAACGCACTTCTCTTCCGAAGCATCCGGATCGATGTAGGCCGCGTAGACATTGCGGACCACAAGGCCGGAAGTCACAATCATGTAGGCATCGGCCGAACTCATCATCGCCGCCAACAGGCAAGCCAGCATCAGCCCAACCAAGCCGATATTCAGCGGACCCAAGATTTCACGCGCCGCGACGCCCCAAACCCGATCGGGATCGGCGGCGATCTCGGCATTCCCCGCCAATAAAGCCAGTGCAATCAAAGCGGTCAACGCCCACCCGGCGGTGCAAAGTCGTTTCAAAAAGTTTCCAACGACCAAGCCGATCCGGGCTTCATCCTCGCTCTTGGCCGAACCGCCACCGGTGGCGATAAAGTGCGGCTGAACAACGATCCCCACCAGGGCGAGCAAAGTTAACGAGAAGATGTACTGAGGCGGAAACTCTCCAGCGCTGGGTCCGGTAAACAAGCCGAAGTTATCGGCCGAAACGCGGTTGTGCAGGATCGTAAACCCATCCATCATTCCTTGCGTGGCGGGATCCCCGAACTGCTGCACCAAAGCTTGCAGGCCGAAGGGAATCAGCAACACCGAAAGCATAATGATGAAGATGCCTTGAATCAGGTCGGTCCAATAAGCGGCGGTCAAACCTCCCAGAACGCCGTAGACGATGACGATCCCGGCGATCAGTGGAATCAATATGTACTTCAATTCGAGGTTCCATAATGTTTCGATTCCCATCAGTGGAACGGAGAACTTCGCGATCGCCGAGAGCATGGTCGACAAGTAGAACATGTAGAACACGATCGCGAACAGGGTGTACGCGACGCCCAACGCTTTGGATTGATAACGTTCCACAAACCAATCGCCAAGCGTCAGGTGTCGCATGCGTCGATACCAAACCGCCGTAAACCAATAGATGGGTGTCACGAACAACCACATCAAGGCGGACCAGACGCCGGATAGGCCGCTGGTCCAGCCGGTTCTGCCCACCTGCACCGGTTCGTGAGCCCCGGTTCCCGCTCCGAAGGCGGCGAAGGTTTGCAACAGTTTGCCGAAACCGCGACCTCCCATCAGATAGTCTTCTTGACCTTTGACGCGTCGCATGGCCCACAAGCCAATACCGATCATGGTGGCGAAGTAAACAATCAGGACGACAATATCGATGACAGTCATGGGCGGTGTTCTTACGCGGGGCGGGGCATGGGAGGGCAAACGGGAGTTGCGAAGTATAACACAACGGAACGGGTTTGCGTGTCGGGACGGGCGGAGTTTTTGTCCTTGACGCAGGGGCCTTGCCAGTCCGGCGGACATGTCCAACACTGCGGTGGGAACATTGTTTGCACGCTTGGCAACAAGTCACTTCCGTCCCATCAACCCCAAAAGCGCTCGTCATGCCAAATCGACTTGCACAGTCCAACAGTCCTTATCTTCTGCAGCACAAAGACAATCCGGTCGATTGGCACCCTTGGGGGCCTGAAGCCGCTGGAATTGGCCCAGACACAGCAGCGTCCGATCTTCTTGTCGGTCGGTTACGCGGCGTGCCATTGGTGCCACGTCATGGAGCATGAAAGCTTCGAGGACGCGCGTATCGCCGATTTGTTGAACGCAAAGTTTGTTTGCATCAAGGTTGATCGCGAAGAACGTCCGGACATCGATCAGATTTACATGCAGGCGGTGCAGGCGATGACTGGGCAAGGAGGTTGGCCGATGAGCGTTTTCCTGACGCCTTCGGGAAAACCGTTTTACGGAGGAACCTACTTTCCGCCAACCCGTCGGATGGGAATGCCCGGGTTCGATCAAATTATTGATGCCGTCGCCGATGCTTGGGAATCGAAGCACGAACAGGTCTTGCAACAAGCCGACCAAATGACGCTGCATCTGCGGGAAGCGTTAAAGTCGGAAGCTTCCGGCGCGGACGAACTTTCGCTCGACTGGATCGCCCTGGCGTGCCAACGCAAAGCGGAACACTTCGACGCCCGCAACGGCGGCTTCGGGTCGCGACCGAAGTTCCCGCACCCGATGGACCTTGAACTGTTGCTGCGTCACTGGAAGGGGAGCGGCGAGGATCGCTGGTTGAATATCGTCACCGTTACACTGTCGAAGATGGCCGATGGCGGAATCTACGATCACCTCGGCGGCGGCTTTGCGCGTTACAGCGTCGATGAACGTTGGCTCGTCCCTCACTTTGAAAAGATGCTGTACGACAATGCGTTGCTGGCGGGCATTTATCTGCGTGGTTATCAAGCCACCGGCAATGAACGATATGCCAATGTGGCCCGAGAAACATTGCAATATCTGATGCGCGACATGGTCGACACCAGCGGAGGCATTCACAGCACCGAAGACGCGGACAGCGAAGGGGAGGAAGGAAAATACTATGTCTGGCGTCCGGAAGAGATTCTCCAAGTGCTCGGTGAAGAGCGCGGCGAACGTTTTTGTCATGTCTTCGATGTGACGCCTGAAGGGAACTTTGAAGGAGCAAGCATCCTGAATCTGCGTCGACCGTTGGAGATGATCGCCTCCGAACGCGGTCTCGATTTTCAAACGCTCTGTTCAGAACTGAACGAAGACAAGGCGAAGCTGCTGGCCGTGCGTGAAGAACGGGTGCGACCGGGGCGAGACGACAAGATCCTAGTCAGTTGGAACGCCTTGGCGATTGATGCTCTCGCGTTGGCCAGTGGCGTGCTGCGGGATTCCCAAATGCTTGACGTGGCGACTTGCGCCGCTGACTTTATCTGGAACGAAATGCGTGCCGACGATGGGCGTTTGCTGCACGCTTATCGACAAGGCACCGCGCACTTGAACGCCTATGTCGACGATTACGCCGGCTTCATAACGGCGCTGGTGTCGTTGTTCGAAGCCGACGGCGACGCGAAGTGGCTTGCTCGTGCAAGTGAATTGGCTGAAAGGATGATTGCGCATTTTGAAGACCCGGCGTCGGGTGGATTCTTCTACACCGCTGACGATCACGAACAATTGATTCTGCGGACAAAGGACTATCACGACAGCAGCGTTCCCAGCGGAAATGGCGAAGCTGCTTGTGCTCTGGCGCGCTTGGCAGACGCCACGGGAAATGATCGCTTTGCCGAAGTCGCCCAGAGGACACTACGCAGTGCTGTCGAGGTGATGACGCAGCAATCGATGGCGGCAAGCCGCCTGCTGATCGCACTCGATTTGACGCAACGCCCGACACGGCAGTTTGTGCTTGTGTCCCCTTCCGCCGAGGCTCGCGGTCGGATTCAGCAGGCTTATTTGAAACATTATCGTCCGTCGTCCATGTTCGCTTTCCTGGACGGCCCTACGGAACAAACGAGCGATTCCAATAGTCGATTGTTTGATTCCAAAACCATGATCAACGATCAAGTGACGCTGTATGTATGCGAAAACTTTGCGTGCCGGGAGCCGATTGTCGGCGAAGATGCAATTGTCGCTTTCCTTGGAACGAGCGATCAAGATGAAGCTAACGTCGTTTCGCGATAAAGATCGGGTTCATGTCGATGACATGATCTCGGTTGACATCATCGACGAGAGTTGGCCGAGTCGTTATGACGAACCACTGCGAGGCCGGTTGCAGCAATTGCTTGATGATCCCGATGGTTGAGGCGCATCAATAATGAACGCATCTGATGTTTTCTTGCTGCAATATTTCTCAGTTGATCTTGCGACGTGGTCGCTCTAGGGTTTTTTTGCAACATCAACCGCGCAACCGGTCCCGATTTGTGGACGGGCTGTTAAACTGGTTGGAATGCGGATCAGCGTCACTCCGCTTCAAGCAACTTCCCGCCTACAGGACGACCTCAGTGTTTTTCATCTCCCGCCAAGCTTGGACGTCGACTCTCGTTCTATCCTTATCCCTTCCATTGATCGCTGTCGCCGCCGACGTTGCGTCGGTCGAACGCAAGGTCACGAAGGAGGATATGCCAAGGATTCCGCACACCGATCCGCAAGATGTGCTGAAGACCTTCAAGCTTGCCGACGGCTTTTCGGTGGAGCTTGTCGCAGCGGAGCCACTTGTGGGAGATCCGGTCGATGCCTGCTTTGACGAGTTCGGTCGCATGTTCGTTGCCGAGATGCATGGCTATCCGTTCTCGCAGGAACCGACTCGGCTGAATCCCGACGGAGGTGGGCTTCCCGATGCGGGAATCATCCGCATGCTGGAGGACACCGATGGGGATGGTCGGATGGACAAGAGCGTTGTGTTCGCCGACAAACTGAGCTGGCCGACCTCGTTGTGCTGCTACAACGGTGGCGTCTTCGTCGTTGCTCCGAAGTATTTGCTTTACTTCAAAGACACCGATGGGGACGGCAAGGCCGATGTTCGCGAAGAGATCCTGTCGGGCTTTGGACGCGACAATGTGCAAGCGGTGACCAACGGACTGAAATGGGATCTCGATAACCGAATCTACTTCGCCGCCGGACGCAATCCGATGAACTTGCAGCATCGTGGCAAGGCATTGTTTCCCGTCAGCGGCAGCGATCTTCGATTGGATCCGAAGACCGAGACGTTCGAACCGGTCACGGGCGGGTCGCAGTTTGGTCATTCGATGGACGACTGGGGAACGCGTTTCGTCTGCAGCAACAGCGACCACATCCAGCAGGTTGTCTTTCCAAGAAATTATCTCGAGCGAAATCCGTACTTCGTTGCATCGGGAATGATCCGCAGCATCGCCGCCGATGGGGCCAGTGCGCGTGTCTTCCGGATCAGTCCGCCCGAGCCGTGGCGGATCATCCGTCAGAAATGGCGAGCGGCGGACAAAGGATACAAGCTGGTTGTCAACGACGATGGCGGATGGGAATTCCTTCCGCTCGATCCGTCGAAGCCGAAGGATGCGGTTCCAACGGAGTATCCGATTGGCTTTTTTACGTCGGCGACCGGCGTCACGATCTATCGTGGCGATGCTTACCCCGAGCGGTATCGAGGCAACGCCTTCGTCGGCGATGTGGGAGGGAATCTTGTTCATCGCAAGTCGGTGAATTCGGATCGCGTCGTGTATCAAGCGAAGCGCGCCGACGAAGGAGAAGAACTGCTGGCGTCGACCGACAATTGGTTTCGTCCCGTGAACTTCGTCAATGCGCCCGATGGCAGTTTGTATGTGCTGGACATGTATCGGGAAACGGTTGAGCACCCGCATTCGATTCCCGAAGAGATCAAGAAGTTTTTGTATCTGACCAGTGGCAATGATCGAGGTCGGATTTATCGACTGGTCAGTCCCGAAATGAAACGCCGCCAGCCGCTTCGGATTGGCGACCTTCCTTTGCCGGAACTCGTCGAACAACTTGCATCGACCAATGGCTGGAACCGAGAGACGGCTCAGCGTTTGATCTGGGAACGTCAAGACAAGAATGCCGTTGCGCTGTTGCGGAAACTGCTGCGCACGACCGATCAGCCGCTGGGTCGGCTGCATGCGTTGTATTCTCTCGCCGGACTCGATTCACTCTCGGTCGACGACGTCGCGATCGGGCTGGTCGACGCGCACCCGCGTGTCCGAGCCCATGCGATTCGACTCAGCGAACCATTCATCGATCAATCGCCGGAGCTATTGAAACAGCTTGTTGCGATGGGAGCGGATGAAAACGAGCACGTCCGATTTCAGCTCGCCTTCACCCTTGGCCAGTCGCGCGAGCGCATCGCCATCGAAGGCTTGGCGAAATTAGCTCGGCGGGAGAACAACAGCCCCGAGGTCATCACGGCGTTGATGTCTTCGGTCGGCGGCACCGCCGACCAACTTGCCGCATCGCTGATCGTGGACGATGCGTTTATGAAGCAGAAGCAAGCCCGATCGATTATCCGACAACTCGGTCTGATCGTCGGAGCGACTCCGGCGGTTGAAGGGACCATTCATCTGCTGACGGTGGGAGCGGGCAAGGCGGTCCCTCCGGCGACACAGGAACTGCTGCTGTCTTCATTGGGCGAAGGGCTTAAGCGGCGGGGCAGTTCATTCACGAAACTGCTTCAGGATACGAAGACGGGAGAGTCGCTGAAACAACAGTTAGCCATGCTGATGACTCAGGCAAGCGATATCGCCAGTGATGAATCACGAACGGAGACGGATCGACAAATCGCCATCGGCATGCTCGCACAGGCCGACTTGGAAACCGCGATTGAGACCCTGTCATCACTGCTTGAACCGCAGGTTCCCCACGCATTGCAGCGTTCTGCGGTCGCCTCGCTCGCGCAGCAGTCGTCCGACCTCGTGGCGACCGCACTGTTGAAGGGATGGCGTGGTTACACTCCCGACCTTCGCCGCGATGTCCTGGCGGCCATTGTCGATAAGCCAAGCTGGCTCGTTCGACTGCTGGATGCCTACGAATCGGGGGCGGTCAAGCGAAGCGATATTGGCCAGGAGACGATGCAAGTGCTGATCGGTCATCCCGACAAGCGGATTGCTCAGCGGAGCAAGACTCTGTTGTCAAGCGGCATGAATACGAACCGCGCGAAGGTTGTCGCGGAACACCAGGACGTCTTGAGTCTGGAAGGGGACCGTGCGCGCGGCATGGAGATCTTCAAACAGAAGTGCGCCGTTTGCCATCAGGTGGGGCAAATGGGACATCAAGTCGCGCCCAGTTTGGAATCGGTGAAAAACAAATCGAATGCCGATTTGCTGATCGCCATCCTCGATCCCAATCGAGAAGCACAGCCGAACTTCAACACCTACGTGGTTCAAACGATTGACGGTCGCGTGTTGACGGGAATGATCGGTGCCGAATCGGCCAGCAGCATCACGCTCAAACGCGCCGAGGGAAAAGAAGACGTGATCCTCAGGTCGAACATTGAGTTGATGCAGGCGACCGGTGTTTCCTTGATGCCTGAAGGTTTTGAGAACGACCTGAAAAAGCAGGACTTGGCCGATGTGATTTCATTCGTCAAGTCGATTCAGCCCTAGCCTAAGCAGATCGTTCTTGCGACAATGGGCGGTGTCTTCCCTTTCATTCCTGGAAACACCGCCCGATGAGCGATCAGATTAACCTCGACGGACCGGCCATCGATCAGCCGACCGAAGACCCGACACCACCGCCATTTCAAATCACCGTTGCCAATCGTGTCCAACGGTTGCCCCCCTACATGTTTGGACGCATCAACGCGATGCTGTACCAAAAACGGCGCGATGGCAGCGACGTGATCGACATGGGAATGGGCAATCCATCCGATCCGCCCCAATCGGAAGTCGTGGAAAAGCTCAACGAAGCGGCACAGGACGAACGGAATCATGGTTACAGTAAGTCGAACGGCTTGTTGAACTTGCGCCGCGAGGTTTGCAGCAAGTATTACCGCAAATATGGCGTCCGGCTTGATCCCGATCATGAAGTGATCTCGTGCCTGGGGAGCAAGGAAGGCTTTTCGCATATGTGTCTTGCGCTGATGGGGCCGGGAGACACCGCGATCATTCCGTCCCCTTACTTTCCGATTCATATGTACGCCGTGATCCTTGCGTCGGGAAACGTGGTCACGCTGGAAGTTTCCGATCCGGAAAAGTTTCTGCGGAATGTGGAATATACGTGCCAACACTTCACGCCGCGTCCAAAGCTGCTGATCATCAACTATCCCCACAATCCTTCGTCCGCGACGATCGAGCCGGGATTCTTTATCGAAGTCGTACGCCTCGCAAAACTTTACGGCTTCATGGTGATTCACGATTTTGCTTATGCCGACATCGGTTTTGACGGTTACCAGCCTCCCAGCTTCTTGTCGGCTCCTGGAGCCAAGGATGTCGGGGTCGAATTTACGACGATGAGCAAAGGCTACAACATGGCTGGCTGGCGTGTCGGCTTCTGTACGGGCAATGCCGAGATGATCCGAGCGCTCGGAACCATCAAGGGTTATTACGATTACGGCATGTTTCAGGCGATTCAGATCGCAGCCATTGTGGCGCTACGCGACACGGAATCGGCCGTGCTGGAGCAATCGATGGTCTATCAAAAGCGTCGCGATGCGTTGGTTGACGGATTGCGGCGACTCGGTTGGGAGGTCAACCCTCCCAAGGCGGGGATGTTTGTCTGGGCTAAGGTTCCGGAAAAATGGCGTCATATGAGCACGATGGACTTCGCCATGCTGCTGCTGGAGAAAGGGGATGTCGCCGTGAGTCCAGGGAGCGGCTTCGGCCCGGCTGGAGAAGGTTATCTACGCATGTCCCTGGTTGAAAACGAGCAGCGTCTGCGTCAGGCTGTGCGGCAGATCTCGCGTTGCCTGGACAAAGCCAAAGCAAGCTTGACAAATGTTCCACATTCGGTCTCGTAGACCCGATCGGTCGATTCAGCGTGCAATCACTGCTTAACATAAAATTAACGCCATGACGGGTGCTGAAGAAACTCGTCAATCGTTAGATTGGCGGCAAATCATGAATGCTTCAAGCAGATCAAAACTATTCAACTCTGTTCGCTTAGGAATCCAATGAATTACCGATTCAATCGCTATTCACCGTTCGCTTTCTGCGTTGCAGCCTGCTTGTTGCTGTGCGGATGCGACTCTTCCAAACAAGCTGGTCCGACCGCATCCGATGGCGCGGCGGTCGGTGAAGTCGCATCAAACGGCGATGTCGCTCCCGGCGGCGAGGCCGGACCGGTTTCCGAACTTGCTGGAAAGATCGCAGTTGAAGGTTCCAGCACGGTTGCACCGATTACAAATCAAGCCAAGGAACGTTTCAACGAACATTATCCAGATGTCGAAATTTCCGTTAGCGGTGACGGCACCAGCAACGGCTTCGCATCCTTCGTGAAAAAACAAACCGACATTTCGGACGCTTCGCGACCAATCAAACAGAAGGAACTCGATCAAGCGCAGGCCAACAGTGTTACCTTTGTTGAAGTTCCCGTCGCTTATGATGGTTTGACGATCGCGGTGAATCCGAAGAATGATTTTGTTAAGTCGTTGACGGTGGATCAGTTGGCGAAAATCTTCCGCGCCGGCGATGAGGCCAAGACGTGGAAAGACGTGAACCCCGAGTGGCCGGAAGAGAAAATTTCGATCTTTTCGCCCGGCACGGGTTCGGGTACTTACGACTACTTCAGTGAGGTTGTCTTGGGCAAGGACGGGACTCTGCGAAGCGATAACCAGATCAATTTGAATGAAGATGACAACATCTTGGTTCGCGGGGTCGCGGGTGATCCGTTTGCGATTGGTTACTTCGGGTATTCCTATTACGAACGCAACATGGACGACTTGCGAGCGGTCCCCATCGTCAATCCCGCCGGCAACGAGGTGTCTCCAACAAAGGCAACCATCGAGTCGGGAGAGTATGCACCATTCAGCCGGCCTTTGTTTATCTACCTGAATACCGAATCGCTTGACAAAGCGGAGGTCGAAACGTTCGTCGATTTCTACATGGAAAACATTCGTGAGGTTGTGACGGCGGCAAACTATGTTCCGTTGCCTGATGAGATTTATGCAAAGGCGGTGGATAACGTTGCCAACCGAGTCACGGGAACGCACTATCTGACCGAGGAGGGAGAGAAACGCGAAGGTCCTCTGTCAGAAGTCTATCAACCAGCAAACTTGAAAAAGTAAAACGTGTCGAGCGTTAAAACGATCGAATTGCCGCGTGCGTTGCAAGAGCGACGCATGCGGTCGAGCGCTGTGAGCAAGCGAAATCAAGCAATTGTTGTTGCCTTGTTGATCTTTTGCGCGACGATCTCGGTGGCGACGACGCTCGGTATCGTGACAATTCTGTTCAAAGAGTCGATCGGTTTTTTTTCGCGCGTCAATCTCAGCGACTTCCTCTTGGGAACCGAATGGACAATCGGTCGATCAAAAAATCCCGCTGACTACCAGTATGGAATCTGGCCTCTGATTTCCGGCACGATGCGGATCACATTCATCGCGATGTTGATCGCGATTCCGTTGGGATTGATCACCGCCGTCTACTTGAGCGAATACGCACCTCGTGGCGTACGAGCGGTCCTTAAACCGGTGCTTGAAATTTTGGCTGGTATGCCAACGGTGGTGTTGGGTTACTTCGCCGTCGTTGTCATCACGCCAACGATTCTTGAACCGATAGGCTTCAAGCCATATAACGCCATGGCGGCTGGTATCGCCGTGGGCATTCTGTGCCTTCCGCTGGTCAGTTCGCTGACGGAGGACGCCTTGCAAGCTGTCCCGAATTCTCTTCGCGAAGCCGCTTTTGGTTTGGGAGGGACTCGCTTCGACAGCGTTGTCAAGATCGTCGTGCCCGCCGCGATGTCGGGCATTGTCTCCGCATTCCTTCTCGCGTTCGCGCGCGCCATCGGCGAAACAATGATTGTCGCGCTCGCGGCGGGTGCGATCCCCACGTTCACGATCGATCCGCGTGGGCCTTCGCAAACGATGACGGGATTCATCGTGGAGGTCTTTCAGAGCGAAGACGTCATTCCCGGGACCATCGCGTACTATTCCATTTACGCGGTGGCGTTCACTCTGTTCTTGCTGACCTTTATTACGACGCTGTTTGGCCAATTCATTCGTCGTCGTTATCGCGAGGCCTACGAATAACGATGAACGATATTCAAGTCCCTATGGTCGATCCGGGACGCGCCAAACAGCGTCACACCATCAGCAAGCTGTTTCGCATGGCCTGTATGTTGGTTGCGGTGCAGGCAGTCGTCATCTTGGTTATTCTGCTTTCGACGATCTTCTTCCGTGGCATTGATCATCTGTCGTGGTCGTTCATTACGGGAGTCCATCGCGATGATAATCCCGATGGTTCCGGACTATGGCCGGCCATCATCGGATCGATCGTCATCTGTGCGATCTGTGGTCTGGCCGCCTTGCCGATTGGCATCGGAACGGCGATTTTTCTGGAAGAGTTCAAGCCAAAGCATTGGCTGCTGCGGGTGTTTCATAACTTGGTTCAATTGAACATCACGAATCTTGCGGGCGTCCCTTCGATTGTTTACGGCATCTTGGGTGTCACAACATTCGTCTACATGTTCGGACTGATCGAATCATACGAAGCAAACAAAGCCCCGAGCATCGAGTTCGGCGCGCGACGCTATTATCAAGTTCGCACCGCCGCCAAGACCTTTGTCTGGCTCCCAGTGGAGGACAAAACCATACGCTTGCTCGAGATCAACGACCCAATCGAGGCGATGTACCCCAACGGTCAGTCGTTCATGCTGAACGTGATCAACCGGGGAGACCCGAAGCCTGATGACGCTGAACTGCTTGGACAGACGGTCTATCGAGGGTCGAAGGGAAGTATCTTTTCCAAGCATCCGTGGTACTACTTGCGTCTGCCGTTTCATAAAAGTGTGCTTTCGGCGGGCCTGACGCTGGCTTTGGTCGTCCTGCCGATTGTGATCATCTCGTCTCAAGAAGCGATCCGCGCGGTCCCCGACACGATGCGCGACGCCGGCTTGGGACTAGGCTGCACGCGATGGCAAATGGTCCGAACGATTATTCTGCCCGCGTCGATTCCGGGTATTATGACGGGGGCTATCTTGGCGATGAGCCGCGCTGTCGGTGAAGCCGCGCCATTGTTGGCTGTAATGGGAGGAATCGTCAGCAAGCGAACGGGTCCTGAAAATCTGATGGACAATGCCGCGGCAATGCCGATTACCATTTATAAGTGGGCGCGAGACGACAATCCCGGTTTCTGGGAACTTTCGGCGTCGGCGATCATTGTCTTGCTGTGCCTGCTGTTGACCATGAATTCTTTTGCAATCTTGTTACGATATTGGGCGGAAAAGAAGTTTACCGCGAACTGATCGCCAACCATTCTCCGCACCGCTGCACGAAGCAATTTTTTGACATGACCAACGCTCCCAGTGAAACACCCACGAATGATCCGGCAACCGTCACGGCGGTTCAAGCTGAACATTTCAATGCTTGGTATGGCGATTTTCAAGCGCTGCACGATATCTCCTTGGACATTCCCCAGAACCGCGTCACCGCGTTTATCGGCCCCAGCGGATGCGGCAAGAGCACATTCCTGCGATGGATCAATCGCATGAACGATACGGTCGCCATCGCGCATGCCGGCGGCACGTTGCGGATGGGCGAAACCGATCTGCTGTCGCCGCGCACCGATGTTGTCGACCTTCGCCGCAGGATTGGAATCGTCTTTCAAAAACCCAATCCGTTTCCCAAATCCATTTTTGAGAACGTTGCCTTCGGTCCCAAACTGCACATGCGGCTTTCCCGCCGCGAACTCGAAGAACTGGTCGAATGGTCGTTGCGAAAAGCAGCGGTCTGGAACGAGGTTAAAGATCGCTTGAACGGGCCGGCGTTCGGGCTTTCCGGTGGCCAGCAACAGCGCCTTTGTATCGCCCGGGCGATCGCAACCGGCCCCGAGGTCCTGCTGATGGACGAACCTTGTTCCGCGTTGGATCCGGCCAGTACGCTTGCGATCGAAGACTTGATCTTTGAACTGCGCGAGCAGTACACCATCGTCATCGTCACCCACAACATGCAACAAGCTTCCCGTTGCAGTGACCAAACGGCCTTCTTCTTCGAGGGGAAACTGATCGAAGTCGGTTCGACGACGCAGGTTTTCACAAAGCCGAAGAACAAGCAAACCGAAGACTATGTGAGCGGCAAGTTCGGTTAATCAATGGCGGAAGACTCGTTCATCAAGGCAGTCCCCATCGGCGACGAAGCATCCATTCGCCACATAAAGCTCCCACCATCAGCAAAGCAACCAACCAATGATTCCAGATGGGCTTGCTGGGCAACTCGTTCAAACAGATCGAACGACCCGCCGGCAAGCGATCCAACAGCGATCCTGAAGCCTCCGTCGGTGTCAGCAGTTGACCACCGGTAGCCGCGGCACTCGCCATCTCCGCCACCGCTGCCCGACCTTGCACAAAACTCGGTCGACACACTTTCCACCTGAATCGTGACGGGGTGAGGCGGAGGGTCGAATTCGGGATCGACGATCCGCAACGTGTATTCTCCCATTCGTAGATCGGCTAGCGTCGTCTGCAATGATCGGTTGTCAGCCGATGGATAAAGCGTTTCCAAACCCGCCGCGTCCGTGGACTCGTCTTTATCGGATTCGATGGTGTCGCCAGCGGTTCGTCTTACCTCCAGACGCGCTTGTTCAAGCTTCATGCCGGCGGGAGGTCTCAATTGCACCTTGACGCGGAATCTCCTTCCAGAAACCGTTGCCCTTCAACGATCAACTCCGCCTGGTCGAAGAAATCGACTTGCTTTCTGCGAGCCAACCGGCGAATTGTCTGCAGCCAGTAGCGGCTTCGTGCAGGTTGTGAACAGGCGACGCCACTTCTCCATCGGAACGTTTCGTCGGTCAACTGCAACCAAACTTGGCCGGCTCCGACCGTCTGGCTGGCAACCACCGGAACCAGTTGCGGCAAGCGCGAACCCTTGTCCGGCTTCGGCGAAGCGAGAAGGACGCTTGCCGTCGGCCTCACCGCTTCGGTACGCATCAGCCAGAAAATCGGCGGCATCTGCTCCCACGAAATTCCAGTCGGCAAGGAAAGCTCTCCCGTCGAAGCGGCAAGATTCGTCAATGCAACCGGGATGGGAAGCTGCTGGGTGCCCGTGGGTGCCGCCGTCTGATTGGGATCGATTGGCAAGATGGCTGAGAGCGGCGATCGCGAGTCCACGCTTAACGCATGCTCAGGACCCGCGATCACGACAAGCCCCATACCCTGATTACGAACGAGTTCTTCGATCCGTGACAGCAACAGCCCACCGACCTGTTCCAAATCGGCGTCGCACAGAATCAGCAACGTCCAGCGACTCCAAAAGACTCGCGATCAATGGGAGGCAGTTCAGCGACGGTTCGATCCTGCTGGGCATATCGTGGATCGCCGGACTGAAGCACGCTCACCAAATCGACGACGAGGTTCTCCGAATCGGACGCTTTTCCACGCGCCCGTTCCAACAAATGCTTCAAATAACGAAACTCGTAACTTGGCTGATCGGCAATCAACAACACACCGATCGGATCGTCTCGCACAAGAATACTGAATCGCCGACGATTGTTGCCGTCGAAGACTTCGCCCGCCAACGGCTCCACAACCACTTCCAAGTTCTGCAAGCCAGAACGCGTGGCGGCGAAGGGAAGCGGAATATTGACGCGTGGAATCGGAGGCGACGGCAATTCGCTCCGTGGCCAAAGCCAATCCCGAATCACGATCCTTCAGAACAACGGTCAGCTCCCTTGAGGTACCGACACCGCTTTGAGCCGGACGTCGACGCGAACTTCATCCCCCAGGAACGCGCGATCGTCCGCCAACACTTCTTCGATGGCGACCTCCGGGCGATGGCTGATCACTCCCCCACGACCATCCACAACGGAATGTCTTGCCGGGACAAAGTGTCTGCCGCTTCCGGAGAGGCTTCGACCCGATGTCACCACTCCATCGGTCCAGCAGCACCATTGCGGCCGTCGAGCGACCGAGCTGAAGCTGATTGAGCTGAAACAGCCCGTCCCCAATCGGCTTTCACTGGCGAGGGCTTCGAGCTTCGTGACGTCACTTAGAGGATCGACGTCTTCACCGATGGAATAAACCGCCAGGTGATAGCGATCGGAAAGTTCGTTCAACCAACGATTTCTTACAATCAACTCCTGGACACGTTGTAAGCGATCGACATCCGCATCGGAAGCCGATTCACCGGCGGGAAGCCTCATGCTCATCGAACGATCAACAACCAGCAGCAGATCGGGACGCTCTGTTTCGTAGAACGCCAATTTCCATCCGCCGAGGATCAAGAACGCCAAGACGATCGCAAACAGTCGCAGGCTGAGCAATGCAAACCGTTGACCATGCGAAAGCGTTTCACGCCACAACAACCAGAAAACCGTTGCGATCGCGGCGGCAAACAACAACGCCATCCCCCAACCGGGCAACGGCCAAGCGTATTGCAAATCCCAAGTCGTCTGCGTCGTGGAGTTCATCGAACCAAGGTCTTAATGGCGCATCTTTCAATTCCCTGGAGCGACCACGCCGCAAGATCAACTGAAAAACATTAGCGCAAGATAACATCAAACGCGTTCAATATTGATACAGCCGTTTTACCACAAAGTTCGAGATGACATGACCCACAGCGCAGGACACGCACGCGTTCTTGAAGGAAGCATAAAGTACGCGGAGGTATTGCTAGCAAGCATTTAAGAGATCTGCTTTCGTCGCTTACGCATGTTGCGTGGATGGCAATGAAAGGATTCGCGATTCTTGAAGCAAATGTCCAATCGGACCACTCACGATTTATCAAGCAGGCCGGATGCTGCTGTCGAGACGACCGAATCGCGGGAGGCGAGGCGGCGGAGATGCGCCGCCGTGAGCTTCTGTCGGCGATCGATTACAGTTCGGGGACGGTTGCGGGATCGACGTCACCCACCATGTGCAGGTGGTTGTGATCGACGTAGACCACCTCAACCGCTTCTTGATCTTCCAGAGTGTGGGGCACTGGATATCCGACGATGGTTCGCTCGGAGAAGTAGATGGTGCATTTGTAGTGGGCGTGATGCAGTTGAACCGGCCCAACGAGAGGCATCACGCGAGGTGGATCGACGTAGTCGGCGATCTTCTCTTTGATGATGCGTACGTTGTTTCGCTGACGTTCAAACAGGAAGGGGACGCCGCCTTGCACCGGTCGCGCCTTTTCCAACGCCATCATGACTTCGTCGTCGCTGGGCGGATCGAGAGCGACGGGAGGTCCGCCCGAGGTGATCGGACCGATGATTGGCACGCGAGCATAACGCTCGTGCTCCCAGAATTCGGACTCTTGACGATGTTGATAGTAGGGGCTGACAGGAATCGGAAATCCGAAGATTCCCAAGGATGTTCCGCCATCGACGCCAAAGCATCCCGTGGAACTTACAGCCGCCACCGTAAGAAGCAGGGCGACAAGTGTGTGCGATCCGTTGCGATTCATCCAATCAGTCCTTCGCAGTTGACTATCCGTGGTCGCTAGCAAGCAGTACACGTTCATCCTGAAGCATGCATGCTGTTCCTGGAAAACCCGTTTCCAATCCTTTCTATCGTGTGAAACTGTAACGGTCTTGCAGGTTTTTCGGATAAATATGCCGAAATCAACGGAAACAGGTTTTGCTAGCGAGCGTTTTCACGTGGAAGAGACGATCAAGCGAGCCCGACGAACTTACGCGCGGTCCAGAACAGTCCCATCAGGGTCACGATCAAGATGCCCCAAGCCCAGTGGCACCATATGCGAAAGCGACGGATTAGCGGCTCGGGTTCGGGCATCGAAGCAATCTCGCGGACCAATGTGTCGACTTCGTCAATCCCGCACATGCGACCTCGGCTGATTCGCGTGATATCCTCCAAGATATCAAACCGAGCCGGCTTGCCGACCTGTTCGCGAACGCCTCCGTCGACGTTGATCGTGGTTTCCAACTTCGCCCCAGTTTGCGAACAGGTTGTGATCAAACGATAGGTTCCCCCCTCGGACGGCTCGAACACGGCGGTGAACAATCCCCAAGCGTCTTCCCCGGCGGGGGCCATTTGAACCGACTGGATTCGACCACTGGGAGCGATCACTTGGACGCTCACCTTTCCTTCACGAAGAGGCTCGCCGCTGGATGCCATAACATTCGCATTGAGCGTCAATTCGTTACCGACTTCTGGTCGGTCGGGGGAATAGAACAGACGCATCGATTCTCCTTGCGACATGTTTCGCTGGTATGCCATCCAGCGAACGACCTGTCCCCAAAAACGATAGTGATAAAGGTCTTCCACCCCTTTCCTCCAGCGCCAAGCGCCGTCGGTCCCCATGAACAAGATCTTTCCGGTCCCGGCGGTCCGCGTGACAATCAGCGGCACACGACCGAAGCGGGTTGTCTGACCGTCGTGCGTCGCCAACACATCGGTACCGACTTTCGCTCTTTCGACCGCCGAATACCACTGATAACCGGGCAACCCTCGCCAGACTTGTTCATTCTCCGCATCGTCGGTTTCCAATCGCGTCAACAAGCTGCGACGCCCCGATTCCGTCAATGCGAAGCGTCCTGGGAGGGGAGAGCCGACGCCGCGCGGTTGCGTCGTGTCCATGATGACCGGGTTGAGTTCCTCCAGTTCGGTCGACGCGAGCGACGCTTGGTAGCCTCGAAACCCTGGCATCAAAACCATCCCGCCGGCATGATTCAAGACGAGCTGCCGCAGCAGATCACAATGCCGCACAGTCAGTTGATCGTTGCCCAGTCCGACGTCTCCCAAGAAGACGACGTCATACTTGAACAGTTCCTTCTCGTCGGGAAACTGCTCCAAGTATCCTTTACCGCCACCAACGGCTTCGAGATCGGGATGAAACAACAAGCATTCCACCGTTACACCAGGATCGCGTTGCAATGCGTTGCGGAGATAGCGGTACTCCCAGCGCGGGTACGATTCCACCAGCAGGACGCGAAGCGTTTCATTTCGAATGGCGATTGGAAACGTCACGCGATTGTTGTCTTGAATCGCTTCCTCGCGTTCAACGGGAATACTTAACGTCAACTCGTATTGTCCGACCTTTTCGGGAAGCCACTGTATCGTGTCGCGAATCGTTCCCATGCCATCGACACGAACCGACTTTTGGATCGTTTCGCCACCGGTCCCTTCCAAGGAAACGACAAAATCGCGATCGCGAGGCATGGCGTTCTCGATACGAAATGCGATGCGCAATGTCTTGCCGACAACTCCATACGTTGGAGCGTCACCGCTGACCAATTCGACATCCGGAAGTCGTTCGTCGTTGCCGATCGCCACGGCGTCGATGGGAATTCCCCGCATCCGCAGATCGGTCGCGGCGGCGACGGGAGACGCGCCGACATTCCAATCGCCGTCGGAGAGCAGCACCACGCAACGCATGTTCGGGTTTTGCCGCATCGCGTCGGTCAAGGCGGCTTGAAGATCGGTTCCTTGAGAAGGATCGGGAAGCGCCGACGAAAAGGGTTCGATGATCACCTCCATGCGATCTTCAACCGGCTTCCAAAACGCGGGATCAATCAACGGCTTGATGACATTCAAACGCGTACGGGGGGCACTTGCCGACTGTTTGTCGTCGACAACATCGCGTGTGTTCATGCTGGCCGACGTATCATGCAAGACGACCAAGGAGGGACGCTGCGACGGTTGATACGACTGCGTCACTTCGGGCTGATTCAACGTGATGAGAATCAGCGTCACGATGAGGAATCGAAACGCCTCCAGTCGCCCGTAAGCTTTGCCGTATCCGCTTCGTCGCCAACTGATCCAACAACACAACCCGGCAACGATCAAGATCGTGACGCTGAGGATGACGGTTGCGGGTGTCCAGTAAAAGGTCATTGGCTGCGCGTTGCTCGCCGGACGATTTCTTGATCGAAGTAGTTAATTTCCATTGCCGCATCGACAATCAACTGCTGCGCGCAGATCCCCGACGAACGAGGGCTCAGCAGGAAGGCGGCCGTATTGGCGACCTCTTCCGTTTTCACCGCACGCCCGCGCGGGATCACCGATTCGGCGAACAGATATGAATCAACATAACCGGGAATGCCGGCCGATGCACTTGTTTTCAGCAAACCGGCGGCGACCGAATTGAATCGAATTTGCGAAAAGTTGCTAAACGACTTCGTCAAAAAGGCCAAAGACGAGGCCAAGGCGGCCTTGATCGGAGCCATGTAACCATAACTTTCGCTGGCCATTCGCGTGGTGCTGATTCCGATCGTGACCACGCTTGCATCGTCGGCAAAGCAACCGCGCAGCGCGTTGCAAATCGCAACCAGCGAAAAACAGGAGACATCGACCGCCTGCAAGAACTGCTCGCGCGTTGTTTCATGAAACGGCTTGATGCCATCGCTGTAATCGGCGAACGCGATCGAATGGAGCAGTCCATCGATCGTCCATCCGTTCTCGTTGATGTATCCCGCCAATGCGTCGATCTCAACCTGTTGAGAAACATCGCAAATCATGATCTCGCGACCAGGCAACAACTTCGCCAGCGACTCACGTCGTCCTTCACTGCGTACCGAGTAGATCACATGTCCGCCGAACTGCTCCAGAATTTTGCCAACATGAAATGCGACACTTTTCTTGTTCGCGACCCCCATGACCAGAAACGTTCGCCCTTCCAACTGCAGAAAATCGTTCATCGGGATGCCTCGCTGGGGCTTGTGATACTGCAAGCAAAATCGAGCCGCGCGGCGAGCTTGCCATTCAACAGAACTTTGCCCGTCATGAAGAATGCGTTGGACAATCGTTCGTTCAGCTTCACATGAATCTCGACGCTATCGCCCGGTCGAACCAATTGTTTGAACTTGACATTATCCAATCGCGTCGCCACCGGAACCGCCGACTCGCTTGACGGCATCTTGTCGCTCACCAATACGGCTCCGGCTTGCAGGCAGCATTCACATTGAATCACACCGGGAACGATCGGTTGATCGGGGAAATGCCCCCGCACAAAAAACTCCTCCGCCGAAAAGGTTTTTCGACAGACAATCGAGTCCTCGGTCTGCTCGACAATTTCGTCGATCAATCGCATCGGCGGACGATGCGGTATCGCTGCTTCAATTCGTTGTAACGTCATCGGTCATGTAGGGTCGGTGATTTCAAGTACGTCGCATGTCGTTTCAAATAAGCACCTCAACTGGACGCACATTGCTTGATGTCGCGTTATGCTAACGCGCCCCCACCGGTTTGTCATGCTGTCATGAACGATGCGAAGGTATCATTTCGGAGCACGCATGGTATAACATCAAATTCTCCGGTTCTGTTTGCCACTTGTCCCCATCGAGCAAGAAACATGCCTGCCTTATTTTTCTCGCGTTTTCCGCATTCGTTTTTCACCGCGATCGCCTTCATGCTGATCGCTTTGGGTTTGACGAACCGATCCTCAGCGGAGACGGATCGTCCCAACGTATTGTTCATCATCTCGGATGACTTAAACAATTCGCTCGGCTGTTACGGTCATTCAATGGTTCGGTCCCCCAACATCGATCGCTTGGCCGCTCGCGGAGTGCGATTTGAACACGCTTACTGTCAATTCCCGCTGTGTGGTCCCAGTCGCAATTCGATGCTCTGCGGATTGTATCCCAACAGCACGGGCATCTTGGCCAATGCATTGATCTTCCGACAAACGATCCCAACCCAGTTGAGCCTTCCGCAGGCCTTTCGGCTGGATGGATACTTCGCCGGACGAATCGGCAAGCTGTACCATTACAACGTTCCCAACAGTGTCGGCACCAATGGCCACGATGATCCCGCGTCGTGGGAACTGGAGTTGAACCCGGCTGGTTGCGACAGGCTGGAGGAAGAGCCGAAGATCTTTTCGTTGCGTCCAGGCAGTTTCGGCGGAACGCTCAGTTGGTATGCATCGCCACGTCCCGACGAAGATCACACCGATGCGATGCTGGCCGACGACGCGGAATGGGTGCTCCAGCGATGCGCCAAGCGGAAAGATCGACCATTCTTTCTGGCCGTCGGATTTTATCGACCGCACACGCCGTACGTAGCGCCGCGACCGTATTTCGAGGGGTACGATGTAAAGCAGATGCCGATCGTCGAAGGATGGGAACAGGATCAAGAGGACATTCCCAAGCCGGCGCTGCGAAGTCATAAAAAAGAACACGATCTGTTGAACGACGATCTGCGACGTCAGGCGATTCAAGCCTATTTCGCGAGTATCACGTTTATGGACGCACAAGTGGGACGCGTGCTGGACACTCTCGATCGATTGAACTTAACCGATAACACGATCGTCGTCTTTACCAGCGATCACGGATATCACCTGGGCGAACACGGTTTATGGCAGAAGCAAAGCTTGTTCGAGGAGAGCGCTCGCGTTCCGCTGATTATCGCCGGTCCTGGTGTCAAGAAGCCAGGATCGGTTGCGCGAACACCGGTCGGCTTGATCGATCTGTATCCCACCCTGGCCGCGGCATGCAATGTCCCCGCGCCGGAAGGCTTACAAGGTCAAGACCTGCAGCCGATCTTGGCCGATCCAAACGTCGCTGGACGAGGATTCGCCATCAGCCAAGTTCGACGGCCCGGCAAGTCGCCCATCACGGGATACACCATCCGCACACCCCGTTGGCGCTACACACGATGGGGCGATGCGGGCGAAGAAGGACGCGAATTGTACGATCACGAGAAGGATCCTCGCGAGCTGACGAACCTCGCCGATCAATCCGACCAAGCAACCGTCGTCGCCGAACTCGAGCAGAAGCTGAATGCCGCAGTCAGTCGCAGCTATCCGGCGTCCGGCGAAGTTCCCACTGTCCGAGATGGGCTCTGGGCACCGAACCTGACCAATCCCTAGAGCGACCACGTCGCAGGATCAACTGAGAAACGGCACTTCTCGCTGATCGCCACCATGTTCGATGCCGCTCGTAAGCACCTCGGCATAAGTCAGTTAACAAAACGGAATCAGCCGCAGCGCACTCACCTCCCGCTTAGGCCGGAGGCCGAAACAAAAACTGCCGGGGCCGTCAGGTCCCGGAGCCGAAACAATGACAGCTTTAGCCCGGCGGGCGGCACATTAGCGTTTAGTGGATTGTGTCGGCCTCCGGCCTAAAGCGAATCGTTTTGCAACAATCCGGTGGCTTACACCACCGGCAAGCTATATGTCGGCCTCCGGCCTCAGCGGCACGCTCTTGTTACATGTCGCATGGTATAACGTCCGGTTCTTTGGAACCGTAATCTAACGCTCAACTGCTGATTTAACTGAAAGACTTATGCTGAAGTGCTTAGAATTTTTGAAATTGAGTGTTTGACGACATTTTGCCAATCCAAAAGGCTCGTCAATCGTTGCAGGACAACGTGGCGATTGCCGAGAAGTGTCTGAAAAACATCTGTTTGTCACCAATCTTTACCGACCGGTTCGCGCGAGACACGGCGATCTTGTTCTTTTCGCCGACGACGTTGAGCCTCCCGGTCGCGGACGCCTTGCAGCAATCCGGAAGCATCCATCGCCTGTTGTTGATCTTCATCAGCTTGAGATTCCTGCTGATCCTCCCCTTGCTGCTGCTGTTGTTGTTGCTGCTGTTGATTTTGGTCTTGATTGTCATTATCCGGATCAGGGGGTTGCAGCAATTGAAGTGCTTCAACCAGTTTCGTCAGCGCCACGGACTGCTGTTCCTGAGCTTTGTCCAACGCTGCGGGCTGAGCTGTCAGTGCGTCTCCAACCGATTGCATCGCTTGGCCGCCTTCGGTGACCAGCTTCGCGGCCTCTCGATAACGTCGCCCCATCTGTTCGATCTGTTGGGTCTGCTGTTCGTCAAGCGCATGCCCAGCCATCGCTTCGGGAGATTCCTCGGACTGGTTTTGAAGATCGGTCGCGATCTGATCTGCGGCGAGGCCAAGATCAGCCTGCTCGATCGAAAGCGGCCCGACTTGCTTCTGCAACGCCGCATCGTCCTTCAGCCCCGCGACCGTCTGTGTTTGATCATTCAATTGCGACTGACGTTGTGCGACTTCCTGAAGTCGTTCCACGACCGAGAAGAACAACCGTCGAAGTGCTTCCAGCTTCTCGACGGCTCGCCGCGCATGTCGACTCGATTTAACAAAGGGATCGTCCGACGAATCGGATGCTTCCTCGGATCGATCTTCAACCGTGTCGTCTGTGTTCGAGTCTGACTCGACCCCGTCGGTATCGTTCGGCTCGTCGTCGCCTTCTTCCGACTTATCTTCCGACTTGTCCTCCTGGCGATCAAAATCTGTCGGCTTCAGCGCTTCGATTACCGACGACATCGCATCTCGAATTTGCGGTACGATTTGACCCGCGATTTCCAGCCTTTTCCGCATGGCTTGCATTTCGGAGATCGACGCATCTTGTTTTCCTGGCGGGGAGGTCGCATCAACCGCACCATCATCTGCGGACGAGGCATCGGTCGCTTCGATCTGTTTCCGCTGGTCCGCGATCATTCGCTCCAAGCGATTGCACCGATCCAAGTTTGTTTGCTGCAACGATTCGACGATCGTACGAACTTCGTTGATCCGCGATTCTTTCGACGACGAGGCCTCCTCTTGTTCCTGATCCGTTTCCGAGCCTTCGACTTGCTGTTCCAAGACCGCCGCAATTTGCGACTGCGTTGCGTAAGTCAACTCGATCAGTCCCCGAAGATCCAAGAATCGTTCCCGCGCTTCGCGAAGTTTGCCGATTGCTTCGCGCTGCTTCCCGACCGCCTGCAAGTAATCGGGGATCGCCAAGGCGGCGGTGGCCGACTGCAGTGCTTCATCTCCAGCGGCAAGGAACGGCAATGCTTCCCGCAGTTTCTTCAGGAACTCGGCTTGTTGAACATCCTGCGGTGAGGTCGAATCGGTCGTCGGGTCCTGCTCCGAATCGGTTGGTTGTTCGTCGAGACCGACTTTCAATCGCTGATGCAATTCAGACGTTCGTTCACTGACCGATTGCTGACGATCCTGCAAATAGGCCTGATTCAGCCAAGCGGGCCTGTTCTCAACGAGAGTACCTTCCGTCGATACCTTCCCTTCGCCGGAACAGCCGTCGAACTCGGTGTACAGGGAAGTCAGCCGCAGCGTCAGCGAAGCATCGGCAAGAATTTGATCGATGATTTGCACGGGGTCGCGCAGTTGATCTCGCGCGCGTTTCAGTTCTTCGAGCGCGGTCGACGCGCGGCGAAACGCTCGTTCTGCCTGCCGGAGCCGCATCTGGCTGCGAGCACCGCCAAGGCGTTGATTGCCGTGATTCAAATAGTGCAGGACGTTTCCAAGCTGCGCCATCCGAAGCTGCTCCTCTTCGGTTCGATCCGATTCCGGCTTGCCGTCAATCACGTCCAGTTCCTGATGAACATGATCGCTGGTCAATTGCGAATCGGACAATACCTGACGCTGTTGAGTGGCGAGTTGTCGAAATTCGGAACGGTATGCATCCGTTGCATTCGGATCGTCCGATGACGCCAATTGATCGACGATCGATCGCGTCGCCGCAACCACATTTCGTTGGGACTCGATCAAAGCATCGATTCGCTCCGCGATCTCGCGTTCGTCCTTCTTTGACAACGAATCCCGCAGTTCCAAAATCCGTCGCAACACGATCTCCAGATTATGCCTAGCCGCTTGGTCGTCGTCCCGCAGACGAATCGCCATGCGAAACCAATCGGCCGACGCCTCCAAGTGGGTTAAGGCTTCCCGCGGCTTCTCCTTCAACACCGCATCGGCTCGATTGACCTCGACCCAGCCCATGTTGTACGTCGCGCGAAAGCGCACCTCGCCATCGACCCCCGCCGTTTGCCGAACATCGACGAACAACTGCTCGGCTTTGTCAAAATCGCTGTCCAAATGCGTAATCGCTTCGTTGTAGATCGCTCGGGGATCTTCGCTTTTTTGCTGGCCGATCGACGTCGATTCATCCGCTCCCGCAGTTGTCATCAGGCCAAGCATCAGCGCCAAGGGAGCAAACGGACGAGAAGAAGTTAACGCTCCGCCGCCGGTCAATACAACGCCGACGATCAGGAACAGCATCGCCATGAGAATCGGCCACTGAAACGCTTCGTTGCGGATCGCCCGTCCGCGGTCGTCCAGTTGACCGCGGACCAACGGAGCGATGTGGACGTCGTAGATCGCTTCAAGATCAAGCACTCCAGTTCCCGCCGGAATGTAAGCTCCCTCGGTGGCCAACGCCATCTCTCGCAGCGTCGCGCCGTCCAAACGCGTTACAACCACTTTGCCATCGGCGTCGCGAACGGTCTGTTGCACCCCGGTTTGCGGATCGGTTATCCGAATCTCGCTTCCTGCTTCGTCGCCGATCCCAATCGCCAGAATCTTGATGCCTCGTTCGGCGGCCTCCTTCGCCGCATCCATCGGATGCGAATCGTGATCCTCGCCATCGGTGATCATGACCAACAAACGGGAGACGTCACTCTCGCTTCGGAAGCCTTCGATCGCTTTGCGAATCGGTTGTTCCAACTGGGTACCGCCTCGCTGAACACTGTTGGGATTCGCCCCTTGAAGGATCAATTTGAAGAACCCGAAATCGGGCGTCAGTGGGCACAACACCGTGGCCCGTCCTGCAAAGGCAATCAGCCCGACTTGATCACCATCAAGGAAAGTCAGCAGGTCGGCGATCTCCGCCTTGGCGCGTTCGAGTCGGTTGGGAGCCGTGTCTTCGGCCAACATCGATTTGCTGACATCCAAGCAAATCATCACTTGAGCACCGACACGCGGCGTCTCCACATAACTCAATCCCCACTGCGGACGCATTAACGCAACCACCAGGCAGACTCCGGCAAAACCGAAGCAGCCGATTCCCAGATAGCGCCGCAGCTTTGAAGGCCGCCGCACGAGTTGTCGCTGCATGAAGGCGGACACGAGTTTCGATATGGCGTTTCCATGCCTTTGATCGAGCCAAAACAGAACGGCAACGACAAACAGGACCAGCCACAGTGCGGGGGACCAATCCGGTCGGGCGAATCGAAAATCGGGAATCATAAACAACTTCTCTTCAATGATCGAATTCGATAAATGAAAACTGACCGTGCTAGGGCAATGTCTTAAACACGGTGGAGCCCAACAGAATCGAGCAGCCAAGCAGCGCTAAACCAGCCAGCGCGAAAGTGCCGTAATGTTCGGTGTATTGCAAGTAACGAAACTCCGTGATCTCGGTTCGTTCCAACTGGTCAATCTGCTCATAGATCTGCCGCAACCCTTCGCTGTCGACGGCGCGAAAGTACTTGCCATCGGTGATATCGGCGATCTTTTGAAGAGTCTTCTCGTCGATCTCGACCTCGGCCCGAACCAGCCGTGTTCGCCCAAAGGGATCTTGCATCGGAATGGGCGCCAAACCGTTGGTCCCCGCCCCGATACAGTAGACCTTTATCTGATTGACCGCGGCAATTTCAGCCGCTTTTTCCGGATCGATCGTGCCGGCATTGTTGACGCCATCGGTCAGCAAGATGACAACACGCGACTTGGCTTCGCTTGTCCGTAGCCTTTCGACAGCGAGCGCCAGCCCATCACCGATCGCGGTTCCGTCCTCGTCCTCGCGACGGACCAGTTGCACATCGTTGAGAATCGAGACGAGATTACCGTGATCGAGCGTCAGGGGACACAAGCTGTCCGCGTATCCGGCAAACGCGATCAGACCGATCGTGTCGTCGGGGCGTCCTTGGCCCGCCGCACCACTATCGCCCAACACAAATTGGCGAAAGACATCCTTAACCACCTGCAGTCGATCAATTCCCATATCATCTTTAACAAGATCACGAGCATTCATGCTGCTGGAGTGATCGACAACCATCATGATGGCGATTCCTTCGCGGCTGATTTTGGTTTCGGCATCGGGTGTGCGCGGTCCGGCAAAGGCAATGCTTGCCGCAAGAAACGTCAACGTCATCAAAAACGCCGGCAGTTTGGCAAGTCGAACCCGCCACGTTCGCTGGCCGACATCCAGAATCGAAAGTGAGGAATAAGCGATCACGGAACGCGTTTGCGAAGCCAATCGATAGACGATCGGGGCCAGCAAAGCAATCAACAGAAACCACGGATCGCGAAACTCGATCTCAGCCACGTGTTTCCTCCAAAAATTGCGAGGCCGCGTCGATGCTACGCTGAACATCCGCCTCCGATGGCAACGCGCGGGCGAACTTCACCAAGTCGGCATGTCGCAAGAACTCTCGCAGTAGCAATTGATGCTCGCGCGACATGTCGGGAGACTCCTGCAATGAATTCAGAAACTCCTCGGTCGTCAATTCCGGAGCCCTCAGTTCAAACCGATCCTCCAAATAACGACGCACAATGTTGGACAGATCGACATAAAACACATCAATCTCTTCGGGCGAGATCCGCGGTTGATGCAACAGTTGATCCAACCGCCATCGAGCCGTTTCGTAGGCGCTCATCCGACGCTGATGACTTCGTCTGGCCGCATACGCCCTCCATAGGAACGGCGTTGCGATGGCGAGCAAAATCACCGCGGGGACCGTCAGCCACGTCCAGACGTTCTTCGAATCGACCGATTGCGGTTCCAATCGACCAAGGGGAGGCTTTAAGTCATGCGAGGCATTTTCGGGAAGCACCGATTCGACATTAAAGTCCAATCGGGGTGTCAGGATTTCGTACGCATCATAACCTTCCGGCGCGGGGACTTCTCCCGGACGGTTGTCGACATATTCAATCAGGATCGGCGGAATCGACTGTTCGCCCGATGTGGGCGGTTGCAGCCGATACTGCTGCGAAGCAAGCGTGTTTCCATCGGCGTCGATCGATTGGCGAGGAACGAAATCCAACACGGCGAAGCGGTCCAAAGCCTCCCCAAATTCGGGCATCAGAACTTCCACATCCTCTTCCGCGACGACCTCGATCCGCAATGTCACCGGATCGCCGATCAAAGGCGTCGGCGGATCGAGGGTGATTCGCACTTCAACCGGTCCCGATGTCGTGTTCTTGGTGATCGGCTGAGCTTCCGCCGAGGCATGCGCGACGATAAAGCTGGCGATCGAGAGTGAAATGACAAAACGATGGCGTGACCCCTTCATCGACGCATCCTCCGTGTTCGCATCCGAAAGAAGCGAATCAGCGGATCGACAACGCTTTGCGATGCATCGACATGGATGAAATCGATTCCCGAGCTACCGAATGCGCGGCGCAAGCGATCAATTCGTTGGGCCGAGGCATCGGCAATCTGTTGTCGAAAGCGGGCCGCTCCCGTGTCGTAACGATCGATGCGACCCGTTTCCGGATCCGCCGCATGAATCATTCCGACATTGGGAATCTCGATTTCTCGCGGATCGGTGACCAGAACGGCAATCACATCATGTTTGCGATTGGCGCTCCGCATTGCCTGCAAGAAGTCATCGTCCAGAAAATCGCTGATCACAAAGCAGACCGATTTGCGTGACGTAACGGACATCAGGAACTCCATCGCACCGCTGATGTTCGTCGCCTGATGCCCTGTTCGCCACCATGCCCTTCGCCTTCCCAGCGGCAGCCATCGCCTGCGACGCGGACTATCGACTCGCTTTGCCTTCGTCTCCACGTTGCCGTGCGCCAGCACTTCGCGAACGACTCGCAATGAATGTTTCTGCCCTTTGCGAGGGGGGATGTATTGATCGATGTTGCCGTGAAACAGCGTCAGTCCCACTTTGTCGTCGTTTCGCGTCGCGGAAAATGCAAGCAATGCCGCCAGTTCAGCGGTCGCTTCCCGCTTGCTGCGATTCACGGAGCCAAAATCTTGAGACGCCGACACATCGGCCATCACCATCAACGTGAGCTGACGTTCTTCGACATAACGTTTGACAAACGGTTCGCCGGTTCGAGCGGTTACATTCCAATCGATCGTTCGTACATCGTCACCGGGCACATAGGGCCGAACTTCGTCAAATTCGATGCCTCGGCCTTTGAAGACCGACACATACTGGCCCGCCAGGACGTCAGCGACCTGCCGTCCCGTATGCACTTGGATTTCCCGAACACGTTGAATGATTTCACGAGGAAGCATGTTTCACGGTTAAAGCAACGATTCTTTATGCGTCGCGTGGGCCGAAATGAGGTGATTCGCTTTGAAAAAGGGGAAGGCATCATTTCAGGCATCGCACGATATAATGTAATATCATTCGGCTTTGTACCAAACCGCCTTAAGGCGGCGAAGCCGCAAACCGTAGTGGATCTTGTTAAAGATCCACTACAAATTGATTGTAAGACAACAACAAGCGATTCGATAACTGATGTAGAGCGACTACGTCGCGACGCAATTTTTGTCCCTCCGTGATCCCCCACCATGCAAGCTTTCGACCTTCAGATACGTCCCCGAATCGTTTTTGGAGAAGGTGTTATTCAACAGTTGGGTCCGTTCGCGGTCGAACTTGGTGCAAAGTCTGTCTTGGTTGTTTCCGATCCCGGAGTCGTCAAAGCGGGTCATTTTGATACCGGATGTCGCACGCTGGAGGCGGCCGGGCTGAAGGTTGCATCGTTTCATGACTTCGCCGAGAACCCGACGACCGATTACGTCGACGCGGGCGTCCAGGTCGCGCGTCGGGTTCGGCCCGACCTGATCGTGGGATTGGGAGGGGGGAGTTCGATGGACTGCGCAAAGGGGATCAACTTCGTCTACAGTTGCGGTGGCCAGATGAAAGATTACTGGGGAGTCGGTAAGGCGACGTCCGACATGCTTCCCATGATCGCCGTCCCCACAACATCGGGTACCGGCAGCGAGGCGCAGTCGTTCGCTTTGATCAGCGATTCACAAACCCATGTGAAAATGGCGTGCGGCGATCCACGGGCGGCCTGCGCGATCGCCTTGCTTGATCCGGAGCTGACCCTCACGCAACCACAAACCGTCACAGCGCTGACCGGTATCGACGCCCTATCCCATGCTTTGGAAACGTACGTTACCAGACGAAGGACGGCGATTTCGACGGCATTCAGTCGACAGGCCTTTCGGTTGATCGCATCGAATTTGGCGACCGTTCTCCAATCGGGGGACGATATCGAAGCACGCGGCGCGATGCAAATTGGAGCCTGCCTAGCCGGATTGGCGATCGAAACGTCGATGCTTGGCGCGGCTCACGCCACGGCGAATCCACTGACGGCAAGATTCGATGTCACGCACGGTCAAGCCGTCGGTGTCATGCTGCCGCATGTGATTCGATTCAACGGTCGGCATCACGCCTCTTGGTATGCCGAGTTGCTCGCTGAAATCACACCAACGGCATCCGGTGAGACCGCCGTTGAAAGCATCGCTGAATTGGTCACCGACTTGGTTCACACGGCGGGATTGAAAACAAGCCTTCGCGATCTGGGCATTCCCACGACGGCCATTCCTCAACTGGCGCAGGATGCTTCGACCCAATGGACCGGAACGTTCAACCCCGTCCCGGTCAACGTGGAAAACTTGACAACGATCTATCAATCGGCGATTTATACGTCGCGTGGCCGAAAATGAGGTGATTCGCTTCATTAAATGCAAAAGTATCATTCCAGACCACGCACGGTATAATGCATCCTTTTCGAGGGGATCACGCGCGTGTCAGCTTCGTGATGCGTCCCGTCGCAACCCACTCGGCAACAAAGATATCGCCGTTGTTGTCGAAACAAGCGTCGTGCGGATGGACGAACTTCCCGTCTTGCCACAGGCTTGGGTTGCTGCGAATGGTTTTCTTTCCGTCCGCCTTGAGACGGCTGACATCTTCGCCGATGTGCGCGATCACTTTGCAATCCTTGTCCAGAATGGAAAGCCGGGCAACGAGTTCGGGAACGAGCATCAAGTCATCGCGTGTATCGATGTTGGCCGGCAACCCGTAGCCCGTCAGCGTATCGATATATTGACCGTCAAGCGTGAATCGTTGCAGCGTGCCATGCGCCCGGTCGGTTACCACAATCGTCGGTGTTTCGCCGCGTCGATCGATCCACAAGCCATGCGGCGTTTTGAAGGTCCCTTGACCATCGCCCGGGCCACCAAAACAGGAGACCCAGTTGGCGTCTTTGTCGTATCGATGAATGTAGAATGCACCGTATCCATCGGCCAACAGAAACCCACCATCATCCAAGAAGGCGAAGTTCGTTGGCAGAAACCGATCCTTACCCCAAACCTTTTGCGGATTGGTCGCTTCCCCTTCGGCATACTTTCCGCTCTCCATGGGGGCATACTTCTGCCAGACCGTTTCGCCCTTCAGTGAAAGCTTGGCGAACGATTTGACTTGTTGATACGCCGCAACATACAAGAACTGATCGTTGCCTTCGCGTCGGACTTCAATGCCGTGCCCGCCACCTTGAAACTGCTGTCCAAACGATCGCATATAACGACCTTCGGGATCGAAAACAAAGATCGATGGATGATCCTTCGCCTCCGCGCGACCTTCATGAATCACATACAGGCAATTGTCAGCATCAACCGCCACGTTGTGAGTTGTTTGCCATGTAAACTGGTCGGGCAGTTCCGGCCACTGATGCTGGACCTTGAATTTGAAATCGCCATCGCCGATCACCTGCTGAGCTTCGGATCGCTTGGCCGTCACAATCGCCGGCATTGCTAGCCCGCTGATCGCCGCGACGCTTGCGGATCGCAAAAGTTTGCGGCGAGATATGGAGGAAGATTGAGAAGATTCGTTCATGCTTGCTACCTTTCGATGTCCTGGGAAGTTGCCATCCAACCACGCAGATTATAGCGAAATCATAGAACGAGCTGAAACGAAGTGCGAAATTGATCGATTTGCTTTGTTTGTTTGCCTTCGCTAACATAAATCTATTGCGACGTTCTGTTCGGATGCGATACGCTCCCCGGATTGAAGCCTTCCAAGCCTTTTACGCACGGGAAATCAAGATGACCAAACTTACCACTCTCCTATCGTTCACTTTGTTGGTGACGCTCCTGCCAACCCTGGTCGGCATTGCCGCCGAAGAGTCTGATAAGAAGGAATGCAAATGCCCTGTCGCCGGAAAGGCGATCACTGTCGACACCGCCGGTGATTCGACGGAGTATAAGGACGCGACCGTCTACTTCTGCTGTGGAGGTTGCAAAGCGAAGTTCGAAGCCGGTAAAGAAAAGTTCGCAACGAAAGCCAACATGCAGTTGGTTGCCACCAAGCAAGCCAAGCAGGTTAAATGCCCCATCGCCGGTCGCCCGGTAAACGATGCGCAAAGCATCAAGGTTGACAATGTCACCGTCGGTTTCTGTTGTGGCGGATGCAAAGGCAAAGCCAGCAGTGCCGAAGGGGATGAGCAACTCGCATTGTTGTTCGGAGAAAAAGCGTTTGCGAAGGGATTTGAAGTCATCAAGAAATGATCGCTGGCCCCGGCGATCAGATATCATGCACAGCGAACGGCCAATATGGCTCCGCTGTGGGAATCGATGCGACTGGCCAGCAGGACCAACTGCCGGCCTTTCTTTTTGTCCAGACGTTTTAGAATCGTGGGGGGATGCCACGGCAGCCCTCTCGTCTTCACTTCGCTGACGCGTCCTTGAAGCGACGACGCGGCTTGACGAATCTTTTTCAAATCGGCTTGTCCCGACCAAACAACTTCAAACGCCTGCGCCAGCGTGTTCCTTAAGTTCACCGATCCGGTAAAGTATCCGGCGGGGCCACCGAGCGCGGAGATGCCGTTGGCTCGCGCGAAGGCTCCGCTGAGCCCGGCGGCTCGGAGCGCCGGGTCGAAATCATACACATACGCATCGCATTGATCGGAGATCGTCGCCTCCTCGAAGGGGTCGCCGACGAAACTTTGTGACGCGCCATCGCTTTCAATGACGGTCGCCTTCGTCGTCCCTGGTCGGATCGACTCGCCAAGCCACAGCACTTGCTGACGACATGTTCCGCCGCGACTGATCCATTCGGTCTCCCCCAGATTCCGGCACGCGTCGGGCAGCATTGTCGCCGGGGCAAGCTTGATGGACGCGCCGATCGTCGTTCCCGCGACCGACATCCATGTTTTCAATGACGGCTGAAATGTGGCCGCGTCGGCGGCGAGACGAGCACTGCTGGCCGTCGATCGTTCGTCGCCGCGGCGATCAGGATCGACGTTCAACCACGATTCGGTCGATGGCGGGTGATTCGCAACGTCATCGCAGATTACCGTCCACGAGTGATTGGGGATGTGCGGATCGTCGCCTCGTCGTGTTCGATCCGCCTCCGCGAGGTTATGTTCCGCCATGGCGGCGATGACACGATCACGATCGATCGCCGTAAGCGGCCCCCGCCGCATCAACGCCATCGCTTCCCCTCCGACACCGCAACACCAGTCGACAATGGGAATCCCGGCGGGAATGCGTTTTGCTTTATATGCGGCGATCCCCCCATCGGTCGCCTGTTGAATTCCACGATCGGTCGCCAACCAGTTTCCCGGCCCCCATTTGGCGATCGCCTTGCGCCGCGCAGCCATTACCGTCAGCAATGCGGCCGTGCGGTCGGGGCCAAATCGATCACGAAGCCGCGTGGTTCGGGATACCGAAACTTCGAGGTTGACGTTCCAGTCGGCTATCACTGGTGCAACCTCGTCGCTGCGCAGCCATGCGACCAGGGCGGAATCGAGAGGTTCGTCAAGCCGGTCGGTGACCTTAAGCGACATGCGGCTTTACCGTGCGTGGTCTGGAATGAATCTTTTGCATTTCATGAAGCGAATCCCCTCATTTTCGGCCGCACGACGTGTCATATCGAATATGCAAGGAAGAACGTGCGTCCAAAAAAAATCGATCTTTGATAAGCGGGCTGTCGATCATTCAAGATGAGCTGACAAATCGGACCGTACATCGCAATCTCATCGCCGAACATGAATCAGCATTCGGCGGAGCGATGTCGGTTTCGGAATCAGCAACCGAGAGGGATCTCAAATTTGATGGGCCATGGATTGAAGCCATAGCGGTTTATGGACGTCCCCATTTCTTGAAGGATCCCACAATCATGACTGCCGATTTTTTTCACGCTTGCTTAGGCATCGCATTCACCGGCATTTGGATTCTGATCGGTCAGATTCTCGCCGGTGATGCTTGATCAGCATTTGCTGCTTATACCGTGCGTGGTCTGGAATGATGCTTTTGCATTTAATGAAGCGAATCATCTCATTTTCGGCCACGCGACGTACTATCACAGCCGTCGAACGCGTGTCACTCTTTCTTCGCTTCGGGCGCGGATGCAACCGGGGGTAATTCTTCTCCCTCTTTGACAAACGCCATGGAGAGCGAATTAACGCAATGTCGCGTGTTTTTCTTCGTGAATCCCTCGCCAAGAAAAACGTGACCCAAGTGGCCGCCGCAGTGTTCACACAAGATTTCGATCCGTCTGCCGTCAGCGTCCACGCTACGGCGAACCGCTCCATCGATCTCGTCGTCGAAGCTCGGCCAGCCGCAATGACTCTCGAACTTGTCTTCGCTCTTGTATAACGGAGCGTTGCAACGACGGCAAATATATGTTCCTGGGGCTTTGTTCTTCAGCAAAGCGCCTGTTCCGGGGCGTTCGGTCCCTTTGTGAACGATCACATATTCTTCTTGCGGTGTCAGTTTGTTGAAGCTGATCATCGGGGTTCCTGCTGGTTTGGCGAAAGGTTTGTTGGTCGAGATGCGAATGCGACGATACTCCATTTGTCCCCGATCACCTTCCAGGCCGATAGGCCCTGAATCGGGCAGCTTCATCGCCGCGTCAAGGACTTCGCCGTTGCAAGTGCAATGCGCCACATTGTCTTTGACCGTCACCACCAAATCGTTCCACTGCTGCGGTCGGTAACGCTTTAAGTCCTTAAATGGACCGGCGAGCGTGTAGTCGCGGCACTGCAACTGGGGTCCTCGAATGAAGACACCCGAATCGGCGTTCGGCGTGGCGCGGAACTGAAGCTTCAATACAAAATCCTTGTCAAACTCCTTCACGGTCCAAAGCTGCTGAACCTTGCGTCCTTCAGGAGGCGTCGTGACGATCAGCCGACCGTTGAGGGCGACATAGCGTCCGTCGTCGCTCTTCGTTCCTTCAAAGGCTTTGATCGGTTCGAGCGAACCTTTCTCACGATACCCCCAGCCGGAAAGGTCCTCGCCGTTGAAAAGACTTTCAAATCCCGGTTCGATCTGAAAGCTATCCGGTTCGGTTTCCATAAATCCAAGAGTGGCGAAAATCGGCTGCAACGCATCGGACCATTTTGCATAACCCTTTCCGTTGGGATGCAGCAGGTCCGGGAATTCTTCGACTTTGGCGTCTCCATCGGCGTCGGCAAACAGACTGTAGGTGTCGATGACGGTGATCTGAGGGTCCCCTTTAACCTTTGACTTATAGAGTTCATTCAGCTTGCGGATCTGCTCGCTCGAACGCGACTTCCGAGCGGAACTTGGAAAGACCTCGCACAACACGATCGGCATCGTCTCGCTGTGCTGCTTGAGTTCCTGAATGATCAGTTCCAGATTGTTTGCGATCACCTCGGGTTCCGCCTTTTCCTCCAAGTCGTTGGTCCCGATCAACAGGACGACGGCGGCGGGGTTGAGGGACAGGACATCCTCGCGCAAGCGAATCAGCACGCCCCGCGTGGTGTCGCCACTGATCCCGCGATTGGCAACCTTGAGTTCAGGAAACCGCTCGTACAGCGTCGGTCCCCAGCCTTGCGTGATTGAGTCTCCAAGAAAAACGATCGCTCCCTGCTCCTGTTCGGCTTGCTTTGCAAATGCGGTGCGGCGAATGGACCACAGGTTCTGGAACCAAGGCGCCCGTCGCAGAGGCCCCGCCCCCGGCAGGCCATCATCGGTTGCAGGTATCGCAAATTGTGGATCGGCGGCTTGCTGCGCGAAGCTGATCGTCGGCGTCAAGAAAAACGGGACGCACGACAAAAGGAAGATTTGCAGAACTCGCATTGGTCAAGGATCTCCATTCTACCAGGCGGGAATGAAACGAAGGATTCGTTCGGTTTGACGGTAAGTGATCATTATAAGCGTCGCGTGGTCAGAAATGAGGTGATTCGCTTCATTTAATGCGAAGGCATCATTTCGGACCACGCACGGTATAAGCGTCGGGTCGACGGAAGTGAGGCCGTTCGCCACATTTGATGCCAGTGGGGCACTGCGGACCACACACCATCTAGCTTAACACAAGCGGCAAGGGTTTTCCCGGATTCGGTCGTTTCAGCCCAGTTTTCCATCATTGCCGTTCGACTTACAATCTCCAGAGCGACCCTGTCGCAAGATCAACTGAAAAACGTTAACGCATGATATACGTCGCGTGGTCCGAAATGATGTGATTCGCTTCATTCAACGCGAAGGCATCATTTCGGACCACGCACGGTATAACATCAAACGCGTTCATCATTGATGAAGGTCAGCATTCAAACTAAATTATTGACGACAATCAAGGAGACCTATCGATATGACACAACTTGTGACTCACGAAGCCCCGAATTTCACCGCGACGGCGGTTATGAATGATGGTTCCTTCAAAGAGATCAGCCTCAGCGACTATCGCGGCAAGTATGTCGTCCTGTTTTTCTATCCGCTTGATTTCACATTCGTCTGCCCAACGGAGATCATTGCCTTCAGCGACGCCGCCAAGAAGTTCGAAGAACTCAACGTGCAACTGCTTGGCGTTTCCGTCGACAGCCACTTCTCTCACTTGGCTTGGCGTAACACCCCTCGCGATCAAGGTGGTCTGGGCGACATCGATTACCCACTTGTGGCCGACTTGAACAAGCAGATCGCACGCGATTACAACGTCTTGCTCGACGGGGGCGTGGCGCTCCGCGGCCTGTTCCTGCTCGACAAAGATGGCATCATCCGCCATCAAGTCGTCAATGATCTTCCCTTGGGACGAAGTGTTGACGAAGCGTTGCGAATGATCAAAGCCTTGCAGTATTTTGAGAAGCACGGCGAAGTCTGTCCCGCCAATTGGCAGGAAGGCTCGCGAACCATCAAGCCCGATGTTGCCGGCAGCAAAGAGTTCTTCGGCGCTGAATACGCGAAGTAGTCGTTGCGCGGGTGACCGTTGCACAGGTGATTATTTCATCACAAGCGCCTGCGTCTCCATGGATGCAGGCGTCTGATGGCAAGTGGTGAATCGGATGGATCAGCCTCCATCTTCAATTCTGCGAATCCTTGCCATCTGTTCCGCACTTCGTCCGTCCAATCCAGCGGCAGGGGGATTTGTCGGATTCCCGAAGTTTCCATCCTGACTAGGAACGCCGGGTTGCCTGTTTCGGTCGTTGTTACCCGCAATGGGAAACCGAGTCGCCTCCTGGCTTCGCAAAGAAGCGATTCGTTCGATTTTTTCGACCAAACTGGAATCAAGCGGTCGGTTGCCGTACTGGTTCAACCGGCTGGTCGCGTGCAGCCGATCCAACGTTTCCCCCAGCATCGGAACGGCTTCTTTATACCAATATATGGCGCGGCCGCGCCCGTATTCGGAGACCAACGGATCTTTCGACGCCTCGCTTAGATCCCACCAAGCGTTCCCCGCTTGAATCATCGTCTGCGGGTCTCGCGTCGCGGAGGCGCTGCTGTCGGCAATCGCCGTTCGACTTATTTGATTGTCGGAGGCAAGACGCAACAATCGAACCCCTTCGTCCCAACTGCCGCGTACAAAGCAGAAGTACCCGCCCACGATCGCCGCGGCTTCGGGATCGGTTGGATTCTTGCTCAGCACTTCGACGCTCAACATGGTGCTCTTATGTTTGTTGTTGGCGATGGTGTTGAACTTGTCTAATTGCTCGACCGTTTCCAATGTCATCGATCGGTCTCCCAATCGAATCATCTTCTCCATGAGGTTTGAACAGAGGGCGGCCGACGTGTAGTCGCCGTTGACGATGGCTCGCTGCATCGCACTGGCGGCCAGTTTGCCGAAACCTTGGATTTCAATGTCGTTATGAGGTGCGTACGCAACGGATCGAAATCGACGAACCGCATCGAGCTCCAATTCGCCTGCGGGTAAATCAAACCGAGCTTGCAACTTGGCGATGGCCGCCAACGCCAGGGAGAGATCGCCATTGGAACATCCCAAGTTCAGAACCGCCTGCAGCAATGCATACTGTCCCGCCACATCCTCCTGCACACGTTCGGCATGTTCCAGCAACAGACGTCCCACCGCGATTCTCTCTTTGGGACTCTTGGCCTCTCCGATTTGTTTGCCGAACATATCTCGCAACTTATCGCTCGATTGACGGATCAAATCCGGTGAAGGGACAGGGCTGCGGACGTCGGTTGACGCGACGGAACTTGTCGCACTGTTGTCAGCGGCGCGTGTCTGGATGCCGGCGTTGGCTGAAGCGTTTCCGAAACCATCAGCCGAAGAGGGTGTATCCGCTTGGCCCACCATTGCAGCATCCGCTTGATTCCGCGTCGCCGCGATCGCACTCGAAGGAAGCCTTGATGGAGGAAACTTCAAGCCGAGCTTCGCCAAGTCCTTCGACTCCTCGAAGCGACACATGAAGTAGAGTTCCTGGTCGCTTAATTCGTTTGGAATCAGATACGATTCGCCGAGAAAGGTCAAAGCGTACGTTCCCTGCGGATGAAGTTTGCCGATACCGTGCTTACTCATCTCGTAGGCAACTTCGTAGTCACCAGGTTGCGTCCACGGGATCGCCAGCGAATCGTTGACTTCCACGATGGAAAGCGTCGGCAATCCATCATTTGTCGACCAGACACGCGACCCGGACGTGAAGCGACCCCGGATCGCCATCAGATTTGTGTTCGCATCCCAACGTTGTGGGGAAACAAATACATCGGGAATTCGCGGCAACAGCGTCATGTTGTGCGGACTGTCCCAAGGTTCGTCCAGGCGGAACGCATTATAAAGTTCTTGGTAACCCAGAGCGGGCAAGATTCGCACACGCCAGCTCAACAACGGACGTCCCGATGGCGCCGTCAAGTCCATGAAGTCGACGGTCTTTTCATTGTGTTTCGCGCAAGCGGCTCCCAGAAGACGCAGGTTCTCCATTAACTTGGCGTCTTGCTGTTCGGAAGACAACGCAGTGGCGGGCTTTCGCTGGTCGACCGGATCGGGGCGAAGTTCAGTCGAGAGAACCGGGGACTCGGCGTCGTGGCCGCGATCAGCCGGGGTCGCCGTCGCTGCTGTTGCAGGAGTTTCGGCACCTGCGGGTTCTTTCGCCGCGAGCTTATTGCCGGGACCCGGAGCCGGTTTTTCGGAGTCGGTTGAAACGTCCGAATTCGGTGGTGCCGCCACGTTCGCTTTCGAGCTTTCGAGTTTCGCGTCGGCTTCACGCTCGGCGCGTCTTGCTTCGGCGACCGCCTTGCCGCGCGCCATCATGTCGTCGTCCGTGCCGCCACCACAACCAACGGCAAATGGCAACAGGACGAATAAGAAAATTAACCGTCGAATTGTAAATATCATTGTTCGTCCGAGAAGATTGAGTCCATAAAGCCATGAATTTGGCCGCCACCACCGGTACACCAAAGCCCCTTCATGACCACTTCACCCAAGTCTCGCTTGCATGCCGTAAAGAGCTGCTTGAGGCGAAGGTTGTAGCGTCCGAATGGTTCTTCCAATGCGGTATACAACGGGGCGACTAACGAATGCTCGACCAGACGCCGCTTTTTTTCGTCGGCTTGATTCATGGTAACTTTCGTTTCGCGAGCGATCGTCGACGACCAGAGATCGCCACCCATATCAAATGTTCGGTAACTGAAAGCGTTCTGCGTGCAGACCACGATGATGCTCGTTTCGACACCAACATCGAGCATGGCAACGGCTGGAGGGGTGATCGTGAACTCTTCGGTACGCAGTGTGTCGGCGAATTCATAACTGATCAGATTGGCAAGTGCGAGAGGCTCGACCTGCATCCCGATCGGTTCGATGTTGACTTCGCGCATCAGTTGCATTTGCTGTTGAACGACAAAATCACGAACACCGATAATCGCGGTATATCGAGGCGCGACACCATCGCTGGTGGGTAGGGCGGTCCAGTGACGCCACACCAATTGATCGGGTGGGACTGGGAATTGATGTTCCGCTTCGGATTCGATCAACTTCTTGAGTTGCTTGTCATCGGTGGGGGGCATTTCAAGAAACCTGCCCAAGGCTTGTCTTCCCGGACTGGCGACCCAAACCGGTTCTTCCGTCAACGGATAACGCTTAATGAGGTCGTCCAGTTTTTCGCGAATGGCTACTGAACCGGTCATCTCCGCCCCGGGACGACACAGTGGCGATTCAAAGGGGAGCAGTTCCGCGTCGGTGATCACCGGCTTCGCGTCCGGTGAATCCAATTGCATCCGCACAAGCCGGATTGCGGAAGGGCCAATATCCAAACCCCAGGCTGTCGCCCCGGATTCCTTCTTGCGACTGAGAAGCTTTTTGAACTTCGATTCCTCTTGCTTTCCCGCAAACCGCAAATCGTACTTCGCCTTCCCTACGCCCTGCAGGGCAAGCCCAATGGCAACGGCGAATCGATAAGGATGCTCGTTGAATACCGGCAAGGCCGAAGTGTCGACAGATTGTAGTCGGCTTAGGCGGTCCGCTTCACACCGATAAAACTCGGGTGCGTCTTGTTGCCATCGCGCGTACATACCGCGCTGATTCGCGGGAGTCGCCTCGACGCGCTGCAACAACTGTTCGTGCATCTTGATGGCGTCCTGATCGGTCGGCGTCAGCTTAAGCAGTTTTTTACTTAGCATCACCAATTCCGGCGTTGCAAACGGGGATTGCCCCAGGTGGTTGCGAAGCCAGAAGACTTCGTCCGTCGCAGCCCGCAACTTGCGGTAGTCTTCGTTCCTGGCAACCAAGGGGACGCTCGCCAGTTCCTTGTTGGTGGCCGCGTGCTTTCCGCTCTCATAATGTTTCAACGCGGACTTCATCAGTTCATTGCCAACCTGCAACGCAACTCGTTTGAAATTTGGATTATCGGGCTCCAGCTGCAGCAAACGATCCAACAAACCTCCCGCCGACATGTAGTCGCGTTTTTCAACGCATTGACGGACTTGCAGCGAAAGTTGATGTGTCTGGCCAAGCATCTGTTTGGCGCGTTCTCCCATCAACCGTACATCTTCAGGGAGCAAGGCTTGTGGAACCGAACCAATCAGCTTGATCACTTCCTCCAGTTTTCCCGCTTGGGAAGCGATTCGCACCGATTCCACAACCTTCGTGGTTTGCTCAACATGCTTATCACGCCGCTGCAGCAGTTTCTCATGCAGTTCTTTCGCTTTGTCGGCAAGATCTTGAAAACGAAAATCGGGCGGATTGCTGACGCTTTCCGCAAGATAGATCGCGTCTTCGTATTGATGAGATTTCCCCAGCTCCATCGCGCGACGCAGTGTCTGTTTCAGCTCTTCACGCAACGACACAAACGCCTGTTGCGCGTTGAAGCCGCAGTTCCCGCAAAATGCCGTCCCGATTCTCAACGGGTTATTGCACTTCTTACAGGGCTCAAACAGCGACTTTCCGCAACCGGAGCAAAACTTTGATGACTCGGGGTTGCCTGTCCCGCAATTCGCACATGCACCGACCCCTGTATTATTCTTCATCGTCGATTCAATTGATGTCATTCCGACTCCTCTGAGCGCTGGGCTGCATTGTCCTTGCGTTGTTATCCGCGGGAACGACATGTCAGCGCTCTATCGATATTGAACGCGTTTGATGTTATCTTGCGCTAGTGTTTCTCAGTTGATCTGGCGACGTGGTCGCTAAGGTGAACAACTTGGTGAAAACTGAATCAGCGTTGCCTTACTCGACAATCGCCC
>JAWKTL010000005.1:0-238181 GCA_041399105.1 Pirellulaceae bacterium | reverse complement strand
GGAAAACGTCGCCTTCGGCTTGCCGTTAAACGAAAAAACTTATGCGTTGGTGCTTACCTCGGGAGAACTCGCCGAGACTTTCGACGAAGACCGCCGAGCTATTCGTTGATCGACCGTTCCTTAAGGTGATGGCTCGATAGGCCAAATCATCCACTAGTCTAATGCAAATTGTTTGAGATAGGCATCGCTCGGGGGCAAATTCCTTTGCGGTTGTTTTGATTTGATCAAGACATGCCGACCAACCACCAGGACGTCCATGTTCGTGTTCATGAAGCAGCGATAAGCGTCTTCGGGAGTACAGACAATGGGTTCGCCTCGGACATTGAAGCTGGTGTTGATCAATAAAGGACAGCCCGTTTGGTTTTCGAATGCCTCGATCAATTTGTAATAGAGCGGAAACCGGTCGGCTGAAACTGTTTGAACGCGAGCCGACATATCGACATGCGTCACGGCGGGGATTGTGGACCGAACCTGCTTCAGCCGCTCGAAGCCCAAAGTTGCATTGTCATCGCCGTCACCGTTGGATGCGCGCTGTCCCGCGGCGACTTCGGCAACCAACAACATGTAAGGGCTGGTCTTGTCCGTTGCCAATTCGAAATATTCCGACGTATGCTCTTGCAAGACGGACGGAGCAAACGGACGAAAGGATTCGCGGAACTTGATTTTCACGTTCATCGTCGACTGCATCCGCGTATTTCGCGGATCGCCCAAGATGCTTCGATTCCCCAGTGCGCGCGGACCAAACTCCATCCGTCCCTGCACCCAGCCGACGACGTTTCCATCGGCCAGAAGTGAAGCAACGGTTTGCACGAGCGTTGCCTCATCATCGATGGTGTCAACCACGGCATTGTTGCGCCGGAAACAATCGATCGCCGAATTCCCATCGATCGATGGTCCCAGTAGCGAACCCTGTTGGGCGTCGGCTGAATTCACCGCGCGCTGTTGCTTCAGCAATTGATGCCAGATAAACCATGCGGTTCCCAGGGCGCCTCCCGCATCGCCCGCCGCGGGTTGAATCCACAGATCATCAAACGGACCTTCGCGCAACAGACGACCATTGGCCACGCAATTCAAGGCCACTCCACCGGCAAGGCACAGATGCTTCATGCCGGTAATGTGATGAATGTGGCTGGCCATTCGTAAGAGGATCTCCTCGGTGACGCATTGCACTGAAGCAGCCATGTCCATGTGATGTTGTGTGATGTCTGACTCCGGCGTCCGACGGGGCTGACCGAACAACTTGTCAAACTTTCTAGACGTCATCGTCAATCCTTGACAATAGTTGAAATACCGCATGTCCATGCGAAATGATCCATCCGGCTTCACGTCCAGCAAATGATCGCGAATTTTGTCGGCGTAGATCGGGCGACCGTAAGGTGCTAAGCCCATCAGTTTGTACTCGCCGGAATTCACCTTAAAGCCACAGTGGTAGGTGAACGCGGTGTAAAGCATTCCCAGCGAATGCGGAAATCGGAGTTCCCGCATCATCTGGACGCGGTTGCCCTGTCCAACGGCGATGCTGCTGGTCGCCCATTCACCGACACCATCGACGGTCAAGATCGCCGCTTCTTCAAATGGGGATGGAAAGAACGCGCTGGCCGCGTGCGACTCGTGATGCCTTGTGAAGACGATGCGTCGTTGGAGCTTGCCTCCCATTGCTTTGCGTATCACGCGTTTTAAATGCAGCTTTTGTTTGAGCCATTGAGGCATGGCTTTGCTGAACGACCAGAATCCGGCCGGCGCATAACTGAGATAGGTTTGCAACAGACGATCGAACTTCAACAGTGGCTTATCGTAAAAGCCGACGTAGTCCAGCTGCGACGCGGTCAACCCGGCTTCGTGAAGACAGTAAGCAACCGCATGCGTCGGAAAACTTTCGTCGTGTTTGACGCGTAAAACGTTCCTCCGCAGCGGCGACCACATTTCCGTCGACGATCAAAGCGGCGGCGGAGTCGTGGTAAAACGCTGAAATCCCCAGAATTGAAGTCCTCGAGCGACCACGTCGCGAGGTCAACTGAGAAATGTTGTCGCGAGATAACATCAAACGCGTTCACTATTGAAATAAAGGTCTGTTCCCGTGCGTTTTATACCATGCGGTCCGAGATGATGCTCGCGTCAAATGAAGCGAATCACTCATTTCTGACCACGCGACGAAAGTGAGCATCAGAATAGCCGTCAATCGCTGGACGGGCAACGACGAACAATCGCGGAGCCTTCCGGTTTCCGCTTTGCAACGTGATGGACCTGTTGTCGGCCGAAACGTCTGATTTGCATTGGGCAAACCGAATCGTCTCGTCACCGCTTGCATGACGTATATAATGAAAGCCGGAAGACTTCAACGGATTTGATGATTCGTTTTTTGCAACATCCAATGGATTTTTGATTCTGAATGAGCATTGCAACTCAAAGCCCATCGGCGTCCAACCTCTCCGAACTGCGACGGACAGGATGGGTTTCTAGAACGGTAAAACGCGAGATTCGCGACAATTTCTTGGCACAGTTACAAGCCGGTGACGACTTGTTTCCAGGGATTGTCGGCTACGAAGACACGGTCATCCCCGAGATCAACTTAGCGATTCTCGCCGGACACGACATGTTATTTCTTGAGAGAAAGGCCAACAAAAAGCAGAATGATGCGGATGCTGGTTCGCTTTCTCGATGAATGGACGCCCTACATTGATCATCCCGATTTGCCGGTTCATGAGGATCCGCTGAATCCGATCACGACATTGGGGAAGCGGCTCGTGGCCGAACATTCCGAGGAAGACGTGAAAATCGCGTGGTGGCACCGAAGCCATCGATACACCGAACGCCTGAGCCCAGGGACGAAATTCGCGGACATCATCGGCGAAATCGATCCGGGTAAACTGACCGGAGGCGTCAGCATGAATGCGGAGGAAGCACTTGCCTTCGGCTTGATCCCGCGAATGCATCGTGGAATCTTCGCAATGAACGAACTTCCGAACTCGACGATTTGGTGCAAGTCGGCTTGTTCAACATTCTCGAGGAACGCGACGTTCAAATCCGCGGATACCCGATCAAGTTTGATATCGATGTCATGATCCTCTTTTCCGCGAACCCGAGCACGTACAACCGATCCGGCAAAGTTATCCCGCAGCTCAAGGATCGCATTGGGTCCATCATTCAGACGCACTACCCGATCGAGAGAGATCAGGGGGTCGCGATCTTGCAGCAAGAAGCCGATATCGACCTGGGGGGACCGTTCCCCGTGCAAGTCCCTTACTTTATGTACGAGGTGATTGAAGAGATCACCAACCAGGCGCGACGCAGCAAATACATTGATCAGCAGTCCGGCGTCTCCGCTCGATTTTCGTTGGCGAACTTCCGCACGATGGTCGCTTCGGCGAGGCAGCGGAGCGTCGTCTTGGATGAGACGCCCGCCGTGCCGCGAATCAGCGACCTGGGGCACATTTACAGCAGCTCGTTGGGGAAGCTGGAACTGGATTTGATGGGCAGCCACCAGATGAGTGAACGTCAGGTTCTCGAAGCGGTCATGGCCGAAGCGATTCAGGTCGTTTTCAGAAAGTATGTCGATCAGCACGGCGTTGCCGAAATTGGCGAAATCTTCAAGAAAGGTGTTCGCGTGGAAGTCGGCGACATGCTACCTTCAGCAGTCTACGCGGAACGGCTGAAACGCGTTCCTCCCGTTTGGGACAAGGCCTTCGAAGTGAACGCTAGTTCCAGCGACCCGGTTCGCGCCAGTTGTGTCGAGTTTGTACTGGCTGGACTTTACAGCATGGACCACATCAGCCGGGCGTCTCGACACGGAACGATTGAGTACGAGATGTAGCATTAGCCCGCGGATGGGTACAGCGACCTTATGACCTAGCGCGACCACGTCGCAAGATCAACTGAAAAACTTAGCGCACGGTAACATCACACGCGTTCATTATTGATATAGGGATGTTCTAGAGTTCAATGAGTGCAACGGCTTCGGCTCCCGTTTTGCGATCGCATCCGCTGCTTCGTCGGATACGTGCGATCCGTCGTGTCGCTCGCGCTCTGATGGTTGCTCGCGGCGTAGCATTTTGCGTCATCGCCGTTGTTGCTTCCGCCATCGTGCTGGGCTGCGTGGATTGGTCTTGGCGGTGGCAAAGCCCATTTCCTCGGTGGGTGTCGTCGGGGGGGGTGATTGGCGCGCTGTTGCTTGCCGCGCGTCGTTGGCTCATGCCGACAATTTCCGGTCGAATGTCGGTCGTCGATGTCGCGGTGCAAATTGAAGAACAGCAGCTCGGACTTGGTGATCGCCTGAGTAGCTCCGTTGCGTTCTTGGAGACTCAAGCCTCTCCTGCGGCGATCTTGGGACCGCTGGAATCATCGACTGTCGACGAGACTTGGCGACGGACGCGGGGTTTGTCGTTCGCATCGGCAATTGATCCGTGGCCCACAACAATTGCGTGGCTCTGCGTTTTCTTCGTGGGTGCGTCGGCGTTCGCACTATCGCGTTGGGAGTCATCATCCTTTGAACACGCCGCTCGCAGACTCATTCAACCCTGGCGTCCTCTTCCTTGGCCGCAGAGGTATCACTTGCAGATCGATCCGCTTCCCGAAGCGATCTATTCGGGCGACAGCCTGCGCGTTGTTGTTCGCGATACCGACCATGCGATCCCCGACGACACGCGGTTGCTGATTCGATCGTCCTCAGGCGTTGAAACGTTGGCGCTGCGCCAGGCGGGACAAGCGGGAGTCGCTTTGCTGAACAATCTTGAAAGCGATCTGGAACTGCGGGCCATCGGCGGGGACGACAGTGTGATGGATTGGCGAACCGTTCGCATCGTCCAGCCGCTGCGGGTTGCAAAGCACCAGTGGACGTTGCAGCCACCCGCTTATTCGGGGCTGCCATCGCGCACGTTGGAGGCATCGCGGATGGAAGTCATGGCGGGCACCATCGGGACGCTGTCGGTCGAGTTGACAAAACCCGTTCGCCAAGCTCGTTTGGTGCGGGTCAACAGCGATGCGGAGACACCCATTTCGTCCGAAGCGGAAATCGCCGACACGAACGGGACGATGTTACGATTCGAACCGATCCAGTTTCGGAGCGAGCTCGAGCTTCGACTTCACTGGACGGACACCGATGGCATCGAAGGAAAGTCTAAATCCGATTGGAAGATTCAAGTCCAGTCCGATGCGACGCCGCGTGTTGCGTGGGACAACGATTCGCCTGCGTCCATGATGACGCTTGCTGGATCGATCGCCTTGGATTGGACTGCGGAAGATGACTTTGGGTTGATTCGGACGGCGACGCAGTGGCGGCAACAACAAGGTGCGGAATCAGAGTTCAACGTATTGCGGGAATTGGAACTTTCAAATACTCCCCTAGCAGCCTCCGGAAGCGCTGTGCTGAAGCCTGCCGAACTGCAGCTTCGCGAAGGTGACACGATCGAAATCGTTGCCTGGGCAATTGACGGTGCGGAGCAGCGCGGTTTCAGTGAACGTCGGCAGCTTGCCATCGTTTCCGAAAGCGTCATGCTTCAGGAAGTTGCACAGCGGGAATCCGCGATCCTGGACAAACTGCGTGATGCGACCGCGCAGCAGCGCTCCGCTCGTGATGATGTGCTTTCAGCTTCGTCTGATTTGCTGGACGAGACCCGGGAAGAGGCTGAAGTCATGCGACGACTTCGTGTCGCCGACGCGGCTCAGCGGCAGGCAATCGATCAGTTAAACGCTTCTCAGGGAGCGATTCAACTTTCGACGCAGCTGCTCGACATGCTTCGCGACAATGATCTACTGGATGATGCATCGCGGCAGTTGATCGACTTGCCGCAATCTTTACGAACGCTGTCGGACGGGGACTTAGCCGGAATTGCAAAGGATCTGAAATCGACCGTGGAAAGTGCATCCTCGGAATCCGCGTCGTCGTTGAAGCAACATTTGGATCAGATTGCCGAGCGGCAGACGGACGTTGCCGATCAGTTGGAGAACCTCGCTGGCGAATTGAAACAGCGAGATGTCGTTCGCGATTTAACGCGGCAATTGGCCGATTTGTCGAACGATCAGCAGCGTTTGCAGGGGGCGACGGATCGCGCTGGCAAGGAGCAGGCCTCGGATGCTCGATCGGATGCGCAGGCCCTCGCGACGCGACAACAAGACCTGTCTCAACGGGCGAACAAGCTGGGCGCTCAGATTGACGCTTTGCAAAAAGAGGCCGCCGAAACACAACCGATGGTTGCGGATCGTTTACAGCGTGCGGCCGAACAACTGCGCGACGGCGCGGTATCGGAGCAAATGCGACAGGCGACGAGCGATCTTCAGGCGGAACGATTTGGACAGGCTTCGAGAAAACAGTCGGAGATCTCGCGATCATTGCAGGCAACGCGGGACGCATTGGCGGGGACGGATCGCAGTCGCGAGGAAGCTTTGCAAGACGTCGTCGCCGAAGCGTCGGACGATTTGCGGAATATCGCCGACCAACAGCAACAGATCACACGGCAATTGGAAGAAGGTGATTCCAGTGATTCTGAATTGCAAGCCACATGGGAAAAACTAGCCGAACAAACGGACGCTTTGCAGAATCGAATCGAACGATTGAACGATCAGGAGACATCCTCGCAAATAGCGTCCGCTCGACAGGCGCAACAACAGGGACAGCAGGAATTGCGGCGGCAACAGCGGGATGCGGCACAAGCCGCCTCGCAACGGGCTGAAGAACGATTGGCCGATGCGCAACGACAATTGCAGCGGATGCGGCAGCAGCTCGAACAAAGTGAGCAGCGACAGGCGATGTGGACTTTTGTCGAACGACTGGAACAAGTCATTCTCGAACAACAGGACTTGGTGAAACGCTTGAACAATCCGACGGACGATTCGATTGTGGAAATGGCCGATCGGCAAGCACAATTGGCTCAGCAAGTCCGCGAACTGGCAACTCCCGTCGAACAACTTGCGGGTTTCGAGTTTGCGTTGCAAGGCGCTGCGGCGGATATGGATCTCGTGGCGGCGAACCTAGCTCGCGAGGATCGAACAACTCGAGTGATCGATACAGCGGCGGCCGTCGCCTCGCGATTGCAGTACGTTCTTGATGCGGCCATCGAACAGTTGCGTGAATCATCCTCGACACCGAAGTCAGATGATGCGGAAGCGGATGACGACGAACAGCAAGATGCGCAAAACGATCACGAAAATCGGAAATCCCTGCTGGCTGGCGTGCGACTTTTGGCCGGCCTTCAGCAATGGCTGAATGATCGTACGAAGCAAGTCGAATCGATCGAAACGAATGATGACGCGCAACAAGCAATGAAGAATCAAGCGATTGAGGACCTTGCTCGACAACAACGCGAGTTACATGAGCAGTTTCGAGCATTGTTGCAGCAACAAATGGAATTGCGTTAAGCCATTCGCTTCGTTCGCCATCGATTTGTCGGGTTGTCGCGGCTCATCGATCAATTGATGGGCTCGACCGTGATCTCGCTGAATTCGGCGGAACTGAGGCTCCGGATGCCACCCCCTTCAAGCGAAAACGTACGACGATCAACCTGTTTCGGATTCGATGAGGCAACTTCTTTGTCGTCGATGTGCAAGGTTGCCTTATCCTCTCGCATGGTAACCTCGATCTGATACGTGCGACCAAACTCGAACGAGAATCGCTGTCCGGTTGCTTTTGGGCCGTGAAGAAAGAACTGCTTGTTGTCCCCTTCATATCCAAAATGAAAGGAGCCAAACCGAATGCGAGGATTCGTCGGTCCGTTGACCTTTAACTTACACCGAAACAGAAAACCATTGGGAAACGTCTGTTTCGAATTGACTCGCGAATTGCCTACGCCAATGATCGCCTTGCCGTTCTGTTTCCACTCGCCACGTGCAATCTCCCACTGATCGAGGCTGCTTAGGTCGATCGATTCGGAACCTCGTTTCGCCCTTGCCATGGGCGGACGCTCACCTACGCTTCGGTCCTTCGTCAATTGACGCACTTGAATGCGTATGATGTCGCTGTTAATCAGCGTCTTTCCATCGGGCGTCGCCGCGATCGCATCGACGACAAGCGTTGTTGCGTCGATACTCTGTTCGGCCTCACCCGTCGCAACGTTCCAAATCCTCAGCTTTCCATCTTGGCCGCCTGAAGCAAGATAACGATCTTGGCAAAAGAAAGCCAAGCTTACGACACCATCGGCGGAATGCGCCTTGATCGACGTCAGTTCCTTGCCGCTTGCCGTATCCCACAGCTTGATCGATCCATCGTAACAGCCTGTGGCAATTCGTTTCGTATCTTTCGAGATCGCAATCACATCCACACTGCGGCTGTGACCGCGCAACAGATGCATGGTCGACATGTTGGCGGCGCGAAGAACGACACCTTCGGAACCGCAAGTGGACACAATCAGTTTTCCATCGTCCGAGATCGCCATGCAATTCACGGCCCAGCCATCGTGCGTCTTCAACTCGCCAAGCTTGCGACCCGTGTTGCCATCCAGCGAATAGTACTTGTCGCTTCCAGAAATGATAAACTTCCCGTTGGCGGAGAAGACAACGCCCTGGGTTTCCGCTTCCGTGGAAGCAGATTGGAATAGAAACTTTCCGGTTTGAACGTTCCAGCAGGCGACCGTTCCGTCTCGGTCACCGACTGCGACACGCGATCCGTCGGGTGAAAACGCGATGGCGTTGATACTGTCGCAGTTTGCTGAAATCATTCGCACTTGCTTCTTCGTCGCCAAGTCCCAGATGCGAATTGCATAGTTCCCTGAATCGTCTCCGGGTATGTCGTATCCCGCAGTGGCAATCCGGTCACCATCCGCGGAAACAGCGATCGCAAGAATCCGACCTGCTGAACCTTCAATGACCTCCGGTTGGCGAAGCACGGTGGCGGCATCGGTATGCATCGAGCCTTGGGCAAGCATCAAGAGCACCACCGCGAAGCATTTTGCCATGCATTGGATCATCACGTTTTCACCTCATGTCGCGTGGAATGACATTTAGGACAGGACAGCTTCTCGCCAAGTCTTTGCCATCAATGCATGTCCGGCGAGCGTCGGATGAACGCCATCGGCGGCCCAATACTCCGGCGGCGCGTCGTTGACCGCTTTATCGAACATCTGTTGGAATGGAACGACTTTCAAGGCGAGCGATTGAGCAACGTCCAGAGCGGCTTGACGTCGTTGATCAAATTCGGGAAACCATTTGTCGTTGACCGCGCCACAGCGCAAGACAAACGGTTCGCACACGACGACGCGCACTTGCGGAAGCGCTTCGAGCGTGCGTTCGATTAATTCGCGATACCCGTTTTGATAATCCGCAACCGTTCCATCGTAACGACCGTTGAGCTTGTGCCAAATATCGTTCACACCAATCAGTATGCTGACGACATCGGGCTTCAGATCCAGACAATCGGCCTGCCAACGTTGCGCTAAATCGGGGACCTTATTGCCGCTGATGCCTCGATTGTGGATTTGCAGGTTCTTCCCCGGATGTTCGCTCAGCAATGCTCCGGCAACAAAATATGGATAACCATCCCCCAAACCGGTTAAGTGATTCGCGGTTTCATTCTTGCGATCTCGTCGCGCGTCGGTGATCGAATCGCCTTGAAACAGGATCACCGTCTCTTTCTCCAAAGGAATCGCTGACGATGATTCCGCGGCGAGCGTGCGGGAGGCGATTGAAGTCGCGGAGGCGGCAAGGCCGGTGGCGATAGTCGAATGCAAGAGATTACGACGCGAAAGTTCCATGATCTGGTCTCCTCGAATGGTCATGAAGAGCGAGCGTTCTGATACCGCATTGAGTGCGACACAAAATGCCGGTATCGACATGTCAATTATTATAGGTCCCGCAAGTCATCGCTGCACGGTCATAGCACGCAGACCGCCGAAAGCGAACGAATGAGCAACTACGTTGTGTGCGTGTTGCCGCGAACTGCTACATTACAAGGGACACCTCTGTAGCTCGGCGGTCCCCGCCGAGTGTCTCGTCGGGGACCGCCGAGCTACTTATATCAATGATGAACGCGTTTGATGTTATCTTGCGGCAATATTTCTCAGTTGATCTTGCGACGTGGTCGCTCTAGGGGTGATTCGTAGCGTCTGATATCCATCTTAAGAAACGATTATCCAAGTTCTTCCAACAGTGTGCCGACAATGACCCATCCGTCCTTTAATCGCCGCCAGTTCGTCGCGCAACAGGGAGCCTTCGCTCTGGCGACGCTTGGCGGCAAGACGTTATGCCTGGCTGAGAGCGAGCTCAAGATTCCGGTCCGACGCATCACAAGCGGTCCAAAGCATCACTGGTTCGGCTACTACGATAAATTGCAGTTTGATCCGACAAACCGATATGTGCTTGGAATGCAAGTTGACTTTGAACACCGAGAGCCAACCGCGGATGATACCATTGGGATCGGCATGGTCGACCTGCATGACAATGATCGCTGGATCGAACTGGGCGAAAGTAGGGCGTGGTGCTGGCAGCAAGGCTGCATGTTGCAATGGTTGCCCGGATCGGGCGACGAGATTATTTGGAATGACCGTATCGATGATCGGTTCGTCGCGCGAATCATGAATGTGCATTCTCGCGAATCGAGAACGGTGCCGCATGCCGTCTACTCGGTCAGCCCAACGGGAGGAATTGCCGTCGCCCCCGATTTCCGACGCATCAATGACGTGCGTCCCGGCTACGGCTACGCTGGACTTCCCGATCCCAACGCGGATAACCTGATGCCCGATGACTCCGGGATCGTTCGAATCGATCTGGCCACCGGCGAGGTCCAAACCATTCTCACGATCGCTGACGTGGCAAGAACCGGGGCGATCCCCAACGCGAAGATAGGCATGAAGCACTACTTCAATCATCTGCTGTTCAATCCAGATGGGACACGGTTTATCGCGCTGCATCGATGGCGGTATCCCGATGGTTCACGTCTGACACGCATGATCACGTCCGATCCCGATGGCAAAGACGTTCGCATTGTCTGCGGAAACGGCTATACGTCCCATTTCATTTGGCGAGACGACACGCACATCCTCGCTCAGTCACGTCACTTCGATGGCAATGACCAATGGGGCAATTTCTTGTTCGACGATGTTGATGGCGGCGGAGACGTTCGCGAGATCGGTCGCGGGGTGCTCGATTCGGCGGGACATCTCAGCTACCTGCCCGGCAAGAAATGGATTCTCAACGACACCTACCCGAAAGGAAGGGAACGAATGCAGACGCCTCATCTGTATGAGATCGCGACGGGGCGACGAATTGACTTAGGCGAGTTCCATCTGCCGGCGATTTACACCGGCCAGTGGCGAGTCGACACGCATCCACGGTTCTCGCCCGACGGTAAAATGGTTTGTATCGATGCGCCGTTCGAGAATCAGGGTCGACAGCTTCATCTGATCGATATCAGCAATCTTCCTCTCTAAAACCTTGTCCGAATCCGGGACAGAACCGCAGCTAGCACGCTGTCGGCTCACGATTTGTAGGACAGAACCGCAGCTAGCGCTGTCGGCTCACGATTCTTAGACAGGATCGTAAATCCGCGGCAATATTTCGCGGTTCAGATTATTGGAGCAGGGCCTTGGCTTCGGCGACCACGTTCTTCGCAGTGATACCGAACTTGACGTAGAGTTCTTCAGCCGGACCTGACGCTCCGAAATGCTCCATGCCAATGAACTCTCCTTCAAACCCCAGATAGCGATCCCAGCATTGACGAATGCCCGCTTCAACCGCAAGACGGGCGGTGCATGAGGCGGGAAGAACGCTCTCGCGGTAGGCGGCGTCCTGGTCCTCGAACAACTCCATGCACGGCATGCTGACAACGCGTGTTTGAATGCCACTTTGCGTAAGTTGCTCGTAGGCGTCAATCACGACGGAAAGTTCGCTGCCGCTGGCGATCAGGATCACTTGCGGGTCGCCGTCACAATCGGCGATAACGTACCCGCCTTTCGCCACTCCTTCCGCGGAGGCATATTTCTTGCGGCACAGCGTGGGCATATTCTGCCTGGACAAGACCATTGCCGCCGGATGATCGGAGATCAACATGCTTGCTCGATAGCACTCGGCAACCTCATTGGCGTCCCCTGGACGGAAGACATACATTCCGGGCATCGCGCGACATGCGGCCAAGTGCTCGATCGGTTGATGCGTCGGTCCGTCTTCTCCCAATCCGATGGAATCGTGCGTCAGGACGTACAAGACCGGCTGATGCATGATACTGCTGAGCCGCATTCCGCCTCGCATGTAATCGGTGAAGACAAAGAATGTCGCTCCGTACGAACGCAATCCGCTTAAGGACATGCCGTTGCAAACCGAACTCATCGCGTGTTCGCGAATGCCGAAGTGCATGTTTCGCCCGCAGGGTGTTTCGGCTGAATTGTGACCCGCGCCTTCGAACTTCAACAACGTATTCGTACTTGGTGCCAAGTCGGCTGAGCCACCAATCATCCAAGGAACTTTCGCGGCGATGGCGTTGAGAACTTGGCCACCGCTGACCCGCGACGCCATTCCTTTTTCATCGGCGTCGAAAGTTGGAATCTCCGCATCCCAGCCGGCCGGCAGATCGCCAGCGAGCATCGTTTTTAATTCGTCAGCCTTCTTGGGATGCTTGGTTTGATACGTTTCCCAAAGCTGCTGCCATTTTTCGTAAGCCTCGGCACCGCGAGCACCAATCCCTTCTTGAAAATGTTCTTTGACTCCCGCTGGAATCGCAAACTTTTCCGTCTCGGTCCAGTTGTACGCCTTCTTGGTCAATTCGATTTCATCCCAGCCAAGCGGAGCACCATGAGCGCCGTGCGTGTTCGCTTTGTTCGGCGAGCCATAACCAATCACGCTGCGAACGACGATCAACGTCGGCGCGTCGGTGGTCGCCTTGAACTGCGCCAGCGCGCTGGCGAGAGAGTCGAGATCGTTCGCGTCGTTCACATCGATGACATTCCAACCGAGTCCCTTGAAACGAAAGGCTTGATTCTCGCTGAACGCCAGATCGGTGTTCCCTTCGATCGTGATCTTGTTGTCATCGTATATCCAACACAGATTCGACAGCTTCAAGTGACCGGCCAGCGAGGCGGCTTCGCAGGCGACCCCTTCCATCAGATCGCCATCGCTGCAAAGCACATAGACATCGTTGTCGAACAGTGTCAGATCGTCTTCGTTGTATCGGGCGGCGAGAAAACGTGATGCGATCGCCATCCCGACGCTGGTGGCGACACCTTGGCCCAGCGGTCCGGTGGTCGTTTCGATTCCGCTCGCCTCGCCGTATTCCGGATGGCCGGCGCACGGACTTTCCAACTGGCGAAACTTCTTGATGTTGTCCAGCGATATCGCTTCCTGACCTACCGGTTGACCATCGGCATCGACTTCTTGAACACCCGTCAGATGCAGGATGCTGTACAACAACATCGACGCATGACCGCACGACAAAACGAATCGATCTCGGTTGGCCCATTGAGGGTGTCGCGGATCGTAACGCATGGTTTCGTTCCACACTTGATAGGCGACGGGGGCCAGAGCCATCGGTGTACCGGGATGACCGCTGTTGGCCGTTTGCACAGCGTCCATGCTCAATGTGCGAATCGTGTTGATGGCCGTTTGCTTAATGTCAGTTGTTGTGGTCATCGATCTTCTTGCTACCTGGAATGGATTATACTGTGCGTGGTCTGAAAGGATGCCTTCGCGTTGAACGAAGCGAATCACCTCATTTAAGACCACGCGACGCATAAACGTTGCGTGGTCTGAAAGGATGTTGTCGCACGATTGGATGCGAATGTGCCATGTCGGTTCTCGCACGGCGTCAACGTTTTCTGGACAAAGCTTAACTGTCTGGCCGCTAGCTGACAACGACCGGTCGCCTTCACGTGGCTCGAAAGATGAAGACGGCGTCCGCGAGTTGGTTGTCAAAGTCGACAGGTTGGTCGAGGTCGTAATCGAAATCAAAGACTTCGATCAACTCGAGTCCGGCGATTTTCGCAATCAGCGACTTAAACTGGCTCGCTTTGTAGAGCCGTAGCGGAAACTCCGTCCGATCCCGCAGTTCACCGCGTGGGGTACGCGCAAGCATCGAAATACGTAGCGTCTCGATCCGTTTGCGGCGGCAAAAGTCGAGGACTCGCAAGGTAAAGCAGACCGATGTCTTTCCTCGCGTTCCACGCCAGCGCTCGATGCATTCCTCCTCCGCGTCCGGCGGGATCAAATGAAAACCCAAGATGTACAGCCCGCCGGGATTCAAATGCTCGGCGATGCACCGCAAATGCGAAACCGCCGCCTCGTCGGTCAGCAGATGCCGGAAAGTATTCATCGTGCAGTAAGCTAGATCGAATCGACGCTGCAACGAGAAGTGCGTCATGTCCGCTTCAAAGACATCCGCCTTCAGCCGTCGTCGTCGCAAAAGCGTTTGCAGGTAACGAACCGCCGGGGGGCTGATGTCGAATCCGGTAACGGTATGCCCCCGCTTGGCCAGTTCGATGATCAATCTGCCGCTGCCACATCCAGGTTCCAGAAGGGAGGGCGTCGGGCCGCTGCCGTATCGCCGCCAAGCCTGCTCGATGAAATCGGCTTCGGCATCCGTTTCGTCGGCAAAGGCAATGTCGTAATACTGCGGGTTGTCGTAAAGGCTGAAGCTCATGACAGCGATTTGTGATATGCCGAACCCGAAGCGACTTGCTGAAAGCCCATCCCTTGCAGGAATGCGATCCTCGCCGCAGCCGACGGTTTGCTGGAATCGATGATCGCTCGGACGGTGTGAAATCGCCTTTGAGAAAGAACCGGCAACGAGCCCGCCACCGCATAGCGAATTTCCGGTGTCAAATCTTCGGCTAACGGATGAGCGACCGCGCTGTTGAAGTCCGCCAGATAAAGCAGCCCACGGTCCATGACCGTTGCATCTTGATCGGATAAGTAATAGACAGCCGTCGCCAGTTCCTGCCCCACACGGTTGGTGAGCGTGAACTGAGTGATGTCGAAGTGCGAGTGCGCACAAGCCGCCCGCCAGTCGGTCGGGATGTGCATCGGTTCTTCGCTCAAATTCGCCATGCGTCGCAGCAACATCAGATCACGATCGACCGGAGCGCGAAACGTTCCCAAGTTCATTTCCATCGCAACCATGACCGATCGGCGTTCAAACCCGCGTGTGACCAGCATGTCGATCACGAGCCGATCGGAGTCCAACATGCCGACCACTCCCGAATAGGGCTCCAGTCCGACCAAGCCCGATAAATCGCCTAGCACCGTTCCGACTTCAAACTCCCGAATCCCGGCACCCGCTGACAGATCGATCGAGGCCTGCATCAACGCCATCGCGGCGGCAACACGATCTTCGCACTGTCCGATGCAAAACGACGCAATCCGAGCTCGAATCGGCGGCGTATCGCTGGGGTCGGTCTGCAAGTGCGAAAACTCCAACCAGTAAGCCCTCTTCTTCAATAACAAGCATGTGATTGAATTCAAAGAACGGCTTGTCGAGAATCGCTTGTTCAAGCTGTGCGGGGGATGTCGAAACCACGCCAGCAGCCAGCCAGTGCTGCTGCCAAGCAGTCGCCAGCCGGTGGGTGTCGCTGTTTCGGAAGGGGCGGATCATGGCCACAACAGGGTTCCTGCATCATGCGGGCGTCGGAGGTGCTTCTGCATCATCGCACAGATTGTTCACGTTTGCCATGCCCATGAAATAACAGGTCTCTATAACCGAACTCCGAACCCGTCCGAAAAACGTGAGCCGACAACGCTCACTGCGGGTCATTCTGGGTTTTCGAGAGGGTGCCACGTCGGGGAAAGGTAGCAAAAGTGTCTCGCTTGATGAATGATGCAGAAGGTTCCATTTGCCTGCGGAAGGGATAATCCGAAAAGTTGTCTTCTGCTGCGAATCGCACGCAAAGCGATTAGATTCTTCAAGCAACCCTTGGGAGCCACGCATGCCGAAATTTTGAATACCGAATTCAGCGAACCTGGATTTTTGAAACGCCTACGCAACTGGCGGGATGCAATGCCGTGGCTCGCCCTGCGCACAGCCTTCAGCCAGCAACGTCTTTGATCGCCTTAATGTTTTCCTCCTCGCCTTGCTGATCGGTTCTTGGGGATGTTTCGTCATGGAACGTGTCATCGAAGACCGTTCGTTCGCAGTCATTCCCACTGCGCTCGCTTTCCCGCGAACCGCCGACCGTCGGCATCCCTCTGTTGCCGAGCGAACTGAGTAACGTTCAGGTTCCCAGCTTTGCCGGTGTCTTCCTTTATATGACGAGCCCCGTTCGAGCGCTCTGCGAATCGAAAGTTGATGGAACCGTCTTTGCAATCCGCTGGGCACAGCAGTTTTGGCTGTTTGCTGTTTGGATTTTTCCAGCCGGCTATGTAATGCGACTGTCCGCTTTAAGCGTTGCCGGACGCGAACGGATGGGCACTTTGGAAACCTGGAAAATGGTGTTTCAACGTTATGCGAGTTTTCTTTCGGGCACATTGCTCACGTTTGGCTTTGCGTTGCTTTGCTTATCCTATTTCCTGATTCTGGGATGGATCGATCGCATTCCAACGATTGGACATCTGTTGGCTATCGTGGGAAGCATCGTCGGACTGCCCGTCCTCTTTATTGCGGGTGTTCTTCTGTTCGGCACATTGTTGTCGTTTCCGCTGATGTGGTCGTCTGTCGTTGTCGAATCATACGCCGACGGATTCGACGCCGCCAGTCGCGGTTTCGAATACGTCATTCAGAGACCTTTTCGATTTGCCGCGTATGTCATCATGGTCACGCTATTGACGATCGTCATCGCCAACTTCGCAAGCGGCGTCACGTCCATTGGCCTTGCGTTCGTGAACAATGCCTTTGCAGCAGGCACTTCTTCCGGCAAGGGATTGCCGACCGGCATCGAGTCGCTGGTTCGAATGATTCCGGTCGCCTTGGCGTTCAATCTCTTCTGGGCCTTTGCTGCGGGAATCTATCTGTTGCTGCGGCGCGACGCGAATCATCAAGATGTCGAAGACGTTTGGGAACCCGCGCTCCCCGCAGGCGATCCATTGCCCGAACTTAACATAACACCTGCAAAAACCGAGACTCCATAAACCCCAACGCCGTGAAGAGTTTCTTTCGGGGCAAAGCCCCTCCGTTTGTCTAGATAAGCCAAACGGGCTGGGTACACTTGGCTTCCCGCAGAATGACGGGGCCGACAAGCAATCGTTCGACACAGGGGCTATACTGTGCAGCTTGCCCCCAGCGACGTGTTCCGATGGTCAATGTCTCGATGAAGGGAGAAACCTTTAATGTCTCGAATTGGACGCTTGCCGATCTGCTTAAGTCGAATGTTTTTCATCGTTGTGGTTTTCTTGTCCGCAAGTCTTGTCGCGAATGCGCAGACCGCGTCGAAGGACGCGTCATCCGTCGCTGAAGCTCCGCAGCAGGGGGACGCTTATAAGGTCGATCTCGGCGATGGCGTGGCGTTGGAGGTCGTCTACATCCCGCCCGGCGAGTTCGAGATGGGGAGTACTCCGGAAGAGAAAGCATGGGCGACGGGGATCGAAGGGGGTGCGACTCCGGGAACAATACGCGAGTCGTACGAAGGAGAAGCGCCGCGTCCGATGCACGTTCGCGACGGGTTTTGGATGGGACGAACGGAAGTGACCGTCGGTCAATTTCGTCGCTTTACCGAGGAAAGCGGCTATGTGACCGACGCGGAGAAACCCGGAGGTGTCACGCAGGTGTTCGATCCTGATTGGAAGATCACCGCGAAAGCACCTCCCCATCCATGGATCAAACTGGAAGGGAAGAGCTGGCGGGATCCTAACTTTGGGTTTCCACTGCGCAGCGTCTATCCGGTCGTATGTGTCAGTTGGAACGATGGTCTTGCGTTTTGCCAATGGCTGACCGAGCGTGAGCGTGCCGCCGGAAGACTTCCCGACGGATGGGTCTACCGACTGCCGACGGAGGCTCAGTGGGAATACGCCTGCCGTGGTGGTCAACCACGCGGTTATTTCTGGTGGGGGGACGACTTGGCCGAAGGGGAAGGCCGGCTGAACATTTCAGCCGTCGACTTCCTTCCTGGACGCAATAAGATCTGGCCGCTGGCCAACGCACCGTGGAGCGATGGATTTGCGTTTGTCTCGCCAGTCGACCATTACGGACTCGATGGACGCAACGGATTTGGGTTGGCCGATATGTGCGGCGGCGTCTGGGAGATCGTATTGGATCATTTCGATCCTGCGGGAGGTCACGAAGAATTATTTGCGGTTGATCAGGATCCGAGACCTGTTTGTCGCGGAGGAAACTATTTTGATGTTCCCGGCAACGCGCGATGCGCCGTCCGCCTGGGACTGCAAAGCGCAAGTTACTCCGATTCTCGCGATGGATTTCGAATCTGCCTTGCCAAACCAGCTCGGTAAGCACGTTTCGATTCCGGGGCCTCACCGCCCCGGAATCAGTCTTTCGGTTAAATCAGCCGTTGAGCGACAGCATCCTTCTTAGGTTGCCGCATCCGCCGTAACAGCGTACTCTTCAAGGTCAAATGCGCCCGGCAGTGCTTGAGCGCCACGTTGCACGACCTTCATACACGAACCAAGCATCGACCGACGGGTTCGAATCCGTTCGATCGTCATTTTGCAGTTGGATACCTCATTGCGAAGTGTTGTGCAAATGTCCATCGTCGCCGCGATGTTTGCTTTCACTTCCTCAAACAGACCGGCAAAGATGTTTCCCGACTTGAATTCGGCCGCGGCGGCGACTCCCGATATCCGGATGAAGCGTAGCGTTTTCGCATTGCGATGAACCTTCTGGGTTGTTAATTCAATCTCGCGGAACCAATCGCCGGCGCAATCCAGTTGCGTGAACAACGCATGCAGGTATTTGTCTGCTTGCCCTAGCAGTGTGATCAACTGTGGCAACGCCTTGGCGGAAGGGGTTCGGTAAAGTTCACGCAGGAAATGCGAACCGATCTCGTGTTGCAACGCGACGACGGAAAGGTTGAAAGCCAGTTCGCTCAGTAACGTTCCGATTCGATCAATACAGAGTTCCATTTCAGCTAGTAGCCGCTGATTTTCCTTCTCGGCGATCGATAACTCCTTCGTGATCGCACCGAGCGTCCCGGAACTCGCCGAGACATTGGCGTTGAACGCGACGATGCTGATCTTTTCAGACTGCACGCGCATCGCGTCGCACGCGGCGAGGAAATTCTTGTTCGCCTTTCCAAGCGAGGACAATCCGCTCAACATCTCTCGCAGGCAGACATCACCCTGTTCGCTATCTGATAACCAGATCGAGAATCCCGTGGGAGCGTGGCTGTTGACGCCGTTGATACGGCAGCGTCATGCAGACGATTTCCTTTGGTGGCGTCATCAACTGTTGACGGCTAACCATTTCCGTCGTCAGCGGCTGATGCATGAAGGATTCGTAGTCGGCAAGCCCCAACGATTGTAACTCGTGTCAGGCTTGCCAGTCCACATCGGCGACCCCATCCCAGTGAGTCCCTCCTCCGACCGCATCCTCGTCAGCCACGATTCTGGCGTAGGCAGGACAACGGTCGACAACAGTTCACTGGCTGGCTTCAGACGGACCGAAGATATCCGCCGTCAACGGGAGGCGACCGCCATCGCCAGTAGTATTCGCCGTCTTTCCTTGCGGTTCTTGCTCATCTGCAAATCGACTTTCCCGACTGGACGGTTCCCAGAAAGCTCAGAAGGCACTACCGCTGCGGGCATGTCCGGATGTCGGATCTTGCTGTGAGGGTGACCGATTAGTTCGTCGCGGGTGTAGCCGGAAACGCAGGCAGACGTCGTTCCCTTTCTGATCACGCCGCCGCGGATCGGTTGTGGAAAAAAATAGTTCATCGATCGAAAACGCACGATTCCCGATCGACACGAAGAACGAAGTCACCCGCATGCTGTCCCGCAATTGAATTTCCGTGGAGAAGTACACGCTCTGGTGTATGTTTAACACTCTCTATCGACGCGCAAAATTTCGTTCCAGTTCAACCGAAGAAGAAGCATTATTTTTGCATCAGTTAAACGAGTCCGTTCAATTGTATGGGAACATCTCAAAACATCGCCGCCTGTCGCTCGCCCGCTCCGCCGATACAGGAAGGGTCGCAGTGCTGTAGGCACAGGCTTTAAACCCGTGGTTTCCAGCATCAGTGTAGACAAAGCTCCGGAAGGAGCGGAACGATCTCTTCATTTACGCCGTTTGTATTTCGGCACCGTGCGGATCGGTGACGAAGCGGCTTCGCGTTCAATTCAGCATAACAATCGGGGAGATCGAACTTCGCTAGGACATTGGGTAGCAAAGTTGCCAGTGGCCAGTCGTAGTGTTCGCTTTCCGCGATCCTGCGTAGGATGTCAGCGAGTTCTTGAGCGTTACCTGGACGACCGCGTCGTGCAGCGATGCCGCGAAAGTTGCCGACAGTGCGCCCCAGCCGAGACCGATCAAATGGACTTCGGTATGTCCGACGGAAGTCATCCAGTTGAGAACGCGAAGCACATCGAAGGTCTTCTGGCCAAGATAAGGCCGATCCAACGCCAGGGCTGTGGATGGCGTAGAAATAGTCGTTGCCATATGGCTTGTGAAACGAGCCGGGACTGCAGTGCCGGGCAGGGTTGTGACCTGCCATCGCAGGTAAAACGCGGCATCGGGTTCCGATTCGATGACCTCGCGAATCAGTGGCTCCTCTCGCAGTTCACTGTCGCTCGACAAATGGGCGACATACAAAACGGCCCGCTTGCCACTTCGCGGTGGACGCGAATGCCAGGGTTCGTTCGTCAGGCGATAGACAATTGATTGAATGCCCGGCTCGGTCTCCACGGCATACGTCATCGCGTACTTTGTCGGATAGTCTCGCGAACCAGGATATCTCAGGTTTCGGTAGCACCCCGGTGACGTCTTTCGGCAAGCGAAGCACATCGGTTATGGCGTGCCTCAATTCAGATCCCGCAAGTTTGTCGAGCCTCAGCCAGTTGCCGCGATTTCTCACCTGTGAAGTCGAATTGTTCGCGTTGCCGGTTCGGTGGCGACCTGTCCTTGCTCCGGTACCCCAACGTCGGATCTTCTTCGGTAACGATCTCCGGCTCGGCGGAAAACGGAACCGCTGGCCGTTGTCTCAAGAACGCCGTCAAAGCCGCGCCCCGCCGTGTCCCCCGAAATCGCCGCAACGCGGTTGAACCACGAATACATCGCTTCGCGCCAGTTTTCCTGCGAATAGCCGTGTCCGGTAGGGCCGTAAAACAGAGCAATGTTTTCTTCGGCTTCCGAGGAGACGATAGAACGACGCAGCCTTTGATAGAATTTCCTCCGATCCATGGACGTCGAGTAATCACGTTCCTTGGCGAGAATGATTACCGGCTTGGGAGCCATCGCAGCCAGAAAATCAGCGTGGTCGAGTCCCAGCGCCAGTGCGGCGGGAGGGCACTGCTCGGTATCCGCCGGTAATTCGTTTTCCAAATTACGAAGAAATGTCGTCACGAAGCAACTTGGTGCCGCCATCGACCAGCGTTGCTCCAAGCCGCACAACCACGTCGTCATCGTTCCACCACCCGAGTTCCCGGTGACGCCGATTCGCTGCTTGTCGACTTCGGGACGTGTCATCAGGTAGTCGAGTGCCCGCATCCCGTCCCAAGCACGCCACATTCCGAAGAACTCTCCCACCAGGAACTGTTGATTGCCGGCATGAAGATGTTCAGCGACGCCAACACCTATTTTGGAACCGAGCTTTTCGTTAACATATTGAAGCCGTTCACCTTGCCCGATGGGATCGTAGATCAAGCAAACGTAGCCTTGACGCGCTAGCCCCTGTGCGAATGATTGGTAGGCTTTTTCCGCCTTTCCATTGCTGGAATGTCCGCAGGTACCAACAACCCCCGGCATCGGTGTCTGGCTTTGTGTCGGAACATATAAGTTCGCGGTTACTGGAAATCCAGGTCGACTGTCGAAGATAACGTTCTCGATTCGATAGCCATCACGTTGGGTCGTTTTGGTGACGCGTGGGTTCAGCGGCGTGCGTTGCGGTTGCGGTCCAAAGCTGCGAGCGATTCGCTGTTGGACGTCGCGAACATACTGTTGTGCGTCCGACTTGGTTTGCAAACGGTTGAGTCTCTCCAAGTGCCGTGTCGCGGAAGCCTTGGCTTGGTCAACGAAGAACTCGTGCGTCATGCGAGGGAATCGATTCAGAGGCTCCCATGTGTCGGCTGCGGTCGCGGTCGACCAGAGGGAAGTTCCGGCGAATGATGCGGCCGAAGTGGTCGCGACCAGAGAATAGAGGACTTGTCGTCGCGATAAACCAGCGGGATTTATCGAAAGGTTGAGGTTGGAATTCGTTGCCATGTCCGAAGGTCTCCGCAAGGTGTGAATCAGTTTCGCAGCACAACATGTTATACCGTGCTTGGTCCGAAATGATACCTTTGCGTTAAATGAAGCGAATCACCTCATTTCCGACCACGCGACGTATATCTTACGCCAATTTCTTTCAGTTGATCTGACGACGTAGTCGCTCGATGCATCTTAACCGCACGATAGCAACGGGACAATTCGGCTAAGACAAATCCATCCGGCAGTTCGCGAAATTGTGCCGGGCGAGCCGCTCAACCCGCTTCAAGCGAGGCATTTCCAACGAAATGAAGCCTCAGCCTTTCGATCTGCCGCGGCGTCGCACGAAGGATCTTGACCTTCAACGGGCCAACCTCAATGGTGTCGTTCTGTCGTGGCATGTAACCGATATGATGAAGAACGTAACCGGCAATCGTTTCGTAGTCATCAGACTCCGCCAGTTCCCAGCCCAGACGTTCGTTGACTTCGTCGACCATCATTCGTCCGGACATGTCGGCCGTCGCCGCGTCGACGATATGAAAGTCCATCTGTTCCTCTTCGTCCGATTCATCGACGATCTCGCCGACGATCTCCTCCAACGCGTCTTCGATCGTTACCACCCCCGTCACCTGATGACGCTCGTCGAGCACGATCGCCATGTGACTGCGACTGTGCAGAAACTCATGCAGCAGTTCATCGACACGTTTATCGGCTGGCACGGTCCACGTCTTGCGAAGCAGCTTCTCCAACGGAGCATCCGGTTCCTTCAGCAGACTCAGTTCGGTTAACAGGTCCTTCACATAGAGCACACCGACGACATTGTCGAGCGTTTCGCGATAGACCGGCAATCGCGTTCGTCCCGATTCCATGACAACTTTCAAGACCTCCGACCAGGGCGTATCGATTTCGACCGCGTCGACATCGCTGCGCGGCGTCATGATGTGCGACACGCTGTCGTCATGCATGTCCATCACCCCTTGAATCATCTCGCGAACGCCGGGACGAAAATGCCCCTCCCGCGTTCCGGCGGTGATGATCGTCCGAATCTCGTCCTCCAGCAGCTCCTCTTCCTCCGCTTCATCTTCTTGCTGGCCCGCCAGCCGTCGAGCAAACCACTCGACGACCGCGCCGGGAATCGAAAGCGGATGCATGACATAAGCCAGCCCATTCCAGAACGGCCAACTTCGATACAGCAGCGGCGCGGAAGCGAATCGGGTCACCGCGGCCGGCAACCACAAGTGCGTCAACATGACCAGGATTCCGGCGATCGCGACCCAGCCGAGCAGTTCACCCGCCTCGACTGCGGAGTCTCGCTGGTGAGGAGCGATCGCCACGATGGTGCCACAGGAAAGGAAGATCACGTTTCCGATGATCCTCAAGTATAATGCCCCGCGAGTGGCAACCTCCTGCCGATCGAGTACTTCGCCGAATCGATCGCGACGCCCCTGCAGGCGACAGTAGGCTTCCAACGACCGTCCGATGAAACGGTCGAGCAGTTCAGCCCCCATGCCACCGGTCGCCCCCATTGCAAATCCAAGGATCGCGATCACAGCGATCGCTTCGTTCTCAATCATCACTCGCTCGGGTTCAAGTTATCCGACAATCCATGTCGCGCGGCACCATCAATGTTCAGTCGCATCAGGAACTCGCGTTCCCGTTGACGCATCGCCAGACGCCCGTCATCGGTCGCGTCGTCCATACCCATCAAATGTAACGTTCCGTGGATCGCGTACAACAACAATTCCGTCGTCGCGGGCCATCCGAATGCTTCGGCTTCACGCTGGGCGTAGTCGGCACACAGGATCAATTCACCGTCAATCGTATCTTCCGTGCGGTCATAGACAAAGCTTAAGCAATCGGTTGTGTAGTCGTGCTGCAGGTAAGACGCGTTGACCTCGCGCATCCGAGCGTCATCCACAACGCAAACGCTGATGCAACCGGACCGCGTGCCCCATGCATGAGCAACGGTTTTCACGCCCCGCTCGATCACATCGGCATCAATGAAGCTTGCCGGATCCTGAATGTTGAATTCCACGGCTAATGGCATCGGATGACACAACGCGAATTATTGATGGGAATCGGCATGACTTGTTCAGGCGGTTTGCTGACCAGGGTATTTCACCCGGGCATGATAAATGGCGATCAACGATTTTACCAAACTCTGCTTAACCTGATCGAGTTGCTTGAGCGTTAAACCGGACTCGTCGAATTGACCATCGGTCAGCCGCTTCATCGCAATCTGTTCCACAAGGCTTTTGATACGGGCCGGTGTGGGATCGACCAACGTTCGACTAGCACTTTCCACGCCATCGGCCAACATCAAAACAGCCGCTTCAAGGCTTCGCGGCTTCGGCCCAGGGTACCGAAAGTCTTTGTCCGAAACAGCTTCCTTGTTCGGGCTTTCCTCGCTGCGTTCCTTTGCTTCGCGGTAGAAATACTCGACCAAAGTCGTGCCGTGATGCTGAAGGATGAAATCGATCATCGGTTCGGGCAAGTGATGCGATCGGGCCAAGTCCGCCCCGTCCTTGACATGAGCAATGATGACCAGCGTGCTCATTGCCGGTTGCAACGAATCGTGCTGATTGGGACCGCCCCCTTGATTCTCGATGAAATAGTCGGGCTTGAAGATCTTCCCGATGTCGTGGAAATAGGCACCCACGCGGACCAGCAATCCATTCCCTCCGATCGCGTCGGCGGCGGCTTCGGCAATCGAGGCCACATTGATTGAATGGTTGTAAGTCCCCGGTGCGCGTTGAGCCAACTGGCGCAGCAGCGGATGACTTGCGTCTCCCAATTCCAGCAGGCTCAAATCGGTTTGAACGCCGAATATTTTCTCGACGAACGGAAGAAAGGCCGTCATCAACATGCTGGCCACCAAGACCAGCGTCCCCGTCCAGATGGCTCCTTTGCATAATTCGACCAGCAGCGCGCCAAATCCCAGCGATTGATAGATCCCTTCGGTCACGTTGCTCGGTTCGCCCGACCCGAGCGACTGACCAGCGACAACGCCCACGCCAATCACCGTTGCCGATGCGATGAACGCCGCGCCGGCACCGACGGTGATCAATCGTGTTCGTGTGCGAATGCGACCTAACAGCAAGATGCAACTGAGCGTCGACGCGGACAATACGACCAAGTCCGGCAGGTCTTGCCCGATCAACAACGTAACCGCCAAGGCGATCGCCGACATCAACAGCAATGCCAACTCACGTCCAAAGGCCACGGTGGCCGTAATCGCGGCGATCACCAGCGGGATCACTTCGGCTTGCCATTTGTCCGCCGATGCATACCAACAGCCGACTATGACCAGAACGACCAGCGACAACAATCGCGTCAGCTTCGTTAAATCGGTGATCAACGTTCGGTCGTGTACGAAGAAGATGTACGATCCGCACAGCAGATACATCGCAACAATCATCCCCGCATAGGCGATCAAGCGCATGGTCGCGTCGGTGAACGATCGCGAACCTTGCAGGGCGTTCCACTCGGCTTGCAGCAAATCAAGTTCCTGTTTGCCGAGCGGCTTGCCCGAAGGAGCGATCGCCGTTCGCCCGGGATAAAAAGTTGTAAAGACATCGGGCACGGCGGCGGCCGCTTCGCTCCGCGCCTCCTCGGTGCGTGCTTCATCGTAAGCCAACGTCACCGGCAAACGATCAGCCAGCCATTCACCGATGATCGACGCGGCCTGCGGAGATTTCTCGAACTCGAATCGCAACTTGAACTCTTCGATAATTCGCTGCCGCAAGTCCAGCGACGCTTGTGCAATGCGAACGCGTTCAACCGGGACAACCTGAATGTCGGAAGGTTGATTGGAAGGATAAACCCGGATCAAACCGGCGTCCCCTTCCTCATGTTCCAGGCTCCGCAGCAATCCCGTTTCGTAAAAGGGAAGCATCGCCGTTCGCACCGCTTCATCAAGCTTCTGCAGCTCGGCGTCTTCAGCGAACGTCGCTTTCAGAAATGCAAACGTCGCGGGAGCCGATTCCTCGGGACCGGCGGTCTCGTCCCCTTTGAAAAACTGCGCCCAGGCATCGCGGGCCGCGTCGCTGAGCTGATCGAAAGAGGGTGCCTCCAAGACGACAAACAACTGATCCTTCAGTTTCTCCCGAAGCTGCGTCAGTCCAATGCTTCGATTCATGTAAAAGGCGATGACGGTGCGACGTTTGAGATCCTTGGCCGATTGCGTCTTCGCCAAGTCGGGGACGTCGAACTGCACACGCGCGTACATATCGCGAGGAGGGATGTATCCGGTGCGATAGGCAAACGGAACACGCCACGTTTGGCAAACGATCAAAATGATCACCGCCGCAATCACAGCGATCGCAAAGCGAACCCAGACTTGGCTCTGACGAACCAGCGAAACGAATCGTTGCAGTTTGCCCGGAGGCAACTGCAATGACGCAACGCGGTCGCTGCGAGTACGATTTTGAGTTGACGAGCTCATCGTTTCAGCCAAATGCCAACAAGCGTCTCATCGAGCTCATGCGGCTTGATCCGAAAGATCGTTTCGCAGTGGGGCCGATGGACTGACGTTAACCGATGGCTATCCTTCGTTTTCCTCGTAGGCGGTAACAATTTGCTGCACCAAGCGGTGTCGCACGATATCAGACGCTTCCAGCTTTGTAAAACCGATGCCTTTGACCTTCTTCAATCGTTCAACAGCATCAATCAAACCACTGGGAACGCCCCGTGGCAGATCAACTTGCGTGCTGTCCCCCGAAACAACCATTTTGCTGCGTTCGCCCAATCGTGTTAAAAACATTTTCATCTGAGGAATCGTTGTGTTCTGCGCTTCATCCAAAATGATGAAGGCATCATTCAACGTCCGTCCACGCATATAGGCCAACGGAATCACTTCGATCACGTCTTGCTCCATCAGCGTTCGCGAATGATCGAAGTCGACCATTTCACCCAACGCATCCAACAAAGGACGCAGGTATGGGTTTAGCTTAGCTCGCAAATCGCCCGGCAGAAAGCCGAGGTTCTCCCCAGCCTCCACGGCGGGGCGGACGAGAACGATTTTTCGGACGACCTCAGCCTTCAAAGCTTCCACAGCCATTGCAACCGCTAGATACGTCTTACCCGTTCCCGCCGGTCCAATACTGAACGTTAGATCATGCTTGCGAATTGTTGATACATAGCGTGCCTGACCTTCTGTCCGAGGCTTAATGCGTCGACCCGCATGGCGAATCTGAATCTCACCGGCATGCCGAAGACGCCCATTTGCCTCACCCGCACCCTCTGGGTCGCTAGCGTCGTCGGCTGCATCGTACAGCGAGGCGTCGAGGTCTCGTTGACTGAGCGTCCCGTGACGTTCGATCAGGTTTCGCCATTGCTCAAGCACCTGCGTCGCTTGCCGCACCTCATCCTGCGTTCCCGAAATGCGAATGCGACCATCGCGATGCGTAATTTTCACATCAAATCGCTCCCGCAACAATCGAACGTTTTGGTCGCGGGGACCAAAAAGTGAAAGGATTTGATTGGGTTGAGATACCAATAAAGTTGCTTCAGTCATTCATCACCTGTTGCCTACATCCGGGATCGTCGTCGATCGAATCGCCCACTTCATCTGCGGCCAGCAGATCAGTGGGCCTCGGTTTGACGGATGTTTGGCGTGTACACAAGCGTGTTTAGTATAGATTACTTTCGCCGCGAGCGAACAGTCCACGGCGATGTTGAAAAGCAATCCAGCCTCGCTAGGAAAAGCGTGCCAAACTGACGATTATCCGGATAAATCTCGGTTTCCGTCTGAGAACGCCGCATCCATGCCAAATTGGCAGGCGTTAGAAACAGGAGCGTTCTTGCAAACAAAATGTTCGCCGCTCGCTTATACGTCGCGTGGTCTAGAGAGGTGATTCGCTTCATTTAACGTGAAGGCATCATTTTCGGACCACGCACGGTAACTACTTGGCCGACGCGGCTCGAAAGACGTCCAACAAATTCGTTGGGCGAGGCTTTGTTTGCGGCAACGGTCGGACAGCGGACGCCGCACCGCTGCGGCCTGCATCGACGGATTCATTGGTATTGGGGCGGTTAAATTGAATCGGTCCAGATTCGACCTCCCGCAATCCGCTAGACGGGGCGTAGGCCATCTGGCTGGCAAGCTCTTGCGATTCAATGATCGATGCAATCGGCAACACCATCGGCGTCTGTCCATCGACGGGAACCGAGACACTTGCCTGCTGAATGGGACTGTCGGGATACTCGGGACGCTGATCGGCGGGTTCGACCGATTGCGGCGCGCAGAGCTGACAATGCGAGGCGATCGAAGCCTGCGTGCGGACCGCCGGGTTCATTTCACCGGGATTCCCATCGACGTCGGTCCCCGCAACGCTGACTTCCAAAGCTTTGCAAAGTGATTTGCTGCAAACGGGAAGTCCAGCGATTGTCTTCGCAGCTTCGAGCCGAACGCAATCCGACGGATCGGCTCGCAATGCCCCGACAAGCGTCCCTTCGGCCTCGGGATGATAGCGAATATCGACCTTCTGCAAAGCTTGCACGGCAGCCTGCCGCTTGGGAGCTTGAACCTCAACGGTCTTGATCTGTGCCGCTGTTCCTTCCGGACCCGGCTGCATCTGTTCGTCGGGGTGAGGAGCTTTCTCCGACGGCACCATCCCGCCCGTCAACGTGCTCAGCGGTTTGCGGAATCCCGCGGCAAGCTTTCCGATCGGCGAAGCACGAAAATGCGCGCAAGCACTCCGTTTTGCCGATGCCAGTGTCTGCACGACCGATGGCTTGGGCGGATGCGGATGAATGGTGACGCTCGGCAAGCTCATCGGAGCCGGCGCGTTGGCGGTTGTGGGAATCGGAAGCGTTTCCTGTCCATTAACGTCGCCAAACAGGCACGCTAGCAAAGCCGCCGCGACGGCGTACCGGCAACCATTCCCCCAGCATCCACCTCGCGCGGCCGAAGCTGAGGTGATTCGCTTTGTAAGATACGAAGGCATCATATCAGTCCACGTAGAGTTAAGACGTCGCACGGCATTTGTTTGACGGTAGTTCCTAAGGTGCCGCACACATTGCAGTCAAGACGTTTTTAATACGTCGCGTGGTCGAAAATGCGGTGATTCGTTGCGATGATCACTTGCGTTGGCGGTGACGCACTGAGACAACCTCCTAATCACTAGTGTTGTCCATCCGTGCCCGTCAGAGGGTGAGTGCGTGCTTCGGACACCGAGTCGCCAAAGTCCATGTTTACGCTTTCGAATTCACGCACGTAACCGAAGCCAAGACCAAACATCGGCGCGTTCAAGGCGAACAGCCCGTGGCTTATGAAGATCCAGCCACGGGTTTGCCCGTGGCTACAACGTGCCGTCCTGCGGGGCTGAGGTGGATACAACATGCCGGCGTTTGGGGACTGGAATCACTTGCTCAAACAGTAAAGGAACTCTTGGGGCTGGTCGTCGATGGTGTGTGTGACACGCATGAAAATTTGGCTGCCGCAGATCGCGGGGGTCGCAAAGACGCTGTGTCCGAGTTTGTTGGATGCAATCTGTTGGTACTGGCGATCGTCCGCTTTGAATATCGTGGTTTCTCCTTCTTCATTGGTCACATAGATTCGATCGCCGACCAAGACCGGTGAACTGCTGAAGGTGCCGCCCAGTCGATGCTTCCACTTTTGTTTTCCTGAGTCCGCATCAAAACAAGCGGCTACACCGGCGTCGTGAACTGCGAAGACGTGGTTGTTGATCATCAGCATGGATGGGACGTACTGACGATCGGTTGTTTCCCAAACGATTTCACCTGAACCATCCGCGGCGACGGCGGAGATATGATTGTCGGGATATCCGCCGCTGGTTAGAACCACACGACCGTTCGTGACCGTTGATGTGACGCATTCGGTGGTGGCTCCCGCGACTTCCCAGAAGACCTCGCCGGTGAGCGGGTTCAAGCTTGTCACCCGTTCGCAACCGGTCATGATCAACTGGTCGCGGTCGGCGGCGTGAACAATGATCGGCGACGGATAGTTCGGCATTTCCGGACGTTGGTGACGCCAACGAATCTCGCCGGTCTCCCGATCCATCGCCACGATCGATCCGCCGGACTTGTTGTCGGCCGATGCGATGACGAGATCTTTGTAGATCGTCGGGGATGCTCCGTAACCCTGATGCAAGACATAGTCGGACAGCTTCGTTCGCCAAATGATCTTGCCATTCATGTCGAGCGCGGTCGTGTAGACGGCGCTGTCGTTCAGAAAATTGATGAACAACCGAGTGCCATCGTAGGCCAAGGTCGAAGAGGCGAGCGTTGCCTTTGTGTTGATCTTGTTCCCTTTGTTCTCGAACCCGCCTTGATGAACGACCGTCTCCCATGTTTGCTTTCCTGAATCACGATCGAAAGCCAACACAACTTGCACTTCGCGGCGATGATCGGCGGAAGCGATATAGACGCGGTTACCAACGACGATTGGCGAACTGTGTCCGCGCCCCGGAAGGGGAGAGCGCCAGCGGACGTTTTCCGTTTCGCTCCATGAAACTGGCGGGTCTTGATCGGTTGAGGCGACGCCGTCCTGGCGGGGACCGCGCCATAACGGCCAATCCGACTCGGAAAACTTTATCTCATGGGCGACCGTCGGCTCAATCGCTTCGGCGTGGGGAGCAAAAAGGGTGAAGAAGATGAAGAGCAGCGGAAACTTATAGACGAATGGGTGGGAAGTCATTGGAGGGCTCTTGAAATCGGAAATGATCGCGTTAGGAATCGTCCAGCGGTTATGTGTCGCAACGAACCTCGCCGCCATGTCCCCAGTGATTCGGGGAGGCTGGCTGTTGCGATTCTCGCCGCAAGCGACCGCCATTGTAGTCCAGCCTGGTCCATTCGTGCTGCTCCCCCTCCTGTCAGGGCGTCGATTCGGGCATAATTTGTCGCAAAGACGTCCGTTCATTGAATCCAACGCTTACCATTTGGTAGGAATCCGTGCCGCAAGAATTGATTTATCAGCATACGTTCGACAATGGCTTGGTATTGCTTGGCGAGCCCATGCCTTGGCTGCGTTCAGCCGCAATGGCGTTCATGTTGCCCGCTGGTTGCCGCTATGAACCCGCGAATCGGTTGGGCCTTGCCGGCTTTGCCAATGAAATGGTTCAGCGAGGCGCGGGAAATTACAGCAGTCGCGACTTGGTTGCCGTTCAAGACAACTTAGGGATTGACCGATCCAGCAGTATCTCGACGTCACACGCCAGTTTTGGAGCGGCGATGCCGGCAGAATCGCTTCTGGATGCATTGTCGGTCTATGCGGAGATTGTCTTGCATCCTCATTTACCGAGTGATCAGATCGACGATGCTAGGCAGCTTTGCTTGCAGGAATTGCACGCCAACGAAGACGATCTGCCGCAAACGTTGATGAACCGACTTAAGCAGATGCACTACGGCGAGTTGCTGGGTCGGAATTCGTTGGGTGACGAAGCGGGGCTGCTGGCGATCGACTCGAATGACGTTCGCTCATTTTTTCAGCAGCGTTATCGTCCAGGCGGCTCGATTCTCGCCGTCGCGGGTAACTTTGATTGGCGGCGTGTTAAAGATCATGTGGAAACACTGCTGAGCGATTGGCGTCCCGTCGAAGCGGAGGACGAAGTTCAAACGTCCGGTGACAAGGGTTACCAGCATATCGAGCATCCATCGCAGCAGACTCACTTGGGAATCGCCTTCCCGGCGGTTCGTTATGGAGACGAAGATTATTATCCGATGCGGGCGGCTGTGGGGGTGCTGAGCGACGGAATGAGCAGCCGTCTGTTTACGCGGGTTCGCGAGGAACGGGGGCTTTGCTACACCATTTCGGCCGGTTGTCATTCGATGCGTGAAGGTGGAGGCGTCTTCTGTTACGCCGGAACGACTGTCGAACGGGCGCAGGAGACGTTTGACGTGACGCTGCGTGAGCTGCAAGCGATCGCCGACGGCGTGGGGGATGACGAACTGGACCGTTTGAAGGTTCGTATTCAAAGCAGTCTGATCATGGAGCAAGAGTCGAGTGCATCGCGTGCGTCGGCGATCGTGTCGGATTGGTATCTGTTGGGACGGATTCAATCGCGGGACGAACTGCAACAGAAAATCGACGCCCTGACGACGTCGGATTTGATCGACTATTGGAAACGTTGTCCGCCGCGTGATCTGCGCGTCGTCACCGTGGGGCCAGAAGCATTGGACGTGCCGATGATCGCCTGACATTTTCATGTGGGCCAGCCCGCAGTCCGCAAGACCGCTTGCGACAGAGCGTCAGGGATGCTGTCGCGTGGTCCGTGGCAAGTGCGGCACTTTCGTTGTGAATCATTTTCTCATTCCATTTTGATTCGATTGATGACATTAGAATTTAAGACACATACATTGGCCAACGGTCTGCAAATTGTGGCCGAGATCAATCCGGCGGGTTATACCGCGGCGTTCGGTTTCTTCGTCCGTACCGGGGCGCGGGACGAACGTCCCGGCGAGTTGGGCTTGAGCCATTTCTTAGAACATATGGCGTTTAAGGGAACGGCCACCCGGACCGCTGCGGATGTCAATCGCGAGTTGGACGAACTGGGTGGGCAGGCGAACGCTTACACCAGTGAAGAACAAACGGTTTATTACACAACCGTCTTGCCGAAGTATCAGGATCGCGCGATTGATGTGCTGTGCGATATCATGCGTCCGGCACTTCGTGACGAAGACTTTCAAACGGAGCGGCAAGTCATTCTGGAGGAGATTGCGAAGTATGACGACCAGCCTCCATTCGGTGCTTTTGAAACATCAATGGAGCTTTATTTCAATGGGCACCCCTTGGGAGGCCGCGTCTTGGGAACGCCCGAGTCGATCGCCGCGATGACCAGTGACGCGATGCGTGCCTACTTCAATCGTCGATACGATCCGAAGAACATGGTTCTGTCGATCGCTGGATGTGTCGACTTTGAAGCGGTGGTGCGACAGGTCGAATCGCTGACCTCCGGCTGGCCGACCGCCACGGAATCGGAACCGCTCAATACGCCCCGGACGTTTGGCGAGCAAGGGGTTGAATTGCCGGTGCCCGATGCAAGCCAGACCTATTTGATTCGTATCGGTTCTGCTCCATCGAATAACGACAACGATCGATACGCCATGCGGATGCTGGTTTCCATTATGGGTGAGGAAGGTGGCAGTCGCCTGTTTTGGGATTTAATCGACACCGGTCGCGCCGACGTGGCGACAATGTGGACGCAGGAATATCAGGACACCGGACTGTTGTTCACGTATCTAAGTTGTGCTCCCGAAGATGTCGAAATGAACTTGACGCTGATCGATCAGGCGATTGGCTTGTTCGTTCAAGAGGGGCCGACGGACGACGAGATCGAACAGGCGAAGAATCGAATCTGCCGGGGATGATCCTGGCCAGCGAGCGTCCCAGCAGTCGCATGTTTTCGATTGGCAATGCTTGGCAAGCGCGTGGCGTTTACGAAACGCTTGATGAACAACTGAACCGATATCGCCGCGTCAGCAAAGACGATCTGCAACGCGTGCTGGCCGCCTACCCCATGCATCATCAAGTTCAAGTTCGTACGGTCAGCGGCGGCGATACGAAGGAATCACTTTAGGTCACGCGGGGGAAAGTATGAAATTCAGAACACGCGCCATTCACGATGGCAACACGATTGATCCGGCGACCGGTGCGGTTGTCCCACCCATTCACGTCGCCAGCACGTTTCGACAGCCTGCCGCGGGAGAATGGGGGCAGTTCGACTATTCACGCAGCGGCAATCCGACACGCTCGAACTTGCAAGCGACATTGACGTCGCTGGAAGGTGCATCCGGCTCGCTCGCGTTCAGCACCGGCATGGCGGCGACCCACTGTGTGACGATGTTGTTCGGTGCGGGAGATCACATTGTTGCCGGAAAAGATATCTACGGCGGCACATACCGGTTGCTGCACAAGATTTGCAATCGCAGCGACATATCCGTGACATTGGTCGATATGACCGACTTGGAACAGGTCGCCAGTGCGATTCGACCGAACACGCGATTGGTGTGGGGGGAGACGATCGGCAATCCGCTATTCAGCATTCCCGACTTGAAAGCGCTTTCGGAGTTGACCCATGCGAACAATGCACTGCTTGGCGTTGACAACACCTTCGGGACGCCGGTCCTTGTTCGGCCGCTGGAGTTCGGCGTCGATATCGTGATGCATTCGGCGACCAAGTACCTGGGAGGTCACAGCGATTGCCTCGGCGGAACGCTGTCGGTTGCCGATCGAGATTTGTTTGATCGACTCTACTTCATTCAGAATGCGACCGGAGCGGTGCTGGATCCCTTTAGCAGTTTTCTGGTCGCTCGTGGTTTGAAGACGTTGGACATTCGGATGCGTGCGCAAAGTCAAACCGCGGCGGAGTTGGCCGTCTGGCTGAGCAACCATCCATCGGTCCAGCGCGTGCTTTATCCCGGCTTGCCTTCGCATCCAGGACACGAATTGGCAACGGAGCAGTTTGCGGGACTGTACGGTGCCATGCTCGGGTTTGAATTCAAAGGGGATTATCAGCAGACGGTGAAGATGGTCGGCGGGACTCGGTTGTTTCACTTGGCGGTCAGCTTGGGGGCGGTCGAATCGTTGATTGAACAGCCCGCTTCGATGTCGCACGCCAGCTACGATGCCGCCGACCGCGCCAAGGCCGGAATCGCCGATACGCTCGTCCGACTGTCGGTCGGACTGGAGGACATTGACGATCTGAAAGAGGACTTGGAACAAGCGATGCAGGCCGCCAAATGATCCGTCCACGCTACGGATGGATGACAGCACGTTTCACCGTGCTTCGTCCAACGGACATCACCGCATCAACTGAAGCGAACTACCTCGTTCCCCCGCGACAGGTCGACACTAAGAAATACAAGCCTTAGGTTTATGGTTAACACGCTCTTTCTTCCAGAACTTCGGGAAATGCTGGCCCAGCAGAATGCCGCCGAGCTGAGTGAGTTTTGCACGGCGCTGCATCCCGTGCGAACAGCGGAGTTCATGGAGGGGTTGGAAGCGAATGAGGCTTGGCAGGTTCTGCAACATGCCGACCCCGCTTTGAGAGCTGAGATTTTCAGTCATCTTGATGAAACGCGACAGCTTCAGATTTTGAAGCAGGAAGATCCGCAGCATCTGGTCGATCTGGTTGTCGAAATGCCGTCCGACGACCGTGTTGATTTGATTCATCAGTTGGATGAGTCGCGAACCGAGGAGATTCTGCCGCTGTTGCCCGTCGAGGATCGACGCGACATCATGCGGCTGCGCAGCCATGCCGAGGAAACGGCCGGTGCGCTGATGACGACCGATTTCGCAACGCTTACCGCTTCGATGACCGTCCGCGAGGCGCTCGATGATCTGAGCCGTCAGGCGGAAGATCACGAAACGATTTATTATCTGTATGTCGTCGACAACGATAAGCAGTTGCGTGGCGTCGTCTCCGGGCGCAAGCTGGTCTCGGCAATGGGCAAGCCGCAGACGACGATGGGCGAACTGATGGACACCGACATCGTCACCGTCCAGCTTGATGAAGATCAAGAGTCGGTGGCCAAGAAGGTGGAACGATTCAATCTGTTGGCGATTCCCGTCGTTGATGAGGGGCGACATCTGATGGGGATCATCACGCACGACGATGTGATCGACGTACTGCGTGACGAACTGACCGAAGATGTTCACCGCATCGCCGCCGTTGCACCACTGGAGGAGGGCTATCTGCAAGAGAACTTGCTTTCGCTGACTTGGAAACGGGGCATCTGGTTAACGGTTCTTTTCTTTGCCGCCATGCTGACGATGCTCTTGCTGCGGCATTATGACGTGGAACTTGAACGCTACACGTGGCTGGCTTGGTTCATCCCCCTGGTCATCAGCAGTGGTGGCAATACCGGAAGCCAATCGGCAACGTTGGTGATCACCGCACTAACCGGTGGCGACCTGAAGACCGACAACTGGAAACGTGTGGCATGGCGAGAGATCGCAATGGGTCTGCTGCTTGGAAGCGCTCTGGGCGCCATTGGATTCCTGTGCGCTCTGTTTGTAGCACCAAGCTTTTATGCCGCCACCACAATCCCAGTGACGATCCTGCTTGTCATCAGCGCCGGGGCGCTCTCTGGTGGATTACTGCCGCTGATCTTCAAACGCTTGGGGCTCGATCCAGCCCTGATGAGCAATCCGTTTGTCGCCGGCATCGTCGACATTCTGGGCATCATGATCTACATCAACGTCGCCCGCGTCATCCTCGGGTAAGAGGATTTTTCTTTGGGCCTGATTCAACAAAGCTCCACGAGGTGCTTGCTCTTGCAAACCAATAACGCATTGACTCACGTAGGTCCATTCCCTGACATCGCTCCGCTCACACAACTGCATCTCCCCCGAGGCGAAGCCTGACGGGGGAGGTCACTTGTTCGCCGTTTTCGGTATAAGTCAGTAAACAAAACGAAATCAGCCGGAACGCATGATACCGTACGTGGTCCGAAATGATGCTTTTGCGTTAAACGAAGCGATCACCTCATTTTCGGCCACGCGACGTATAACGTCCGGTTCTTGGGAACCGTGAGTTAGCGTTCAGCGGCTGATTTAACCGAACGACCGATATCGAGCGGCGGTAAGACACCTTCAGAGAAGCTTTTTAGTTCCTCGAGGACGCGTTCCGGGCATGTGGCGTGGATCTGATGGCTGACCCCTTCAAAGCGGATCAGTTTGACGTTCTTCAACTGATTGCAAGCCGATTCGACATCCGCGTCAGTGAATGCTCCGCCTGCATTCGGGTCCCCCTGCAATAACAAGACGGGACAGGCAACGCGCGGCCAAAGCGATTCGTGGTCGAAGTCGTCGAGCCAACGCGAGGTCGTCAGTGGCGTGAATATTTCCGGGTCGACCAACTGAAGTGATTCGGCACTGAATCGCAAGGACGCTCGATCGCGAAGTTCTCCCAGCGTGGCGGTTCCGTCATCGGTCGGGATTCGGATTTGCGCGAGGGCATCCGTCATCTGCTCGATCTCCCCTCCACGTTGGGCGATCGCCTGCATACCGGTAAAGATCGCACGATAAGGTGTGTCGGCAATGCGATTTCCCATCGTGTGAAATGGCGGGTCTTCAAGAATAATTCCTGAAACGGACGATGGACTCTCCGCGGCGATCCATAACGCAACCATCGCGCCGAGTGAATGCCCCATGATTGTGATCGGTGCATCGAATCGTTGTCGTACGAAGTTGGACATTGCACGCGCATAGTCGATCACCCGATAGCGGCCATCCGACCGCGGCGATTGGCCGTGTCCCAAATGGTCTGCGACGACAAGATTCCAATGCTTCCTCAACCCCGGCAGCAGTCTGTTCCAGTCGTGTCCGTTGCGTGTAACGCCGTGCAACAACAGGAGCGTCGGGGCATTGTCGGCGTACTCCACACAATGGATGGGATGATCAGACATCGTTAGCAACCTGTATTCCGCTGAAACGCGTTGACTTACCCGCCATTGCCTTCTCCTATTCGCTTTTCCTATTCGCTTTTCACAAGCGTGGGAATGGGTTTGGCAAGTTGGCCGGCCTTGACGGTTCCCGCTTGCATGACGGCGATAAAACGCGAGCGATCTTCAAGCACGGAAATATCGTCGATCACATCGCCATCGACAATCAAAACATCTGCTAATTTGCCGACTTCAAGGGTTCCGAATTCGTCACCTCGTCCCATAATTTCCGCCCCCGTCTTGGTCGCGCATGTGATCACCTCCAGCGGAGTGAGCCCGACCTCTTTAACGAAGAATGTCAGTTCGCGCGCGTAGTCGCCATGCGGATTCCAGCCGAAACCGTAATCGCCTCCCATCCCCAATCGTCCGCCGGCTCGCAAAATACGTCGAGCACTTTCCACGCCGCCGTCGAGTGTTTCCTGATGTCCGTCGATGACTTGCTGGGAAAGTCCGAACTCCTTTCCTCGCAGGACGCTCGCCTTTTCAAAATAGAGCGCCGGTACGCATGGGACGTCGCGTTCAAGCAGCAAATCCATCGCTTCGTCGTCCATGAATGTGCCATGCTCGATACAGTCGTATCCGGCGCGGAGCGCGTTCTTGATCCCCTCGGTTGCGCGGCAGTGGCCGGTAACTTTCAGCTTGTGATTGTGAGCCGTGGCGACGACGGCATGCATCTCTTCGTAGGTCATGCAGAGCGTATGATGATCGTTGATGTCGGGAGATGCGGCGTCGCCGGTTGGGTAGGTTTTCACCCATTCGATGCCATCCTTCACCAAAGCGCGGACGGCTTTGCGTGCATCATCAGGCCCGTTGATGATGAAAACCAATCCTTCCATCCCGATTTTGCGAAAATCGGGGTTCCAGTCCATCAGTCCGCCGGCGGAACAAATTTCGCGTCCGCTGGACGCAAGCCGTGGTCCCATAACGAGGTCTTCATCGATCGCCTTCTTCAGCCAAGCATCGACATTGAACAAGCATCCGCCCGACCGCGCGGCGGTGTAGCCACATTCGAGGGCGAGACGACAATTGACCGAAGCGAGCAACGTGACATATTCGACGGGATACTTGATGTCCAGATCTTCCAACGCCCTGACATTAAAGTAGGTGGCGTGAAAATGTGCTTCCACCAACCCCGGCATGATCGTGCCCCTCGCGCGTCGATGCGGACAGCATCTTCAGGGACATCGGGAGCGGCGGCTTGCGTCCCCACGTAGCGGATCGTTCCCGATTCGATGATCACCGCACCATCTTCGATGGCCGATGCGCCGGTTCCGTCGACGACCTTGCCATGATGGATCAACGTGGAACCGGTGGCTGCTTTCATTTTGGTCTCCGGTGGCAATCCGCGAGTTCTTAATTAATGATGAACGCGTCTCATATTTTCATGAGCCCATCTCTTCCAACTAATCTTGCGACATAGCCGCGCTAAGAATTTGGCTTCAATGGGGGCGACAGTAGTCTAACGTGCGGCTTCAGGGTACACTTGACTCCATTAACGCTCAAGTCCCTGATTGAACCAGCGAAGTTCCCGCCACACCTACCGAAGAAGCCGAGCCAGGCATGTTGCGTCTCACCGACCGTTCGCACGCAGCCGCGATGATCCATCCATTCGGCGAGCGGCAGGAAAAAACTTACCAAAAGCTTAACCCTTCACCCTCCCCTCTCCCCTTAAGAAAAGAGAAGAGGGGGCGGCGGAGGATACCCTCTTTGCCGCCGCTTGCCTTATTCACCTTCAGCCTTGCGTTATGCATCTGCTTGAGTTTGTGGGGCGTTACCTCGGCAGCGGAGACGCAGGTTCCGTCGTTTCAGGACGACATTGTTCCCGTTCTGACGCGATTTGGATGTAATTCCGGAGGCTGTCATGGAAAGCTGTCGGGGCAGAATGGATTTCGATTGTCTCTGCGCGGTTTCGCCCCTCAGCAAGATTTTGAGTCGATCGCTCTTGAAGGTCGCGGGCGTCGCATCTCGCCAGCGGTACCGCTGCGGAGTCTTCTGTTGCAAAAGGCAATCGGAACGGCGTCGCATCGTGGCGGCGTCCGATTCGATGCCGACTCACCCGCGTCGCGCTTGCTGGTGGACTGGATTCGAGGGGGCATGCCTGGACCGGTTGCGAACGAACCAGCGTTGATGCGTTTGACGATTACCTCCATTCCAGATCGATCGGTGCTGAAGCCGGGTGAGTCCGTTTCGTTGAAGGTGACCGCTTCTTATGACGACGACACGCAGCGGGACGTCACTTGGCTCACGAATTTTGCAACTGGCGATTCCACGGTCCTTCAGGTCACGGAGGCGGGACTTGCAACCGCTGTTCGCGCGGGAGAGACGGTGATCCGAGCTTCGTTCCGTGAAGAGATCGCCGTGGCGACATTCACGGTTCCGTTTGATTCGCAACCCGACCCGGCGTTGTATGTCGCGCGGCATAACGCGATCGACGGACCCGTCTTTGACAAATTGCAGGCACTGCGGATCGAGCCGTCCGCTGATTGTGACGATGCGACGTTTCTCCGTCGTGCTTCGCTGGACGCCATTGGCGTTTTACCGACCGCCGACGAGGTGCGCGCATTCCTGGCGGATGACCGTCAGGACAAGCGGATGCATTTGATCAATTCGTTGTTGGATCGCCCGGAGTTCGTCGATTACTGGACACATTGGCTGGCCGATCTCTTGCAGAATCGCAAGGAACGGGACCACGATGTTCGTGGGACGAAAGGGGTTCGCGGTTTTCATGTCTGGCTTCGTCGGCAAGTCGCGGCGGGACGAAGCTGGAAGGAAATCGCCAGCACTCTCCTTTCCGCAACCGGTTCGACGACGGAGAATCCCGCCGTCGGATACTTCATTGTCACCGTCGGTGAACAGGAAGCGGAAAAGTCCGAAGTTGCCGATTCCGTGGCTCAGGCCTTTCTAGGAACCCGAATCGGCTGCGCGCGATGTCACAATCATCCGCTTGAAAAGTACACACAAGACGACTACTACCATTTTGTTGGATTCTTCTCGCGTGTGGCGCTGCAGCGAAAGAAGCCCGAAGAGGGGCCGACTGAACTGCTTGTCGCCACGCGGCATCTGCTGAATCTCCGCAAGGAACTCGACAATCAGATGGCAAAGCTGTCCGAGTTGGAACATCCCGCGTCCGATGCGACTCCGCCGGATACAAGTCAGTTGGAGAACGTGCGCAAGCGGATCGAGGATCTGAAGCGTCAGATTGAGTCGGTGGAGAACAGTCCCGTCGAAGTTCGTCAGCCACGAACCGGCGAGGTGCTTCCGCCTCGTCCGTTGGATCGCAGCGATGTTGCTCTTGCATCAGGAACCGATCCGCGCGAAACGCTGATCGATTGGATGATCGATCCGTCGAACGAACACTTCTCAGGAGCGATGGTCAATCGACTTTGGAAACACTTCTTGGGGGTTGGCTTGGTGGAACCGGTCGACGACTTGCGAGCGACCAATCCCCCATCCAATCTCGAATTGTGGAAGGTCCTCAATGACGCATTTGTCGCCAGCGACTTCGACATGAAGCATGTGATGCGATTGATCATGAATTCCAGGACATACCAGCTTGCTATCGACACCAACGATTCCAACGCGTTGGATCATCGTTTCTATTCGCACTTTCAACCTCGACGCTTGCCCGCCGAAGTGCTACTGGACGCGATCTGCTGCGCGACCGGTCAGCCGGAATCGTTCGCCGGATACCCGAAAGGTCTTCGTGCCGTTCAGGTTCCCGACCCGTTCACCGATTCGTACTTCCTGACGATGTTTGGACGAGCGCCGCGGACGACCGCCTGCACATGCGAACGGGAGAACGATGTCACGTTGCCGCAACTGCTGCACCTTCAAAACAGCGACGAACTTACCGCGAAGGTGAAATCACCCGACGGGCGATTGGCGGCATTGCTCAAGCGGTATCCCAACGATGATCGCTTGATCGAGGAGATCTATCTGGCGACACTCAGTCGCTTTCCATCGACATCCGAGCGCGATGCGGTGCGTGCGATGTTCGATGATGGGGATCGCGACCAAACGGCAGCGGATCTCTTTTGGGCGTTGCTGAACACAAGCGAGTTCACATTCAATCATTAACAATCTTGGAGCGAGTTCATGTTTGATCTGCGATTTCCGAATCGACGCGACTTTCTGCGCGTGGGCGGGCTGGCTCCGTTGGGATTGGGGCTTCCGACGCTCCTGGCTGCGGAAAGCCAAGCGGGGCAGAACCTGTCGGGACCAGCCAAATCGGTGATACTTGTCTTTCTGGGAGGTGGCTTGTCGCATCACGACAGCTTTGACCTGAAGCCCGACGCCATCGAAGAGATTCGAGGAAAGTATCGTCCCATCGATACGAATGTCGCGGGCGTACGGATCGGTGAGCTTCTGCCAATGATGTCTCAAACGATGGACAAAGTATGTCTTGTCCGAAGTGGTGCGCACAACAATGACCATCACGAAACGGCGACCAACTGGGTGATGTCGGGCAGGTTCGGTTCGGCTTTCGGCGACTGGCCTGCGATGGGAGCCATCGTTGCGCATGAAAGTGGGTTTCCCGGAACTTTGCCCCCGTATGTCGCCATTCCTCGCAATCCCTCCTTCACGTGGGAACTTGGCAAGAGTGCTTTCCTTGGCGGACGATATGAATCTTTCAAGGCTGGCGATCCCAACGACGTGAATTACCGAGTCCGCGATGTCGCTCGAGCCGAGCCGCTTCCGGAAGTGCGGGTCCAACGTCGACGAACGCTCCTGCAATCCGTGGACGGGCTTGCGCGACGGGTCGAGAACAACGATCAATTGGCCGCGTACTCACAGTTTCAGCAACGAGCCGCTGAGATGGTTCTATCCGGTGAGGCCCGAGACGCTTTCGCCATCGAAGCGGAAGCCGATCAGCTTCGGGATCGGTACGGTCGGACCACCTTCGGGCAAAGTTGTCTGCTGGCAAGGCGGCTTGTCGAACGAGGCGTCACATTCGTGACGGTGAACTTTGCGGGCTGGGACCATCACGCGAAGATTTGGCCCGGTTTGGAGAGTAAGCTTCCCGACTTTGATCGCGGATTCTCGGCCCTGGTCACGGACATGCATCAGCGTGGTCTTTTGGATCAAACGCTGGTGGTGGCGATGGGAGAATTTGGCCGGACGCCGAAGATCAATAAAGATGTCGGTCGCGATCACTGGGCACCAGCGGCGTCGATGCTGTTCACCGGGGCGGGAGTGAAAACAGGAAAAGTGATCGGTGCCACCGATCGCGATGGTGCCGAGGTGATCGATTCGCCGGTTCGTCCAGCCGACGTGGCGTTTACGATCCTCAGTTCATTGGGCATCGATCCACGCAAGCAGCTTGTTACCCCTGATGGTCGACCGGTGGAGATTCTCGATGAAGGAGAGCGGATTGAAGAGCTTTATGTTTAGCGACATCGTTTCCATCCGATTGATCGTTTTATGGCTCGCTGTGATCATGCATTCATTAAGCTTGCTTTCCGCCGCCGACGATCCGCCGAAACCGGTTGTTCCACCGCGAATCGCTTTGTGCAATCCGCTTGTGGTCGAAGCGAACGCGAAAACGGAGATCGTCATTCGTGGATGGGGGCTTGTCGACGTTTCTGGTGTGCAATGCGATCTTGAAGGCGCAACGGTCACGATCCTGAAACAGGAGTCTGCGCCGGTCCCGGGTCGGCAAGATGCGAAACAAATCGGGAAACGCAGATCAGCGTTGCATTGACAGTTCCCGAAATCGAGCAACCTCGCCAGGCGAAGCTTACCGTGATCACTTCCGCCGGTCGAAGCGAGGCTCATCCGCTGTTGGTCGGGACCGATTTCCCGCTGATTCGCGAGCAAGAGCCGAATGATGGTTTCCACCAAGCACAGCCGATTGCCAGCTCGCAGGCAATCGTCGGCACGACGCAGGCCGATCGCGATGTCGATGTCTTTGTACTGGACGGGTCACCGGGAGATTCGGTGGAAGTCGAGGTGTTGGCCGTCCCCTTCGGCTCCGCGTTGGACAGCATTCTGACCGTGTACGACGCGTCGGGTAACATCATCAAAGCGAACGACGACGCCGATTTGAAATCGGAAAGCCCTGGGTCCGATTCCGTGCTCAAGTTTGAGATCGGGCAAACGGGCAGGTTCTATATCTGTTTGCAAGACGCACATGATCGCGGTGGTCCCGCGCATCCGTGGTTAATCAACGTCAGAACGACTCGGTGACGAAAACCGCAGCCAACAAAAAATTCTGATTTCTCTGAACGCGCGACGGTTCATAATCGTCTATGCTCGTGAAATCGACGTCACGAACATCGCTTATCTATATTTCGCGTGGTCATAAATGAGGTGAATCGCTTCATTTAACACGAAGGCATCATTTCGGATCACGCACGGTATAATGTTCCAGTGAAGGTAGACCTATTCCAATGATGAACGCACTTGGTTTTATTTGTCACAGGCTCTCTGAGTTGGCATTGCGAGGTAGTCGCTCGATAAAATGGCACTCGAGCGGAAGATTGTTGCTTGCCTCCCTCTTCGTCTTCGGGGCAACCCTTCAGCCCTCGGTAAGCTGGAGTCAACAGGAGCCTGAAACGCCGGAAGATCAGCCGCTGCGAGAGCAGACGATTTACATTCCTTATTCAAAGATACGCGGAATCTTTGAAAAGGAAGGGCGTGGCGTTTTCATTCCGTACGAACAATTTCAAACGTTATGGAAGCAGGCTCGAAAGGCGGAGCAGCGTCAACCGGATGATCCCGGGCCGCCGGTCGATGCGTTGATCAGTCAGATCGAGAGCGAAGCGGTCGTCGATGCCGATGTTGTTCGTGTCACCGCATTGCTGCAAATCGAGTTGCTTGGACGCGGCTGGCATGAGGTCCCGGTGCAGTTGGCCGACGCCGCGATTCTGTCGGCGGAGATCGATGATCAGCCCGCTCGGCTGGTCCCCGATGGCAACGGATACAAGCTGTTGATCGAAAAGCCGGAGCAGAGCGATGGCCGCGTGCAGGTGAAGCTGACGTACGCGAAAGCGTTTTCAAAGTCGCCGGGGCGGAACATGGTCGAATTTCAAGCGCCTCAATCACCGGTCAATCAGTGGCGGATTCGCGTTCCGCAATCGGGTGTCAAAATCAACATTCATCCGATGATCGCCGCGACGGAAGTCGATGCGGATAAGGATGATGCGGACGATGTTGACGGCGACGAAACGGTCGTGATGGCGTTCGTCGGTGCCGCGCCACGTGTTCGCATCGACTGGACGCCACGCAGCGAGGGGGCAAGCGGGATGGCCGCCTTGGCGACCGTCCATTCTCAGCAGCAGTGGATCATCGAACCGGGAATCGCTCGCGTCAACACGCGGCTTGATTATGCGATCAGCCGCGCGGAGCTGACCGATCTAACGCTGGAAGTGCCCAAGGGATATAAGGTCACCGGCGTGCTCGACGCGAACGTCCGACGCTGGGACGTGACTCAAGAAGGAGAGGGAAGGGAAGAAGACGTTCAGCGAATCGCCATCGAACTGTTTCAACCGGCGAAAGGAAATCAATCGGTCTTGGTTGAACTGGAACAATTCAGCAATCAAGAATCGGAGTCGATGCTGCGTCAGGTTCCCGTTGTGCGGGCGGTGGGCGTGGGGCGGCAGCACGGTCAAATCGCGGTTCGCTTGGCTGAGACGTTGCGAGGGGAAGTCGTTTCACGAAGCGGCCTGTTGCAGATCGATTTGACCGATTTGCCGAACAATCTGAAACAAGGGAAGTGGGACTTTGCCTTTGGCTACAACGCGTTGCCGATTGAACTTACGCTTGGCCTGCAACCGGTCAGTCCCCAGGTCCAGGCGTCGACGTGGTTGGAGACGTTTGTCGAGCCGGAGCAAATCACACTTCGACTTTCCGCCTTGTACAGCATCCGCCGAGCGGGAATCTTTCAGTTGGCGTTTGATGTTCCGACCGATTACGAAATTCAAAGTGTTCGTGGAGTCGCGGCCGGCAACGCCATTGCGGCTCAATACGATTCCCATCATTTCAGCGACGAGCAACCCGGACGCTTAATCGTCAACTTGTCGGCCAAGGCGATCGGTGACGTCCTGTTGCAAATTCGAATGCAACGCCGACTGGACGATCCGAACTTGATTGAACCGACCGATGTGGCGTCGGAATTGCCGATGGCGATTCCGCGTGTTGCTCAGCAAAGTGTTGACAATGTGACGGCGAAGTGGGTCGTGTACGCCGCTGAAAGCCTGCGCATTCAACCGACGGCTGTTGGACTGCAACCGATCGCGATGAATGAAGCGATGTCGCACATCCCCGGATTGCAGCAAAATCGCGTCGGGGACACGCGTCCCGTGTTGGCGTATGCCGTCGGCCAACAAGACGTTTCGCTCGCCCTTTCGGCACAACGGCGGAAGCCTCAGGTGACGGCCAAACAATTGATGCAGGTCGATATTACGGCGGGAGCGGTCGAGTATCGATCGAGGTTTTTGTTTGACATTCTCTACAGTGGTGTCAAATCGCTACGAATCGACGTCCCTCAGGCGTTGGCCTCGCAAATTCGGAATCAATCGTCGGGACTGAACGACCTTCCGATGTCCCCTCAGCCGGACGATGTGCCGGAGAATTACGTTGCCTGGCAATTCACCGGAGAGAGCCAATTGTTGGGCCGTCACGAGGTGACATTGACCTGGGAGGAAAAACTGACTGGATTGGGAGTCGGCGAAAGCAAGGACCTTGCCCTGCCGTGGCTTCAGCCAGCCGATTGCGATCGCGCTTGGGGACAGATCGTTATCGGTAAAGCGGAAACGTTGGACGTGCGTCCCAAAGAAGAACCGACGGGACTGCGACCGATCGATCCGCAAACCGATTTGATCGAATCGATTCGCGTTGCCGGTGCGGCTCGGGCGTTTGAGTTTCAAGACGATTGGAAACTGACGATCACGGCAACACGATACGAATTGGAGGACGTCAAGCATACGAGCATCGAACGGGCGGTGGTTCGCATGGTCGTGGGAGCTGATCGGCAAACGTCGGTGCAGGCGTTATACCGTATGCGGAGTGCTCAGCAGCGACTGGAGGTCAAACTGCCGTCCACGTTTGATCCCGCCAAAGGGTTCAATCAAAACCCATTGCGAATCAATGGGCGACCGGTGCCGTTGGAACGTGGGGACACGGGTGAGTACTACGTTCCGTTGGCCGATCAGTCTCCCGAGGAGCCGTTCGTTTTGGACCTTCGCTACGCGGTCGACGAAGATCAACGTCATTTGGCGCTCCCTCAATTTCCGAACGATCCGGCGGTTCAGAAAGTCTATTTGTGTGCCTACTTGCCGCAGGATCAAGCGATCATCGGAACGCGTGGTCCGTGGGAAAACGATTTGGAAAATCGCTGGCGTCGCTTTCTGTTCGGCTATCGCTATCAGAACCCCGGCGATGACGAACTCGTTCAGTGGGTGACCGATTCGATCCCGATGACCGGTTCACCGACCAGCGATTTTCAGACTCAGGGATTGCTGTATACCTTCAGCACCGCGGGACCACCGTCTGACGAACGGAGCGCGTTGAACATCACCTCGATCAGCAAAGACTTGCTTGATGCAATCATCTTCCTGCTGATCGCCGTTCCCGGCGTCGTGCTGGTGACACAGCCCCTCTCGCGACGCTTGGCGGCGGTGGGCGTCACCCTCTTCGGACTTGTCTTCGCGGCGGTCTTTCTTCCCTCGTTATCGTTGCAGATCTTCGATACCGTCCTGTTCCTGGCGATCTTCTTGGTGCTGGCGGTTTGGTCGCTGCTCGGTTTTCTGCGTCTGACGCGAAAGGCGACGAAGCATCTCGACAGGCGGACGCCTCCGCCGCCGTCTCACGGTTCGCCCCCTCCGTCAAGTCCATCTCCGGTCGGATCGTCTCCCGTAATGGCGTCGACAGCGCTGGCGATGGCGGGCGAAAGCGGTTCGCATGCGCAAGGGGCTTCACACGTGAAGGCTTCGTCACCGCAAGGGCTTTTTGGCGAAGGTGGCCTGTTCGGTTGGTCGTCGCGTTCGGGAGGCACCAAATAATGGATACGCGAGGAAACAACCTGACGCGACGAAAGTGGCCTATCGTCGATTTGCATTGCGAGTCCCGATCTCGCCGATTGCCGATGGCGCGTCGCTTGTGCTGGGGCACCATCGTTTTGCTGGTCGGATGCTGGGTTAGCGGCTCGATGGGACAGTGGCCGGCGGAGCCGAATGCGGAATCGGAGGATGAGCCGATCCGCGAGATTTTTGTTCCGTTCGAGGACTTGAATGTCTTGCTGGAAAGCAACACGAATCACGTCTTTTTGACGCGGGAGCAATATGACGCGTTGATTGAACGCGCCAAGCAATCTCCCGAAAAGTCGGCTCCCGTCAACGCGAGCATGTTGTCGGCGCGGTACGACGCGACGTTGCAGTCGGAGGCCGTGTTCATGGATGTGACTCTTGAAATTGAAGTGCTGCGATCGGGGCTGCATGCGATCCCGTTATCGCTCAGCGAAGTCGGCGTACTGGAAGCATCGCTCGACGGACAGCCCGCGGCGATTGGATCTTCCGACGAGGGCAAACTCGCGGTTTTTGTTGAAGGAATTGGCAAACATCAGCTTGATCTTCGGTTGGCCTGCGGAGTCGCCGTCGGCAGCACGCAGCAAACGTTTTCGTTTCAGGTGCCGACACCGCCGGCAACGTCGTTTCAACTTCTGTGTCCAGGTAACGTCCAGTTGTCCGGCGGCGGACAGGTTGTAGCGCGACGCTATGATGCCTCCGCCGATCAAACGCGATTGGACGTTCTGCTGAACTCGGGGATTAACAATTTCGGGGTCATTGTCGGCGACGCGCAGTTGCAGGCGAAGAATGCAATCGTGGCCAAAAGCGTCCTTGTCAATGAGGTCACCGAAACCTATGAACGCCTGTATGCAACGGTTTCGATGCAGGTCTTGCATGGTGAGACGGCACGCTATCGCTTCGTCGTCCCGAAAGGATTTGACATCATCGACGTCCAGTCGACGTTGATGAGTAAGTTTGAAGTTCAGGAGGAAGAGGGACGATCGATCCTGGTTGTTTCGCTTCGCTCGCCGACCAACGAAACTCAGGTGCTCAACGTCACCGCCGAACGGACGTCTCTCGTCGACGCGAAGGCCGATGCGTCGACATCCGCGGATCGACAGTGGAACGCTCCGAATTGGATCTCGCTCGATACGGTCGCTTCTTCGGCGGTTGTGGGAGTGTTCTTGGATCGCAGGCTCGATGTTCAGGGATTGCAGGCCGAAGAGCTTATTCCGATTGACACCGCGATTGTCGCCAGCGCAATTCCCGAAGGACTCTTCGATGCGCAACCCGGTGCTCCTGTCGTACGTCCGGTTGCGGCGTATTACGCTCCGCAAGGAGAGTTTGAAATGAGTGGCATGTTTCGCAAGTCGCCTGCCGCCGTGAACGTAGCGACGCATTTGCTGTTCACGATTGGTCAGCAACAACACATGGTGCGAGGTCAGTTCTCGCTGACGCCAACACAGGAGAAGCTGTTCGAAACGCGTATCGCTGTTCCGCCGCAGTGGCATGTCAGTGAAGTGACCGATGGTCAGCAGCGTCCGTTGGACTTTGAACTGATCGCCGCCGATGACGACAACGCCGATCAGACGCTTCGTTTGCGATGGCCCAGCGGAATCGTCGCCGGGCAACGTGGCGACGTACTGTTTCGAGCAACGCATACGCCCGTCGATTGGTTAAGCGATTGGCGATCGACAACAACCTCCGTTCCCTCATTTCGAGTCCTCGATGCGCGGTCGACACTGGGGACGATTGTTGTCAGCACGATCGATGATCTGTCGGCGCAACCGCAAACGCTTGTTGAATTGCAACCGTTGGGTGAGAAACGAAAAGCGGAATTGGGTTTGCAGGGCGTCGAAGGGCCGTTGGCGTATCAGTTCAAGGATGCCGCTTGGTCCGCGATTCTTGATGTTACGCGAGGTGTCCCGCAGTTGACCGCCGAGAGCTTCTCGTTCTTTAAGATTCAGCCGGAAGGGATCGACACGCACAGCGAGATCGTTTACGACGTCAGTCAGGCGGGAGCGAGGGAGTTGTCGTTTCGGCTGCCACTGGACGCGCCCGAGACGCTGAGTGTCGTCGGCGGTGCGGAGACTCAGGTCAAGGAGTATTCAAGCATTGTCGATGACGATGGTCGACTTTGGGCACGCGTCTGGCTCGTGCTTCGCTTGGCCAGCATAAGTTGATTGTCAATTTCCAAGATCGGCTGCCTCAGGATTCGCAGCGTGTTAGCCTTCCGATTCCCGTGGCGGAGAACGTCAAGTATCAGACGGCGTTGGCGGCGATCGAAGGGCACGGCGAGCTTGATATTCAGATCGATGCGGGGGCCGCCCGACCGGTCGATATCGGAAAGCTCGCCGCCGCGGATTACCGCGTCGGTCGCAGACTGCTTGGTTCGGTCGAGTTTCTCGGTCCGCCGCAGCCGATTCAGTTGAGTGTCTATCGAAGACCAGGTTATGGACTGACACCCGTGATCGTTCAGCGAGCCGAGTTGGTGACGCAGATCGGTACGCATGGCAACAGTCAAACGGCGGCCCGTTATCGTTTGCGGACAAAGGCGTCGTTTTTAGAAGTCCAATTGCCTCAGTCGGCAACGCTGTGGTCGATGCGTGTCGATGGAGAGTCGGCCAAACCACAGAAGCAGGGGGATAGTCTATTGGTCAGCCTGCCGGCTGATGAAGCGTTGCTCGACCGGGACCTTCAAATCGTCTATGCGATGCCGATACGATCGACGCATGGATACGGAGCGTTTGCAACCGCTGGACCGCAGTTGTTTCTCCGCGACGATGACGGGTCGCGAGCCGGTCAGATCCCGGTTGCCGATTTGCAGTGGCATTTTGAATTGCCCGCCGGGTACGCCATGGTGAATCAACAGGGAACGGTTGCGAATCAGACGCTGCAGCGATTGCCTTTCCCGCTGTTTAATGCGTTCCCGAATCTAAGTGTTGCACGGGCCCGTACGTCGGCGAGAGTTGCCGCAACACAGGCGTTGGCGGATGTGGAAGATATGCCGTTTGCTGACGATGGTTTGGCGCAAGTGGAAGGGCTCATGATGGAGGCACCTGCAAACGAACCATCGTCCGCATTTGAGCGAGCGGAGGAGGAATCAGACGACTTGTTTGCCCCACCGCCAGCCCCACTCGCCGCCGCCGAGCGTTCCGATGGCCTGAAGGACAACCGCCAGTGGCTGAAGGCGGAGACGTTTGAACAGTTGAATGCTCCCAGCAGTGGTAAAGCGAAGAAGGCTTCCTCCGACTGGGCAATGGAAGGGGTCGGAAGTCTGCGGATTGATGTCGATGGTGGAACGACCAGTAACCGGATAACGCTAACAAGTCTGGGAGCGACACCGATCGTTCGCGCGACGATCATCGACACCCGGCGTCAGTATTTGCTTGGGATCGCGGGTGTGATCCTTGTTCTTACCCTGGGGTTGTTGATGACGAAAACAACGTTCGGAAAGCAGATGTTGTTTGCGTTTTGTATCCTATTCTTGGCGAACTTGATACCGACTTTGGCCGCGATGGAGCATGCGTTATCGCTGCCATGCGCGATGATTTGCGGTGCGGTATTCGTGCTGATTGCTTACTTTATCATGGTCGCGATCATCCGGTGGACGATGCAAACCGCGAATGCCGTCCGGGGGGACATCCGCGTTGCTGGCTTGCTGATCTTGCCGCTTACCGCGGCAGCGGCGATCGGTCAGGAGCGTCCGGTGCCGGACATGCCCGCGGCGATCGATTGGCAAAAGCTTTCGACACTGCTGGATGATCAACGCGAGATCCGTGTGCCGGAATCGGCCGTGATCGTTCCCTACCAAGCGGACGATGGAGCGATGTCGTTTCGCGAGGCGGAAAAGTTGCTGGTTCCCTATCAGACGTACGTCAAGCTGTGGAATCAGGCTTATCCCAGCGATCCGATCGATCGTCCCCAGGGGGCGGCGGAATATGCTCTGGCCGGTGCCACGTATTCCGTGCGACTTGAAGGGGAGCAGTCGTTGACGTTGGAAGGAGAGTTGATTGTTGAGACATTCAGCGATCAAACGATCACTGTCCCCTTACCGGTTGCGGGCGTTGTTTTCGCTCAGGCGATGCTTGATGACAAGCCAGCCCGATTGCGGATTGTCGGCGCACAGCCGATGGAAGTGACTCAAGCAGTGCAACCACAAGCGAATGCCGTTGCGCAGAATCAAGCGGCTCAGGCACTTTCGGATGTCGCGGGTTCAATCGCTGCTTTGGAAGTTCAGGGAAAGGGACGCCATACGCTGCGGTTTGTTCTGCGGATGGGGCTTGAGCGGACGGGAGGTTGGCGGCTTGCCGCAGGTCAGATTCCGGCTGCCGCCGCGACACGAATCGATTTAACCATTCCCGACGCCGCAACGGAGGTCCGCTTGAGCGGTGTCCATGGACGCCGATCATTCGAGACCGAGAAGCCGGAAGCATCACAATCGGTCGCGTTGGCCGCCGATGGAAAGGTGAGCTTTCAATGGCGACCTCGGGTGGCGTTGGGACAGGTCGATGAAAGCCTTACCGTCGAGTCGGATGCATTGATCGATCTGCGCGAGGAGGGACCTCAAGTGATATGGAACATGTCGCTTGAGTTTCCAAGAAGTCGGCGCGGGTCGTTCACGTTTGGAGATCGACGGTGATTACATGATCCAAGACATTCGTGGCGGGAACGTTCGCAGTTGGTCGACAACTGACGACGACGGACAACGTCGTGCCGAGGTCGTGCTGATTCGAGAAGCAACGGATCGTGAACAGTTCTCCGTGCTGCTGGGGCGACCAATCGCACTGGGAGATCAGGCACGTCAAGTTCAGGCACCGGTTGTTCGCGTTCTCGATGCAATGTTGCACACCGGAATGCTGCAGATTCGGAGAAGCGACCTGCTGAATGTCGTGGCGTCGGAAACAGAGGGAGTCTCCCGTGCTGATCTAGCCCCGCATCGGATCGCGACGCTGACCCAGGGTGCCCAATACGATGAGGGTCCGCTGGGGATTGAAGCTTTTCAAGCCTATCGGTTCACCGGCAATGACTACAACCTGCTGTTTGACGTTTCGCCGGTGCGGACGCGCAGTTCCGCCGACTTGCAAACGATCGTAAGGATCACCGAGGACGAGGTCGACGTGGAATGCAAGGTGCAAATGCAAGTGCGGCAACGTGATGTCCACGTTTTGCGATTGCATGTCCCCACGGATTTGAAGATCGAATCGGTCGATACGCCGTGCGCGCGTCATTGGTCGACCGCTTCGGTCGACGATCAAGCACAAAGCCAACGGTTGACGATTCATTTGGCGGAAGGGCTGGCGGGTGAATTTTCCTTCGTGTTTCATGGCACTTCGCAACGAACGGACGCTCAGCAGGATGTTCCATTGCCACAAATCGAAGTGATCGATGTTGATGCGCAGCAAGGGGCGATTGCAATCCAGATCGATCCGGCCTATTCCGCCACGGCAACCGATTTGCAGCAATGCGGCACCGTGCTTCGGGGCACGGTCAATCGATGGTTGCAACCGGCACAGCAAGCGGTCACCACGTTAGCGATTGGCTACCGAAATACCGGCTACTCGGGAACGATCCGGGTCACTCCGGAACAAGCCGAGGTGAAGGGACAAGCGTTTACAAATGTCCGTGTTACGCAACGAACGATTCAAGAGTTGATTGTCATCGCGCTGGATGTCTCGCGGGCTGGGATCGATCAGTTTTCGTTTCTCTTGCCCGAACGTATGGCCGACGCGGTGATTGAGCAACCGTCGCTGCGACGCAAGACGATCAGCAATGTTGAAGACCGACCGGGCTGGATTCGTGTCACAATCGAATTGCAAGATAATGTTCTGGGAGACGTTCGGACACTGGTTCGTGACAACCGATTACCGGACGAAACCGTGCAAAGCGTGCCGATTCCGATCATCGAGACGGGGCAAACGCAAGGCCGATTCGTGACGCTGGAGAACGAAGGACGCGACGAGGTCGTCATTGACGAACCGAAGGGGTTGGAGTCGCTGGGACGCCTTCACACGCAGCGGCGGGTACTGGCTGATATTTTTGACAACACGTTGGGGGACGCCTTTGTGGTCAATGCGGCCGCCGATGATCCGTCGTTGACGTTTCGGTTGCGTCCGCGAAGCGAAGTGCAAACCGCCGGTGCTCGAATTGGAAAGGCGGAAACGATCTTGATGGTCGACGCTTCGGGAACTTACCGCGCCGCGGTCGAGTTCCGCGTCAACAACGATATTGAACAGTTTCTGGAGATCGATCTGCCTCGGGATGCTCAGTTGTGGACCGTCAGCGTCGCGGATGAACCGGTCAAGCCGACGCTGGTTCCAGATGCGATCGGTCGCGAGCAGGTGCGCATTCCCCTTGTCAAAACCGCCGAAGGGGACACCGATTATGCCGTGGTGCTGAAGTATGGCGGATTCATCGATCTGACATCCGTGCAATCAAAAGTGCGATTTCCATTGGTGCATACGCGAAACATCAATGTGGAGATGAGCCAAGTGCGTTTGCTGTTGCCCGAGTCGCATCGTTGGTTCCGGTTTGATGGAACGATGCAGCGTGTCGATCACGAGGGAGAGTATCGCGCCGTCGACCTGAAGCACCTCACCGACCAATTTCGTTTGCTTTCGAGCGCGCTGAGCAGCGAGAACGCTTATTCAAAAGCACGAGCCGAATCCAACTTGCGCAAGCTGGATCAACAAGTTCTGGAACATCAACAGGCCTATGCCGATTTGTATCGAGAAAGCGAAGCGGTGAAGGAGGAAGCGAAGTTCAATGCCCTGTCGCAGCAACAGGCCGCGGAGCAAGTTATCGAGAACAAGCGATCAGCGAACGCCGATCGAAAAACCAGTCAGATGGCGAGACTGGAATTCTACTTTGGTCAAGGTTCACTCTCGCACAGTCGGCAAGTGGTGGAGGACCTTGGGCAATCCGGCAATTTTCAAGCGGTGGTGCCTGAGCAACAGCGGGGGAGTGAACCTGCTGAAAAGCAGAGCGACTTCGATCAATCGTGGTTCGCAAAGAATGGACTTGCCGATGGTGAGGTGACGGATCAATCCGAGAATCTCAAGAAAAGAAACATCGCCGATAAACCGTCGTCGAAACCTGAATCCAAACGCATCGCGCGTATGGATGAAAAGGAAGCTCGCTCTTCGGACAGGTTCTCCAAACCTCTGGTCTTCTCTGAGGGGCGAGATCTCGCGATTTCCCAAAAGCCTCGGGAGATGCAGAAGGAGATTCACGACGATGTGCGGCAGTACAGACAGAGACTTCAGGAGCAGGAGATTGAATCTGAAATGGGCATGGGAAGCGGCATGGGCATGGCGGGTGGAATGGGAGGTGGCATGGGAATGGGAAGCGGAATGGCTGATCCGAGGCCGGCAAGTGAAAGCGAAGAGAGTGCACCGGCGAGGGGATCTGTAGCACTGGAGGAACAAAGTGGTTTCCCCAACGATCCTTTTGGCTCAGGTCAGGGGGGGGCCGGCGGTTTTGGACTTCCTTCGATGGCTGTCCCCGGTGAACCGGCAACCGATCCGTTCAGCGTTGAGGCCGATGCGAACAGCAATGATTTCGCATTAAATGAGGTCTTGTCGGCCACGATACCAATCGCCGGGAAGGATTATCTGTCGAGCCTGGAGACGGAGTTTCCGTTCGATAAAGGAGGAACAGAGTTCTATTTTGTTGCTCCACGTGGGGAGATCGAAATCGAGGCGACGGCGGTTCGCCAGACAACCTTCACGCGAATCAAGAGACTCACCGCAATGACGATTCTAATGTTGGGCGTGCTGGCGGTAAGGCGAGTGTCTCGTCGACGATGAGCGATCACTTAGGATCGGCGCATCAATAACTGTCGAATTCATCGTCATGGTAGGGCGTGGCTCCTGCCGAGGCGTGATGTACGATCAGTCTTTGCGTAAGATGAGCCGTTGAGCGTTGCCTTCCGACTGCCGTCGGAGACAAGGTCGTGGCGTCCGCATTTCAGCGGCTTCGCGTTTCACCCGCAGCATAGACATGTCCGCCCACTGCACCGACGGCGGAACCCAGCGCGGAGGCCTCTCCGACAGCCGCCCCCACCGCGCCGCCGATCTCGGAGCCGTAGCGAGCATATAAATCGTGCCGGACCTTTGATTCGCTTTCTGAACTTCCGTAGGCTTCGACGTATTGCAACGATTCATCGGTCGCCAGCGTCTCGTGCCAGATGGATGCCAGCGGAAGATACTGTGCCGACGCGTAGGTGCCGGGGTATTCCCGCCGAGCGATATCGCGTGCGTACGCCGCTTCGGCGAGTGCTATCGTCGGCATGTCAGAGTACACATAAAGGGTATTGGTGTACGGATTGTATTCGTCGCCACCGAAGACTCGTCCAGGCAACACGGTGTAGCCGATCCATTTGACGGCACCAAATGTATAACGCCAACCCGCCCCGACGCGATGATTGCTGGTCAATCGATGCCATTCGTCAATGGGAGCGTATTGATTGACGCGTACCAACGTATCTTGCAAATTTCGTCGCTGCAGGTAGTCGACCGTCTCGACCACCGTCTGATCGGATACGTGGTGGTTCTCAGCACGGGAATCCCAGAGCAGAATCTTCCGAGGAATTCCCATCACCCAGCCGACCGCATCGACAACGGGAACCTTGTCGCCACGTTCGATTCGGACATGCCGCGCACCGACCGCCGTCGCCTCCAGCGTTGTCGATTGTGCAAACAAAGGGCTCGTCCATCCAATCAGCATGCTCGCAATCAGAAGAAATGTCCGTCGCACAGTAGATCCTCCATGATCGAATGACTGATTTTTGAAAGATAAGGATCGGCGGATGCATCGCTGAGCATCCATCCTCAGTTTCCAGGGTGTTCTTTCGCCCTGGCAGTAAATATCGGAACGCCCAAGCCCAACGCAATTGCGATTCGGCGGCAAATTATCGCATTACGATAAATCCAATTGACAGCTATTGAGTGACCTTTACGACAAGCCGCAGGCGACGGAAAAACCGGTAAATCGCGGACGGTGTTCAAGGGTGCGGATTGCGCGACAATTGCCTGGGACATCGTGAGGGGCTAGAATCCTGCGAATTGATTACAAAAAGGATTTAGCATGAAGATTACCGGCATCCATGTCTATCAAGTCGATTTACCCCTTGTTGAAGGGAATTACTAGTTGGTCCGAAGGTAAAAGCATTGATACGTTTGATACCACGGTGGTTGAGGTAATAACCGATTCCGGTGTTTCAGGATTCGGCGAAGTCTGTCCTTTGGGGCCCGTCTACTTGCCAGCCTACGCTGCGGGTGTGCGAACGGGAATCCAGCAGATTGGACACGCCTTGCTCGGCGAAGACCCTCGTCAGTTGTGGGCGATCAACCATCGAATGGATTATTTGCTGAAAGGCCATCCGTACGTCAAGTCGGCGATTGACATGGCTTGTTGGGACATTGTCGGCAAGGCGGCGGAGATGCCGGTTTGTCATTTGCTGGGAGGCCGCTACGCCGACGACTTCGTACTCTACCGGGCGATTTCGCAACGAGCGCCCGAGGCGATGGCTGAAAATGTAAGCCATTACCGTGGCGAAGGTTATCGTCGTTTCCAATTGAAGGTGGGGGGCGATCCCGACGTCGATATTCAACGCAATTTGCAAACGCGCGCCGTTCTAGAGCCGACCGACAAATTGGTCGCCGATGCGAACACGGGGTGGCTGATGCACGAGGCGGCGCGCGTTGTCAACGCGGTTGCGGATTTGGATGTGTATATCGAACAGCCTTGCAAATCGTATCAGGAATGCCTCGCGATCCGTCAGCGAACGCGGTTGCCATTCGTTCTTGATGAGGTGATCGATTCCCCGGAGATGATCTTGCGGGGCGCTCAAGAGCTTGCCATGGACGTTGTCAACATCAAGATCAGCAAGTTCGGAGGGCTAACAAAAGCCAAGCAGGCCCGCGATCTGTGCGTCACTCTCGGAATCGCGATGACGATTGAAGACAGTTGGGGTGGCGATATCGTGACGGCGGCGATTGCGCATTTGGCGCACAGCACGCCAACGGAGTATCTGTTTTCGTCGACCGACTTCAACAGTTACGTGACCCAATCGATCGCTGATCACGCGCCGCAACGAGACGCTGGTCGGTTGTCGGCAAGCACCGCCCCTGGACTTGGATTTCAAGTAAAACGCGACGTACTCAGAGATCCCGTGTGGTCAACAAATTCGATTGGCAAGTAGGCCTTGCGAGCGTGCTGGACGCCAACGCTAGGGCTCTCCGGCAATCCAACAATAAAAGGTACATTCGCGCACTTGACGAATGTACCTTCGATAGGAACTGATTTGCCGGTCCGGCATCCATTTGGACGCTGGACGACAATGCGTGTGAGAAGCCTACTGGGAAACGATTTGCCCGGCGACAAGGGCGCTGCCCGTTAAATCGCCCGGCAGATCGGTATGGATGATCAGCCGCTGATTCATCGATCCAGCCTTATCGCCAGCCGTGATCTTCAACGGCAGGACATGCATCTTTTGCGGCTCTTCATTCTTCTTGTATTCGATGTTGAAGCCTTCGGCGCGAACGTCGGTCAATCGAAATGGTTTATCGCTGCGAATGACCAATCGCTGTTCGGAAACCTGGCCAGGCTTCAAGTTGCCGACGGCAACAACCTGAGGGCTGACGATCACGGCGGGACGAACATCAAACGCAACCTCCAATGGGACGCGAGGCATTGCGCGATCATTCGTGATCACAACGATGTTCGTTCGTGTCAGGCCCGGTTCGGCGGCACCATCGAACACGACATTCAATTTATAGCCGACGCGTCCGGGTTGGCGGGCGGTTTCCTCGAAAGCGGCGGCAACGTGAGGCGAACCTGATTCAATCTCGACGATCTGCCAATCGCTACGCCCGGCGTAGGATACGTCGACCGTCTTCTGTACCGGTTCTCCTTGAACGACGGAACCGAATTCGATCTGTCCTGGATTGAAAACGATGTCGCGACGAATGTAGCCATCAACCCGCAACTGAACTTCGGCGTAGTACGGCTTGTCGATGACAACGGTCAACGTCGCTCCCTTTTGCCCGTAGAACGAGCCGGTGTTGAAACGAGCAAGAATGTATCCGGTTTCCCCGGTCTTGAGCGTGTTGTTTTCGATGATCGGTGTGGTGCAGCCACAGCTTGCACGCACCGTTGCAACGTGAATGTCTTCTTTGTAGAGGTTCTTAAATGGAAAGCGAAACTCTGTTTTGGTCGCCACGGCAACCGTTCCAAAGTTGTGCTTCTTGACCGGAAACATCTTGTCCGCCCATTCCACTGCTTGCGTGGAGGTCGCAACCGGAAATATCAGCAACAACCCTACCAAACTCATCGATCGTAATGTGTTCATCTTCTCAGTTCCCCAATCCAAAAAATGTGCGCTTATCGACTCTCACCCTCGCCGGCCAGGCGTTCTCGATGGTGAATCTCTTTTTCGTGCGGACTTCGGACAAACAAAAATGTCATTTAAAGCCTAGCGACACGAAATCTAGAAACCGTGCATCTTGAAAGTGTTACGAAAGTTTAGGCCGTGGAGATGTGAAGTAAGATCACGACAACCATTTTATCTCTATTTTTTTAAAGAAAATGGTTGCTTTTTACTTTGCTAGCGATTCAAAACGCGGGCAATGGCGATTCTGGGGATACCAGGAAAGATTTATGCCCGTGTTTTCACTCGTGTTGGGCGTCTTAAGCAGCAGGCGTGCCATGTGGAACGGAGCGAACCATAAAGAACAGAAAAACCCAGATTTCACTGGAAACCTGGGTACGTATATCAATATTGAACGCGTTTGATGTTATCTTGCGTCAATATTTCTCAGTTGATCTTGCGACGTGGTCGCTCTGGGAGAAAAATCGGCAGATGTCACACTGTTGAAATCGACAACTCGCTGGCCTCGATTGATCCTTGTTGAACGAGGAACCGCCAAGGGTGGCGGCTGGGGTCTAGACTTGCTTGTCGTCGATCCAACTCATCAATGCGCGAAGGCGCTTTCCAACGGTTTCGATTTCGTGCGCTTGTTCCAACCGACGGGTTGTCTTGAACATCGCCGCGCCACCACGATTTTCCAAGATCCAGTTGCGGGCAAAGGTTCCGTTTTGAATTTCCTTCAAAACGCGTTTCATCTCGGCTTTCGTCTCCGCCGTGATGATTCGTGGTCCGGTGGAATAATCGCCATATTCGGCGGTGTTGGAAATGCTGTAACGCATGTAGCTCAGACCGCCCTGGTAGAACAGGTCGACAATCAGTTTCACTTCGTGCATACATTCGAAGTATGCCATTTCGGGTTGATAACCGGCTTCGACAAGGGTTTCGAATCCGGCTTTGATCAATTCGCTCAGACCACCGCACAAGACGACCTGCTCGCCGAACAAGTCGGTTTCGGTTTCTTCCTGAAAGGTTGTTTCGATCACACCGCCGCGTGTGCCACCGATCCCCTTTGCATAGGCCAGACCAATCTGCTTGGTCGTCTCGCTGGCACCGTCCCCCAGTGCGATCAGACTGGGAACGCCGCCACCTTTCTCGTATTCGCTGCGGACCAAGTGCCCCGGACCTTTGGGCGCAACAAGAAGAGTATCGACACCGTCGGGAGCCACGATTTGCCCGAAGTGGATGTTGAATCCGTGCGAACACATCAAGATGTTGCCCGGTTTCAGATGGTCGCGGATTTGCGCCTTGTAGACGTCCCCCTGAACTTCATCGGGCAGAAGGATGTTGACAACGTCGGCCTTGGCGGTGGCTTCGTCGGCGGACATCGGATCGAAGCCGTGGCTTTTGGCAAGATCATAGTTGGGGCCACCGGGCCGTTGTCCGATGATGACGTCGCAGCCGCTGTCGCGTAGGTTCTGAGCTTGCGCGTGGCCTTGCGATCCGTAGCCGATGATGGCGATCGTCTTCCCTTTCAAATGGGATAGATCGGCGTCGTTGTCGTAGTAAATGGTAGCCGCCATGGCTGAGATTCCTTTGCTTAAATATTGAGTGGAGCGGAGTGGTTTGGCTGTCGCCAACCTGGATCATTCATCCGATTCGGGTGGCAGCGGGGAATCGCTGCGGACCATTGCAACCCGTCCGGTGCGGACCAATTCGTTGATGCCGTAAGGTCGCATCCGTTGAATGAAGGCTTCGATCTTGCTTTCGCGACCGCTCAGTTCAACCGTTATCTCTTCCGGACCAACATCGACGATTCTGCCTCGGAAAATATCAACCAGTTCACGAACTTCCGAACGCTGACCGCCGGGGGCTGCTTGAACCTTCATCAACATCAGGTCGCGTTCAACGTAGTCGGTCGCGCTGACATCGATCACTCGGACCACGGTCACGATCTTTTCAAGTTGCTTGCGGACTTGTGCAAGCGTCTTGTCGTCACCGACAACGACAAACGTCATGTGCGAGAGCTGCGGATCGTCGGTTTCACCGACCGCCAGCGAATCGATGTTGTAACCCCGGGACGCGAGCATCCCCGAGATGTGCGCCAGCACACCGGGAACGTTCTGAACAAGGGCTGATAAAATGTGACGCATGGTTCTTTTGGATCGGGTTGGAAGCGGCGTCTGGGCACCGCATCGACTTGGAAAAGCTCGCATCATAGTTGCCGTTTTTCTTGGGGACAAGGGTTGGTAATACCGTGCATGGTCCGAAGTGGCACATTTATATCGTGCGTGGTCCGAAAAGATTCCTTCGCGTTTAATGAAGCGAAACACCTCATTCCCGTCCGCGCGACGTATCTGTGCCAAAAATCGCCTCGGCCCTAGGTAGACCCTTGCAGAGCCTTTAAGTTCATGGGATTGTGGACCGCTCGTACGCCCTCATCCGACCGGCATGGCTGGGATTCCTCGCGCTAGCGGAACATTTCGCGCGGGCGAAAATGAGGTGCTTCGCGTCTGAGAATGCAAAGGTGTCAATTCAGGCCACGCACGGTATAAACCTTTACGAAGAACAACCTTCATGACATTCCGAATCGATTTGCCCGCCTATCGCGGACCAATGGATCTGCTGCTTTACTTGGTTCGTCGCAGCGAATTGGACATCACGTCGATGTCGGTCTCGAAGGTCGTCGACCAGTATTTGGAATATCTCGAAATCCTAGAAGAACTGGACGTCAACGGGGTTGGCGATTTCATTGACCTGGCGTCGACGCTGGTCGAGTTCAAAAGTAAGGCGGTCTTGCCGCAAGCCGACGATGCCCCGGAAGAGGAGATTCTTGAAGATCCGCAGGAGGAGCTGGTCGAACGTCTGCTGGAGTACAAGCGCTTTCGTGATGCTTCGAGCTTGCTGGACGAGATGGGGCAGCAATGGCAACAACGCTATCCGCGCATTGCCGACGACTTACCGCCACGCCAAATCGATCCGGGTGACCAGCCGATCGCCGACCTTGAACTGTGGGATTTGGTAAGCGCTTTTGGACGGATCATGCGCGAGTCGGCTGGGCCTCCGCCGACCCAGGTGGTCTATGACGATACGCCAATCCATGTCTACATGCAGCATATTCACAAGCAGTTGCTGGAAGTGGAGGAGGTGCGTTTTTCCGACCTGTTTGACCTGGGGGCTCACAAGTCGGCAATGATTGGTATCTTCTTGGCGATCTTGGAACTGGCAAGACACTATGGCGTGTCGACTCGCCAGGAACCTGGTGGAATCGAAATTATCGTGACGCGAGGGGAACGATTTGAAACTGAGCTGAATGTTAGTGAGGTGGACAATTACGATGCCAGTGCGGTCGACGAAACGAACCTGCCGGTGAAGAAAACGTCCTGAATCAATGTTATACCGGTTTCGTGTTATTTTGCGTTAGTGTTTTTCAGTTGATCGTGCGAAGTGGTCGCTCCAGGGTTATTTGCAGATAGATTGGTTGTGGATGGGGATTGATGGTTGAAAACATTCCGCTTCGGACGCAGACCTTCGATGGTTTGACTGTCGAGGGTTATTCGCGCGCCGCGGTCCAAACCTGCTGGCGTCTTCCGGAATTGAAGTGCGGTTTCGATCTGGGTGTTCAACCGTGGGATTTCATGGGAACGCCGACGTGGTTTGTCAGTCATACGCATCTGGATCACATCGCGGCACTGGCGGTCTATGTTTCACGGCGACGGATGATGAAGATGGACCCTCCTGTGATTTACATGCCCGCTGACGCGATTGATCGTTGTCGCAAGATGATGCAATGCTTCGCCCGGCTCGACAAAGGGGCGATGCCTTGCGAACTGCTTCCAGCCGAACCGGGGGAGGAAATCGAGTTGAGCCGCGAGTTGGTCGTCAAGGTTTTTCCCACGCGTCACACGATCACCAGCGTCGGCTTCATGATCAGCGAGCGTCGTAAGAAACTGAAGCCGGAATACCTGGACCTCAGTGGTCCTGAGATTCGAGATTTGAAATTGCAAGGTGTTGAAATCACCCGCGAGACGCGCGTGCCATTGGTCGCCTACACCGGCGATACCCAGCCCCGAGGGCTCGATGACAATCCGGAAGTGTTTGACTGCAAGATTCTTATTGCTGAAATGACGTTTCTGGCTCCAGATCATCGCAAAGACAAGATTCACAAGCACGGCCACATGCATTTGGACGACTGGGTGGAGCGACAAGCGTGCTTTAAGAACGAATGGATCATCGCATCGCACTTCAGCACGCGCTACAGCGACCAGCAGATTCGTCGGTTCGTCAAAAAGAAACTGCCGGGAATGTTGGACGGTCGCTTGAACTTGTGGTTATGAACGACATTGACGCTTTCGATTGGTCGGCACCCGCCACGCTAGCCCCTCCGCGAGCCGCTTACGTTCATGTCCCCTTTTGTCGCCACCGCTGTGGATATTGCAATTTCAGCGTTGTGGCCGGACGCGACGATCTGGCCGATCGCTTCCTCGACGCGTTGGAGATCGAACTGGCGTCGATGGAACAGCCCAAGCCGGTCGACACGCTGTTTATCGGCGGTGGGACGCCAACGCATTTTGACGCTCCGTGGCTGCATGGGTTCTTATCGTTGGTGTGTCGTTGGTTTGACTTGAAAAGCGAAGCGTGTGAATTCACCGTCGAAGCGAATCCCAACGACATCACGTTGGAAAAGCTGGACGTTCTGGGAAGCTACGGCGTCAATCGAATCAGCCTCGGCGTGCAGTCCTTCAACGAAAGCAAGCTCGCAAATTTGGAGCGTTCTCATTCACCGAAGGAAGCGATGCTGGCCATCGAGCGGGGGGCAAACGTGATCGGCAATGTTTCGATCGACTTGATCTTCGCCGTCCCCGATGAAACGCCGACAAGCTGGCTGGCCGATCTGCAAACGGCTGTCCGGCAACCGATCGATCATCTATCGACGTACGGTTTGACCATCGAAAAGGGAACTTCGTTTTGGAATCGGAAGCAGCGCGGACTGATGTCCGATGTGGTGGAGGAGGACGAACTGAGAATGTACGTCGATGCGATCGAACATTTAACGCACGCCGATTTCACACACTATGAAGTCTCCAATTTCGCTCGCGGTGGGCGTCAGTGCCAACACAATCTGGCTTATTGGAAGGGGGTTGGATGGTATGCCGCCGGCCCGGGTGCCGCTTCGTTCGTCGATGGAAAACGGCAAGTCAATCATCGGAGCCCGACAACCTACATGCGACGCTTGCTGTCGGGGCAATCTCCCATCGCGGAAAGCGAGCAACTATCGATCGAACAATTGATCCGCGAACGGATCGCTTTCGGTTTGCGAATGATGGCCGGCATTGATCTTCGCGACGTCGGACCTGTTCAAGCCATCGAGTCGCTTCTCGGCACGACATTGAATCGTTTGCAAGAGCTGGGTCTGTTGGAACGGTGTCGCTCGCGTCTTTCCTTGACCCGACGAGGGCTTTTGATCAGCGACTCGGTGCTGACGGAAATCCTTTCGCCCGATGTGGTTATTCAATGACGATAGGTTCCGGGAGCCGCTGAAATTCGCTCGAATGCGGTTGCGGATTTCCGGGAATATTCGGAGCCGGAATCGTTTCAACCTGCTCGATCATGGTCGGCGATGGAGCGTTGATCACAGCGTCATCCGCTCCCACGTCGTCGATGTATTCATATTCCATATCCGTGAAGACGGATTCCAAAGGTCCTTCGCCGTAGAAAGTCGTCGCACCTTGTTCGGTGCAGTTCGATCCCTTGCAGCGTGGTTCGCCGATACCGAGATGATGCCCGCGGTTGATCGAATGCGATTTTGCGTGATCTTCCGCTCGAATCGTTTCGATTCCGAAGGGGATCGGATGCGTCGGAGTCTGCGCGACTTCACTGCTGAGCATCGGCAGAATGTTCATCTCGCGATGGGTCCCCTGGTAGCAAGGTGGAATGATTTCGGGTGTGATGAAAACGAGCAATTCGCTTTCTCTGGCGGTATTGGAACGGTGACGGAACAGGCATCCGATGTACGGAATTTTGCTCAGCACGGGAACGGCGTTGTTCTCCGTGATGCGTGTCCGTTGCCTAAGACCGCCGAGAACAAGTGTTTGCCGGTTGCGAACGCGAACGGTGGTTGTCGTTTCGCGACGATCGATGATCGGAGCATTGTCTCCTTCGGTGAATCCCGTCAGCAAGCTGAACCGCGGGTTGACAACCAGCGAGATCGTGTTGTCTTGCGCGATGTGCGGCGTGACGTTCAAGGTTACACCTGCTTCACGGAATTCGGTGGTGCCGATCGTTCCGCCTTCGAGCCCCTGTGTGAGCTGTTGATAGGGAACTTCGGTAACGATCTCAATCTTGGCCGCTTCGTGGTTCATCACGACCACGTTGGGATCGGCCAACAACCGGGAATCGTCGGCCGCGTTGAGCGCCTGCAACGTCGCGGCGATGTCCGCATATGAATTGAGACTGGTCATCGTCAAGACGCCGTTGGGTGTCGAATTGACGGCGGCGGTCATCGTATCCAAGACGATCGATTGAGACGCGTTGCCGGTGGCCGCATCGACGGAATTTCCGTTAAAGCCGGAACGCCAGTTAATGCCCAAGCGTTCAGCATCCTCGATTCCGCAATCATAAATCAAAGCCCAGATGCGGACCTGTGGACGGGGCTGATCGAGTTCACATAACGCCATCTCGATCCGTTCAATGCTCTCAGGCGTGTCGATGACGACTAACTTATCCTCCGCTTCGATCGCCGTGATCTGTCCCCCTTGCCCGCCATTGACTTGCGCGGTCGCCGAAGTCCGAGGCTGCGGGATGTCCGGCTGCGGCGAACCGGCAAACTGTCCCAGCATCGCCAACGGTCCAGCGGGACCGGGAGGCGCAACTTGCCCGCCACCGAGGTTCGGCTGGCCGCCGAGCCCCTGTGCGCCGCGACTTAACAATGGGGTTAACGCAGTCGCCAGGACCGACGCTTTGACGTACTGCGGTCGGAACACGCGGACGATCATTCCAGGCGCGACCGATCCGGCGGGGGCATTTCCTTGCATTGTCGGCGTGGTGGGACGCAATCGATTCTGATGACGTGATGTCGCATCCTCGAGCGTCGTCATTTGGCTGCGAATCTTCGCAATCCGTTCTGGATAGTCGATGACGACCAAAGCGTTGCTCGATGCGACCGCGTGAGTACGTCCCTCGGGGGACAACATCGATTCGACAACGGGAAGCAGGTCGGCGGGTGACGAATAAACCAGTTGTATGATCGCCGTCTCAAACAGCGGAAGCTGGTCCCCCAGACTCGCCAGCGGGACGATGGCGATGCTTCCGCCAACGATCCGATAGCCGTATCCGCGGGTGATCAACAGCGAATCGAGAATTTCATAAATACTGCTGTTTTGGAATGATGCGTTGACGGTTCCCTGAACTTCGTTGCCTACAACGATGTTCAACCCCGAGGCGTCACGCAGGGTGAAGATCGCCTCCAGCAAGGTGGAGTCGCGCAGGTCGAGATTAATCCTCCGCGAAAGTGATTCCCGCATTGCCGGAGTCATTTCCTGCGAAGTGGAAAGATGAGTCTGTGACGACACAACGCCGCACAGCACGACGTTGACTGTCAGCGACAGCAACGCGCGAAACAAATCTCGCCGCGATGTGAAGTATCGAAACAATGGATTGTCCCTCCGTGAACAACACCATAAATATACGCCGCGTGGCCGGGAACGAGTTGATTCGCTTCACATAACGCGAAGGCACCTTTTCGGACCACGCACCGGAAAACTGCGAATGGGACCGCGTTCCCAAGATGAAAATAAGAACGCCGCGCAGGGGTATCAATCGTTTGTTGCAAGCAAATTAAACAACGAAAGTGTGACATCCAGACGCAATTCTTCGCTTTGGCCTTCACGTTGCAGGATCATATTTGTTGGAACGGCAAAGCGGTTTAGTCCGTTTAAACGAGTTAAAAGCTTGCTGAGCTTTACAAGAGAACCGCTGACGGTTAGGTCCAGTGTTCGCGTTTCCAGTTCGTACTTCGTTTCCTCGTCCTGTTTCGGATTGACCACTTGAAACGGATGGTCATTCATTCCCCAAGGCCGTTTAACCGGATCGCTCAACGTAACCCGACGCGTCCGACACTCAAGGGAAAAGGCGAGCCTGACGACTTGCTCACGCAAGTCTTCCGCGACCGCGGCATTCATCGTTTCTTGAGCCGCGTCGCTCGACGACACCGTGCGAACACGCTGACGCATGGGCTCCAGGTTTGCAATGTCGCGCTGAATCTCTTCAAGTTCCGAGGCCGCTTCGGCGTGTCGCCGTTGCGCGCTGTTAAGATCGTCCCACGCGGGCAAGGCGAAAATCAACAGAATGACAACGGCGGCACCGATCGCGATCCAAGGACGCCGCGGATGCTGAAGAAAGCGGTGGATGTAGTCGTTATCCATGAATGTGTTCCCGTCCTGAAGCGGATGCTACGTTTTGTGATTCGGCGGCGGGGACTTTCGTTTTCACCGCCTCCGCCGTGATTTCAAATCGAAAGGCGGGGCCGCTTTCGACGCGGATGGCATTGGTGGAATCGAGAGAGACGCGAGCAAACAGGCCCGACGATTTCAATTGGTTGATGTACTCATAGATGGCTTCGTCGGTAAAGCTGGCCCCTGAAATGTTGATGATGGATCGATGATCAATTCGCACCGACTCGAGCCACATTCCATCGGGCATCAACGATCCTGATTTGAAAACAATCCGCGTCCAATGCGGTGAGGGCAACTGCCGGGCAAGCTTGTTGGTCTGCTGATCGAATTGAATATGCTCCTGCAAGACAAACCGCAGACGGGCGGCTTCGACATGATCGGGCGACAGAACATCGACCTGCTGTTGAATACGATCCGCGGCACGTTCTTCGAGACGACCAAAGACGGAAAGAACGCAGGCGAGCAGGGCGGCGGCGCTCACCGGCCAAGTCGTTTTCAGAAGTTGCAGCCAGGGGGTGCGCCCCGATGGTCGCAGTGTGCTCATGAGATCGTTGGTGACGTGGTTTGTCGCTCCGGGTTGCTCGTCGCGGGCAAGCCAAATCGCCGCGATGCCGCCAGGCGATTCATCCACCTGATCGATCGTTGAACTCAAGCCATCCAGCAGCGAGTCGAATGGGAAACTCCTCAACTGCAGGTCCTCGGATGACTGCAATTGTTCGTTGTCGAGCATTTGGACTGCCGTTCCGCCGGAGACGAAGACCTTCGAAAGAACCGCGGTGGATTGACTCATCTTGGCTTGCAGGTAACGTCGCAGACATTTGATGTGTCGCCGCAGGACAACGTCCTCCGATTCGTCGGAGTTCGATATCGCGGGGCGATAATCAAGCAGCAAACGTCCCTGATAAGATATCCCCAGTTCCAAACGGCCTGACTGATCGCTGACCAACAGGACAGGTTCGTCTTGATCGATCCGGTGCGCATTCAAGACGCGGCACAGGACGACCATCGTGTGTTCCAGTCGCCCCAATCGCAGTCCGGCATTCGCGACCGCGGATGCCACGGCATCGACGGCTGACCGCTTGGCGACCGTTACCCAGACGCGTTTGCGTTTCGCATCAAGCCGCTGTTCGGTGTGGCAACAGACCTTCTCGCCACGTCCCATTCCCATGTATCGTCGCGCTCGTTCGGTCAGTTCGCGGACATCGTTGTCGACATCCTCGTTTTCACCCATCATGACGCGAGTCATGCAGGCGCTTCCCCCAAGTCCAACGGTGACCGCGTTGCCGGCAAGCTGATACTTCGCGACCAGCTTGCTGATCGTCTCGGCAAGTGCGGGATCGGTCCAGTCGCCCCGCAGGGGACCGGAGTCTTCCGGAAATGGTTCGTAGTGCGTGATCAATTGCCGCGACGAAGCTTCATCCTTCCGCTCGATCACCGCCAGCGTGATCCCTTGCGGCGAGATCTCCATGCCGACGTTGCGTTTCACCTTTCGGCGACGGTCAAACTTTGCACGACGCTGTGTCGATTTGCGACGTTCGATGACTTCAGGCGTTTTTCCCGACGCCGCCAGCAGGTCGCTCGCTTCAATGTCCGATTGCGTTGTCATTTTCTCATCCGCCATGTTTCACCGATGCCTGTAGCCGACGGCTGAATGTGCCCGCGCGACCCACCGAATCGATCAACACGGTTCCGTCGGGGCCATCGACGACGGTGACGCTGTAGGTTAGTCCGCTGCCGGACGGAAACTCGGTGGTCGCGATTCCAGTTCGCCAATCAATATCTTGCTCCAGTTCCATAAAGGCATGATTGAGTCCGGCTTCGGACAGATACCTCGCGCGGTCCCAATCGACCGTATTGCGCAGTGATGCGTAACGAGTCGTCTGCGCGTCCAGCGTCGCGACGACCAGAGTGCTGGCCAGCGTCATGACGAACAAGGCGAACAGTAAAGCGGCCCCTTGTCGAGTGGAGCGTATCGGATTCCGAAGTGGCGATTTCATGTTTCAACTACCAAGAGCGAATCCAGACTTTGGAATGAACCTGTTTTTGCGAACCGGATTTCCGAGGCAACGTCACAACCACGGTGACTTCGAGCAAGTGTATGTCATCGGCAGTGGCGGCGACCGTGACCCCATCGGCTTTGTAGCCGACAAACCGCAATCGATCGACGTTATGCGCCAGGGTTGTTTCGGTTGGAACGGTCGAACCGCCGAGGATGACCACATTGTTCAAACCGTTGGAATCTTGAGCCGCCCATCGCCATGACGCCGTGCCGCCGCCGCGCATCCGCAATTCGATGTCGGTGCCGTTGGATTGAAGCTGATTAACGCCGGTCGATTCTCGTACCGCCCGCACGAAGTGTCGCGCAACGCTGTGCGCCTGATGCAACGCGGCGTAATCGTTGTCCGCGGCGTCCCACGAAAGCCTGGCTGTTCGCATCACTGTTGAAAGACTGGTCATTACCGCCGCCAACATGCTTCCGGCAATCACCAGTTCCAGCATGCTGATCCCATGTCGTCGGGAACGACTTCGACATGTTCGCGATTGGTTAATGAATGGTTGCTTCGTAGCCATAAGAAATGATTTTCGCCAGTTTCGTCGCCAACTGATTGCTCGGTTCGTCCGCATCCAAGTCGCCGCCCCCATCGACGTCGTGCCAGACCGTGACTTCGATCGTTGCCAAGCGATCGGGAACGCCCCCTTCGGCGGCTTCGTCACTTTTCTGAACTTGGAACCACAGATCGGGATGTCCCACACTGCTGAAGTTGCCGGTCTGAGTGCTCAGGTCCCATGATGCCGCGGTTTGCGCCATCGCCTCTTCAAGCTTGCTGGTACACAGAGCCACCCGCATCTCGGCAAGTTCGATTTGCTCCAACTGCAAATTGCTTTCGCGCGTCAATCGCAAAGCGGGGATCAGAGCGATGCTGATAATGCTGGTGGCGGCCAGCAGTTCCAGCATCGTCTGACCTCGGAAAGGTTTCCCTTTCATTTGCTGATCTCCTGCGTGCGAATCATCTGCGTCAGTGGCTCCACGGTCAGGGAATAGGCGCGGTTGGGTCCGACAATCGATGCAGAGAAAGACGTGTTTCCATTTCCTTCAAAATCGAACCACATTTCATTCCCATCGGCCTTGACCGTGATGTTCTCCGCGACAGTGAATGGTCCGTCGACAATCCGCTGGGTCGTGTCGGGAAGTTCCTCGACAACGGTCCAACCGGAGACTTTTCCATCGGACGACACAAGTCGGACGGCGTGGAGATTGCCCGTCCGGATCGCCGCCCGCTGGGCGTGCAGCATCGACAGGGAAAGCACGCGAGCCGCCGATCGGGCTCCGGTATCGCCAAATATATCGCGTCCAAATCGCATCAACGCCGTCGCGGAAAAAATTCCCAACAACGACACCACGACGAGCAGTTCCAGCAAGCTGAGGCCGCATCGTCGTGGTGATTTTGGAGTTCTCACAGTCGTGACTTCACAATCGCAAGGTCTGGCTACCAATTGCCCAATTCACCCGGCAGTGTCTACTTAGCGCGATGCGTCGTCGCATCCAACGAATACGCAGCACTCGTGACGGGATTGGTTGGCAATCCACTTGGGAAGTAGTTCGGGTCGGCCGCGATATCGCTCAGATCAGCCTTCGGCCAACTTCCTTTTTCAAAGTACCAGCGTTCGACGGCTGAATTGATTTCCGCCATGTTCTGCTTGTTGGCTTCCGCCTGTGCCGACGCCTTGGATGTCGAAATGCGAGGCACAACAACAGCGGCGATGACGCCCAAAATGGTGACGACGGCCAAAAGTTCCAGCAGCGAGAAACCGCTTCGTTTACGATTACGACGATTGATTTGATTAAGCATCATGTTCTCCTTGAACGAACATAAAGGTTGGATGCGGACTTCATCGGTTGCGTGGAAGTCCAAGGGGCTGTGTTTAATGAAACATAGGTTACGCTTTGAAAGGTAATTCTCGACCGCGAATTTTTTTTGAAAAAATTTGGGCGTCGAGGACGGCTGCATCCTTCGTCCATTCGTGCTAGGGTGAAGGTTCATCCGTTTCCAACCACAACCGGAGATCGAACATGCGCGTTCAACTGCCTGACCATGGCGTGTTTCTCCATTGGCCCGAGCCTGGCGAGCAATGGATTCATCCCGATGACATCGCGTTAGCCACACGTCTGATTCCAAGCACACGTGTCCTTCGTCGATTTCGCTTTGACGGGACCTATTATCACCTCGCCTACGGAACCCAGCGGATCCGCATCCGTCCGGTCATGTGGCTGCAACTTGAAGACGAGGGCTTTGACATGCAGCAGTGGGTCGAGGTGCGGAGCATCGGCTTGTCGCGAGAGCCATACGTGGGGCAGATCATTGATGTTCGGTACGATCGTCGCGCACGAAAAGTCCGTTACTCCGTGCGTCGTGCGGAAATGAGCCAACCGCGAAAATATGAAGCACACGAACTCAAGAGCCTCGTCGATCGCAATGTCTTGACGACGAGCGACTTCAAGACGAATCGATTACCGATCGACGCCGATTATACGTCGCGTGGTCAGAAATGAGGTGATTCGCTTCATTTAACGCGAAGGCATCATTTTGGACCACGCACGGTATAAGTACCAAGACGCTTCACACTTCCGAAATTCGGTCAATCCATTCGTGTCGTCCCAAGACATCCGCAAAGAACATTTGCTGTGCGACAAGAATCGATTCGTGCAACTGTTCGGCCGTCACCGATCCTGCTTTGTTGCTGATATCGAGCGTACCGGTTGCGTCGCTGAGAAATTCAACTTGGTATCCTCGGTGAAACGCTTGCCGCGATGTTGTGTCGCAACACACCTGCGTCATATATCCAGCAATGCTGACCGTATCGATACCTCGCTGTCGCAATGTTTCGTCGAGCACCGTGTCGGTGAACGAACCGGGGAGCGATTTGTCGATCAAGGCGTCGTGTGGTCGCGCCTGCACTTCAGCATGCAGTTGCCACATCTCGCTCCCTTCGCGGAAGATGGGGGACTGTGGGTCCGGTTGATGATGCCGAATGACGATTGTTGGAACTTTCGCCTTCGCCGCCGAGTCCATGACTTCCAAGATGGATTCCAAATGATTCACTGGATGACGGATCGGCAACGCGCCGTCAAAGTACTCACGTTGCACATCAATCACTAATAACGCACGCTTAGACATTCCCGCTCCATCATCGTTTGGATTGAGGTTTAAAGATTCGGTCGCACACTCATGCAGTTCGGATTGTACTTTCATCGGCGGATGGCATCGAGGTGCTTACACGACCTTGACCGACCGCGTCGCAAGATTACCTGGACAACATTTGCGCGAAATAAATGTCGTGTGGTCGGAAATGAGGTGATTCGCTTCATTAAATGCGAAGGCATCATTTCGGACCACGCACGATACAACATCAAACGCTTTCATCGTTGATATCGATGGATCGCGTTCCCTATACCCGTGCATAACATCAAATCACCAAAAGGCTTTTCTTGAACGATTGTCAACCCAATACGACTGACCCAACCGCCAGACGCTGGCATCACTTATTGGTGTTGATCGTTGCCGGTGAGGCGATCTTCTTCCTGCCGTTTGTGGTCGCCGTGTCTTTCGTCCGACGCTCCTGGAAGTGTTTCAGATTTCCAATCTGCAGTTGGGCATTGCGTTTTCAGCGTATGGTGCCGTGGCCATGCTCTCCTACTTTCCCGGCGGACCGATCGCCGATCGCTTTGGCGCACGCAGTTTGATGTCCCTCGCATTGCTCTTCACAGCGGTGGGCGGGCTGTACCGCAACGATTCCCGAACCGGCGGCGCTGTCGTGGCTGTACGGGTTTTGGGGAATCACGTCGATTCTGCTGTTTTGGGCCGCCCTCATGCGAGCGACACGGTATTGGGGAGCACGAGTTCCCAGGGGCTCGCATTCGGATTGCTCGACAGCGGACGTGGCTTTGTCGCCGCCGGAATTGGGTCGATTTCCGTCTATCTTTACGCTTGGCTTCTTCCCGCCGATACCGCTGAAATCGTGTTCGATGATCGTGTGGAGGCATTTAAAACGATCATTCTGTTCTACACGGTGTTGACCGCCACAGCAGCGGCATTGATCTGGGCTGTGTTGCCAAAACGCGAAGCGCAAATCCAAGTGAAGCGGAATGCCGCGTTGCTGACTGGCGTCGTGACGACGTTGCGGATGCCCGTGATCTGGTTGCAGGCACTGATCATCGTTTGTGCTTATGCGGCGTATAAAGGTCTTGACGATGTTTCGCTTTACGCACGCGAAGTCCTCGGCATGGACGAGGTTTCCGCTGCTTACACAAGCACCCTTTCCATGTGGATTCGACCGATCGCCGCAATCTCCGCCGGTCTGATTGCCGATCGTTTCCGAGCGTCCCTGATGACGGCGTTCACCTTTCTGACATTAACTTTCGGATGCTTGGTGATCGCTTCGGGTTTGCTTCCGTCGGCTCCGCCCGCTCTCTTTTTCATTACGATCATCGCGACCAGCATGGCTGTCTTCGCATTACGCGGACTCTACTTCGCCGTCATGAACGAAGGGAAGATTCCCATTCAATACACGGGGACCGCGGTCGGCATTGTTTCAGCGGTCGGTTACATGCCCGACATCTTCATGGGTCCGCTGATGGGCGTTTTGCTTGACGCCTGGCTAGGTGAGACGGGCCATCGTTTGTTGTTTCTCGTGCTGGCCGGGTTTGCATTAATCGGAACGTTCGCTTCCTGCGGATATTACTGGGCCGCGAAAAAGAGCAGGGGATAAGGCTTGGGCTCTTCGGCGATTCGCAAGACGGGAGTCGTTTGATCCTGTGGCGAAGATGCAACCCGCTCCGCCTCAATCCAGCGATGATCTTTATGCAGGATTTGATTTCTCAGCACGCGAGCAAAGCCCGGACTGATACCTTCCTCCTGGGTTCCGAAAATCTCGTCGCCGATCTGACGCACCAGCGGTTCGAGCCGTTGGGTCGCCAATTCCAAGGCATCTTGGGCTGGCTGCGATTTCCAAATCTCCGTCCAGACCTCGCGAAGTTCTTGATTCTCGACAATCGCTTCCTTCAGGATGCGAGTCAACACCGACTGAAGTTCCGCATCCGTGGCGACATCTTCAAGAACGTCGGCAAGCTCATGGCGGATTGACTCGCTGTTGATAACGTCGCGCAAGATGTCCTTGATCGCAAGAACGATCTGATCCATGCGCGCCTCCACGATCGGAATTGCCTCTTCCTCCATGAATCGTTCCCATTCACGTTGCATCAAATCGCGTTGCGGCAGCGGTGACTTGTCGTAAACAATCCGCCATCCGAATCGAAACAACGACGCTCGTCCATAAATCTCGCGACCGATCTGCGTGACAACCGGTTCTCCGTGAGCGCGAACGATCGGCAACACTTCATCGCGAACCAACGGAACGAGCTTCTCGTCGACAATTTGCCGCTCAAAGCGTCTGCCGATCGTTTTCAATTCCGACTGATGATCCGAAACCGAGCGTACAATCGCCGCCTCAATGACAGGAGCCGATTGGCGTAGCAAATCTTCAATCACCGGCTTGAAGGCTTCGGTAAGTTCTTTGCCGTAAAGACGCTGCGTTGACGCAATTCGCCGCTTGATTGCTTCCCGTTTTTCAGTCGGCAGCAGCGTTTCAACGATCTCGGGGAGCGTTCCGCGATTGCGATGATACGTGTACGTATAACCGCTTGAAGAATCATCGCCATACCACTGAACCGGAACAACTCCATCATCGACACTTTGATTGCTCGCCAGAACATGCCCGACCTGAGTCCAATCACCGGACACCGACTGCAGGAAAATCGGATCCCCGCTTTGCAACGGAACGTCTGGAACCTGAATGGTTGTTTGCTGAGCAACACCCCCAAAATTGAACACTTCGCCAAGCCGTGCGGCCGTGGCGGGTTGCCACTTTTGAAAGACGGTCAGACCGACAATCACGGCAAGCCAAAAGGTGGCTCCAAGAAACGTACTCCTCTTCCAGCGACGTGCGAAGCGATTGTGATGATTCATGAAAAAACCAGCGGGATGCCGTCGGGATCTGTTTTAATGATGAACACGTTTGATGTTATACCGTGCGTGGTCCGAAATGATGCCTTCGCGTCAAATGAAGCGAATCACCTCATTTCTGACCACGCGACGTACATCTTGCGCAAATGTTTTTCAGTTGATCTCGCGACTTGGTCGCTCTACGTGTTTGCTCCATTCATTGTAGGCAGATGCGGCTTCTAGACGAAGGGACCAACTTGGATGCGCTTTGCTGTTTGGAGTGGGCGGGCCGCCAATCCAATTGGCCTGCAATGGAGCTTCCGATTGGCGGAGCTTCTTATTTCAGGGGTGCCCACCCAAAAAGGCGATTCTGAATCCGTGATCGTCTCCCTAAGTAGCTCACGGCAAAGACTTTGGGTCAACTCGGAATCGCAATTTTTTAAAATTATATTGACGCAATTCATTCCTGACGATAATATTTATTTGCAGCGCTCGCTAAACCGAACTGTCGCCTTAAGGTGTGCGTGCCCGTAAAGCGGGATAGGTTGGCGAGCTTTTTTTGTGGTTGTGGTTACGGCCAAACTTGAACTCGGCGTTCTCTAGCCCTCAACAAATTCCGATACACCCGTCGGTTCGGTTTCTCAGAGTAAGATCTCGCAATTGCTCCACAAATCATGTCTGCGAGCTGAAGCAAATTGTCAGCATGCGATTTTCTCGATTTGATAGTCTTCAACCGGTTTTCATCCGGCGAATGCTTTTTAGCGTGTTTCTGGACGTATCGTTTGAGTTGAAGTCCAAATTCGCGGCCTCCGCAACTATCGAACACGACCGTTGCATCGTTCAGCTCATCAAAAATGTTCTCGAAAGCCAATCGTACTGTGTACTTGTACAAAGATTCTTTGACTCGGAATTCTGGACCGGTGAGTTGCTGCTTATTGAGTACAACGGAGCTAAACCAGAAATCTAGGTTCGCGACCGACCTGAGGAAGCCCGTTCGGATTTTTTCGTTATCTTTGCTGAAATGAAACTCTTTGTGACGGGCAATCCCGCTATCCATCCGGTACTGCTTGATGGCGTTATCGCAGCTCTGCGCAACATCGATCGTCGGTATTACAACCGTTGTTACAACAAAGTATTTCGACGATCCCTGCTCGAATTTGAGACCTGGATCACCTGATTCATCAACGAAGACCCACATTTGTGATATCATATCGCCTAATATGTACTGCGACTATTCGCGACACTTCACATTGCGGTCAACAGTCAACTGGCCTTTAAGGCAGCGCAATCAACGAAAAAACGCCGCAGACCTAAGGATCTGCGGCGTTTCATTTCAAATAGGGGTGACAGGAATCGAACCTGCACGCCGTAAAGGCACTGGATCCTAAATCCAGCGCGTCTGCCAGTTCCGCCACACCCCCAAATGATTGACCGCTTCGGGAAAGAAGCGGCCAAGCGGAGGTCCGATTTTACCAAAGCGTGGCGACTTTGGTAAGGACCGGTTCGACTTATTGCGGTGCGTGCCCCGAGAGGAGGCCCATCGCAACGAATGTCAGCACACGAGTTAACGTTGCTGCGTTGAGTTGTTGCTCTGTCGGCTCACTCGATCCTTCGAGATCTCGATGTATCGCGTTGCCTCTTCGGCAACCAAGATCGTTTCTCCGGCGGTGACTTCCGTGCGGAATCGGTGATGCGCCGCGTTTACCGCCTTCGCTCGGACCGTCAACTTGACTTCCGCACCAGCTTCGATCCGCTTGATCGGTGCGAACAAGACTTGGCCGGGAACAATCTCCCCGCTGTGTCCGCTTAGTTGAATCGGCTCGATTCCGTTGCTGAACTGTGCGATGGCGTGAACATCTTCCGCCGCGCGAGTCCCTCGGTTGCGGATAACGATCTCATACGTAACCTCTTCGCCGACGGGAGCGGGTGCCTGCGGATCGTTGATCGTCAGCACCAAGTCGGCGATGGCTTCCACCTGGGTTGTCAACGAGACTGTCGCCCGTCCGGCCGCGGATCCTCGGCACTCGAACGCCAACAAGTGCGATCCAACGCTTGTCAATTCACATTTCAAATCGAAGTCCGCTGATGCTCCCGGAGCAAGGTCTTCGACCCGCCATCGGACGAACTCGCCAACAATTTCCGCTCCAGCGATGCCCGACTTGTACTGAACCCCTTGAGGAATCCGCAGCACGGCGACGACATCTTGGCTGATTGCTTTCCCATCGTTCGTGATCTTCAGATGGTAATCAGCCACCGACTGGTGATACTTCAAAGGGGGGCCGGTCAGGGTCGCGACCAAGTCGGCGGTCAAGACGCGAATCTTCTTGATCGCTTCGTCACGCAGATCATTGGCTCCCGTCGAGAGTCCGTGAATCTCCAGGCCGCCCCGATCTTGAGCGGTCAGTTCGATGTCGAACTGCGCTTCTTTGCCCGGTGGGATCGTGCCGATTTTCTGAGCTTGCGGCGTCGCCGAGTTGGGCGAGAGGGTGAATGAAACGTCCTCGGCGATTCCATTGCCGGGATTCATCACACGCACCTTGTAAACATGCGATTCACCGTAGACAACTTCATCGGGCCCTTCGATGACCAGTTTGACAAGTGGTTGCTGGACTCGAACCTGAGCGACGCGTTGTTGAGGCAGCACTGTCCATTCAATGCCGACATCGAACGCTTCGGCCTTTTCCGCCGCGATCCGCATGACCAGTCGCTCCGATTTGCCCGCAGGCAACGACTGCACCTGCCAAATCAATCGCCGTTCAGCGTTGTTCGGTTCGGGTTCGACCGATCCCATCGTTGCCTGATGGCCGCGAATCGTCGTCCACGTGGGCAACGATGCACGAATCAGAACGCCGGGCGCGTCGATCGTCCCCTTGTTTTCGACGACAATCGTGTACTCGGCAATCTGATTGATCTGAATCTCTTCGGGCCCATGTGTCAGCACGCGGATCATCGGGATTTCCGACGTCATGATGCGACCGTTGTGGTCGCGAGGATCGACCTGTACTTCTGGTGCGACCTCTGGTGCTTCAACCGAAATGGGTTCCTCTTGCTGTGCCTGGTTGACCTCGGGAGCGACCGGCGAACCGACCGCTCGCGTCGGAACTTGATACGTTCGAGCGGGTGGCATATTGCCGACCATCGCCCGCGTTGTTGAAGACCTTGTGCTGCCCGCCATTGCCGAAGGGGGTGTCGACGTTGAAGTCGAGCCTTCCCGACGAACGAACTCACCCTCCTCCGCTTGCATTTGCGTTGATGGTGCCTGTTCGGACGGATCAAATTGATTCGTTGTTCCCGCCGAGCCGCGAACTTCGATCGGCTGGGTCGGCTGTGGCCGTGCGATTTCAATTGCCCGGCTGTCTTCCGAGGTCCTGTTGCTTGTCGTGCTTCGGCTTGAAGTCGTTTGGCTTGTTGTGCTTTGGCTGGTCACGCTTTGACGCGATGTTTCGCTGCTGCTTGCATCTTGCGTGGCCTGGCTGCTGGTTGAAACTTGTCCTCGCGAAGACCTTCGTCCCGAAGCATTTGTGTTCTGGCTGTCGACTTGTGTCCGCGAATCCTCCTCAACCGTGTCACCATCGTCTTGAAGTTCGTTCGGATTCGACGACGTTGTGTTGCGCGGCAACGGCTTGCGAGAGACCGATGGCGTTCGAATGGACGAACTTTCCGAACTGGAGCGACTCTCGATAACGACCGCGTCGGTTGATCCGAAAGTCGTTCGTCGGTCCGCACGTCGGCTGCTTGACGCGGCTTCATCGATCGACAATCGCTCGCCTTGCGATGACGATCCCGCACTGAAAGTTTCGACTTTGATCCTCTCCGACGTCCCGTACTGGCTTGCTTGAGGAACCGCCGCCAATTCTTCGTCCTGCTGTTGAAGCATTGCGACGCGATCTTCCGGGTCGAGCAGCGGTTGCGGTTGTCCCGGCGCGGCCTGAAACGCCCTGGGGCGAGGCTGAGGCGTACTCTGCGTCATGCTTCGTGTGGTATCGGGGTAATCGGTGTCGGGTGCGTCGTACGAACTCGACGGGGTCGGCATGAATGGGGAAGGAAATGTCTTCGTCGACCGAGGCTGCGGGCGCTGCGTTTGTTGCGAATAGGAGCGAGATCGCGTCCCAGAAGATGTGTTTTCGCTTCGCCCACCGAACAGACGGCCAAGAACGCCAACACCCGAGTTTCGCGTGGTTGTTCGACTGTCGGGCTGCTTGCCAACGACCTGCAGGACGTTGCCGGCATCCCCTTCGACTAGGTTGTCGGTTTCCTGGCCAACAGTGCTTCCTGCAATCAGTACGCAGGAAAGCAGAACGATCGTTGTTTTCGCGAAACGTGACATGCGCACGACTCTTCTTGCGAGGGAAATGGAGTTCTATATCAACAATGAACGCGTTTGATGTTATACCGTGCGTGGTCTGAGATGATGCCTTCACATTCAATGAAGCGAATCACCTCAGTTCTGACCACGCGACGTATATCTTTCGCCGATGTTCTTCAGTTGATCTTGCGACGTAGTCGCTCTACATCGTCTGATTATCGGGATCGTTACGTGTTAAATTAAATCAAAACTGACGATTGTTCAGATAAGACCGGCACACTCAGGAAAACAAATCGATGAATCGGCGAGAAAAAATTGAAGCGATGTTGATCGACGAACCGCATGACACTTTTTTGCGATACAGCTTGGCCTTGGAATTGCGAAGTGAGGGAGATCATGAAGCTAGCATTGCAAAGCTAACCGAGTTGACTCGCGACGATCCACCTTATGTTCCGGCATACTTCATGGCCGCGCAGCAACTTGTCGACATTGACGAAGTCGACCAGGCGCGTGCCGTTCTGCGAGAGGGTATTGAACAGGCGCGATTGCAAGGGGATAGTCATGCCGCCGCCGAGATGGCTGATTACCTTTCGATGATTGGCGACCTTGGAGAGTGATCGCTTCGGCGGAGGAAACCCCTCATGATACCATGTTGATTTGTTCTTGTCCCGAGGGCCTTTTCTAAGATGGATCGGGTCGCTAATGTGCCCGTATGACAACCACCGACATCATCGTAAAAGGGGCTCGAGAGCACAATTTGCAAGGCGTTGACCTTGTTTTGCCTCGAGGCGAACTCATTTGTTTCACCGGCGTATCGGGCAGCGGCAAAAGCTCGCTAGCATTCGATACGCTCTACGCCGAGGGGCAGCGACGCTATGTCGAAAGCCTTTCGTCGTACGCGCGTCAGTTCATGGGGCAGATGCCCAAGCCGGACGTCGACCTGATCAGCGGGCTTTCGCCTTCGATATCGATCAGCCAAAAATCGGCGGGAAACAACCCGAGATCGACCGTCGGGACGATCACCGAGATCTACGACTTTCTGCGTGTCCTGTACGCACGCATCGGAACAGGTTATTGCCCGTCGTGCAACACGGAGATCAGTGCGCAAACACGCGAGCAGATTCTCGGCCGGTTATTGCAGCTTCCCGAGGCTTCGACCCTTCTTCTGTTGGCACCGTTGGTTCGTGGTCAAAAAGGTGAATTCAAGGATCTCTTTGAAGATCTGCGGAAACAGGGATACGCACGCGCTCGCGTCGATGGTCGTTTGATTCAACTGGAGCAACCGCCGAAGTTGGATCGGCAAAAGCGACACAATGTCGAACTGGTGATCGACCGACTGCCGGCTTACGAACGGGAACGAGGACGTATTGCCGAAGCGATCGACGCCGCGATGAAGCTGGGGGACGATAGCATTATTGCCTGGTTGATTGATGACGTCGATCGACTGGCCGCCCCGCCAGCCGATTCCCCCGCGCTGGACGATACGCCGACGGACGAGGATTCGGACGTTGAACGGGACGAGGACGAAGATGCCCCGTTGGTTCATGTCTCCGAAGGGCGCGATGTCTTGTTTTCGGCTCGCTATTCGTGTGGTTCGTGCGGCAAAAGCTTTCGTCCGCCGACGCCGCAGATGTTTTCGTTCAACAGCCCTCAGGGGATGTGTTCCACCTGTGATGGTTTGGGAACTCTTTACACCTTCGTGCCGGAGTTGCTGATTCCCGAACCGCGAAAAAGCGTCAAGAAAGGGTGCTTTGAACTGTTGGGGGATTGGAAATCGATGGGCCGCTACAAACGGCACATCTATCAGGGCGTGGCCGAGTCGATCGAAAAGCATCTGAACCTGCCCGCCGACACGATGTTGTTGACCCCTTGGTGCGAACTCGATCCGAAGCTTCAAGAGCTTTGGCTGTGGGGAACGGGGGACTTGCACATCACTTACACATGGCGAGGCGGATCGAGTCCGGTGAAGTACGGCGGTGCGTTCATCGGTGTCATTCCCGAGTTGCTTGAAAAATACAAGGAGACGACCGCCAAAACCAAGTTGACGCAGTTTGAAGGCTATATGGACACGATGCAGTGTCCCGACTGTCACGGCAAGCGTTTGAATCCGCAAGCGGGTGCGGTGCGGATCGCGACCGATCATCCCGACTTCATGGAGAAGGCGTCGTTGTCGCTCCCCGAGTTGTGCGATCTGCCGGTCTCCGAGACGGCGAAGTTCCTCGCCTATTTGCAGCTTGATGAGTTGAAGCAGATGATTGCCGGCGAGGCGGTCAAAGAGATTCGAACGCGACTGGGATTCCTGCTTGGCGTCGGACTGGAATACCTGACCTTGAACCGAACCGCCCCAACGCTTTCGGGGGGTGAATCACAGCGGATCCGCTTGGCTGGGCAGATCGGCAGCGGCTTGGTCGGTGTGCTGTACATCTTGGATGAACCTTCGATCGGGTTGCATCCGCGAGACAACGATCGCTTGATCGAAACGCTGCTGCGTTTGCGCGACGCGGGCAACACGCTGGTCGTTGTCGAACATGACGAAGATACGATGCGGGCGGCCGATCGGATCATCGATTTTGGACCGGGCCCCGGCGTCAACGGCGGTTATGTCGTGGCGCAAGGGACGATCGAGGATTTGGCAAAGGCCAAGAAAAGCGTTACCGGTGCATTTCTCAGTGGTAAAGAAAAGATACCGACGCCGGAAAGGCGTCGCGAGCCGAATGAGCGTTGGCTGCGGCTGCATGGCGCGCGGCACAATAATCTGAAAAACATCACCGTTGATTTTCCCGTCGGTCTGTTCGTGTGCGTGACGGGCGTTTCGGGGAGCGGCAAGAGTTCTCTGATTAATGGCATTCTGGAGCCGACCCTGCGTCGATTTCTCAATGGTGCGGAAAGCGAAGGAGGTGAACACGACGAGATCACCGGATTGGAACATCTCGACAAGGTCATCGCGATCGATCAGTCTGCAATCGGACGTACCCCTCGCAGCAATCCGGCGACCTATGTGAAGGTGTTCGACGAGATTCGGAAGTTGTTCGCGATGCTGCCCGAAGCGCAAAAGCGAGGCTACACGCCGGGAAGGTTCAGCTTCAACGTCGCCGGTGGTCGCTGCGAAGCGTGCGATGGCAACGGTGCAACCCGCTTGGACATGGACTTCTTGGCGGATGTCTGGGTCACCTGCCCCGTCTGCGAAGGGGCTCGTTTCAATCGTGAAACGCTGAGCGTTCGATTCAAGGATCATTCGATCAGCGATATTTTGAATCTGGATGTTTCGGCGGCGTATGAGTTGTTCGAGAACATACCGAAGGTCTCCGAAAAGCTGAAAACGCTGATCGATGTCGGCTTGGAATATTTGAAGCTCGGTCAGCCTTCGCCCACATTGTCCGGAGGCGAGGCGCAGCGAATCAAACTTTCCCGCGAGCTGTCGAAGAAGTCGACCGGCAGCACGATGTATGTGCTTGACGAACCGACGACCGGCTTGCATTTCGCCGACATCCGCATGTTGCTCGGCGTGCTCGACAGTCTGGTCGAACGTGGCAACACCGTGTTGGTGATCGAACACAACTTGGACGTCATCAAAACGGCTGATTGGATTATCGACATCGGTCCCGAGGGTGGGGCCGGCGGAGGAACCGTTGTCGCCGCGGGAACGCCCGAAGAAGTTGCGAAGAACGAGATTTCGTACACGAGCCGGGCGATGCGGAAGTTCATGTTTGGTGAAGTCGATCCCAACGCGAAGGAGAAGTCGCTGAGTGAGCTTACCGGCGGCGCGGTCGATTTGGCGGCGCACGGTGCGACATTCATTGAGGTCGAAGGGGCGCAGCAGCACAATCTGAAATCGGTCGACGTCAATGTGCCGCGCGACAAAATGAGTGTCTTCTGCGGTCCCAGCGGCAGCGGAAAGTCGTCGTTGGCGATGGATACGATCTATGCCGAGGGGCAGCGACGTTACGTCGAGAGCTTGTCGTCGTACGCCCGTCAGTTCATCGGACAGATGCAAAAGCCGGTGGTCGAACGGATCGAAGGTCTTTCACCAGCGGTCGCGCTCGAACAAAAGAACATGGGCCATTCGCCTCGGTCGACCGTCGGTACGGTGACGGAGGTCTACGATTACTTGAGAATCTTGATGGCGAGACTGGGCAAAATGTATTGCCCCGATTGCGACAAGCCGGTGGGAACACAGACCGCCGATCAAGTGACCGACAAGGTCTTGATGCTTGAAGAGGGGACGAAAGCATATCTGCTTGCTCCCGTGGAAGTCAGCGGCGGAGACGATCCGGGTGAGTACTTCGCGAAGCTTCAAGAAAATGGATTCCAGCGAATCCGCATCGACGGCGTCACAACGACAATCGAGGACGCGCCGACGATCGATCTGCGTACGAACCACAAGATCGAGTTGGTTGTCGATCGCGTGTCGATCAGCAGCAAGACGCGCGGTCGATTGGCCGAATCGATCGAACTTGCCTTGAGCATCGGCGGGGGGATCATGGAAGTTGCCGTCGTCGACGAGGATCGCGCGGAGATGCAGTGGAATGTCTACCGACATAGCCAACACTTGGCATGCGAGTGCTGCGGTCGTAGCTTTGAACCGCTGACGCCGCATCACTTCAGCTTCAACAGCCCCGCTGGTTATTGTCGACGCTGCGAAGGTCTCGGAACGCAGCACGGCACGAATCCCGACGCATTGCTGCGCGATCGCCGCATGTCGTTAATTCAAGGGGCGGTTTTCTTGTGGCCCAAGTTGGAACGAAGCGTCGCTCGGATGATGATCGCGGCATTTGGGCGGGCGACGGGGATTCCTATCGATCGGCCAATCGATGATCTGACCTTGCGGGAACGGAACATCATCTTCCATGGGACGGGGGATGAATGGATCGACGTTCGCACGTCCGATCGCGAAGTGGCGGATCAACATTATCAACCCAAACGCAAGCGATCGACGGACGAGAGCGAAGCGTCGGAAGCAGAGCCAGCGACGCAGACACGCGGCGATCGATTGGAGGATGCGCTCAACAGTGGCGCGACCGACGGAGTTCTGTTCCGTTATCGCTTCAAGGGGCTTTATCCGGCATTGGAATCGGCGTCGAAGATATCGCCTGCTTTGCGAGCCAAGCTGGAGAAGTTTACCGCCGAGATCAACTGCAGCGAATGTGGCGGAACGCGTCTGCGCGACGACGCCTCGGCGGTTCGATTTCGCGATTTGACGATCGGGGACATCGTTCACATGCCGCTGTCGAAGCTTGGCGAAACGGTCAAACAATGGAAGCTGGACACGCGGGAAAAGAAGATCGCCGGGGAGATCATTCGCGAGGTAAAATCACGCATTCAATTCTTGCTGGATGTCGGGCTGGACTATTTGAGCATCGGTCGCGGGGCGGCGACGCTTTCAGGTGGCGAAGCCCAGCGAATTCGCTTGGCCGGTCAACTCGGAAGCGGCCTGTGCGGCGTGCTTTACGTTCTCGACGAACCGACGATTGGACTGCATCCTCGCGATAATCATCGATTGATTTCGGCGATGCATCGATTGCGAGATCTTGGCAACACGTTGCTGGTTGTCGAACATGACAAGGATGTGATCGCGGGGGCCGATCATATCTTCGACTTCGGTCCCAAAGCGGGAAAGAACGGTGGCCAAGTGGTTGCCGATGGCGATCCGAAACAGATCGGCAAGTCGAAGACATCGGTTACCGGGCCGTATATCTCCGATACGAAGGCGATTCCGATTCCGCTGAATCGCCGCATGATCAAAGCTCCCGAATCGATGATGCCTGTGAAAAAGAAGGGGACGAAAAAGAAATCGTCGAAGAAGCCCGAGACGATGGCGGAGCGGAGCGCCGCGCAGCGAGAAGATTACTCGCCGACACATTACCCTCCGCTGGGACAGTGGATCACGATTCGCGAGCGCGCGGGAAAACAACCTCCGCAGTGTCGATGCACATATTCCGTTGGGAACATTGACGGCGGTAACCGGCCCGTCCGGCAGCGGGAAGAGTTCGTTGGTCGACGACATTCTGTATCCCGCACTGGCGAGAAAGCTGCATCGATCCAGTGTCCGTCCGGGACGCTACGGCAAGCTGGAGGGAATTGGCTTGATCGACAAAGTGATCCGCGTCGATCAAAGTCCCTTGGGGAATACACCCTCGTCGAATCCGGCGACCTACACGGGAGCCTTCGATCTGATTCGAAACCTTTACAGTCAGATTCCCGAAGCGAAAACGCGTGGCTACACAGCGCGTCAGTTCAGCTTTAACGTTCCTGGAGGCCGCTGCGAAGTTTGCGAAGGGACCGGCGGTCGAAAAATCGAAATGCATTTCTTGCCGGATGTTTGGGTTCCCTGTGAGGAATGTGGCGGCGCTCGTTATACGCCTGAAACACTGGAAGTGAAGTTTCACGGCAATTCCATCAGCGATGTCTTAAACATGTCGATCGGCGACGCCGTGCGATTGTTCGAGAATCAACCGAAGATCACGCGTATCCTGCAAATGATCTGCGATGTCGGGCTCGATTACGTCACCCTTGGTCAAAGTGCGCCGACGCTCAGCGGTGGTGAGGCGCAGCGTATTAAGCTTGCGGCTGAACTGGCGCGTCCCGACACGGGGCGGACGCTTTACCTGCTGGACGAGCCGACGACCGGTCTGCATTTCGATGATATCGCGAAACTGCTGGATGTTTTGCAACGTTTGGTCGACATCGGCAATACGGTCTTGGTTATCGAACACAACCTGGATGTCATCAAGGCGGCTGACTGGATTCTCGACATGGGGCCGGAAGCGGGCGTTGAAGGTGGGCAGCTTGTCTTTGCCGGCACGCCGGAGGAACTCGTTGAGTATGCCAAACAATGGCAAAAGTCAAAAGCGAAAACGAAGCCGCCACGCAGTTACACCGGCGAGTTTCTGATACCGGTGATCGCCGCCGGTCCGTATGAGCATCGTGAGGAGTTCGATCCGGCGGTTGCGGCGATGGAGCAGTTTGAACGTGAGCAAGCAGCGCCGGTCGTCGGCGAAGACGCCAAGATGCCGTGGGAAGAGGATGGGCGGAAGTGGCATACGACCGACATTGTTGATCGTGCCGGCGATCCGGTGGCTTGGGATCAAAACATGGTGCTGCCGATTGTTGAACGTCTGGAGGAAGCGGAATGCTTCGAATCGATCAACTTCAATCATCGAAGCATCATCGAAGTGAAAGGGCCCGTCGCCAGTCGACCTTGGTTCATGCATCTGTTCACGTCCGAATCGTGGTGGCTGAAGCTGAAGATTCGCGTCCCGAAAGGTACGTTCAACAAAGACGATCTGCCGAAACGCTTGCCGTTGCCGACACTGAACCAAATGGAAGACATTCCGGCATACAGCAACGAACCGCGCGTTCGGGTTCATACCGATCCGAAGTATCAAGAAATCGAAATCCGATTCGTAAAGTATGACGAAATGGATCGTCCGGAGTTTTGGCACATCCTCGACGAAGCGATTGCGGCCTATGCAAAGGTCTTCGTTCATGAGACGCGGACCAAGACGCCGACCGTTCGTCCTTCCTGGCGCGGTCCCGAGGATGGCCCATCGAAGGTGGAAGTCGCGCTGACGCGGCAAGCAGCCCTGCAAGCGGAAAAAGATGCCGAAGAGAAGCTTGAAGCGATGAGTCCCTGGCGTGTTCTGGGTCGCAAGTGGCACACGTTGGAAAAAGGTTTTCCTGAAGGTGAAAAACCCGACTGGCCGTTGGAACTGGTCGACAAGTTGCTCGACAAGATTATTGCTTTCGCGGGCGAGGAAGCGTTGGAATTCGGATCGCCCGAGAAAATTGCGGTCCGTCCGGCGGGACAGAATCATGCCTGGTGTGAGATCGAAACCAAAGACCCGATGAATCTTCGCATCACCGTCGATGGGCCTCATCAAGCGATCGACTGCGTTGCGTTGGGTAAACTTGGAATCAAGCCGCCAGCGCGGACGAAAGGGGATATCAAGGTTTCATTCGAGTTTTGGAATGAAGAGAAGCTCAACGCCGAACCTTTTGAAAAGTTCCTCCGCAACCATTGGCGGAAGACGGTTGGCGAGTGATGCATTGGCAAGGCTGATCGCACGAATCGGCTTCGCCAGGTAAAGTCATACCGTCTGTGGGTTGAAGAAATTGTTGTCGAACAAGTTAAAGCGAATCACCCGCCACGGACGGGATGCAACGACCGTTTGATGGTTCAATTAATTCCGACTGTTGCCGATCTTTCAGAATGACCGTGACAAAAACCGAACCGTTGCCTGAGAACCGTTTCTTCAACCGCGAACTTAGCTGGCTGGAGTTCAATCAGCGTGTGCTCGATCACGCCGATGACGAGAGCGTGCCTTCGTTGGAAAGGCTGAAGTTCCTGGCGATCACCAGTTCCAACCTCGATGAGTTCTTCATGGTGCGCGTCGGGGGACTGATCCTGCAAAGTCGGCAGTCAAAGTCGTACATCGATCCGTCGGGACGTACGACCGATCAGCAATTGAGCGAGATTGGCAATCGCTATCAGAAGATGGTCGAGGATCAATATCGAATCCTGCTGGACGAGATCGAGCCTCAATTGGCTTCACAGGGAATCGTCCGAGTCAAACTTTCTGAAGCTTCGGAGCAACATCGTCGAACCGCCGGATCGGTGTTCCACACCCTGGTCCAGCCGGTTTTATCGCCGCAGATCGTTACGGCCGGCGAGTTTCCTTTGATCCAGGTGTTGGGACTGCACTTATGTGTTCGATTGAAGTCGATCAACGAAGACGAAGAATGGGACTTCGCGATCATTCCCGTCGGTCGTTCGGTTGGACGCGTGGTCACATTGCCGACCGAAGGCGGATATTCGTATACGCTGCTGGAAGACCTGATCACGCACTACATCGGAGAGTTCTTTGGAGGTCGCGATGTTGTCGAATGCACGGCGTTCCGGATTACCAGGAACGCCGATATCGCCATCCAGGAGGATTCGGCTCGCGATCTCATGGTGGGAATGGAGGAATTGCTGGAAAGCCGTCGCACATCGGCTTGCATTCGACTGGAGATTGATCAACAGGCGAGCAACGAGACATTGCAATTCCTGAGCGAGCAACTGGAATTGTCATTGGACAACGTGGTTTCGGCGCGTGGACCGATCGACCTCACGTACCTCTTTCAGCTATCCGGTTTAAAGGGATTCGATTCGTTGCGCGATCCGTATTGGCCGCCGCAGCCAAGCCCGGAGATCGACCCGGCTGAATCGATGTTCAACAACATCGCGCGGCGCGATCTATTGCTGATCCATCCGTATGAACAGTTTGATCCCGTCGTTCGAATGATCGAAGAGGCCGCCGACGATCCGGATGTCTTGGCGATCAAGCAGGTTCTTTATCGCACCAGTCGCCACAGCCCGATTGTCGCGGCGTTGATGCGTGCGGCCGAACGAGGCAAGTATGTGACGGTCATTGTGGAATTGAAGGCTCGGTTTGACGAAGCCCGCAATATCGAGTGGGCTCGTGAAATGGAGGCGTCGGGCGTGCAGGTCGTCTACGGCGTTCGAGGTTTGAAGACGCACGCGAAGATTTGCATCGTGGTGCGACGCGAAACGCAAGGTGTCATTCGCTACGTTCATTTCGGCACCGGCAATTACAACGAAGCGACGGCGGCTGTATGGAGACGTCAGCTTGTTGACGTGCAACGAGGAATTCGGAGCCGATGCGACGAACTTCTTTAATGCGGTGATCGGTGCCAGCCAGCCGCAACCGTTTCATCAAATCTCGATGGCTCCCACGAATCTGCGTTCGCGTGTGCTATCGTTGATCGAGAACGAAACGCGCCGCCGAATGCAGGGACAGCGAGCGGCGATTGTTGCAAAATGCAATGCGTTGGTCGACACTCAGGTCATTGACGCGCTCTATCGCGCCAGTCAGGCGGGCGTGAAGATTAAGCTGAACATTCGCGGCATTTGTTGCTTTGAAGCCCGGCGTTCCCGGTTTGAGCGAGAACATCGAGGTCATCAGTATCATTGACCGCTATTTGGAACACGCTCGCATTTTCTACTTCCATCACGGTGGAGACGAAGCGGTGTTTATTAGCAGCGCCGACTGGATGCCGAGGAATCTGGATCGACGCGTCGAACTATTTGTCCCGGTGCAGGATACCGGCTGTCGCCAGAAGTTATTGCAGCTCTCGATTCGTATTTCCACGACAATGTCAATGCGTGGGACTTGGAAGCCGACGGCGTGTATCGACGCAAGCAACCCAGCAAGAGCAAACAGGTCAGGTCGCAACAAAATCAATATGCGGCAACCGTCGCTGAGGTAAAGAAAGCCGAGCACCTTCGCAGGATGCACTTCGAAACACATCGTCCCGAGAAGTGACGTGGTCTGCGCCGGGCGTTTGCCGTCGGCTCACATTACCGGATAGGCTCTTAGATTCGGCGGCTGCCGATTACTTCGGGATTGCTGCTGAGCGTTAGCTGTGTCCATGCGCTCAGGTCGAACTGAAGAACAAGGGCGGCTGCGGTTGGGAAGTGACCGCAAGCTCCGCTGTAATGTCCTGCGAGAATTTCCAGGCCGGGATTGTGACCCACGACAAGCAGACGAGACACTTCAGGAGCGTCGGTTTGAATGTAGGTGACAATCTTCTCGGGTGACGCCAGATAGAGTTGTCGATCGCTGGAAATGGGAACCTCGCGATTCCAGCAACCGATGATTCCTTCAACCGTCTGCTGAACGCGTGTGGCTGTGGAACAGAGGATCGCCTCGGGTATGCAGTCCTGTTCGGCAAGCCATCGACCGACCGAAGCGGCATCGCGCATGCCGCGATCGGTTAGGCGGCGTTCGTGATCGTCCATGGAATCGTGTCCTGCTTCAGTTTTCGCGTGCCGCAGCAGGATCAACTGGTGGGGGGACTGCATTTAGACAAGCTCCTTCTTTAGGCGAGCGGCAGGAAAAAAGTTGCCTTCCGCTCCCCCCTCTCCCCTTTTTTTGAGGGGAGAGGGCAGGGTGAGGGGTTAAATGTTTGGAAAGTTTTTTCCTGCCGCTCGCCTTACAGGTTTTGCGACCAGATGGTCTCCCGTGGCGTCGAGGACATGAACATCGACGAGTTGACGTTCAAGTTGAGCGTCGTCGGACTCGAACTCGACCGGTGCGTAACGACATGCGGTCCCACGGTATTTTGTTCGGTTCATGGATTCCTCTGCAATCGATTTCAGAGCCTTGGGCTTCAAGTCGCCTTCGACGAGGACTTGAAGCGTGCGCCCGACCAGCGATCGATAGTACTGATCGCGAAGTTCCGTTTCCAATTCAGTCAATCGTTCGACGCGATCCTGTTTGCTGGTTGCATCGACCTGTTGGTCGAAGTCCGCCGCAGGTGTGCCGCGACGCGGACTGAAAGGGAAGACATGGATCTTGGAAAATCCCGCCTCGCGGCATGTCGACAGTGTCTGTTGAAAATGCGATTCCGTTTCGCCTGGGAAACCAACAATGATGTCGGTCGTCAGCGCGGGCTGATCGAGTGCGTCGCGCAACATTTCGCACCGATCCAGAAACATCTTCGTACTCCAGCGACGACGCATCGCACGTAGGATCGCATCGCTGCCGCTCTGTAAACACAGGTGCAAATGGGGCGCGACGCGCTGTCGGTTCGACTTCAAGACATCGATCAATTCGCGCGTGACTTCCGTTGCTTCGATACTGCTGAGCCGGATGCGGAACTGGCCGGGCAAATCGGCAAGCCGACCAACCAAATGCGCCAAGCGAATCCACTTTTCCTTCGGCTGCGATCGATTCCAGTCCAGACCGTAGTGCCCCAAATGGATGCCGGTCAACACGACTTCCCGGAAACCGCCTTCGACAAGTCGTTGCACTTCGTCAACGATATCGGACAGTGGACGACTGGTCAGTTCGGGACGCACCTGGGGGATGATGCAGTAGCTGCAGCGGAGCATGCAGCCATCTTGAACCTTGACATAAGCGCGTTTACGTCCTCGGTGGCCGTGCAAACCGTTTGGCACGTCGGTAACGCCGAATCGAGCAAGAAGATCGGGCAGCTCTCGTTTGTCGGTCACGACCTCGACAACATTGGGAAGCGATGCGACCTCCTCGGGAGCACGCGTTGCGTAACACCCCATCACCACGATCCGAGATTCAGGGTTCTGACGCGCCATGCGACGAATCACCTGTCGGCTTTTGGCGTCCCCTTCGGCAGTGACGGTGCAAGTGTTGACAACACATAAGTCGGCGGTTTCGCCATGATTTGCGTCGCGATAACCCGCCCGTTGCAGTCCTTGCCGGACAAGTTCCGTTTCATATTGATTGACTTTGCAGCCAAGCGTGTGCGTTTTCAGTGTGGCAGTCATAGAGGCTTAGTTTGTCATCCCATCGCGCATTCGTAAAGGATACGCTTGTGTCAATTCGGACCACACAGGGTATAACATGAGCATCCCAATTTCGTTGATATCAAAGGAATCCGAGTGGCCGATTACGTTTGGCACCTGAAAACTTGCGAGCTTTTTGCCGATCTGTCCGCGGAACAGATTCGGCGATTGGAAGTCGTCAGTCGTTTGCGTCGTTTTAAAGCCCGCGAGACGGTTTACCTGCCGACCGAGACGGCCGACAGCGTGTTCCTTCTCGTCAGCGGGTTGGTGAAGATCTGTCATTTAACCCCCGACGGAAAGCAATCGACGTTGGCATTGGTCCGACAAGGTGAATTGTTTGGCGAGCTTGCTTTGCTGGATGCGTTGCAACGCGATGAATTTGTGGAGGCACTCGAGCCATCAACGGTCGTGATGATTCCTTCCGATGTACTGCTGGACGTGATGTCACAAGCTAGCATCGTGGGGACACAGATTACAAAACTGGTTGGGCTTCGACAGCGGCGAATCCAGCGACGACTGCAACATTTGTTGTTTCTGTCGAATCACGATCGTCTGGTTCATTTGCTGTTGGACCTTTCGGAGCAGTTTGGAATCGTGACGACCGCCGGTGTGGAACTGCAGGTGAAGCTTTCCCATCAGGAGCTGGCGAATTTGATTGGCAGCACGCGAGAAACCGTTACGATAATTCTCGGACAGCTTAAAGACGAAAAAATGTTGGAGGTCACGCGTCGACGAATCGTGCTTCTGGATCGTGAAGCAATGGCTCTGAGCGTTCAACGGCTCCCGTCCAACATCAATTCTTCACGCGGGCATCAATGAAATGATCCGCTTCCTTTCGCGTGAAGGCACCACCGTGCGAGGACTTAAAGAATGGAAATGCGAAGAATTACAACCGCTTCGATGCGATGGAGCTTTCTGAGCTTCCTGTTCGTCGGCTGGTTGGTCGGATCCGCGACGGAGCTTTCAGCACAAAGAAGACAGGGGCGTCGCCCTCGATCAAATCCATTTGCAACCGATGGGTTGATGTCGATGTTTCGAATTCCTGAAGTTCAAGGAGAACTTGAATTGACACGAGAACAAGCCGAATTGATTTTCGCGTTACAATCGGACTTGTATTCGGAGTATCGGAACGCGCGTCGCAATCCGGCGGAAGGAAGTGGATTGCCAACTGCGGACGAGGTTCGCACCAAGGGACGTCTTGTTGCCGATCGGGTCCTGGCTGCAATCTTGGGCGAGGCTTCGTTCGAACGACTCAACGAACTATGGCTTCAGAAGCAAGGCCTGCGAGCGATCAACAGCGACCGATTCGCGGATCGTTTGTCGCTCAGCCAAGAACAGCGGGACGCGATTCGCGAATTGCTGAGTAAGCTCAGTCGCGATTATGGGGAACGGGAACCCAACGCGTCGGACAAGGAGATTGCGGAACAAGTATTGGCGCTGCTGACTGCGGAACAGCAGACAAACTGGGAGCAAATGCTCGGCGAGCCGTTCTCGTTTCGATAAGGGTGTACATATCTTCATCATGCGGCCCCACTAATGGTAAAAATCCCTGGATTTACCTTCCGTTTCATTGCAGCAACGCAGCGGAACGGTTATGGTGAGAACCGGCGATTTACTTGTCTTGTCTGTTATACCTAATGCTTCAATCTTAACGATTGTATGCTGCGAAAATGGGTCGATTCACGGATTGTGAATGGTGTCGCTCCGTTATGTACACAGGACGAATTATTCTGAGCGACAGGAACTCAGAAAGTTCGTCAGTCAAACGATAGATTCATTGGACTTGAAAAGCTTATGTCAAAGTTAGGTTTGCTGTGTGGAGCGGTCGCTTTGCTTATTGCATTGGTGCTCGTTCCACTTGTTCGCAGCCTCGCCTTGCGATTGGGAATTGTCGACAATCCCGACCCAACACGCAAACTTCACGCGGGCGTCACGGCTTTGGGGGTGGACTGGCGGTGTTTCTGTCGTCACTTGCCGCCATTTTGCTGACGTTGTTTTATCTCGCTCCCGACGAAGTTCGTTTGACCGGCGTTGTCGATTCTCGTTGGAGCACGCTGCTTCTTTGCTCTGCGTTGATGGTCTTGTTAGGACTGGTTGACGATTGGTTAACCCTTCGTGGTCGGCAAAAGTTGCTGGGCCAGATCATGATTGTCGCGATACTTGCTGGCGGAGGACTCGTCGGCGAAGGGACGGTTGTTCAAAAAGCGGAATTCTTCGGGCTTCCGATCGAACTCGGCGTCTTCGCCTTGCCATTGACCATGTTGTGGTTGCTGGGGGCGGTGAATGCCTTGAATCTGATCGACGGTGCCGACGGAATCGCATCGACAGTCGGTTCGATCATTTGTGGTGGATTGGCGGTGATCGCGTTTTCGCGAGGCTCCTTTGTCGAAGGAACCGTCGCAGTCGCGCTGGCTGGCAGTCTGCTCGCGTTCTTGAACTACAATCGCCCTCCCGCATCGATCTTCTTGGGTGACTCGGGAAGCATGTTGATCGGCCTGATCGTTGGCACGCTCGCGATATGGACCAACACGAAGGAATCGACTGCAATCGCCGTCATCATTCCGATCGCGGTCCTCTCCGTTCCGCTGTTTGATTCGACAATCGCGATTCTGCGTCGATTGTTGACTGGCCGAAGCATCTACGCGGCCGATCGCGCTCACTTGCATCATGTTCTGAAAGCGTTCCTGGATCGCAAAGGTTATTCTCAAGCCTGGATGCTGGTGATTGTCAGCATTTTGACCGTTATTCCCGTTGCCGGTGCCACGGCGAGCGTTTTACTGGGGCGAGCCGAAATCGCGCTCGTTGCAACAGCGATCGTTTTGGGGGGACTTGTGGTCAGCAAGTCGTTCGGTCATGCCGAGCTGTCATTGTTGGCGAAGAGATCGGCCAGTTTTGGTTCGTCTTTGCTGACGCGCAGTCACCATGCCGATGGAATGATCCGACAATCATCGGTGCGGTTACAAGGTTCTCGCAATTGGGATATTTCGTGGGCGACGCTTGTCGACTTTGCGGAGCAGCACGAGCTGTGGCGAATCAACTTGGATTTGAACGTTTCCTGGCTGCACGAAGGTTTCCACGGTGAATGGCAACGCTCGCGTCTGCCCGAGCGTGCCGAGCAATGGTCGATGCGTTTTCCCGTTCATGTTCAAGGTCGCCATGTCGGCAGCATGCATGTTGTCGGTCGAGGGGGCGGGCTCGGCAATCTGCAGTTGATGCAGACGCTTTTGGAACTGATCGCCGAACTACAACCAGAATTTGAAGCAATCGTCAATGAAGATCCTCGTATCTTCACCGGCCCAGCGAATCAGCCTTCCTTGCCCGCGCCGCGACATTCCAATGGCGTCGCCAAGACGGCGACGCAGACGGTTTGACCGCATCCAGATCAGAGAACGCTGTCGATTCAGAAAGTGCTAACGATTCTTTCTTCGATGCTTTCTGCCGCAACGTTTCTTACCCTTCTTTTTTCCTTTCTTTTTGCCTTCGAACTTTCCGTCCGATTTGCGTTTACCTTCCGCCTGATGGAATCGGTGGGCATGTTTCGGATGGCCATCGTGATCACCACGAAATGCATGATGCTTCGCCCAAGGCGGACCGAAGGGACTGCTGAAGGAATGCGGTCCAGGTGGCTTTTTGTCGATCGCGTTATGAAATCGGTGACGCATCAGGACCTGCATCGCATTTCGTACCTCTTCATCACTGGGCCGACCCCATTGCGGATGCTCGCAACGCTCCGGGGGCGATGATCGATGTTCCTGTTTGTCGCGATCGGATCGGGACCGCTCGGAACGTAAAAACTCCATCATGCGCTCACCCATCTCACTGGGGGGAGTTCCATCGCGACGCATCTGTTCCATCTGTTTCAGCATACGTTCGCGAACTTCCGGTGGCGGACCACTCGGACGCCGTTCACGCTCGCTGCGTTCAGCGTCAGGACGCGGCTTTCCTTCATCGTCGTCCGCGCTGGCATTCGATGCCACGATGACAAACGCCGCCAAGCAGAATGGCAGAAGCACGCCGAGCCGAATGCCGCATTTCTTAGGTCCAACGATCGCATGCCGCCATGACTGACTCTGAAACGTGCCGTAGCGAAGTCTTGAATCTGAACGAAAAGCTATTAACCGAAGCATCGATCCGCTCCTTTATTTAATTGGATCACCTGATTTCCCCGCTCAGCATTGAACCCGCACAATTGCTCAAGGTATCGTTGCCTGTGAAAATTCGTTCGTGATTCGGTGGCGATTGGGGGGGCGTGTCAGCGTCACGCCGACAGAAATAACGTGATTCGCTTAATGTACGTCGCGTGGTCAGAAATGAGGTGATTCGCTTTTTATACTTCACGTGGTCAGAAATGAGGTGATTCGCTTCATTAACGCAAGGGCATCAATCCGGACCACGCACGGTATATTTTCTACGAAGCGAAACGCAACGCGTAGACTTCCGCATCGGTCAGATGGAACCGCAATCGGTCGACAGCTTTTGAAAAGTCCGGCGTTTGTTCCCATTCCACTGCGGCGTCGATCGCATCTCCTGTTATGACTTTAGAACGCCTGATAACCTGGCCGCTTTCGTCAAGGGCTTCGACTCTCATTTCCCCACCAGCGTGGACGATGTAATTCAGCAGCAACCTGTCGCCGGTGAATGTCAAGCGTTTGGTTGTCATTGTTCCTCCATCACCCCCAGCTTTCAACGCGACAAATCCGTCCACGCGATAGACGAATCGTCGCAAGCGTCCCGGAGTCGACTCGTAATAATTCTCAGTGGCGTAGACCGAAATCTCGTCCTCCTGTCCAGGCAACTGAAACATGCCCCATGCCATGTAGTTGCTGCGGTTGTGGTTGCGATCTTTCGGTGCCGTGCGTGGAATCACCGGATCGGCGAATCGCGTAAACGCAACGCCATCACGACTGGTCATCAAGACCGGTTCCACCTCTTGGCTTTTCGGTTCGTATCGTGTTGGAAAACCGATGAACAGATGCGGCGCTCGAAAGTACTTCTGAATTGCATTCGTGTAGAGGTGCTCGACGGGCGTTCCCTCTGGATACGTCAGATCCGCTTGATTGGACCAGTTGATGAAATCGTTACTGGTCGCCGTGCGAATGGCTCGAACACCGTTGCTGAAGCTTCGCCAGTAAGCCCGATATTCGTTTCGGTCGGAATCCCAAAACGCCAAGTTCTGTGAGTCGAATGCTCCGTCGGTGATTACGGGTTGCTCCCGCATCGGTTCCCAGTTGACGCAATCGGGAGACTGAAATGGAATCAGGCCGCCTCGCAGCGAGCCGAGCCCGCCAAATGCTTTGTACCGCGCGTCGGCGTTCGTCGCCGGGTTATCGTCTCGAAAGGGAGTGAAGTTGTGCGTTCCGACACCGGACCAAATCAGGTTGTTTTCCTTCGACCCATTCCATTCCACAAGGCCAAGCTTCGGCTTTACCCACTTCACGCCATCTTTGCTTTCCGCATAGCATGTCAGTTCTTTGTGTACGGCCTTTTTCATCGGGTCGTGCTGCCAACCGCGATAGACCATGCGATAGACGTCTCCATCGCGAAACAACGTAAAATAGCCGCTCGTGTTCCCTTCCCAAGATTCATCCGTCACCAAAACGACTTCGCGAGGCTCGGGTTTCCTCAACTCGCGGCGCACATCGCCATTGGTGCTCTCTATGACAGCGTCATCAACAAACAATTCCAAACGGTTTCCGATATCGATTGGTTCCGACGCTGGAAGTGCGAACGGAAACGTGGCGAAGCACAACGCGATGGGAAGCATCTTGAGATTTAAACTGGAAAGTCGCACAATAGAAACCCTTGGAGGCTGAAAGGAAGTTTCGCGAAATGGAACGATGTCGCTTTGCGACGGCTCACGTTATACCACATTGAGCCACGCGAGGTGCTTTCCAGCCAAACCCTCCAATATTTGCGGCCTACGTTATGCCATGCGTGGCCCGAATTGACATCACTGCATCAAATACAGCGATCAATCGCCGCAATGCGGGTGACGTCGATCAGTCGATCATGTTTTCAGAGTATGCTTCCAATGGCTCATGCTCGTCTCTGTCATTATCAATATAGAACCGCACGTATGGACTACCGATCGCAGCTATCACGCTTCCTGCAGCGACGCGTTTGCGTCGACTTGTGGGGACACAACACGATTTGGGGAACGCTCTCATCAATCCATGAGGACCATCTGCGGCTTGTCGACACCATTGTTCAAGGCGATCGGGAAGGGCACGGATGGTTCGAGCAGATGCAGTTTGGAAGCGATGATGCAGTCGGCGGTCCTCGTAATGCGGAAACAATCGTCCGGCTCGACACGGTTTTGCATGTGACCTACGCGGACGATGATCTGCCGGCGGAAATGGACGAAATGTCCGAGGACGGCGAGGGCGAAACTGCCGGTATTCATCAGACCAACTCAGAAAACGACCGTTGGAACATGAGGCTTATCGACGTCAAAGATCCACCTCGCCGCGATGCCGATGTTGAAACGGCAGTGGAACCGCCGTTGATGATCTATTCCGATCGGCTGAAAATAGAATTTGGGATTCGATTGGTACCTCTCGTAGACGCGAAGGTAGGCGGTGATCTCATTGAACGACTTCGAAAAATGAGGACGGATCTTTCGCTTGAGATGGGTGTGATTCTGCCGCGCATCCGAGTTGTTGATCGTCGACATGTCGACGACTGGGCCTATCGCTTCCTAATCAACGAACATGCTTTTTCAACGGGCGAAGTCATGATCGATCGGCTATTGGCGACGGATCTAGATGGCTTCGCGAACTTGGTCGAAGGGCGTGAGGCCACAGACCCGATGGACGGACAGCCAGCCAAATGGATTGACGCGGAATTGCGAGACCTCGTCATTCATCACGGGGGTTGCGTTGCTGAGCCGACGGCTGTAATCGCGAAGCATTTCTCCGTTCGCGTGCGGAGTGTCTTGCACGAATTGATTTCTTATGAAGATGTCGCACAACTCGTTCAAGATTTGAAGGCCAATCATTGGAACGTTGTCTCCGACTTAATTCCAGCGCACCTTTCGGTTTTGGTTCTGCATCGATTTCTGAAGTTATTGCTGGAGGAACGCGTTTCGATCAGACATCTGATCGGGATCATTGAAAGTGTCGCCTTTCATTTAGGTCGTGGTTGCGATCACGACACGGTATTGCAGTGTCTGCGTGTCGACATCGGTCGCGCTGTTTGCGATCCTTTCCTCAATGACGGTCGACTTTGTGCAACGATGCTCGACACAGAGATGGAAGACACCGCCATCCAGCTTCTTAAATCTGAACAACTCTCAAAGTGCGATACGACGCTGCTTGAGTTCGTCGATTCATTGAGTTCGATGCAACGTGAACCCGCAGTCGTCGTCCGCCATCCCAAGCTTCGACGACCGCTGTTCGAGGCCCTTCGCAAAGCTGGACGACGAATCAGCGTGATTTCAGAGAGCGAGATTCCATGCGGAGTTCAGCTCGGATGACGCACTTAATGACAATTCATCAATGTCGTCAAAATGTTTAATTTGCGTCAAATGGCAAGCATGGGCGACATGGGGCATTGAGCGGCAACGGCAGCGGTCACTAATATCGGCATCAATGTTTTGCCCGTCATTCTATGCAAAGACGGAAGTTCAATATTCCTGAATATCCTTGAGGATCTGCCGATGAAAAGTCCGCTTTTGTTCGCCACATTGTTCGCATTAAGCACGATTGCAACGCTGTCGTCACCCCGAATTGCTGACGCATATGATGGTGCTTGGTGTCCTTCCTGTTGCCACCATGGCGATTGTGGAGGATACGCTCACGTAAGTTACGCACCCGTTTGGGGATACTCCCACGAGGTTTCCTACGGATACGGATACCAGCCGGCTTATCATGTCCCCGGCTACCATGGTTATGGTTATTCAAGCGGTTACTACGACCATGGATATGGATACGCGGTTGGCTATCGTGGGCACGGTTATGCCCCTGCTTACCACGTCTACAACTATGGGCCAGCGTACCATGGGTACAGCAGTGGACCAGTTTACGTCTTCGGGTATTAAGAACGCTTGAGAGTAACAAGCCAGAGGTCGGAAAAATTCTCTCGATGAGCGAACCGTGCGGAGAATGAAGAGTTTGGTGAATACCTTGCACAACGCTCGCGATTATCGAAACACTCGGCACAGAGCTTTCCCTGCTCTGTGCATTCGGCGGTCACTGGGACAGTCTAATTGACAGCCAGTTCCGAGTGCGCCTCCTGGGAATCAGTGGTTCCATGCGTCAGAGCGCGGAATTTTGATTTCGCTTCGAGATAGTCAAGAACGGCAACTTTGACATCGATTGGAAGTTTCCGAATCTGCTTGTCGAAGTATGGATCAACCGAACCATACAGCGTTCGTTGCAGCCAATTTTCCGAGATTCGAGGATCGATCACTTCAAAGGCCGCGGCAAGCTGATGAAAGATGGTTGGCAGCGACCGATCTCGAATGGCACTGGCGTTCGTCACAGCCACGCCATGAAGCACCTGCTCCGCTTCGGCAAGACTTTGCGCCCAACGATGGGCCGTCTGATCCGAAGCGTCGAATACCGCGATCTGAAAACGTGTTCGCGATGTGATCGTCGGTTCTCGTTCCAAAGATGGAAAACTGCGAACCGATTGAACGACGTTCATTCGCGCGGTCATCAAATCACCGCGCCAGTCATTGGGCACCTGCAATGTCACGCTAAATCGTTTTTGACCATCGAGAACATGTGTCGCGGTCGAACGCAATTTGAAATAGACACCTTGACCACGATCAATGGTGCCGGCGGCGTAAACGATCTCCTGAGGCGCGACTTTCTCAAACTTCGTTCGATTGCAGACCTTGTCCGCAACATCGGCTCCGCCGTCGCCATGAATCATACCGATGTATGAACCTTTCACGGAGAGTCCCAAGTTCTTGGATTTCTCCTTTGATTCCTCCACTTGGATGCCACCGATGACCGTATCGGACAACTGCGTTCGAGGCGAGTAGTCCATCACCCTTGAATCACGATTTGCCCAGTGCAATGTGTACAGAAACTCGTGTGGCTTGTTTTTCTGTGCCGAGTCGATCAACGACGAAATGTCCAAATGGACCTGCACCCAGCGATAGCCCTCGGGAACGAAAACTCCCGGAGCCGGTTCCACGGTTCGGGCGGCGGCGACCGATGCAACGTCAAAGGCGATTGCGCTCGTCGATTCGGCGGATAGCGACCGATTGAATGCTATCGTGCCGACAAAAAGAATAAACGCGGTGGTTTGTTTGTTAATTGACAGCATCGCTGTAATCTCCTTCCGGTGACCTAAAGACATCCGTTTCATGCCTGATTTGCTATCAGGCGGCATGTGAGGCGAGCTGACAGTCCAGTCAACTGAATTGATGATTCCGCTCATCAACCGCTTCCATCCCGGAAGGGACCCACGCAAGTTTGCGTCGACAGTGAAAGTATTCGCGTCGTTTTCGCAAAAGACAAGTTGACAAATCCGAATTTATGTCCCCGAAGCGATTCAAAGAGCTTTTACACGACCAATCGTTTGACATTTGGTAAGTGCAACGTAGAGCTATATTGGTGGACAAATCGCCAACCAATCCTCTGAACATTTGCCGGGGCGATGGGAATCGAACTCGAATTTTTGATTGCGCTAAGCTGTGGCTGCTCTGGGCTGCTGTGCGGATGGCTGATGCGCTCACCATTGGGTTCCCAGTTATCGCAAGTCTTCCGTCAAGCTGAATTACAGAACCAGAGCGAACGTGATCGTCTTGCCGAGATCGCCAAGCAACTGCGGAGCGTTACCGAACGCGTTGCGGCAAACGTTGACGCCCATCAAACCAAGATGCAGGAAGTCTCCGACGGACTGGGCGAAGGTGAACCCGAAGACGATGCAACACGCGTCTGCGATGTCGTGACGCAACTGATCGAAGCAAATGCCAAGATGCAAGAACAATTGCAAGACGCGCAAAGTCAACTTCGTGATCAAGCCCAAGCGATTGAAACGGCGCAGGAGCTTGCCTTGACCGACGGACTGACGGGTCTGAGCAATCGACGAGCGTTGGACCTTCACCTTCAACAACGGTACGCGATCGATGATACCGAAGGGCATCCCACAACCTTCATGTTGATCGACGTGGATCATTTCAAGAAGTTCAACGACGTCTACGGTCACCGAACCGGAGACGAGGTGCTCAAACACGTCGGCAAGACCTTGACCGCTGGACTATCGGAACTCGGATTCGTCGCTCGATACGGTGGCGAAGAGTTCGCGGTTGTGTTTAACGACTTTTCGGTGACGGATATTATGACGGCCGCCGACGAAGTCCGCGATCGACTGGGAAAGAAGGAGATCATCTTCGACGGACAGAGCCTCAGAATCACCGCCAGCGCGGGACTCGCGCAGTTGCAACCCGAAGACACGATCGATGGCTGGATCGAACGGGCCGACAGTGCCTTGTACACGGCCAAAGACGAAGGTCGCAATCGCGCGTACTGGATGGATGGCGACATCGCCTTTCCCGTGCGCGAAGATGAAACGGAAGATGCGCAACAAGACAAGTCCGTCGATCCGTCGACAAGCGAAGCCTCGACGGTCAACGCTGAAAGTTCGGAAGCTGCCAACGGAGCGGACGCGGATCAGTCGTCCGAGGATCAATACAAGGAAGGTGATTCCGATCAATGCGGCCTTGAGAATCTTCCCGATCTGAACGAGCTGAGCGAATCAACGCTTCCGGTCTTTGAACGGTTGCAGGCCGAGCGTATTCCGTTTTGCCTCATCGCCATTCATGTTCACGCCGATGGTGCCGACGACGGGCTTCGCGTGGCGCTCAGCAGCATTCACGCTTCCGTTCGCGGAATTGATGCCGAGCGCATCGGTTACGATGGACATGGCCTGTTCATCATCTGTTTGCCCAGCGCCGACGAATCAGTCGCCTGCGAACGCGCTGAAAAAATTCGCAGCATGATCGACACCGCCCGCGACGAAGATGAATCACGCGCGACATGGGACGTGCAGATTGCCGCCCAATGTGCAAAGTCAACCGAAAATTTCGAGAGCGTTCTACAGCGAACGATCGAAGCGGTGCAAGGTGCCGCCGCAGTGGAAGCTTCCATTTGATCTTCGCACTCCGGGCTCATCGTGGGCTTAAGCACCTCGACATATGTCGTTCGCTAAAATGAGCCGTAGATCGATAGCTCACGGTTCCGGAGAACCGGCCCCTCGCACATTGATAAACGCGTGTTGATGAAGCAAGTGGCACTGGGCCGCAAGAACTGGTTGTTCTTGGGGAGCGTCGGTTCGGGCTATCGTGCGGCGCGACTAATGACGCTCGTCAGCAGTGCGATCCGCAACGACTTGGATGTGGAGGCTATATCTGGAAGACATCCTCATTCGCCTCGTCGGCGGTGGCACCGATTACGAATCAATGTTACCGCACGTCTGGGCCGCCGCGCACCCCGAACACATCCGAGCCCATCGCCAAGAGCACGCTAACACCCGCGACGATCGCTCACGCCTGGCCCGTCGTCTCCCACGTCTCCAAGGCGCGACGAGCTAAGCCCTTCCCACGCTCGCGGCACCACTCCCAACTTCCCGCTCCATCGCCCGCCCCACTCCAAGCCATTCCATACGGCCACCCTGGGCGGCCTACGAAACGACGTCACAATCTGGCCGAAATGGCTGCTGCGTCGATCCGGCGGATTTGGTATTGAGGAGTCCATGAAAAAACCCTCCCTGGTTTCTACACGCACCGCGTAACAAGGAGGGCGTTACTTTTACAGCCAAGACTGGGCAAACAGATCAACCCACATCCAAGCCGTTACGAGATTTTTCAAAAAACAAGTCCGTGTCAATGGGTAAACTGCGCTCGTATAGAATCTTAACAGTGCCATTCACGCCGACGATTCTCGAACAACAACATGTTAAATAGACAAAACGCCTGACCCTTTGGATTTCTCGAAACAACAACATGTTAAATAGACAAAGACGCCTGACCCTTTTGGGTTTCTCCTTTTGGGTTTCTGCAGCGGACACGGCGAAATCCCCGATGCAACCGCAGCGTTGCGACGGGGTGCTGTCGATTTTCTCGAAAAGCCGTTCACTCGCGATGTCTTTCTGGAACGCGTTCGTGAATCATTGCAAAAGGATGCCGATGCGCGAAACAAGCGAATTGCGCTCGAATCGACGCGCGCGAAACTTGCCACGCTAACAAGTCGCGAACGAGTTGTCTTGGACTTGATTCTTGATGGATTGCTCACCAAGCAGATTGCCAGCAGGCTCGACCTGAGCATCAAGACGATTGAGAATCATCGCAGCAACATCGCCAGGAAAATGGACGTCGACTCAGCCGTCCAATTGGTGAAGCTCGTTGCAGAGTACCGGGCGTTGTGCTGAACAACCATGATCCCCTGCGGGATCCGATCTGGCACAATCATGTCTTGACATGAAAGTAGCTGTGGATGTGCGGCTGGCCTCGGAAATACCAAACCATATCGGGACCTTCGATCTGCCACGTATCCCAGACACGATCTGAGCCAATGTCGAACTTGCCGTCGTACCATGAAACATACAGTTGGTCGAGTATCGAGCGGCTTTCGATCGTCTGCACGGTTGCCTCGACATCCTCGTCGCGGAACATTGCCAGCATCTTTCGCATCGTGTCAACAAGCAACTTTTTCTGGTCTTCGCTCAGATCATTGCAGCTTAACCCTGCGATCTCTTTGTCCTTCTTGAGAATCACAACATCCGGTTTCTCGCTGCGTGGATTTGCTCCAACAAGCCCCTGCTCTTGCTGCTTGCCATCCAACGACTGAACGAACGTATTGAACAGCTTGCCCTGATACCAATAGGGATTTCCAGGATGGCTGGCCGTTTCATTGAACGTTTCAGGGTAATGGCCATAAAAAATGGGGGCCCCTCCAAATCCTTCGACGGGCTTGTTCAAAGCACTGCATCGGCGCGTGACGTGGTGTCCGGTGTAGATGAATTCAAACGCATCGTCGTCCGGCGTGCCGAAGAATCCCACCGAAGGGGCGTTCTTCAATTGGCCGTATTGATCCTTCGCGACTTGTTTGTTCACAGCCGATTGAAACTCAGGATTGTGCAGTGAATCGAAGATCGTTTGAATCAGTTCCTGCTGCTCTGAATTGAACGTATCGGGAATGCGATGTTGCGGATGCACATACCACCAGTTGCTGATGAACAATCGCCGGGAATCGTCCACTGGAAGGCATACCTTCTGACGCTGCTCGTCGCTCAGGCTCTTGTAAAGCTGCATCGGCAACGAGTCTGATTTCGATTGCTCGGCAACAAGCTTCGCTCCACCGTCAATGTTTGACATGGCCAGCGCCGTTGCACCAAGGGTTTGCATCAAACTGCGTCGATTGATTGTGGTCATACGAATGCCTTTGCTGAGCACGCTCAGCGGTTGAAGGATGATTCACAGCAGGTCCGCATCATCGAACTGCTGAATGAACATTCTAACGACTCCATTGGAAAACGCCTAGCAATCAACAGACTTCGCAGATTGCGACCTTACCGATGATTGCGACGGACACGCGCGAGTGTCGTGTTCAACAACTAGCCGACCGAGTAGGTCTCGGCCAGCACCTTGAGCATCTCTCGCGCGGATGAGAAAACGACATCGCGCTGCGGTCGATCGTGCCACAAGGTGATCACTTGTCCGATCTTGCCACCGGCTGCCGGACTGTTATCGAAACACAAAAAATCTCCGGCAGTATTGGTCGCCATCGGAAGCCATTTGGGATGCCACCATGCATCTCGCACACCTCGATCCGGCGAAGCCTCTGCATCATCAAAGTCTCCCGATGCTTGCAAGTCTTGCCATGCAGACCATTCTTGAATCACCTGATCCACCGAAAGCAGGATATATCGCTCATCCGATGCCTGATCATGTATCAAGCCATCGCCACCCGACTGACCGTTATGTCTCTGAAAGAACTCTTTCACTTCACCGGTTAGCCGAACCTTTGTCTTGCCCATCATCTTGCTCAGTTGCGGCAACGCCGCCCCTTTCTGTAACGATTGCGCCAGCGACTTATGATTCGCTGCCAGGCTCGCTTCGATCGCATCCCACGCTTTTGCAGCGGTCAACATCTTGGCAGGTTTCGTTGCTTTGGCTGCCACTCGCTTCGCAGTCGATTTTTTTGGCGAACTCTTCGGCGCACTGGCAGCTTCCAAAAGCGAGACGATCTTTTTCGCAGCTGTTAATTTTCGTGCATACTCCAGCGGCGTGAGTCCCGAACAGTCGGAGCCTTTCGATTTGGTGCCGCCAGCGTCGGGTCGGCTCCGCATTCGAGCAACTCGGCAAGCGACTTGTCGGCACCAATTTTCACCGCTTGATGCAGCGGACGCCATCGGTCGCGTTTGCCAATCTGATTCGGATCCGCTCCATGTTTGACCAGCAGGTCGATAAGTCCTCGCCAATAAAGACCGCCTGCCGCAAACGCCAATGATCGCGCCGCGAGGTCCTGGATCTTTGGCGGGTTTCAAACCTGCTGCGATTAGCACTTCGATCGCTTGAATACTTGCCTTCCCTTCAAAACTGGTCACGGTGGTAAACAGCGGCCCAGTTCTAACTGCATCGCGCGTTCAGATCCGCTCCGCGATCAATCAGCAGTTGAATCATTTCCGCTGATGGTCGCGCAGCCGCATGCAGCAATGGGTTTCGCTGATGATAAAGGAAGTCTTTTTTGGCTTCTGCGGTGCGCTGTCCATTGCGTTGTCAGCAGCGCATCGAGCAGCAGTCGCGCTTGAACGTGCCCCAGAATCGCAGCCACACTAAGTGCCGTGTACCCATTGTCGTCATCTTTCTTTGCAAAGGGAATGTCGACATCGACCCCTTGCTTGATCAAGCGTTTGATCGCATCGACCTTGTTGTCCTTGACAGCGAGATACAGCTTTTCCTGTGGCGACTGAGCCATCGACGGCCTCCTTGAGCCCATGATTTTATTTACGTCCCGATGTTGAATATAGCCGGGATCTTCGAGATCTCAGATTGTACCGATTGTTAACCGTTAGCGTCGCGGCAGTTGGCTGAATGCAGGACCGATTTGTTTTTCATAATAGCGGCAACGTAGCTCGACGGTCACGTCGGGGCCAGCATTTCTCGACGGGGACCGTCGAGCTACATTGTCCAGCTTGTTAATCTCGGTCCTGGCTGGCTGGCCTGCGAAATAATTGCATTAAAATGGGCGAGTCTCCAGAATTGCGTGTAAGAAATCGATGGTTGACGGGTGTATTGATTGAAAGGGTCACCAGTGGATATGCCATCATCACCCGCAACGCGTCACAGCCTGATCGTTCGCTTACGCGAAAACGATGATGAAGCTGCGTGGGAAGAGTTTGTCGCGATTTATCGACCGGTGATTGTTCGTGTTGGGATCGCTCGCGGATTGCAGGTGACCGATGCCGAGGATCTTGCGCAGCAGGTCTTGCTGTCGGTTTCGCGAAGCATCCCTAAATGGGAAGCCGATCCCAGGCGCGGTCGTTTTCGCACTTGGTTAGGTCGAATTATTCGCAACGCCGCGACCAATGCGTTGGTTCGTCGCCAGCAGGACCGCGGCGTCGGCGGCACCGGTGCGCGGCAAGCGATGCATGAATATGCACAATCCGAATGCGATGCATTGTTGCAGACCCAGTGGCGACGCGAAGCCTTTCGCTGGGCGGCTGATCAAGTTCGCGACGAGTTTCATCCGGCGACATGGGATGCTTTCTGGTTGTCGGCAGTGGAAGGAATGGAAGTTTCGGCGGTGGCCAAGCAGACCGGCAAGTCAATCGGCGCGGTGTATGTGGCCAAGAGCCGAGTGGTGCAGCGGCTGCAAGCCAAGGTGCGAAATCTGGAACAGGACGATTTCGAAGGAGGTCTGCAGTGACGGACCAAACGAATAAGTGTCGTGCTGATCGAATTGTCGCGTTGGCTTCGGGAGAGATCTCGTCGGACGATGCTGCTTGGTTAGAAACACATTTGGATCGTTGCGAGTCATGCCGCGAAGCGTTGGAAGCGTCGGTGGCAAGCCGCGATGTTTGGGATTCCGTTCGATCGCTGAATTCTGTTTCGACCAGCGACAACGTGGATCGAACTGACTTCGCTGATGAAGCCGACTTGCAATACTACCGGTCGATGTTTGGACCGACCGACAATCCGGAAATGCTTGGCCGAATCGGAACCTACGAAATCGTCGGCCTGCTGGGCAGCGGCGGTATGGGCGTCGTCTTCAAAGGCTTCGACGCAGCACTAAATCGCTATGTTGCCATCAAGATTCTGGCTCCTCACTTTGCATCCAACGTCGCCGCCAAACAGCGATTCTTGCGCGAAGCACAAGCTGCCGCGGCGGTAGCACACGAACATGTGATCGCGATTCACGGCGTCTCCAGTTATCTGCAAACGCCGTACTTGGTAATGCCTTACATCGCTGGCGTTTCATTGCAACAACGGCTTGCTCAATCGGGAGCGTTCACGTTGCGAGAGACGCTGCGAATTGGAATGCAAGTCGCATCGGGCCTCGCCGCAGCACATGCCCAGGGACTGATTCACCGCGACGTCAAACCCGCGAATATCCTGATGGAAAGTGGTGTCGATCGTGTCGTGCTGACCGATTTCGGAATCGCGTGTGCCGTGGACGATGTGCGGCTTACGCAAACCGATTCGCTGATTGGAACGCCTCAATACATGTCCCCCGAACAGGCGACCGATCAACCGCTGGACTATCGAACGGATTTGTTCAGCCTCGGCAGTGTGCTTTATGAAACTTGCTGCGGTCGCCCCGCGTTCCATGCGGCGACCAGCTATGGCATTTTGCGTAAGCTTTCCGAATCGCAACCCGTGCCGCTGCGTGACATCAATCCCGATGTGCCCGATTGGCTCGAGCGGCTGATCAATCGGCTGATGTCGAAAGCTCGCAACGATCGCTTCGAATCTGCCGCCACCGTCGAACGCGTCTTAAAACAATGTCTCGCTCACGTCGAACAACCCTTACTGGTCGACCTGCCTTCAGAGGTCGCAGCTTCCGCCCCCCGTCGTTTCTCTGTCCCAAATTGGAGCTATGTTATGTTAACGATTGTTGCCACAGTAACACTTGCTGCTACGGTTATCTACTTCGAACGTCCATCGGTCGCTCCGTCTGTGCCACCGTCCCAATCGGTGTTGCGGACGGAGAAGCTTGATCCGACAGGAGACCATGTTACGATTCCCACAGCCGCACCGATGCCTCAAGAAACGACGGCACCTACGCCAAGAAAGTATCAGTCGGCAAAGGAAGCATTCGGTGTGGGAGCGGCTTTCTACAACGCCAGGAATTACAAAGAGGCTCGCGAACCGTTCGAAGCGGTTTTGGAGCTGACGAACGATCCTCAGGAGCGACTCAAGGCGTATAGTGCGCTGATTGCATCGTATCGCTTGATTCCCGAATTCGAACCCTTTCAAAAGGCGGCCGAGTATGTGATTGAGCATACCCAGCGAGATGCCGAACGTTCGTTGACGCGTCGCAGCTATTTGTCGTTTGCATATCAACGCGGCCAGCTGGACAACTTGATCAAACGCTATGAAGCCCGTTTAGCGAAAGATCGCAACGATTACCTATCGGTATATTTGCTGTCGGAGATATATTCCGTCGGTGATCGAAATCCAAAGCGAGCGATTGAATTGCTGAATCAACTCGAAACGCTCAATGCAGCAAAGACCCTGAATCACCCGCCGACGACGGCATCGGACACAGGAAATAATGCCAAGATCGCCAGAGAAAAAGGCAAGCTGGGCGAACAGTTCAGCCAAGCTGCAAGGAATACAAGAAGGCCGCCGACCTCTATGCTGGAGATCGCCACTGGATTCAACCACGCACGCCTGGAACTTGAAAAAGCAGCCGCTGCTTATTTTAAGGCGGAGACAAAAAGAAAGCACTCGAAATGGCAACCGCCGCCGACGCGGCCAAGCCCGAAGCCCGCAACGATCAACTCGCGCACTTCTTTCATCGAAATCTAGGCGATCTGTTCATGCAACTCGGCAATCCAAAACAAGCAATCCCGCATTATGAAAAAGCGATTCAGAAGACCACAATCGAAGGCTACCTGAAAGACACGAAAGCCTCCTTGCAAGAAGCGATTGACGCAGGCAAAGATTAACCCGCCACCAGCCGTTGTGTATCGCGTTGCAGCGAGTGTCGCCTCGGTGATCAATCGGCTGTTCTTAAACTCGGCTTAGTCTCCCCCACCGGTTTGCCTAAGAGATGGCTACGGCGTTCGCAGTATTTTCCATTTTTCGTCCTTTCGCCAGCTCGTCGACCAACTTGTCCAGATATCGAACCTGCCGCGTCAATGGTGTATCAATTTCCTCCACCCGGTATCCGCAAATGGAACCTGTGATCAGGATAGCGTTCGGGTTGAGCGTTGCTTCAGCGAAAAACTGCTTGAAGGTTGCATTGTTGTCAATAAGGATTGGACCGCGAGCCGAATCGAATCCGGTCAGCCACTCAATGACTTGATGCAGTTCCTCCAGCGATCGACCTTTTCGTTGCACCTTTGCAATGTAATGCGGATAAACCGACGCGAAGGTCAAACTTGCGATACGTTCGTCGTGCTCTTTCGTTGGCTTCATGTGGGTGTCTCGGCAGTCAAGTGATTCGTCGTGTGCTAAAGAAGCGTCGCCATTCACTTTGTTTCGACGCAAAGATCATTTCCAACCACGCAAAGTTTAAGAGGAATTCCGCGAATATTCTAGAAGAAGGTGAGACCTTTGCTTCCCGCCAGCGGCTGGACGCCATCATCTAGTAATTTGAACGTATTCCGCCCTCGCAATGTTCTTTACCTTAACGACCATAGGGATCCCCGCCGAAGGGAGAGTTCGTACACAGTCGCAAGCCGCCACCGGGATAAGCACCTTCAGTCAGGCGGATCAACGGGATCGTGTATCGAAGAACTCGCCGCTTCATCTGAATCACGCAACAAGCACGCAACCAACGAAGAAACCCCGCAAAACATTGAGAAAAACGACGTTTCGCCAGTGTTTTGCGGGGTCTATAAGGCGGAGGGCACGGGACTCGAACCCGCAGCCCCTTGCGGGGTACTTCAGTTCCAATGAAGCCGCTCACCAATTCGCTTACCCTCCGAGGTGTTCTGTCGCTAAATCATCGTCGCTCAGTCGAGTCGTGAGATTGCAGCGAAGCTTGTTGGTGATGCAAAGCTTCGCTTTCCGGCGTCGATCTGTAAAGAGGGCTATCAGTTGGCAAGTTTAGCGCCGCTGATCAGCTTGATGAATTCCGCGTTGGACTCGAACCTGCCGAGTTGTTTTGTCAATTGCTCCATCGCATCGACATGATGCATTTCCGAAAGGGTTCGACGGAGCATTGTGACGGCTTCGTAAGTCTCTTCGTCATGCAAAAGTTCTTCGCGGCGGGTACCTGACTGGGAGATATCGATCGAGGGCCACACGCGTCGGTCCGCCAGACGTCGATCGAGAACGACTTCCATGTTGCCTGTTCCCTTGAACTCCTGGAAGATCGCTTCGTCCATGCGACTGTTGGTGTCGACAAGCGCCGTGCCGACGATCGTCAATGAACCACCTTCTTGGAACGCCCGCGCGGTGGCGAACAGTTTCTTGGGAACATCCATCGCCTTGACGTCCAAGCCGCCGGTCATCGTGGCGCGACCACGCCCCGTTTGTCCGACCCACTTATTAAACGCTCGTGCTAAACGCGTGATCGAATCGAGCAGCAAGAAGACATCCTGCCCCATTTCGGCCAGCCGCTTACATCGCTCAATGACCAGTTGACTCAAGCGAACGTGCGAATCGACGTCCATGTCCAGACTGCTGGCGATCACTTCGCCACCAAGAACATGACGTTTCATATCGGTCACTTCCTCGGGACGTTCGTCGATCAGCAGCACGATCAGCTTAACATCGGGATGATTGGTGGCGATGCCGGTGCTGATGTCCTGCAACATGACCGTTTTTCCCGAACGCGGGGGAGCCACAATCAATGCGCGCTGCCCTTTGCCAAGGGGGGCCAGCAGGTCGATCACTCGGTTCGTGATCGGTCGCTTGCCGACTTCCAAACGCAACCACTCCTCAGGGTTGATCGCCGTCAAGGAATCAAAATGCTTGATCTCCGCATAGTCATCGGGTTGCATTCCATCGACGTCGAGAATCTCGCGGATACGGGGGCCTTGGTGTCGACGACCCGGTTGAACCATTCCCTTGATCATCACGCCTTCGCGCAAACCGAACTTTTCGATCATGGTTCCTGGAACGAATGGATCGGTTCGGTCGCGAACGTAGCTGTTGTCGGGGCTTCTAAGAAAGCCGTAGCCATTGGGGTGCATTTCCAACAGGCCGACGCCTTCGGTCAGCACCGCCTCGTCATCAACCGCGGGCAAATCACCTTCAGATTGACGATGACTGCCATTGCCTCCCGAATCACCGGAGGGACGTCGACGACGTCGACTCACGCGGCCTTTGCCGCCGCTTCCGCCACCAGAATTGTTTTCGTTTCCGCCACTGTTTCGTCCGCGAAAAGATCGTTTCTTTTTTGCCATGAATCACCCAAGATAGCCAATCGAAATCGATGCCTGACCAACGTGCTGGTCCAAGCCCATGATTGCGTGTGCTGGAGTAAGAAATTTCGCCGCAAATCCTTTAGTTGCTAATGAGAGAGCGTTAATGATGGACTGCCAGAGCGGCGCATTGGCGAGCCGTTTGTCGAGCGTACGTTAAACTGCAACCAACCGAGTTTCCAAACCCGTCTATGTGAAGCAGACTCGTTGAACTTCGAGAGCCTATCCTGCACTCAACCTAACCTTACGCAAACCATTGTCGGCTAGCTGTGCATTTGAAATACCGGTGGCTGCACGCCACAAATTTTTCAGGATTAAAGTACATCCTGGATTTTTCAACTGAATCTCTCTTAGAGGATTCAATTCAAAGATGTCGAGACACGGCACCTTCAAGTCCAGAAACACGACTTCCGATAGTTCAGTGTTTACCTAGAGGAGGACATTTGCAACATAAACATATTGCGGAATCTTGTGAAGACCAATGTCCAATTGATGCTTTAATGATATCGAATGAATAACCTCCGTCAAGTTGATTGTCGTGTTTCAAGTTCAATTTTGTCGCAATATTTGATAATTCTGCAAAATGCCCCGGTTAAATCGGCAGCATTCCTTCTCTTTTCTCAAACGGTTCAGTCGCGATTCCACCGCATTCGACACATATCGCTTCATTGATGGTGAACTCCGTCAAACAACGTGGGCAATAACTTCGCGAATGGCTGTCTTCGGCTTGATAATGCAATAAATGCTGGCGATCGAGTCCGGCGGAATCAACCAAGTTTTGTACACGCTCGAGCGTTCCACGGTGATCCTCTTGTGCGAAAAGCAAAGCATCTTCGGAGCAGCCATCCGGCAGGACTGGAATACCCGGATGCGTGGCGTCTCGGAGGCACTGACCAATCATGATCGTTTCTGCTTCAGTGAAAGCAGGCTCGCAATCGTCGGTCGCCCGACAACGCTGTTGTCGAAGCCGGGCGGTGGCGATCACAAACGTGACCGGATGGACAAACGTTAGCAGATCGCGTGCCAATGTCGATCGCATGCGTAACGGGACGACAGGCGAAATCAATCCGGTGAAGAACATCTTCCATCGCGAGGCGCGCTGGTCGCGATAGAGTTTACGGTGGGCAAGATAAATCTCCAAAACACTCCACCACCAGAAAATTAAGCCAATGACAAGGTATCCGATCAGCGAACGCCAGTCTTGGACAATCGGCAAGAGGTCAGCGTATTTGGCGAGTCCGACCGGAAAGAGCCAGACGAACAGCATTGACGACGCAATGCACAGTCGTCGTGTGGACCGCCGCCAAAGTTCAACACGGTCCGCAACGGCTTCCGCATCAAACGCTTCGTCCTTGAACGCTTCGATCGCTTCGCCACGTTGATCGGTATCCAAGCTCGCAATCTTCAACAACTTGCTCTTCAGCAATCGAGCCAATTGTGGGCTTTGCACGGCGCAAAGCGTTCGATTCTTAAACATCAACCGATGGCCGTCCTGCTTCAACTCGTTGGCTTCATCCCAGGTCAAGACGATCCCGGACTGAACGCCACGTTGTCGCAACAAGGGCATTGATAAAGTAACGCCGCAAATGCCACGTTCACTGATCGTCAACGGTATCGGTTGCACCGGAATCAGTGTATCGGCGGGAAGCCAACCGGCAGGCTGAAGCTTCCCCGATTCATTTCCGATGCTTCCACGCAATCCCATCGGATTGCGAAACATTTTCTGCGTCCGAACAAAAGGAATCGTTCCGGTACGGACCCAGACATGCGATTCAAAGATGTACAAGATTGCCAGGACGATGAAAATCCATTGCACATCGGTCAGGTTGCTCATCGATCGTCGCCGCCACCACCGAACAGTCGCTTGAACGCTGAAAGGATCGCACCGCCGATGACTACAAACACCAAGATGATTGCTTTTCCACCTTTGGCGATCAGCAAGCCCAGCTTGCTGAGAAGGCCCGTCTTGGCGGCTGCCGCGATTGCGCCACCAGCGACCAAGCCAGCCAAACCGTACTCGGCCACCTTATCACCCGGCACCCATTCGGAATACTTATTTCCGTCGGTAAACGAATAGCCTGTCAGCAAGTTCTTAACGGTCGGTACCGCCTGTGAATATGTCTCTGGATCGCCAATGAGTGTGACTTCCATTACACCCCGACGCCCGAGGACACGAATGTCGTAATTGATCGAGTTACCGCTGTCAAAAGCGAGGTTGAGCGCCCACGTCAGGTTATTCGTTTCGCTGTCGTAGAAAGGTTTTTCCGCCCAGTTGATCGAACGCAACTCTTCGGCTCCCATCGCTCGCCGACGCTGATTGCCCGGTTCGATACCGGCTCGGAAAGTCGACATCAAATCGTCGGCATCGAGGGCGTCTTTGTCTTCGTCTTTGACATATCCGATGCTGTCAAACTGGAAGATTAGCGTCCAGGTTTCGTTCTCCGAAAGTGGCTCCATCGCGGCCAAGATGTTCGGGTTTCGAGGATTACCGTAGACCTCCAACAATGTTTGGGCTCCGGCGGCTTCGGTAAACCGGTAGCCTTCGGGAACATTGATCTTGGCCATCGTGCCGATGTTGCCGGTTGTCGGTCCGGTCTTCCAGTCGATCGACAACATCTTGCGGATCATTTCCTGCTGTTCGGCTGGCATGCCATCAAGATTGGGCTCGGCATCCTGAGCATAAACCAGTGCGGTCGCCGTCGTCAGCGATGCGAACGTCACCACGATGCAAAATGAGCGGAAAAGCGAATTCAGAGTTGCGATCATCACCAATTTCCTGTCGTCATGAGAATAGAGAAATGAATGTTTGGCGGCAGGAGTATAAACGGCTCGGAACGTGCGGTCCAACGATTTGTCGCTCGGCGACGCATGTTTTCAGAAAAAACTTTGAATGACTAGGCCTTACAAATTTACGAGCACCTCCAGCAGTTCAGCAGCGGTTGAGATAACCCGCGAACTAGCCTGAAAAGCGCGTTGAAGGTAAATCATGTTGATCGCTTCTTCGTCGATATTGACGCTGCTGATTGAAAGGTAGTCGCTTTCCAACGTTGCGTGATAGGTGCGCAAGCCATCGGTCACGCTTTGCTGGACCGAAACACCCTGAGTAATCGTCGTGACAAGCTGTTGATACCGATCGCGAACAGAGATGCCGCCCAGATGTTCCAGAGGCTTCTCCAGAATGTCGACCAACTGTGTCAGATGATCCGCATCGGTTCCGATTCTTCTGGCTGATCGCCAAGTACTCGGGCGAATCGAGCAGAAGCGTATTGACATCGAGCGACTTCGCGTCTCGACCGGTGAAGAACGTGTTGATGCCTGCCGCCGACAGAAAACCGCTGCTGTCGTTGCCGAAGCCAAACTGCAACGCTGGGGACGTCGTTTCAATGTTTAGCCGACCGTCAGGCGTCAGCGATGCCCGCAGCCCATCGATGTTGCTGATCTGCGTCGCGACGTCCTGCATGCTCGTGCCACTGTCGATGCTGAACAGATCGATGTTGATCGAATGCGACGAGACCAATTCGTTGTTTTCACCGAAAAGTTGAATCTCGAATGCACCGTTGCTGACATCGAAGTCCAAGTTGGCTTGATTGACGGGAACGTCCGGCACCGAATTGACAAGCGACGTCAGCGATCGATATCCAACGGTTCCCTTGCCCTGAGTGTGAACGCGGTTAAAGGTCTCGGCAATCCCCGCGGCGATGCCATCAAGATCTTTGAGAAACTTGCCATATACTCCCTCGCGTGCCTCGGACGCACCGCCAAGCTTTCCGCCGGTGATCGCCAATGGAGCGTTCGTTTCGACAATTCGCATCTCGGACGGCCCATGCGGATCGCTGCTGAGTTTTGCCGAATAGATCTCACGCGAAACCCCGTCGGCGACCAGGAAATCGCCGCCAACAAAGATGTTCACCGCTCCGGTTGCCTGTTCTCGCGTGTCGATGTTCAAGAATCCCGCCAGTTCATTGAGCGCCATTTCACGTTCGTCCCGCAGGCCGGTCGCATCGCTCCCTAGCGTTCTTCCCCCCTCGATGTCGACGATCTTCTTGTTCAATTCGGCCACCTTTGCGGTCAGCGTGTTGACACGCTGCGTGTCGGCGGCAAATGAAGCTTCCTCCGAATCGGCCAATTCGAGCGTCCGATCGTTCAATCGTCGAACGTGATCGGCCAGAGTTTGCCCCCGTAAAACAACCAGTTGTTTCAGGGCGTAGTCATCGGGTTGATTCGCCAAGTCATGCAGCGCCGCATTGAACGAGGAAAGCTGGGAACTGAGGTCATTGTCCCCCAGTTCGTTTACGAGTTTTTCAAGCTGCGTTTGCGCTTTGCTTAAGTTGTCGTTGGCCGCCAACGCGGAACTGGCGTCGCGAAGGCGTTCGGCAAGCGCCTTGTCGAGTTGTTGAACGATGCCCGTTGGACGAACACCGCTGCCGAGCAACAGATCGCCGACGCGGTTGGCGTGGCTGGGTGACTGATTCAGTTCTTGCCGGATGTATCCCGGCGTGTTCGCATTCGCGATGTTGTTGCTGACGACCTGAAGGCCCAACTGAGCAACGTTGATTCCGCTGACCGATTGATTGATTGCCGAAATGAGCGACATGGCTGCTTAGGTCCGGTATTTCGTGTCGTTATCGCGGTTCATGCCGCGCGGTCCAACAAACTGCCGGTCTGGCTCTCACGATTCGGTTCCAGACTGAACTGCTGCGAGAGATTTCCGGTGAGCATCCGTAGGAAGTGTTCGGTCACACCCGATAAATGGAACTGTCCAACAAACAAGCCCATCGATTTCTGATGAATCAATCGCAGATGAGCGGCAACGTGTTCGGTGCGATTGGCCAACTCAACGGCTTTGCTGTGTGAGATGCCTTGCAAGGCCAACTTCAACGTTGACGGTGCCGGTTGCTGGGGGCAGGTCTGCAGCAGGCTCTCGCGCTGGGTCAAGCGGATTTCAAGTTCTTTCAGCAAGCTTCCCAGCTTGGCGCAACCATGGTTGATGTCGTCGGTTGCCGCGTGGCATGTCGCCCGCTCGAGTTCGACGATCGCATCGGCGATCTGGTCAGCCGTTTGCTCCAAACCGTCGAGGTATCCGCCAACTTGGTCGATCCAGTTCAACACAGTTCCAATTCCCTTCTCGCCGGCGTTATGCCGTGTGTGGTCCGAAATGATGCCTGCGCGTTAAATGAAGCGAATCACCTCATTCTCGGCCACGCGACGCATATCACTTATGTCGGTTGTATCGATTCTCGGGGTCCATTGAATTGATCCGGCGATGGTCACGAATGGAAAGATTTCAGGTTGCGATAGCAAACCGCTCGCAATCGGATGGATCAGCAGGCACAATGGGCGGGTTGTCGCGTGCGTGATCAATGACGATGCATTCCCGTTCGAGTAGGCGAATCATCTCGTCATCGGTAAAGCGCGCCGCCCGAAGCCATCCTGGATTCCAATTCGCAGCAGGCGAACCGATTCGATATGCCAGCACCGCCCACGCCTAACATTCATGAAGTCAGTGAACTAGCCAAGCGGATCATCGCCAATGTTGAGCTGGCGATTGTCGGTAAACGCAAGCAACTGGTTCTTTCGTTGGTTTCCTGGTTCTCCGGAGGGCACCTTCTGCTGGAGGACGTTCCAGGGGTCGCCAAGACGATGCTTGCCCGAGCGCTCGCGAAAAGCGTTGGCTGTCGATTCAAACGGGTCCAGTGTACCCCCGATTTGTTGCCATCGGATATTTCGGGTACGTCGATCTTCAACCAGAAGACGGTCGAATTCGAGTTTCGACGCGGACCGTTGTTCACGCAGATTTTTCTGGCCGATGAAATCAATCGGGCCACGCCGAGAACGCAAGCCGCTTTACTTGAAGCGATGGCGGAATCACGCGTCACCGTCGATGGGACAACGCATGTGCTGGACCCGCCGTTTCTGGTGATTGCCACGCAAAACCCGGTCGATCACGAAGGAACGTTCCCGCTTCCCGAGGCGCAATTGGATCGTTTTCTGATGCGATTCAGCTTGGGATATCCCTCGTTGGAGGAAGAGATGCGGATGCTTGAACTGCTGCAGGTCCGACACCCCATTGATTCGCTCAAGGCGGTCGCGTCCGCGGATCAGTTAATTGCTTGCCAGCAAGCCGTTCGGCATGTGCATGTCGACCCGAAGGTTCGTGAATACATTCTGCAGATTGTTCACGACACGCGACAACACGAGGACTTGGCGCTGGGCGGGTCTCCGCGAGCAACGATCGCGTTGTTTCGTTGTTCGCAGGCAATGGCCGCCATCCGTGGCCGGGCCTTTGTGCAGCCGGACGACGTCAAGCGGATTATCGCCCCAGTGATGAATCATCGAATCATCGTGCGCCCGGAAAGCCGCTTGAGAAAGATCACCGCCGAAGGTGTGATGCTAGCGATTCTCAGCGAAATAGCGGTTCCAACGGTAAGCGACAGCTAGTCGTTGGCGCGCGGACGCTTCATCGGGAAAAGTTGCTGGCGTGGCGTCGCTCCTTCCCCCGCCTAGACCACCACCGACCTTTTATCCTAGGATTGTCCGAAGTTCGAATACTCGGACCGTTTTCATTTCTTGCCCCTGTCGTTTCGGCAAGAACTAAAGGATTGTGTACGATGTCCCACCCAGACCCACCAGCTTGCAACAACGACGAAGCCATTCGTCAGATCGCCGGTTACCTCAATTTTTCGTCGGGTGCCCGAGATTTGCGAACCTTGTCTAACCTGGACTTTCTGTGTCGTCCCGAGCAAGTAACGGACCCTCTCTTCGGCCAAGCAGCTTGGATCACGCTTGGTGATCGCTTGACCGCCGTTTTGAATCGACTCGAAGGCACCAGCGCCGCGTTTGTCAGTGTCGAGCAGGCGCGTGCGGTCGTCGGCTTGGTATGGGGCGATTTGCTTCCAGCCTACCTCAATTTTCACAGCGACCTTCTGTTCCATCAACCGACCGAGGTTTTGTTCAACGGTTTCTTCATTGGTCAATGCATCGAAGCGGTCCTGCAACAGGGGGGCCCTTGGGAGGAAGTTGATCGAATTGTTCCGGCGGCGATTGCCCAATTGAACAGCTACGTTGGCTATCGTCCGCTGGCCACGCTGGAGAACAAACGCTGTCATATCTATCCGCACGAATGGATCGCTCCGATTTCGTTGTACATCGACGGCGTCGGCGTGGCGTCGGGACGTTATCACGAAGTGGTCACGCGTGCTTTGAAGATCCTTCGCGAAACGGATGACTCCATCAAACGCGCTGCTCACTTCGACATCGACCTGATGACCGAACTGGCGTACGACCCGCGCGCCTACGATTTCGATCATCCGGTCAACCGGCGACCCAATTATCACTTCGGGACATGGGACCCTCACGCGATCGACGGACAGGGTCGATATCGTCGATTCATCGTTCAACAGGTCACATTGGACGCTTTGTTAAGCCGAACGCGTGAAGTGACGGATCTGCCAAAAGACGAACTGTTTGACGAAGCCGCCGCCGTTCTAGCAGGCACGATTTTAATGGCCTCGGGCATTTCCGGATGGGGACCGTCAGCGCATCCTTCAACGGTCACCTTGGCGTCGCTTTGCCCTGATATTGCCCGATATCGGGACGCTTTTTATGAATCGCTTTTGCGGAACGTCCGCGGCGCGCATGGGAAGCGGTTGCAATCCGAAGCGCTTGTTCGACATCAAGCATACGGTGCCGCCCGCCAACACCTGAATGCTTCGCTCTCGCGGCAGCGAGCCAAGCAGTTGCAGCATGTCCATCTGGCCCGGTTGTACGCTCGGATGGGCTTCCCGGAAGCGGCAAAGCGGCAAACCGACGTCGTGCATGTAACATATGCTCGCTTGGAAAGCCGCATCGACTGCGCCATTACGGAAGGGACGCGTGCGTTATTGAAGGGGGACCTCAAGGCCGCCGCCGCCGTTCCCGAAATGGTCATGGACTTCGTCCGCCGCGGAATCGACTGCGGGGCGATGGCTGATCCGTGGAACATCCTCGGCTTTGCGGGAAATTTCTCTCTTTTTCCCGGACCGGAAAGCTCGATGCACGATCACCGGATCGACGAGTTTGTGGCGTTGATGGAGCAACTTTTCGGCTACACGGCGCGGGTCTGGAGCGAGGCGGCCGCGGTCGACGACCAACAATGCTTTGAACAGCTCGATCGTCAGTTCCGTGATGCGGCGATGTGGTGGCGACAGTTCGCCGCGCATCAGATTGCCGACCTGGAGGCGATTGATCCGCTGGAGTCGTACGAATCGGCAAAGCTGGTTGCGACGGCGCTGCGGGTGTGGCATCGTGGCGGCGCGTCGGCGGGCGATGTCAAGTTTTGGGCTCCGCATGCGCAAGCCTTTGATTCGCCGCGTGCCTACGCGCTGGTTATCGGCGCGTTGTTGGAACGAGAAGACTTCGTGGCGTCGATGGCCCTGTTGATGCATTGGTTAGGAAACGCCGGTGAAGTCGGGCTCGAGCGGGGAAACAGTTCTTTTCCTCGCATTGCCGAACGCTGGCTCGCCCGATTGAGGCAGACCGCCCGTCGAGGTGACCGCGACAAGCCGGGGGCCACGCGACCTTGGGAGCTGGTTTGCAAATTCTTCGACTTCATGGAAGCCAACGCCGAGGAATTCTGGCAGCCTCCGCAGTTTGCGCTCGGCCATCAAGCCAATCGACCGCGTGATTGGGATCGCGAGTTGGAAGCGGCCGACACGCTGGAGGATGATGACGATTTGGAGGACGGCGACGAACAGAACGACTTGTTCAACGCGGCCTACGAGAATGTGACCTATCAAGACACGACCGACGATGGTTACGACGGATCGGTCTTTGACGAAGGTGGCGACACGCAGGACGAATTGGAAGCGGAATCACGACGTTTATCCGAGCATCTAAGTTTTCTGACCTCTTTGGCGCGTTTGTGGGTGATCGCCGCCGACTTCCGCAAGATCGCACATGCCGAAGCCGAGGAACAACAGGACGATCAACTGGTCAAACGCAGAATCGAACTGATGGCTCTCTGGTCGCAGCATGCGGCAAGCAATCGGGCGAAACTGTTGGAACTGCTGGAGGCTGTTCAGCTTTATCGCATTCCAACCGGCGGCGCGGACGATGATTCGATGAGCACTTACGATCGTCGAAGGATGGTCCGCGATTCGTTGATCGAGCGGATTATCAGTACGGCGGTGGAAACATCCGACGCCCGCCGGGTGCTGACCGGTTCGCTGGGTGCCGAACCCGGGGGCGCGGAGGTCGCGCTGCGTTTGATGGATAAGATGAGCGACGACGATCAGCAAGTCGTGCGAATGTTTTCCGCGTTGATCGACGGACGCAGCAACGATGTGAAGAAGCAGTTTCCCGAACTTCTGCGAGCGATTCAATCAAAACCATTGTTGTACATTCCGTTGGCTCGGGGGGGCGACCCGGTAAAGATCTTCACCACGCGATTGCGACGCCGGATGCTGACGCACCTGCTGCAGTGGCTGCCGCGGCAAGGACATTTGGCGATGGCGTGCCGTCTGATCGAAACGGCGCGTCTGATGGAACATCACAACCCGGTTGGCCCGGGAGCGGTGACGGAGTTCGATGCCCTCTTCGGCTTCGGGTTTCGCAGCCTCGTGCAAGCTTTGGTCGACGCCGTCCGATCGTGGAACGGCGATCAACAGGATGATCCCGACGATCTTATTCCGTTGCTGGAAAAGTTAACCGAAACCTTGTTGGCCAGCTGGCTTGACCACAGTCGCACGCTGCGTTTATCGGTTCTGGAGACTGCGACCGACGGAAAGTCATGGCGCGAGTTGGTCGACTTTGTCAAAGCGTACGGTGATCCGATCTTCACGCAAGCGTTCCTGAAGCTGGGAAACATTCGCGCCATTTTGCACCAGGGTGTCGGCGATTGGTTGGATCGATTGATCGACGACCCCGACGCTTTGGCCGGGACCCCGTTGGTTGAGGCTTTGGGAAGCAGGCTTTCCCTCGATGAAGCCGAACGACACCTGACCGTCGTCTTCGAGTCGATACTGGACCATCACAGCGAGTTTCGAGATTACAACAGCACGACAACGCAGAGCGATCGCGGCGACCTGATCTATATGTTCTTGGACTTTCTTCGTCTGCGGGTTCGCTACGACCGAATCGCATGGAATCTGCGTCCCGTCATGTGGACGCACGAGATCCTGGTGCGGGCCGGTTTCGATGCGGCGGCCGCGTCGTGGCGGAGGTCATTGTCCGAGCGTATCGGCACCGAAGCGGAACTTTATCTCGACAAGCTACACAACCTGCAAAACAAGTACGCCATGCGAATGCCAACCGTGGCCGACCGTATCAGCGAACGCTTTATTCAACCGATGACGATCGATCGGATGCGAGCGTTGATCAAACTGGCGATGGAAGATGCCGACCAACAACGCGAATCGCAGGCATTCGAGCTTCTCGATCAAGAAACCGAGCATCTGACACGGACTCCCGCTGGATCAGGGCTGGACCTTCCAAATTGGCTGGCATCGCTGGAAGACGAGGTCGAAAATGTCATCGCACAGCGAGAAGCGGACGAAATCGACGATCGAAAGTTAATCTCGATTACCCCCAGCTATCCGACCGCCGAGGAACTGATCGAAGAATTGGAGACCGCCAATCGTCAGGCACGTCGCTTGCCTCATCTGGGTTAAACGATACGATGGTTGCAGCGATGTGCCCGTCTCATCACGTTACCCATTCACTGCGGAAGGTTCCGTCATGTATCAAAGAATCGGTTATCTCTTCGTGTTGCTATGTTCCGCTGCGGCCATCGGCTGGGCAGCCGATGAAGCGAAGGAACAGCAAACGCCACTGACGCTAAGTTTGCGGTATCGCGAATCGATCGATGAACAATCCCCCTTGGCGCATACGCTTCATCGTACCGAGCAATGGCAACCCCATAAAACCGCGTTGATCATTTGCGACATGTGGGACACCCACACCAGTCACAACGCCGTGCTTCGCGAGAAACAATTCGCGCCGCGACTTCAGGAGGTGACTGGGAAGCTCCGCGACCTTGGCGTGACCATCATTCACGCGCCGAGCGGTTGCATGGATACCTACGCCGAGCATCCTGCTCGCCAGCGAGCGATCAACGCTCCTCAGGCGGACAGCCATCCGAAAGAGATCAATGCATGGTGCTACTCGATACCGGCGGAAGAACAGGGGGAATACCCGATCGATCAAAGTGATGGTGGACGCGATGACGATCCCGCCGATCACGAGCGCTGGGTGGAGACCTTAAAGAAAGAGGGGAAGAACCCCAACCGGCCCTGGACCCGTCAGATCGATGTTATCAAAATCGATCCGAAACGTGACTTCATCAGCGATGTCGGATCGGAAGTCTGGAACATTCTGCAGTCGCGGCGGATCGATCAAGTGATGATTGCGGGTGTCCACACAAACATGTGCGTCCTCGGACGTCCTTTCGGTTTGCGTCAGATGGCGCGGAACGGAAAGAATGTCGTGCTTATTCGTGATCTGACGGACACGATGTACAATCCCGCGTCCAAACCGATGGTCAGCCACTTCACTGGAACCGACTTAATCGTTGGTCACATCGAACGATATGTTTGCCCAACCATCACCAGTGACCAAATTATCGGTGGCGATCCGTTTCGTTTTGCCGAAGACGATCGCCCTCACATCGTTATGTTGGTTGCCGAACGTGAATACAAAACCGATCAATCGCTGGCGGAGTATGCCGTCAATCCGCTTGGAAAATCCTTTCGCACAAGCTTCGTCTATGCTGATGCCGACGACAAGAACGATCTTCGCGGCATTGAAGTTATTCAACAGGCCGATCTGTTGATGGTGAGCGTCAGGCGACGGACGCTGAAAACCGATGCAATGCAATTGGTTCGGGAATACGTCGCTGCCGGAAAACCGGTCGTCGGCATTCGGACCGCCAGTCATGCGTTTCACCTTCGCGATCAAGAGGCCGAATCGGGATACGCCGCTTGGCCGGAGTTCGATGCGGAAGTGTTTGGCGGAAACTACTCCGGTCATCACAGCAACAAGGTCAACCCGCAAATTACTTTCGCTCCGATCACTCACCCAATATTGGCAAGCATCGATCGCACGCCGTTTGAATCGGGTGGCTCGCTTTACAAAGTCAGTCCGTTGGCGAAAGGGGCAACGGTGATGCTCACCGGCAAATTGGAGGGGGCCCCCGCCGAACCGGTCGCCTGGACCTTTCACCGGGACGATGGCGGACGATCCTTCTGCACTTCGCTGGGACACGTGAAGGACTTCGATTCCCCGCAGTTTCGTGAATTGTTAGGCAACGGAATCCGTTGGGCTCTGGATCGCTGAGGTGTGCAAGTGAGCGTCGAGCCCGTCAACGATACGCAATCTCCCAACGGAAGCTGGCTGATCGGATCGCAAAGCGATTGCGATGTCGTGATCGATCATCCGAAAGTTTCCGGACATCACTGCCAGATCTCCCGAGCCGGAGACCGTCTGACGATTCAGGATGTCAACAGCGAGCATGGAACGTGGATCAATGGCGTGCCGTTCCTTGGCCCGAAGCCGGTTCGCCGCGGTGAACGCGTCATGTTGGCGCAGACGGTCGAAATGCCGTGGCCGCCTGATTTGGCCGACTTCAAGTCGGTCATTACGATTGGCCGATCGGACGACAACGATGTTGTATTGGATAAGCCAAACGTCTCCGTTTTCCACGCCCGACTGATCGACGATGGCGAGTCCTTGTACATCGAGGACTGTGAGAGCACCAATGGCGTCTCGCTCAATCGCCCGGAAAACCTCGTGCAGTACGAAAAAGTATCCCTTTCAGATGCGATCTATCTGGGTTCCACGAGAATCACGATCGACCGCATTCTTCAGATCGGATTGTCTTCGAAGTCGATCAACAGCAGCGAAGTCGCCTCCCGCCTGGCTGAAAAAATGCTCGCGACAACGACCGTCAACGACGCGATGCGCCGTCGGCAACTCAAGGTGCGCAGCGCCTTGTTGGCTTGTGTCGCCATTGGCTCCATGCTTATTGGAGCAGCCTGTGCGGTCTACTTCGCAAAATCCCACGACAGCGACACAAAGATTCCGAACAATCGTTCCCTGCTTGTCACCGATCCGCAATAACGCGTGTCCAGCCGATTAATCACCGGTTTCCGTCCAGAGGATCGCAGCCCAGACACAAACAAGAACCCTGTGGCCACCAGACCCGCTGATTCACTCAAGCGCACAGGGTGGGCGTTGAGAACCTCATCAGTCAGAAATCGGGAAGTCACAAGAAAGGATGGGGACGTGTACGAGGCGCTTCCTCGCAAGATGGAACGAAGAGTGGCGATAAAGGTTAATATACCGTGCGTGGTCCGAAATGATGCCATCGCGTTAAATGAAGCGAAGCACCTCATTTCTGACCACGCGAACTATACAATCTTGGCTGCCTTGCCGGACATGATCTTCCTTTGTTTTTGTTGATGACTGAGAACTTGTCAATCAATCAAACAAACAAACGGAAGGTCGTTTTGGGGAACTGAAACCAGGAAAGATGGCCAAAACCAGGCGAATGCGTTTCCAGGGGGCATTCTCGTGGTGAAAGGTTATTTGCTGGTTTTGGGTCTAGCGGTTCGTGCGGCGGTTTCATTGACGGCTATCTCGCACGACAACAAACGACTGGGACTCGGCGATGACTCTGTTGCCGAGCACATCGCAGCGTGAGGATGACCGACACGAGATACCGCCTCATAACACCGCTTGAACGAAACCCGAGGCGTCTCGAAAATGCAAGCGTTTCCATTGGGTGTTCTCTGGAGAGACGCTGTTTTGCCGCCATTACGATTCCGGTATGAGTCAGAATGATCAAAGTTTGGGCCGATGTTGGAGGTACGTTCACCGATTGCTTTGTTGCCGTTCCAGGTGAAGCACTCCGCTGGACGAAGGTGCTCAGCAATGGATGCATCAAGGGATCGGCGACGTTAGCGCCGGGCGGTACCTCCGTTATTGATGAGGCCCTCGTCGGACAGGCGGACCACTTTTGGAACGGCTTTTCGTTTCGAGTCTTCAATGACGATGGGACGCTTCGATGCGAACGGACGGTCGTTGATTTCAATGGCTCGCGGGGCGAACTGACTTTGGCTGAACCGTTCCCGTCAGACGCCGCCAACCGATTGCGATATGAGCTGTCGAGTCACTGGACGGCTCCCGTGGTGGCAACGCGTCTGTTGCTGAATTTGCCCTTCGATCGTCCGATGCCGCCGGTCGACGTACGACTGGGAACGACACGCGGCACGAATGCGTTGCTGACGCGACGCGGAGCGGCCACCTGTTTTGTCACAACCAAAGGCTTCGGGGATCTGCTTCAGATCGGCTATCAGGATCGCCCCGATCTGTTTGCGTTATCAATTGTCAAGCCGGTGCCACTTTATCAGACTGCGATCGAAGTAAGCGAGCGTGTCGATTCCAGAGGTGAGGTTCTGACGCCGTTGGACGAAGGGCGAGCGATCGAGCAGTTTGAGCGAGTCTACCGCAGCGGGCTTCAATCGATCGCCATCGGTTTGCTGAACGCGTATGTCAATCCGATCCACGAATTGCAGTTGGCCGACATCGCCCGTCGCGTCGGCTTCGACAGCGTTAGTGTTTCGCATGAAGTCGCCCCGCTGATCAAGGTCGTTGATCGCTGTCAGACGACCGTGCTGGATGCCTATCTGAATCCCGTGATCTCGGATTATGTGGCGACGATTCGAAAGCAGTTTGGCGAGCGAAATTCGTGCGAACTGCGATTGATGACCAGTGGAGGCACTTTGCTGGAGGCGGGCCAGTTCCGTGGTAAGGACAGCATCCTGTCGGGTCCCGCCGGCGGAGTCGTCGCATTGGCGGAGATTGCCAAGCGTCATGGTGTGGCCGAAGCCATTGGGTTGGATATGGGTGGAACGAGTACCGATGTCAGTCGCTTTGACGGGCAACCGGTGCGTCAGTATGAAGCCATCAAAGCGGGAACGCGCATCTTGACGCCGATGATGGCGATTGAGACGGTCGCTGCGGGAGGCGGCTCGGTTTGTCAATTTGACGACGGGCGGATGAAGGTTGGTCCGCAGAGTGCTGGTGCCGATCCCGGCCCGGCATGCTATGGTCGTGGCGGACCGTTGACGGTTACCGATTTGAACGTGGTTCTAGGGCGGGTTGCGGCGTCGCGGTTCCCTTTCCCAGTCGATCGGCTGGCGGCGGAACGACGTCTGAATGCAATCGTGGAACAAATGGTGCAAGCCGGATACGAGAAAGCATCGATAGAAACCTTGGCCGAGGGATTCCGCAGTATCGCGAACCATCACATGGCCGAGGCGGTTCGCACGGTTTCGACCGCTCAAGGTCGAGACCCGCGAAGCATGTCGCTCGTTGGATTCGGCGGCGCGGCGGGTCAGCATTTGTGTGATGTCGCAATGATCCTGGGCATTCGCCATATTATCGATCACCCGCAGGCCAGCTTGCTCAGCGCTCTCGGAATGGGATTGGCTTCGACCGGGAACACGCAGACGCAAGGTGTCTATCGATTGCTTTCGGACTGGACGGACGAAGAGATCGAAGTCGCGATCAAAGAAGTCTGTTCGCGATCGATAAGGCAAATCGCCGGCACAGCGGATCGGGCGCATGTCGATTCGCGAGTGACGGTTGACGTTCGTTATGCGGGAACTGAAACCGCAATCGAATTGGAATGGCGGGATCGCGAGAACGTTAAACAGGACTTCTACACACAGCACCGCTTGCATTTTGGTTATGTTCGCCCGCATCGAGAACTGGAAGTCGTCGCCGTTCGCGTCACATCGACATTGCCTGGGGACACGCATCTGCCGAAGATCGAAAACGTTATGCCGTGCGTGGTCCGAAATGATGCCTTCGCGTCAAATGAAGCGAATCACCTCATTTCTGACCACGCGACGTTTAAACCGAAAGAACCTCAGGCCACGGAGTTCCAGCGGGTCTGGACTGCCGGAGGTTGGTGCGACGTTCCCGCGTTCGATCGTCGTACGTTGCGACCGGGCGATACGCTGCACGGCCCCGCCGTCGTGACGGCTCAGCATCATACGTTGATCATTGAACAAGGCTGGGGCGGCAGCGTGGCGTCGGATGGCTGTATCGTATTGACTCGATCGACGGAGTCCCCTCAACGCGTTGTTGGCATTGATGGACGGGACGAAACGTTCGGCGACGACAGAGCGAATACGCGAGGTGACGATCCGACCGAAGCAGCGGCTTACGATCCGGTGCTGTTGGAGATTTTTGCTAGGCGGTTCCAGCAGATCGCTCATCAAATGGGAGCCGTGCTTCAGCGGACGGCGATCAGCGTGAATGTGAAGGAACGACGCGACTTCAGTTGTGCGATTTTTCGAGACGATGGAAGCCTCGTGGCGAACGCGCCGCATGTGCCCGTCCACTTGGGAGCGATGGGGCATACCGTGCGATCATTGATGCGGCAGTTTCCGCAAATGTATCCGGGCGATTGTTATGTCAGCAATGATCCGTTTGCCGGCGGGTCGCACCTGCCCGACGTAACGGTCGTCTGTCCGGTGTTCCAGAGTGGCCGAAAAGGTCCCGTCTTCTTTGTCGCCAGTCGGGCGCATCACGCGGAAATCGGCGGCATCACGCCCGGATCGATGCCCCCCGATGCAACCAGTCTCGCTGAAGAGGGCGTGTTGATTCGTGGGTTCGCATTGGTTCGCAACGGGGTTCATCATGAAGGTGAACTGCGACGCTTGCTGACCGACGCGGTTTATCCGTCGCGTTGCGTGGAGGAGAACTTGGCGGACATCGCCGCCCAGCAGGCTGCGGGAGCACGCGGAGTCCGCGACCTCCTGGAGCTAGTGGACATCTACGGATTGCAAGTCGTTGATCAATATATGCGGTATCTGCAGGATGTCGCGGCGGACGCCGTTTCGCAGCGTCTGCGTGAACTACCGAAACAAGCGATGGACTTTGAGGACTACCTGGATGACGGGACGATGATTCGTGTGGGTATGCAGGTTAATGAAGGACGTTTGACGATCGACTTTGCAGGGACCGCCAACGTTCACCCCAGAGGATTCAATGCAACCCCGGCAATCGTAACCGCGGCGGTATTGTATGTTCTCAGGACGCTGGTCGATCGCCCTTTGCCGCTTAATGAAGGTGTGTTGCGATGCATCGACCTGCGTATCCCCGAAGGGTTGCTGAACCCGCCGCGACACGATGATCCCGCTCGATGTGCGGCCGTCGTGGCGGGCAATGTCGAAACCAGCCAGCGCGTCGTTGATGTTCTCTTGGGCGCGTTCGGCGTCGTGGCGGCCAGCCAGGGGACGATGAATAATTTTTTGGTTGGTGACGAGACTTTCGGTTATTACGAAACGATCTGTGGTGGAAGTGGCGCGACCTACGAGCAGGATGGCGCGTCGGCCGTGCATACTCACATGACGAACACGCGGATCACCGATCCCGAGGTGCTCGAATTGCGGTATCCGTTGCGTTTGATCCGTTTTGCCATTCGTGGCAACAGTGGCGGGGCGGGCGCACGCCGTGGCGGAGATGGCGTCGTTCGAGAGTTTGAATTTTTGAAGCCATTGACTGTTTCGTTGCTGACCAGCCGCCGAAGCGAACATCCGCCGTACGGCCTGGGAATTGGCGAATCAGGCGAGCGCGGAGAAAACTGGCTGAAGCGATCACAACAAGAGTCGCAACTTCTGCCGCATGCTTGTCGCATCGAAGTCGATGCTGGAGATCGCCTGATCATCAAGACGCCTGGCGGCGGAGGAGCGACGGTTGTTCCGTCGAAAGCGAACAACGGGGCTCATGAAACGTCGATCACAAAGTAGCTCGACGGTCCCCGTCGAGACTCTCGGTGGAAACCACTGAGCGACGTTATGCCGTGCGTGGTCCGAAATGATGCCTTCACGCTAAATGAAGCGAATCACCTCATTTCTGACCACGTGACGTATAACGACGCCAATCATTGAGCGACAGTTCCGTCGGACGGACAATTTGTCTTGTCGGGAAGCCGTCACCAAACCGTGATGTTATAATGGATGGATGAAAACATCCCGCCTTTCCATTGTTGCTTCACTGTTGGTGTGCTGGGCCTTGCCAAACGCTGGGATTGGCCAGCAGACCGGTGTTGCCATCGACTTCGATCTCGAAATCAAACCGCTTCTATCCGACCGGTGCTTTGTCTGTCACGGTCCCGACGAAGCGGAACGCGCCACCGAACTGCGGCTCGATGTGCGCGACGGTTTGTTCGCGATGGTGGACGGCGTTTACGGCCAGTTTGCCGTAAAGCCGAATGATCCTTCCGACAGTGAGTTGTACGGCCGGATCACGTCGGACGACGAATCGTTGGTCATGCCACCTCGCGATTCGGGGCTGAATTTATCAACAGATGAAATCGATCTGATTCGCCGCTGGATCGAACAGGGGGCTGCATGGAAGGGACATTGGTCGTTCGAACCGATCGTTTCCCCGCCGGTCCCCGAGCCGACCGCGATCGAATCGCTGCACGAGGCATCTCAGATCGATCGCTTTATCGACGCTCGGCTCGATGCCGCCGGGTTGCGTCGAAATCCCGAGGAACGACCTGAGCGCCTCGTTCGTCGTTTGTATTACGACTTGACGGGATTGCCCCCAACGCCTCGCGAGTTACAGCAGGCGACCCGAAACTGGGATGCTTCGAGCTATGCGCGTCTGGTGGACAAACTGCTTGCCTCACCCGCGTTTGGCGAGCGGGTTGCTTCCGACTGGCTTGACGCCGCGCGGTATTCCGACAGTTACGGTTATCAAGTCGATCGCGACCGTCGCGTTTGGCCGTGGCGTGACTGGGTGCTCGACGCCATCAACGAGAACATGCCCTATGATCAATTCTTGACGCAGCAGCTTGCCGGGGATCTGATGCCCGACGCCGACGACAGGCGGATTCTCGCGACGACGTTCAATCGCTTGCACCCTCAGAAAGTGGAAGGGGGAAGTGTTCCCGAAGAGTTTCGGATCGAGTACGTTTCCGATCGCGTGCAGACGTTCTCGACAGCCGTCCTTGGGCTGACGATGGAGTGCTCGCTGCCACGATCACAAATACGACCCCCTGACACAGCGAGACTACTTCCAACTGAGCGCTTTTTTCGACAAGATCGATGAAGCCGGATTGTATTCTTTCTTCACACCTTCGGTCCCAACGCCGACGATGCCACTGTTCAGCGACGCTCAGAAGCAGCAGGTGGCGGAATTGCAACGGCGGATTACGGAACTGGAATCGCATACGCCGGTCCTGAAGTCTCAGCACGAGCCGCGTTTCAAGAATGGCTTAAGTCGCGGTGACGCGTCAAACGAAATCGCTGAGAATCATGGCGATGTGAAACCCGATTCACACGACCATGTCCCTTCCGGACAAATCAAGCATCTGGATTTCGAAGACCAATCGACCGATGGGATCGTTGGCAAAGCCATCTTGCTCAATGGCGACGACGAACATGCGTTGGATGTTGGGAACTTTCGACGGTTCGATCCTGTTCTCCGTTTCGTTGTGGCTGCAAAGTCCGAAAAGCTTTGAGCGTGCGGTCATCTTTCATCGTTCGCCTGGACGGACGCGGCGAGTCGAGGATATGAATTGCTGATGCTCGATGGGCATTTGCAGTTCTCGTTGAACCACTTTTGGCCTGGCAATGCGATCAGCGTGCGAACGACTGAACCGTTGCCGATCCAGGAATGGCGGCATGTGACCGTTGTTTACGATGGCTCCAGCCGAGCTAACGGATTGGGGATCTATATCAATGGTCGACTAGCGGCGACCGAAGTCGTGCGCGACCATTTGACGAAGCAGATCACCGGTGGCGGAAACGATCATCTTCGTATCGGTGCTCGCTTTCGCGATCGTGGTTTCAAGCAGGGGCTCGTCGACGAGTTTCGCGTCTTCGATCGTTGCTTGTCCGAATACGAGGTCTTCAACTTAGCCTCGCGAGTCGAATCGTCGGACGGCGATCCAGCGACTGCAACTGCGGCGGATTCCGCTCCGTCTCAAGAGAATTTGGCGAAGGATCGGGATGCTTCCGTGAATCGGTTACGCGACTACTATTTTGCGGCTGTGAGTGAGGCAATGGCGGTACATCGAAAGGCCTTGCGTGAGGTACGTGAACAACTTGCATCGGTTCAGGATGGTGTCGAGGAAATCATGGTGATGCGTGAGTCGCCTGGGATTCGTCGAACGCATGTATTGACGCGAGGGATGTACGACGCTCCGGCGGAACCGGTTGATCCGGGGACGCCTTCCGCGTTGTCCAGTTTCGATCACGCTTGGCCCCGCAATCGGCTGGGGCTCGCAAAATGGGTCACCGACCCGAGCAATCCGCTGACCGCACGTGTCGCGGTGAATCGTCATTGGCAGATGGTTTTCGGCGAGGGATTTGTTCGTACGCCGGAAGACTTTGGAACTCAGGAGGCCGACCGTCACACGTTGCGTTGCTCGATTGGTTGGCCGCCGACTTTGTGGAACATGGGTGGGATGTTAAACGGCTGATGCGACAGATGGTGATGTCGGCGACCTACCGTCAGTCGTCCGACGCCTCGGAGGAAAAGCGGCGAATCGATCCTGAAAACCGTTTGCTCTCGCGAGCCCCCAGTTTCCGTCTGTCGGCGGAAATGTTGCGTGATGGTTTCCTTGCCGCAAGCGGATTGCTGGACCGACAGATCGGTGGTCCCTCGGTGAATCCGTACGAAGTGACCGAATCGTTCAAACCGAAGAATCATGATTCGGGAACGGGATTGTATCGTCGAAGTGTGTATACGTATTGGAAACGCACCGGTCCGCCTCCCGCCATGATGACGTTGGATGCTTCCAAGCGAGACGTTTGTCGACTGCGACGCGAACGGACCAGTTCGCCATTGCAATCTTTTGTGTTGATGAACGGGCCGCAATTCGTTGAAGCGGCAAGGTTCCTGGCGTTGAACGCCATCACGCATTGCGAAGGTGACGGAAAGGATGCCGATTCGAGTTCGGTAATCGATCATTTGTTTGAAACCCTCGCGCAGCGAAAGCCTTCGGAAAGTGAAGTCGATGTGGTGAGGAAACTGTTCGATGCGCAAATGGTCCGCTTCGAGCAAGATCCCGCGTCCGCGGAAGCCTTGCTGAATGTAGGCGTGTCCAAAGTGAAATCGAATATTCCCGCGACACGGTGGGCGGCATGGACGGTTGTCGCTTCCGCATTGATGAACTTCGATCACTCCGTCATGCGACGATGACGGCTGAATCCGGCGGCTGTCGCCCGTGATCTGAGCGTCGTCACAAGTACTTGTTAGCACAGAGCGTTATTAAAACCTAGAATTGAGGACTTGATGTTTGATCATTCCACGCAACCTTCCGGTTTACCGACGAGTCGGCGTCAGTGGCTGCAACGTTTTGGCATGGGCTTCGGAACGCTGGCGTGCAGTGACCTGCTGACGTCCGCCGCTCAAGGAGCGACTTCCGGATCATCGATCGGGATGCATCATCCGGCTCGCGCCAAACGGGTGATCTTTCTGTTTCAATCGGGAGGTCCGTCGCAGATTGATCTGTTTGATCACAAGCCATTGCTGAATGAACTGCATGGAACGGAGCTGCCCGATGAAGTACGAGGCAAACAACGTTTGACCGGAATGAGCGGCAATCAAGCGACGTTGCCGTTGGTCGGTTCGCCGTTTTCGTTCGCCAAACATGGTGAGGCGGGAGCGACGATCAGTGACTTGCTTCCGTACACGTCGAAGGTCGCCGATGATTTGTGCTTCATAAAATCGATGCACACCGAGGCGATTAATCACGGTCCCGGGGTGACCTTCATTCAAACGGGCTCGCAGTTTCCCGGTCGCCCAAGCATGGGGGCGTGGCTCAGTTATGGGCTGGGCAGCGAGAATGAAAATCTTCCCGCCTTCGTCGTGCTGGTGACCAAGAACAAGGGAGGGCAACCGCTGGTGTCTCGCTTGTGGGGAAGTGGATTTCTCCCTTCGCAGCATCAAGGGGTGCGGTTGCGTTCAGGCGAAGACCCAGTGTTGTATCTGAATAATCCGGCGGGGATCGATCGTTCAAGTCGCAGGGCGATGCTCGACGCTTTGAAGCAATTGCATCAGATGCAACTTGATGCGGCACCCGATCCGGCCATCGAGTCGCGGATCATTCAACACGAATTGGCGTTTCGCATGCAGGAGTCGATTCCCGAAGCAACGAACTTTGCCGATGAATCGGAAGCTGTGCTCGACTCCTACGGCCCCGATGCGAAGAATCCGGGCACCTTCGCCGCAAATTGTTTGCTGGCTCGGCGATTGGCTGAGCGAGGCGTGCGGTTTATTCAGTTGTACCATCAAGGCTGGGACCAGCACGGTGGATTGGTTGGCGGTATCAAGACGCAGTGCCGCGAAACGGATCAGCCCGCCGCCGCCCTGATCGATGATCTGAAGCGGTGCGGCATGCTGGACGAAACCTTGGTCGTTTGGGCTGGAGAATTCGGACGCACGAATTATTGTCAAGGCAAGCTCAGCGGAGATAACTTTGGCCGCGATCATCATCCCCGATGCTTCACCATCTGGATGGCGGGGGGCGGAATTAAACCGGGATTTACTTACGGGCAAACGGACGAATTTTCGTACAACATCGCTGACAAACCCGTTCACGTTCACGACCTTCAAGCAACCATCTTGCATCAATTGGGAATCGATCACGAACGACTGACCTTCCGATATCAAGGACGTCGCTTTCGGCTGACCGATGTGCATGGACACGTCGTGAAAGAGATCTTGGCGTAACGACAATCGCTCAATACCTCACATTCCGTTTGCAAAGTCAGAAAGGATTTCAAGCCGATGCCCGAGACAATTTTTTCAAAAATCATTCGTAAAGAAATTCCCGCCGATATCGTTTACGAAGACGAAGACTGTTTGGCGTTTCACGATATCGCGCCCAAAGCGCCAGTGCATGTCTTGATCATTCCCAAAAAGCCGATCGAGAACATCGACGATCTCGAGTCGAACGATGCCCCTTTGATCGGACATATGTTCTGCGTGATTCGTCGGATTGCGGCTGAGCTGAATCTTCAGAAGGGATACCGCGTGGTCACCAATTGCGGCAAGGAAGGGGGACAGGAGGTCAGCATCTGCATTTTCATTTGCTCGGCGGCAAGCAGCTTTCGTGGCCACCGGGTTAGCGGCAACGTAGCTTTCGAATGGGTATATGACACGGTTTGCAGAATTTGACTTGCATCGACAATATGTCTTTGATCGCAAACCGCTAACCCATGTGGCTTTGCGAGCAGCGCGATAGTATAGCCTGGGGCGAAGCACCAGGCAAGTCAGCTCAAAGCCACAAAGCGGAAGCTGCGAAAGCACGCCCGCTCGCAGCTGCTTCGCAGCTTCCCGATCCGACACGATGGATCCTGGGACTCTTTGCCCAGTCTATGCACTATCACCGCTCTGCGGCTGGTCCTTAAGCCTAGACGAACAAGCAATGAACCCGATCGCGATTCTCACCATCCGCAAGCCCTGTCATGCACCCCACCAAAGCAGCTCTTCTTCCCTGGATTTGCGGCCCACCCCGCGTACTGCTAAAATCCATCTCGGTCGATCGACCACCCCAGCATCAAAACCACCAGCGTTGGACCGACCGACAAAGTTCAACGCACGATCTATCTATCATTGCATCCATGCAACGATAGATAGATCGCAATTCGTTCTGCGAGTGAGACCGTGCAATGCCACAGAGTGTGGACGAAATGCTTGACGCCTACAGACGCGGGCTCTATACCGATGACGAGATGAAGCTCTTCGCGTGATCGAAAACGTGCCAGTCAGCGATCCGCGAATGCCATGCGGTGCCCGACCAAGTCGTTTCGATAGTTCGTGAAATTGCGTCGCGTGCTCCTACCACGAACGCGGAGTAGGACTCGTATGCGTACCTTCCAATTGGTCCCGGATGCGTGAGTTTGAACTCACCTGAATTAACCAGTTGCCGAAATTGAGCGGCAGGAGGAAGATGACAAGCGCGTTACGGGAATTGCATTACACTGTTGCAACGCTACTTTCGCGATGCCACCTGAGTATTCCGATCGCATGAGAAGCCTGTACAATTTCGCAGAACCAAGCCCTGAACCGGAGAACGGCTTGCAAAAGGTTTACACAGATGGATCGTCAACCGTCCGTTCGCGGTTACGGCAACCGTTCGCCGAGCGAGAGGGATTGAGTGTTGAATATTGATGACTTCGTTCAGGAACCCCAGCCGCAGCGGCGATTGCACCTGCTCCAACGTCTGTATGCATTGTTCCGTGAGCACAAAAGCGACCGCACGTGCCTACGTTCATGGCCTCACGCTTTTGAGCATCGAACGGTACGGCGGGACAACCTTGTACGATCAGCAAATGACTCCACCAACACGTTAACCTTTGCATGCACGAGGTGGCGATGACGTTCACTTCGGGATGCTCTCGTGCAATGGACTGTTCAGCGATGCCTCGCCGGTGATCATGACTGTACCGATGGCCGATGAAATCCTATAGACACCAACTATGTTGTTGGCGAGAATCTACGATTTTTCATGCCTTGGTTGCGTTCACGGCTTTTCCGCTGTGGAAAAGCTTGCGTATGTAGCGGCGCGGCCTGTTCCAGCAATTCGCATTACCACCAGATCCGGAAGAAGACCGACTCTACCTCAAGTTCCGTTCCACACTCTCACTCTCACCTTGGCCGAAATCGAATCGCGTCAAGCCTCGACCGAAAGTACAAGGCGTTGCTAGAAATTCCACAAAGCGTGATGACTCACAGCTTTTTATGAAACGTGAAACCAGCTAGGCTTTGACATCGCGACCAGGGCGGAAGATTGTCGACGGGGTTGAAGGGAGCGAAGGGAAGCGGTGGCTAGCTTTTATTGAGCCGATGTTCAGGCCTTTGTTCAAGCGGAACTGAGCGGACGGTTCGATATGGGTGTTCGTCTTGAGCAGGTCGCTTCGGTCGCGCGTGATCAAGAACGTGCTGTTTTTAGATGCCGCGAAAAGCAAGGATCGTAGCCGGTGGTGTCGCAGCGCACGCCGCAGTCGCCGATTCCAGGAAACGCTTTGATCCTGGAGGTGCCGTACTGCATTGGCGAATAAGAGTAGGCATGTATCCATTCTGCGATCCCTTCAGGATCGATACTGTATCGGAATCACGGTTGATTCATGACGCAGGCGATCAGGCTGCGAGCGGGAACGCAAGTTCCTGCGGCGGATAATCGAAACTGTTGCACCTGCCGCTGGAGGCAGCAAGGACCGAAATTCTCGTGTGCCACGTTTTGTAGCTGCAAAGCTGATCCATCTGCCTGACGAGCAGGGAGGGGTGTTGGGGCATCGATAATTTGTGGGCTCAACGAGTCCGTGTCCGGTTCATATACCAGCTTTTAAGCGAGCCGTCACCAGCTTAGCAACTGTCGAATTTATTGCGATCGACGCGTTATACCGTGCGTGGTCGGAAATGATGCCTTCGCGTCAAATGAAGCGAATCACCTCATTTCTGACTACGGGACGTATAATTGCTGTAGCGTCAAACTCGGCATAATTGATACGTTTCACTCAAGACGCATGACCGAATCTGTCGAAAGACCGCTATGGTGACGTGTATTTGCGGATACTCACCCACAACCACGACGGGATTCCACAAGATTTGGACGCGCTGGTTGTTCATCAGATCACAACAAACGCGAGGGATCGCGATGCGTAACGCATTGATTTTTGCCGCTTTCATGTTCGGAACCGTTAACGTTTGGGGGGAAATCCCCTGGAACACCGACTTGAAAGTCGCACACCAAAAGGCGGAAGCTGAAGGCAAGCTGTTGCTGGTTCACTTTGAAAGCGACAATTGTGTTTGGTGCGACAAGCTGGAGGCTGGGGCGTTTCAGAGTCCCGAGGTCGCCGGAGCGATTGGGCAACAGTTTGTTCCGGTAAAGATCAACGCCAGCAGCAACAAAAAGCTTGCCGAATACTTTAAAGTGACGCGATTTCCCACAGATGTGATCGTCGACGCGACGGGAATTGTCCATTCGCATCAAATCAGTCCGCAGCTTGTTGGGCAATATGTCGCCATGTTGCAGCAGGCGGCGAAGAAGGGGGGGAAGTCGCTGGAGACTCCAGCGGCGGCAATCGCTCAACAGCCCGCTCCGCCTCAGGCTGCCGAATCCTTGGCGGCGACGCAGCCCAATATTGGCGAACAACCGACGGCCGCACCGGTTCAAAATTTGCAAGTCCCCGTGAGCCCAAGTCCAGCGCCCGCCCCTGCTCAAGTTGCATCGGGGTACGCCATGCCGCCCGAGTCGGCACCGGTCTCGCAGCAACCAGGCGGCCAGTTTCAATTGCCCAGCTATCCATCGGCGCAACCGCCTTCGGCCAACATGGCGGCCGTTGGAGTACAAATGCCGCCATCGGCACCCATTCGCGTCAACGACGGTGGCGCGGGTAGCATTTCACAGAACAACTTTGCTCTGCCCGGTTCCGCAACTCCGGCAGCCGATGACGTCGCGGCGGGACAGATTTCCTCCCCCGCATCCGTTGGCCAATCGAACATTGCGGAGCCCGCCGATGCCCCCCAACCACCGACGCAGAGTGAAGAACTGCCGCCGCGGGCGATGGACGGTTACTGCGCTGTCGCTATTCAAGACGAAATGAAATGGATTGCGGGAAAGAAGGAATTCGGAGCAATCCACCTTGGGAAGCTTTATCTGTTTTCCAGTGCGGATGCTCAACAAAAGTTTCTGGACCAGCCGGAGATCTACACTCCCGCCCTGGGAGGACTGGATGTTGTTCGTTTCATCGAAGGACAGGAGCAGGTTGAAGGGATTCGCGAATTCGGCCTGCACCACGAAGGGCAAATCTACTTCTTCGCCGATGAAATGACCTTGAACAGGTTCTTCCATTCGCCACAGGCTTACACCGTCCAGGCACGCAGTATCATGCGTCAGGCGACCAGCCAAATGCGAGACTCAATGATTCGTTAGCTCCAGTGGAAAGCACCGGTGATCCGGATGTGATAAAGAACCGCCGCGACGGTTAACGCTGTCACAAACAGATCCGTTGCCGTCAAGCGTCCGCTGGCCGCGTTGTAGCGCAAGAAGCGAAGCATTCCGCCTGTGGGACAGCCGTAGTGGCAATATGCCATCGGCACAAAGAGCGATGCAACGAGCCCAACGGTTGCAACGGTCAGTGTCGCCCATCCAGCGATTCGGAAGACAAAGGCATCAAACGGTTCGATGCCGACAAGGCTGATCGGCAGATGCAGCATTGCGACCGCGACGACCAGCAACAGTAAGGCGGCGGGAACTTTCTTCAACAGATTGCTTAACCGGGCCGGAAGCTTGCGTTTGAGCGGCACTCTGCGCGTCCAATCTTGCAGAGCTCCGAACGGACACAGGTGTGTGCAGTACACTTGTCGTCCCGTAAAAATCGGGCAGGCCAACGCGGCCACGGTCAGCAACACCAGTCCCGGTGCCCCTTCCCAGGCAACGCCGCTGCGCGCCCATCCGACCAGCAGTGCTTGCGAAACCATGTCGGCGTTGATGAAGCCCAAATAGACGACCAGCGCCACTTGAAATGCGACTCGCAACATTCGCTTGCCACGCAAATGCGTCATTGCAATGACCAAGGCAAGCAGCACGATGATGATCGTCCCCGCATCACGTGGTGCCAGTTGATACCAAGGTTTTTCCGCAGCTTTGACAATGGGTTCTTCTTGTCGCCATTGCCCGGCGGCGGCGATCAGCGCTTCAGCAACATTTGTGCTCGTCTTCGTCGCGCCGGAAACACCTTCGATGCCTGCCTCCACAATGTCCAACTCGGCGATGTCGTCCAGCGTAAAACCCTTGAACGTATTCCAAAAGTATTCGTCCTCTTTGACGTACCGGACATACGGTTCGTTGTCGAAACTGCCGCGGATCGCGGCCCCAACAACCAACCCCTCGTCATCGACCGCGACGATCGTATCGGTAGGTCCTTGATAACCCATCATGGCATCGGCCACGGGAGATGTTCGCAACACGCGACCGAGGATCGCGCCTTGATCATTCAGGACAACCCGCATGCTGGGCTTTTGCGGATCATCGGTCAACCGAGCCGCGGCGGGAAAAAACGCTTTCGCATCGACAACGGAAAGCTCTTCGGGAAAGCGAGAGGCGGGGTCGGCTCCTCCGAGTCGCTTGTGGATTCCGTCGACAATCGCCATGCTCGTCAATGTCGCTCCCGAAACGGCATCGACTTGTGCTTCCCCGGCAGCTTGCCAAGTCAACCCATTCAGGGAATTCATGAAAGCTTGATTACGAACGACATCCCGCGTGTGCTCACGTGTGTCTCCGCTTCGCAGGACGTAAAACCCGACGATCCTGTTATCGCCGCCGAATCCAACCATTGTGTTCGTCGGTCCCGAAAAACCGATGACATCGTCCGCTTCGGGTAATGTTTGGACGACGAAACCGATCGACTTGCCTTCCCCATCGAGCACGGTCTGACCACCGTGCAGCGGGTCCCAGTCGCCCAGCGTCACAGCTTTGGGAAACAAAACCAAAACTTGGTCAATCGTGATCGGTTCGATTGTATCGCCCCGTTGTTGGGCGACAAACCATTGATGCTGTCGACCGATCGTCAGAATGATCACGATGAATAGCGCGACGCGATATCCATGCACCGACAGGCGTCGAAAACGTGAGTGGCGTTTTGCCGGCGAAGGATCAAGAATCGGCAGGTCGGTCATTGGGACGGAAGGTAAAGGCGACATGAAACACAAACCCGATGCGCGACGCTGTCGTCGAACATCGTGGCCACTTCGGCGGCACGCAACCGCCACCGATCACCTTACTCCCCATGCGCGGGCTTGCGGTCCAGTTCGACGGGAATGCTGATGATCAAACCAGCAAACTTGGGCTGGTCGTTTTGCTTTTTGAAGAATCCATCATGACAACTGATGCATCCCGAATCCATCGCGATCGCACCCGCGCGGCGATAAAATCCGTCTTCAATCGTTTCAACCTCCGACTCGCCCGTCGCGATCTTTTCCGCGGCAAGCTTCTCAAAATCGGTAACCGGCTTGTGGTGAATGCTCATCGGCTTCAGATTCACCGATATCCAGCGTGTTTCAATGGACGTGCGGTCCTTGATGTCGTCGAAAATGTCTTCCATTGCTCGGGCAGGAACAATGGAACGTCCACCATGAAAATAACGATGATGCATCACATCCAAAGTCGATGCATAAATCGCATGCATCATTTGTCCCCGCTGGCGGGCCGCGTCGACGGACAAACGATGTTCGGCTTTGATGCGCGTTGTCGATTCGGCCCGCAGCGGTTGATCGGCATTCGTTGATCGATCGATGGCGAACCATAACGTGGCCGCGACGACGACGCAAGTCAGAACCCAAGGAAGACGTTTCATGGCGTTACTCTCATCAAAGCAATTCGGAAAAATGAAGAGCGACTAAGTCGCAAGATCACCTGAAAAAGGTTGACGCAACATAACATCAAACGCCTTCATCATTGGAACAACCGGCGTTGGCGTGATGTCGCGGCGACCGTTCATTCAACATCGCACAGGGCGACAATCGGGCTGGTCGAATTCAACAGTTCGGCAATCGTCACGTTACGAAACGCCGCTTCGGTCGCCGCGTAAGCGCGATCCAGTTCGGCATGCAACGGACAAAGCTGCGTGTGCGAGGGCAAGCCCAAGGGGCAGTGCTTGATTCGCTCCAGTGGCGAAACGGCGTTGACCACATCAAGGATTGTCAAGGTTTCGGTGTCCGCCGAAAGCTCGTATCCCCCGCCAGGTCCTGGTCGCGAACGGACAAGCCCTGCCGCGCAAAGGTCTTGCAGAACGCGATTCAAATAACGACGCGGCACCTTCGTTTGCTCGGCGACGACATCGGCCGACGCGGGCATCCCCGCTCGGCCTGCTAACGAAGCGACCGCGCGCAACGCGTAATCGGCGGTTTTAGGAAGCATTGGCAGGTTCCAAATTCTTCGTGGTTTTTCGTTTTCAAGGAAATCAATTTGACACGCCAACCGATATTCTATACACTCAGGTATACATTCGCAATTGCGATTTGATGCTTGCGATCCCGCCCCACATCGTCCCATCCAGCCCAAGGCGAACGAAATCATGAACGACCACCCATCGCCACTTCGCTTAGCCGATCGATGCTTTCAGGATACACCATCGTTTGCCGCGCTGGTGTTGATCGTCAGCCTTTTATTCATCGCTGGGACGGAAACGGCGTCCGCGCAACCGGGATCGTTTGAAAGTCCGCCGATCGACTATCACAATGCGGAAGTCAATGATCGCATCGCCAAGCTGGCGGCCAAAATTCGGTCGGGCGATCTTCAGCTACAGTTTGACGAGAAACACGGTTACTTGCCAGCGGTATTGAAGGCGCTCGACGTTCCCGTCAGTTCGCAAACGTTGGTCTTTTCAAAGACAAGTTTACAACTGCACCGAATCTCGCCTCGCCGTCCGCGAGCCGTCTATTTCAACGACGACGTCTACGTCGGCTGGTGCCAGCGTGGGGATGTGTTGGAGTTCGCCGCAACCGACGCGAAACAGGGTGCGACGTTTTACACGATGAAACAAGATCCTGAAGGCGCGCCGACCTTCGTGCGTGATCGCGGCCAGTGCTTGGCGTGTCACGCGTCCAGCCGGACGCAGTACGTTCCCGGTTACTTGGTGCGCAGCGTCTTCAGTGATCGTGGCGGCCAGCCGATTCTGGGCAGCGGAACGTTCACCAGCGACGATACTAGCCCGCTGGAAGAGCGTTGGGGAGGCTGGTATGTAACGGGAACGCATGGTCGGATGCGGCACATGGGCAATCGGCTATTCACCGAGGAAGAGACACGGCAACCCGACCTGGAGAAGGGTGCGAATCTCGAGTCGCTCGACAATCTGATCTCGACCGAGCCGTATCTGAGTCCGCACAGCGATCTGATTGCGCTGATGGTGTTGGAACATCAGTCGCAAATGCACAACGCCATTGCCGCCGCGAATTATGAAACGCGTCAAGCCTTGCATCAGTCGTTTCAAATGAATGCGTTTCTGGATCGCGAGGAAGGTTTCATCAGCGACAGCGCCAATCGGCGGATTGACGCGTCGGCGGATCGCGTCCTGCAACATTTGCTGATGCTTGACGCGTTGCGGTTGACCGATCCGATCACCGGCACAAGTGGTTTTGCCGACGACTTTCAATCGCGGGGCATCCGCGACCAGCAAGGCCGGTCGCTGCGCGATCTGGATCTGAAGCATCGGCTGTTTCGTTATCCATGCAGTTATTTGATCTACTCGGAGGCCTTCGATGGCCTGCCTGATGAGGTGCGGCATCGCATTTTGAATAAGCTGACAAACATTCTGGAAGGACGCGACTTGTCGCAACAATACGAACATCTCACTCCTGAAACGCGACGCGATATCCTCCAGATTTTACGAGCCACCAAGCCGGAATTTGCGGAGTTCAAAGCCGCCACCGTTGCAAACCGATCCGGAAGTGATGCCGGCTGAACGATGGCGCTGCATGTCGATCGTCCGTCAGTTGGTATACTGCCTGTTCACCATCACGCGGCATTTCACCCAACTCAAGATCGACATGATGCAACAACGACGTCCATCCTCTCTTCGCGCCTGCTTTCTATCGCTCTTTCTGACGAACTTTATTGGGCCGACGATTGCCGCGGAAAAACAAGCGGATGTCGTCGTATACGGATCGACGCCGGGCGGATTCTGCGCCGCGATCGCCGCCGCTCGCGAAGGGGCATCGGTCATTTTGCTTGAACCGACAGATCATGTTGGCGCGATGAACACGGGTGGCTTAAGCCATTGCGATTCCAATCAAATGGTTCGCAGCACTTTGATGGGACTGTTCCACGAATGGCATTCGCGAGTGGTCAAGGACTACACCGATCGCGGACTTCCCGCGCCATATGATCCCACAAAGAAGGACCATTCGCGCTGGACCTTCGAACCGCATGTCGCCAAACGCGTCACGATGCGGATGCTTGATGAGGCTGGCGTGACGGTTTTGACCGACCGCTACCTGAAGTCGGTCACGAAGGAGGGTTCGAGAATTGCATCGCTGGCCACCAAGAACGGGACCTTTTCGGCAAGGGTCTTTATCGATGGAACGTACGAAGGCGATCTGATGGCCGCTGCGGGAGTCGACTGGACGATCGGGCGTGAGGGACGCGACGATTACAATGAGTCGCTAGCCGGTAAACGGTATCCAAAGAGGACGATGGACATCAGCGGCTTTGATGAAGAAGGGAAACTGTTGCCTCTGGTCACCACCGACGACAAAGGTACGGAGGAAGCGGGGGACGAGAACATCATGACGTACAGTTTCCGGTTGTGCCTGACGGACGTCGCATCCAATCGAATCCCTTTCCCCGAACCAGCCGCTTATGATCCCGCTCGATTCGAGATCGTTCGTCGTGCGTTGAAGTCGGGTGAAACGCGAATTGGGTTCGATCTTTACCCGCTTCCCGGCGATAAGTTTGACGGCAACAACTCGATCGGCGGACAGTTTTCGATCGGGCTGGTCGGTGGCGGCAAGGACTGGCATGCGGCGGACGAAGCGGGCCGCAAACAAATTTGGGAAGCGCACAAACAGTACACGTTGGAGTTTATTCATTTTCTGATCTCCGACCCCGTCGTGCCTAGTGACATTCGCGCCAAGTATGCGAAGCTGGGACTTTGCAAAGATGAATTCGCGGATTACGAACACTTTTCGCCATCGCTTTACGTTCGCGAATCGCGACGCATGAAGGGGCTTTATGTCCTTAGCCAGAAGGACATCCTGGAATCCCCCGAGAAGCACGATCCCATCGCGATCTCGTCATTTCCAATTGACTCACATGACTGTCGGCGGGTTGCTTTGCCAGACGGAGGCGTCGTTAATGAGGGAACGATCTTCCCGGTTCGACGCAAGAATTCCGCTCAGGGTTATGCCTATCACGTTCCTTACCGCTCGATTCTGCCAAAAGCTGAGCAATGCGATAATCTGCTTGTCCCGGTCGCGTTATCTTGCACACACGTCGGCATGTCGTCATTGAGGATCGAGGGTGCATGGATGGCGATCGGCCAAAGTGCGGGAATCGCCGCCGCGATGGCGGCCAGGCGGAACCTCGCCGTTCAGGACTTGCCCTACACGAACCTGCGCGAGCGATTGCTGGAGCGACAGCAGGTATTGGAACTGCCGGACGTTACAGATTTGCCCTCGGCGGACGGAGCGATTCCCGCCAAGTCTTTGCCTGGCATCGTGCTCGACGACGGCGACGCACAACTGACGGGAACCTGGTCACACTCGACAAATTTCAAGCCGTTCATTGAAGACGGTTACATCTTCGCTGGCGAGAACGGTGTCAGAGTCGACGGGGATAACGCCGCCACGGCCACATTTCGATTCAGGGCACCGAAGTCGGCGGAGTATCCATTGTTGATGGCCTATTCTGCTCACGAAAGTCGCGCGACCGACGTTCCAGTGACCGTCACCAGCGGTTCACGCCGAGAGGTCACCTTGCGCGTCGATCAAACCAAACCAATCCCTTCGGGAAAGCAATTCCGACTGATCGGCAATGTTCACCTCGACGATAAGGTCGAAACGACCATCCGTGTTGATAGTAGCGAAACAACCGGCTTCGTCATCATTGACGCGTTTCAGTTGCTCATTCCAACCGACTCGGCAAACGCAAGATAGATCAAGCGTTGAACGAAGCCGACGGTTTCGTCCCACACGCGATCGATCCTTCCCCGCTAGCTTGTCTGGACGGAACGGCAGCTTTGCTGTCGACTTCGATTGCCGGTACATCCGGTCCCCCTGCCAATCTAAATCGGCTAGAATCTTATGCCGCCGCGCAGCGGTTAAGGTGAATGATGTAAAGATGCGACGTTGTTTAGCGAGGACGAGTCAATTGGAAACTCAAGACGGGCGGCCAGGAAGCACCGGCGTACGTCGGACCAAGCACATCGTCGGCTGTTAGAATGACAATCTCATCACGTACTCCTGAAGGTCAACCGATTTCTTGCCCGCTCTGCATGGCAAAGGTGGTCGTAGAGCCGTCCGTTTTCACTGGCGATGCGACGTGTCCGCGTTGCGGTCAACTTCTTTGGTTCATCCAAACTGCGGACAAAACACGACTATTCGATGTCCAGCAATCCGAAGAACGTAGGGACCGTGTCATCGAGATTATTGCAAATCACCTTGGTGTCAAACGCGATGAGATCGCCAACAAACCAGCGTTGTTCGAGACACTCGGAGCAGACTCCCTCGACGTTGTTGAACTCGTCATGGAGCTTGAAGAAGAGTTTGACCTGAAGTGAATCCACGCGAACTGGCTTCATCCTCACGCGTTCCTGTTTTCAGCAGCATGCACACTCGGTGCCAAAGTCTCCGCCAGCAAGCGCGGATGCGCCGGCGAATTCATCCTTGAAAGGAGCTTCGCAATTGGGCCAGCAGAATCGGTGAAACATTGAGACCGACCGGCATGGTGGTGCTGTCAAAGCGGTCCGCCTCCACACCGCACTTACCTCAAGCTTAGTTCGTCCTGATTGTGGTACTTCCGAGCATTAGGGTTCGCTGTGGCGTTCACGGTGAGGCGTTGGTTTTTCACGAGTGCGTCGCGTGGTTTCAGGTGTTCCAGCATTGCTTTACCGTTCGCATCGTGGCGACACTGAAGAGTCACCCAGTAGGCCAACCTCCATCGCGTCAATGATTCATAACGCGACGATTGGGAGAGGGTCAAATTCGCATTGAACGGCCGAGGACGCGACGCACTTCCGAGGCGGTTGTCTCGCCATCGCGGACAAGATCGGTGGCGCGTTGCCAGATCGAGACCATGCCCCGATTGCAGGCTTCTCGATAGATGGTTCGCGAATCAATGGTTCCGATCAGGCTGTTGGCCGCGTCGGAATCGCGGATGGCGAGATATTCGCCGATGATCCGCCGACCGCGATAACCCGTCCCTTGGCATTCGTCACAACCCTTTGCGATCAGCGATCCGTCAACCGGAAGGTCGTACTTGTGTTCGTGTTGGTCCGACCAGACGGCGCAGGAGCAGGCTTTTCGCAGCAGCCTTTGACAAAGAATTCCCACAAGCCCGCTGCGGAGGTGATAGGGATCGATTTGCATGTCGATCATGCGAGTGATCGCTGTCGCCACACTATCGGCATGAAATGTGGCCAGCAAGAGTTGTCCGGCCAAGCATGCTTGAAAAGCGATCTTGGCGGTGAGCGGATCACGGATTTCCCCAACGGCGAAGACCTCCGGGTCCTGACGCAGCAGCGATCGCAGGCCGGTATGCAGATCAAACCCCGCCGGCACATTGACCTGACTTTGGGCGACTCCTTCAAGCGGAACCTCGATTGGATCTTCCAGAGTCAAAATGCTCTGCGTGCCGCCGGAGGTTTCGATCAGATGCCGCAGGCAGGCGTACATTGTCGTCGACTTGCCACTTCCCGCCGGTCCGCAGATCAAGATCGCGCCGCTGGTTTCCAACAACGCTTCTTCAAGCAGGGCAACGGTTTCGGGACCATGCCCCAAATTGGCCAACGACAGATACTCGCCATGATGGGAGAAGAACCGCAGAACCACGCGTTCGCCATGCATGGTCGGGAATGTGCTGACACGAACTTCCGCGCCGCGACGTCGTCCCTGAACGCGACCTTCCTGCGGAGTCTCCGCTTTGTATGTCAGCAAGTCGGCCATCACTTTCAGACGCGACACGACCGATTTTCTGACGGTCGAGTTCAGAACTTCCAATCGCTTCAACATGCCATCGTCGCGAAATTTCAGTTCCAGGCCATCGGCAACCGGTTGCAGATGGATGTCCGATGTGCTGACACGCGCGGCGAACGTAAACAATTCATCAATGAAGTCGCTGGCGAAGGCTTCACCGCGCATGTCGAGCGACGCCGCTCGACGGATAAAGCGCTGTCGCTCCTGTTCGATCGACTGGATCGGTTCCGCTTCGTTTGATGATTCGTTCCGTTGCGCCTTGCCGTTGGAGTGCTGGGCTTCGTCGCGAACAGCCTGCTCGCGAAGCAACTGACGCGGTACTGTTCTCGGTCGGTATTTCGGTCGTCCGTCTTCTGCTGAAAAAACATCGGCTCTCTGTCGTTTCGTGGTTGGAACAGGCACACGTGGCTTAAAGAGTGGGCAATCCGACCGCCTCTCCAGGACCAAAGTTATTCAGGTACATCATGAAGATGCGAATGATCACACAGATCAACAGAATCGTAACGGCGGCCCAAATCACGGCGGATGCCAAATAGGTCAGCTTAGCCATCGACGATTGGACTTGAATTTTGAGCAGCCGATAATGCTTGTCCAACAGTTCGGCCAAGCGACCCGACGATTCACCAAGTTCGATCACTTCCAGCGTGTCACGTTGAAACAAACCTGTGGTTTGGAACGCTTCATGAATGGCGTTTCCGTTGCGCATTGCTTTGGCCACCGGTTCGGCACTGTTGACGTACGCTGGCGATCCAGCGGCGCGGAACGCAAGATTGGATGCTTCGATTGCATTGAGACCAGCATCAATTCCCAAGGCGAACGTTTGCACGAATCGCGACTCTGGAAAGACGGCCATGCTTCGCCCGATCAGAGGAAGTCTCGCGACCCAATCGATGATGAAAGTCAGATATCCATTGCGAATAAGCCAAGCGACAATACCGATCGCCGCACAGGCCAATGCAACCCAGAATGCATACGTTTTCACTCCCGACCATCCGATTAAGCCGAGACCGAGCATGTCGCGTCGCGGATCGTCGCTGCCAGGCGAGATGACGTCGGGAATGTAGATCAACCCGGCGACGATGAACACCGCCAGCACAAGTTGCAGCAGCGGCCAGAGAATACTGTTGCGGAAGGAGGCTCGAAATTCGGCTGTCTGAGCATAGTAATTCGCGGATCGATCGAGTACGCGATCCAGGCGACCCGCCGCTTCGCCGCCGGCGATCATGTCGGCAAAGTACTTTGGAAAATAATTGCCCTGCGACCGGATCGCGTCGGACAGTGCGTTTCCCCGACGAACTTCGGCTGCGACCGCTTTCATCTTCTTGGCGTACGAATACCGTCGACTTTCCGATTCCCGCTCGAAGACTCGGTACGGATCCAATCCAACTTCGAAGGCGACGCCCACACGTTCGCACAGGGTGCTCAGTCGTTGGTCGTCGATCCGTGTATTCAGCATCATCGTGATAACCTTGAATGGGCGGGATGGAGGTCATTCGCTGTGCGGAAGACAAATGGGTCACATCGGGGTCACTTCGGACCACGCACAGGATCGCCTCAGAATTCCGCACGCACTTTGGGCGTAGAGGCTATCAAATCCGCTTTCGTCAGCGGTTAAGATGTCGCGTTGCAATGATGAAAGCAGCGTGAAGATTTATACCGTGCGTGGTCCGGAATGATGCCCTGGCGTTAACGGAAGCGAATCCCACCTCTTTCTGACCACGCGACGTATATACCGTGCGTGGTCCGGAATGATGCCGGCGTTAACGGAAGCGAATCACCTCATTTCTGACCACGCGACGTATACCGTGCGTGGTCGGAAAGATGCCTTCGCGTTAACGGAAGCGAATCACCTCATTTCTGACTACGCACGGTATAACAACCGCCTCCCGAGAGGTTTGACAACACCTTCCTCGAATGCTCGGTGAAGGCCGATGCGTTGCGACGCAATTCGGAAGTCGAGGGTGCATGACATGGTTTGCGGCTGGTGAGAATCGCGATCGGGTTCATCGCTTATTCGTCAAGGTTTTCAAAAGGATCGGGAAGCTGCGGAGCAGCAATGCGACGTGCTTTCGCTGCTTTATAGCCTGTGGCTTCATCCACTGGGACTCGCGCTTTGGGCATTCGTATCGCTGCTTCGCAGCTACGCGAGGTTAGCAGCTTGCCATCAATGACATATCGGCGATGCGGGTCAAAATTCTGCAAACCGTGTCATCCCCGAAGCCTACGCCATTTTTTCCAGACCGTCGACGGTGAGCAGCCGCCCATTGATTGAACGCTTACTTCAACAACGACTCAATCTTCTTTTGAAGTTCGGCGTCGTCGGGCTCGGTTCGAGGAGCGTAACGGGCGACGAGTTGTCCTTCGGTATCAATCAAAAACTTTTCGAAGTTCCACGACACCTTGCCTGCTCCCTTTGGCTTGGCGTCTTTGCCGGTCAACTGTTTGTAAAGCGGGCACGCTTTGTCGCCATTGACCTCAACCTTTGCGAACATCGGAAAACTGACCTTGTAATTCGACTGGCAGAACGACTTGATCTCCGATGCGGTTCCAGGCTCTTGCGATCCGAACTGATTGCAAGGGAAACCGAGGACAACGAATCCCTTATCTTTGTATTTTTCATAGAGTGCTTGCAGCCCTTCATATTGCGGTGTCAAACCGCATTCACTGGCAACGTTGACGATCAAGACAACTTTGCCTTCAAAGTCTTCAAGATCGACGGTGTTGCCATCAATGTCCTCCATCTTGAAATCCAAGTCGCATTCGTGCGCTTGAGCGGGATTCATGAACAACGCCGCGGCGGCGAAAGCGATCATTAAAGGATAGGTCAGCTTCGACATAGAAGAACTCCTACGAAACAGGGTGGGATGGTGGAGCCAATGAGGTCCGAAAATCGGTGGGACATTGGCGATTTCTTTGGAATTGAGCCATTCGGCTCGGCAAGCTCCGTCGTCGGGCAACGCCCGGAACGGAGGCGGTCTGCTGGGCAAAACCGACCGCGCGAATTATTCAATGCACGCGACTCAATCTTCGACCGCTGGAAGTATAATAGCAGCCTTGCCAACGGATGGTAGCGCATGCGTCGAGCAAAGCCGGTTGCGGGGATGACTTTACCACCGTTTGCGGAATGTTGGCGTAGCTTACGGCGTAGCGGCAAAACAATGGCAGCATTTTCACCGCAGGAGAAGTATTTGCGCTCTAGATCGGCCTTGGCTCGACACAGATGCCGTCACTTTTCCAAAACGAATTCAAAGCGATCACCATTTTAGTTTAGGTAACCAATCTTATGTCGAATGATTCGCAGACTGTGGCGGCGGCCCCAAACGCAAAACGCCTGCTTTGGGCGGGCTTTATGGCAATCCTCGCCGCTGGCGTCGGATTTTCAATTCGCGGTGGTATCTTGGCCCAATGGGCTAGTGAATTTGGATTCACCATGACCGAATTGGGAACCATTACCGGGGGCGGACTCACGGGTTTCGGTGTCGTTATTATTGTTACCAGCTTGTTCGCGGATGCGGTGGGTTATGGCAAGTTGCTCGCAGGAGCGTTTGTTTTACATTTCATTTCCGCCGTGATCACGCTAGCCGCACCTGCCGCGTTTGAAGCTGGCGGGAAGGACGCGGCGTTTCAGTGTTTGTTTTGGGGAATGTTTATTTTCGCGGTTGGTAACGGCGTCTGTGAAGCTGTGGTGAATCCATTGACAGCAACCCTCTTCCCAAAAGAGAAAACGCACTATCTGAACATCCTGCACGCTGGGTGGCCGGCTGGTCTTGTGATCGGTGGGTTGGCGGCGGCCTTTATGGCGGCTCAGGTCGGCCCCGATGGCGACGTACTCAAAGCGGCGGTGGATTGGAAAATTCAGATGTCGTTGTTTTTAGTGCCCGTCGTCATTTATGGCGGCATGTTGCTGGGGCAGCCTTTTCCCAAGTCGGAAGCGGCTGCGGCGGGTGTGTCAACAGGTCAGATGCTGGCGTCGGTTGTCGCGCCGTTGTTCTTTGTTCTGCTCTTGTTGCATGCTCTCGTTGGATACGTGGAACTTGGAACGGATTCGTGGATTTCGAAGATTACCGGATCGATTATGAACGATCCGCAAAAGGGTTTGATGCTGTTCGTGTATACCTCCAGCTTGATGTTTGCACTGCGTTTTGTTGCGGGTCCGATTGTTCACAGAATATCTCCGCTTGGACTGCTGTTTGTCAGCAGCATTTTGGGAGCGGTAGGTTTGACCTTGCTGGGAAGTGCGACCACAGTGTTGATGTGTGTAGTGGCCGCAACCGTTTATGCGGCGGGCAAAACGTTCTTGTGGCCAACAATGTTGGCGGTCGGATCGGAGCGATTTCCTCAGGGTGGCGCGGTCGCCATCGGGCTAATGGGCGGCGTCGGCATGTTGTCGGCCGGTCTGATCGGTGGCCCGGCAATCGGCTACAAACAGGACTATTTCGCTTCTCAGAAGTTGGAGCAGGATGCTGCGGACACGTTTGAAAGTTACGCATCGGAGAAGCCCGAGGGTTTTCTTTTCCTGCCGCAGATCAAAGGTCTCGACGGATCGAAGGTTGGTGTCTTGGAGGATTCTGGTAAAGAGCTTGCAAACATCGGTGCCGCGTTGGCCGCGGACGGGAAGACCGACCCGAATTACGAAAAGCTCGCCGCTTGGTGGGAAACCGCTCAGGGACGCGCCGAATCGGACAGAGACCCCGTAAAAGCCGCGACCTTGCAAGGAGGGAAGATGGCACTCAAGGTAACGGCCGCCGTGCCAACGATCATGGCAATCTTGTACTTGTTGATGATCTTGTATTTCAAAGCAACAGGCGGATACAAAGCGGTCCACATTGATGATGCGGAGACATTGTCCGGCGGAATCGAAGGTCCGATGGAAGCCTAATCGTTCGCTTCGCTGAAAGAATTGGAATGCGGCTCGTTTGAATGTTCCGGCTTCAAACGGGCTGCGGTTCAGCGCCATGATGGGTGGCCGATCACCCCTTTTCGTTTCTGTTCCTCATCGTAGACTCGCTGGGGAACAACGCGTCGGAAATCTTGAGCATCGCCCCGGATTCCAGCGTTGATCAGCAGCAATCCCAACCGGACTCGATCTTTCGGGATCAACGGCAGTTCCGCCACGCCATGTCCCAAGGAACCGATGCTGCCGCGAATGAAGATCATCGCATCCATCATCGCCTCGCCCAGGTTGTTCCCCGCATCCCCTCCAATCACCAACGTGCCATGCAGCGCGGCGTGTGCCGCGTTGTGGCCAACGTTGCCGCGAACGAAGACTTCGCCACCGCGAAGCGCCGCAGCGCATCCATCCCCAGCGTTTCCGTAAACGGCCAACGTCCCGCCAGTCATCGCCACGCCAACACCGGCTCCCGCGTTGCCGTGGACTCGGACCGCTCCCGATACCATGCTCTCGCCAAGTCCATCTCCCGCCGACCCCGTGGTCCGAACGTGTGCTCGTCGGTTGAACGCCATCGCGTAATCGCCAAGCTTCCCACGAACATTGACGCGACAGGGAAGGTCTAGTCCCATCAAAATGTTGTGTTCGCCACGCAGCCCTTTGACTTCAATCAGGGGCAACTCAAAACCTTCAGAATTGGGAAGCTCCAATTCCCGCATTCGCCGCGAGAGTTCCACAGCGTTCATCTGGGACAGATCGAACGTTGCAAAGGCTTCGCTCTTGACTTCGTCTGACATATTTGACTTCGCCCTGCCATTTCGGACCACGCACGGTATAAGGTCCAAACGATTCTTTTCGGACCACGCACGGTATAACGTAGAGCGACCTCGTCGCAAGATCAACTGAGAAACAATAACGCAAGACAACATCAAACGCGTTCATCATTGATAAAGCAAGGCGATCCGTCTTGGGCGGATGCGTTACCGATCCGAAACGGTGATCGAAAAGTCGCTCGGCGGTCTCCGCCGGGAAGTCCGTTTTTTGTTGCCGGATACGTGCTTAAGCACCAACGCATAAGTTTTTTCGTTTAACGGCAAGCCGAAGGCGACGTTTTCCAGTGTTTCGCCGTCGCCTTCGGCTTGCCGTTAAACGAGTTATGCTCAAGAACTTATGCACGGGTGCTTAACTGGAAATCTCACGAGTCATCGTCAACGAACGTTTGACACTCTTTCCCCGAAAAAAGAGAGAGGAACCGAACGAATTCTTGCTGATGGGGATGGTCACTTCCACCGTCAATTCACGCGTGTCATCGGTGATTGTCTCGGGTGTGACTTTGATCGTCGTGTCGGTTAATCCGAGTGTTCGGAGGATTTTCGTCGTCGCGGATTCCACTTCGGCCTTCGTCGCTCCTGGAATAATGCCTGCTCGGACCCCTTCATAGACCGCGTTGTCGGCGGTATGCCGGATCATCGAGACGCGGCAGAACTCGAACGAACCAAAGAAGAACATGATCGCGATTCCGGCGGTGACCGCGAATTCGACCGCGACGGCCCCCTTGCGAACGCTTCCAGCAGCGGGGCGATAAGGATTTTTGGGTTGAATCTTGATGTGATGCATCGGAGGTTACTTGGTAATGACGGTGCTCAGCGTTAACGCGATTTCGCGGTAGATTTTGATCAATTCCGCACTGGTGGACGCGTGCGAAAACGTCCCGCGCCCGATCGTTGCAATTTCCCGCATCCGAGATTGATCGGCCCCCGAACCAAAGGTGATCGTGTGGATGAAGACACCTTTGGCGGCCAGCTTGGTCGCTTCGTTTTGCGGATCGCGGCCATTATTGGGCGTGTTGTGCATGCCATCGGTCATCACAATCATCGTTCGCTCGACGAAATCGGTGTTTCGTCCACCGCTCAAGATTTGATCGCCAGCGATCATTCCTCGCGAGATACTGGTCATCCCGTCAAATCGCATGGCGTTCATGGCCGATGTGATTGCGGACAAGTCGGTCGTTAACGCGACGTCGCTTCGGCCTTGATTGGAGTAGGATGCCAGTCCGACGTTTTCCAGTACCGGCGTTCCATTGAGCGTCGTCACGAAAGTTTCAATCGCGGACTTCAGGTCGCGCGACTTCTGCCCTTGCATCGATCCGCTTCGATCGACAACCAAGACGATGTCGCGTTCCAAATAGGTTGCCGTCGCGGACAATTTCGGCTCGAAGTCAGCCGCACCGAAGAATCCGCCGAAGAAGAGTTTCACGCTTCCAGTCGCCGATCCCTTCGTGCGATCCCCGGTGACCACGACGCTGTTGATCGGCGTCCCCGATGTGTTGAAACTGTATTTGCCTGTTGTCGGGTCTTCCGACGAATGTCCGAACTGAATATCGGCGTCATCCAGAGTCATCGGCTTGCCAGCCACAATATTCAGCTTCGCAATATCCTTCGCCTCTTGCTTCGCGGCCGCGGTATCTTGCGTTGAAGAGAGCTTTTGAGCCGCGGCCTTCGCGGCCGCATCGGTCGCGCTTCGCAATTGCGCTCGCGTCAAATGCATGTGTGCCAGATCGATCGAAAACGCGATGGTGACCATGAAGGCGACCATCAGCATCGCCACAAAAACCATCATCGCCCCTCGCCGATTTCGACGGCGCACGCTGCGTCCAGCACGAAGCGATGAAGTGTCTTGTTTTGATTGATGCGAATGGGTCATATCAGGCCATGCGGGGTGTCGACGGTTGCCTGGCTTCGGATTGATTGAAATCGTTCCCAGCTCCATTACCATGCCTATTCCTTCACCATGACGACGGTTGCTTTCAATGTCTTCTGAGCCACAAACGATCCGAACGCTGTACCGTTGGAGCTTGTTGGCGCGGTCACTTCGACCTTGATTTGCGTCCCCCGCGTCGCGGCGACAATGTCGGTCGGCGTGAAAACAATCGCCGACCCTTTAACATTCCGGGAATCGAGGATATCTTGTCCACGCTTCTTCGCGGCCGCGATCGTTGTACTGTTGCGGATCGCCTCGCGAGCACATTCGTATGCCGCGACGCTGAGCGTTTCTCGAAGGAAGATCCGATTGGATGTCTCGATCGTGCCGAACACCAACAAGGTGAGCATCGGCAGGCAAACGGCGAACTCGGTTATCGCGGCACCTCGGCGGTCGGATCGCTTCCTGGTCACGGGCCTTGGCTTCATGATCGAACCGCCGCTTCGCTGTCGATTGAACGAGATTGTTGCAGCGATTCAACTTGGTCTTTCAACTCTTGATGGCGAGCGAGGACTTGGTTGAAGTCCGTCGCAATCCCATGCATGAAGTCGCCTTTGCGAAATCCAATCGGACGAACATGCGCCCCGTCGGCAAAGGTTTCCATCGCGCGACGCAATCGCTGGATCGGTCCCGCGAATTTGTTGCTCAGCTTCATCGTATCGCGAAGAAAGATCGGCAACATGGCCGCTGAAATGATCATGAATGGCGTGTAATGCTGAACGAACATTCCTAACGCTTCGGTCCAGGATGACCCCGGCTCCAGCTCGAACAAGACCATCCAGATCATCAGCGCGACGCTGTTTGCAAAGATAAACGATAGCCAGTGAAGGGTGATTCGTTTCAACAGCGAGAGCTGTGTCTCGGGATCGACCAGATTGGTAAACCGTCGCGTGGATTTCGACATAGAACGTGCCTTTACAGGAGCCTTTCCAGGGGGGGTGCAATCGCTTGAAACGTAGCTTCCCCAAGGTGCGCGTTGTTTGCTTTCGATCCGGTTTGACTAACAAATTCGATTGGAAGCGAACCGATAAAGCCGCTCGTAGCGAAAGGTCTAATTTTGACGCACAACGGCTTGCAAACATCAGTCCCACCTTGTCAACAAGCATCGCAACAACGTAGCATCAACCGAAAAACGCGGACTTTGCGGACACCCGCCTCCCGCCGGTGATTCCTATCGCTGTACAAAAAGAACGAAGATGCAAGACGAATCAGATTACAATTCGCCCAAATGGAAGCCGCTCGAAAAAATTGAACGTCGCGTCTTGGCGGTGCTGATTGAAAAAGCAAAAACGACGCCCGACAATTACCCGATGACGATCGCGGCCTTGACCACCGGTTGCAACCAAAAAAGCGCGCGCGATCCGGTCATGCAGCTTGACAACGACGATGTCGAAATCGCCCTGCAAACGCTGCGGGCCGTGGGAGTTTGCGTTGAAGTCCAGGGACAAGGAAGAACCTCGAAATTTCGTCACTTGGCGTACGACTGGTTCGATGTCAAAGGTCCCGAAATCGCTGTGCTGACTGAGTTGTTGCTGCGCGGACCGCAGACGATCGGCGAACTTCGCAGCCGAGCATCGCGAATGGAGCCGTTTGCCGATGTCGCGGCGTTGCAGCCGGTACTCGACCTGCTGGAGTCGAAAAAGCTTGTCGTACCACTGACGCCACCTGGACGGGGACAACTCTTCTCGCACACGCTCTACCCATCCCAAGAATTTGACAGCCTGAAGCGACGTGCGGGAGCCTCGCTCGATTCATTCGATCCGCCCTCCCGTCCAGAGCCCGGCACAGATGTTCAGGCTGCGGCGGATGTCGCCAACACAATGCAACGACCGGCAGCTCAGTCGGAACCTAGCGTTTCGACTGGTCGCGCTCAAAACAACGTCCAGGCCGATGTCTCTGGCGAATTGGCTGAACTTCGCGAACAGGTGCGATTGCTTGGTCAAGAAATTAACGAATTGAAACAGAGGCTCGATTTCCTCGAATCTTAAGGGGGCGAAGCCACTACAAATTGATTGCAAGAACACAACAATCGCTTCGAAAACGGATATCGATGTCGGGCGGTGCTTACCTGTTAACTTTGTTGCTGTGGATCGGTTAGCCAAAGGTTCAGGGCTGGCTTCGGATGTGCGTTTGTACACACATGGAAACTGGCCCTTCGGGTCGCCTTTCAAAAATGAATATGGGCCGTGATGGATACGCAAACAACGCTTCCTGAATCAGCGACAAGCTCTTTCAGCACACGAACCGATTCGATTTATGATTGCATCGTCGAACCGATGCATCAGGTCGAACGGATGCTTCGCGACCAGATGCAAAGCAAATATGAGGACCTTGCGCCATTGTTGGCCCACGGTGCTTTGCTGGGAGGCAAACGTCTACGTCCCGCGCTGGTGTTGCTTTCCGGGATGGCGACCGGTTCGATCACGACCGAACACATCGTTGTCGGGACGGTTGTCGAGATGGTTCACACGGCCACGCTGATCCATGACGATGTACTCGATTCGGCCCAGCATCGGCGTCACATGCCGACGGTCAATGCCAAGTGGAACAATCAGACCAGCATTCTGCTGGGGGACTACCTGTTTTCCCAAGCGTTCACCCTGTCGGCATCGCTCGGTTCGACTTTGGCCTGCCGTTGGATCGGCGAAGCGGCCCGCTTGGTCTGCGAGGGGGAATTGCGACAGATCATGACACAAGGACTTATGCGTCTGGGCGAAGAAGACTACCTCGACATCATTCGCGGCAAAACCGCGGAACTGTGCCGCGTCAGTTGTCGATTGGGGGCCGCTTACAGCAATGCGGACGAAACAACTCAGCAAACGCTTGCATCGTATGGTGAGAACCTCGGCATCGCCTTCCAAATCGCTGACGACTATCTCGACCTTTGGGGATCCGCCGAGCGTGTTGGGAAAACGCTCGGAACCGATCTTGATCAAGCGAAACCGACCTTGCCATTGATCCGTCTTCTGGAAACCGATCCGTTGATGGAGGATCAAATTGAAACGATCTTAAGCCTGGAAGCCGATCAACGGTTTCAGGCCATCATGCAGCGACTCGAAAGGTCCGATGCCAAGCAATACACTTTGGAAACGGCACGTCGTTTTGCCACCAACGCCATCGACGCCATCGAATCGCTCCCGTCCAGCGACGCCAAGCAAACCCTTTGCGATATCGCGATGTTCAGTGTCAATCGCGGTTTCTAGGCCATCTTCGGAAATCGGTGAAACATGCTGGCGGTGAATCCGTCGCGACTCAGCCAAGTGAAAGCGTGCAAGCTTTGGTCGGATGCATCCATTCGTCGGTTAGCTTCCGCAGCCCTGCTGCCCGTTGCATCTGCCGGGCAACTTCTCGACAAACACAATGGCATCGGCGGACGTCAGCCTCCCAAGCGTGGCAGTGACTCGTCACGATTAACCATTGCACCTGCGTATTACGCCGCGTGGTCAGAAATGAGGTGATTCGCTTCATTAAAAGCAAAAGCATCATTCCAGACCACGCACGGTATACAAGTCCGTCAGAGCCACACGCGACTAACTGAATTGCTGAGCCGACTCTGATCAATCAATTTCTCCGAAAGATTGAAGCAAAGCGTCGGTGATCATCTTTAAACAATGCGTCGCCAATTTCCAGGACCCTGTTTCGATTCAAGCCGTGTAGGTGAAGCCTCGTCGTCGCGTCGGATTGATTTACTTCGTTCAACAAGTATCGATACCAGTTCGCCTGTTTGGTTGCGGAAGCCAAAAAGATAGCTTACGATTGGCTGGACATGTTGCATTCAAAAGGTTGGCATGTTTTGGCACACCTAGAACAGTGTCGCCAATTGCGTATTATCGCAATCTCGCTCCCCAAGACTGCTGAATCGGAATACATTTCCCCCTTGTTCTTGACATATTAACTTAAGGAATTCGAGGATGTCGGCCGTAGATGAAACTCGTGCTAATCAGGAGCAATTGCCTAAGATCGCCGATCGGCAGAAGCAACTCATTCGAATCTTACTGCTGAACATTGTCTACAATATCGCGGTATGTTGTCACCGTTGCCGGCCAGCCAACGAAGTTCGAATTGTGGGCTTTTGCAGCGGTTGGCGTTGCAATCCTTTGATTGAAATTTACCTCGTCTTTAGCCTGTTATTAACATTGCGAAAGCCAGTTTATGGCGTGTTTCTAGCACTTCTTATGTTTCTGCCATTTATCAATTTGCTTTCACTCCTCATTGCGAGTTCAAAGGCCACCGCCGTGCTGAAATCGAACGGAGTGAAGGTTGGTTTGTTTGGTGCCGACAGGTCGACTCTTCCAGCAACCGATACGGGGCCAACGGAGCAGGCTGATTGATCGGCTTTTCCGCTGGTGCGAGACATCGCCTCTCCCTTCCCTGAAGCAGCTTGGTCAAGAGTGAGGGAGGTCTCGTTCGGATAGCCATGAAGTCGTGCGTCAATTCGCGACGATGCAGTTGATTGCAGTCCGCCGGATGACCGGCGAGAACGATCAATACAAATCCCCGATTTCGGACCACGTTCGGTATGTACATCGCGTGGTCAGAAATGAGGTGATTCGCTTCATTTGACGAGAAGGCATCATTTCAGCCCACGCACGGTATAACTGTTCAAATGGAAGCGAATTTCATCGTCGAAGTTGACAGAGATGATCTGACGTTGCTCCGCACCGACTTTGGTGTTCCAGCGCAAAACGACGTAATCGTCCGGGATGCGTTGAAACCATCGAGTCGCTGAACCTAGTCGGCCGGACCCTCATATAAGTTCAACGGCCCGGAGGTCTACCGGCGACACATGTCGCCTGGATTGATTAGTCTCTGACCTTGCCAACGGCTCGTGCGGCGTGGGATGCGCGAAAGCTGCTCGGCGGAACGCCAACCGCCTTGCGGAAAAAAACTGTCAGGTATTCGGTATGCTCGAAGCCGGTACGGCTTGCGATTTGCGATAGCGGCAGATCGGTCTCCAGCAGCAGTTCCTTGACTCGATCGAGTCGCAGTCGCGTGATCTCGTCATGCGGCGACCTCCCGATCGCCTTGCGGAAACGACTCTCCAAGATTCGTCGTGAGAGTGGAACTTGACGAACGACATCGCTGACGTTGATCCCCGCCAGCGCGTTCTCTCGGATGAATCGCAGGGCGATCGCAACGTCCGGATCGGTGATCGCCAGCACGTCGGTGGACTGACGTGTTTGGATTCCCGTGGGCTCAACAAGCACCGGCTTGGAATCGACCTGTTCGCCATGCATCATGCGGTCGAGCAAGGAAGCGGCCTCGAATCCCGTTCGATGAACATTGCAGATGACACTGGAAAGAGGAGGGTCGGCAAGCTCGCAGAGAACGGGGTCGTTGTCGACGCCCAGAACGGCGACCTCCTCGGGGACGGCGATGTCGAGTTCCTGCAAACATCCAAGACTTTCTGAGCTTGGATGTCGTAGCAAGCGAAAATGCCGACAGGACGTGGCAGATGGCTGATCCACGAAACGAGGCCCCTTTTTCGCGCGTCCACGAATATTTCGGATCGGTGCGGGACAACGAATCAAAACATGAGCGACCAGACCGGACGACTCGACCGATTCCCGAAAACGTTCTTTCCGCCAATTCGACCAATTGAAGCCGGGATCGCCGCAGTATGCTAAATGCTTGAACCCACGTTCCACTTAGATATCGCAGGCGATCCGAGCAATCGCCGCATCATGCGTCTCGACCCACGGAATGTCGGGCAGATGGCGAGCGGCACTGACATCGACAACCGGGATTCCCGTCTTCCGCAGGGCGGCGGCGATCTGGTCGGTTTCAATGCGAGCGATGATCCCGTCCCCCTTCCAACGTTCGATCCAGCTCGGGGGACGCCCTCCACGTTCTTGTTCGGGCAGATAGATCGACCATCGATCGTGCTGTCGAATGTAGGTCGCGATTCCCTCGAGGAGCCCGCGAGCGTACGAATTCGATGTTTCGATCAGCAACGCAACGTTGCGTCGGGAGGCTGGTAATTTTTTCAAGCCAAGCCTATTCTGGGCGTTCGAGCGACAGAGCACGCCTGGAAAAACCGGATGCATGTCCAGCGCTGATGGTTGCGTAGACGGTGAAATATCTCAAATCTTTTGCGCAAAACATCATGGTAAACGGTTTCGACATAAACACAATATAGCTTGAATCATTGGCGTGTAAGCACTATCGGAGTCGGATACGTCGTAAACAACAAACAGGAGTCGGAAGGAATGAGTAAGACGGTTAACGTTGCCATGATCGGGTTGGGGTTCGGGGCGGAGTTCATTCCAATTTATCAGGCCCATCCCAACGCAAACGTCGCCGCGATCTGCCGTAGGAACGAGGCCGAGTTGAAGAAGTCGGGGGATCAGTTCGGAATCGAGAAGCGTTACACCGATTACGATGCCGTGCTGGCCGATCCCGACATCGACTTCGTTCATATCAACAGCCCGATTCCCGATCATGCCTGGATGTCATTGAAGGCGTTGGACGCGGGGAAGCACGTGATGTGTACCGTGCCGATGGCGACGACCATCGACGAGTGTCGGCAGATCGTCGAGAAGGTCAAACAGACGGGGCTAAAGTACATGATGGCCGAGACGGTCGTCTACAGTCGCGAGTACTTGTTCATCAAGGAGATGTACGAGAAAGGGGAACTTGGCAAGATACAGCACCTGGCCGCGTCGCACCCGCAGGACATGGATGGCTGGCCGAGCTACTGGGAGAAAATGATCCCGATGCACTACGCAACGCATGTCGTCAGCCCATGCCTGGGACTCGTCGACGGCTTGGCTGAATATGTCAGTTGCTTCGGATCGGGAACCGTACGCGACGACATCGCGAACAAGTCGGGAAATTCGTTCGCCGTTGAAACGTGTCACATTAAGATCAAAGACAGCGATCTGACCGCGCATATTTGGCGATTCTTGTACGACGTGGCGCGTCAATATCGCGAGAGCTTCGATGTCTACGGAACGAAGAAAAGCTTCGAGTGGACGTTGATCGAAAACCAACCGCATGTCTTGCACACCGCGAAGAAGCCGGAGCATGAAATTCCGGAGTCGATCGAAGTCCCCGACTACGCCCATTTGCTCCCCGAGTCGATCCAAAAGTTTACGTTGCCGGCGGAGATTCACGACGCCGAACATCTTTCGTTCGTGCAAGGTGGCGGACACGGCGGTTCGCATCCACACTTGGTCCACGAATTTGTATCGGCTTTGCTGGAAGGACGTGATCCACGCCCCAACGCCATCACCAGCGCCAACTGGACATGCGTCGGGATTTGCGCTCATGAGTCAGCGATGAAGGGGGGCGAGATCGTTCGTCTTCCCGATTTCACGCTCGGTTAGTATTTCGTTAGCTATTGGAAATCTGAATCAATGTATAAAACCCATTCTCCAATTCCGCGACTGATCATCAGCCGAGTTCTGCTGCTTTTCCTGCTCGGAGGCGCATCGGCTGGCGGAGCTGACTTGAACCTGATGTTCATCGGCGACAACGGACACCATCAACCCGCGCGGAGGTTCCAAGAACTGGCTCCAGCCATGGAAGCTCGCGGCATTCAGATGCAGTACACCGATCGCATGGAGGACGTCAATCCTCAAACGTTGGCGAAGTATGACGGCGTCGTCCTGTACGCCAACATCGACAGCATCTCCGACGATCAGGCCAAGGCGTTGCTCGAATATGTTTCGGCTGGGAATGGGTTTATCCCTCTGCACTGCGCGACGTACTGTTGGCGAAACAACAAGGACATGGTCGCACTGATGGGAGGACAATTCCTGCGCCACGGCGGGCGCGTCTTCACAACGGAGATTGCAGCTCCCGATCATCCCATCATGAATGGTTACGGCAGTTTCACCAGTTGGGACGAGACCTACATCCATCACCTGCACAATACCGTCAATCGCACGGTGCTGGAGCATCGCGTGGCGGGTGAGCAAGCCGAAGGGAATGACCGCGAACCGTGGACCTGGGTGCGGACGCACGGCGAAGGGCGAGTCTTTTATACCGCGTGGGGACACGATCAACGAACGTTCAAGCATCCGGGGTTTCACAATTTGGTGGAACGGGGCATTCGCTGGGCTTGCAATGATGATGTTTCATCGGTTCCGTCGTTCAAAGACCCGAACCGATTTGTCGTTCCCGAGATGACGGCTCAGCGGAAGGACGTTGCGAAATTTGAGTATGTCGACGTTGGGCCGAAGATTCCCAATTACACCCCCAGTCGTCAGTGGGGAACGCAGGGCGATCCGAAGACGCTCATGCAAAAGCCGCTCACTCCGGAAGAATCGATGAAGCATTTCGTCACGCCGGAGGGAATGGTGGTTCGCCGATTCGCTGACGAAAGAGACTTCAATCAAAGCGGTACAAATGGCAAGGGGCGACCGGCAAACCGATCGCGATGAATTGGGACGAACGAGGTCGCTTGTGGGTTTGTGAAACGTTGGACTACCCCAATGAACTGGGTGGAAATCGTGATCGGATTCAGATCTGTGAAGATACCGATGGGGATCGCATTGCTGACAAGTTTACTGTCTTTGCCGAAGGACTCAGCATTCCGACGGCGATTGTGATCGTCCGTGGCGGAGCGGTCGTTCAAAACGGTGGCGAAACGATTTACCTGAAAGATACCGACGGCGATGACGTTGCCGATCAATCGACGCTACTGATCAGCAATTGGGCTATCGGTGACACGCACGGCGGAGTCAGCAACTTCCGCTACGGGCTGGACAACTGGATCTGGGGAATGCAGGGTTACAACAACAGCGCTCCGAAGTTCAATGGACGTGAATCACAGCAGTTCCGGCAAGGTTTCTTCCGGTTCAAACTGTCGCAGACCGATCCGCCCCAGGTGACCGATCTGGAGTTCGTACGGTCGAGCAACAACAACACCTGGGGGCTGGGCATCAGCGAAGAAGGATTGATCTTCGGTTCAACGGCCAACGGCAATCCGAGCATGTTCGTTCCCATCCCCAATCGATACTACGAAAACGTGCGTGGTTGGTCCCCGTCAACGTTGGGGAGCATTGCCGACTCCGCAAAGTTCGCTCCCATAACGGATAAGGTTCGTCAAGTCGATCATCACGGTGGATACACGGCCGCCGCGGGGCACGCACTCTACACCGCTCGGACCTTTCCCGAGCAATGGTGGAATAAGACGGCATTCGTTTGCGGCCCAACGGGACATCTCGTCGGTACGTTTGTTCTCAGTCGCGATGGGGCGAACTACACGTCGACCAGCCCGCTGAATCTGCTGGCAAGCGATGACGAATGGAGTGCTCCCATCATGGCGGAAGTCGGTCCCGACGGAGCTGTTTGGGTGATCGACTGGTACAACTACATCGTTCAACACAATCCGACGCCGCACGGTTTCAAGACCGGCAAAGGGGCCGCATATGAGAGCGATCTGCGTGACAAGAAACATGGTCGCATCTATCGTATCGTCCCCACCGACGAACAGAACGACAAGAATCACGAATACTCGAGTCTTGATGACGCCTCCAATTCCGAACTTGTGGCGCAACTGAAGCACCCGTCGTTCGTCTGGCGCTTACAGGCTCAGCGCTTGCTTGCCGAACGGAAAGCGGACGATGTGCTGAAGCCGCTAACAGCCCTGATCGCCGACACGCAGCTTGATGAAATCGGGTTGAACGTTGGCGCGATCCACGCGCTGCAGACGCTTGATGTTCTTGGATACATTAACCTGGATGAACGCAACAAAGCGGCGGGAACGGTTCAACAGGCGTTGGACATTGCGTTGACGCATCCTTCCGCAGGCGTGCGTCGCAACGCAATCGCCGTCCTTCCGCATGACTCGCGCGGCTTGCAAATGCTGCTGAAACATGGCTCCCTGTTTTCCGACAGCGATGCTCAAGTGCGACTGCAAGCGACCCTATCCCTTGCCGATATGCCATCTTCGGACGACGCGGGTGTTTTACTTGCCGAGCTTTCCCGACGCCCGACCGATCCCGTGCTGGTCGACGCCCTGACCGCTGCCGCGGCGACGCACGCCACTCCTTTTTTGGAAGCGGTCGCGGGTGGCGATGCAGCAAACGTTTCTCCCGCCACGCTGGCGATCGTCGCTCGTGTGACTGAGCACGTCGCGCGAGCTCGTCCCGACGCAGACAGCCTTCAGCGAATTGTTGCCGGTTTGCCGCGGACGAGCGATCAAGTTGCCACGGCCATCTTGGACGGATTGACCAGTGGATTGCCCAACGATTTTAAGATCGAAAAAAGCAAGTCGCTTGATGCCGCGATGGTCGCAGCGTTTGAGAAGATCAATGGTGCGAGCAAAGTCAAGTTGCTTCGCTTGGCTGGCCAATGTGGACTCGCAACGCTCGAGCCCTATGCGAACGAAATCGTCGACAACCTGATCGAGACCGTTGCCGACGACGGCACGGCTCCGGAGATGCGAATCACGGCGGCTCGCGATTTGATCAGTTTTCGTAACAGCAGCGAAGACATCGTCGAGGAAATCGTCGACCAATTGACTCCCCAGACGCCTCCGGAATTGGCTAGCCGATTGCTCCAAGCGGTCGGGCTCAGCAGTGCCGAATCGGTTGGCGAAATTTTAATCGATGCGATGCCCGCCCTGTCGCCGCAGGTCAAAGCAGCGGCGATCAATGTGGTCCTTGGCAAACCCGCTTGGGCGAAATCGTTGTTGACCGCGGTCAAGGCAAACGAATTCGATTTAAACGACTTGTCGCTCGAACAAAAGCAGTCGTTGCGATCCTTCCCCGATCCGGCATTGCGCGCCGAAGCTGAAAAGCTGCTTGCCATGGACGGAGGTCTTCCCGATGCAAATCGCGAAAAGGTTTTGCAGTCTTTGTTGCACGTCACTCACAAGAAAGGGAGCGTCGAGTCGGGGAAGGGAGTCTTTGTCAAGGTTTGCGCCGCCTGCCATCAGCACGGAGATCTTGGAAAAACCATTGGACCGAATTTGACCGGAATGGCGGTCCATCCGAAAGAGGAACTTCTCGTTCACATCATCGATCCCTCGCGGAACGTCGAAGGGAACTATCGTCTGTACAACGTCCTGACGACCGACGGTCAAGTTATCAACGGAATGTTGGCTGGCGAAACACGGACGTCCATTACGATGATCGATTCTCAGGCCAAGCAGATCAATGTCGCTCGCGAGGATATCGAGCAACTGATTGCCTCGCGGAAGTCGATCATGCCGGAAGGTTTCGAGAAGCAGATCAGCGAACAGGAATTGACCGATCTGCTGGAATTCTTGACCGATACCGGCCCCTACGTTCCCATTCCGTTGGATAAATACGCGACAGCGATCAGCACGAAAGGATTGTTCAGCGACAGCGATGCAGGCCCCGATCGGATGGTCTTCGCTGATTGGAAGCCCAAGACATTCCACGGCGTTCCATTCGTCTTGACCGATCCGCAAGGCAAATCGCAGCCGAACATCATCTTGCTTCATGGACCCAACGCGCCACTTCCTCGCAAGATGCCCAAATCGGTTGTTCTGCCGTGCAATACCTCGGCGAAAGCCATCCATCTGCTTGGAGGCGTTGGCGGCTGGAACTTCCCCTTCGATACCACGAAGACGGTTTCGATGATTGTCCGGTTGCACTACGACGATGGAACGACGGAGGATCACAAGTTGATCAACGGGGTCCATATGGCGGACTACATCCGTCGCGTCGACGTTCCCGAAAGCGATTTCGCGTTCATGCTCGGCAACCAACAAGTGCGTTACCTAGACATCTTTCCCCAGCGTTCAACAAAGATCGCAACGATCGAGCTTATGAAGGGTGGCGACAACAGTGCTCCGATTGTGATGGCCGCGACGATCGAACGCGCCGCGAAGAACTAGGGAAACATCGCCGGTCGTTTTCCGACGGCCACTTCGTCAATTGCTTGATTGTCACGTATTATGTTGCGTAGCGGTCTCGGAAACGTTCTGAACTGCTTTTCCGGGATCACACAGAAAATGAATGCATGTTCAATCGACAACGGCCGCTGTTGGCTACCGACATGGACGGCACGCTGCTGCCGCTACGTGACAACGACGCGAACCTGAACGACCTGCGTCTGCTGCTTTCGCATGTGGAAGCGGGAAAGTTCGATTTGGCCTTCGTCACGGGGCGCGATCGCGATGCGATGCTCGAAGCATGTGAGCTGTTCCAAATTCCCTGGCCGGAAGTGGCGATCTGCGATGGCGGCACGTCGGTGGTCGCGAAGACGGCGTCTGGGTCGATGGAGTATGTCGACGAATATTACGAACATCTCCACGCCAGCTTTCAGCCGTTTGCGACAGATGATCTCGCCTTCCTGCTGCGCGATTGTGGCGATCTTCGTCTGCGAGCACCGGAAAAACAGAATCCCTTCAAAGCGAGCTACTTCTCGGCGGCCGAGGGATTGTTGTCGATGGTCGATTCGATGCGCCAACGACTGACGACAGCCGGCATTGCCTGCGAGATCGTCAGTGGCGTCAATCTGCATTGGGGAGATGGGTTGATCGACATCTTGCCGCCTGGTCTATCGAAAGCGTATGCCTTGCAGTGGTGGCTCGATCGAGTCGGCGCGGATCGAAGCCACGTCTACTTCGCGGGAGACGGAGGGAACGATCTGGAAGTCTTTCTATCGGGCTATCGGTCGATCGTCGTTCGGAATTGCGACGCGATAATAGCCAGCCAAGTCTATCGCGCTCACCGCAACGCGGGCTCTCTGAAGGATGTTTACTTTGCCGAAGCCCTGGCCACCAGCGGCGTCTTGGAAGGATGTCGTTGGTTCGACTTGATTGAATCCGACGATTCATCATCCCAGTGCGATGCCGTTTTCGGGGCCGTACCGGTCTCGCGCGATGCGACGCGGTTCAAGATTTGGGCTCCGTATGCGAAGCGATTGGCCGTTGAAAAGCTCGTCGATGGTAAAGTCGAACGCTTTCGTATTCGCGGTGACGAACATGGATTCTTCCAACGCACGATTCGCGGAATTGGGCCGGGGGATCGATACCAAATTTCGCTCGAAGATCGAGTCAGCCGTTGCGATCCGGCATCCAACTTTCAGCCTGAAGGGGTGCATGGTCCTTCGCAGGTTGTTCATCACCGTGGCTATGCTTGGCGGGACGAAGACTACGCCGGCGTGGCCAAGAGTGATCTGGTGATCTATGAACTGCATTTGGGAACATTCACGACCGAGGGAACGACCCTGGCCGCGATCGATCGCTTGCCGGAACTGATCGATCTTGGTGTCACGGCGGTCGAATTGATGCCGCTGGCGCAATGTGCCGGTCAGCGCAATTGGGGCTATGACGGGGTCGACCTGTTTGCTCCCAATCATGTTTACGGTACTCCCGAAGACCTGAAGGAATTCGTCGACGCCTGTCATGCCCTCGGCCTCGCCGTGATCCTTGACGTGGTTTACAACCATCTGGGCCCGGAGGGAAACTACCTGCATGACTTTGGGCCATACTTCTCCAAGCGGTTCCGAACGCCTTGGGGGGACGCGCTCGATTATGACGGCGACGATCATGCGCCGGTACGACGCTTTGTAATCGAGAATGCGGTCTACTGGCTGCGTGAGTACCATCTGGACGGACTGCGAATGGACGCCGTTCACTTCATGTTCGATGACAGCCGACACAGCATCTTGCAGGGGGTGCGGCGGGCGGTGCATGCCTTCGCCGAAACGGTGAAACGACCGATTCATTTGATCGCCGAAGCGAACATCTACGACCACACGCTCGTGTCGCCGCGCGATGGGATCGCGTACGACGCGATCTGGTCGGATGACATCATGCATTCGATTTATTCGCATACGGCGGAGGACTTCAATCTCGCTCATCGGCACTACGGCGGAGCGTCCGACATCGAAGAGGCGTTGCGTTTTGGCTTTTTGCACACCGGTCCTGTCGTGACTCGCGTCGATGCCGATCAACGATCGCAACTGCACGACGTGGGAAACCTCTCCTATTTGCCTTCGCTGGTGTGCGGGTTGCAAACTCACGACGCGGTGGGAAATCACCCGCGAGGTCTCCGTTTTCATCACCTCACGTCGAAATCGACGCAACGGGCGGCGATCCCGTTGTTGATGCTTTACCCTTCCATTCCGCTGATTTTCATGGGGGAGGAGCATGCCTGCGACTCACCCTTTATGTTCTTTGTCGACTTTGGAAACCCGCAGCTTCGCCGAGCGGTCGATCGCGGCCGACGCAACGAGTATCCGCAGCACAAGTGGCGGGGAGCGATTGCCCCCAGCGAAATTGAAGCCTTTGAAAAATCGAAAGCTCCGCAAATCGATGATCATTCGATGTGGCAATGGTATCGCGATCTGATCGCCTTGCGCAAGCAATGGCGTTCAAATGGCTGGATCGATTGGCGACATCTGAACGTGCGTTGTCATCACGATCATTGTCTCTTCGCGATCGAATACCATCCGCCGGAAACCGCACCACTGTTCGTCGTTTCGCGATTCAGCAGCAACCGTCGAACACTGGAACCGTTGCCTCTTCAATTCGAAGGAGAAGAGCTAATGTCAAGCAACGTCGCACGCGACGCCGAGCGCTTTGTCGTCCTTCAAGATCAAAGCGTCTTGATTGGCAAAGGCACCTGGAATTGGGCACCGTCGAACTAGTTCGATGTGGGATTTAGCTTGTGGCTCAGCCTCTCGATGACAACCGCGTTGGACTGTCGGCGGACGCCTTGCAGGGGAACCAAACCCGATGCGATCCAAGGGACAAAACGTGGATACCGTCGACGTTCGCTCCCATCGGGACGAAACTTTCGTACCGCAGGAACGGAATGTTAGGGTACATTCGGTAAGGACGCATAGAAACACGCGGGACGTTGCTGATCTTTCATTTCAGCTTTAAAAAACAATGACGTTCGTTTGAATGGTGTCGCGGATCGGACCTCGATTGTTCGAGAGAAACACGCTTGAAGTAGCCACTAACGGACGCCTCGATCAATGCGAGCATCTCAAGATCATTCTTAAAACCGTGGAAGGCGTGCAATGAAACAGAAAACGAAGGTTTGGGCGATCGATCGGCAAGGCGTGGTGAACCCGCCGCCGCAATCGTCGCGTTTCAACGCGGTGGGACCGATTCTTGCATTGATGCTTGCAGGCATGCTTCTTCAGGGATGCAAGTCGAAGCGAAACGTTGATCAAGATCCAAATTCGTCCGCACATCCATCCGAGGCAACAGACGCCGCCTCGCCAAATTCCGACAATGAAGCTGCGGTTGCGGGCGACGCCCCGTCACGGAATCAGACACCGGACTTACATCCAGACGCCGAAAAGACGTCGCCTCAATCATCGGCCGGGATATCTGAAGATGTGGCGTTGCAAGCGCTGCAAGAGTTCGACGCTGAAGTTGAACGCGAAGATATTGGGACGTTGGAGTCGCAGGTCCAAGCGGAGCCTGGCGGTGAGGCGGTGGTTGCCTCATTGAGCATTCAGAATTTCTTTTTCAAAGACGAAGATTTAAGATACGTTAAAGCATTCCCGTCACTCCGCGAACTTCATCTTCGCGGAACGCAAGTTACCGACACGGGGTTGGCATCACTTGCAGGATTGGAAAAGCTCAAGACGCTAGATCTCTTTTCGTTGGAAATTGACGGGGCTGGATTTGAACATTTGTCAGGCTTGGCGAACCTGACATCCTTGAACTTGGATTACGGGAAAGTCTACGACGACGGACTGAAGCGGATCAGTGCGTTGAAAAGCCTAAAAGAACTCTACTTGGAATCGAACAAGATTACCGGCGATGGGCTGTCGCACTTAGGCAACTTGCCAGAGCTTGAACGCCTGTCGATCGGAGGAAACAAGATCCTGGGCGAAGATCTGCGTCGATTCCCCGAACTCAATCGCCTAAGCTATCTCGCATTGCGGAATGGCGACATCGAAGGAGAAGGTATCCAGCATCTCGCCAAGCTCAAGAACCTGCGTGAACTGTCGCTCGCAGGATCGGCGATTACAGATTCGGGACTGAGCCAACTGCAATCGTTGAAGGGCTTGAAAACGCTCGATTTGGAAAACACATCGATTTCGGATGCCGGACTCGATTCATTGGAAGGCATCGACAGCTTGAGCCAATTGTCGCTGAAGGAAACGGAGGTGACGCGGGAGGCTGTGGAACGATTGAAAAAGAACCGCCCCGCCCTGGAAATTGCGATGTAGTTTGCCGTTCGGCCAGTTATCACGGTGAAGTTGCCGCCTGTTTAGGCGGCAACTTCGGAATCACAGGTTCGGACGGGGCAAGCCATCGTCAGGAATGTATCGTACACGGAATACGAAGTTCCCGACGTTACCCATGGACGAACGCTGACGGCATAACGCGAACGACTACTTTTTGTAGACGTCGCTCGATCGGTTGCCCCCTGCGAGGACGTAGGCGACCAGATCGAGAATCTCTTCCTTGGTGAAGTAGTTCAGCAAGCCGGTAGGCATCGCCGACTTTTCGTTTTTCTTCTCGAATTCGATGTCGTCCTTTAAGACGACGGTTGGCTTATCCTGATTCAGAGGATCGGACTTGACGTGGATTTCGTCATCGGTCTGGCTAACAACAAAGCCTGCGATAAGTTCTCCGGAAGTCGTCAGATACGATCGCATCGCATACTTGTCGTCGATGTCCTTGGATGGATCAAGCATCGACCCCAGGATGTATGCCGCGTTTCGTTTCTTGTCTTCAAGCTTCGCCAGATCAGGGCCGAAGACACCTCCTTCGTCGTTGACCTTGTGGCATTGAATGCAGCCAATCCGTTTGAAGGAACGCTCGCCCGACTCGAATGATCGCCCTTGTTCGGCAAGATCGGATGGGCTGAAATCGGTCGCCTTCCATTCTTTGATCAGCTTGGGAATCCATCCATCGGTCGACGCTTGCGCGACGGCGACGCTTCCATCCTCCATCGGATATTCGGCCAGCAAATCGACGGCGCTCCAGAACGAAGCGTCTTCGCCACGGTTGATCCCCCGCATGCGGGCGACATGTTGCGCCGTAATCGGTTTTGCTCGATTGGACCACGAGTTACGAACATAGGTCAGAACCGCGGCGATCTCTTCATCGTTGAGCAAATGGCGAAAACCGGTCATGGGAGGAAGCGGGGGCGAGCTGTAACGCTTGCCTTTGACTTCGATCGTTCCATGCATGCCATCAAGCACCAAGCGAATCAAACGATCTTCATTCCCCGTGGTCCACAAGCTGCCGTCGATCGGAGGATACAAGTTCGGCAGACCTTGCCCGCTGGGTTGATGACACGTCGCGCAATGACTTTCTCTCGCATAGACCTCGGCCCCCAGTTGCATCACTTTGGGATCCGCCTTTACAGGAATTCCGGCACGCAGTTTCTTCAATTGTTCCGCCGCATCGGGCACCGCCGCGTCGGTGACGCTGACCAAGCTGGTCCCCAATCGCAGCATGTCGGTGAACGCATCGGTTTGTTGCTCGACTGGCGTCGCCGCAGCGGCACGCTCGAGCAAACGTTTTAAGATTGCGATCGATTCGTCTTGCGAGAGCTTTTCCGAAACCGTTTTGCTGGGCAGAGCCGACATCGCCCGGATCGCCGTGGCGGTCAACGAGTCGTCCACGATCAATTTGCTGAAATCTTGAATCTTCTGGTCCAGGTGTCCGGGCCAAGCGGCAATCACTTCCAATGCTTGTTGTTTCAGGTTGCCGCTGCCGGGGGGGCGAAGCACCGTGGCGTCCAAGACTTGCTTCGTAAAGCCGGGGCCTTCCCAGGAGACTTGCAAACCATCGCCGCCACCATTGTCGAAGTAGGTGACCACCAAGGCATGCATTCCGGCATCCAAACGAACTTTATGGCTCTTTTCGACGATGCCGTGCAAGCCATCGTTGTCGATGATTTCTTCGCCATCCAAAACCATTCGTGACCCATCGTCCGAGGCGAGATAGAACGTGTATTCTCCGGTCGATGGCACCGCGATGGACGTTGTTTGGCGTGTAGCGAATGCGTCCTTGGCGCCTCCAGGAACGAACGTTTCAAACTTCGCAATCTGTCCGGTTAACGCAGGCTGCAAACCGTTGAGGGTTTCGATGCTGACGTCTTTTGGATTGGGTGCATAATACTCAAAGCTTACCGCGGGGCCGTCGTGCGACTTGACATCGTCACCGCCGCTTCGCAGCGATTCAGGCAGTTCAAACAACAATTGTCGGACAAGAGGAAAGAAGACTTCCGCTTGTTCCTTGCCGGCGACCTTGCGGACACTTGTCAAAAAATCTTGCAGGTGCTGACGCGACGAAACCGCATGCCGCCAAAGCTGCGGTGACGAGTCGGACATCAACAACGCAGTGTAGGCGGCCGAGCGGACGACCGACGATCCGGTTTGATCGGCGACTTGTTTAAGCAGCGATTTGTCATCTCCCGTTTCGGTCGCAATCGATGGCAGCATTGCCGCCAGATCGTTCAGGCTGCTTTGCTTGGCCGCTTCGGCTTCCTTCAAAGTCGCAACCAATTGTTGCAACAATGTTCTGTCGTGGGCTTTCGCCATCGCTTCCAACGCTTCGCGTCGGTACTTGGCGGGGATGCCTTCACGCGAAAGAAGTGCGTTGTAAACCTTCGGCGACTTTCGCATCTTCAACAATAGGTCGGGGGCGGCGGTGGCAATCGCGTATGCCTGGGCGGCGTCCGAAAGTTCCGTTTGCGACGCGATTGCTTCGGAAATCATGTGGTCGACATTGATCCGACCGCGCGCGTAGGCAAGCACATCATTCAGTTCGGGATCGAGCGGACGCGTGGCGACTTCAAAGATGACTTCGGCGGCTGACAAGCCTTCAAATTCGATCGCGGCTTTCACGGCTTCGGCGCGGACCAACGCTGATTCATCGCGAGCGGCCGAGGCTAACAAGTCTTGCCAACCGGGTAGGTGATCGGTCTGCGGTTCACCGTGGATTCGGTGTTTCGCCCAATGGCCAAGGGTCCGAATAGCGGCGGCGGGATTCGCGGCTCGTCAGCCTGAAACGTCTTGCCGACAAGTTCGATATTTGGCGCGCGATGTTCTTCGTAAACCCACAAGGACTCCAGCAACGCTTGCGCCTGGTCACGATCGGGAGCGGCCTTTTCGGGATCGAGAGTTGATGTAAACGCTTCGACTTCTTGAAGCACTTGATCGGTGTCTCGACCACTCAATTCAATTCTCGCTCGATAGCGAACACCATTTTCCTTGCTGAAAAATTGTGAAGCACTTCGGAAATCGGCTTACCACGCATCTTCACCGGCGGCAGCAAGTCGCGACCTTTGGCCGTGATGCGGTAGATGCGTCCATGCTCGTGGTCGCGGTTGGGGTCACGCATGTTGTGCTGCATGTGGCCGATCAGCGTGTTCTGCCAATCGGAGACATAAATCGCACCGTCGCCGCCAACTTCGATATCGGTGGGGCGAAAGTTTGGATCGGACGACTGCAGCAGATCGGTGGTTCGTTCGGCGGTGATCTCCGCGTTGTACTTCACTTCATATTGAAGAACTCCTAAAAAGCCGATCGTATTGCAGATCAGAAAGTGATTCTGAAAGGAGTCGGGAAAATGACTGCTGGACAACAGACCGGTCGCCGCCACCGGACGCCATTCCTTCTTGAACCATTGTCGTCCGCCGGGGCGTTCCCCTTTGCCGATGCTTACATAACCGCCGGTGCCCGATGTTCCATCGTTTGCAAACTGATAGCCCCAGCGGTCAAAGACGTCACCGTGCGGATTCGGCCCGATGGGATAGTGGAACTCGATTTCAAAGGTTCTCGGATTGAATCGGTGAACGCCGGAGGCTCCGGTGCGAAACGTTGTTGTCGGCGTTTCGAACGCCGCCACGTTAAAGATGCCACGCGACCAGTAGAGCCAGCCATCGGGACCCAGCAACATCGCATTGGCGCTGTGATGCGAGTCAGCGCTCGACATGCCTTGCAACATGCGAATCTTAACGTCCGCTCGGTCGTCGCCATCGGTATCCTTCAAGAACCAAAGTTCGGGAAGGGCCGCCACGAGGACCCCTCCGCCCCAGAACTCGAAGCCGGTGACGCTGTTCAGTTCATCCGCGAAAACGATACATTCGTCCGCTTTGCCATCGCGATCTTCATCGGGCAGAATCACGATCGCATCGCGACGCGGCTGAGTCGGGTTCCAGTGTGGGTAGGAAGGCCAAACCGAAGCCCAAAGCCGTCCGTCGGTATCCACCGACATTTGCACGGGATTGATCAGGCGGGGAAACTCCGCTTCGGAGGCGAACAGGTTGACCTCCAGCCCGTCCTGAACGGTCATGTCGGCAATCGCCGCCTCGCCACTTTGATATGGAAAGGCACCTCCTTCCAGCGGACCTTGCTTGTTCGGTTTGACAACAAGTTCGGCGGGAAGGTTGTCGTCCTTCACTTCGTAGGCTTCCCCCTTCGCGGTGGCCCAGACTTTGCGATCCCGATTCGTCGTCTTGACGTCAAAGATCTCCATCTCACGCATCATCACATCAGCGTTCGACTGTCCGAACCAGGCCAGCTTTGATCGGCCACCGAAAACGTTGTATTCGTCGACAACGCGATAGCGACTGAACCAATGGTAATTCTTGTCCAGAACGGCATCGCGTAGGGGAGCAACTTCGGAATCGGAGGGGAGAGGCCGATCGGCGATCTCGGCAAACGGTCCGTCGGGAAGAGTCAAGACTTCGCGGGCCAACAGGCGATTGCCGCTGTCGAGCAAGTGAATGCCGTTCATCGTCAACGCTTCGTCGGACTGCGCGTACAGCTTCCGCGATAAATCAAACAGATCGACGAACGGAACTGATTTCGACTGGCAAACGTCGCGCATCGCCGCAGTATAGATCGCCAGATTTTCATTGTTTCGTTCCCCACTGGGCAGATGTCGGCTGTTTAGGTCTTCATGCGCGATCGGGGAAAAGACAATCAGTTTGGGTGCCGATTGACCGTTATATTTTTGAGCATGCATGTGGTCGATCATGTTCGCCAAGTCATTCGCGAAGCGATCGACGTGATCCTGGCCTTTGAGTGCTTCGTTGTATCCGAAGAAGCAGAAAACGACGTCCGCCTCGCACTTGCTGAGCCACATGTCGGCGTCGCCGAAATTGTCAGCGCGCTGTCGCAGATTGACTTCATCGCCGGAGAAACCGAGATTGCGAAAGGTGAGTTCGTGCTGAGGGAGCAACGCGTGCAGGTAGGTTTCCAACCACCCGTGATGCTGCATCCGATCGGCTAGCGTATTGCCGATGTAAGCAACGTGATCCCCCTTGTTGAACAGCGGCTGCTGAGCGTGGGACGATTGGGAAAGCGATAGGCATGCCAAGAAAACGGCGATTGAGAACGTCAAGTTTCGTTTAAGCATGGAAGTTGGGTGGGTAGGTGATGTAGGGCGTGGAAACAATCGATGGGCGACTTGTTATAACCCAGAACGGACCATTGTTCTATCTGAGGTGCCCCGGTTCGATGCGGAAAATTGGAATCACACACAAGCAAGGTACACAGGATTCGAGCATCGACTTAGAATTTACGATGCAAATGGACCAATTCAGCCCACGTACGGTATAAATTTTGACGATGTTCACGCTTCGACGATTGCCGATCTCGCTGTTCCTTGTTTTGTTCGGATTGCTGGTCAGCAGCGACGGCAGTGTCCGTGCGGGGCAGCCCAAGCCGCCGCTTGCGGATGTCCGATTACCGATCTCCGCGGATGGGAAAAGTGTTCCGCTGTTTGATCCTTCCAATGCGAAGCTGCATGTGGTTTGCTTTTTGGGGACCGAGTGTCCGCTCGCGCGACTTTATGGCCCGCGGCTGGCTGCTCTGGATGCCGAACTTCGAGACGCGGGGGTGCGGGTTCTGGGCGTCAACAGCAACCGGCAAGACTCGATGGCCGACGTTCAGGAGTTTATCAAGCAATACGAAATCAGCTTTCCATTCGCGAAGGATTATGATGGCGTCGCCGCCCGAGGGCTCGGGGCGACGCGAACACCTGAGGTTTTTGTGATCGATGATCAGGGAAGCGTACGTTATCAGGGACGAATCGACGATCAGTATCGGCCTGGGTTGTCTCGTCCGTTTCCGACGAAGAACGACTTGCGCGACGCCGTCGACGCCTTGCTGGCGGGGAAGACCGTCGCTCAACCTCGCACGACGGCTGTCGGCTGCATTATTGGTCAATCCGGCGAACTTGCGTCCGATGGCTCGGTCACCTTTTGCGATCAAGTGTCCCGCCTTTTGAATCAGCACTGTGTCGAATGCCATCGAGAGGGTGAGATCGGGCCTTTTTCGTTGACCGACTACGACGAAGTCGTCGGATGGGGAGACATGATGTTGGAGGTCATCGATCAAGGTCGCATGCCGCCATGGCACGCGAATCCGGATCATGGTTCGTTCGTTGGTTCGCGGCACATGTCCGATCGGGATAAACAACTGCTGCGGCAATGGGTCGACGAAGGAATGCCGTTCGGCGACACGGAGAAGCTTCCCGAACCGTTGCCCCCGCGCGGCGACTGGGGTTTGGGAAAGCCTGACGCGGTCTTTGAGATGAATCACACGCCCTACTTAGTTCCGGCGGAAGGGACGGTTGAGTATCAGTATTTTGTCGTCGATAGCGGTTTCACCGAAGATCAGTGGATTCAGGCTGCGGAGGTGATCCCCGGCGACCGAAGTGTTGTCCACCACGCGATCGTTTTTGTCAGGCCTCCCGATGGCGAGAGTGTGCGTGGCGTGAGTTGGTTGACGGCGTATGTTCCCGGACAACGCGTGGCGAAGTATCCCGATGGGATGGCGCGACGGGTCCCCGCCGGTTCGAAGTTTGTGTTTCAGATGCATTACACCCCCAACGGACGACAGACGCCCGACCTGACGAAGGTCGGCATCAAGCTGGCCGATCCGGAGTCGATCACGCATGAAGTGTTCACGCTGGCCGCGATCGATCAGGACTTCGAGATTCCGCCACATGAAGGGCATTTCCCAGTCGAGATCTCGCCGGGCACGCTTCCCGAATCTGGTCAATTGCTGGCCGTTGCACCGCATATGCATTTGCGAGGCAAGGCGTTTCGGTTAACAGGGAAGTGGAACGATGCGCGCCAGACGATCTTGGTCGATGTTCCCGCCTACGATTTCAATTGGCAACATTCGTATGTGTTTGCCCAACCGATCGATCTGGCGGAGCTTGCTTCGTTGGACGGCACCGTTTGGTTTGACAATTCGGAGGGCAATTTGGTGAATCCCGATCCTTCGGAGTACGTCAGTTGGGGAGATCAGACGTGGGAAGAAATGGCGCTTGGCGTTTTTGAAGTTGCACAGCCGCTGCAAGCTCCCGTGACGCAAGTTGCAGCGATGCGGGATGATGCTCAGAGAAAGGAGCCAGCGACCGAGAAGAGTGCGGCACGGTTGAACCTGATGCCGAGCGGATTGCGAATGCCGAGGCAAAAGCGAAACGAGTCGCCGAGTTTGTGGAGCGATTCTTCAAGCAGCACGATGCCGACAACGATCGACGCGTATCCGGCGAAGAAACATCTTCCGCGTTCCGCCGATTTGGATTCGGACAGTTCGACATCGATCGGGACGGCATGCTGACTCCCGAGGAAGTCGCGCAGGCCGCGGAGGCTCGCTTGTAATCGCGTTTGCACTACGGAAGTTGCGCGACTTCGCCGCCGTCCTTGGTGCTGATCGCACGCCAGATCGCTAAGTCGATCGTTTCGCCAACGAACCGCACCGAGCCATCGACCAATGTCGTTCCACGCCGCCGGGATGATAACTGCGAGAGGTGACGGCGGCAAAGGTTTGAGCGGTCGTCGAAAGCCCTTCGCGACTGTTGGTCCAGTCGACGTCGTATTCAACACCGCCGACATTGCAGATCGCTTTCGTGTTTGGGCCGAAGGTTGTGGTGAACGCCGTTTGATGGGCTCGACCATCCACCCATTCGGTATGCCCCGAATCAGGCTTGAAGCTTCCACCGAGACTGCACAGTTGCTGGGGATTGGTCGGAATCGGCAAAATTCCCGCCGTCGCCGCATCGCGATAGTAGGGGTTGTACGTCTTCACTTCACCCAGCAGAAACGTATTGCTCGTACCGTCCAGGCAATCGCGAAATCTTGGATACCGTTCGGGAGCGAACATTCCCTGCCCTCCCTGCCGCGTTGCCGGATCGAAGACGTGCCACACGCCGGAGCAGACGGCGTAACTGATGGGAACGTACGTTTCCACGCCACCGCTGAGGCGGGTGTGATCGTTCGGCTCCGATGGGCACAGATAGCCGGGAACTCGAAACGCGGAAATCGGAACCGGGCCGGTGTTCGTTTGAATAAACACGCTTCCGTAATCGAGAGAGAAATCGATTTCGTCGCCAAGCGAAACCTGTTCAATGAATGGCAGCATACGGGCCTGCGCGGACCAGCCCGCCGTGACTCCGATCGGTTGAGTCCAGGATGGGGAAAGTCTTGTGGCTTGATTCGTAGTTATGCATTGCCAACGCAATCTGCTTCAGGTTGTTCTGGCAGCTCATCCGGCGAGCCGCCTCGCGAGCAGCTTGTACCGCGGGAAGAAGCAGTCCCACGAGAATGCCAATGATCGCAATGACGACCAGTAGCTCGACCAAAGTAAAACCATGCTTAAGCGGTCGCTTCAAACTGAATCTTCTCGGGGAGGTTGTCATTATTGTTCCTGATTCTCAATTGGAAGGTTACGGATCAAGGTGTCGCTGCCAGTTGTAAAGATCTACGGAAGTCGAGCGGCTTGGCGAAGCGAAACCTCGGTGGGCGAGTGTCTGATGCTGGAAATCTGTGGTTTATTACCGTGCGTGGTCTGGAATGACGCTTTTGCATCTAATGAAGCGAATCACCTCATTTTCGGCCGCGCGACGTATAGCTGAGCGATAACGCAATGTTTATCACTGCATCAACGCCCTGACCTCTTTTTGGTAGTGAGACTCAGTCTCAGCTTGTGACGAGTATACTCGGGCGAATTGCGTTCGGCAATCCGGCTTTCAGATGCGACCCTGGGTGCTGGGTTGGTGGTGGATTGCGGGATTGGCGGTTATAAAAAAGTCAGGATTTGCCTTGTTTAAAATGGCCAATCAATAGCTGGCGTACTTTACAAAACTCGGTGGTTTCCGCTGAGAATCTCGACGGGGACCGTCGAGCTGCTTTAAAGTCGAACCGAGCATTTGTGCCCACGCGATGTAGGTGATCAAAGCCGTGCCCCACAATCTTACGGAACGCATCCCAGAACATCTTGTTCAGCAATGGCGAGACATTTCTATCTTTTGGGTTCTGACCGATTGTTGCTGTCGGTTACACTGATGAATCGTTGGAGGCGTGGACCGTGGCACTCGGATTAGATGCCGGGCAACGGGATGGTCGCAAGCGGGAATAGGCCGGATTCGCACGCGTCGTTCGGTAACTTCAACTCCAGTCTGCGATATCCGAAACGCTTCCTGATCAATCCATCGAGGTCCGCTCGGTTGCGATACTCATTGAAGACAGAGTTTTGTTCGCTCGAAAGTGGATTGCGCCGCTTCTAGATGTCCTCGTACTCGGGTTCGTGGTCGCAATTCCTGTAGCCAATCACTTCCGAACCCTCCAGGCGATTGGAGTGCAATCACCACATCGAAAGACTCATTGATTAAGCGGTCCGCTCGTAAGAATGTCTGAAGACTGGGCTTCAACTTGAATGCTAGCGGCGGCATCATTCCAGACCACGTACGGTATAATGTCCCCGGGTTGCATGGTTGCGTCCGCCTTTGGGTTGCATCGCGATCAACGCCATTGATTCATCCCGTCTGCGGACACGACACGGCAGTTCGTCGCCAATCGAGTGGCAAAGCACGACGATGCGTGCTTGCATTCCAGCCAGCGAGGCATCTAAAAAGTGGCTTGACCTTGTCCCGCGTCGACAGGTACGCTCCGCGAGTAGATTCAAAAACGGCAGCCAATATTCATTTGGGTAAGGAAACCCGCCATGCACGATCAATGCCCTAGGCGTTCACGCTCGATGCTGCGACCATCAATCTGGGGTTTGTTACTGGTCGCTTGCTGCGGATGCTTAAGCCCGTGGGTAGGCAAGAAAGAAGACGAGAATCAGGTCGCCGCCGTCGACGCACTGTTCGAGGGAGAGGACCGTCCCAAATTGGTTCGGGATGCGGCGGTGTCGATGGGGATGAATCCGATCAAGTTGGAATCGATCGCTGTTGTCAACGGATTGGCTGGAACGGGGGGCATCCCCGAACCGTCGCCTCAACGCGATTCGTTACTATCGGACCTGAAAACGCGCGGAGTGAATGATCCGAACCAATTCTTGGATTCCGATCAATCGGCGATGGTCAGCGTCGAGGGCTTTCTGCCGCCAGGTGTTCAGAAAGATGATCCGATCGATCTGTTCATCCGAATCAGCACCCGATCGACCGCCGATAGCCTGCGTGGCGGTTGGTTGATGCCGACGCGATTGAAAGAGGTTCGATTGTTGAATAATCAGCTTCGCAGCAGCGACATGCTGGCCTCCGCGACAGGCGCGGTTGTTGTTCGGCAAGCGTACGACACGGGAGATGCAAAAGCCTTGGTTCGCGAAGGCGTGATCCCGTCGGGAGGTCGCGCGACGAGGTCGCGGACGGTCGGTTTGGTCATTCGGCCGGCGTACCAGCATGCCTTCATCAGTTCTCAGATCGCAAACGATATCAATCGTCGCTTTTTCTTTTTCGACGGAACCAGTCGTCGCGGAATCGCGAATGCCAAGGAGGATGACTTCATCGAGCTTTCCGTTCATCCGACATACCGTCGCAACCTTCCCAGGATGATGTCCGTGGTTCAGGCCATCGCGGTCAAGGAAACGATCAACGAAAGGCATGAGCGTATTAAAGACCTCACGGCTCGACTGACGGAGCCGTCGACTGCCGGCGACGCAGCCTTGCAGCTTGAAGCGATCGGAGACGAGGGTGCGGTGGCGCTGAAGGTTGCCGCGACGGTGGCCAATCCCGAGATCCGTTTCTACGCCGCCGAAGCGCTCGCGTATCTCGACGAGATCGACGCCATTGATCCTTTGGTGGAACTGGTTCGTACCGAGCCTGCATTTCGGTATCGCGCGTTGCTGGCGTTGAGCATCCTGGAACACCGGTTGTCCGCCGAAGGCTTGCGGCAGTTGATGGATGAACCGAGTGTTGAAACGCGTTACGGAGCGTTTCGCAACCTGCGTGAACGCCCGGATCGAGACTTAATGGTCCCTGGAGCGCCCGTCGGCGATGATTATACCTTCTATCAAATCGCCAGCCTTGCCGAGCCATTGGTTGTTGTCAGCACTCAGCGGTACTCCGAAGTCGTCGTCTTCTCGGGGCCGGTCGCAATCCTCCCGCCGAAGTACCTGATGACCGGATCGGGAATCATGATCCGAGGAGACGAGCGAGGCATGTTGCGCGTCAGTCGGTTCCAACCGGGCAAGCCGGACGCTCGCAGCATCGCGCCCCCCACAGTCGCTGGGTTGGTGAAAGGCTTGGCCGATGTTGGAGGCGATTACAGCGATGTTGTTGAAGTGTTGCGCATCGCCAAACAGCAGGGTGATCTTCAAGCTCGATTCGCCATCGATCCGCTGCCCAAGTCGGAACGGGTCTACCATCGCGAGCAGGACGAAGCGGGCGGCGACCAGTCCGAAGATGAACTTCCACCGACGGATATTGATCCCCCGGCGGAGTTGGCGAAGAAAGAGCCTTGGTGGAAGCCCTAGCGCGACGACGTTGCAAGATCGACTGAAAAAACATTATACCGTGCGTGGTCTGGAATGATGCTTTTGCATTTCATGAAGGGAATCACCTCATTTTCGGCCACGCGACGTATAACACTAAGATAGCATCAGACGCGTGCATCATTGATAAAGTGGAGACGTATAGGTGCCCAATCGCTTCGCCGATCGCCTGCTGCGGTTTGTCGCCTTACTGATGCTGGCGTGGTGGGTGATGACGCTATCCCATGAAGTCGGGCATCTGATCGGCGGATGGCTCGGCGGGGCCAAGCTGGTTCGAGTTGAATTGCGACCGTGGCATCTTCCCTACAGTCTCTTTCAGCCGGATCCGCATCCGCTGTTGACCTTGTGGGCGGGCCCGCTTTTTGGTGTCGCGTTTCCGGTGACGATGGCGTTGATCGTGAAGGCCCGCTGGCTGTGGTTCGTCGCCAGTTTCTGTAGCGTTGCCAACGGAAGTTACCTAGCGACCGCATGGATCAGTGGCGACGCTCACCTCGACACTTCGCGTCTGCTGCAAGCGGGTGCTTGGCCGGCTGGAATAGCGGTTTACTGCTGTTTAACGATCGGATGGGGGTACCTGCGATTTCGCCGCGCCTGCATCGAACTGCTGCGTGGTGACGAGCATCATGCTTGTCATAATGATATCTGAAGTGCCGTCGAAACCATCGAAGTTCGCGTCTTGCGGGGTTCAAATGGATGGAATCGAGAATTCTTTATGAAAAAACCCGTGGATCACCCATTGAGCAATTTGGGGACCAGACGGTATATTTCGTGAATCTAAATTCAGCTCGATGCTTCGCTGTGGGCGAACGTTTTGATTTTTGCACGGCAATTGCGACAGGAGAGTGCCGTTATGCCCCGTATTTTGGGCGTTGATATCCCTAACGACAAACAAGTTCAATACTCACTGACTTACCTTTTCGGGGTCGGATTGCACACCGCGCGCGAGGCCTGCGAACGCTTGCAGATCGATCCCAAACGTCCGGCAAGCGATCTGACGGAAGAGGAAGTCAGTAAGCTGGCCGCTTTTTTGGAAAGCGAATACGTTGTCGAGGGGCCACTGCGGCGTCAACTGAGTTCCAATATCAGCCGGTTGCGTGAGATTAAGTCTTACCGCGGCGTTCGCCATCGGCTGGGCTTACCCGTCCGTGGGCAGCGTACGAAGACGAATGCACGAACGCGCAAGGGTCCGAAGAAGACGGTCGCCGGTAAGAAGGGTGTTAAGGATTTGCGTTAATCGCCGTTCCTTACTGTTCCGCGGATTCAAAACAATCATTCATTCCAGGGCACCAGCTTTCACGTGTCATCCGCCGACCGTTGAAGAGGTGCCTGTCCAGCCTTCAGAAGATTCAAAGTGTCAAAAGTTAAAACCAAAAAGAAGCAACGAAGGAACGTGGTGGCGGGCATCGCTCACATTCACGCAACCTTCAACAACACAACGGTCACCATCACCGATCCCAAGGGCGAAACGCTTTGCTGGTCGAGTGCGGGAACATGCGGTTTCAAAGGGAGCCGTAAAAGCACTCCTTTCGCGGGACAGATGGCCGCGCAGCAATGTGCTGAGAAGGCGCAGAAGTTTGGCGTTCGCGAAGTTGAAGTGCGAGTGAAGGGTCCCGGCAGCGGACGAGAGAACGCAATCACGGCTCTGCAATCGGCTGGTTTGAAGGTCAAACTGATCGAAGACGTCACGCCGATTCCGCATAATGGATGTCGTCCTCGCAAGAAGCGACGCGTTTAGCAGCGATCTTGGTTCGAGGTTGCCTGTGCGTTTGTTGAGCGTCTGCTCAGCTTTCATAGAGCGACCACTTCGCAAGATCAACTGAGAAATATTGACGCAAAACTAACATCAAACGCGTTCAATATTGATAAAGTCTAGAAATTCATCTTCTGCAACAAGGAACATCACCATGCACATTCGTTGGCGTGGAATGGAATTGCCCAGCACGGTCGAGGTTGATCGTGAAACACTGTCGCCCACTTACGGCAAGTTTGTTGCTGAGCCGTTCGAGCGAGGTTTCGGCAACAGCGTCGGCAACAGCCTTCGCCGCGTATTGTTGTCCAGCCTGGAAGGGAGCGCGGTCACCCAGATCAAAGTCCACGGGGCGCAGCACGAATTCAGTTCGATTCCCGGCGTGATGGAAGACGTCACCGAAATCGTCCTGAACGTGAAGAGTCTGATCGTCCGCAATCACGGCGATTCCACTCGCGTGATCACCGTGCAACGCAACAACGCTGGTGACGTGACCGGCAACGATGTGCAAACCGATCAAGACGTCGAAATCATTAACAACAATCATGTGCTGGCGACACTCACCGAAGACAAGCCATTCATGATGGAAATGGTTGTCGAAAACGGTCGGGGTTACGTCCCGGCGACCGAACACAGCACGGGCGAGCACGAGATCGGCATTATCCCGATCGATGCCGTTTTCAGCCCGGTGACCCGCGTGCGTTACGACGTTGAAGAAACACGCGTTGGCCAAAAGACGAACTATGATCGCTTGATCATGGAGATCTGGACCGATGGTACGATTGGTCCGGAAATGGCGTTGACCGAGGCGGCGAAGATCTTGCGAAAGCATCTCAATCCGTTCGTTCAGTACACCGAACTGGGGCCTGGCATTCATACGGTGGCTCGTGGTGGCGCCAATTCAGCCGAAGCGCAATTGGAAGCGAAGTTGAATATGCCCATCAGCGAGTTGCGTTTGTCGGTCCGAGCGGGAAACTGCCTTGAGTCGGAGCAAATTCGTACGGTTCGCGATCTTGTCGTTCGGACCGAAGATCAGTTGATCGAGGTTCGTAATTTTGGTGACACCACCTTGAACGAGGTTCGTGACAAGCTTAACGCCCTTGGCTTGCATCTAGGGATGCGAGTTCCATCAGGCGGCTTGATGTAATCGTCAGGCGTTTTCTCTTATTGATCCCAGTTAAGTTCAACAACGGGCCGAGATGGTCCGCATTTCAGAAGCAGTTCAATCATGCGACACCGACGTAAAGGACGCGTGCTCGGCCGTAGCCCGAGCCACCGCAAGGCCATGTTCAAGAATCTGGCCAGTAGCTTGTTTTTGACCGAGCGAGATGCCGAGCTCGATGACAATGCGCCAAAGGTGAAAGGGCGTGTTGTGACGACGCTGCACAAGGCGAAGGAGATTCGCCCTCTGGTGGAGCGTTGTATCACGATTGCAAAGCGATCCCTTGCCGCCGAAGAAGAATCGCAGAAGTATGCAACCGATGCCGAACGCGGCAGCGATGAATGGAGCAAGTGGCGTAAGAGCGACGACTGGCGCAAGTGGGCGGAAACCCGCGCCCCGGCTATCGCGGCTCGTCGTCGTGTTCTGCAGTTGCTTGGCGACAAGGAAGCGATGCACATCGTTTTCGATGAGGTTGCACCCCGCTTCCGTGATCGACCCGGCGGTTACACGAGAATTGTCCGTTTGGCGACGCCTCGGCTGGGCGATGCCGGAACCCGAGCGATCCTCGAGTTTGTCGGCGTCAATGATCGCGTCAGCACAAAGGCGGAACGTCCGACGTTTGACGATGACGATTCTGCGCCGGCGGAAGAAGCCGCGTCTGAAAAAGTCGCAGCGACCTCCGAACCAGCTTCGGAAGCTGCTGAGTCGGAGTCGACCGAAAGCAAGCAGAATCTTCGGGCACCTGCACGTGATCCGTGACATTACCTTCGCATAACAAACTGCGAAGCAATTCGTACTTGCACGCGTTGGAAATAAACCAAGTCATAACAATGGCACCCTCCGCGAATGTGCGGGTGGTGCCATTTTTGTTGGTGTACAATAAGAGCCTATCCGAGAACGGTGGGCCAACGAGCGCAATCTGAGGGGCTCTTTCGGGTTTTCGGATCATCTGGCATTCTCAATGATCTATGGCGAGGTGCATCGATCGCATGTCCAATACCCAACCGGAAACCAATGACAGCTTGTTTCGTCGCGCGATTGCAGGGGACGAAGATGCATTGGGCGAGTTGTTGCAGCCGCTACCGACCGCTGCTGGCTGCAATGGCGCGTGAAGAATTGGGTAGCACCTCGGCCGCTGGCGTTGAATATTCAGATGTGATACAGCAGTCTTGCTTGTCCGCCGTGCGTTGCTTCTCGAATTTCAGCGGCAACGAGCAAGCTCAGTTCGTCGGTTGGCTGAAGCAAATTCATCGACGCAATCTCCTTGATGCGCGTCGCGACCGTCAGCATCTTGGCGCACGTTTGATTTCCGATTTTCCAAGGTCCGATCGTCTTGAAGATCAGGTCGCCGCGCAACAGACGACGGCCAGTACAGCGGCGTTGCGAAGGGAAGCGGGAGATCAGTTGATGCAGGCGATCGCGCGCTCCCCGATGGACAAGGCGAAGCCGTACGAATGCGACATTTGGAGGGGCTGTCGCTGCAACAGATCGCTGACGCACTTGGCCGCTCTCCCGCCGCGACTGCCGGATTACTGAAACGAGGACTGAAATCACTGCGAGGCTTGTTGGGAACAAGTTTCCTTTGAACTTTAGTGCCCCACGTCGACCGATGTGTCAGCGGCCAACACTACCTTCGGTCGAAACGCATGTTTAGACTGTGTGTGGTCCGAAATGATGCCTTCGCGTTAAATGAAGCGAATCACCTCATTTCTGACCACGCGACGTATAATAAAAACGTTTTCGAAAAGCGTGAGCCGACAGCGCTAGTCCAATGCCACCTAATTTAGTGTTTTGAAGATTTTGTCGGCCGCGCCGGACTTTTTTGGAACGAAATTTGCGCCATCAGTTAGCATTTTACGCTTAACTGCCATTTGGTGTGAACGGATGCTCGACGCACAAGAATTTGAACGCCGTGAAGCTGCCGAGAAGGAACAGGATTTCTCGAAAGCTCGGCAATTACTTATCGATTTGGTTGCACTGCCAGATTTGCAGAAGGTGTTTGACGAAGAAGGGTGTGTTGAGGCAAAACGCGTTTATACGTTGCCTCCCACGCCGGAATTGAAAAAAGCGTTTCCGCCGGCCACCAACCAACATGGCGAATCGGTTTGGCCGGTGGCGATGTTGATGGTAGCGAGTGAAATGGCGACCGGCTGCGTGCTCACTCCAGAAGTTGACGCGATGTACGGCGAGAACAATTCCAGCGAAGCCGAACAAGCCGAACGCATCATCGATCGCCTTCCGCATGACGCGTTGCTTTTGGCCGATAGTGGCTTTGGTATTTTTCGAGTCGCGTATCATTGCGACCAGCGTAACAAGGAATTCGTCTTTCGCTTAAGTGCTTCGCGTTTCAAGTCCTTAAAAAGGAAGGCCACACTGGTCGAAGAGGAACATGACTTTCGCACCTGGCACTTGCATTGGCAGCCCTCGCCCAAAGATCGAAAAAACAATCCACATCTTCCCAAGGATGCGACGATCGAGGTTTTCGTTCACGAGATCGAACTGGAAGGCGAAAAGGATTTGTATTTGGTAAGCAACGTGGAAGCAGACGCGGCATCGCTCGGATCGCTGTACCTTCGTCGCTACGATGTCGAGTTCGACATCCGTGACCTCAAGGTGACCATGGACACCGAGAATATTCGCGCAAAGAAACTCGATACCGTGATGAAGGAACTGCTTGGATCGGTGATCGCGTACAATCTGGTGGCTCAATTCCGTCGGCAAGCGGCGAAATTGGGAAGTGTCACGCCACGACGATTGAGTTTCACTGGCGTGTGGCTAACGTTCCAGCATCACTTGCTCTACGCACCGCCCCAAAGTTTCGAACAATGGCGAGAGACGTATGTTGCAGCGCTCATAAGTGCTGCGGACCGCAAGCTACCAAACCGCCCAAGCCCGCGAACTTCACCGCGGATGGCTCACCCCCGCCGACCGAAAACAACCAAGTTCCAAAAGTCACTCCGAAAAAGGAAACCCCAAAAACCACCCGACTGACGACATAAAGTAGGTGGCATTGGGCTCGCGCCCCAGGCTGATATTGCGATCACGCTCCATGGCTGGTCCTGAAAAACCTTGACGAATAAGCGGTAAACCCAATCGCGATTCTCAAGATCCGCAAAACCCTGTCATGCACTCACCAGCAGCTCTTCCTTCGGATTTGTGGCCCACCCCGCGTACCGGCAAAACCATCTCCGGTCGATCACCACCCCAACATCAAACCACCCGCGTTGACCGACCGACAGTCTAACGCACGATTCATCTGTCATTGCATCCATGCAACCAGATAGATCGCAGTTCGTTGTTCAACGATAGATAGATTGCAGTTCGTTTGTTTTTACCCGGACCAACCTGTTCGCTCTTGCAGGAACGAAATGACGTGAACTCTTCTCTCGGCACTACGGTTCATTTGGCGATCGCGTCTGGCGGTGTTGTGGAATCAGGACTTCCAGATGTTTTGGATTTGTACGGCAGAATAGTGAAATCAACTGGTACAGGAAACAAGAATCTCTGAACCAGGCCAAGGCTCCAATCCTTCGGGTTGAATTGTGGAATTCCACGATTCCCGTTTTATTATGCTTCTTCACCAGATTGGACACTGCGACGACTTTCGCGTCGGAACTTTCGCAAAGAGTTTGGGATGCCGTGTAGTTGAGTCCGCGACTGACTATGTGTGAAGGCTTTCTGAAGGTGATGGGTCGAGCAGAAAGATGCAGACGATAGATGACTTGAAGAATTTTACCGATCGAAAGTGCCGATAATGTGCCTGACGCTGCAGTTGCTCGGCTAAAGCGTCGGAAGGCACCAAACATAGTCAAGGACTATGATGTTTTCATCTCTTCGCTTGGCATTCCAACCGTCAACTTAGTTTTGGATGCATACTTGACTCGGGCAATCGCTTCGCCGAATGAACTGAAAAGGTGAATTCAGTACACTTGGTTGAGTGGGATCGTCGAATAACCAATTAGGCTTGGACATCGCGACCAGCAGTAAAGATTGTCGGCGTGGTTGAGAAGGGAGCGAAGAGAAGAGGGTGGCCTGGCTTTTGATGAGCCGATGTCCATGAAGCTCGGACGGTATCGATTGCGGCTGACTTGGATGTTCGGCTTGGGGAGATCGAGCGTGACGCGCTGGAGACGCGAGATCGGAACGCGATGTTTTCAGATACCGCGAAGGGGTTAAAGAACGTAGCCGGTGGTTAGGCGAGCGGCACGTTCGAAGCTCAGTCGATCCGACGACTTCCTGTCAAAGGATCGATTTCAATCGATTCAGGGCCTACGATTCAGCTGGCGTACGAATAAGGGCGTTCATGCTGTCGAATGACAGACTCAGCAGATCGTCATAGTCGAGGTGTTCGACGCTTTGCCCAAGCAGTTCCAGTTCGAAGCATCCATCGTAGCCCGCTTCTTCAAAACATTCGACGATCTTGGCAAGCTTTTGCTTTCCCTCGCCGAGCATGCAGCGATCCTGTTCGCCGAGCGGCGCGTGCATGGCGTCGCTCAATTGCACCAACCGAACCAGGGGCACAATTTTGGGAAGCCAGCGAAAGAGCTTGGGATCATGCCCCAGGTGATAAGAGTCGAACACCATCCCGAGTCCAGGCCAACTGATTTCGCCGATCGCGTCCAGAGTGCTCTGAATGTTGTGCAGGAAGCAACCGTCCGTTCCCGCTCCGGCATGCATCGGTTCGATCGCCACATCGACACGCAGCGCGGCGGCCGCCTCGCAGACTTCGGTCAGACTATCGCGAAGCAAACGTCGCAGATTACTGATCGTGTGATTGTTGCGGCTGCCCGACACGATGACCAGACAGTCGGCACCCAATTGAGCAGCCAGTTCCACGGCATCGAGTGCGTCGTGGATCGAATCGCTCAATCGGCCTCCGTCGCTGCCGGTGAAGCCACCCGCCCAACCGACGGAGGAGACATGCAAACCGTGCTCCTGCAACAGTTCGATCCCCTTCTCCGTTCCATATTCAGCCAGCTTGGGACGCCAGATTCCGATGGCGTCGAAACCGTGATTGGCGTAGGCGACGACATCATCTTCAAAGGACCAACGATAGGTCGAGAGCTCATTGACGGAAAGTTTTGCCATGGTTTCGTTGGATCGCCAAGGAAGTGATGGAGTGACAAGGAGGACCGAACTTTCAGTGATGCGGCGACAGTATGCCGGGGAATGAATATCTTGTAAAGAAACATTTTGGGCAGTGCTGCTCATGAACGATAAAATCTCAGGCTGGACGTTTCGACGACCCAGGAATTTACTGACAATCGTCGATTTGCTATCAAGGGAAAAAGTTTTTTGAACCTCGGGTCATCTCTTCCAGCCTCCTCAAGCAACAAGCGATCTTCCGATGAGACTCTTTGCCGGTACGCCATTTGATGTTCCACCCAGATGCGATCGATGTGGCGAATTGGAGGAGGCGTGCAACTGTCCCCCCGAAGCCGCTCCGCGACTTCCGCCCTCGAAGCAGACGGCCCAACTGAACCTGGAAAAACGCAAGCGAGGGAAAATGGTGACGGTGATCCGTGGGTTGTCAACCGCAGACAATGACTTGTCGGCGTTGCTGACTGACCTGAAAACGCGGTGCGGTGCCGGAGGGTCCGTGAAGGAAGATCATCTGGAGATTCAGGGGGACCACTTGACGACCGTTGATCAAACACTGAGTGGCCTTGGCTATCGTGTCCGACGCAAGGGGTAAGATCGTTGGAAGCGTTTGATCCGAAGCGAATCCTTTGCTCGATTTAGCCGAGAAGTTCGCCACCTCTTCCCCTGCGCAACACGTATAACCGTTCAGCCACGCAAATTTTTTTTCGGATATTTTGCAATGATTGCGGCCCGATGGCCCGAGTGGTGCTTAAGTTTCCCGTGCGTTGATCGTTCGGGGGAACAAAAGACCAGTCTGGCGGTTGATGCAAAATGCTATCAGGGTGCATGCAAAAATAGGGTAACGCGTTATCTTAAAGACTCTGGTTTCATTGCTGTTTGCCACGTGGCAAGTAAAGTGATTGGAATGTCCGTTTCTTTTTGGCTGATCGACAATGGAGGTGTTTCTGGTAGCAGTTCGCTAGCTGATTCGTTCAACGCAACCTTGAACAAATTTTGGCGAAGCCGGACGAAGGTTCCAGCCGAAAGCGGCAGTGGTGGTATTGTTTCTCGTAGGCATCTTGAAGCCTTTCGATGAACACACTTCCTCGAGTCTTGCTCCAGAAGGATCTCTCACAAATGCTCATGCGTCATCCGCACCCCGAGTTACAGTTCGCTTATCAAATGCCCTACGGGGCGATGGTAAAGCCCGACGGCGTCCAATTCGCCGTCTATAGCCGTTCGGCAACCGCCATGCGATTGCTGTTGTACAAGAATGTCAATGATCGTGATCCCAGCGAAGTGATTGAATTCGACCGCGATACGGATCGTTGGGGTGACATCTGGAGCATCAAACTGCCCAATATCCGGCCAGGCCAGTTGTACCACTTCCAGGCCAGTGGGCCGTTCGATCCTCAGCGAGGCCATCGTTTTGATGCCAACGCACGCTTGATCGATCCTTATGCAAAAGCTCTGGCTGGGAAATTCTTGCCCAATGATGACGGCATTATCCGGCCACCGAAGTGCGTTGTCGTCGACGACGAATTCGATTGGGAGGGGGACCGCCATGTTCGCCGTGATTTGTCCGACTCGGTGATCTATGAGATGCACGTTCGCGGCTTTACGAAAAGCAAAACCGCTCGCGTTCAAAATCCGGGCACCTACCTGGGCGTCATTGAAAAGATTCCCTATCTGAAATCGTTGGGCGTCACGGCGGTCGAGTTGATGCCGGTTCATGAGTTCCCGATCGAAAGCTGCACGGGCGAGAAACTTGAGCGTCCCAATTACTGGGGTTACGACCCGATGGCCTTCTTCGCACCCCATCGCGGGTACGCCGCCGGCAAGGCCCCGGGAGCTCAAGTCAAAGAGTTCAAGGAAATGGTCAAGGCGCTTCACGCCGAAGGGATCGAAGTGATCCTGGATGTGGTCTTCAACCATACGTGTGAAGGGAACGAGAACGGCCCGACGCTCAGCTTCAAGGGGTTGGAGAATTCGGTTTATTACATCCTTTCCGAAGGAGAGCATTTCACCAATTACAGCGGTTGTGGCAACACGGTCAACGGAAACCATCCGGTCGTTCGCGAGATGATTTTTCACTGCTTACGACACTGGGTTCACAATTACCATGTCGATGGCTTTCGGTTCGACTTGGCAAGTATTCTCAGCCGTGATCGCCACGGAAACTTAGTTCCCAATCCACCGATGGTCGAACTGATCGCGGAAGACCCGATGTTGGCTGACACAAAAATCATCGCGGAAGCTTGGGACGCCGCCGGTGCCTACCAAGTTGGCTCATTCGGCGACCTTCGCTGGGCCGAATGGAATGGTCGCTTCCGCGATGACGTTCGCGGTTTCTGGCGCGGCGACGGCGGAACGCTCGGTGCTTTGGCCACTCGCTTGGCGGGCAGCAGCGACCTTTACCAACACGCTGGACGAGCCCCTTTTTGCAGCATCAACTTCGTGACCTCGCACGATGGTTTCACGATGAGCGATTTGGTGTCGTATCGAGAGAAACACAATCTGGCCAACGGCGAAGACAATCGCGATGGCGACAACCATAACATCAGCGACAATTACGGTGTCGAGGGACCCACGCGACGAAAAGCGATCCAAACGGTTCGTGACCGCCAGGTTAAGAACTTGTTGACAACGTTGCTGCTCAGCCAGGGTGTCCCCATGTTGGTCTCCGGGGACGAGTGCCGGGCGCACGCAGAAGGGCAATAACAACGCTTACTGCCAAGACAACGACATCAGTTGGTTCGACTGGCGACTTGTTGAAAAGAACAAGGGACTGGTCCGTTTCGTCGAAGCATTGATCGCCTTTCGCCGCGAGCAGCCGACCGTTCGCCGCAAGAAGTTCTTGACCGGCAAACCGGAAAACGGACGCAAGATTCCGGATGTCTCCTGGTTTGGGGCCAACGGTGAAGCTCTCGATTGGCATCAACCCGAACTGGCCATGTCCGCCTACCTTGCGGCACCTCTGAAGGTTGATGATCCCGACAGCGCCGGTCGCGATGTGGTGATGATGTTCAACGCCACGGGCGAACGGAAAAGCTTCAAAATGCCGCCACATGGGCGAGGCATGAAGTGGAACTTGTTTGTCGACACGACCGCGCCGTCGCCGGCCGATTGCTATCCCGACTTCGACGGACCGATCCCCGTTGTCGGTCAGCCCGTCGACATTTCCTACAAAGGCCTGAAAATCTTCGTCTCGGAATTGGTCAACAGCTAGGTTCTGCCGACCACTTTCGTCACCCGTCGGTCTTGTCCGTCGAGTGCGACCGATTCACGGTGCCTCGACGATTTGGATGGCGGTGACGCCGGTCCAGCCACCGCTGAGGTTGCCGGTCCAATTCAATTGGATCGACTTGGCGTTGTTCCCTTTGAAGACGACAACATTCCCTTCGTTGTCGTCCTGAGGTTTCGTCGCCACGGAGATTTTGAATTTGCCCTCGAACCAGCCCAGCTTGTAGAAATGCGTCTGTGACGAGTCTGCCCCCGTGGCGTCCGCGTTGGTGAGTGTCACCGAGCCGGCTCCCCCTTGATCACCGGCACCAAGGTAAACGTAGACGTCGTACTTCTCAAAGGGAACGCCTTCGACGTCTAGTTTACCGCCAAGCTGAATGAAGCCCGTTTGCATGGTGAGGTTCCCGTTTTTGAAACCCCATTCCCTCGCGGTTCGTGATCGCCAAGCTTGATCTCCACTCGGCACCGACCATGAGGCGGACATGTGGGGAAGGATTTCACCGCGATCATTTGTCAGTCGACTTTCACTGCCGCTGGGTCCGATGAGGTTGTTCCAGTTTCTTTGGGAAACATCGTCGGCCCCCGCCGTAATGTTGGGACGAAGGCGAGTCGACATGTCGCTTTCCACTTGAAAGTTCAGGCCGACGGCTGATGTCGCCAACTGAGGCTTCACTCCCAGCTCGGGCGAGTAATCCGAATCGACCGGTTCCTTCGCGTAGACCCTGACATAGTCGATCCACATGTCCGAACCATTGCCGTATCGCCGCAAGTCGATCGGCCAGCCGCTGATGCCACCGATCGCAAGATTGATCAGGAAAAAATGGGGAGACGTTCTTGAGATCTCGCCACTTGGATGCCGGAAGACCTCGATGTCGTCGAAATAATAGATGGTCTCGTCGAGTCCGATGAAAACGGCGTAGGTGTGAAAGGTGGTCGACCAGTAAGATGCTCCGCCGAGCTGAGTGATCTCAGGAGATGCCGAAAAAGCCTTCTTCTCTTGTCCGTCGCGATCTTTCTGGCCCCAGAAGTGAGAGACGATGGAATAGCCGGGGTGATTGGGATTTCCTTTCCACGACCACCATAGGCTTCGACGATGTCAAGTTCGTCGGAACCATTGTCCCCCGGGGCGAGTGTCCAAAACGCAGGCCAAGTTCCGGCAGCGGATTGCGCGATGAAGCGACATTCCAGATAGCAAGGTGCCTTGGCCCAGACGCCTTGAAAGTTTGAGCCGACCGAAGCGATCAAACCGCTGTAACCATTCGGCGCTTCGTCGTTCTTGCGTGCCGCGATCCGCAACCATGTCCCTTCCGACTGAACGGCTTTCCCTCGCCGATTCCATCGGAAAAGGGCCAGCCGCTGAAATCACCACCACCTGGTTTGTGCACTGAATACGTCGTCTGACGACCATCGGCGGAGATCGATAGAGGACCGTCGAAGTCGTCTTCGAAGATCAGCTTCAAGTCTTTGGCCGCAGGTGGCGAAGCATCGGGGATTCCTTGCTTCCAGACCACGCCACCTGTGTTGAAAAGCTGAAGCTCGAAGATGTCCTTCTTACCGCTGTCGTTTTTCGCATAGATTCGCACCGTGATAGGGCCGTTGGGAAATGTGTTCGCATCGAAACGGAACGAACCGTTTCCCCGTCCATTGAGCGAGATACCGTCGGGGGTGAGATTGACGTCACGGCCCCATTTCTGAGAGGCATCCGAATCGATTGGTTGACGCCAGCAAAACGCTGTCGCTTCCGTCATCCCTTCGGCTCGGAACGTGACCGTCACCATTCCGGAAACGTCTGATCGTGGTTCGGGTTGCGTGACTCGGATGGCTTGCATCCAGTTGTCGGCCCCTTCCCTAACGCGTCCATAGTTGAACTCGTGATAGCCGCTGGCGGGTTCCTTTGAAGTTTCGTCCGATAAGACGATATTCTGGTTTGCCAGAACAGCCAGCGGCATGCACTGCTTGTCCGAATCCAAATTGAGCGTACACGGATCGCGCATGTATACGTCGCGTGGCCGAAAATGAGGTGATTCGCTTCATTAAAAGCAAAAGCATCATTCCAGACCGCGCACGGTATAAAGTGTCCAAAGCCCCGTCACCCTTTGTTGGCGACAGCCTCGCCAGCGGAGTGAATCTTAACAGCGGATGCATTGGACTGGAATGAATTCATGATAAATTGCGATTTTTGGCGTGACGTCCGTTGCTGTTTCGGTACTCGATAGGTTCGGCTGAGTTTAATTAATCGATCGAGGAACCTTTGCGATGCCTGAATTTCGAGACTCTCACCCTGAACTCGATGAAACCGCGGATCTGCCGCGACAGGAAGAGGCGGATGCTGATGTGGCGTCGCAGGTCGTCAGGATACTCGACGACTATCTCGCTCAGTTGAAGGCCGGGCAACAGCCTGATCGCGAAGCACTGCTTGCTGAACATCCGGAACTGGCCCATTCGCTGCAAGCTTGCTTGGCCGGGCTGGAGTTTATTCATGGTTCAGGTGATCGCGATGTTTCAGCGAAACGGTTGGGCGATTTTGAGATCATCCGCGAGATTGGTCGCGGCGGGATGGGAGCGGTCTATGAAGCAAGGCAGATCTCGTTGGGACGCAAAGTCGCGTTGAAAGTGATGCGGTTTGGAGCGGTCAGCGATCCCGATGCGGTTGAACGTTTTCAACGCGAGGCCGAAACGGTTGCTTGCCTGCACCACACGAATGTCGTCCCGATCTTTGCGGTCGGCGTGGAGAACGGCGTGCATTACTATGCCATGCAGTACATCGTGGGTCGCAGTCTGGACCAGTTCGCACGCAGCGATTCATCGCTTGTCGATGGGACGACGCAGACGCGTCCCATCGCGGCGGAGACCGTTGTGAAATGGGGGCTGCAAGCGGCTGAGGCACTGTCCCATGCACATGCGCGCGGCGTGATCCATCGCGACGTCAAGCCATCGAATCTGTTGATCGACGATGCCGAGGGGCGAATCTGGTTAACCGATTTTGGCCTGGCAAAACGCTCCGACGATGTTACGCTCAGCATGACGGGGGCTCTGCTGGGAACACCGCGTTACATGAGTCCCGAACAGGCTTCGGCGACGCGTCGCGTGCTGGATCATCGTACCGATATCTATTCCCTCGGAGCGACCTTGTATGAATTGGCCACCGGGACACCGGTCTTCACGGCCGATTCGCCTCACGAAGTGATCAGTCAGATTCTATCGGTCGAACCGAAATCGGCCCGAGCAAGATGTCCTTCGCTGCCGCGTGACCTCGATACGATCTTGATGAAATGTCTGTCGAAGGATGCCACGCAACGTTACAAATCCGCCGCCGATCTTGCCGACGACTTAAGAGCTTTCATCGACGGGCGACCGATTGCCGCGCGGCGCGCCGGAGCGATTGAGCGAGCTTCACGTTGGGTCAAACGCCAAGAACGCAATGTAAAGTTGACGGCAGCCGCCATCGTGGGGACCGTTGTCTTGATTGCCCTTGCCACAACCGGCTTATACGCGTGGCATCGGATGCAACTGGCGAGCATGATGCTTCGCACCGAGCATCCCCCGTTGGTTGTCGAGTTGCGACGCGGTGGCGAGCGAACCTTGCCCCCCTTCACCGTGCCGACGGGTGAGCGACGGGAAATCGATTCGGGTAAATATCAAATGCGTGTCCTTGGTGCCGGTCGACTGAGCGACACGATTGACGTCGATCTGTCGGCTGGTCAGATGCTGGATCAAAAGCTGAATCTCGAAAAGCAACTGCTTTGGAAAAATGTCGACATTGCCGGAAGCTTTCGGTTGGTTCCTCGTCAGGGCTTTCCGTTCCAGCGTGAAGCTGATGGTGATCGCGCATTGAAGTCTGTGGCCGTCCCTCCAATTGGCATCGACTTGATTGAGTTGAATGCAACGGGAATTCGCTGCCTTCACGGTTTGGGTGGATGGCCCCAGTGGGAGTTGAATCTTGCTGAACCAAAGCACGAACTGCTGACCGATGGAGTCAACCTCACTTGGCCTTGGAATCGGCTACACGGCGGTATCTTTTCCAATGGATTAAACCTCTTTGATAGTCGACCTTGGGTGATCGGTCGTGCCGGATCGGAGCACACCGAGAACGGTTTGTTTCAGACAACGCACTCCGTTGATTCCATCGAGTCGGTGAACGCGATCGATCTGAATCGCGATGGACACACCGACATGCTATTGGCGGCAAGGCATCAAGCATGGATTTTGGCCGTCAACGGTCGCGATGGAACTCCTCTCTGGTTGGCCGCGCGGGGTGAAGCTGCCGCGGCGAACCCGGTTAAGTCTGGTGGTCTGCAAGCGCAGGTTCTAGAACCGCCACGTTTGGTTCCCGATCAAAACGACGACGGCGTTTCAGACGTGGTTGCGTCGTTTATCTACAATGACAATTCAAGAATTGACCGGTGGATTGAGTTGTTGTCGGGCGACGATGGCGTCGCGATTTGGCGATACGATCTCGCACCTGAACGATTTCAACTGGAAACGGGTGAAAAGGTGCCCGATGCGATGCAGTGGTATTACATCGGCGGAGGCGGGCGTTCCGGTGGATCGTCCAGCTTGAACCGATACTACCGGACACGTCGGGCGGGCGAACAGACGCGTCAAGAAACCGACACGTATCGTCAGAGCGATCTGTATCTGGGACCTTCACAGACCGAACCGACTGAGGTTTCCGCATTGTGCGGCAAGCAGTTTGTTCGTCTCGAACTGGCAACCGGTACGACCTTGCCGAAAGAACCACCGGCGGACGTCGGCTTGCGGACGGTGCTTCCGCCCCGCTTTGCTGATTTGGATGATGACGGGTCGGTCGACCTGTTGCTTGTTGAGCAAACGCCTGGAACCGAGGGCAAACATCAGCTTGTCGCATGGTCGTCGCAGCGTAAGGATCGGCTGTGGCAGTTACCTTTGGATGCCGAGCTTCCATTTCAGTTTGAAGTCGATTTGCCCCCTCCGGATTGGCCGCTGATCGTTGACCTGGAGCAAGACGGATCGCTCGAGATCCTCGTTCCCGGCAAATCGATCTCGCAGAAGGCATTTAGCCCGCCGTGGGGACACGTTCATTTGATCGATGGTCGCTCGGGAACGGTTCGCTGGACACGACAAATCTTCAACGCGGATCGACAATTGAGCCGGTTTATCGACGGTCCTGACATCGACAACGACGGAGTCCGCGACATTTGTGTCGCTTCCCAGTGGGGCGAAGAACTCGATCTCTACGTCGACGCCCTTTCCGGTCGCGATGGGCGTTCTCTCTGGCGACTTCGGCAACCGTTGTTGATCGGTGGCTTTGAAGAGGGGCATTTCAATATGGGAGGCCTCGCTTGGTACGAAAAGGGGCTCGACGGTTGGCCCCAATTAATCGTACCGCTGCGTCGCGAGGACAATCATTCCACCAAAGACAAATCGACCGATCGTCTCGCGTTGGTCTCGTCGGGAACCGGCAATTTGAACGCATTGGCGGTCGATGTTTCGCAGGTCCATATTGCGGATCTGGATGGCGACGGAACGGACGATCTCCTGCTCGTTCAGGAAACGAACGAGCACGATATGCATGGCGGTGCGAAACTGCATGCCGTTCATGGCGTCGAACGGGAACTGTGGCACGAGCTATTGCCGCCGCAGATGAATGTTGGTGATATCGATGGTGATGGCGTCGGCGATTTGATTCCGGAGACCGTTCGAGGCGAGTTCGAGGCTCGCTCTGGTGCCAGCGGAAGAGTGATCTGGCGCAGCAATGCGATGCGACGCGCGGGGCGTTATTTCACGCAGTCGACTGCTCAGCACAATCCGAGCCATCGAATCGCGAATCATTTTCATGACCTTAACCGAGATGGCGTGCCGGATGTCCTGCTGTTGTGGGACCCGACACGATACAACCACGATGTTCAGCCGCTGCTTGTGGCTGTTTCGGGAGCCGACGGCGATCGCTTGTGGCAAGCGGAGTTCGCGGCCGCGCATATCGATGCGATACCGATGGTGGACGTTCGCGATCTGAACGGCGACGGTGAGCCCGAAGTTGTCATCGTCGCTTCGGTCGACTACGGTCAACCCACGCACGTCGCGGAGCAGACCGGAGACTTCACACGTTCGGTTCACAATGATCCCGCTCTTTGGCTTGCAGTCCTTTCCGGTAACGATGGCAAAGTCGTTTGGACCAAGCCGCTTACCGAAGCGCAACCCGATAACTACGGCAAGCACTTCGAGTTTCGGACCGCATGGGTGGAATCCGCATACGGAGATTTAAATGGTGATGGCACGGAAGACCTCTTGCTTCCCGCGCAACGGGATTCTAAGTCCGATGCGCTGGACATGTTGGCCATCGACGGTGAATCCGGGCAGACACTGTGGCGTACGCCTTTGACAAAGTCGGGAATGGATGTTGATGGGTCGGGGCAAAATGCGTTTGGACAGTGTTTGCCGGCCGCTTGCGGCGATTTGAACGGAGACGGTCGGCTGGAAGCAATCGTAATGAGTTTCGGATCAGACCCGACAAGTCGCAAGCCATTGCTGCGAGTATCGGCGTTGCACGGCGATAACGGGCAAGAAATTTGGCACTGGGATGCTTTCGGCATCACACCTCACGGAAATGCGGTCGACGGCCGCATCGATCGGCTGCAGGATCGGCTTCGCCCGTTGCTCGCGCGACGTTCTAACGGGAAGCAGGCGGTCGCTCTGCTGTTGTGGAACCAAGCACGTGAGATTTTCGTTATCGATGAGGCCGGGCAAACGCTATCCCATCGGCGCGAGGAGGAAACGTTCTTTGCCGAAGGGGAGCGGATCTGGATTCTCGATGCGGATCACGATCAACAGGACGAATTGCTGTTTATCAATCATCTTCAGGTTTCACTGCTGCCAATCGATCGACTGGACCAACCGCTTTGGGAACGCCGCAAAGTGGTGGCCGATATGGAGGAAGTGATTGGAATCCTGCCCAGCGAGACGTCCGTCGGACGCATCGTCGTCGCCGGTGGCTCCAGCGATCATTCGCTTCGTGGATTGGACGCTACGACCGGACGGACGACCTGGTCTTGCACCGGCCCGGCTTACGACGAGATTGCGGTGGATGCGACAATGCTGACAGGGCCGACGGAAAAAACGCCGCCGGTCGGTCTGTTCCAGGCCGATGGCGGTGTGATCGTCCGGCAAGCCGGAAGTACGCTACCGCATCTTGCGTCTTGGAATGCGGTCCCGCCCCACTTGGCCTTGACCGCGCCTGGCGATCCCGACCCTCGACTTTTACGTCCACTTCCCTGGGTACCCAGCAAGCACGAATACGATGGGATCGAAGAGGTTGCCGGTTGGATCGCGTTCTACGCGCTAGCCTTTACCATCATTCCGGTGACCTTTCTTTATTGGGTAATTTCTCGGCGAAGATGGGGAATGAAAACGTTGCTGCTGCTCCCCGTGATCGGTGCCTTGATGGGGACGGCCGCCGCGTTTCATCCTGCTCGACCCGAGTTCATGCCGATGGAAGCCAAACTCTTGATCGCCGTGGGGACGGTGCCTGTGATCGTCAGTGTCATTCTCTTCGCTCGCTGGTGGCGACAAGGCAAACGACGCTACATCGCATATTGCGTCTTGGCCACATTGCTCGTCGCCCTTTGCGTCGCGGCCCTTTCGATGCATTTTGATTCAACACGATACGGAGCTTTCGAAGCGGGGGAACGTTTCGATCTGCGTGGATGGTATTATGGATTGGTACCGGTCGTTTACTGGATTTTCTATGTGCCATTCCTCTGGCTGATTGTGACGTCTTTTCTAAAAACGTGCTGGCTCGTGCTTCGCGTGATTCTACCGTGGCACTCCATCAAACAGAACACCATCCAACGCTGAACGGCGACTCGAACCGCGCTGACTTTGTTAATTCCGCCATGTCAAGCAACGACAATCATGAATCGCAGTTGGCAATCTATCGGCCTTGGCTAAGGTTGTTGGCCGGGCTGGAGATACATAGCCGTTACCAAGGGAAGTTCTCCGCTTCGGACGTTGTCCAGCAAACGATGTTGGAAGCGTGGCGGCACTGGGATGACTTTCGCGGTGACGAAGAAGGGCGTCGCGCATGGCTGAGGCAAATCCTGGCGTTTCAGCTCGCCAAATTGGGACGTGCCTACGGAGAAACGCGGAAACGGGACATTCGCAGAGAGCGATCGATTGAAGCGTCAATGGCTGAATCTTCCTTGCGCCTGGCCGATATCTTGCCGTCCGATCAGACGTCGCCAACCGATCGCGCGATTGCGAACGAACAACACCTTCGACTCTGCGCGGCATTGGAACGCTTGCCCGCGGACTACCGACACGTCATCATGCTTCGCAATATGCAAGAACTATCATACGAACAGATTTCCCAGCAAATGGATCGCAGCGTCGGAGCCGTCAAAATGCTGTGGGTCCGAGCATTGCAAGCGCTCAAGCACGCGATGGCTTAAGAAAACTCCAAGCCGCTCGTACGACACGTTTTCATCCGGTTCGACCGCTACTTTACCGTGCAACTCCGTCCATGGAGTGCGCCTCGACAAAATCCAGTTGATTTGTGCTGCCTCTTTTGAAATTGGCTGACTCTATACGTCGCGTGGTCAGAAATGAACTGATTCGCTTCATTAAACGCAAAAGCATCAATCCAGACCACGCACGGTATAGCTTCGTGCCCTACGCAGTTCGGTCGAATGTGGAACGCTCGCACCGCTGTCCTGCACACCAACTTAGCAATCCATGCTATTCTGAAAACTGGCTCGAAAATCTTCTAGTTTCCGCGTCAATGAACGGAAAGACTTGGGCTTAAAATGCGTTAGAGTTAGCAGAATTGGAGGTTTGATGTCGAAGAATAGCTCGCTGTGTCGGTGGCCTTCAAGTTCTCGCCATGACCGTTTTGGTTCCGGCTTTCGGTTCAACCGATTGCTGCATCGTGTCGCCAGCATATGGCTCTTGTGCCTATCGCAGCATGCTTTTGCGTTAGAAGAGAATCATGACGAAAGATGGGGGCAGATGCTGAACGCGATTCAGCACAATCGCGAAAAATTGGTCTCTGGAGAGTTCCGAGCGGTTGGCATTGAGAAGTCTTTTGATGCGGTAGCTGCCGAAAACATCGAAATTGTCTGTCGCTTCGACCATGCCCAAGGACGCCTCGTTTTTGATCGAAACGCCAAAGGGTCGCGGCACCTTTGGGCGCAAGCCGGATCGCACTGAACTGTATACATCGCTTCATGACGCGAAACTTCTTCTAGCGTCGGTGGGTGTCCACGATGTGCGAGGGCGACCTGGGACGCGGGGAGGGTTCGATGTTCGTGCATGTGGGCTTGTTGGTTACAACCAACTCTACGAATCCATCATGCTTAAAGAAGCGATCGCCAACTGGACCAAGGCGACAACAATTAAATCGCTCGGCAACGGTATCTTTTCCGTTTCGTATTTTCAGAACCGCCAGCGAGTTACGATTTATGTGACTCCCTGCAAGGCTACACGATCCAGGGCGTGGAAATCCACAATGGCCGTGAAATAGATGGCGAATTCACGATTTTGTCCGAAGCTATGAGCGACAAAGAGCTGTGCCGCTACTAAAGATTTAGGGATCGATGTCGATAGAGTCTATCCTGACCTAGTGGCGAAGTATAGCATTGCCTGGGATCAGAAAGGGGGCGTTTGGGTTCCGACAGCGATGGAACTGCGTGGCATAAGCTTGCCACAAGCCTCGAAAGCTTCGGGGAGTCTAAAAGTGCCGACGGTGTCGGTGAACGACTTTTCTTTTCAGGTTCGCCTGGATTGGATGTCCGTCAACGAAGATCTGTCCGAATCCGTATTTGACTATCAGAACTACGGCCTGCCGGCCGGTACACCGGTCTTTGAGGTTCGGGATGGAGCGTCAAAGCTTGTAGATGGAATACGATTGCAGAAGGCGGCAGTTCCCAGTGCTCGTCGATTCGTTCTTCTTAGCTCCGTCATCACGATCATTGCGCTTCTGGTTATTGCCGCGTTCGCTTTCTTTAGACAACGGTACATTCAAACGAGAAGCAATGCCCAGACTTAAGATCGCTAGGCTTCGGAATTGGATGAAACGCATAATGAAACAAGCCTGCTGGGTGATCGCGGTGTTTGATGGCAAAAAGACGGGAATTGCCTCGTTAATCTCAGCCTTCCTAGTGTCTTAGCGACTTGCACCAAGGTCTAATCGTTCGACTTTACAGCAATGGCTCTATCGTGGCACGTTGACTTTTCACGAAAGGGGCGTTCGGATCTGCTTCTGCTGTTACGGATTTCTTGGTATCCGTTGATACGGGGTATGGACATCTTTTGGAAGACTTTGAAATTCTTCCGGCAAATGTCAAAGTTTGCCGATTAGGCGGACGATAACGATTGCAGCAGCGTGAGTATGCCGATTTTGGGGTCAGGACGCTGAGGGGGGTTTCCAGGATTGTCGCGTCAAACGGTTCGTCGGAACACGTTGCGCGCGACCCATTCAAAGGAAACCGGGTCGGATGTACCGCAAATCGCATAAATACGCAGTCTATCTGCAGATCGTGTTAACCGTTCTTGCGACCGGTTGCAGTAGTATTCCCACGCAACCGTTCTACTTGCACGAGGACGGTGATCTTTCGCATTATCTGGACACAGCGACCGCCATCGAATACCCCGATGTCGAATTGCCCAGTCTGGAAGACGTTCTGCATGCCAAGGCACCGCTGACGGTCGACAACCACGAATATGATTTCTGGGATCTGTCGCTTGAAGAGTGCGTTTCGATTGCGCTGAACAACAGCAAAGTTCTGCGAACGGTTTCTGGAACGGCCCAACAACGTCAAAATACGGCAGCTCAGATCTTGAGTGGCTCGCCCGATGGCCTGGGATCGACGTTCGATCCGGCCATTCAGTCGTCGACGACTCAGTCGCTGCCGCTGGCCATTGACAACAACGGCAACCGCACGATCCAGCGAGGTGCTTTGCGAGCGACGCAGGTTGGTGGTGTTGAAGATGCCTTGGCTGAATTCGATGCGCAATTGAGCGGCTTCTTGAGTTACGACACAACCGATCGAGCGCGCAATGTTGCCGATGGAAACATCTTCAATCCACAGCAATTCCGGGCTTGGGACAGCACACAGCAGTTGGCCCTCTCGAAACGTATCGCCACCGGTGGTGTCGCATCTTTGCGTGAGCAAATCGTGTATTCTCGCAACAACATCACCCCTGACAGTGTTGGGCGGTTGGTCGGCAGCGATTACACGGTCGTCTTGGAGGCACAGGTTCAGCATCCGTTGATGCGCAACCGAGGAACGATGGTCAATCGTATTCCGGTTGTGCTGGCGAGTTTGAACGAAGACACATCGCTGACGGAATTGGAATCGCTGACGCGCAATCTGGTTGCCGACGTGGAGAACGCGTACTGGGAACTCTACTGTGCCTATCGAAATGTGGAAACGACACAAATCGCTCGCGACAGCGCTCAAGCGACCGCTCGGTTTGCTCAATTGAATCTGGAAAGTGGATCGGGAACGGCTCAGGACGTGGCCCAGGCTGAAGAACAGTATTTCGCCTTCAGCGCTCAACTGACGACCGCCTTGGCGGGAACCAATGTTCCAGGCAACGATCCCTTCGGTGTTTATGGGCGTGAACGCGAATTGCGGAATCTGATGGGCATCGCCGCAACCGATGGACGACTCGTTCGTCCAATCAATGAACCGACGCTGGCACAAATCAGTTTTGACTGGCATGAAGTGACAACCGAAGCGTTGTATCGCAGTCCGGAGTTGCGTGCTCAGAAGATAAGGATTAAGCAACGTGAACTGGAATGCATTCTTGCCAAGAATCAAATGCTTCCCGATCTGAATCTGTCGGCCAGCATGCGATGGGTTGGTGTTGGCGACACGCTGGGACCATCTGATCGCGATGGTGGAAATGTCGGCAACAGCACGTTCCCACAATCAGCGTTGGCCGACCTGACCGAGGGAGATCACACCGAGGTCGGAGCCCGACTGGAATTTACGCCTCCGGCAATCGGATCGCGTCGCGAGAAGGCTCGTGTTCGCAATGCACAACTGCAGTTGCGACGCGAAGAAGCATTCTTGCAAGAAAAAGAACTGGCGATGGTTCATCAACTCAGCGACGCGATCGGCAAATTGCAAGTTCACTATGAATTGATTCACAACAGCTTCAATCGCTGGGCCGCTTCCGAACGCGAAGTGCGGGCGCGACTGGCCGAGTATGAAGGTGGACGCTCGCCGGTGAACGTGGTTCTGCAAAGTCAACAGCGCCGTGCTCAGGCACAGATCGAATACTACCGCTCCCTGTGCGAATACAACAAGTCGATCGCCTATGTTCACTATCTGAAGGGGACGTTGTTGGACTACAACAACATTTGCCTGAACGAAGGACCTTGGGCCGACAAAGCATACTGGGATGCATTGGAACGAGCACGCGAACGGGACGCAAGCTACTACTTGGACTACGGCTATACTCGCCCCGGCGTGATCCGACGCGGACCGGTCAAGACCAACCCCGGTGCGGCGGTTGAGGGAGCGGGATTGGAGAACGGTAACGCCTCCATGATGCATCAGCACCCCTTCGACGAAGACGTCATCGAAGAAGTCACGCCTGGTTTGCTTGAACCGAGCGTCATCAACCCGCCTTTCAATGGCGACCCACCGCCGATGCCTACGCCAGCAGCGGAAACATCCGCGATGGACAAGAAACTGCCGTTGCCTGTTCGACCCGCAAACTTCGAGCAGGCCAATCCGGCCAAATCGCGTCCGACCAATCCGTATCGTTCTTAAATGATCGGCTGGTTGCAACGCATTTCAATTTCCATGGGGGTGGAGATCACAGATCGAGAATCTGTGGAGCCCGGCGCAAAAACGCCGGGCTTTTTTCGTTTTTGCGATGCAAATTCGATAGCGGGACGGGAGCGATTGGTTCGCATTAAGGAATTTCTGCTCGTTCATGCGGCTTATTCACCGACAAAACGTGCGTAGATTGATTTGGCCTTCGCGATGTCGTTCGTGCCGTTGATGATCGCTCGACCGTCTCGAAACAGAGTGATCGAGATTCCTTCGCAGCTCAACCGCAACAGAAATGGATTGCTTTGAACGGTGCCGATCGATTGCCAACGAGGAACGATCCTTTCGAAATCGACCGGTTGACCGGCGGGGATCTGAACGGCATCGCGACCACAAAGAGCGATGGGACTTTGAATCTTCGAGCCTTCCAAGAATTCAAAGTTCTGGTGACAGCAGACGGGACAATCGGTTGGCGTCAGTCCTCCGAGGTCGATTTGTGTGAATCGCATCGTCCAGACGTCGATGGTTTGTAATTTGGACATCGTCGCGGATGGATCGCCAACGAGCCAGCGGATCGCCTGTGCAACTTGCAGGCTGGCGATCAGATGTGTTGCAGCGTTGACGACGCCGGCCGTGTCGCACGTTTGCACCGATCCAGGCTGCGGTGGATCGGGAACGATACAGCGGAAGCAGGGATGACCGGTTCCGGTGAAAAAGCCGACTTGTCCCTGAGAGCCAACACATCCACCATGCACCCACGGTTTGCGTAGTCGAAACGCGGCGTCGTTGAGCAGAAACCGAGTTGGAAAATTGTCGGTGGCGTCGACGGTTAAGTCGATATCGCCAAGCAGGCTGGTGATATTGCCGGGATGAACGTCGCACGCATGTGGTTGTATTTCGATTTGGCTGTTGATTTGCCGCAGTTTGTTGGCCGCCGCATCGGCTTTCGCCAATTGCAAGCGTGCGTCGTCTTCATCGAACAATGACTGACGTTGCAGGTTGCTCCATTCGACCGTATCACGATCAACGATCCGCAGTGTTCCGATACCGGCGCGGGCGAGCAATTCCGCGGCGACGGTTCCGAGTGCGCCAACGCCCAGAACCAGTACTTTCGCCCTGGCGAGCCGCTCTTGTCCCTGCTGTCCAATAGGTGCGAATCGGATTTGCCGGTCATATCGTGATTCTTGATTCATTCCGATGCGTCTCAGAGCGGGTATCCCGGTAGGTTGCGAAGTCCGTCATCTCGGGCTCAGCCAACGTTGGGCAAGGGTTATACCGTGCGTGGTCCGAAATGTTGTCTTCGCGTTAAATGAAGCGAATCAACTCATTTCTGACTACGCCACGTATAAACTGGGATTGTTGAAGTGTGGAACGGTTCGTTAGTGTGCATGACACGTCCTAGAGCGAACATGTCGTAAGATCACCTGAAAAACATTTGCGCAAGAATACATCAAACGTGTTCATCTTTGATATCAAGTGAGCGGCGGACCACATGAACAGGACATTGCCGGTGACAACGACCTATCCAAAGGACCTGTCAATCATTATTCCGATTTTCAACGAAGCCGATAGCATCGGTCCGTTGCATGATCAGATAAGCGACGCTTTATCGGGCCTTTCGCTGGATGCCGAAATTATCTATGTGAATGATGGCTCAACCGATGGAAGCGAGCGAGTCCTGGATCACGTCGCGGCGGAGGACTCGCGGGTGACGGTTATCCACTTTCGGCGAAATTACGGCCAAACGGCGGCCATGCAAGCAGGGATGGAACAAGCATGCGGTAGCGTGTTGGTGACGCTCGATGGAGATTTGCAAAACGATCCCCATGACATTGCGGCAATGTTGCGCAAGTTGGACGAGGGTGCCGACCTTGTCCATGGATGGCGAAAGGGACGTCAGGATCGACTGTTGTCTCGCAAAGTCCCCTCGTGGATTGCAAATCGATTGATTGCAAAGATCACGGGACTGCCGATTCACGATCTGGGATGTACGCTGAAGGCGATTCGCGAGGTTGCTGAAGAGTTGGATTTGTACAGGAAATGCATCGATTCATTCCGTTCTCGCCCATGCCCGAGGGGCGGTGCCACGAAATGGTCGTCAGCCATCATCCGCGTCGCTTTGGCACCAGTAAGTATGGCATCAGTCGGACGACACGTGTTTTGCTCGATCTGATCACGGTCAAGTTTCTCATCGGCTATATGGATCGCCCGATGAAGTTGCTTGGTCGCCTTGCCTTGTATGCCTTTGGACTCAGCGGCGTCTGTGGCGTCAGCGTGCTAGCAATGAAACTGTCGGCTGGGATCGATATGACTGGGAATCCCTTGCTTCTTTTGACCGTTTTTCTTGGCATGGTTTCGCTGCAATTCCTTGGCCTCGGTCTACTTGGTGAGATGAATACGCGTCTTTATTATCAGCGGAGCCACCGACGTCCGTTTGCCATTCGTCGGACGACGCGCAGTCAGGCGACAGATCTTGGCATCTCCAAAGCGGCATAGGTCCGTCCGTCGCATAGAGGCGGTTCGTTAGTTTACGAAATCGGCGCTACTCGATTGACCAAGCTTGCCAAGCCAACTATCGTGGAAGGATGGGAAACGCTGTGATGCTTGTTGGTTGCCGCTTCACTGGAAGAGGCGCAAGAAGCCCGCGTTGAACTGATTTCGGAAGAGGAAGCCGACAGGTCCCAAATGCTTTTCTTCATTCAATGGATTTTTGCAAGCGGTTTGTCAGATGACAGAGCGAAGCACTGAGCGCACGACAGACATCCCGCCTCGGGAGGGTTTCGATATTGAAGCGCCGACGGTTCTTCGGCGGTCTGAGGTGGATATCGAACCCAGTTCGGACTCGAAGACGGTCATGTCTCCTGGATCATCGCGAGTCGAGGCCGCCGACGGTGATTCGCAAGGCGGAAACTCGCTGCCTCCACCTCCGTCCGAACAGGCGACGCCGGCGGAGGTTGCGAAGGTTTTGGAAGGTGCCGAGCTGGGAAACTTCCGCCTGGAGTGTTTGATCGGCGGCGGCGGCATGGGGGCGGTCTTCCGGGCTGCCGACACGCGGCTGGATCGCACCGTGGCGGTGAAGGTGATTCCTCGGGTGAGCGAAGATCCCGATCTGCTGCGACGTTTCAAGAATGAAGCTCAAAGCGCGGCCAAGCTGGATCATCCCAACATTGCTCGTGTCTACGACGTCGGGCAGGAAAATGGCTGGCACTACATCGTTTTTGAACACATCGACGGCGTGAACCTTCGTGATTTGGTCGCCGACGAGGGCGTGCTTTCGATCGACGATGCGGTCTTTTACACGCGTCAGGTTGCCGAAGCGCTCGAACATGCGAATGAACGGGGCGTGGTGCATCGCGACATTAAACCCTCCAATGTGTTGGTCACGTCGAGCGGTCAAGTGAAGCTTGTCGACATGGGTTTGGCTCGCTCGCAACATGTCGAAGTGACCGATGACATGACCGCCAGCGGCGTGACATTGGGAACCTTCGATTACATCTCGCCCGAGCAGGCGCGAGATCCGCGTGAAGCGGACGTTCGCAGCGATCTCTATTCGCTCGGATGCACTCTTTATTTCATGCTCGTCGGTCGGCCTCCGTTTCCTGGAGGCTCCATCGTGCAGAAGTTGATGAATCATGGCAATGCGACCCCTCCCAACCCGCAACATTTTCGACCCGAGGTGTCGGTCGAACTGACAGCCATCATTCACAAGCTTCTCGCCAAGAAGCCGAGCGATCGCTATCCGCGTCCGAGCGACGCGATTGCTGATTTACATCGCTTGGCAAAGCAGTTGGGTTTAACACGTTCCGCCTCGCTGGGGAGTGTTTCATCACCGACGCCCGCGATATGGCCCAGTCTTTTGCAGCAGCATCTGCCATGGATCGCGGCGGTTGGTTTGCTGCTGATGAGTACGGTTTGGATTCAAATGATGTCCGCCGGGGAAAACGATTTGCAGATTCCGGCTGCCGACGAATTTCGGCTTCGTCAGTCGCCGTTGGCGGCGGCTTTTTCCAATGCTGAATCGACGGCGGGCAGACCTTCCGCGGAAGAAAACGATATCGCCCCGGAAGACCAAGCGGGCGGCGGGTCGTCGACTCCGTCTTCGATATCGACATTCGTCACCGACGATGGCAACGATCCGCCACCGATACCGTGGGCCGCATTGGTTGTTGATCCGAATTCAACGGGCGACACGGAACGTTCGGTGACAACTTTGCAGGAGGCGCTCGATCGCGCGCGGACGAATCCGGCGATCGATACCATTGAACTGCGAGCTGATCGTGTCGAAATTCCGCAGATTCGGATACCGCGTAGCGGACTAAAGATTCGCGCGGCGGCTGGATTTGCGGGAACGGTTGTTTTGCAGGATTCACCGATCCCCGCGATGCAGCCTCCCGTGAAGATCGACACGGGTGGACATGGTGTTACGTTTGAGAAGATTCACTTTGTTTGGAACGCGACGAATGCTCGCGATGGTGGTACGGTCTTTGGGCTGACAGGCCAGGTGAAGGAAAAGGTGGAGCTGAATCAATGCTCGATCACTATCGACAATCTTGCTCGACGTGGCGAGGTGTACGGCTTTCGTATACAGCCCCCCAGTGATGGATCGACGGCTGGATCGCCCTCATCGGCAAGCGGTTTGCTGGTTTGGCTGAAGTGGAAGGATTGCGTCTTTCGCGGACAGATGACCTTGATTGGAATGCAGTTCGCATCGCGACTGGATGTCGAATGGAGCAACGGTTTGCTGGCGACGACCGGTCGTTTTCTGGAATCGGGGGGCGCGGCGAAAGCTTCGTTTGCGATGGAACAAATCAAAATGAAACTCGACCACGTTACGGCTCGTTGCGATGAAGGATTCGCTAGAATCACGCTGAACCCGTCCAGCCCATTTCCCGTTCAATTGAACCGATCGTCGAATAATTGTGCCTATGTATCGAACACGGAGGCTCGTCAGTTTGAAGTCACCGGCTTGCCGGATTTGGATTCAACTGCGGCAAAATGTCTCTCTGTCCAGGGACGCAATAATGCGTACCACTTGAACGAGAACAGGATGGGCGTCATCTATCGGGCAATCGATTCCTCGGGTCAGTCGCGAGATTTTGGATGGAGCGATTTAAATAATGACGCCGATTGGTTCACCGGTTTCGAGGAGGAGCGACCCAAGAGTACCGTGATCTGGTCGGATGTTTTTCCCGCCGATAAGCCAGTCCATCTGCAGATTCCCGCCGATTTTTTGCAGGACGGCGTTTTGCCTCCAGGCTTCGATCCTCATACGATTCCCAGCCCGCCAAGTCAGATAAAGTCGACTTAAATCTCGGTCGATGTTTGACAATGGCCGATTAGGCAGGTTTAATCTAGAGGGTGAAATGGGCTAAATGAATGCCAATAATCATTTCTCGATGACTAACGAATCTTAACTTCTTTGGAGAAACAAACGGATGACGCGAGTTTTGCTACTTACGATGATCGTCGCAGCGACTACAGCTTCACAAGCCTTTGCGATTGGCGAATTGAAGAAGGAATGGAGCGACAGATATGCTGGCGATGACAGCGGGGACTTCAAGGTTGCGGCTCGCAAAGCTGGCTGCTACGTCTGTCACGTTAAGGGTGTAAAGGACAAGAAGACCGAAGAAAGCCGCAATGAATACGGCAAGGCAATGTCGGCATACCTGAAATCGAAGGATATGACGATCGACGCCTTGAAGGCGAAGTACAAAGATGATGCGACGAAAGAAGAGGCCACCAAGATCATGATCACGATGTTCGAGAAGGTGAACGAAGAAAAGTCGAAAGACGGGGAAGCCTTCGGTGCGAAGATCAAGGCTGGTAAGCTTCCCGCCACCGATGCCAATCTGTAGCATTCTTTGAGTTTGTTCCCTCACAGGTTCCAAACAAATTCAGTCTTCAAACGCCAGACGAACTTGGATCGCCTGGCGTTTTTTCTGTAAGAGTCTATCCGAAAACGGTGAGCCGAATGCGCTCGCATCGGTCCTGCCGCTCGCCAAAACACATCGAATTGCGGAATCTGCGGCTAGCATTATCGGCTCACAATTCAAAATGCATCGGTTTTCGGATAGGCTATATCAATGATGAACGCGTTTGATGTTATACCGTGCGTGGTCCGAAAAATATCGTTATTTCTTAGCAAGAGAGGTTTTATCTCGTGAAACAATTCAATCAATTTGCGGCACTTCTTACGGTCACATTGGCAATCGGAGGAGCGTTGCGGGCCGAGGATGACGGGTACGTGCAACTCTTCGATGGTAAATCGCTGAACGGTTGGAAAGCGAGCGAAAACAAGGAAAGTTGGTCGGTGAAGGATGGGAATCTCGTTTGCAATGGTCCACGCAGCCATTTGTTCTACGTTGGCGACGCCGCCCCATTTAAGGATTTTCACTTCAAGTGCGAAGTCATGACGACACCGGGGAGCAATGCCGGCATCTACTTTCACACGAAGTATCAGGAAGAAGGCTGGCCGAAGTATGGATATGAATGCCAGGTCAACATCACCCACAAAGACCCAAAAAAGACCAGCAGCCTCTATGGCGTGGAGAACGTCGCCAATCCTCCGGCCAAAGACAACGAGTGGTACACGCAGGAGATTATCGTCAAAGGACGAAACATCGTTCTTAAGGTGAATGGCCAAACGCTGGTCGATTACACCGAACCTGAGAACAAGCAGGCCGAGAGCGATGCCTTCGAGCGACGTCTGGGCGAGGGGACATTTGCATTGCAAGCTCACGATCCCGATAGTGTTGTCTATTTCCGCAACTTAAGTGTCAAGAAACTTTGATTGATGTTGCAAAGTAAGATCGTGATCCCCGCGCGTCTGGAATCGACACGACTTCCGCAAAAGCTGCTGCGGAAGGTTGGCGGCAAATCGATCCTGCAGTGGACATACGAGGCGGCCATGCAGTCGCGGCATGCCGCCTCCGTTGTCGTGGCGGTCGACGATCCACTGCTGTTTGCCGAGGTCAAACACTTCGGTGGCCAGACAATCATGACATCGCCCGATTGCCAAAGCGGAACGGATCGCGTTGCGGAGATCGCTCGATCCGACGAACAAACCGACGTCTTCGTGAATGTTCAAGGTGACGAGCCGGAAATCGAACCGTCGGCCATCGATCAAGTCATCGAACTCTTGCAGCAGCACCCCGACGCGTATGCGGCAACCCTTGCGACTCCCATTCGCAACGCGCGGAACTTCGCTGATCCGAATTGCGTGAAAGTCGTGCTGGCGGCCGACCGATTCGCCCTCTATTTCAGTCGCAGTCCGATCCCGCATCCGCGCGATGGCGACGTCGAATCGCTGATTCAACAAAATCCTCCCATCTGCTGGCAACACATTGGACTGTACGCGTATCGTCGTGAGGCCTTGCAGTGGTTCACTTCTCAACCGGCGGCCGGTCGGCTGGAACAAATCGAAAAGCTGGAACAACTCCGGTTGCTCGAATTCGGTAAGCGAATTGTCGTTGGCCGAATCGATACTCCGTCGATTGGAATCGATACCGAATCTGATTTACGAGCGTTTGAAGAAAAGTACAATCGCGCGTCGGCGGGATAACGTTCCCGCCGAGCCACTCGTATAACAAGACCGTGTGACGCCGTCCGCCTATCGCCAACTCGGTGACGAGGGCGGCCCCGGCGAAAGAGCGATCATGCTCGTGAAAGGAATTCGCCGGTGCGGGAGTCGACTTTAATCCGCTCTCCTTCTTTGATGTATTCGGGAACTTGAACAATCAAACCGGTTTCGAGGGTTGCCGGTTTCGTTCGCGAAGTTGCCGAATTCCCTTTCACCGCCGGGTCACACTGCGTGATATCCATTTCGATGGATGCGGGGAGTTCCAAGCCGACACAGCCGTCGTTGTAGATCAAAGCACGGATTCCCTCGAGTCCCTCCGCCAGATAGGGAAGTTGTTCGCTGATATCCTCCAGATCGATCGAATACTGGTTGAAGTTTTCGCTGTCCATCAGGTGGATCTGTTCGGCATCGCGATACATCACCGAGACCTCACGTTTCTGAAAGTCGGCCATGTCCAGCGAATCGGGTCCCTTGAGCGTCAACTCGACCTTTTGTCCGCTGACGAGGTTTCGCCCACGAAATTTGTAGAGCGTGGCCGCGCCACGGGCTGACGGAGACTGAACTTGAACGGCGAGCATCAGCACCGGATCGCCTTCATAGACGACCACGCTGCCGGGCTTGATTTCTTTTGCTTGCATATAGGGGCTGATTAAAGAGTGAAAGAGATGTTTACAGACGATCGTCATCCGGACCAGGTTCGACACCGCCACGCCAGCCGTTGATTGCTTCGAGCGTCGCGTCGCGCTCGGCTCGCGATGCCCAAACAGACTCCTCGAGTTCCAGCCGCACTTCGTATTGGCCTTCGCGCATGCAATCTTCTTCGCCGCAGAAATGAGGCGTGTCGGAAACCCACATGATGCGATACAGCGGAACGTGCTTATCGTCAATCATTACCGTGATAGAACTCATCGTGGTGAACCTCCCAGCAAGTCGATGTCGAGCTACTTCCATCAGTTATGAACGCGTTTGACGTTATACCGTGCGTGCTCTGGAATGATGCTTTTGCGTTAAATGAAGCGAATCAGCTCATTTCTGACCACGCGACGTATATCTTGCGTCAATGTTTCTCAGTTGATCTTGCGACGTGGTCGCTCTAGGGTGTCAATATCGCCTAAATGCCTGCGTTCCGGCAAGGTGACTATATCATATGCGACCTGAAAAGATCAGATGATCTTATCCGCCCTTTTATCAATGCTGAACGCGTTTGATGTCACCTAGCAGGAGAATCTTCCCGTTGATCTGGCGACGTCGACGCTCTGAGCTTTCGCGACCTTAGGCGAGCGAGAAGCGACGCGTGACGCCAACCAGCCCTTCGCCGCTATTGCTGCTTTGTCGCGGCGATCATTCTTTCAACCACTAGCTTGATTGCCGAGCCAGGGACGGCATAGCTGCAAACGCGACCGGCCCGGGCGATATTCATTCCGATAACCCGTCCGTCGGTATCGATCACCGGCCCACCGCATTGATCGGGGCCCAAGACCGTGTCGTGTTGCAATGCGATTTCGAAACCGGCCAATCGGTGATTGCGTGGGCCGTTTACACGGATATCGTCTTGCGACTCGGACAACGATGCGAGTTCACGAATCTCGGCTTCGACTTCAAAATCGTCATCGCGACCCGCGCGACGAATCGATAAGCGGACATAATCCCCCGGATAAAGAGCGCGAAGCGCCTCGGTGACCTGCTTTTGTGTGTTCATGGCGACACCTTCAACGTGCGTAATCAAGTCGCGTATCTTGATCCCCGCATCATCGGCACCGCTCCCCGGAACGAGGCTAATGACGCGCGCACCATCTTCATCGGTTTGCAGCATCACTCCTAGCAATCCGCGATCCTCGATCTTACGCGAGGCGACACTCACAACGCCGATCCCGACCGGATCGCCTTCCCGACCGACGCTGTATAGAAAACTGCCGATCGTCGGTTCGCTGTCGCTCCAGTGAATGGGGATCAAGGGGACCGCCGACCTTACCTTCAGCAGGGCCAAGTCGAAAGATCGCTCTTGATCGATCAGGTCAGCATCCACAAGCCGATCGTTGGGCAGACGGAGCCGAACCGGTTTCAGCGGTTTTAGTTCACTGGCTTTCGTGATCACATATCCATCGCGTGTGACAATCGTTCCCAGAGCAGCACGCTTTCCGTCGGACAGAATCTCGACCGTGCTCTCGCCCGCTCTGGCGGCCAACGGTTGCATCAGCAAGGTTATCGTTGCACTGTCGCGACGCGACGCAACCCGTTGCAGCATCCGCTCACGCAGATAACTGGGGAGCAATGTTTCCGACGGGAACGTGTCGCGATCAGCGGGCTGTGCAACCGCGTTTGGGCAGGTCGGCACGGCGAGGAACAGAAGTGCGAAAACAAGCGTTTGACGGAGACGCATGCAAGTCATCGTGTGGATAGTCCTTAAATAAATATCCTAGCCGTTTGTCCGGTTATACGTCGCGTGGCCGAAAATGAGATGATTCGCTTCATTAAACGCAAAAGCATCATTCCAGACCACGCACGGTATAAGTATTTGAAATTGGCGGAAGTGAACGACGGATCAGGAATTTGGATCACGACCCACGACAAGAATCATCCGCTTCTGGACGCCATCCCGCTCGACCACCACACGCACATGCTCCCCGGGCATCGTGTCGGATACCGCGGCTTTGAGCGACTCGAAATCAGCGATCACGACGTCGCCAAAATTCTTAATGATGTCCCCCGGCTTGATCCCTGCTTCGTCCGCTGGCGAGCCTTTGCCCACAGCATCGATCACGGCGCGTGTCTCAAGGGGGCGGCCTTGAACTCCGATGCGAGGTCTGAATCCCGGCAGGTGTCCCCAAATTTCGCTGTTGGCCAAGCGAGTCCAATGTTCGTCGTAGTGATCGATGGGAACGTGCAGATTGTCGGTGACATCGTTTCCGATGCGGGAATGGACGCCAATCAGCTTACCGTTGAGATCGAACAACGGCCCGCCGCTGTCACCTCCGATGAGAACGCAATCGGTGACAAGTGATGTGTCTCGTTTGATCAACACTCGTCCGATTCTAATCACCGCCCCTCGCTGCGATTCGTAGCCACCGGGATGGCCAACGGCAATGCACCATGTACCAGGCACAACGTTCGCGGACGTACCCAGCGTTGCAAATGGCCAACCTTCGTCCGGCGGGGTGTCGTCTATTTTGATCAGGCCCGCGTCGACGAAACGGTTCATTCCCAGCGTTGTCCCTTTGACCTGACGTCCGTCTTCGAGCGTCAAGATCGCCTGCTGACCTGGACGCATGGCAACGTGCGCGGCGGTAAGGATGTATCCGTCGTCGGTGATGATCACCCCGCTTCCTTGTGCATAGCCAATTTGCACATTAACCGTGCATTTGGCGACACGCTGCGAAACGGAACGCTGTTGCTGTTCCAGCGCTCGCAGCTCAGCCAAAGACTTGGGGGCTTCGCCACGCAACACCCCGGCCAACGCCGAGGGTGCCGAAACGTAGGTTAACCCTGAAGGTATTTGTTGCGCCCAAGAAAACTGCGGGACGGCTAGCAATGCCACCAGCCAGACCGCTACATGCAATTTGTTGTTCAATTTGCAAACCATCGTTGTCCAAATGATCGTTTGAGGAAAAGATGAAGATAAGAGGGACTCCTAACGCATTGCGACGTCCATCCATTGTAGCCTAACCGCACCACGAATGGTCGTTTTCAACCGAAATCGCTCGATTATACCGCTGGTGCTCCGAAACGACACGTTTGCATCATACAGGGCAATTCACCTCAAATCCGCCCACGCAACGCCAGTCAGTTCGGTATCGAGCCTTTCATTACACTTCTAACCCCGTCTTTTTCCGATTGAAACCGTCTTTGGATCATAATTTTTTGAAAAACAAAAAAAAATCGACGCTCATCTTTGGCTGTGGATACTTGGGCAATCGTGTTGCAACGCGGCTGGCACAGCAGAATGGCGAAACTTTCGCGGTTACGCGGTCTGCGGAAAAAGCGACTCGTCTCGCCGCTGCGGGAATTGTACCCATCTTGGCCGACTGGAACGAAAGGTCGACGCTATCGTCGCTCCCATCAACCGAGCAAGTTCTGGTCGCGGTCGGATGGGATCGCGGAGGAGATCGGTCTCAGTATGACGTCTACGTCCGTGGTCTCCGCAACGCACTGGATGCGATTCCGCGCAGCGCGAACGTTGTCTATGTCAGTTCAACCGGCGTGTATCATCAAACCGATGGCTCATGGGTCGATGAAACATCGCCTTGCAACCCGCCGATCGAATCGGGAGGCTGGTGCCACTTGCAGGCCGAAGCTCTTCTGTGGCGGCATCGCCCGCATGCAGCGACAACGATTCTGCGCATGGCGGGACTGTATGGGCCCGATCGCGTTCCACGAGGACGGGACATCGCCGCTGGCCAACCGGTGGTGGCTCCGACACAGGGTTATCTGAATCTGATCCACATTGATGATGCGGCGACCGCGGTCCTGGCGGCATGGCGGGACAATTCGTCGGGTCACCGCACATATGTTGTGTCCGATGGTCATCCGGTCGTTCGACAAACGTACTACGAAGAGATCGCGCGTATTATGCGACGTCCGATGCCGGAGTTTATCGAACCGGACTCAAGCTCGCGAAGCAAACGTCGGTCGACCACAAACAAACGAATTTGGACGGCTCGCTTTCGTCGAGAACTCTGTCCGCGACTGAAATATCCTGACTATCGAGTTGGGCTGCGCGGGATTCTGGCCGGACAATGGTAGATGTGCCGAGTCTGTGCAAATTTCGCGACAACAATGCGTCTGGCCGAAATGAACTTGATTCGGTCGAACGCGTTAAAGAAACGGTTGCCACGTTTCAGCATCGGTGCCAATGGCCGTTACCTCAACTTCGTTCTTGCGTTCGGCGGAGGCCACGGCCACCATGGAAATTCCCGAACTCGATTGAACGGATTTGATGGCGTGTTCTCTTCCGAGCACGAACATTCCCGTCGCTAGCGCATCGGATTGGGTGGCGTGCGACGTGATCAGCGTCAACGAAAGGAAGTCTCCCGTGGGCCAACCGGTTCGTGGGTCGATGACATGTCCCAAACGTTTGCCGCGATAATGAAAGAACTGCTTCCCCGAACCGCTGGTGGAAAGCGATTGATTCCGCAACCAGATGCGTCCCAGCTTTCGATCGCCGCGAATCGGATGTGACAGTGCGACGGGCCATCCTTGTTCGTCGCGACGTCGCCGTCCTCTTGCCAGTAAACTGCTTTGTCCACCATGAATCAAAAAGTCGTCAATTCCGGCGACGACCAGCATCCTGGCCGCATGATCCAGAGCATAACCTTTGCCAATCGCCCCGAGATTGATCCGCATCTTCGGTTCTCGAAAACGGATCTCACTGCGCTCGGCATTCAGCTCCAACTTTTGGTAACCGACACATCGCAGCGCGTCGGCGATTTCCGCATCATCCGGCTTTCGACCGCTACGTTCGGTAAATCCCCAAGCATCGATTAACGGACCGGCGGTAATGTCGAATGCGCCCGCAGTGCGTTCCGACAACTCGATGGCGCTTTGAACAACATCGAACACATGTCGATCGACCCGAACCGGATGTTCGTACCCTTCGCGGTTCAGTTTCGATACGTCGCTATGGATCTGATAAACCGAAAACAGTCGTTCGATTGAAAGCACCGACTCGAGTGCTTCGATGGCGACTTCAGGTGCATGTCGAGCGGCATCGGCTGGCAACAAGACCTCGAAGTCCGTCGCCATCGCGCGTACCGCAACCGAGATCAATTCACCAGGGCGTGCCAATTGAAAAGAATCGTCGGACAAGGGCTTTCATTCAGATTCGAGAATAAGTGGTGGAACCTGCTGATCAATCACGAGCGTACGTAGCTCGGTGGCTCAGCCGAGACTCTCAGCGGAGCCCGCCGAGCTACCCTATTGAGCCTACCCGACTCCGCCCGAATCCGCAACAAAATAGAAAGGCCCCATTCGACCTAAAGCAGCCGAACGGGGCATCATATCATTGATGAATACGTTTGATTTTATCTTGCGATAATGTTTTTCAGTTGATCCTTGTGAGATGGCCGCTCTTGGAGGAGCATGCCATGAAACGACCGGATTGTCTGAAGCGAATGCTAAGCAAGTCAGTTCCGCCGACGCAACAAAGATGAAAGTTACAGAACGATGGCCATCCGACATCTTGGCGTTCGGATGAGCCATAAAACTTCCGGTCATTGATTACCAGTTGTAGTTCACTCCAACGTAACCGCCGTGCAGGATCAGGTTGTCGTTCGCCCAGACGTTCGACGTGCCAAAGTTGGCCGGATTGTCATTGATGTTGTCGATCGCGGTGGCGACGCCTCCGGCGGCGAGAACACGGTATCCACCGGTTACCGACCAGCAATCGCAGAATCGATAGGCGATACCCAGGTCGATTTCGGCAAGGCTGGCAAGAACCGTGTCGCTGACGTCGGTTCGTACGGCCTGATTGGAATACGATGGGTACGAATGTCCCAGGTCGGAGACTTGGGCAGGCATGTTCTCACCACCGATTCGAGATCGTAACGACGCATCGTTGGCACAGACCAGCCTTACCGCCTGCGTAGATGCTTGTGCGGCATCCCAAGCAGTAGGCGATTTGACCGCCGAGTTGAACACCAAACAACTCGTTTTCCGTATCGACGCTATAAGTAAACGTCTCCACCATCGCCGGAGCGGCGGGGAAGGTTCCGATCGAGCCGAGAAAGTGAACGAATCTTCGAGTGGAACCAGCGGAAACCGGTCGTCCAAGACGTTTGCAGTCGAGCTGAGCACGAAGGAATCATCGGTCCACCCAATCCGCCGCAACCGACTGGCGGTTCACAGCATTGGTTGCACGATCCACCACATGGATTGCATGCCACCGGAGCACACGAGCCGCGTCCCGCTTCGTGCCGCACCACCGATGCCAAACCCTGTCAGGATTCAACTCGACGTAGTACTCGGCGTCACGACGAATGCGATAGCTCTCGGCACGATCGAAGTAGGCGTACATGCTTTCATCGGTCGCAGGCATGCCGTAATCAGTGCGTGCTGTCATTGTTGGCGTCGGCGAAACACGCGATCCCAGTTTCGGAAGTTCGCTCGGTAGTTCCAGGCATCGCAGGCATGACCTTCGGCGTCATCTTGGTTCGCATAGAACCACGTTGCCGACACAGCGTATTGACCGCAGCCGAGATAGCTGCCGACCGTAACGTCATAGCCCAGTGCAAAGTCCAGTCCCGCATCGGCGGCCGTGTCGTCGATGGCATTGCATCGTCGAACAACAAAGGGCGGTTGTAGTTGTCATCGCGAGTCAAAACAGGAGATCATGCGAGGCGCGGCTGAATCGCAACAGGTCCCGGCATGTAAACAGGAGCCGAGCAAGCCCCCATCGATTCGTAAGGGACCCCGCAGCTTCCGCCCGGTGTTTCAGCGGCTTGAACATAAATGTTCGGCTGGCTGTAGACGTGCGTATCGGACGCCATCGGTTGATTGCAGGTCGAACATCCCGGATTGGGAGTTCCGTGACCGACGGAAGAATATCCGTGATGTTGGACTTCCGGTTGAGGTGGGTTGACCGGATACGACAAGGCTTCAACTTGGTTCGGAACCGGAGCGGGGACCGATTCATACTGTCCGCCATGCTGCGAGATCGTTCGATACGGCTGCGCCGGTTGGTACGCATATCCTTGTTGCTGCGGACCGAAGGCGGGTTGCTGCGTGGCATAGGTCAGCGGCCTGGGGGAGCCCGGCAAGGCTTGGGAGCGTTGCTTTGGTATCCCGGACGAGCTTGAACTTGAAGGCTCGGGTGGACGGGAACCGCACTTGGCTGGACAGCGTAACCATTGTACGCCGACGCGGATCCGCCGTACTTGAGCGGGGGCGAAACCGGATATGGATATCGAAAGCATCAAGGCGATACCATGCGAGATTGATCTTCACCGTTAGACTCCTAACCTTTGTCGACCGCCGTCGTTGCGATCGCGGTCCATTGAATTGCTTCGCGCTTCGCGTTTGGTGCGACGACATCACGATTAGATGGGTGTTGAAGTACCGATACGTCGCGTGGTCAGAATGAGGTGATTCGCTGCATTTAACGCGAAGGCATCATTTCGACCACGCACGGTATAAGCCAAAGGCATAACGTCTGCCGAACCCAGCGATTGATTGTATTTGGAATTCGGCTGTTTCCGACACTTTCATTTTCGTGAACCGTTGGGAATCGCGAATCTTGGCAAATGGCACAAGCAAAGTCGGCAGTCCAACTACGTCCGATTCAACCGCTAAACTCGAATCATCTCCGCCGAACATCAGCCCTTAAGGGAAGCAGATGCCCAATTTTCGTGCGTTCAACGCCCAAATTCCGGTCATGCTCCCCGCTTTCATGCTTAAAAAACAAGCCATCGACTGTTTGGCTTGTCTTTTGCTAAGGTGAAAACCATCCGGCTGTCCCCGGTGGTAGACAGGTTGCTGATGGGTTATACCGTGCGTGGTCTGGAATGATGCTTTTGCATTTAATGAAGCGAATCACCTCATTTTCGGCCACGCGACGTATAACGTCATGATAACGAAGAAACATCTGCACGGGTGCTTAATCAGGGTGGTGGCTCGGCACGGCGTGCAAATCTCAATTGTTGTCAAGAATGCGAGGCGATGTGATCAACGATAGTCAAGCTTACGAATGTGGCGATGGCTTTGATGAAATGTTCTAGGTCGTGCGGAGACGCCCATCCGTGTTGCAAGTCATACGTCGAACGCTCTGCCACCCTCAGTTCCGGTGAATTGTCGAGAAGACAGGTTGCGGCGGAGCACGAGCGTTGCAGAACATGGGCATTATTGTTCACGTTTATGGTCGCTGATGGACGTGAGAAAGTCTGGCCGTTCGACGTTCCCGCGAATTATCGATGCGGAGGAATGGATTCGCGTCGAGGCGGGACTTGGGCAGCGAATCTCGCGTTGAATTTGTTTGTTGATGACATCTACAACGATCAAGCCATTGTCCGCGACAAAGCGATCCCCGAATAATTTGCTGACGTCGGCGACGACCTTTCGACATCAGATGAAGGGTTTCAGCCCGACGAAGAAGGTTTGGTGCCACGTCACAGGCGTCGACCTTGTTCGCGATGGCGATGGAACCATCTATGTTCTTGAGGATAATCTTCGTTGCCCATCGGGTGTCTCCTATGTCCTGGAAAACCGCGAGATCATGAAGGACTTTCCTCAACTTGAGGAATGTCGGTCCGTCCCGTCGAAGAATACCCAGAACGATTGTTGAAGACGTTGCTGCACGCGCACCCGTCGGAACAATCGATCCAACGGCGGTGGTTCTCACGCCGGGCCTCGTACAATTCGGCATACTTCGAGCACACCTTCCGGCAGCAATGGGAATTCAGCTCGTCCAAGGAACCGATCTGGTCGTCGAGAATGGGTACGTGAAGATGTACCACGCGTGGCTTGCAACGTTGATGTGATCTATCGAAGAATCGATGACGACTTCTGGACCCTGTGCTTCCGCGAGGATTCCTTTCGGGTGCCCGGTCTGGATTGATGTTTATCGTGCTGGTCGAGTAACGTTGGCCAACGCCGGGGACGGGCATCGCCGATGACAAAGCGATCTACGCATTCGTTCCCGACATCATTAAGTACTACCGACGAAAGATGACCCGATTCTCGCCAATGCTGACGTGCATGCTTATTCTGACGAGACGCAAAAGCAACACGTTCTCGCAAACTGGACAAGCTTGTCGTTAAACCGACGAATGAGTCCGGAGGCTACGGCATCTTGATGGGCCCCCAAGCGACCAGCGAACAACGTGAAGCCTATGTCGATTTGATTAATCACAATCCTCGAAACTACATCGCTCAACCGATGCTGAACCTGTCAACCGTTCCAACTTTGGTGGAGGACCGGTTGCGCCGCGACACGTCGACTTGAGACCATTCGTGCTCTGTGGCGACGACATCTATGTCATGCCAGGCGACGCGCGTCGCGTTGACCGAAGGTTCGGATGATCGTCAACTCATCGCAGGGTGGGGGGAGCAAAGACACCTGGGTCGTGTCGGGAGGTGGCGTTATACCATCGCAGATCCAGTCGCAATCGCAGTCCCAGTCACAATCGTCAACCGATTCGGGACAGCAACAATCGCAAACTTAGAGCGACCACGTCGCAGGATCAACTGGAGAAACATTGACGCAAGATAACATCAAACGCGTTCATTATTGATAGATACGTCGCGTGGCCGAAAATGAGGTGATTCGCTTCATTAAGGCGAGCGGCGGATGACAACTTACCGTAGGATGGACTTCCAGTCCGTCCTGCCATGAAAACGAAAGGTAAGTGCCATCCGCCGCTCGCCTAAATGCAAAGCATCATTCCAGAGCACGCACGGTGTTTATTTTCAGGAATCAGGCGGAAGCAAAGACGTGATATTCATAAATAGTAAGCAGTCCGCCACGGACGCTGCACGACCCGGTCAAGGTTTACGCAAGGTGGGTCGGTCATGCTAAGCCGTGTTGCCAATTCAGTTTATTGGATGAGCCGACAGATTGAACGTGCGGAGAACGTGGCTCGCTTTATCGACGTCAACTACAACTTGACGTTGGGGGATGGCAGTGCTTTTGCAAATCAGTGGGAACCGTTGGTCTACACAACCGGCGATCACGATCTGTTTAAGAAGCGATACGACGCGGCGACACGCGATCATGTGCTGCGATTCCTGGCGTTCGACAAGGACAACCCCAATTCGATCATTTCATGCGTATTGTCTGCTCGCGAGAACGCGCGAACCATTCGGGAAACGATCACCAGTCCGATGTGGGAGCATGTCAATCGCTTTTACCTGATGATCAATGCCGCCGCCGGTGATTCGAGCATTCTGCAGGATCCGTCGGCCTTCTGCGACGCCGTTCGCAACGCCAGCCATACGTTGGTGGGAACGACCTACACGACGATGTCTCACGGCGAAGCTTGGCACTTTTTGAGATTGGGCCGCTTACTCGAACGAGCCGACAAGATCTCTCGAATCGCCGATGTTCAGTATTATTTGTTGTTGCCACGCCCCGAAGACGTCGGCACATCGCTCGATGTCGTGCGTTGGTCGGCGCTTTTACGATCCAACAGCGCGTTGGAGATGTATCGCCGAGTTCACGGCGCGATCGACCCGGCAGGTCGCTGTCGGACCTTGGATCAACCTTCCTCGCAGCATCCGATTCTGCTTGATTAGCGCCCAACATTCGTTGGTGGAGATCACCGGCAGCAAGCCCGGTACGCTCGACTTCGCACCGAGCAACTGATCGGGCGGCTGAGTTCCGAGTTTGATTACATGAGTATCGATGAAATCATTCAGCAGGGAATGCACGAATTTATCGATGCCTTTCAGGTTCGCGTCAATAATATCGGAAATGCGATTCACGAAGACTTTTTCACCGTGCCGATATGACAGTAATGATACGTCGCGTGGGCGGAATCGAGATGATTCGCTTGACGTAAGGCGAAGGCATCACTTCAGTCCACGCACACGGTAAAAGCGAAACTTGGCGGATTCGCGCATGGAACGGCTGGACACGGATGCCCGCGTTTCATTGCATTTCGTCACCACATCTAGGCTAGGCATCCGTCAATGACCATCCGCGCTCTTCCCTGAATCATCAAACCATCTACCGCTACGACCGTAGTATCAATTTAGGTCCCCAAGTCATTCGTCTTCGCCCGGCACCGCACAGCCGTACGCCGATTGACAGTTACTCCCTGAAAGTCTCTCCCGCCGATCACTATCTGAACTGGCAGCAAGATCCGTTCGGGAATTATCTTGCGCGATGCGTCTTCAACGACAAGCTTCGCGAGTTCACGGTCGAAGTTGACGTGGTCGCCACGATGACGGTCATCAATCCTTTCGACTTCTTCCTCGAACCTCACGCCACCGATTATCCGTTCGCCTACGACGCCGGATCGGTCGAAGAACTCAGACCCTATTTCCATCGCGACGCCGCCGGGCCGAAGATGCATGCCTTCTTGGCCACCTTGAATTATGAACCGCGACGAACCATTGACTTTCTCGTCGACTTAAACGTCGCCGTTCAGAACCACATTGCCTACACATTGCGAATGGAACCGGGTGTGCAAACTCCCGAACAAACGCTGACGCTCAAGAGCGGGTCCTGTCGCGATAGCGGCTGGCTGATGGTCCAGTTGCTTCGCCAGTTGGGCTTCGCCGCCCGATTCGTTTCCGGCTACCTGATCCAATTGACCGCCGACCAAAAGTCGTTGGATGGCCCTTCGGGACCTGAAAACGATTTCACCGATCTACATGCGTGGTGCGAAGTTTACCTTCCCGGAGCGGGCTGGATTGGCCTTGATCCCACCAGTGGATTGTTCGCCGGCGAGGGGCACATCCCGTTGGCTTGCACGCCTCAGCCGACATCAGCCGCGCCGATCACCGGGACGCTTGATGAATGCGAGGTTCAGTTTGAACATCACATGTCGGTCACGCGAATCCACGAAGATCCGCGCGTCACGCTGCCGTATACGGATGAACAATGGAGCCGCATCGAATCGCTGGGGCATGTCATCGACGAGCATCTGCACCGTGGCGATGTCCGCCTGACCATGGGGGGCGAACCGACATTCGTTTCCATCGACGACATGGATGGCGAAGAGTGGCAGACCGCCGCCGTGGGGCCCACCAAACGCAAGCTTGCATACGATTTGTTGTTGCGATTGAAGTCTCGCTTCAGCACCGGCGGCGTTCTCCATTTCGGCCAAGGCAAGTGGTACCCAGGCGAGCCATTGCCCAGATGGGCCATGGCGATCTTCTGGCGAAAAGACGGCCAGCCCATCTGGCGGAACGACCAATGGCTGGCCGATGTGGACACCGACTACGGGCATACCGCCGACGATGCGCGTCAGTTCGCCAAGGCGTTGGCGAAGCGTTTAGGCGTCAAGCCGAAACATGCCATCTTTGCTTATGAAGACGCAATGTACTACATGTGGCGGGAGCGACGCTTGCCCCCGAACGTGGATGTCCGCGATTCAAAACTTGAGTCCCAAGAGGAACGCCAGCGGATCGCCCGAATCTTTGAACAAGGCTTAACAAAGCCTGTCGGCGTGGCGTTGCCGCTGCGTCATGTCTGGTGGACCGAGACGCCCCACTGGGCCAGCGGACCGTGGAAGGTTCGTTCCGAAGAGATGTTCTTGTTGCCCGGCGATTCACCCATGGGCTATCGCTTGCCGCTGCAATCGCTGATCTATGAACAGAAACCCGAACACGCTTTGGACTTCTTCGATCGCGATCCCCTCGAACCAGTCGGGCATTTGTTGACAAGCGAGCAGATTCGACAGAATCATCTGCGGCAACTGGCCGCCGAAGCGATCAGTCATGGAAACTTTCGCGTTGAACTCGGCCAGCCTCTGGAACCGGTCAGACAATTTGCGACGGTCGATGGTTTGCCCGCCGAACAGTTCTTCGGAAAGTCGACGTATCCAGGCAATTATGATCACGGAGACAACGGCTTTAATCCTTCTTCGGAAGACGATCATTCGGGACCCAACAGTTTCACCGTCGACACACAAGTTGACGATGAATCGAGCGTCGTTCCCACGGCGCTTTGCGTCGAACCTCGCGAAGGACGATTGCACGTGTTCCTGCCGCCAACCGATCGATTGGAATCTTTTCTGGAACTGATTTCAGCGATTGAAGCAACGGCCGAAGCGATGCAGACGCCGGTTGTCATCGAAGGGTATCAACCGCCCCACGATGTGCGTCTGCAACACATGCGAGTCACCCCTGACCCTGGGGTCATCGAAGTGAATGTTCATCCGGCGAACGACTGGAACGAACTGGTTGACATCACCAACGGTGTTTACGAAGACGCGCGGACGACCCGGCTGGGGACTGAAAAGTTCGACTTGGATGGACAGCACACCGGCACCGGTGGCGGAAATCATGTTGTTCTCGGCGGACTGAAACCGGCGGATAGTCCGTTTCTGCGTCGCCCTGATTTGCTCAAAAGCTTGATCACGTACTGGAACAATCATCCCTCCCTGTCGTATCTGTTCAGCGGCAAGTTTATCGGTCCGACAAGCCAAGCCCCTCGCGTGGACGAATCGAGGACCGACGCGATCTACGAATTGAAGATCGCGTGCCAACAAGTGCGTCGGGGCGAGACAACGCCTCCGTGGCTGGTCGATCGAATTTTCCGACACCTGTTGGTCGATGTGACCGGCAACACGCACCGCGCGGAGTTCTGTATCGACAAACTGTATTCACCCGATTCCGCCACCGGACGTTTGGGATTGGTTGAATTTCGCGGATTCGAGATGCCCCCTCACGCGCGGATGAGCTTAACACAACAACTGCTTATACGGGGTCTGGTCGCTCGCTTTTGGGAACAGCCCTACGATGTCGAAATGGTCGACTGGGGGACGTCGTTGCATGATCGATTCATGCTGCCGCATTTCGTTTGGGAGGATTTCAGCGACATTGTTGACGATCTTCGCGACTGTGGCTTCGCGTTCGAGCGTGAATGGTTTGGATCGCACCATGAATTCCGATTCCCGATAATCGGCGAATTCGCTCAACGGTCGATCCACGTCGAATTACGGAAGGCAATCGAGCCGTGGTACGTTTTGGGCGAAGAAGCGACAGGGGGCGGCACGGCGCGTTACGTCGATTCCTCGGTGGAAAGGTTGCAAGTGAAGGTCAGTGGCATGACGAACTCGCGCCACGTGCTGACATGCAACGGACGTCGCTTGCCTTTGCATCCCACGGGGGTCGAAGGTCAGTTCGTCGCCGGCGTGCGGTATCGCGCTTGGCAACCTCCGAGCTGCCTGCATCCAACGATTCCCGTCGATTCGCCCCTTGTGTTTGATCTGATCGATTCCTGGAATCATCGTGCAATCGGTGGATGCCAATACCACGTCAGCGCCCCGACCGGATTGAACTCGCCGACCTTCCCGGTCAACGCATTTGAAGCCGAAAGCCGACGTGCGGCCCGATTCTTCCGGATCGGACATACCGGGGGAAGGACCGTTGTACCTCAGCGCGAATGCAACGCTGAGTTCCCGATGACGCTCGATCTGAGAAATGGACGCGTGGCTGACGCGAACGCTTGAAACATGTAGAATCTGACGGACATGGAATCAGCCGGAAAGCGTTCGCATCCGGTTCATCGGAACTTTGAAGTGTTGCCTTCATGAAAAGCATTCAAGAACGATTCGGCACGGATCATCCGGTCGCCTTCGTTACCGGTAGTGGTTCACCGCGCGTGGGTAATGCAATTGCCTGGCATCTCGCCAAGCAGGGATTTCAGATCGTCTTGCACTGCAACAACAGCGTCGATCACGCTCAGCAAACCGCCGCACGGATGCAACAGCAGGGGACCGCGACCTTGATTGTTCAAGGCAAGATCGACGACTCGGACGACATCTCGCGGATGTTTGGCGAATTGGACCAGCGATTTGGAAGAATCGATGTGCTGGTCAATAGCGCCGCCATTTGGAGCCCTAAGCGTTTTGAAGAGGTGACGGTGGCGGATGTGAAGAAGTATTTGGAAGTCAACACCCTGGGTACTTTCATGGCCGCTCAAGCCGCAGGGCTCCGAATGGTTCAACAGCCAGGTGGTGGTTGTATCATCAACATCGCGGACTGGGCTGTTGTCCGTCCGTACATGGATCATGCCGCTTACTTCCCAGCAAAGGCGCCATACCAGTGATGACGGCGAGTCTTGCCCTCGAATTGGGACAGCGGAACCGCAATATTCGCGTGAATGCGATCCTCCCGGGACCGGTGATGCTCGGTGAAGATGTCTCCGACGAAGTTCGCAAAGCAAATGAAGAATCGACGCTCCTGCAACGGGTGGGGACTGCGGAGCATGTCGCTCACGCCGTCTGGTTTCTCGTTGAAAATGACTTTGTCACCGGTGTCTGCTTGCCCGTTGATGGCGGACGCACGATCTTTGCGGGCGATCCAATGCAAGTTGAGCATCGCTGCGGCTGACGCGGCAAGCCCCATTCGAGTACCACGCAATGTCATCCGCGAAACATTCCGATTCACATGTCTTTGCCATTGGCACCATGGACACCAAAGGGGACGAACTACAATTCGTCGCGCAACAGCTTCGTGAGCGGGGCGTTTCCACAGTCACGGTTGATGTAGGCACGGGGCAATCTCGCAAGGATCGCCCGACGTCCCTCGCCAAGACGTCCTGCAAAGTGACGGGCATGCGATCGCCGACCTTGCGGCGGATCGCGGTTCGGCGGTCACCTGATGGAGCGTCGCTTCGTCAATATCTTCTCAACCAAGTTGCGCCGGGGGCGTCGACGGCGTGATCGGCATCGGTGGCAGCGGCGGGACGGCGATCATTACGACCGCGATGCGTGCATTGGGAATCGGAATCCCCAAAATCACGGTTTCAACCGTCGCTAGCGGCAATACTGCTCCGTATGTCGACAGCAGCGATATCATGATGCTCTACTCAGTCGTCGATATCGCGGGCTTGAACCGCGTCTCGCGATTGGTGCTCGGCAATGCCGCTGGCGCGATGGCTGGAATGGTTTCAAACGCGGCCAAGCTGGAACAAGGCGGTCGGACGCTCGGGATGACTGCCCAATGTTCGGCGTAACGACACCCTGCATTGATCAAATTCGGGACTCCTCGAGCCACAAGGTTTTGAGTGCCTTGTCTTTCATGCGACCGGAACGGGCGGACGCACGATGGAGCCATCTCGTCGCGTCGGGGTTAATCGAAGGTTCTCGACCTGACCTGACCGAAGTCGCCGATCAGATTGTCGGCGGTGTCTTTCCGTGTGGTGAAAAACGCTTCGACTCGTTGCCGCGGCGAATATCCCCCTGGTCTTCAGTGTCGGTGCCCTCGACATGGTCAACTTTGGTGCCATCGACACGGTGCCATCCAGATCAAAGACCGCGAACTGCACGTTCATAATGCGAACGTGACATTGATCGGACATCGCCGGAAGAAAACATCCAGGCAGCTCGCTGGATCGCGGGAAAACTGAACCGATCACGATCTCCCTGGCGCATGCTGATCCCGGAATTGGGGGTCTCGGCGCTCGATAAGGCGGGAGCCCATTTCATGATCCGCAAGCCAACGAAGCGTTGTTCAATACCCTTCGCAGCGAACTCCCAAGACGACGATCATCAATTGATCAGCCTGCCCATGCACATCAACGATCCTTCGTTCGCCGGATCGCAGTCGAAACCACTTGAGCATTTCCGACGACCACGTCGCAAAAACCACTGAAGGCTACTGTCGCAAGATATCACGTCGCGTGGTCGAACCATCCGCAAAGACCGCGCGTCTCGTTGACGATCGGTGCGTATTGAGACCCTGTCGCCGCACGCCCGATCACGACGTCGTTCCGCGACGGATCGAGCTTAATCGCGGCAGCTTCGCTTGTTTTCGCATGCAGCAGATTTCCGATAGCAATCGCGTTCCAGAAAGTTGCTTGCTCGTCCTGACGTTAAATGTATCCATGAGTTGTTGAAGTTCTGCAACGACTGTGAAGGGATCCGTGGTTGGAATTCATGTCAAATCGTCGTCGAGAACCCGCAGTTATTGATTATTCAATCTGGGAGGTTTCGCAAATGGTCGACATAATCCACCGATGCGGTAAGCCCCATTGTCAAATCAGTCGAAGATCCAATCAGTGGCCAGAGTTACGATCAATGACATGCATGTCAACATTCTGGCGAATAACGTTGCCAATGATTACTTAGCAGTATGGCCTTTGGTCTCAAATCGGGTATTGTGTGGTAGCAATTTGACTGCAAACATTTTCGCCAGGTCGTCCGTTGCTGTGGATTGTTTATTATAGCAAATCAGTGATGATGGTTGGGCCACAATCAATTCTCGTCTTCATGCTGTCGGGCTGACACACGCTAGCAATCGGAGGAAGAAAATGCGCTTTTCTGCAACGGTTAGAGATGTACAAAAATTTTCGCATCGAAACGTCGGTGATAATCAAGAACCATCGATTTTGTCGTCATTTTTTGCCGTTGCACGCTTAGCATTCCTCTAAACTTCATAACTCTGATGCCTTGAGAATGGACAACTACAATCCATACAGCCAAGCAAGCATCCTGCGGAACAACGTCACCAATCGCCACGCTATTCATGTCTGCACAATGTTTGTTTCTGGTGTGCTGATGCTGGGGATATCCGTACTAATCAGCTTGCCAACACTGTAGTCGAAGCATCAGCTGCCGTGACGCGTGATTTGATTTCGCGCTGGTTGCTTTTCGCGTCTTCCTTCGCGTGTTTTGTCATTTCTTATCGCAATGGAACCTGACGATAGGTGGCAAAAGTTACTGGCATGGAAGCGAAGCCTCGATTTGTGCGTTTCGCCGCCGGAATCGAGTGATGCGATTCATGTGCGATAAAGTTCATTTCGGATCACACACGATGCATGTGTCAGTTTCGATCGTTGAAGACCGCTATGCACAAACCAAACGCCCTCAATCGATCGACTTCATATTCGATTCTGGCGGACCATAGATTCGCTGACCATCGGCGGCAAAGCGACCGCCGTGTACTGGACAATCCCAGGTTTGTTCCGCCGCGTTCCAGTGCAGAACACCTCCCTTGTGCGGACAAATCGGATCGAGACGATGCTCACACCCGTCGTGGTCGACGCAGTAGGCGACATGTTTCCCGTCGAGCGAACCTGTCATTCCCTCTCCCGACGTCATTTCCCCAGCGCGGATTGGATCGGTGGGGAGTAGATGTTCGGCATAGTTACTTGTCGTTGTCGCCTGCTCCTTGATCCACTGCGAAACGTTCGAAAGACCGCTGCGACTGGGAGACAAGTGTCTGCCAAGTCGACTTACATTTCCAACCATGATGTCGGCCAAGAGCGAAGCAGCCGCCGTTCCCCAAGTCAGACCAACACCGCTGAGTCCCGTTGCAATGTAGACGTTCTGTTTGCCGGGAGCCGCTCCGATCATCGGCAATCCATCGACAGGTTCAAACGGTTCGCCGCTCCAACGATGGACAATCCCTTCGACGTCGAAGTGCGTTCGCAACCAATCCTCCAAACGCCGGTGATGCTGTTGTTCATCAGATGTTCCAGTACGATGATCACAGCCACCGACCATTACCAAATGCGGATCATTGCTTTCCAATCTTCGGACGTAGTATGGGTCGGGTTATCCCAGAACAAAGCATCTTCCAGAGGGTTCTTCACCCGCGCAGCACAAGCATATACGACTGATATGGAGGCGTCGCGGCATAGAGTTTCCAGCGATCCGGTAAAGTTGCAATGGACGGTGTAGATCAGATGGTCAAAAACACTTCCGTCCCCCACCGTCAAACATTTCGGTTCACTTGAACTTGAGCTTTCGACCATTGAACGCTCGAAAATGGTGACACCGGCTTCGACCGCCAAATCGGCCAGCCGCTTCAAGTATCGCCCCGTATTGATGCGAGCCATCGAATCAACGCGGAAACCGCAAACGGCGTTTGGGAAAGAGACATCCGGTTGCCACGCCGTGTTCAGACCGAGTTGCTTCGCCGCCCGGTCCATTCTTGTTTCAACCGGTCGCAGTCATCGCTCGAATGGCTGAACTGATACGCCGGCAACCTTCGGAAATCACAGTCGGGAGAGGCCAGCGATTCAATACGATCGATCGCCGCCAAGCGGAGCGAAGTGAATTGCGTTCCCTTCTGGACACCCCAGCGATCGAGAAAGGCTTTCGGCCCCATCTCCGGCAAGGCATCCAAATGCCCGCTGCTGGCGACGGTTGTGCCGCAGCCGATCGTCTCCGCTTCACAGACCGTCACCGTCCGACCGCGCGACGCCAGTTCGATCGCCGTGGTCAAGCTGGTGATCCCCACTCCGGCGATTAAGACCTCCGTTTGATGTGTCGAACTCAGTCGCTTAAAGGTTGCTTGTTCCCCAGGTCTCGATGCCATAGGGCGTTGGTAATGCGATGCGATTGGTCGGTCTGCATAACGATGGCTCCTTGAGCGGGGCGACCTCGATGTTGAGGGGCTGACTGGGGGCGGAAAACGTTGATCGCAACGGGAAAGGCATGTCGCTGAACTGCTTGGCAAAAGGGTGCCAAACTCTTCGCTGCGGTCGGCAACGCCTATCGGCCCTTTACACCCTTCTGTAAAATCGCGGAACCAATGACATTCATGGAATCCGAACGACTCCATGCTTTGATATCTCAACAGACCTCAACGCAATCAATCCGATGCCTCGATACAACCCTCCGAAATTGAACCGCGATGGCAAGCCTACCGGGAAGAAAACAAGACCTTTGCCGCGCCGGAACTTCGGCGAGCAAAGCTCTACGCGTTGGACATGTTTCCCTATCCCAGCGGCGAAGGATTGCATGTCGTGCATCCTGAAGGCTACACGGCAACGGATATCGTCGCTCGATTTCATCATGCATGCGTGGCGTTTCCGTGTTGCATCCAATGGGCTTCGACGCGTTTGGTTTGCCCGCCGAGGAGTACGCGATTCAGACAAACAGCCTCGCCGTGTCGACCGAAAAGAACATCGCCACCTTTCGTCGTCAGCTCAAATCGCTTGGGTTCAGTTACGACTGGGATCGAGAAATTTCGACGACCGATGTCGATTATTTTCACTGGACGCAATGGATCTTTCTGATTCTGTTTGATACTTGGTTCGACGCCGATCAACAGAAGGGACGTCCGATCGCTGAACTGCCGATTCCCGATTCGGTTGCCTCCGATGGTGACGAAGCGATTCGTCGATATCAAGACGAACATCGTCTCGCCTTCCAGAGCGATGCGTTGGTCAACTGGTGTCCCGCGTTGGGAACGGTCTTGGCCAATGAAGAGGTGATCGATGGTCTAAGCGATCGGGGGAAGCACCCGGTCGAACGCCGCCCCCTGCGGCAGTGGATGCTGAAGATAACCGCTTACGGCGACCGCTTGCAGGATGATTTGAAGCTTGTCGACTGGCCCGAAAGCATCAAGACGATGCAGCGAGATTGGATCGGTCGAAGCGTGGGAGCGGAGGTCGACTTCTTCATCGGCAATCTGGACAATTTTCATTCGTGGAAAGCCGATCGGAAGTCGTTTCCCGATAAGCCAACCGATGACTGCCTGCGAATCTACACGACGCGTCCGGATACACTCTACGGCGCGACCTATATGGTGATCGCTCCAGAGCATCCGTTTGTAAATCGTTTGACGATTCCCGAGCAACAAGGCGAAGTCCAGGCATACTGCGATCGAGCCGCCGGTAAAAGTGATCGCGAGCGACAGGAGGACAAGAACAAGACGGGGTGTGTTTACCGGTTCGTATGCGATCAATCCGATCAACGGACAGCCGACTCCGATCTGGATCAGCGATTACGTGCTGATCAACTACGGAACCGGAGCGATCATGGCGGTGCCCGCTCACGACGAACGCGACTTTGAGTTCGCCAGAAGTTCCGCTTGCCGATCATTCCAGTCGTCGATCCCGGGAAGTCTTCGATCAGCGTGGAGACGTTCTGGCGCGCAGCGTGCTTTGCCGGTGAAGGGAACGCCATCAACAGCGCTCCCTACAATGGACTCCCCACCGCCGACTTCAAACAGAAAATCACCGAAGCCTTGCGCGAAGAAGGAACCGGTCGCGAAGCGGTCAATTACAAATTGCGTGATTGGTTGTTCAGCCGCCAGCGATTCTGGGGCGAGCCGTTTCCGATCCTTCACGAACTCGACGATCAAGGTAACCCGACCGGCAACATTCGAGCGGTCGACGTCGCCGATTTGCCGGTCGATCTGCCACACCTGGACGATTACAAACCTCATGGCAAGCCTGAGCCTCCGCTGGGGAAATCACCCGATGAATGGCTGTATGTCACCGTTGATGGCAGACGCTACAAACGCGAAACGAACACAATGCCGCAATGGGCTGGTTCCTGCTGGTATTACCTTCGGTTCATCGATCCGAAGAACTCTCAAGCCTTCGTCGATCCCGAAAAAGAGAAAGCTTGGATGCCGGTCGATCTTTACATCGGCGGTGCCGAACACGCCGTTTTGCATTTGCTTTATGCGAGATTCTGGCACAAGGTGCTGTTTGATCGCGGATACGTCAGCACACCCGAACCTTTCAATCGTCTGGTCAATCAAGGAATGATCCTAGGCCAACCGCAATATCATTTGAGCGAGGAAGCGGCTCAAGCGAATGCGGCAATCTTCGACCAACAAGGTCTTCAAGCGACACGTGTTCAGAGCGGCGAGAAGGTTTCCTTTATTCTACAACAACGATCCGAAGACAACTTGGGCGATTTGTCCGACGATCAAACAGAAAAGCGTAAAGGGCAAACCTATCTGGCGGGCACCGATGTCGAATTGCTTCCCAAAGCGGACAAGATGTCGAAAAGTCGCGGTAACGTGATCAATCCCGACGACATTATCAAGACGCATGGTGCCGACACCTTGCGGATGTATGAAATGTTCATGGGACCACTGGAGGCGACAAAGCCTTGGAACATGGCTGGTGTCGGCGGCATCCGGAAATTCTTGGACCGTGTCTGGCGGATGATCGTCGATGAAGAGGCCGATCAGCCGAAGTTGGCCGCCGAAGTTCAGCAGACCTCACCCGACGAAGATCAGAATCGCGTACTGCACCAAACGATCAAAGCGGTGACGAATGACACGCTGACACTGGGATTCAACACCGCCATCGCAAGAATGATGGAGTTCGTCAATTATTTCAGCAAGCAGACGGTGCGACCGCATGCGGCCATGGACAGCTTCGTATTGATGCTTTCCCCTTATGCGCCACATATCGCTGAAGAATTGTGGCGAGTCTTGGGACACGACGGAACGTTATCCTACGAAAGTTGGCCGCAACACGACGAAGCCGCATTGGTGGAGTCGACGATCGAACTGCCGGTTCAAATCCAGGGAAAAGTGAAAGCCAAGATACATGTCTCGCCTGAACTTTCTCAAGATGAAGTCCTGGCGGTCGCACTGTCCGACGAAAAGGTGAAAGCAGCCATCGGCGACCAGCAAATTGTGAAGCAGATCGTCGTCCCAGGTCGGC